>CAMYJB010000015.1:0-100081 GCA_947258565.1 uncultured Woeseiaceae bacterium
ACAAGGAATGGCGGTCGCTGGAACTCCCGGCCAACAGCCTCGCGTTCACCTGGTGCCAGCTGCCGTTCGTCTACGTTCTCGACGATGCGGCGGATCCCGGACTCCGGATCGAGTTTGATAACGGCAAGATATCGGACTTGCCGAACGCCATGCTGTCGCAGGACCTGAGCGCCCAGGTGTTCGAACGCACCGGCGGGATTCGCAAAGTTACGGTCATCCTGAGCGCCGACAAGTTGTTCGGCGACTAGGTGGACGTGGCGATGAGCCTCGGAACAGGTGACAATTTTTTTGACAGGCCGGATTGTCTGGCACTAGGGTAGCGCCGGGGTTAGCCAAACACGATGCAATGCCAAGACCGACCATAGACGACGTCGCCACGCGGGCCGGCGTATCGATCAAGACCGTATCGCGCGTCGTCAACCGCGAGCCGAACGTGCGCGAATCCACCCGGGAAAAGGTCGAAAAGGCGATCGCGGACCTCAAGTACCGCCCCAACCCGTCGGCCCAGAATCTTGCCAGTCATCGCGCGCGCTTGATCGTGCTGGTATACGACGACCCGAGCGCTTACGAGGTACCGAGTTCGGGTTACATCATCCGCTTGCAGCAGGGCGCGCTCAAGGCCTGCCGCAAGGCCGGTTTCGAACTACTCATTCACCCCTGCAATTACCGCAATTCGCACGTCGGCAGGGAATTGCGCGAACTGATCGACCAGGTCCGCCCGGCCGGCATCATCGTGGCGGCGCCGCTGTCCAACATGCCGAAAATCGTGCGCGCAATCGAAGCGACGGGCACCCCGCTGGTTAGACTGTCGCCAGGTACGCGCAACGGCAAACAGCTGACGGTTGTGACAAACGATCGGGAGATCAGCGCCGAGATGACGCGATACCTCGCATCGCTGGGGCATACGCGGATTGCGTTTATCACGGGTCACCCGAGCCACAAGGCGGTCGGCAATCGCTACCTCGGTTACCGTGACGGGCTGGAGCAGAGCGGCCTGAAGTTTTCGGAAAGCCTCGTAGCGGCAGGCAACAACTCGATCGGATCCGGCGAGGAGTGCGCTATGCAGCTGCTGAAACGCAAGCATCGCCCCACGGCCATATTCGCGGCGAACGACGACATGGCAGCCGGCGTCATTCGCGTGGCCGACCGGCTGGGAATCAAAGTGCCCGAGGAATTGTCAGTCGCAGGCTGCGACGATATCGCACTTGCCCGCCAGGTTTACCCGGCGCTCACGACGATAAACCAACCGCTCTCGGCAATGGCAGAATACGCGGCCGTGGCACTGATTGCCTCTGTTCGGGGCAAGCGGCCGCTGCTGGGTACCGAGATCGTGCCCGCCGCGTTACAGATCAGGGAATCGACGGGCCCGGCGCCGGACTGATCCTGTTTCCTGCTGTCGTGCGAGTCCGGAACAAATTCCTGTCAGCGCTTCACTCGACCAGGAACGGAATGTTGGCGTGCGCCGCATGACCCTGGCCGTCGTAGGCATAGGCGAACAGTCGATACTTGCCCGGCGCAGGTGCAGTGATCCTGGTGCTCGCCGCCTCGCTCTCCGACAGCAAGCCCTCCAGGGTCGGCAGCGGGGCCTCGCGGTCTCCGCCGGACTTTTCAGATTCGCTCTCGGGCTTGACCTCCCAGCGAAAGGTGACTGCGTCGCCCTCATGGTCGAAAACCTCGAACGCCGCATCGTAGGTCTTGCCCGCTTCCAGCACGACGCTTTCCTTGTAGCTTTTGCCGTCGAGTTGAATCGACTCGACGCGCGGCGTCCGGTTCGCGGGCCACGCGCCCGTCCAGATGCGGTGCATGGCGTCGATGGTTTCGGTCTCCTCGCCGGCCTCTGTTAGCATGCCGAACCAGGTCGGCGTGCGTTCCTGCTTCTGGCCCCAGAGAAACGCATACGAACCGATCAATTGCCCGTCGAATTGTGCGAGTACTTCGTTGTGGGCCCGCAGGTACACGTCGGCCTTTTCGGAACTCGTTAATTCCGTCGGGGCGCCCCAGCTCGTATTTTCCATTTCCCAGTAACCGATCGTGCCCCACTCCGTCATCATGAACGGCTCTTTGAAACCGCTCTCGGCGATCATCCCGGGAAGACCGAACAGACTGCCGTACATCTGGAAACTGATGAAGTCGATCTCCGGCGCCCGCGCCTGGATCTCGGCGATGACGACCGGCTTGAAGCCCGTTATCGGCGTGGTCACCGGATGATCCGGATCCAGTTCGCGGATCATCGCCGCGATGTCGTTGACGGCGTCCCATACCGCGGGATTGCTGTAGCTGTGATTGAGCTCATTGCCGATCAGCCAGAACAGCAATGCCGGGTGGTCCTTGTACCTGAGCACCTCTTTCCGGACGGACGCCAGCTGCGAGGCAACGGCGTCCGGATCGTCGTAATCGAAGCCGTGCCGCTCGGCCGTCATGGACAATCCCAGCGCAACCGTGACGCCATGCACGTGCGCCGCATCCAGAAGGGCGCGCGTATCCTGGTCATCGTTGACGGTGGTCCAGGTCCGAATCGAATTGCCGCCATGTGCTGCGAAGCGCTCAATATCGTCTATACCCATGCCGGCGCCCTTGACGACGTAAGGTTCGCCTCCGCGCATAAGAACGTAACCAACCGAGGTCTTCGCGATTTCGACCTTGATCGAGGAACCCGCGGAATCCGGCGCGGGTGAACAGGCTGTGATTAGTACGAATAACGCTATCGGTGCCAGGTATTTCATCTCAGTCCCTGACGAGAATCGTCTCGAGTTCTTCCAGTGAGCGGCCTTTGGTCTCCGGCAGGATGCGCATAACGAAGACGAGGCCGGCAACAGCGAACAGGCCGTAGATCAGGAATGTCCCTGCGTTGCCGAGGGTCTCCAGCTGCCACGGGAAGATGAACGTGACGAGAAACGCAACGGCCGAATTGATCAGGCCCACGAATGATATCGCGACGCCCCGCACCCGGTTGGGGAAGAGCTCCGAGAACAGCACCCACATGATGGGCCCGATCGATACCGCGAAACTGGCAACGAACCCGAGAATTGCGAACAGGATCAGCGTGGGATTCATCGTAATCGCGGTACTGACGAGCTCCGATTCGAACTGCTTGTAGGTGTCTTCTCCGACAGCGGCGAACAGCGCCGCGCGAAATTCCGTGTCGCTCTCGTAGGTGACGTCGGCAACCAGTTCGAGCTGCTGCCGGTCCAGTCCGGACGGCAATCCGTTGATGGCGGCCTCGTCCAGGCGGTAGGTCGCTGACCCGAAGCCCCAGGCGAGCGTCAACATGCAGACCGCGATGCCCGTCAGTCCGAAACCGAGCAGCGGCCGGCGTCCGATCCTGTCGATCAGCAACATGGCGACGACGGTCAGCGTCAGGTTGACGAGGCCGACCAGTACGGCCTGCATGAAGGACGCGTTCGTGCCGATGCCCGACTGCTCGAAGATCATCGGCGCATAAAAGAAGACCGCATTGATCCCGGTAATCTGCTGCAGGATGCCGACGGAGATGCCGATCGTCATGACCAGCCGCAGGGATGGATGCAACAGTGTCCTGGGCGAGACACGGCCCAGCTCCCGCTCCGCCTCGATGGCTTCCTTGATCTCGCGAAGATCATCAGCCGCCTGTTCGCTGCCGTCGACGCGCTCGAGAACCGCGACAGCCTCGTCATCCCGCCCGCGCATCGCCAGCCAGCGCGGGCTTTCCGGCACGAACAGCAGAGCGACGAGATAGAGCACGGCCGGCAGCGTCTCGATGCCGAGCATCCAGCGCCAGTTCCATTCCCCGAGCCTCAGCGCCTCGGACCAGGCACCGCCGGATTCGCCCAGCGTCAAAATGAGGTAGTTGCTGAAGAACGCCACCGAAATGCCGATGACAATGTTGAGCTGGTTGAACGACACGAGGCGCCCCCGGGATTCGGGTGGCGCCATCTCGGCTATGTACATCGGGGCGATGATGAGCGCAGCGCCCACACCGAGACCGCCCAGCATGCGCGCGACGACCAGCCAGTAGAAGCTGGGCGCAAGCGCCGACGCAATCGCGGATACCGCGAACAACGTTGCCGCGATCCTGAGCACCGGGCGCCGCCCGATGCGATCGCTGAGGGGGCCGGACACCATCATCGCGAGCGTTGCCGTGAGGGCCAGCGACGACACGGACCATCCGACCTGGATCTTGGTCAGTGAAAACTCGACTTCGATGAAGCCGACGACGCCTGAGATCACCGAGGCGTCGAAGCCCATGAGGAATCCGCCGAGCGCGACGAACAGCGCGATGGTGGCCGTATATCGGGAGGATGGGCTCATCGTGCGGTACCGAACTCAGTCGCCGGCGACAACGCGGAATGCGGTGCGCAGCCCGGTGTCAGAACTGCCGCCAACCCAGGCATGGAAATCGCCCGGCTCGACCATGAGCGTGTTGTCGCGACCGTAGAATGCGAGGTCGTCGGTGTGCAGTTCGAAACTCACCGTCACCGTCTCGCCCGGCGCCACGCGTAGCCTGCGAAAACCCTTGAGCTCCCTGACGGGGCGAGTCACGTTGCCAACGAGGTCACGAACATAGAGCTGTGCCACCTCGTCCGCAGCGACGTCGCCATGGTTCGTCAAGTCGGCACTTACGGTAATCGTCCCTCCGACCGGAATCTCGTCAGCGCTGACGCGAATATCGCCGTATGCGAACTCGGCGTACGACAGGCCGAAACCGAACGGGAACAGCGGCGTGTACCCTGCATCGAGATGAAACGCCGCCATCCCCAGCGACGTCTGCGGCGCGCGTGCGTCGATGTCGTCGATATGCACGACCTTCTCCGGCGTCGGCGGCTTGCCCGTATTCTTCTGGCTGTGATAGATCGGTATCTGGCCCACCATGCGCGGGAACGTCACCGGCAGCTTTCCCGACGGCGATTCGAGCCCGAACAGCAGCTCGGCTATCGCCGGGCCGCCCATCGTCCCCGGGTGCCAGGCGAACAGGATCGCGTCGACATTGTCGACGATATTCGTCAACGTCAGCGGCCGCCCGGCCATGATCACCGCGATGACCGGTTTACCGGTCTCACGAACGCGTCTGACGAGTTCGGCCTGTGCGCCGGGGAGGTTGATGTCGGCGCGCGAATGAGCTTCGCCGGAGAGTATGGATTCTTCGCCGAGAAACAACAGCACCGCGTCGGATCTCCCGGCCGCCGCGACAGCCTCGTCGAACGGCTCCGTCGACGTGCTGCGGCTCATTTTCATCGCGCGGACATAGTCGACCTGCACCTGATCGCCCACGAGGTCACGAATGCCCTGGAGGGCGGTTACGCTAAGCTCCCTGTCGCCGTCGAATATCCAGGTGCCCAGCTGCTCGTAGGGCGCATCGGCAAGCGGTCCCACGACTGCGACTCTTTCGAGCCGGTCTGTGCTTAGCGGCAACACCTTGTTGTCGTTTTTCAGCATGACCACGCTCTGCAGCGCTGCCGTTTTCGCGGTCGCCAGAGCTTCGGGGTTCGCGATGGGCGGCAGCGTGTCGGGGTCCGTGTAGGAATTTTCGAACAGGCCCAGGCGGAATTTTGCGCGGAGTATATTAATGACGGCGGCGTCAATTACGTCGATATCGAGGGTGCCGTCCTCGACGAGTTCCTCGAGATGTCCGGCATAAACTCTACCCGCCATGTCCATGTCGACGCCGGCGGTCGCTGCCTCAAGAGCCGAGCTCTTGTCATCGGCAGTCAGCCCGTGAATTGCGAGCTGGTGGATGGAATTCCAGTCGCTTACAACGAATCCATTGAAGCCCCATTCATCACGCAGGACCTGGCGCATCAGGAATTCGTTACCTGTCGCGGGTACACCGTTCAGGTCGCTGAATGACGCCATCAGCGTAAGCACACCGGCATCCACAGCGGCGCGAAACGGACGCAGGTGGACATTACGAAGTTCGTTCTCGGGGATGTTGGTCGTCGCATAGTCGCGGCCGCTTTCGGCCTCCCCGTAGCCCGCAAAGTGCTTGGCGCACGCGGCGATCGTGCCCGCAGCCGTGAGATCGTCTCCCTGGAAACCCTCCACCATCGCAACTGCAAGACGGCTGGCAAGATACGGGTCCTCGCCGGGGCTTTCCGCAATTCGTCCCCAGCGCGGATCGCGCGTGATGTCGATCATCGGCGCAAACGTCCAGTTGATGCCCGACTTCGCGGCCTCGCGTGCCGCAACTCTTGCGCCCTGCCGCACAACGTCGGGATTCCATGTTGCAGCCTGGCCGATGGGTATCGGCATCACGGTCTTGAAGCCGTGGATGACGTCGCGGCCGACGAGCAGCGGTATGCCGAGGCGGCTTTCCTCGACGGCGATGCGCTGCAATTCGTTTACCGTTGCAACGTCGACCTGGTTAATGATCGACCCGATCTTTCCTGCCCGCAACGCATCGCCAAGTACCTCGACCGCGTCCATGTCACCCGCGTGTACCTGGTTCATCTGCCCGATCTTCTCTGCCAGGGTCATTTGCCCGAGCAAGGCAGCAATCTGCTCCTCCGCATGCGGAACAACGCTGCGGGATTCTGCGAAAGTCGTGCTCATGATGGACACCAGCAAGTAACCGCAGAGCATGGCAAGCCGCCCAGGTCGAACAAAGTTTTTTTCACTCCTGGTGCGATGCATCAACACATCCCCCGCCGCGTTTGGCGCGAGCGGCAAACACTCGTCAGCTTCAGTGATTAACCCCCCCCAAACGGCCACGCCCCGACCCACAATACGCTTTCTTGTTGTTCCGGACGAAGCGACAGCCGCATCGATAAGTTCTGTTCTAGCAACGTTTGACAGCGCTGTCAATATAGTGGACGATGGCCGCGCCATGCAGCACTACGAAACAGCGCCCGAAGACAGAATTCCTTTTCACAAAAAACTGGTCTACGGCTCCGGCGCGTTCGTCAATAACCTGCTCGCGGATTCCATCGGCAGGATGGTGATTGTCCTCAATCTCGGCCTCGGCATGAATCCGGCGCTCGCCGGGCTGCTTGCCGCCCTGCCGCGACTGACTGACGCGATCACCGACCCATTGATGGGGTATATCTCCGACAACACCCGTACACGGTGGGGGCGGCGTCGGCCCTATATATTCTTCGGCGCGATCGCCGCGGGAATAGTCTTCGCCCTGCTCTGGCAGTTACCGCCGGGCAAAAGTGAGTCCTTCTACTTCTGGTTTTTTCTGACGGGCTCTTTTCTCTTTTACCTCGCCTATACCGTGTTCGTGACACCCTGGGTGGCACTCGGCTACGAACTGACGCCGGACTATAACGAGCGCACCCGGCTCATGGGGACGCAGAATTTCATTGGACAGACCGCGTATCTCTTTACGCCCTATCTTCTGGCCATAATGAGCAGCAGGCACTGGGCAAACGATATGGTCGAAGGTGCTTCGCGCCTGGCGCTCGTCATCGGCGCGATCGTGGTCATCGTCGGCATCATGCCCGCGATCTTCCTCCGGGAGCGTTACAAGGAACTCGCCATCGCGGAGGGTGAATCCGCTGCCAAGATCGCAGGCAACGTAATAATTCGAAATATCGTGGACTTCTTCCGCGGCTTTGCCGAAACGCTGAAGTCGAGAGAATTTCTCAAGCTCTGCGTCGCGACCTTCCTGGTCTTCAACGGCTTCATACTGATCGCCGCTTTCCAGTCCTACGTCATCATCTATTACGTGTTCGCCGGTGACACGGAGACGGGCTCCGTCTTCGTGGGCCACTCGGGGCTTTTGCAAACCGTCTTCGCCTACGTTTCTATCGTGATCGCGACCTGGCTCGGCACGCGGTTCGGAAAACGCAAGGCCTTTTTTGTGACAACGGGTATCTCGATGGTGGGCTATGCCCTCAAATGGTTTTGCTATATGCCCGAACAGCCATGGCTCGTCCTTATTCCGGCGCCGCTCATGGCTTTCGGTCTCGGCGGCCTGTTCACTCTGATGCCGTCGATGATCGCTGACGTCGTCGATATGGATGAACTGAAGACCCATCAGCGCCGGGAGGGGATGTACGGTTCCATCTACTGGTGGGTCGTAAAACTCGGCATGGCCGTGGCTATAGCGGGCGGCGGCTTCCTGCTGAACGCCACGGGCTTCGACGTTGCCCTCGAGGGCGATCAGAATGAGCGCACGCTGACGCTCATGCGATTCTTCGACGCCCTCATCCCCTGTGTTGCCTCGGCAATAGCAATATGGGCGATCGCGACGTTCTCGATCACCGAGGAAAAAGCGCACGAAATCCGCGAGGAACTCGAGCGGCGGCGCGGCACGCCGGACGCTCCGGCACCCGCGCCGGCTTAAGCGCGGCCGAGACGCTCCAGCAGTGCGTCCTTCACTTTCGGCGACACGAATTCCGAGACATCCCCGCCCAGTGACGCGATCTCGCGGACGAGACTCGACGAGATAAAGGTGTAGGACTCCGGCGGCGTCAGGAAGACCGTCTCGACCTCGTCGGTCAGGTGCCGGTTCATCGTGGCGAGCTGGAATTCATACTCGAAGTCGGACACGGCGCGTAACCCGCGAATGATGACGGACAGCCCGTTGTCTCGTGCGAAATCGACGGTCAGGCCCTTGTATGAAGTGACCTCTACGCCATTGATCCCCGCAAGGGCGGACCTGGCAAGTTCGACGCGTTCATCGAGATCGAACATTGGCGCTTTGCCGCCCGTATCGGCGGCAATGGCAATCACGACACGGTCGAATACCCTGACCGCCCGTTTCACGAGGTCTTCGTGACCCAGCGTGATCGGGTCGAAGGTACCCGGATACATGGCTGCTACAGACATCCCCCCTCCTTGTTTTTCTTCGTGCACCCCCAGGCGCGGAGTATCGCACACTACCTGCGTCGACTAGGAGCCAGGCTCCACCAGCATGTAGCGCACGTTTCCGGCCGTCCTGTCTTTCAGGACTCGCCAGCGATCGGGGAGGCGGGTCCCGGGCCTGGCGCGATCCTGCTCGACGTAGATCCTGCCGCCCGGTGCGAGTATGCCGCACGCGTCGATCTGCCCGCAGAGTTCTCCGAGCCGGTCGTCGGCGAACGGCGGGTCGAGGAAGATGATGTCGAAGGAGGCGGCTCGGGCGTTTCGCACGTACTCCGTGGCATCACCGCAGTGAATGACCGCTCCCGCGGCATCCAGCATCTTCGCACTGTTCCCGATCGCCTTTGTCGCACGACGCGAGTTGTCTACAAAGACCACTTGCGCAGCTCCCCTCGACAGCGCCTCGAAACCGAGCGCACCGGTGCCGGCAAACAGATCGAGACACCGGGCGCCCTGGATTGACGGCGCCAGCCAGTTGAACAGCGTCTCGCGCACGCGCTCCGAAGTGGGCCGAAGGCCCGGCAAGTCCGCGATATCCAACAGACGGCTGCGCCACTTTCCCGCTACAATACGCAGCCGTCCGGGTCGGGGCTTCTTGTTTGCGGCGCCGGGCTTTATCGTCATCAGTTCCCCTGGGGCCTCGAGCAAGGGCCGGTTCCGAACAGTGTAGGCGATTTCAGTCGCCGGGTATTTTAAGACGCAATGCTAGGGAAAAAGGACAAACCCGCCGAACACCAGGGATTCATCAAGCGCCTGCGCGCCCGACTAAACCGGGGCGACAGCTGGCTGACCTATGATCTCGCGAACCTGGCCCCGGGCGGCAAGATCGACGAGAACGCGCTCGAGGACCTCGAATCGCTGCTCGTCATGGCGGACGTCGGTATCGACACGACGACGCGCATCATCGAGGACCTGCAGAAAAGCCTGGCGCGCAAGGAGCTGAAGGACCTCGACTCGCTGCGTCGCGGCCTGCGCCGCTCGCTCATCGATATCCTGTCGCCTGTCGAACAGCCGCTCGACATCGACCCGCAGCACCAGCCCTTCGTGATCCTGATGGTGGGGGTCAACGGTGCCGGCAAGACCACCACGATCGGCAAGCTGGCACGGCGATTCAAAGACCACGGACTGTCGGTCATGCTGGCCGCCGGCGATACGTTCCGCGCGGCGGCCGTCGAACAGCTGCAGGCCTGGGGACAGCGCAATGACGTCCCGGTCGTTGCGCAGCAGAGCGGCGCGGATCCTGCCGCGGTGATATTCGACGCCTGGGAAGCAGCGAGGGCTCGCGGCGTCGACGTGCTGCTCGCGGACACGGCCGGCCGGCTGCAGAACCAGCAGGGCCTCATGGACGAGCTTTCAAAAATCCGCCGCGTGATTGCGCGGCGGGACGAGACAGCACCACACGAGATCATGCTGGTGCTCGACGCGAGCCAGGGCCAGAACGCGCTGGTGCAGGCCCGGAAGTTCCACGACGCGCTCGGGTTGACGGGCATCACCGTGACCAAGTTGGACGGCAGCGCCAAGGGTGGCATCCTGCTGGCTATCGCCAACGAGCTGCAGGTGCCGGTGCGGTTTATCGGCATCGGCGAAAAGGCCGAGGACATGCAGCCGTTTGTCGCCGAAGAGTTTGTCGATGCGCTCCTCGCGAGCGGCGGACGGGGCTGAGCAAGGCGCAGATGATTCACTTCGAAAACGTGACCAAGCGATTTCCCGGCGGGCAGGAGGCTCTGTCCGCGCTGTCGTTGACCATCGACAAGGGCGAGATGGTTTTCGTGACCGGACACTCGGGCGCCGGCAAGAGCACGCTTCTCAAGCTGATCGCGCTGATCGAACGGCCGACGAGCGGCCAGGTCGTCGTCGACGGCAAGGACACACGCCGCGTACGCCGCCGCAAGATCCCGGCCTATCGCAGGCAGATCGGCATGGTGTTCCAGGACCACAAGCTGCTTTACGACCGGCCCGTGTCGGATAACGTTGCATTGCCGCTGATCATCGCCGGCCTGAGTCCGCGCGATGCCGGCAAGCGCGTGCGCGCCGCCCTCGACCAGGTCGGCCTGCTGCACAAGGAAAAAAAGAATCCCGAAACGCTTTCCGCGGGCGAACAACAGCGCGTGGGCATTGCACGGGCAATCGTGACGCGGCCCAAGCTGCTGATTGCCGATGAGCCGACGGGCAACCTCGACCCCGACCTGTCGCTCGAGGTCATGCGCATATTCCGGCGCTTCAACGAGGTCGGCGTCACGCTGTTGATCGCGAGCCACGACATCGCACTCATCGACAAACTGGGTTGCCGCCGCATCGAACTCGAGGAAGGCCGTCTGCAACAGGCACCGGACGAGGACGACTTCCTCGCGCATTTCGGCGACGATTACGTGCCGCAGGGAGGCGATGACGGATGGCGGTGACGCGACATTCCGACGCAGTGGCGCCGCTGCGTTCTTCAGGACCGGTGAGCATCTGGCTCGGGCGTCATGGCAGGACGGCATCGGCGTCGTTCGGCCGGCTCGTGCACCAGCCGTTCGCGAGCCTGATGATTATTCTCGTCATCGCGGTGACGCTCGCTATCCCCGCGGCGCTCAATCTCGTCATCAAGAACTTCACGGCCATCAGCAGCGGCTGGGACGACGCGCTCGACTTTTCCGTTTTCCTGGACACCGGTATTTCAGAAAGCGAGGCGGAGGCGCTCGCCCGGTTGATAGCGCAACGTGCCGACGTGGACGACGTGCGCCTGATTACCGCGGAAGCCGCACTGGCGGAGTTCAAGGAACAGTCCGGATTCGGCAGTGCCCTCGATCATCTTCCCGACAATCCGCTGCCGCATACCCTCGTGGTCAGGCCGAGCGCTGCGAATACTCCGCAGTCGATGACCCTGCTGCGAGAGGAGCTCGACAGCCTGCCCGAGACCGAACTCGTGCAGGTCGACACCGAGTGGGTGCAGCGATTTCACGCGATTCTCGAGATCGTGCAACAGGCCATCATGATCGGTGCCGGCCTGCTCGGTGCCGCAATCATCGTCATCATCGGCAACACGATCCGGCTCGAGATCCAGAACCGCCGTGACGAGATCGAGGTCACCAAGCTCATCGGCGCGAGCAATGCTTTCGTGCGCCGGCCGTTCCTGTGGAGCGGCTTCTGGTTCGGGCTGTTCGGATCGGTGCTTGCCCTCGGGCTCGTGCAATACGGCCTGTACCTGCTGCGCCCGACCGTCGCCCGGCTGGCCGGCCTCTATCAGAGCGGCGTCACCATGCTCACCCTGGACCTCCGGGACAGCCTCGCCATTATCGGCGTTGGCGTGGTACTGGGCCTCGCCGGATCGTGGCTGGCGGCGGCGCGCCACATGCGTTCCATCGAGCCGAAATAGCCGTATTTTCGACCGTCCCCGCCCTGCGCATGCGGCGCTGCAACATGGCCTCTGCACTCGGGCATATATTTCGTAACGATTTGTAACTCGCTCTTTTAAAAAGGAATAATTCTGGCATCGTGTCGGAACATTGATGCCAGTTAGCACTCTAATGCGTCGACTGCTAAAATCGCCGTACCACAAGGAGAGAACTGAATGACCACAGCTGTAGCGCTTCGAAATCAGGAACTGATGCTGGCCGGACCGGTCGGCAGCCTCGACGCCTATATCCAGGCGGTCGGTTCCGTGCCCGTGCTCAGCAAGGAAGACGAGCAGGCGCTCGCGCACCGGTTCCGCGAGGAAGATGATCTCGATGCGGCACGCGAACTCGTGCTCGCGCACCTTCGATTCGTGGTGCACATTGCGAAAGGCTACACCGGCTACGGCCTGCCGCTGAGCGACCTGATCCAGGAAGGCAACGTCGGCCTCATGAAGGCCGTCAAACGTTTCGACCCCGGATACGACGTGCGTCTCGTGTCATTCGCGGTCCACTGGATCCGTGCCGAGATCCACGAATTCGTGCTGCGCAACTGGCGTATCGTCAAGGTCGCGACCACCAAAGCGCAACGCAAGCTTTTCTTCAATCTTCGCAAGGCGAAGAAGAATCTCGCCTGGCTGACCTTCGACGAGACCCAGGCAGTCGCCGCAGACCTCGGCGTCAGCCCCGCGGAAGTCACCGAGATGGAGAAGCGGCTTCACGCACGGGACGCAATATTCGATCCGGCACCGGATGCCGATGACGAGCGTGCGTTTACGCCGGCCGCTTACCTGCCCAGCCCGGACGCCGATCCCGCGAAGCTCGTCGAGACGGCGGACTTCAACGACGACGCGTCCGAACGCATGGCTGCCGCCATCAGGACTCTCGACGATCGCAGCCGCCACATCATCGAGAGCCGCTGGCTGTCGGAGACCAAGCTGACGCTGCACGAGCTCGCCGACGAATACGGCATCTCGGCGGAGCGCGTTCGCCAGGTAGAAGCCAACGCGATCAAGAAACTGCGATCCGCGATGGCGCTCTGAGCGTCACCGTCAATCGAAAACAGGAAGCCGCCCTCCGGGGCGGCTTCTTTTTGCGCGGCCACAGCTCTGCAGGGCATCAACTTCCTCAGTCGCTGCGCCAGCGTGCGAAGCAAGCATCCAAAATTGTCGGCCTCATCATTGATGCGGCAGAAGGCCCTTGGGCGATTCCCCGCAATTGAGCACAGTAGCCACAGCGCAGACCAGGCTGAACTTCACAGTAATGTCACAAGATCTGGGTATTCTCCGCGTGACCATTCGCGCCGGGTACCGGGCAAAGCCAAGCGCATGTCATGCGACATTCCCGCTCTTGAAGCGTGCCGGATAAGTCGGGTGTGTTCGAGCTTACAGCGATATATGCCTATGAAAAAACAGGTTTGTTGCCGAAGCACGCACGTGGCCGAAGGCGCATTAAGTTAAACGCCCGGCAATGGCACACGCCATGGTCTACGATCAGAAAGAATCAATACTCGAGCGAATCCCGGAGTGAAATCAATGGCTATAACAATGAATAAAGCACTTAGAGCGAACCCGGCAACACTAATCGCACTTGCCCTTGGTCTAATAGCAATTGCGGCATCACAGCAGGCGCGGTCGGCAACCGGCGATCCCGTGTTATTGAACGAGGTGCTGGCCAGCCATTCGGGAACCGACAACACCGAATTCATCGAATTGTTCGGCACACCAGGCACGAGCCTTGCCGGTCTGAGCGTCATCGTCGTCGAAAGTGACGCGTTTTCGCCCGGCACGATCGACCGCCGATTCGATTTCAAGGCATTTCACTCCCTGGGCTCCAATGGCTTCTTCCTGCTGGGAAATTGCGGCGGCTTACCCGCCAATTATGGCGTGACCCCGGATGCATCGATCTTTTCGAGCTACCTGGAGAACTCCTCGCTGACCGTGGCACTGGTCGAGACGGCTTCATTGAGCGGCGGTACGGGCAGCAGCGTAACCGGTGCCGAGGTTGTCCGCGACGCGGTCGCGCTCACTGATGGCGATGCCGGCGACACATTTTTCTTCGGCGCGCCGGTCATCGGGCCGGACGGCCCGTTCTTTCCCGCCGGGGCACGACGGGCAGTCGATGGTGTCGATACCGATACGGTGGCCGACTGGGTTTTCGGGAGCTTTTTCCTTCCGGGCGCCAATACGCCCGTCGGCGGTGGCCTGGACGGCTGCGCGCCGCTCGAAGTCAGCATCCCGGAAATCCAGGGGGACGGCCAGTTTTCGCCATTCCAGGGCGAGACCGTCGAGACGACGGGCGTGGTGACGCTGGTCACCGCCAACGGGCGTGACATGTGGATCCAGGATGTGGATGGCGATGGCAATCCCGCGACGTCGGACGGTATTTTCGTGGACGATCGCAACAGGCTGTTCCCGCAGCCGGAAGTCGGCGACATCGTCACCATCACTGGTCAGGTCGAAGAGCTGCAGTTCGGAAACGCGCTGCCGCTTACCCGAATCGATGACACCGAGCTGGTGTCGATCGACTCGACAGGCAATCCATTGCCTGCGGCAGTTCCGCTGGTCGACCTGCCTAATGAGCTGGTGGAAAACGGCATCGATTTCTGGGAACCGCTGGAGGGAATGCTGGTCTCCGTAAACAACGGATTTGTCGTGGCAGCTACATCACGATTCGGGGAGTTCGGTATGCTGCTGCAGGCCGACGCAAACGCGGAACTGGGATCCGGTTACTTCTCCCAGACGAAGCAGATTCTCATCCGGAGCCTGGGTGGTGGCGACGTTGACTACAATCCCGAGCGGATTTTGGTCGACGACGCGAGCATCGACGACCCGGTAATCGTAACGCCGGGCGATCGCATTCGCAGCCTCGTTGGCGTCGTCGATTACACATTCGGAAACTACAAACTGCAGCCGGCCAGCGTGAACGTCAAGAACCACAAGCTGCCGAAACTGCCGGTCAGCCGACGCTCAGGCGGCTTTGGCAATACGTCGATTACGACCTATAACGTCGAAAACCTGTTCGATCTCATCGACAACCCCGACAAGGACGATGAAGGCAGCACGCCTTCTCCGGCAGAGCTGGAAACACAACTGTCAAAACTGGCACTGGCCGTGGAAATCGAACTGGCACTGCCCGAGATCCTGGTCGTCCAGGAGGTCGAGAACACGGCCATTCTGCAGGCGCTTGGCGATCGGGTGAATGCGGCTGCCGGCACGAACTACACAGCCGTGTCGTTCGAGACCAGCGATGCTCGGGGTATCGAAGTCGGCTTCCTGTGGGATGCAGACAGGGTTAGCCTGATCGAGGCGTTTCAAATGAGCGGGCCCGATGTCGAGGCCGCTTTTGGTCCGGGCAGTGCGAGCCCCGGCCGAGAACCGCTCGTCGGAGTTTTCGATATCGAAGGCAACGAGGTAACCATTATCGGCAACCACTTCAAGAGCAAGGGAGGAGACGACCCGATATTTGGCGTGAACCAGCCGCCGATTCGCATTACCGAAGCTCAGCGCAAGGATCAGGCGCAGGCGGTGCGCAATTTCGTGAACGGTCTGCTGGACGCCGAACCGGGCGCCAGGGTCATCGTTGCGGGCGACCTGAACGACTTCCAGTTCGGCGAGCCGGGTGAAGGGCCGGACCACCCGCTGGCTATCCTGGAAGGCGGCGCCGGTGAGATTCCCCTGACCAACCTGATCAACCTGGAGAAACCTGCCGAAGCCTTTACGTTCGTGTTTGACGGCAACAGCCAGGTGCTCGACCACATACTGATCAGCCCGGGCCTGATGGACGACTACACGGCAGTCGATATCCTGCATTTCAATGCCGGGTATCCCAGCGACCTGGGCGACGTACCGGGCACGCCGATTCGTGCCTCGGACCACGATGCCGTGGAAGCACGGTTTCGGCTCTGATGGCACGAAACCCGTTCTTGATTAATGGTGAATCAGGCACAGCCGGTGGGGTGCAACCCCGCCGGCTGTGCCGGTTCGATTGAGGTAGCGGGGGATCGCCATCGGCTTACTAAGCAGGTCTGGAAGAATTGTCGTCGCGGCCACGCTCCTGGCGGCGGGTTGCGCGTCGCAGGAGGGCGTCGCGGACAGGGACGCACAGCCTGTAAGTTGCCCGCCAAATACGACATTGCGCTGTTTCCAGCGCGCGCCAGCGCCCGAGGAATGCAGTTGCGTCGATCGGGGAAAAATTGAGGCCTTGCTCGAACGCTAGTTCGCCCACATTAGCCGACGACGAATGGTGAAGCGCCGGTAGACGCGGCCTAGACGTAAACCCTGCGCCGGTAACGCACCCAGCCGCCGTCCTCGACGCCCAGAGGATCGTGGTGCGTCCAGTGCACCAGCCCGCCGAGATCGTTCCATTCGTACATGCCACGGAAATGGACCCGGTCACCGAGTGACAGCGGTATCCGGTCAGCGAGATCGACGTTATGAGCGATCAGGAGTGTCTGGCCGGCGCTCAACTGGATAACGAAGCGCTGGTGCCGCGATCCGTCGTCGTCATCGGACAAAAGGCGCCGGACGAAGCCCGTGTCTTCGATCCAGCGGCCCGTGTCGGTCTTCGCGTAGGCTGATCGCATGCTTGCCCTTCTTGTTGTTCTTGGGCAGACGCTGAAAGCGGTGCCAGCCGTCCCTGGCTGGCGCGCTCCCCTGTTTCGGTAACGACCGCTCAGGCAGTGATCGGCACCAGCGTGATCTCGACGCGCCGGTTGAGCTGACGGCCCTCCGGCGTCGAGTTGTCGGCGATGGGGTGATGTTCGCCCATGCCGACCGTCATGATCCGCTGGTCCATGATGCCCTGTGTGTAGAGGTATTCGCCGACCGTGTTGGCACGGCGCTGCGACAAGTTCATGTTGTGGGAATCGCTGCCGGTACTGTCGGTGTGGCCGGCCACCTCGACAACGGTCTGGTCGAATTCCGTCAGCACTTTGCCTACTGAATTCAGCACGCTGAAAAACTGCGGCCGCAATGCGGCGCTGTCCGTATCGAAGGTGACGTTGCCCGGCATGTTGAGCGTAATGTTGTCGCCCGTTCGCGTCACGCTGACGCCCGTGCCCTGCAGCTCGGCGCGGAGCTTGGCTTCCTGCCGATCCATGTAGTGACCGACAGCGCCGCCCGCGAGGGCGCCGACGCCGGCGCCAATGAGTGCGCGCTGGCGCCGCTCAACGGCATCGTCGCCGGACATGAGGCCCGCCACGGCGCCGGCCGCGGCACCGATCAGCGCACCTTTCGTTGCCTTGCTCGTCTGCGACTCGCCGGTATACGGATCGAGCGTCTCGCAACCACTAAGAATCGCGGCAATGCCCGCAATCGCGAATATGAATTTTCTCGTCTTCCTGCCCATAGCGAAATCTCCCTGAAACCCTGACGTGAGTTTACATTGCCAATTGTAGCGCTGTGTGACTGAACGCACACTTAACCGTTGCGTTTATGGTCAAATACCGCCCAGGATGCGGGAACGGCGATGACTGACAGCGACGGCTGGCTCGAGCGCTACGGCGAGACGCACGAGAACCTTACCTACCCGGTGCTCTACTGGATCGCCGTTCCGATGGTCGTCACAGGCACCGTCGGTCTGCTGTGGTCGCTGCCGGTGCCGGCCCAGTTCTACGAAATATCGCCCCTTCTGAACTGGGGCAGTGCGTTCCTGATGGTGGCCGCCGTTTATTACTTCATTATTTCGCTGTCGATCGCGATCGGGATGTTGCCCTTCATCCTCGGTGTCGCCGCGATCCAGCTGTGGCTCGAGCAGTCACTCTACTCGCATCCGCATGTGGCCGGCGGCCTGCTGCTCGGCGGCACGATCGGCCTGTGGCTCGGTCACCGCAACGAGCCGGGCCCGGGTCCTGTCCTCAGAGACCTGCAGCTCATGATGATAGGCCCGGCGTGGCTGCTGTCAGTGCTGTACCGGCGGCTCGGTATACCGTTCTGAGCGTTACGTCGTGATCACTGTCGAGCTGCCGCGCGACCGCGACGTGTGGCGCATCGCGGCGCCGATGATCCTCTCGAACATCTCGGTGCCGCTGCTCGGGATGGTCGATACCGGCGTGGTCGGTCATCTCGAGAGCGCCGTCTACCTCGGTGCCGTTGCTATCGGCGGCACGATATTCAGTTTTCTGTACACCGGGGTGAACTTCCTGCGCATGGGCACGACCGGAATCGCGGCCCAGCGTTTTGGCGCCGACGATTTCGACGGCCTGCGCGTGTCCCTCGGCCAGGCGCTCGTCGTCGCCCAACTGATCGCGCTGGCGGTCATCCTCCTGCAGTGGCCCATCGGCCAGGTCGCGATGAAGCTGCTCGGCGCTGAAGGGGCTCTCAGGGAGCATGCCCTCGAGTATTTTTCCATACGCATCTGGAGCGCTCCCGGCACGCTCGCCAATTACGTGATGATCGGCTGGTTCCTGGGCCTACAGAACGCTCGGGTCCCGCTGATCATTTTCCTCACCATCAACCTGACCAACATTGCGCTCGATCTCCTGTTCGTGCTCGTGCTGGGCATGAAGGTCGACGGCGTAGCCCTGGCGTCCGTGCTCGCCGAGTACACCGGGCTCGCCGTCGCGCTCTATTTTGCTGCACGGGAGCTGCGCCGGCACAGCGGCCACTGGCCGATGGAGAAGTTCGTGAATATCCGCGAGTACGCGGCGTTCTTCGCAGTGAATGGCAACCTGTTCGTCCGGACCATGGCGCTCATCTTCACGATCGCCTTCGTCACCGCACAGGGTGCGCGAATGGGCGGCCTCATACTCGCCGCGAACGCGATTCTCATGCAGCTGCAGAACCTCACGGCATTCGGCCTCGACGGCCTTGCGCATGCCGCCGAAGCGCTGGTCGGCAAAGCAGTCGGTCAGCAGCGGCGCGATGCGCTCGAGCGATCGGTAACGCTGTGCCTCAAGTGGTCGCTGATTTTCGCTGCCGGTTTCAGTTCCGCGTACTTCGTGCTCGGGCCGCAGCTCATCAACGTGCTGACCGACCTCCCTGCCGTCCGCGAAACGACGCTGCGCTATCTTCCCTGGATGATCGCCTCGCCGCTGGTTTCCGTCTGGTCTTTTCTCTATGACGGCGTCTACGTCGGCGCAACGCGTGCGCGCGAGATGCGCAACATCATGGTGTTTTCGGCGTTCGCCGTGTTTATCCCGGCCTGGTTCGTCCTGCAGCCGCTGGGCAACGACGGTCTCTGGCTCGCGTTCCTCCTGTTCCTGGCGAGCCGCGGCATCGGCATGCACATCGGCTACCGCCGCAGCGTGCTGCCGGCCCTGCAGTAGCGGATAATTGCAGGATCGCGCGTGTGCGCGGTCGTCAGGGTGAGGCCGGCGGGCCTTTCAATTCGACGGTGTTGCCTTCCGGGTCGGTCACGTACATGGACGGACCATGGCCCTCGGCGCCGTAACGGGAACTCACCCGGCCGGGCTGCACGCCGCGGCCTTCGAGATACTCCACCAGAAACGACTCGTCGAATGCCTCCAGGCGAAAACACAGATGATCCATGTTGCGCCCTTCCTGCCCGGGCGCCGCGCCACCGGCGCGGCCGAGTTCGCTCTCGACCGGAACCAGGTCGACGAGCGAGCGACCCGCGCGCAGCTGGACCAGGCCTATATCGTCCTTGCGGCGCTCGATGCTGCAGCCGAGTACCTCACAATAGAACTCGAGCATCCGATCGAGATTGGTCACGCGAAGCACGATGTGGTCGATCTCGCGGATTCTGAGAGTCACGGCCGGATCTCCGCAGCAGCCTTGCGAATCACCGCCTCCTCCGCGCAGCGATGGCGGACCGTGCTGCGCGCCCATGCGTAGGCACCGATCCCGGACACGATATTGGCGATCGCGTAGGCGGCGAATATGCCGGCGATGTCGAAGAACGGCATCGCGATCAGCGCGATCGGGATGTAGAGCACGGCTATCCTGCACACGCTGATGACGACACCCGGCATCGGGTAGCCGAGCCCGTTGAAGGATGCGTTCATCACCATGACCATACCGTAAGCGCCGTAGCTGAGCGGCACCATCCACAGGAACAACGACGTAACATTGCGGACACTTTCGCTATCGCTGAAGAGACCGGGTATCCAGCCCGACGCTGCAGCGAGCAGTCCCGCGATGACCAGGCCGCTGATTACACAAAAGGCGGTGCACAGCCATAGCGCGCGCAGTATGCGGTCCTCTTTGCCCGCGGAGAAATTTTGCCCGACGAAGGGGCCGATGATCGCGGATAACGCGTAGTACATGACCAGCATCAAAGACTCGATGCGGCTCGCAACGCCGAAACCCGCAACCGCATCAGGCCCGAAGCGCGCGATCATGGCTGTAATCACGGCCGCCCCGACCGGCACGATGATATTGGTGCCGGCAGCAGGTATGCCAACGTGCAGGATGTCGCGCCATGACTGCCGCAGCTCGCCCGGGTCCGGCTTGCTGAAACTCACCATGTCGAGACGGTGCCGCATCAGGTACAGCGTGCCGACAAAGATCGACGCACGCGCAAGCAATGCCGCCATCGCGGCACCGTTCAGACCCATCGCCGGTATCGGCCCCACACCGAATATAAGAATCGGGTCGAGAATTACATTGAGCACTGCCGCAAGAATCATCAGCATGCTCGGCAGGCGCGTGTCTCCGGTGGCCCGCATGCTCGCCATCCCCACCATGCCGACGACGATGAACGGCACGCCCAGGTAGAGAATGGTCATGAAGCCGTCGATCAGGGGCATCAATTCGTCGGGCGCGCCGAGCAATCGAAACAGCGGCCGGATTGTGAGAATGCCGATCGCGCTGATGATCGCTGTCACCAGGAAAGACAGTAACAGGCTGTCGGTCGACAGCCGCCGTGCACGCTGGTGATCGTCCGCGCCGATCGCCCGGGCTACTACCGACGACGTGCCGGCACCCAGCCCTATCGCCACGCTGGTAACGATCATGAGAATGGGAAAGCCGAAACTGAAGGCCGCGAGCTGTGCGTCACCGACCTGGCCGATGAACCAGGTATCGATGAGGCTCTGCCCCATCATCGTCGCGATACCGAAGAGCACGGGCACGGTCATATCGACCAGGTGCCCGCCGACAGGACCCTGCGTTAGCCTAGGCTTGGGTGAGTTCATCGGGCAAGGTTATCATTGCGACACGTAACTGGAAGCGGCCGCAAGCATGAAGTTCAGACACGAGATCGTCATCGATGCCGACCAGGCGTCGGTATGGGCAGCCTTCGACGACCCCGCCAACATGAAGGCCTGGCAGCCAACGCTGGTATCGTTTACCCGCAGGAGCGGCGAAGACGGACAGCCCGGTGCCGTCGCCGAACTCGTCTACGATGAAAACGGCCGCAAGGTAACGCTTATCGAGACCGTAACCGAGCGACGCGAGCCGCATTTCATGGCCGGCACCTACGAGTCCGACGTGGGCAATGCGCTCGTCGTCAACCATTTCGAAGACGCGGGTGACGGCCGTACACGATGGGCCATGTACGGAAATCATTCGTTCAAAGGCATCTTCCGTTTGCTCAGCATCTTTTTCGCCGGGGCGGTCCGCAAGCGCAACGAAGACATGATGAACAACTTCAAACTGTTTGCCGAAACCCGGCAGGCGGAGCGCACCGCATGAGCTGGAAGCAACTCGACTCGCGCACCGTTTACGAGAATCCCTGGATGGAGGTCCGCGAGGATCACGTCATCAATCCCGGTGGCGGCACGAATCACTACGGTTACGTGCACTTCAAGAACCGCGCCATCGCGATCATGCCGCTGGACGCTGACGGCAATACGTGGCTCGTCGGCCAGCAACGTTACACGCTGGGCGAATATTCCTGGGAGCTGCCGATGGGTGGTGCGCCGCTCGACGAGTCGCCGCTCGGCGCCGCGAAGCGGGAACTCAGGGAGGAAACGGGACTGACCGCCGCGCGCTGGTCCGAGGTGATGCGGCTGCATACCAGCAATTCGATCACCGACGAAGTCGGCATCGTGTTCATCGCCGAGGAGCTGACCCAGGGCGAGACCGAGTTCGAAGAGACCGAAGACCTGGAGATTCGCAAACTGCCGCTGGCAGAAGCGCTGCAGATGGTCAGCGACGGTGACATTACCGACGCGATCAGCGTCGCTGCCATCCTCAGGGTTGCCGCACTCAGAGAAGCATCCTCGCGGTAACCACGTAGCGCATCGGGCCGCGCGGCTCCGACGCATCGAAGGGATAGCAGGTAACGAGGCTCAACATGCTCTCGTCCGTATCGAGCAACAGGCTGCTGCGCCTCGAATCGACAACGTCGATATGCACGACCTGGTAGAGATGCGAGTCCCCGTCTGTCGTTTCCACGGCCAGTGGCTCACCGACAGCAAGGCGTTGCAGGAAGCTGAAGTGCGTGTCCCGGTGGCCCGCGATCACCGCGTTGCCCGGCGAGCCCGGCAACGCGCTCGCGCTCAGGTGCCCGGGGCCGAATGCCAGTGTGCGCCCCGACCCGCCCGCGAGCACGATCAGGTCGATGTCGCCACCCAGCGCCCTCAGCCTCGCGACCGGCCAGGTATCGGCCCACGGCCAGGGCGCCGGCCGCTCGCTGCCGACCGCGGCGCGCTCCCAGGCGCGCTGCATCAGCTCCTGTGCAAGCCAGGCCTTGGCGGGAATGTAGGCCCCTTCGCCGAGTTGCCAGAACCCGAGGCAAAGTACGCACGCCACGACCCAGCCTCCCGGTGTCCTAGGCCAGCCGCGCACGAATTCCGCTCCGCCGCAGAGTTCCCGCGCCGAGCAGCAACAGGGCCGCAAGCAACAGCACCAGGCCGCGCCGCTGCAGCAGGGCCGCGTTCGTCGCTGTCGCCGGGAATCCGAATATCGCGTTCATGCTCTGACCGTACGGCAGCAGGTTCGGTACCTGTTCCCGCGCGAGCGGATCGCCGGCGAGCCGCACGGGTGTCTTGTCGACGGCGACGAGACTCGTGTACTTGCTGACAAGATGATGGCTGATCGCCGTATCGATGACGGCTCTGCGCGTGAGTTCCGGGTCTGCGCCGCGCCGCTCCCCGTCGTGAAGCGCGGCGATCTTCGCCCGCGCCCAGAGCGCACCGATGCCCGGATTGTGCTCGCCGCTGTCCAGCGGCAATTCGCGGGTCCATGCGCCCGTGGTCGAGTCCCCGCTGACGCGGACCACGGAATCCGGCGCGAATGGTATCGCCGCCTTCGCCCTGATCGTCACGGGCTCGCCGAGGTACAGATCAGGCACCACCTTTGGATATGCCTCGACTACCGTACCGCCGGGCCAGCTGACGTTTATGTTCGTGACCTGCGGATGGCCGAGCTTGTCGAACAGGCGATCCATCCTCTCGCCGACTTCGTGCAGTGCGCTGATCACGACGAAGGTGCCGCGGCCGAGTTCCGCCGCCTTGCGCATGAACCAGCTGTTGGGTGCGGATCCGATGCCCACCGTAAACAGTCGTGCATTGCCGAGTCGCGCCTCGATCATGGCGTAAAGTTCTTCTTCGTTACCGACGCTGCCGTCGGTGATGAACACAATCTGGCGCAGGTGCGATTCGGCGCTCACCGAATCCAGCGCGAGCCTGAGAGCCGGCCGCATTTCGGTGCCACCGTTTGCCTTGAGCCCCCGCACGAAATTACGCGCGTGAGCAATATTTGCGGCGTCGGCTGCAACGCTTTGGTGAAACAATGCCCGGGTTGTGGAATTGAACTCGATGATGTTGAAACGATCGTTAGCGTTCAGTTCGTCGATCGCTCGTTCCAGGGCTTTCTTTGCCTGCGCGACAGAGACGCCGTGCATCGATCCCGACGTGTCGACGACGAAGATCAGTTCGCGCGGCATGGAGAGCGGCACATCCTTCGCGGTATCGGGCGGCACGACCATCAGCAGGTAGTGAGGTTCGTCCGCGATCGTCTCTTTGAAAACCATTGCCCGCGGCACGGCAGAGGGCACGGGTCGCCACAACATTTCGAAGTCATGGTCCATGGGAACCGCGTCGTTGGCCAGCGACACCGTGTACCGGCCCTGGTGCTCTGCAACGTCAACGGGATGATATCGGCTGGCAACGATCTCCAGCGGCATACCGGCATCGATGCTGGCACGCAGCGAGATCCTGTGGTCCCGCGACGCCATAACATGCGGCGGCGTGATCAGGGACGCGTCGCTCACCCGCGTCGTATCGGGCGACCAGCCGCTGCCCTTCCGGTCGGGAAGTGCCGAGCCCGGTATGTAGCGGGGCGTCAGCGTCATGGGAAAGCGGATACCGAATGTACCGTTGTCGTAGGCGCCTGTTCCTTCTCCCGTATCTCGCCCTCAATGTAGCGCTCGCCGATGTGCAGCCGCATGCGGTCGACCGCCGCCTTGTCCGGTAATGGAAATACGTAAATACCTTCGACCCACTCCGCGCCCTCATTGCGAAATTCCTGCCGGACCGACACGCGGGCAACGAGCCCGCTAATGCTCATCGTGACATCGGTATTCGTGCGCGTCGCCGTGACGATCCCTGCCTGCATTTTCAGGAGCAGCGTGCCGGACTGTACGTCTGCCGGCCACCCTTCCTCTGCCGTGGCCGCAGGCATCCAAAGCCAGGCAATCAGAAGGGCCATTACCATCAGTGCTTTTTGTTGTGACATTCCGGGCCTCCCAGCAGCGCTACGGTGATTCAAACAACCCAATGCGCCGCGCCGCGGACGACGGCATGGCAATGCACCGGCGTAATGTGGCAAATTGTGGCGAGGTTCCTGAGGGTTCGATTTGGCAAAGCGCATAGCAATCGTCGAAGACGAGGCGGCCATCCGCGACAACTACGCGGCGGCTTTTCGCCGCGAGGGTTACGCCGTGGACGCCTACGATTCGCGCGCGCCGGCGCTGGAGGCGTTTGCTTCCCGGCTGCCCGACCTCGTCGTCATCGACATCAACCTGAGGGACGACGTGGAGGGGGGCTTCGAGCTATGCCGGGAATTGCGCGCGCAGTCGGCAGACCTGCCAATCATTTTCCTGACCGCCAGGGACAGCGAGTTCGATGCCGTGTCCGGCCTGCGCCTGGGCGCCGACGACTACCTCACCAAGGACATCAGCCTCCCGCACCTGATGGCGCGTATCGCAGCATTATTTCGCCGCCTCGACGCCATGCAGAAACCGCAGGCCGCGGGGGGACGCATTACCCGCGGTAGCCTCGACATCGATACCGACAGGATGACCGTACAGTGGCGGGGCAGCCCGGTGGGCCTGACGCTCACGGAATTCTGGCTGGTGCACGCCATGGCGCGCTATCCGGGCCACGTGAAGAACCGGCAGCAGCTCATGGATGCTGCACAGGCCGTGCTCGACGACAACACGATTACATCGCATGTGAAGCGTATTCGACGCAAGTTCCATGCGGTCGACGCCGACTTCGGCTGCATCGAAACCGTCTACGGCATGGGCTATCGCTGGATAGCGGACTGACAGCAAGGGACTGATGAATCTCAAACGGCAGTTGCTACTCGTCAGCCTGCTGACGCTCGTGCTGCCATGGGCGGGTTGCGAATTCATTCGCGAAACGGAGTCGGCGCTGCGCCAGAGCCAACAGCAGATGCTGTCGGGAACGGCCAGTGCCGTCGCGGAATCACTGGAACGCTACCCGGAAGAATTCCCGGTTCCGCCCCGCGGCAACGCAACCCCGGCCGATCAGCTGTACGGACATCGTCTCGATAACGAGCCGTTGATCGACGGTTACGTTAACGACTGGTCGCTCCCGCCGGAGTCGCTGCGACAGATCAGGGGTGCCGACGGCCCGATTCGATTCGTCGTCGGGCTGCACGGCCGCTACGTCTACTTCTACGCGGCCGTGACTGATGACAATATCGTCTACGCGTCACCATCGACAATCGCGATCGACGACGGCCCGAGTTACGCGGATCGGGTCGCGGTGATCACTGCGAGTCCGCCGATGGCGAGAGAATCGCTGATGTTCGCCGCAGAGGCGCCGGGTCCGGTCATAGCCTACCTGCGAAGTTCGTTCGGTTTCGCACCCGAGCCGGCGGTGCTGGCACGCTGGCAGGACGTCGCCGGCGGCTACCAGGTGGAGGCCCGCATCCCGGCGAACCTGCTCGGCACCCATCTGGGCATCGACGTCATCAACACCTCGAGCGAGCGTGACGCCGGTGCCCGTAGCGCAAGTTTCGCCGGCCAGGTCCCGGGACCGTTCGTCACAACGTCGCCGGACCTGACGTTGCTGGCGGAAAAGCTGGTGCAGCCCGGGACGCGCATGCTCATCACCGACCGCAACGGCTGGCGCATTGCGGCGGTCGGCTCGCCCGAGACACCACCACAGACCACACATGGTGCGATTTCGAACTGGCTGCGAATCGCCTACAACGCTCTCGTGGAACCCGGCACCGAACCCGCATTTGCCGAGCCCGACCCGAGCGGACGCGAGCGCCAGCCATACATCGCTGCGGCCCTTGCCGGCCAAAGCTCGGAGAGCTGGTTCCGTGGTCTCGACAGCGGCAGGGCCATCGTTGCCGTCGCCGAACCGGTCAACATCGACAGCGACACCATCGGGGCCGTCGTGCTGCAGCAGGGCACCGATGCGATACTCAGTCTCCGGAACGAAGGCCTTGCACGGCTGATGAACGTCACGGTTATCGCGACCGTGCTCGTGGCAGCCGCGTTGCTCGGCTACGCAAGCTGGTTATCGAGGCGCATCCGTCGGCTCAGTGTCGCGGCGGAAGAGGCGCTCGAGGGCTCCGGTCTTCGCACCGCGCTGCCGAGTGCCGAGTCTGGCGACGAGATCGGCGACCTCTCTCGAAGCTTTTCCTACGTGCTCGGCCAGCTTGCGGATTACAACGATTACCTGCGCTCGCTCGCGTCGAAACTGTCACACGAACTTCGCACGCCACTTGCCATCGTGACGTCGTCGCTCGAGAACCTCGAGCACGAAGCACTCGAAGGTGCGCCGGCTGACTACACGGCGCGCGCCAAAGACGGCGCCGATCGTCTGCGGCGCATCCTCAACGCCATGAGCGAGGCCAGTCGCGTCGAAGAACTCATGGAGCATGCCGAGCCCGAGCAATTCGACGCGCGCGAGGTGGTGGCACCGACAGTGGAGGCTTACCGGGACGTATATCCGGAGCGGCGGTTTGAATTCGAGTGCGCGCCCGCCACAACGACGATGAGCGGCTCACCCGAGCTGCTCATACAGATGCTCGACAAACTGGTGGACAACGCCGCCGATTTCAGCTCGGCCGGGGACCTGATCAGGATTGGCCTCGAATCGAGTGACGGCGGGCTGGTGTTGAGCGTTCACAACCCGGGCCCGCCGTTACCGGAGCGCATGCGCTCGCAGCTTTTCGACTCGATGGTGTCGGTACGCGGCGACGGCAACGATAAGCATCTCGGGCTCGGCCTTTACGTAGCGAAGCTAATCGCCGAGGGACACGGCGGCCACATCACGGCAGACAATACCGATGACGGCGTCAGGTTCTCAGTAGTCCTGCCGGTTGCTCACGCGCAGCTGGTTCAGGTCGGTCGAGAATAGAATTCCACCACCGAAATCCGTGCTGCTGTCGGTCAGGCCGGTGAACGCGTACAGCTCCATGCGCCATGCCCTGCCCAGCCGAAACGACGCAAATCCCGAAAGTTCCTGGATATCGTCGGCGCCGCCGATGGATGATTCCCGGTAATCGAAGTACATGCCGACCAGGGCATTCTCCGAAGCCAGGTAGGCGCCACCGACGGATGCGAGAAACACGTTGTTGAGATCGGCACCTGGCGGGTTGCCGCGCAGCCGATAGCCGGCGGAACCTTGCAGCGACAGCCTCTCGAAAAAGCGGTAGGCGTCGAGCTGCACCGTGTAGTCGTTCTCCCCGGTGCCGAGGCCCTGCGCCTCGTCGGCGGTGCCGAACTTGATCTTGCCTGTGGCGTCGACAATGAAATTGGCTTGATCGCTAACGTACAATTCGTAAAACGTAAATGCACCCACGACATCGCCGAGGCCGCTTTCGGTAACCGTCGCGCCGCTACCGGGCAGTGGCTCCGTGCCGGGATCCGTAATGATCGTGTCCTCCGGCGCGGTCACACTCAGCCACGGCACCGTCAGGCGAAACCCGATCCGCTCGAAACCGGCCCGAAAGGTGAACGGGACATAGAGATCCTCGATATCGTCATTACCACCATACTTGCCGGTGCTGAATTCGACGCCGGTCGAAAATCGCAGGTCGGCGCCGGCATCCTGGGCTGCGCCGTCTGCACTCATAAGCACGATCGCAGCGATCGCAACGGTCGCCGTGATTCTTCTATCGCCTTTCATGTCGGATTCCCCTGATCGAGTCGGGACCGGCTCACGCCGGTCCCGACTGCTCCTATCGTTTTACTTGCCTTCTTCCTTGTCGTCACCATCGTCGATGACAACGCCCTGCGCTCTCGCCCGAACCTGCATCTGCTCATGATGCTGTGCGAGAAACCGCGTCTTTTCTTCAGGGTTGGACTCGACGAGCCTCAGCTGCTCGCGATAACGGTTCCGTTCCTGGGCGGTCATCATTTCGTGGCCGTAGATGTCGGAATCAGGACCGTTTCCCGTGCCCGGCACGTGAATCTGTTCCTGCTCCTGGAACTGCCTCTGCTCCTGAGACTGCTTGCGCTGCTGAGCCTGTGCCCCTTCATAAGCGGGCGCCCTGGCAGGCTGGTGCATGCGATCCTGATCGCGAGTGCGATCACGATCCGTCTGGCCGCGCTCGACCTGCGCCCGTTCCCGGGCATGGGCCTGATCGCCACCCTGGCCCTGTCCGCGTCCCTGCGCAAACCCGTCAATGGGCAAAAGAACCATCGCAGCGACGAGAAGCACGCTGCATTTCAGTAGGGTTCTCATGGTATCGCTCCTCTCTTGTGGTCACTTAGTTAAACGGCGGGGAAGCCCCGCCGTTGACCTTGTCGCTCTAAGTAGTTTCCGAAATGCGGCCCGGAGCTTGGCGAGCGTTATCACTGTGGCTTGGTATCATCTGCGGCGGACAGTCAATTTCCGCCCCGAGATGGCGACAAAGGAGATTTCCATGGCTAACGAGGGCTACCATGAGCCGATCGAGGAACTGAGCGACGAAACGCGTGACATGCACCGTGCGATCATCTCGTTGATGGAGGAATTGGAAGCGGTCGACTGGTACAACCAGCGCGTCGACGCATGCCAGGACAAGGAGCTTGCAGCAATCCTCGCGCACAACCGCGACGAGGAAAAGGAGCATGCGGCGATGGTGCTCGAGTGGATCCGGCGCCGCGACCCCCGTTTCGACAAGGAACTGAAGGACTATCTCTTCACGACCGACGAGATCGCGCACGAGTGACGATTACCGAAGGCGGCCTGGACGAACCGGACGTCGTCGCGCTGCTCGGCGAGCACCTGCAGGGCATGGCGGATCACTCGCCGCCCGAAAGTATTCACGCGCTCGATATCGATGGACTCGAGGCGCCGGACATCACGTTCTGGTCGTTGCGCGATGGTGATGCGCTCCTCGGCTGCATCGCGTTAAAGGAGCTCGATGGCGATCACGGCGAAATTAAGTCCATGCGAACGGCAAGCACATATCTGCGCAAGGGCGTGGGCGCCGCATTGCTGCAGCATGTTATCGGTGAAGCGCGGCGGCGCGCCTACCTGCGCCTGAGCCTCGAAACCGGTTCGGGATCGGGCTTCGAGGCAGCGCATGCCCTTTACCGCAAGTTCGGGTTTGTCGGGTGCGGACCTTTCGCGGATTACGATGACGACCCCTTCAGCCGGTTCATGACGCTTGAATTGAGGTAACCACTGTGCGCCTTTATCTTGCTTCGAATTCTCCGCAGGTTCTGCAGCAGGGGCCTGCTCTGCCCGCGCCGAATTCTGATGCCACGGCTGCGGCAGAGGCTGCTTACGAGCGTAAACCGACCTCTTGCCTCTGCTGCAGTTTACCGCTAATTTAACCGCCTGATTATGTGAATCGCGTCTCGGTAATTCTGCAGTTTCCTGAGGGTCCTGCAAGAGCGTTCATCTGGCTCGTCGGATAGATTGGCCACTGTTTCCCCAAAAGAAAGTGATCACGCAATGTATCTGCCAACAAAGATCTACGAGGCGCTTCCCAAGATATACCTGGCAGTTGGAGCGTTGTTCATTCTCGGCGCTGTCTACATCGGCATTGACCACGGGCCAATGGTTGGCTACTCGGTAGTCGGCCTATCGTGCATAATTGCCGGTGTGCTTGTGCACAAAATCCGCCGCAGAGCGCGTTCGGACTCAGAAAGTTTTGAGGCTTGATCTAACAGGCTCTCAACTTAGAAAGAGCGAATGCACAAGTCCGAACTGCGGTTTGGTCCCAGCATTTGAGCAGCCCAGGGGCTGGATTCGTTCAATACCGGACTCCCGACCAATGCGTTGCTTCAGAGCGGGCGAAACATAATAAGGGCATCAACAAAGCCACGCTCAGGGTGACGAAACACGCCAGGCAATCTGCCGACAATTTCGAATCCCAACTTTTTCCAAACGTGGATTGCTCCCGTATTCGTTGCAACGACCATATTGAACTGCATCGCCTCGAATCCCAGATGACGTGCTAGCTGCAATGAGTGCTCGCCCATTGCCGTCCCTACTCCCAGACCCCGCGCTGAGCGTCGTACCATATAACCGGCATTTGCGATATGCGCACCGCGGCCCATTTGATTCGGCTTTACCACGTACGTGCCGATCGTCTTGTCTCCTCGCTCAGCGACGAATATGTGCCCGCCTGGTTGATACCAATATTCAAGCACGTCCAAAACTTCTTCGAACACAAAGTCCGTTCCAGCTTCGACGATTTCCGTCGCGATTGACTTAATCGTTTGTCGGTCTCTTGCGGCGACCTCGCGGATTTCAATTTTTAGCGAGTTCATGTTCTCAATGGCCGATCTGACCGATACTCAATCAGCCGCTTGCGCTCTGCGCGCGAGCTCCGCGGTAAGGGACAGTAATTCCCGTCCAGCCGGAGAACCATGGCTAGGGATCACGATTGTCGCTTCAGGAAAACGGCGTGCCACACGTTCTACGGCTTCGGCCCAATTCGAGATCGACGCCTCAGCGGTATTCCCAAGTGAAGCAGAGCCTCCGGGACGAACAAGACATCCTCCAAATAAGATATCCGTGCCCGTGACTCGCACGACAATATTGTCCACAGTGTGACCAGGTCCGGGATAGTATATTTCCAGCAGAGGAAGGTCATTCGCCGCATCATCGGATACGGCCGCAGACCCGTCTTCCGAGATTACCAGGTCAAATTCCGCAGGCGTAAGATCACGGAATGGTGCAAGAACGTTTGATTGCGGATGGGCATGCGTCGATATACCCGCACTCCGGAGCACTTGCACCCCACCCATTTTGTCATGGTGGGCATGAGTGAATACGGCAGACGAGACTGGCGTTCCCAATGCCTCCCGGGCCCAGCTCAAAATCACCTTTGTCTGCTGATCGTTCCAGGCAGTATCGACAAGAATCGCCTCGTCCTCGCCCACGACGATAATTCCGTTTGAAAGCACAGGACCCCACTCGTCCAGATTGATGTAGGTCGTGTGCATCCAGACAGATTCAGCAATCCTGGTGAAGCGGACGCCATCTCGTTCGTCCCCCGATTGGAACGAATCAACGGCCGCCGATCGAGACTCAGGCGTCCTCGCGGATGGCAATTCACCGCAGGACGCCAGCATTATGGAGATAAGAAGGAGGTACCTCAGTCTCATGCGTCTTCCTGTAGCACAGTCAACCTGTGTCGCCGCTGGCTGTAGCGGAGCGCTTCTGGCTCAATTCGGTCACAGGCGGGCGCAGGTATCATTTTGCAGCTTACATTTTGATCTGCGTGCGTCGAACCTGCTCGAGGTCACGCGCGCATTGAGCGGAATCGAAAAATCTGATCGTCTTGATCCCCAGTGAGGAAGCTGCCATCAGATTTTCCGGCAGATCGTCAATAAAAATCGTCTCGGCTGGCTCGAGCTGATACAGATTCAACAAATAGTTATATATCTGAAGCTCCGGCTTTACCATTTGTATTCGAGAAGAGATGACGATGCCGTCAAACACATCCCAAATCCTGTGCCGCTGCTCAAGATACGCAATAGACGCGAGATGCATATTTGAAAGGACGAATAGTCTGTTATTCGTGTTACTCAAATCGCGAATCAGTTCAATCGTCTCTTCAATCGGCGTGAGAAAACGCGGAACTGCTTTAAGCAGGCGCTCGATGTCTTCGGACGGTAAACCGGTCCTCGCTGCGCCACGAACAATTGCCTGGTCTAACGCGATAGTCCCTCTGTCCAGCTCCACCCAGTCAGTGTGCTCAAAAATTTCCTTCCTTATGAGGTCTTGAATAGCCGTGTCTTCGAAAATGCTTCTGATAATCGCATCCGGTTGCCAATTGAATACGACGCCACCCAAGTCGAATACGATATTCAATATCAGCTCCTGCAGATACGCGTATCTGGAAATTACCGGCAGGACTATCCTGCGCTCGCGCTCCCGAGGAGAGTGACTACCTCGGGTCGAAGGCCGCTATGATCACGGCAGTCGAAGATGACTCGATTACGCCTCTGCTATGCGTGGGCAGCGACAACGTTCAATTCGACGCCGTGCTCGATTGATGCCTTTGCGGCGATTATGACCTGATTGAAGCCCCCGCAGAGTCAAAATCCCGCTCAACTTTCGCTTCCTCCCTGCGGGTGAATCCAGGCCCCTCAATCGTCAGGATCGTACCCCCCACGTCGGGCTCCTCAAATGACCACGTGACTTGTGTAGGATTTCCGTCGAGTAAACCAAGACTTACTCATCTCATTTGCATTCGCACATGCCGCGAATACGTTCAAGATAGCTTTCTGGCATACCCAGCCTGGTTGCCAACGCGAGCAAATCAGCCGCGTATCGTGGGTTCACACCCGTCAGCTTCGATGCCGGCAGGTTGTAGCAAACAGCAGCAACCTGCTCATCCTTTGGCAAGTGCACAACAACGGGTTCGGCAACATAGTCGCAAACGCTTTCATCGGAATAGAGTGCAGCAGCCTGGTCTGCGGTTATTTCCATCAACACGCCGTAGGAACGGCTGTCTTTTGCAGGCAGTAGAGTAGCTCGCTCGCCGATGTGCAGGCGGAGACCGTCGACATAGCCAAGCCTGGGTAGTTTCGGTCGAATACCCTTCGATGCCAGTAAGCATTCGTCCATGAAAAGCCCGTAGAAGAAGACGTTTATCGTGCTATCTGGCACCTGCGACGGCAAGATCACCTAGGAGTCACCTGTAATGTCAGTCGTGGCCTGCCGAACACGACGAGTGGCAAGCACCAGCGCCATCGCGGCAAGCACCGCGGATATCGCCGCTATGCCGAGTCCTGCTACTTCACCTCGAACTAACGCCGACCTTTTCTGGCTGCCTCAATTATCTCACGTTCATCAAGCCGATCCGTTCCCCTGCAGGCGGCCACGTCGATTACCACACCCCCAGATACTTCGAGATTCCCTTCGCCGCCTCTCGCCCTTCGAAAACGGCTGTTACCACGAGGTCCGAGCCACGCACCATGTCGCCGCCCGCAAATACCTTGGGATTGGTCGTCTGGAACGGGTAGTCGCCCAGCGTCGCAACGCGCACCCGACCGCTCGGCAGGATATCGATGCCGGCATCCTCGAACCACGCGGGCGGGTTGGGGCGGAAACCAAAGGCGATTATCACGGCATCGGCCGACAGGATTTCCTCGGTGCCCGGAACGGTCTCCGGCCGGCGGCGTCCGTCGGCGCCCGGCTCACCAAGCCGCGTCTCGATGACCTTCACGCCCGTGACCCGGTTGCTACCCACGATTTCCAGGGGCTGCCGATTGAACAGGAAGTTGATGCCCTCTTCCTTGCTGTTGCGGACTTCGCGGCGAGAGCCCGGCATGTTTTCCTCGTCACGGCGATAAGCACAGCTCACGCTCGCTGCACCCTGGCGAATCGCGGTGCGATTGCAGTCCATGCCCGTATCGCCGCCCCCGAGAACCACAACGCGCTTGCCCGCCAGGTTGATGTACTCGAGCGAGTCGTCGTCGATGTCCATAAGCCGGTTGACGTTGGAGACGAGGTACGGCAGTGCATCGTACACGCCTTCGAGGTCCTCGCCCGGGAAGCCGCCCCGGACATAGGTATACGCGCCGATACCGAGAAACACGGCGTCGTACTCGTCGAGAATTTCCTCGAAAGGCTTGTCCTCCCCGATACGGGTATTCAATACGAACTCGACACCCATGCCCTCGAGGAGTTCGCGCCGCTGGCGCACGATGTCCTTCTCGAGCTTGAACGGCGGAATCCCGAAGGTCAGCAAGCCGCCGATCTCCGGGTAGGCGTCGAACACCACCGATCGAATGCCCTCGCGCGCGAGTATGTCGGCGGCGGCAAGACCGGCCGGGCCGGCCCCGACGACCGCCACCCTCTTGCCCGTATCGATGACGTTGGACATGTCGGGGCGCCAGCCGAGTTTGACCGCTTCGTCGGTAATGTAGCGCTCGACATTACCGATGCTGACCGCACCGATACCGTCGTTGAGCGTGCACGCGCCCTCGCAGAGCCGGTCCTGCGGGCAAACCCGGCCGCATATTTCCGGCAGGGAATTCGTCTGGTGCGAGAGCTCCGCCGCCTCGAACAGCTTGCCTTCCTCGATGAGCATCAGCCAGTTCGGGATGTAGTTGTGCACCGGGCACTTCCACTCACAATAGGGATTTCCGCAAGACAGGCAGCGGCCGGCCTGTTGCGCTGCATCGGCGCCGTCGTAGCTGTCGTAAATCTCACCGAAGTGGCGCACGCGTTCCTCCGGCGGCTGCTTCTCCGGATCGCGCCGCGGTATTTCGAGGAACTGGAGCGGGAACCTAGGCATTGTCCTGGATCATGCCGCCTGCCTCAGCGATTGAATCAGCGAGCCCAGTTCGGCGGCTTTCGGCTTCACAAGCCAGAACTTCGGCAGGAAGGCGCGATAGTCCTCGAGAATCATCTCGCCCCATTCGCTCCCCGTGGCCTCGATATGCGCCATGATCAGCGAACGCAGGTGGTGCAGGTGCGCCTCCATGCTCTCCGGCGTTACGCGATGAATGTCGATGAGCTCGTGGTTGTAACGATCGACGAATCCCCGGTCGATGTCGAGCACGTAAGCAAAGCCACCCGTCATGCCCGCACCGAAATTTACGCCCGTGGGCCCCAGGACTACGACCACGCCATCCGTCATGTATTCGCAGCAATGGTCACCCGCGCCCTCTATGACGGCAGTCGCACCTGAATTTCGCACGGCGAAGCGCTCGCCTGCGCGCCCCGCGGCAAACAGCTGGCCGCCGGTAGCGCCGTACAGGCAGGTGTTGCCGACGATCGACGTCTCCCGCGCAATATAGCCCGCACGCTCCGTCGGCCGGATCGTGATGCGGCCGCCCGCCATGCCCTTGCCGACGTAGTCGTTGGCATCGCCGACGAGATTGAGGTTCAGGCCCGCCACGTTCCACGCGCCGAAACTTTGTCCCGCGGTGCCCGCAAGCTGGATGTCGATCGGTGCATCGCGCATGCCCTCGTTGCCGTGCAGCCTTGCTATCTCGCCCGACAGGCGTGCGCCGATCGAGCGATGATAGTTGCAGACCTCGAAGCCGAAGCGACCGCCCGACATGTTGCGGATCGCATCGTGAGCCGCCTCGAGCATGGCCTCCGCCAGTTCGCCTTTGTCGAAGGGCTCGTTACGCAGTTCCGTACAGAATTGCGGTTCACTAGGGGAAATGCCCGCATCGGACACGATAGGCGACAGGTCGAGTCGCGCCTGCCTGGCAGTCCGTCCCGGCTGCAGCTCGACGAGATCGACCCGTCCGATCAGCTCGTCGAGGGAGCGGACTCCGAGTTCCGCCATGCGCTCCCTGACCTCTTCGGCCACGAAACGGAAGAAATTGATGACCATGTCGGGCAGACCGACAAAGTACTCGCTGCGCAGCACGTTGTTCTGCGTTGCCACGCCGGTCGCGCAGGTATTGAGGTGACAGATACGCAGGTACTTGCAGCCCAGGGCGACCATCGGTGCCGTGCCGAAACCGAAGCTTTCCGCGCCGAGGACGGCCGCCTTCACGACGTCGAGGCCGGTCTTGAGCCCGCCATCGGTCTGCAGCCGCACTTTGTGGCGCATGCCGTTCATGCGCAACACCTGGTGCGCTTCCGACAACCCCAGCTCCCAGGGGCTGCCAGCGTACTTGACCGAGCTGAGCGGGCTCGCGCCGGTGCCGCCGTCGTATCCCGAGATCGTGATCAGGTCCGCGTAGGCTTTCACGACGCCGGCCGCAACGGTGCCCACTCCGGGTTCGGCCACGAGCTTCACGGAAACGAGCGCGTCCGGATTGACCTGTTTGAGATCGAATATCAGCTGCGCCAGGTCCTCGATCGAGTAGATATCGTGATGCGGTGGCGGCGAGATCAGGCCGACGCCGGGTTTCGCATAGCGCAGGCGAGCAATGAGTTCGTTGACCTTGTGGCCCGGCAACTGGCCGCCCTCGCCGGGCTTTGCCCCCTGCGCGATCTTGATCTGGATGACCTCGGCATTCACCAGGTACTCGGCGGTCACGCCGAAGCGCCCGGAGGCGACCTGTTTTATCTTCGAAACGCGTTCGCTGCCGTAACGCTTCGGGTCCTCGCCACCTTCGCCGGAGTTCGAGCGCGCGCCGATCCTGTTCATCGCGATCGCGAGCGCCTCATGCGCCTCCGGCGACAATGCGCCCAGGGACATCCCGGCACTGTCGAAACGCGGCAGGATGGCCTCGACCGGCTCGACTTCGTGGAGCGGCACGGCCGGGCCCGCGGCCTTCAGCTCCATCAGGTCACGCAGCGTCGAAACCGGACGCCGGTTAACGAGCTCCGCGTAACTGCGGTAGCTATCGTAGTCGCCGGAGCGCACGGCCGCCTGCAGTGTTGCGATGACGTCCGGGTTGTAACAGTGATACTCGCCGCCGTGCACATACTTGAGCAGGCCGCCCTGCGTGATCGGTTCGCGCGGTTCCCACGCCAGATCCACGAGTGCCTTCTGGTCGCTGAGCAGGTCGTCGAAAGCTGCCCCCTGTATCCGCGATGTCGTGCCCCTGAAACAGCGGTCGACGACTTCGTCCGCAAGGCCGACGATCTCGAACAGCTGGGCGCCCCGGTAGCTCGAAATCGACGAGATGCCCATCTTCGACATCACCTTGAAAAGACCCTTGCGGATGCCGCGCCGGTAACTGCGGCCAAGCTGCTGTTGTTTATCGATGTTGCCGCGCTTGGCGATGTCGTGCAGCGACTGGTAGACGAGGTACGGATACACGGCCGTCGCGCCGTAGCCAAGCAGGCAGGCGAAATGATGCGGATCGCGGGCCACGCCGGTCTCCACGATGATGTTGGCGTCGCAGCGCAGCCCCTTCGCGACGAGGTGGTGGTGCACGGCTCCGGTTGCCAGCAATGCGTGAACAGGCAGTTTGCCCGGCTCGAGGTAGCGGTCGCTGAGTATGACGATGAGCTTGCCGTTCCGGACCGCGGCTTCGGCCTGGTCGCAGATCTGGTCGAGCGCATTGGGCAACGACATCGTGTCATCGACGTTGAGGTCGACGAACTGGTAGTCCTCGCCATACATGTCGGGTCCGAGCAACTGCCTGAGTTTTTTCTGTGACAGCACGGGCGAATTCATGATCACCTGCTGCGCGTGCTCGCGCCCGATGTCGAACAGGCTCGACTCGCGGCCGATATTCGTCTGCAGGGACATTACGATGCGCTCCCGCAGCGAGTCGATCGGCGGGTTCGTGACCTGCGCGAACTGCTGCCGCAGGTAATCGAACGGCGAACGCACCTTGCTGGACAGCACCGCCATCGGCGTATCGTCACCCATCGAGCCGACCGCTTCCTGCTCGGCTTTGGCGAGCACGGCGATCACGTCGCTGAGTTCCTCGCGGCTCACGTTGAACATCTTCTGGTAAACCGCAAGCGTTGCCGGCTCGAAAGGCTCCGCCGCCGTGTGCGTATCGATCAATTCCGAATCGAGATACCGTACGCCCTGCTTCAGCCACTTCTTGTAAGGGGCGCGGCTCTTCAGCCGGTCGTGAATCTCGTCGGTATCGAGCAACCCGCCGTTGACGAGGTCGACGGCAAGCATTTCTCCCGGACCCAGGCGCCCCTTTTCCACGACATCTTTTTCGTCGTAGTCGTAAACGCCGATTTCCGATGCAATCGTGATGTGCCGATCTTTCGTTATGACGTAGCGAGCCGGGCGCAGTCCGTTACGATCGAGGCAGCAGGCTGCGTAGCGGCCGTCGGTCAATACAATGCCGGCCGGCCCGTCCCAGGGCTCCATCTGGCAATCGAAGAATTCATAGAACGCGCGCACGTCCGGATCGATGTCATCCACAGTCTGCCACGCCGGCGGCAACAGGATGCGCATCGCCTGCAACACGTCCATGCCACCCGCCCGCAGCACCTCGAGCATGTTGTCGAGACTCGACGAATCGGAACCCGTGAGCGATACGACCGGATCAAGGTCCGAGATGTCGTCGAGCTTGTCGGAGCGGAAATTCTTGGCGCGCGCCTGCGCCCAGTTGCGGTTGCCCTGGATCGTGTTGATCTCGCCGTTGTGGGCAAGGAAGCGGAACGGTTGTGCGAGGCGCCACTCGGGCAGGGTATTCGTCGAGAACCGCTGGTGGAACACGCACACGGACGATTCCAGGCGCGGATCGCGCAGGTCCGGGTAAAAATCCGGCAGCGCCGCGGGCATGATCATGCCCTTGTAACTGATCGTCGCCGATGACAGGCTGGCGATGTACGTCTCGCCGTCGTCGAGGCGGTTCTCGGCGCGACGCCGTGCCAGAAACAGTCGCCGGTTGAAGCGACCACGCTGCATTCCTTCGCTTGCATTGACGAAAATCTGCTCAATTCGCGGTAACGTCTTGAGCGCGACCTCGCCACATACCGATGGGTCGGTCGGCACCTCCCGCCAGCCGGCCACCTCGAGGCCGGTTTCGCGGATGGCGCTTTCGATGACGGCACGTGCGGTCGCTGCGACGGCTTTGTCGTGACTCAGGAATACCGTGCCGGCGGCGAAGCGTTCGGCGAGTTCGAAGCCCAGTTCCTCGCCGACCTCGCGCAGGAAACGAAACGGAAACTTGATCAGCAACCCGCAGCCGTCGCCGGTCTTGCCGTCCGGGGCGACGGCGCCACGATGCGTGAGGCGACCCAGGGCGGCAATCGCAGTCTCGACCACGAAGTGGCTCGGCAGATCGTCGAGATTGGCGATCAGCCCGAAGCCGCAGCTGTCGCGCTCGAACGCGGGCTCGTAGAGCCCAGCTGCACCGCGTTGTACCGATCGCTCCGTCATAGTCGCCCCGGGGGTCGCCTGATGCGCCCCCGCTTGAGTTTATGCTGTGAGAATGGGTGGCTGTCAGCGGCCAACCCGAACGATCAAGTATATGTCAGGCGCCGGGGAACTCGCGAATGCGCCGCAGCAAGTGTAGTCAAAACAAATAGTTAAGCGCCTACTCGGCGCCAGCGCAATAAGCAGGCTCCATGGTTTCGCGCGTAACCATAGCGGGGGCCTATTCGCTGCGACCGGCGGCCAGTTCCCCGGCATCGAGCCGTATCGAACCCTCGTTGCGGAACGAAACCGGGTTCGCGAACGGCACGTCGATCGCGAATCGGCCCTCGAGCGCGTAGGGAATATCACGATAAACGCCATCGCGAACGATGAACATCAGCTGCGGCGCGGTGCGCATCAGGTCCAGGTCGACGGTGATCCGGAATTCGCTGTCGCTGTTCGCCGGCACGATAAACTCGCCCTGCGTTTCACCGCTTGCGAAGCGAAAGCCGTCGAGTTCGACACCGTAGGAAATCGAGCGGATAGGCAGCGGAAAGGGATTCGGGTTGATTACGTCGAAATCGAGCACGAACGTCTGGCTATCCAGCTCGATCTCCGCGACTTCCACACTACGCAGGCTGACGCCGGGCTTCTCGACGGTGATGCCGGTGCTTGCGCAGCCTGCGGCCAGGCAGGCCACCGCCCCCAGTAAGACCTTCATTAAACGGGTAGTTTCCATCATGGCGACCTCCTAACGCAGCTCGTTGCCGACGTCGTTCCAGCGCCCGCTGACGAGCAACCACTCACCGCCCGTATTCTCCAGTTCGAGCTCGAACTCGTAGGCATCGGCATTGAACCCCAGCACGGAGTCCGTCGTGGCGCCCATTGCGACGGTGAGCATCACCTGCGCCGCCGAGTCATCGAAGATCTCGATGTTGTCCACGCTGACCAGCAGCCCGACTTTCTTTGCGCGCAGGAAGTAGAAGCGAAACAGGTTTTCGATGTCATCACGGGAATTACCGCGTGCATCGCTGTAGGTTGGTGAAATCATTTCCACGAGAGCGCCGCGATCCTTGCGTTCAGCAGCTTCGTGACCCCGATCGACCCATGCCCGTAGTTGTTGTTCTGCGTTCTCGGGAGCCCCCCCACACGACGCCAGCCCCGTCGCGAGCAGCGCGGTCATCAGGGGGCGCCAGGCCGTGGATCCGGTCAGCGCCCGGATGTCGGATACCTCGGCCATCATCTGCTAAAGTCTACTGAGAAAGTCGTGAGCAGACGGCCGGTGCGATCCGAATTGTGACGCAGGTCCCACTTTGCTGGCGGCCGTGCGGTAATTCACTCGGGGTCGACCCGTTAGCGGTACACAATATGTCAGTCAAACTACTTTCTGAAAGCAGGGGCGCGACCATCACCGACGAGGATCAGGCCCGCATCGACGCCATCCTCGCATTCTGGTTCAAGGAGCATGAACTGAGCGCACCGCAAATCGACTGCCGCATGGATATCTGGTTCGGCGAAGACCCCGAATTCGATCACGAGATTCAGCAGAACTTCGCAATCGACGTCGAAAGCGCGTCGGAGGGCAAGCTGGATCACTGGGCCGACGAGTCCCGGGGGCGGCTGGCGCTGATCCTGCTGCTCGACCAGTTCCGCCGCAACATCTATCGCGGTTCGGCAAAGGCGTTCGAAAAGGACAACGTTGCGCTCAAGCTGTGTGTCGAGGGCGCAATGCAGAAGAAGGATCGCGGGCTGACGGCGATCCAGCGCGCGTTTTTCTACATGCCGTTGCAGCATGCCGAGTCGCCTAAGGTGCAGGCGAAGTCGGTAGAGCTCTACAGCAAGCTCGCGGAGGCCGTCTCGCCCACCTTCCAGGAAACCTTCCTGACCATCGCGCAGTTCGCCGAGCTGCACCGCGATATAGTCGATCAGTACGGCCGTTTTCCGCACCGCAACGCGTTACTGGGCCGCAAAAATACCCCGGAGGAAGACGAATACCTCGCGGGTGAGGCACCCGACTTCGGCCAGAATTAGGGGACAGTGACTTAAAGTGCCAGGCAACTCGTTGCCTGGCACTTTAAGTCACTGTCCCCCTAAGTGTCGGGTCACTGTCCCCGGAAATGGTGCGATTCCCTGATCGCTTCGCCTGAGATCCGCACGTAACGCCAGGTCAGCATGATGGCCGCAATCGAGAGCCCGGCGACGAACCCGCCCCAGATATAGTTGGGCGGCAGTTTGTAGGTAACCGCCGCCATGTACGCAAGCGGGAATGCGATGACCCAGTACGCGAAAATATTGATGGCCATCGGGAGCCGCGTATCCTTGTAGCCGCGCAGCGCGCCCGCGGCGCCGATCTGGATGCCGTCTGCCACCTGAAAAATAGAAGCCATCAACAACAGCGATATGGCGATGCCCTTGACCGCCGCATCCTGCGTATACATGCCCACAACCACATCGCGGAACAGCAGCAGGAACGTCGCGGAGCAGGCCATGAAAAGCGCGCACATGAAGACCCCGAAGCCCCCGGCGAAACGCGCGTATTCGAGGTCGCCCTTGCCGAGAGAGTGTCCTACCCGAACCGTAATCGCCGAATTCAGCGCCAGCGGCACCATGAACATCGTCGACGCAAAGTTGATTGCAATTTGGTGAGCGGCCGTAATCTCCGGTCCAAGAGTACCCATCAGTATCGATACGGCGTTGAACAACCCCGCTTCGGCCGTGATCGTGATCGCAATCGGCACGCCGAGAAAAACGATCTCCTTGAGCACGCTCGGGCGCATCGGCGATAGCCGCGAGAACAGGTCCAGCGGCTGGTACACCTTGCTCGAGACCATGTAGGTCGCCAGTATGATCGCGATGATCCACATCGTGATGCCGCTCGCGAGCCCGCAGCCCACGGCGCCCATCGCCGGCGCGCCGAGCTTGCCGAACATCAACACCCAGTTCAGGAACACGTTGCAGGCCAGGGCGAAAATAGATGTGTACATGATCGGCTTGGTGTAGCCGATGCCCTCCGTCGTGAATCGCAGCGCCAGGAAGACGAACATTCCGGGTGCGCCGAGCGTGATCATCTTCACGTAACCGACGGTCATGTCGCGGAAGGCGTCATCGATACCAATGGCTGCCAGCGCCGACGCGGAGAGGAACCAGGCAAACAGCATGATGGGGACAGCGAGGAAGATGCCGAGGTATACGCCCTGGCGCGTATATCGACCGATCAGCGCCACGTCACCCGCGCCGTGGTGGCGCGCGGAGATGGGCGAGATGGCCATCAGGACCCCCAGCACCAGCGCAAAACCCAGGAACCAGACGCTGCCGCCTACCGCGACGGCCGCCAGAGATTCGGCGCCGAGCCGGCCCGCCATCACGGCGTCGGTGAAGTTCATGCCCGCGACCGACAGATTGTTGATGATCAACGGCCAGGCAATGCTCAATAGCGCTTTGGTCTCGCGCCCGAAACGTCGGACTATTTGCTGCATTTGCATCTGCTGTGGCTGCCTTGATTTCCCGGCGGGGATATCGGGATGCGCAGAAGCCGCGTTGCCGCCTGGAAATTATGGGAAACGCTTCTACGTTCCGCTCGGGCAATAGTGTAAAGTTGCCTCGCGTTCGTGTGAAACTCTGTCTCCGGAGGCATTATGCTTCACGATGGTCGATCCGTTCGCGTTGCCGTTGTCGGCGGCTCGCGCATCCCGTTCTGTCGCTCACATTCCATCTACAGGAAGTGCACCAACCAGGACCTCATGACTGCGGCCCTGCAGGGGCTCGTTACAAAGCTCGACTTGCGCGGCCAGACCATGGGCGATGTCGCCCTGGGCGCGGTTATCAAGCATTCGCGCGACTGGAATCTCGCCCGCGAGAGCGTGATTGATTCCGGGCTGACGCTGCGTACGCCCGGCATGGACCTGCAGCGGGCTTGCGGCACGAGCATCGAAGCGACCATCCTGATCGCCAACAAGATCGCCCTGGGCCAGATTGACTGTGGCATCGCCGGCGGCACCGACACCGTCAGCGATGCGCCGATCGTATTTCGCGACGAATTTCGCCACATTCTGCTGGATGTCCACGCCGCGCGCTCCGCGATGCAGCGCATCATGCCGTGGTTCAGGCTGCGTCCCCGGCACTTCGCGCCGCAATTTCCCGGCGTCGTCGAACCGCGCACCGGCCTTTCCATGGGCGAGAGCATGGAGATCACGGCAAAAGAATGGGACGTGCAGCGCGAGCACCAGGACCAGCTCGCGCTCGCAAGTCACGTAAAGGCCGCCGCGGCCTACGACGATGGCTGGTACGAAGATCTCGTCGTACCCTTCATGGACGCGGAGGAAGACAACAACATCCGCCGCGATACGACGTTTGAAAAGCTGCAAAAACTGAAACCCGTGTTCGACAAGTCGGCCGAGGGCACGATGACCGCGGGCAACAGCACGCCGCTCACCGATGGCGCCGCGGCCGTGCTGCTCGGGACCGAGGACTGGGCACGCAAGAAGAACCTGCCGATTCTCGCCTACCTGACGTTCGCGAAGGTATCCGCCGTCAACTTCATGCACGACGAGGGTCTCCTGATGGCGCCCGCGTACGCAGTCTCGGATATGCTGAGAGAGGCCGACCTGCGTCTGCAGGACTTCGATTTTTACGAGATTCACGAGGCCTTCGCGGCGCAGGTCATCGCCACGCTGAAAGCCTGGCAGTCCGAGAAATTCTGTCGCGAGAAGCTCGGCCGGAACGAAGCGATGGGTCCGATCGATCTCTCGAAGCTGAACGTCAAGGGCGGCAGCGTCGCGATCGGTCATCCCTTCGGCGCGACGGGCGCCCGCGTCATCGCAACGATGGCGAAACTTCTCGGCGAGAAGGGCTCCGGGCGGGGCCTGATTTCCGTCTGCGCAGCGGGCGGCATGGGCGTCACGGCGATCATGGAAGCCGCATAGCCCGACGGCCGGCCGGCGCCGCAGGAACAAGGGGAAATGGTGGGCGACTTCAGCGCCTTACTGGCCACGCTCAACAGCTATCTCTGGCACGAATACGTGCTGTACGCGATCGTGGGCACGGGCATCGTGTTCACGCTCTGGAGCGGCTTCTGCCAGTACCGCGCACTAACGCACGGTCCCGCCGTCGTCCGCGGCGTCTACGACGACCCGAACGATCCCGGCGCCATCAATCATTTCCAGGCACTGTCGGCTGCGCTGTCGGCGACCGTCGGCCTCGGCAATATCGGCGGGGTTGCGCTCGCGATAGCGCTCGGCGGTCCCGGCGCCATGTTCTGGATGTGGGTCATCGGCTTCCTCGGCATGGCCATCAAGCTCACCGAAGTCACCATGTCGATGCTCTATCGCAATACCGACAATCCCGAAAACCCGCATGGCGGGCCGATGTGGGTCGCGGCGAAGGCCCTGGAGCGGAAAAACCTCGGCGGACTCGGCCGCGCCATCGGCGTCGTGTTCTGCGTGATGCTGCTGGTCTCCACGACGACGGGCGGCAACATGTTCCAGTCCTGGAACGTGGGCGAACTCACCGAGGAATACTTTGGTGTGCCCAGCTGGATCAGCGGTGTGGTGCTCGCGCTCGCGGTGGGCTCCGTCATCATCGGCGGCATCAAGCGCATCGGCAGGGTAACCGGGACGCTGGTCCCGTTCATGTGCGCCCTCTACCTGCTCGCTGGCATCTACGTGCTCAGTGTGCACGTGGCCGAGATCCCGGCGATGTTGCTGCTCATCGTCAAGTCCGCATTCGTGCCGACGGAATCCGCGGGCGCATTCATTGGCGGCACCGCGGGCGCCGCTTTCGTGTTTGGCATGAAGCGCGCCATCTTCTCCAACGAGGCGGGCCAGGGTTCGTCACCAATGGCACACGCGGCCGCGAAAACCGATGAGCCTGCCCGCGAAGGCATCGTTGCCGGACTCGAACCGTTTATCGATACGATCGTAGTCTGCACTTTTACGGCGTTGATCATTTTGTCGACCGGGGTGTGGAATCGCGCTCCCGACGATGCGCTCGACACCCTGCCTACGGTAAACACTACCGACGCGGGCTGGCAGTTCGAGGATTCGCCGGTCGAGGGTAGTGAATGGCGCGATGGCGAACGCGTGGTCCTCGTCGTCGCCGCTCACGAACGTGACGGCGGATTCAACCAATACAGGCTGGAGGGCACCGTCAGTGACCGCACTGACGGATACGTCGTTCAATGGGATCCGTTCGTCAGCGACGTCGAGCCGAGCATTGTAGGCGACGGCCTGTATCGCTCCTACGTCGGCGCCGAGCTAACGGCGAAAGCTTTCGACAGCGTGACGCCCGGCCTCGGGAAATGGCTCATAACGATCGCCGCCTGGATGTTCGCCATCTCCACGATCATCTCCTGGGCCTACTACGGCGAGCAGGGCGTGGTGTTCCTGGCCGGCGAGAAGCCGGTGCTGGCCTACAGGATCATTTACTGCGTACTGGTTTTCGTCGCGACGCTCGGGTTTGTCGAAAGTGCCGCCGACCTCGACAACTTCACCGGCGTCGGCACGGGCGTACTGGTATGCGCCAATATCCCGATCTGCTGGTTCTTCGGTTACCAGGCGATGCGCGCCTACAAGGATTACATCGCGCGCCTCAAGTCCGGCCGCATGGGCCCCGACCACCCGCCGCCCACCATCGACGACCTGCTCTCCGGCCGCGACGTCGAAAAATGATTTGCCATCAATTGTGCGGCCGCAGGCGTATTCCTCTCCGTCATGGCTCGCTGCGCTGCGCGCAGCTGCGCTTTACTTCCATCGAGGAACACGCCGCGCGGCCGCATCGCACTGACAGGCTGTAGGAGCGGCTCCCGAACCGGGCTCCGTCAGACTGCGTCGCGACGAGCAGGCGCCCCGGGGTGTTTCTCGACCGAAGTAAAGCGCAGCGAAGCGAGCCATGAGGGAGAGAAATTCCCCGGGGCGCCTGCATCCAGCATCCAACGGCGAGTCATGGCGGAGAGCGGCCGGCGAGGCGCGCAGGGGGAGGGTCGAGTCAGGGGTGGTGGCGCCGCTGGATGGCGTCGAGGGCTTTGTCGATGCGCTCCTTCGCCTGCGCCGTCACACCACCACGCTCGTATTCGTCCACGACAAACGTCTCCAGCTTTGCGACGAGTTCATCCAGGTTGCTTACGGCCAATTCGTGCTCCCGCCGCACGTCCCCGGGTGCATGTTCGTACGCTTTGAACAGGTCGATCCAGAGCTCGCTTTGCTTGCCGAGGCTGATGAGCTGGTAGAACTGCGATCCGGGCCGGTCCTTGTCACCGCTGACGAGGCTCCAGATGCCCGCGACCAGCGAGGCCGGCACCAGCAGCAGGTCGCGAAACCCGTCCACAATGAGTTTTGCCTGCAACACTACGAGATCACGTATCAGGGTCCAGCGATCGGGATAGTCGCCGGGATCGGGCGGGTTAGGTTCCATGGGTCGGTGCCGTGGTAAATGTATGTCGGGACAGTCGATTATAGCGACTCGCGCTGCCGGCAGCGGTGGCACGCAACGAGCCTTTGCAGTAGTGTTACGCCGTTCGCTTACCGGCCTCCAGGTTTATGCCGACCTTCCAGTCAACGCCCGCGTATGAACACGGCAGCCCCGAGTCACTCGGCGTGCTCGTCGTCAATTTGGGAACGCCCGACGACCCGTCGCCCGGCGCCGTGCGTCGCTACCTGCGCGAGTTCCTGTCCGACCCTCGCGTCGTCGAGATCCCGAGACCCATATGGCTGATGATCCTGTACGGCTTCATCCTGCCGTTCAGGCCGAAGCGATCGGCCGAGGCGTACGCAAAGATCTGGACCGAGGACGGGTCGCCGCTGTTGCGTATCTCTGAGGACATTACGCGATCTTTGCAGGACAAATTGAAGCAGCGCTTCTCCGGGCCGGTCCGCGCCGAACTCGGCATGTCCTACGGCAGCCCGTCGATACCGGCAGCGCTCGACAAGCTCTATGCGGAAGGTGTAAGACGCATCGTCGTATTGCCGCTGTATCCACAGTACTCCGGCACGACGACGGGATCGGTATTCGAAGCGGTAACGGCGGCGCTTTCCAGGCGACGCTGGGTTCCGGAACTGCGCTTCATCAATCACTACCACGATGCGCCCGGTTACATCGCAGCACTTGCGGCCAGCGTCAGGGATTACTGGGAGCAGTACGGACGCGGTGACCAGCTACTGCTGTCGTTTCACGGCGTCCCGAAACAGACGCTGCTCAAAGGCGACCCCTATCACTGCCAGTGCCAGAAGACGGCCCGGCTGCTTGCGAACGCCCTGGATCTGTCCGGCGACGACTGCCAGGTCGCGTTCCAGTCGCGCCTCGGCAAAGCGGAATGGCTGAAACCCTATGCGGACGAAACTATCGCGGAACTGGGCCGTAGCGGGCTCGAGCGGCTGGACGTGCTCTGCCCCGGTTTCGCCGCGGACTGCCTGGAGACACTCGAGGAAACTGCCATGCAGAATCGCGACATCTTCCGCGAAGCCGGTGGTGGCGACCTGCACTACATACCGGCTCTTAACGCACGCGACGACCACGTCGCCTTTCTCGCGCGCCTCGTAGAAAAACACTCCGGAGGCTGGCCGGAGGCGTCGCCGGACTGGAGTGAAAGCGAGGCGGCCCGGGAGCGCGACAAGTCACGCGAAAGGGCACTGGCAATGGGGGCCGATCGTTGAGCGGAATCGGGCGATTCCTTGAAGTCAGCGTCCGGGCAAAGGACGTCGTGGAATCCCTGCTCTGGTACAAGACACTCGGCTTTTCCGAGCTCGAGACCGCCGACGTCTACCCACACAAATATGCCGTCGTCAGTGACGGCGTGCTCTGCATCGGAATTCACGACCGCGAGTTCGACTCGCCCGCGATAACCTTCGTACAGCCGGATCTCGCACGGCATGCACGCTCCATGGCTGATCACGGTTTCGAGTTCAGCTTCATGCACCTCGGCGAGGAACGTTTCAACGAGATCGGCGTAAACGATCGCGACAATCACCTCATCACGATTCTCGAGGCACGCACCTTCCACGGCAATGACGAAGACGACAACGATTCGGCCTGCGGTACATGGTTCGAACTGACGTTGCCGGTTCGGGACGCCATGCGCTCGGCTCACTTCTGGGGCCCGGTCGCCGGTTCTATCCTGAACATGCGCGAGGAGCCGACGGTGCACATGCGTTTCGACGCGGGCGGAATCGCCCTCGGCCTGTCCGAAAGCATCGCGCTCGAGCGCCCGTCACTTTGCTTCAAGTGCCAGGACAAATCGGCGCTCAAACACCTCATCGAAGCGCGCGGCCTGGCGGCGAAAGAGTTCCCCGGATTCGAAGGCGCTTTCATGGTGCTCACCGCCCCGGAAGGCACCCAGTTGTTCCTCTTCACCGAGGACTTTCTCGGCGAAGCCATCGAGGTCGACGAGGATGTCGACCCGAGCGAAATCGAGGACCGGTTCGGCTAAGTCGCCGGGCGCTGCGCCAGGGCCTGGAGCAGTTTCAGCGCCTGGCCGAGGTACCCCGAGCCGAACAGGTTGAGGTGATTCAGCACGTGGTAGAGCTGGTAGAGTTGCAGCCGCCGCTCGTGACCCCCCGCCATCGGCCAGCGCTCTTCGTAGGCGCGGTAGAACGCGCGCCCGAAACCGCCGAACAACATCGTCATCGCGATGTCGGATTCGCGGTCGCCGTAATAGACCGCAGGATCGAATATCACGGGTACCCCGTCGGCTACGCCCCAGTTGCCGCTCCAGAGATCGCCGTGGCATAGCGATGGTTGCGGCCGGTAATCCCCGAACAAGTCCTCGAGGTGGTCTGCCAGCGTGAGGCCGAGTGTCTGCAGTTCCCCCGAATAACCGTTGCGCGCGGCAAGCTCGAGCTGGAAGCGCAGCCGATTTTCACGGAAGAACTCTACCCAGCCCTTCGTCCAGGGGTTGTGCTGCGGAGTCGGGCCTATCGTATTGTCGCGATGCCAGCCGTGCCGTTTCGCGCTGTGGCGGTGCAGCGTAGCGAGCTGCTGGCCGAACAGGGTTTCCGCTGCGCGTGTTGCCGGCTCGAAGTGCAGTCTCTCCAGCGCGATAAATGCCTTGCCGTCCTCGACTCCGCAGTCGATCACGGCCGGGACGCGGATCGCGCTCGCGAGCGCCAGCTCGCGCAGGCCTTCGACTTCTGCCTCGAACATGTCGAGCGCACTCGCGGGTCCGGTCTTGATAAAAGCGTCGCCGCGACCGGGCATCGTCAGAATCGGCTGAGGTCTGAGACCCGTTCTGCCTGCCGTCGCAACGCTGTGCCGATGTTCGCTTCGTCAAAAAGCGCATTGATCGCGCCGAGGTCGGGCATCGAGCGACGCAGATTCGTCTCGGGATCCTCGATCGGTGCGTCACAGGCGATGCCCGTGAGCTGCCGCGCCAGCATCGCCGCATCCCGGTGCGCCTCCAGCCTGGCACCAAGCGTCTTCGCGCCGCGTACGGGCACCTCGTGGACACGGTCGAGGTGATCGAATATCTCGTCAAGCGTGCCGAAATGCCCGAGAAGCGCCGTCGCTGTCTTCTTCCCCACACCCGGCACGCCCGGTATGTTGTCGACGCTGTCGCCGGCCAGCGCGAGAAAATCCGCGATCTGCTCCGGCCACACGCCGAAGACTTCCGGGATGTGGTCGTAGCCGAGCTTGCCTTTGCCCGCGAAGTCCCAGAACACGTCTTCCTTGGTCAGCAGCTGCGTGAGGTCCTTGTCGCGGCTCACGATCGTCGACGGACGGCCTGCGCGGCGCCCGTGTTCGACGAGCGTGCCAATGAGATCGTCGGCTTCGTACAGGGGGTCGGCGCAGCTCATGAGCCCCAGGGCGCTGACGAAGCGCCGGCATTGCGAAAACTGGCGTTTGAGTTCCTCGGGCGCCGGCTCGCGATTCGCCTTGTATTCGGGGTAGATGCGGGTACGGAAAGACGTAGTCAGGCTCTCATCGAATGCGACGGCGACGTGTTCCGGGTTGACCCGCTCGACGAAATCACCGAGAAACCTCGCGAAACCGTACAAAGCGTTGATGGGGTTGCCATCGGCGTCGACCATGTCGTCCGGCATTGAATAGTAGGCGCGGAAGACATAGACGCTGGCATCGATCAGATACTGCATGCACCGAGTATAGCCGAGCCTGCGACGAGCAGGCACAGTGGCGATTGCGTTGCACCACAGGTCTCGCCGTTGGCCGGAGGGCAGCCGGGTGTTTCTCGAGGGAAGTAAAGCGGACCGAAGGGAGCCATGACCGAGAGAAATTCCCGGCTGCCTGTACCAGGCTAATTAATCGTGAAAGTGCGTGTCGATGACGTCCTCGCCCGAGAACAGGTGATCGGTCAGCCGGGCATGCAGCGGGCTCGATCGCGGTATGTGCGCGAGCAGGTATTGCATCTGGTCAGCCAGCACTCGCCGGCCTTTCAGGTAAATGTACTCGGCGTAAGTCGGCGTGAACGGCACGGCGATAAGCTGCATCGCGGCTTGTTCCGGTGTACGGCCGCCTTTGTAGTTGTTGCAGCGGCGGCAGGCCGTCGCGACGTTGTTCCAGTTGTCGCTGCCCCCGCGCGAAAGCGGCGTAATGTGGTCCCGGGTCAGGTCCCGCGTGGGGAACCGCATGGCGCAGTAAAGGCACAGGTTACCGTCGCGCTTGAACAACGTCCGGTTATTCAACGGTGGAATGTACTTGTCGCGGTTGCGTGAAAGGCTCTGGCTGGTGCCGTGCGTGGCGATGATGGAGTTGACGTCGACCTTGCTGCGGCGGCCGTCCAGCGAACTGTAGCCGCCGAACACCGTGTAGAGGAGCGTGCCACAGTCGTACGCTACCTGCTCCGCGTGGTAGAGACGAACCGCTTCGCGGTAGTCAATCCATTCGAGCGGCATTCCGGCAACGTCGGTTCTCAGAACCTGTTGCGAGATATCGGATGCAACTCCAGCCAGCATAGGCACACCTTTCGAGCCCAGGTTGCGCGGCCTGCGGCAATTCCGCGGGCCGCTTAACGCTAGTTTGCCGATCGCGCCTCAAAAATCAACAGACAACGTCTAATTGTTGATGATTATTCGAGACCAGTGTGACTGCTTTATGACAGTTGCTCAGAGCGCCTTGAAGACATTGTCTAGGCTGTCCTTGGCATCGCCGAACAACATGCGCGTATTCTCCTTGAAGAACAGCGGGTTCTGCACGCCGGCATAGCCGGTCGCCATGCTGCGCTTCAGCACGATGGTCGTTTTGCCTTTCCAGACTTCGAGTACGGGCATACCGGCGATGGGGCTGTCCGGTTCTTCCTGCGCGGACGGATTCACGATGTCGTTTGCGCCGATGATTATCGAGACGTCGACATCGGGAAAATCGTCGTTGATCTCATCCATTTCGAAAACGATGTCATACGGCACCTTTGCTTCAGCGAGCAGGACGTTCATGTGCCCCGGCATGCGCCCTGCAACCGGGTGGATACCGAAGCGCACGTTGACGCCTTTGTCCCGCAACACGGTCGTTATCTCGTGCACCACGTGCTGCGCCTGCGCGACGGCCATGCCGTAACCCGGCACGATCATTACTTCCTTGGCGTTGCCGAGCAGGGCTGCGGCTTCCTGAGCGTCGATCGGAATTACTTCGCCCTCCTGGCCACCACTCTTGGCCGCGGCGCCACCGCCGGTGCCGAAGCCGCCGGCTATGACGTTGAGGAACTTGCGGTTCATCGCGCGGCACATGATGTAGCTGAGGATCGCGCCACTCGAACCGACGAGCGCACCGGTCACGATGAGAAGGTCGTTGCCGAGCATGAAGCCGGTCGCCGACGCCGCCCAGCCCGAGTAGCTGTTGAGCATGGACACGACAACGGGCATGTCGGCGCCGCCGATCGCCATTACCATGTGGATGCCAAACAGCAACGCGATGATCGTCATGATGACGAGCGGAGCAATACCGCCCCCGGCCACCGACTGCTGGACGAACTGGTAACCGAACCAGATCGCGCCGAGCAGAAGCAGCAGGTTCAGCCAGTGCCGCGCGGGCAGGAGCAGCGGGTTACCGCTCATGCGCCCGGACAATTTGCCGAACGCGATCACGGAACCCGAGAAGGTCACCGCACCGATCAGGATACCGAGGTAGGTTTCGACGTCGTGAATGGTCAGTTCGACACCAACGTAGTGAGACAGCCGTTCCGGATCCATGAAGTTGGCGAAGCCGACTGCAACCGCAGCCAGACCGACGAGGCTATGCAGGATGGCAACCAGTTCCGGCATTTGCGTCATCTGGACCCGCCTTGCGGCGATGATGCCTACGCTGCCACCGATCAGGAGCGCCACGATCAGCAGTTCAAGATTCTGCGTGACATCGCCCACCAGGGTCGCGACGAGTGCAATGGCCATGCCGACGATGCCATACCAGTTGCCGCGCCGGGCGGTCTCCTGGTTGGACAGGCCACCGAGCGCGAGAATGAACAGAATGGTCGCGATGATGTACGAGACCTGGATGATTCCTTGGTTTACCTCAAACATCACGACCTCACTTCCTGAACATTTCGAGCATGCGGCGAGTGACTGCAAAACCGCCAAATATATTGACGGAAGTAATCAGCACGGTGCCTACCGCTATCCACTTGATCAGGGGCACATCCGAACTGATCTGCAGCAGTGCACCGATCACGATGATGCTCGAGATCGCGTTCGTGACACTCATGAGCGGCGTGTGCAGCGCCGAGGTCACGTTCCAGATCACCATGTAACCCACGAAGCAGGCCAGCACGAAGACCGTGAAATGCGCCATGAACGACGGCGGCGCGACGGCGCCGAGCCCTAACAGCGCCAGGCCACCTATAGCCGCCATCATGATCGGTCCCGCGAGTGAGGGTTTCTTCTCCTCGACGACGGGCGCGGGTGCGGGCTCCGCTTTTACCGGCGCCGCTGCCGATATCTTCGGCGGTGGCGGCGGCCACAGCGTCTCACCGCCCGTGCATACCGTGGCCCCGCGCACGACCTCGTCTTCGAGGTCCAGCGCGAGATTGCCGTCCTTTTCAGGCGTCATATCCGTAAGCAGGTGCCGCAGGTTGGTCGCGTACAGCTGGCTCGATTGCGCGGCGAGGCGGCTCGGCAGGTCGGTATAGCCGATGATCGACACGCCGTTACGCACGACCACCGCATCGGGCTCGGTGAGCTCGCAGTTGCCACCTTGCTCTGCGGCGAGATCGACGATCACGCTGCCGTCCTTCATCGACTCGACCATCTCCGCGGTGATCAGCCGCGGCGCCGGTTTGCCGGGAATCAGCGCGGTGGTAATGATGATGTCGACGTCTTTGGCCTGCTCGGCAAAAAGCGCCATCTCGGCCTTGATGAACTCGTCGCTCATGACCTTGGCATAGCCGCCTTCGCCGGAACCGTCCTCGTCCTCGAAATCCAGCATCAGGAATTCAGCGTCCATGCTCTCGACCTGCTCCTTCACTTCCGGGCGGGTATCGAAAGCCCGGACGATTGCGCCCATGCTTTTCGCGGCGCCGATCGCCGCAAGGCCCGCGACACCGGCGCCGATGACCATGATCTTGGCCGGCGGCACCTTGCCTGCGGCCGTGATCTGCCCGGTGAAGAAGCGCCCGAAATGCTGCGCCGCTTCGATGACCGCGCGATAACCGGCGATGTTCGCCATCGAGCTCAGCGCATCCATTTTCTGCGCCCGCGAAATTCTCGGCACGCTGTCCATCGCGAGCGCTGTGCCGCCGCTCTTGGTCAGCTGTTCAAGCAGTTCCGGGTTCTGTCCGGGGTACAGGAAACTGATCAGCGTCTGCGAATCCTTCAGGCCCGTGGCCTGGTCACCTTCGGGCGGGCGCACCTTGAGAATAATGTCTGCGTCTGACCAGATATCGGCGGTGGAGCCCGCAATGCTGCAACCGGCCTCTGTGTAAGCTTCATCGGAAAAGCTTGCTGTAGCACCTGCGTCCTTTTCGACCATTACGTCGTACCCGAGCTTCTGCAGCTCGGCAGCGACGTCGGGAGTAGTTGCCACGCGGCGCTCGCCTGGATGGGTTTCTCTCGGTACACCGATCTTCATTCATGGCCTCCGGTGATCGTGCCGGTTTGGGATGGGGGGCTACTCTATCAACAATGCCCGGCGCATCACAGATATTGCGAGTCTCGGAAATCCCCTAGAGCAGACAAAAGAAAAGGCGCCTCATCGGCGCCTTTCTGTTTCTGGGTGGTGGCGATCAGCCGCGGCGGTCGCGCGACATCCGGTCGCGCACGCGCTGGCGCTGTTCCGGCGTCATGTCGCGTAATCGATCGCGGAGGCGATTTCGCTGCTCGGGCGTCATGCGATGAAAGCGGTCGCGCAGCTGCCTCTGTTGCTCGGGCGAGAGCTCGCGATAGCGCTGGTAGTTCTCACGGATCCGGCGGCGCTCGTCGGGCGGCAGGTTATTGAACTCTTCCCAACGCTGCCGAATCTGACGACGGCGGTCGTCCGGCAGCTCCCGCCACTGCGAAAAACGCTGCTGTGCCTGCTCGCGTTGCTGCGGCGTCATGCTGGACCAGCGCTCCGCGCCTCGAGACAGCCGCAACTGACGGTCCGCCGGCAACGAATCCCAGCTCTCTGCAAAGCGGTTCAGCACCTGCTGCTGCTCGCTGCTCAGCGCGTTCCAGGCGACGCCGTGTTCATCGGCAAGCGCCACGGAACCGGCCAGCAGCATGACGGCTGTAGCTACCGCGACAAAATCTCTAACTCTCATCGTCGTCCTCCGTCGATTCTTCACCTTCCGGTACGGGATCGATCCGTTTCTCGGACTCGAGGCTCAGCTGGTGATCCACAATCAGCCATTCCTCGTCCGTTTCTTCCCAAAGCCCAAGGTACTCAAGAAACTCCATCTCCGGTTCCTCTGCATCGGCTGCAAACGACACGCCCGTGGCGCCAAACACGAGACACAGCAGAGCGTTTCGCCATCCGCTGCTAACCGACATCGCTGCCGGAATCCAGGTTCGCCGCATCCATCCAGCTGTAAAACTCGAGGTCTTCCAGCATGTCCAGGCTGTCCTCGCTCAGCAGGATCTCGAAATCCGTTGCGGCATCCGGCGCCGGTGCGCTGTGTTCGACGGGTGCGCCCTGCCAGACGACGACCGCGACGACGGCTGCAGCCGCGAGACCGCCAGCAGGTACCCAGCGCGCCCATTGGCCGGCGCGCTCCGCAGCATGGATTTCCTGCAGCGCCTTCTGCCGGCCCTGGTTGAGGCGCGACAATGTCGCTGCATCAAGCCGCTCCACGCTGTCGTCGAAAAGCGCTTTAGCCTGATTTCTCAGCTGTTCTTCATCGATTGGCTTCTTCATTGCCAGTACTCTCCCAACACTTCCCGAAGCGTATGCACCGCCCGGGAATAATGTGTTTTAACGCTGCCTCCGCTGCAGCCCATCGCAACCGCTGTTCCGGCGACGTCGAGGCCTTCGAAGGTGCGCAGCATAAATGCCTCGCGTTGCCTGGCGGGCAGATCCGCGACGGCCTGCTCCAGTTTCTGCATGGCCTGCCGCGCCTCGATCTGCTCGTCGGGCGTCCGTCCCATCGGATCGGGCGCCTGCGCAACCGGATCGTAATCGTCTTCCGGGTCCGACGTGCGGCCGAACCACACCATCACGCGCTTCCTGACCGTCTGCCGCCGATGCCAGTCGCGAATCCCGTTCTGCAGGATGCGGTAGAACAGCGGCGTCCATTCCGCTTCGGGCTGGCCCGCGTAGTTTCGCGCCAGCTTGATCATCGCATCCTGCACGAGGTCGAGCGCTTCGTCCCGGTCGCGCACCGCGATCTCCGCGAAGCGCAGCGCACGGCGCTCCACGCTCGCCAGGAACTGGTTGAGTTGCTGTTCGCGCCGCAGCGTCGTCGCCTCTTTCGGTTGCCCGCGGCTGCACGATACCGCAAAAACACCAGCGTAGGCGCTCACCTGCCACTGCTCCCTGCCCAGGCCGATTGCCGATCCATCGCGAACTCCTCTTGACTCCCTCAGGAGGTCATCTAACTTGTCGCTACAGAAATAACGCCTCGTCACGCGCTTGGTTGACAGGCGCATGCGGTTTTTCGCGCCCGGGCTTATGTCAAGAAAGGGCCACAGGCGTACCCTTAAACCTTGTTTTCACTGGAAAATCGTGGGCAAGCTTTCGGTTCTCAAAGTCGCCATCAACGTGCCGCTCTCGCGACTGTTCGACTATCTGCCACCCGATGATGGATGCCGCCCGCCGCCGGGCGCGCGCGTGCGCGTGCCGTTCGGCAAGCAGCGCCAGGTCGGTCTGGTGATTGCCCACGCTGCCGACAGCGCGCTGCCACGGAACAGGATCCGGCGCGTGCTCGACGTGCTCGATAACGCCCCGCTCTTGCGCGAGGAAGACCTCTGGCTCCTCAGGTTTGCGAGTGACTACTACCATCACCCGGTGGGGGAAGTTGCCGCGGCGGCGATTCCGGCCCTGTTGCGCCAGGGCAGGCCGATAAACCCGCTGCTGCGCCATGTCGGGGCCAGCGATGCTGCCCGGGTCCTCGATATCGAGGCACTGGCGAAAAAGGCGCCACGACAGGCTGAATTGCTCACATTGCTGCTCGATGCAGGCGGTAACGGCATCGACGTCGACTCGCTCACCGAGCAGATGCCGGCGTGGCGTCGCAGCTTCAGGGCGCTCGCGGGCAAAGGCCTCGTAACCGAGTTCGAGATGCGCGCCGACGACCCGGAACCGCCGCCGCGCGGCGCAGCGGCTGCCGGCCCGAAACTCAACGCAGACCAGCAGGCTGCGGTGATCGAGATCCGTGCGGCAACGGGCTTTCACGCGAACATCCTCGATGGCGTTACCGGCAGCGGCAAGACAGAGGTCTACCTGCACCTCATCGGCGAGGCCATCGCTGCCGGACGGCAGGTCCTGGTGCTGGTGCCCGAGATCGGCCTCACGCCGCAGCTCGTCACCCGGCTGAGGACGCGGCTCGGCATCGAACCCGCGTTGCTGCATTCGGGCCTCTCGGACCTCGAACGGCTGCGCTCGTGGCGGCAGGCACGAAACGGCGACGCGAAGCTCGTCGTCGGCACGCGCTCGGCCGTGTTTACGCCGATGCAGGATGCGGGCCTGATCATCGTCGACGAGGAACACGACCATTCGTTCAAACAGCAGGAAGGCTTCCGCTACTCCGCCCGGGATCTCGCGATCGTACGGGCCAAGCATCTCGACATTCCCATCGTTCTCGGCTCGGCAACGCCGACGCTCGAGATGTTGCACCACTGTGCAGCAGGCAATTACAGCCACCTGAGCCTGCCGCGTCGCGCCGGCGCCGCGAGACCGCCGGAGCTGAGAATCGTCGACCTCGGCAAAACCGCGTCGGCGGAGGGCCTGAGCGAGCCGCTTGCAGCCGCGATTTCGGAGCACCTGGCCGATTCGGGGCAGGCGCTGATCTACCTCAATCGCCGCGGCTTCGCACCGACGCTCATCTGTTCCGGCTGCGGTCATGTCGCGGAGTGCCCGCGTTGCGACTCACGCATGACGGTGCACGCGAAGGACAGGCGCCTGCGCTGTCATCACTGCGGCAACGCCAGGCCGCTCGACGAGCATTGTGGTGAGTGCGGCGCGGCAATGCGGCCACTCGGCGAAGGCACCCAGCGACTGGAAGACGTGCTCGTGCGCCGCTATCCCGACCGCCGGGTCATGCGTATCGACAGCGACAGCACGCAACGGAAGGGGGCGATGGGTGAAGCGCTGCAGCGTGCGACCCGCGGCGAGGCCGACATACTCGTCGGCACCCAGATGCTGTCGAAGGGCCACCATTTTCCGAAACTCACCCTGGTCGGCATCGTCAATGCCGACCAGGGCCTCTTCGGTACCGACTTTCGCAGCGCCGAGCGACTCGCGCAGTCCATCATCCAGGTGGCCGGACGCGCTGGCCGGGAAAGCAGAATCGGCGAAGTCATCATCCAGACGGCGTTTCCCGCGCATCCGTTCTGGCAGCGGCTGATCGAGGGCGGCTACGCGGGTGTCGCGCAGGATGCTCTCGAGGAGCGCCGCCTGGCAAACTGGCCGCCATTCTCGCGGCTCGCACTCTTGCGCTCTGCAGCGACGCGCCGCAGCGACGCTCATGCCTTCCTCGACGTTGCCGCCGGATTCGTTGCCGGGCTTGCGCACGGCCGATTGAGGGTGCTGGGCCCAGTCGACGCACCGATGGCGCGCCGTGCCGGCCGCTATCGCGCGCAACTCCTGCTGCAGAGCACCGATCGCCGCGCACTGCACGAGGTGCTGCGTGAGCTGCGACCCATGCTGGAGGCGGATCCCGCTGCGCGCAAAGTTCGCTGGTCCATCGACGTCGACCCGGTCGAGCTGTTCTAGTCCGACAGGACACTAGCCGGGCGCGGGAGCGAATAACCGGGTAGAATCGCCGGCTCGCAAAAGAGTCAGCTCTTCAAACGCACCCCGGCCTGCACGCTCCGATTCAATGAAGTCCGCGATAGCGAAATTTCTCGACGACGCTCTGTCCCGCCTGCCCGACCTTGCCGATGCAGCCGGGGGGCTCGCGGCGGAGAGCACGATAGAGCGCACCCGTGATGCCGCTCATGGGCACTTCGCGTCCAACATTGCGATGCGGCTCGCGAAGCCCGCACGCCGCAGCCCCCGCGATATCGCTGCCGCCATCGCGGAACAACTGCCCGCTACCGACCAGGTAGACAAGGTCGAGATTGCCGGCCCCGGTTTCATCAATTTCTACCTGAGCCCGGTCGCCTTCCACGCAGAAATACAGACGATCCTCGACAAGGGCGAGGATTACGGCCGACATGTACCGAAAGGGGCTCCACGCATCCTGCTCGAGTTCGTGTCCGCGAACCCGACCGGTCCCCTGCACGTCGGCCACGGCCGGCTTGCGTCCTACGGCGCGACCGTCGGCAACCTGCTCGAGACCGTCGGTTACCCCGTCCACCGTGAGTACTACGTCAACGATGCCGGACGTCAGATGGATATTCTCGGTGTGAGCGTCTGGCTACGCTGGCTGGAGACGAAGGGCACCGTCGTGCCGTTTCCCGCCGCGGGTTACCGGGGTGACTACATTCGGGATATCGCCGCTGCCATAAATACCGAGGGGCTCGATGCCGTCGATGCAGAAAGCGTCCTCGACGGTATTCCTGCCGATGCGCCAGACGGCGACAAGGAGGCACACATCGGCGCACTCATCGGTCGCGCGAACGAACTGCTTGGCGAAGACGGCTTCGATCGCTTACGCCAGCAGGCGCTCGACAGCATCCGCGACGATATCGAGGAAGACCTCGCCGAGTTCGGTGTCACCTTCGATCGCTGGTTCTCCGAGCAAAGCCTGACGAAAAGCCACCGCATCAATGATGCGCTCGCCGTACTCGAAGAGCGCGGCATGCTTTACAAGAAGGATGGCGCTACCTGGTTCCGGGCGAGCGATTTCGGCGACGAGAAGGACCGCGTCGTGGTAAGGGAAAACGGCGCCAAAACATACTTCGCTTCGGATATTGCCTACCATTTCGACAAGCGCGAGCGCGGATTCGACCGCCTCATCGACATTCTCGGCGCAGATCATCATGGCTACGTGACCCGCGTGAAAGCGGGACTCGAAGCAATGGGCTACCGCGCAGAAGATCTCGAGGTGCAGCTCGTGCAGTTCGTCGCGTTGTACCGTGGTGGCAAAAAGGTCCAGATGTCGACGCGCAGCGGAGAGTTCGACACGCTTCGGCAGTTACGGGCCGACGTCGGCAACGACGCTGCTCGATTCTTCTATGTCTCGCGTTCCCACGACCAGCACCTCGACTTCGATCTCGACGTCGCAAAGTCCCAGTCGAACGACAATCCCGTGTACTACATCCAGTACGCGCATGCGCGCATCGCGAGCGTGTTCCGCCAGCTCGAGGAGAAAAACCTCAGTTGGGACGGCCCCGACCACTGCGCCAACCTGGCGCTGCTCGAGGAGCCACAGGAGCAGGCACTGATGACGACGCTGAGCCGGTATCCGGAAGTTATCGACCTGGCCGCGAGCAATCTCGCGCCACAGCACCTGGTCCACTATTTGCGCGACCTGGCCAATGATTTCCATACCTATTACAACGCACATGTCTTTATTGTCGGCGACGACACGCTGCGCGATGCACGCCTCAGCCTGTGCGCGGCAACGCGCCAGGTCATTGCCAACGGCCTGACGATCCTTGGCGTATCCGCGCCCGATTCGATGTAATGGCAAAGAAACGCAGCAAGCGGCGCAAGGCGCCCAAAAAGAAGCAGGAGTATCCGGGCTGGGCCTGGATGCTTTTCGGCCTGGCGATCGGCCTCTCGGTCGCGTTCGCGATATACGTCCGGGATGGAAAGCCGGCGGCGCCACCACCGGTTGCCAGGCAACCCGCGAGCCTCGAGAGCGCCATCGACGATAACGGTGAGGAGATACCGGTTGCCGGCATGGCGGAGGAAGAGCCGGCGGAGAGTCGATTCACCTTTTACGACATGCTGCCGAACTTCGAGGTCGTTATTCCCGAACAGGAACCGGACGTCGAGGTCGACGTCGAGCCGCGCGCGATCGTCAAACCCGGCCTGTACATCCTGCAGGCAGGTTCCTTCACACGTTTCGAGGATGCAGACCGGCGCCGCGCAGAACTCGCCCTGCACGGTATCGAGTCGAACATTCAGCGCGTCACGATCGACGACAAGACCTACCACCGCGTGCGCATCGGCCCGACGGACGACCTCGAAGAACTGAATTTGCTGCGCAGCCGCCTGCGCGCCGCAAAGATCGACGTCATCCGCATTCGATTAGGTGGATAGACTGCGGCATTGCCTGACGGCGCTCACGCTTGGCTGGCTCACGGCCTGCTCGACGACCGCGCCGGTACCTGCTCCGCCGGAAACTGCAGGGCCGGAAGCCGCTCGCACGCCTGACGCTGTCGCGCCCACTGAGCCGGTCGAGCCACCGCGCGCAAGAACCACGATCAGCATCGCCGCGGTCGGCGACATGATGATCGGTACCGATTACCCCGAGAACCACCTGCCCGACGACGACGGCGTCGGGTTCCTCGCCGGCGTAGCGCCCTGGCTCTGGCCGGTCGACATAGCATTCGGCAATCTCGAAGGGGTGCTCGTCGACGGCGGCGAGCCGGGCAAAAAATGCAGCAATCCCAAAGCCTGCTACCTCTTTCGTTCGCCGACTCGTTACGCCTTCCACTACCGGGCCGCGGGCTTCGACGTGCTTAGCCTCGCGAATAATCACGCGCGTGACTTCGGTGAAGAAGGCCGGACCACGACAATGCAGGCACTGACTAACGCGGGCATATACCACTCCGGGAGAGAGGGAGACTTCGCGAGCTTCGAGGCCAAAGGGTTGCGCATTGCGGTGCTTGCCTATGCCGTCACGAAGAACTCGAACATGCTGCTCGATTACCCACGCTCGGAGCAGACCGTGCAGCAATTCGCCGCGACGCACGATATTGTCATCGTGTCGTTCCACGGCGGCGCGGAGGGGCGTGACGTCACCCGCCTGCCGTTCGCCGACGAGGAGTATTACGGTGAACCGCGCGGCGACGTCGTGCGCTTCGCCCGCATGGTGGTCGATGCCGGCGCCGATCTCGTTGTCGGTCACGGACCGCATGTCGTCCGGGCCATGGAGCGCTACAACGACCGTGTGATCGCCTACAGCCTCGGTAATTTCGCAACCTATTACGGGATCAGCGTCGCCGGCATCAAGGGCGTGGCGCCCATCTTAATCGTCACGCTCGACGACGAGGGCCGCTTCGTCGACGGCGAGATCATCTCGACCCACCAGTTACGCCCGGCCGGCCCGACGCTGGACCCCGCAGGCCGGGCTCTCAAGCTGATACGCGGGCTGAGCATCGAGGACTTCGGCAACCCGGGGCTCACCTTCCACCCCGACGGCCGCATCACCCCCACCGACCGCCCCCCCGTAACGCGTCGCACATTTCCCGAAGACCCATCGTAGCAGCGGTATTCGAACCGCGACGTGAGGAGCCCGCCAGTCCTCAGTCCTCGCTGCCGATCGATTTGAAGTCGACGCCCAGGGAGCGCAGCTTGCGGTACAGGTGTGTTCGTTCCATGCCGACGCGTTTCGCCAGCTGCCCCACTTTGCCATCGCACAGCACGAGCTGTTGTTGCAGGTAGGCGCGCTCGAACTGTTCGCGCGCTTCACGCAAAGGGAGGGCCAGAAGGTCCTGCTTGACCAGCGGCTCGTCGTCGGGTGCCGTACTCGACACCTCCGCTTCGACTTCCTGCAGCGAGATGTCTTCGCCGGATTCGGATATCAGCAGGCGGCGGACAAGGTTCTTCAATTCGCGCACATTGTCTGGCCACGGATAATTCCTGAGCCGGTTCTGCGCGGCGACGCTGAAACGGCGAAATCCCAGTCCTTCCGAGTCGACCAGCTTGTCTACGTAATAGTTGAGGAGTTCCGGGACATCTTCCGAATACTCGCGGAGTGGTGGAACGCGCAACATCAGGACGCCGAGTTTCGCAACGAGGTCGCGGCGTAACTCACCGGAACGTACTTTGTCTTCGTAACTCGCATCGACGGTAGCCACGACTCTTGCATCGAGCGGTACGGTGCTCACGCCACCCTTGCGAGTATAACTGCCGTCCTCGAGGACGCCGAACAGTATCTTCTGGGCGGCGGTGTCGAGATCAGCCAGTTCGTCGATGATCAGCGTGCCCTGGCTGGCTTTCTCGAACGCGCCCATATGCACCTCACCGTCCTGCTCGCTGCCGAGCAGGCTTTCCTCGGCGTTCTGCTCCGTTAGTGAGGCCGCCGTTATACTGATCAGCGGACCGTCGGCACGGCCGCTCAGGGCGTGCACGTAGCGTGCGAACGCGCTGCGGCCGGTTCCGGACTCGCCACTTAGGAGTACCGGCGCATCGTGCCGGGCATATTGCTTGACCTTGTCACGCAACGCCTGCATCCGTGCGCTGCGGCCGACCGGGGCGGGCAGCGGAGGCAGGGTGCCCCGTCCCGTGGTCGCTTGTCTGCCCGCCGACTCCAGCGCACCCTCGACCGTTCGCAAGAGTTTCGCGAGCGACAGCGGCTTCTCCACGAAATCATGCGCGCCGAGCCGCGTCGCCTCTACCGCGGTGTCTACCGTGCCGTGGCCGGACATGATCACGACAGGGCATTTCAGGTCGCCTTGGTCAGACCACTCGCGTAGCAGTGTTATGCCGTCAGTATCGGGCATCCAGATATCGAGAAGTATCAGGTCGAAACTGTCTTCACTGCGCGCGGACCTCGCCTCGTCGGCGTCGGCCGCGACGGTCACGCCGTAGCCCTCGTCCGACAGAATTTCCTGGATCAACGCACGAATGTCGGCTTCGTCATCGACCACGAGCACCTGCGGATTGCTCATGCTCTTTCCCTCCTCTTCTCATTACGGCTGGTACCCGTCGCGATCATCGCCTCGCGCGCCGCCTCGTTGATCGGCAGCCTTATAGTGATGACTGCGCCTCCGGTCTTCCGGTTTTCCGCGTGGATCGTGCCCATGTGCTCCTCGACCAGTTTCTTGACAACCGCCAGACCCAGCCCGGTTCCCTTGGGCTTGGATGTAACGTAAGGGTCGAACACCTGGCTGATGTCGCTTGCATCGAAGCCCGGCCCGTTGTCCTCGACCTTGATCTGCGCAAACTCGACGCTACCGAACTCGGCGGCGCTCGCATGTACGTCGATGCGCGGATCAGGCGTATGCTCGAGTGCCTCGAGGGCGTTTCGCAACAGGTTGTGCAGAATCTGGCGTACCCGCCCCTCGTCAGCTTCGAGCAACGGCATCGTTGGATCCGACGTAACGACAATCAAGATGCCGCTCTCCTGTGCGCGGTACAGGTCGACAACTTCGTGGACGAGTTTGTCGAGGTCGAAGCGGTTGATGTCCATATCGGGAGCTCGCGCGTAATCGCTGAAGGCATTGACCATCTCCTTCATGGCCTCCACCTGCTGCACGATAGTGTGAGTCGCGCGATCGAGAATCTGCGCCTCTTCGCTGGACATCGTGTCGAGATACTTGCGGCGCAGTCGCTCTGCGGAAAGCTGGATGGGTGTCAGCGGATTCTTGATCTCGTGCGCCAGCCGCCGCGCAACCTCGCCCCACGCAGCATCGCGCTGTGCCTGCAGCAAGCCGGTTATATCGTCGAATACCACGACGTAACCGCCCGCCTGATCCCCTTCGCCCGGCAATGCCGTGCATGCGCAGGTCAGCACGCGCCGCCCCACTTCCCCGCGCAATACGATTTGCTCGCGCCATTCCGTTTCGCCGGCGTCCAGGTGCACGCGCGCCACGTCGATGAACTGGTCGAGCAGCGGTTCGTCTCGCGCAATATCCGGCAGATACTCGCCGGCGCGGCTCTCCAGATCGACATTCAGAATCGCGCCGGACGCCTGGTTCGCCGTGCGTATGCGGAGATCCGGATCGATCGCGACGACGCCGGTTGAAAGGCGCGCGAGTATGACTTCGAGATTTGCGCGTTCAGCCTCGACCAGCGCCTGGCTGAGGCGCGTCTCGCGCCGTGCAGCCGCCAGGCGTTGTGTCATGTCATTAAAGGAGTTGATGAGAAACCCGATCTCGTCACGCGAGGGCGAAGGCAGCCGCGTGTCGAAATCACCGGCGGCGACCGCGCGGGTACCGGCGACGAGGTCCTGGATCGGCGCTACGAGCCGACGGGACAACACCAGTGCGCCATAGATCGCTGCAAGCAGTGATAGCATCAATACAACGGTCAACGTCAGCGTGAACGTCACTTTCAATCCTTCGCGCAGAAACTCGAGGCGCCTGTATCCGGTCTGCGCATTGTTCACGCTCGATGCCAGCCGGCTAACGCGTTCGGTCGTCGGAAAGTGCCCCTGGAGCACCCCCACCGGCTCCCTTCGGCCGCGCACGGTGAACAGCACGGCCGTACGAATTTCGAGACGGCCGTCATCCGCGTCCTCTACCCTGACATGATTGGGCCGCTCGAGCGTCAGCATCTCCATGACATCGATCGGCGGTCTCGGCAAAGATGCCGAAGACCTGTCGGAACTCGTGGCGAGGATCTGGGCGTTATTGCCGAACAGGGTCATCTCGCTTGCACCTGACTCGCGGCGCAGCTTGCTCAGCTCGAAGACGAACTGCCGCTCACTCACCATCGCCAGCCGCCGCGCAATCTGCCGCGTCGCGAGCAGGTTTTCCCGCTGCTGAACATCGAGGACGGCACGGACAATCTCAATAGCGTTGCCGAGGCCTTCGTCAATCTCGACATCGAACCAGGAGTCGATGCCACGATTGATGTACTGGACCGCGAAATAGTAAACGACGATGAGCGGCAACACCGCGAGACCGACGAACATACCGACGATGCGTGCCTTGAGCCGAGCGCCCGGCACGTTCTCGCGGTAGTCGCGCAACAGCCGAATCAGGTTGCCGACAAGGAGCACGAACAGCAGAATCGCGCCGGCGATATTGACCGCGATCAATACGTTGTGCAGCCGGTCGAAATGATCCGAGTTTTGCGCGGTAACGCTGAGCAGGAACATCGCGACCAGCGACAGCAGCACGCCCGCCGTAGCGAGCAGGCCGATAAAGGCACGCTTTATCGTTCGAGTTTCCATTCGTACCACTCGCTCTTGAGCTGCCACTCGTCACGCCAGAAGAAGATCAACCGCAACGGCGCCGAATACTGCTCTGTGGCCAACAGGGCGCGGAGCCTAACCCGGTAGGTGCGGTCGGGAATGAGAAGGGTTTCATCGATCACAGGCAGCCGCTGGATACGGCCGAGATTGTTGAGCGCGGAATACAGGGTCGCAAACGAGTCCTGATTGCCGGTGTTCAGGTTGCGGACGATGTAGCGCTGACTGATTGGCCGGTACTCCAGTTCGAAGCGGAACGCGAGTTCGGCGTCGAGTGCATCGAGATAGAATCTTCGTGACCGGATGACCTGCATCTGCACTTCGATCGTCAGCGGCACACCGCTGTTCAGCGCGTTCAACGCTTCGCTGGAAAGCACCAGCTGCAGCCGCGCATCCAGCATGTGCACGCCGCCGACGAGTTCGGTCGAGGCCGAGCGAACCTCGAAATACCCGGCACGATCCACCGGCTCCTGCGCCAGCGCCGCGCTCGCGAGCAATACGACGGTAGCGGCGAATACTCCGCCACGTATTATCCCGCCCAGACTCTGGTCTTTTCTTGTCGACATTTATGCTTGGCCAGCCTTCTCGAGGCAGGCGTAATAGAACCCGTCCATGTCTGCAGTGCCCGGCAGGACCTGGAATCCGTACGCCTTGCGCTGCATTAGATCGCGGATGTTGTTATTTTGCAACGCATCGTCCTCACGCGCGTCCGCGGTCGCATCGATGAACGGACCCACGACCCCGTCATTCTCGGCAGCGAGTACCGAGCACGTCACGTACAGCAACCGCCCCCCGGGCATCAACAGCGGCCACAGACTGTCAAGCAGATTTCGCTGCAGGCCTGCGAGCGACGCGACATCCGACGCCCGGCGCAGTAACTTGATGTCCGGGTGGCGGCGGATGACGCCGGTCGCCGAACACGGCGCATCCAGCAGAATGGCATCGAAGTTTTCGCCATCCCACCAGGTCTGTGGCGTTGTTGCATCGGCACACACGAGCGCCGCGGATCTGCCCGACCGTGTCAGGTTGGCCTCGACAGCCTCGAGCCGCGTTGCGTCACTGTCCAGGCAGGTGAGATCGATTTCCGGGCCACCCAGTTCGAGCAGATGGGCACTTTTTCCGCCCGGCGCGGCACAGGCATCGAGTACGCGCCGGCCTCCTCCCGCAAGCAACCAGGGTGCCGCCAGCTGCGCTGCCGCATCCTGCACCGAAACCAGACCGGCGGAAAAACCCGGCAGCTCGTCGACGGCAACCGGCTCGGCAAGCTTCACCGTCCCTTCGATCACAGCGAATCGCTCTGCCTCGAGGCCCGCTTCCTGAAGCTGCCGTACGTAATCCGCTGCCGTCGCCCGCGACACGTCCACCCGCAGCCACATGGGCGCACGCGAATTGTTCGCCGCGAGAATCGCCTCGCCATGGTCGGGCCAGTCACTGTGCATCGCATCGATCAGCCATTGCGGATGATCGTAAATGGCCTCGGCATTGTGAGGCTCAGCCGACGCCACATCCTCGCGCAGGAAGCGCCGCATCACGGCGTTCAGCAGACCCGCGAGTTTCGGCCGTCGCAGCAACCGTGACGCCTCGACAGTTTGCGACACCACCGCATGATCGGGAATGCGGGTATCCGTCAGCTGGTAAAGCCCGATCGCGAGCAGCGCATTGATGACGCTGTCCTTGCGTTTCAGCGGCTGATTGAGGAGCTGCGCGATCCAGGACTGCAGGCGCCAGTGACGCCGCAGGCTGCCGTAGCAAAGCAACCGCAACAACGCGCGATCTTCCTTCGCCACCTTCGGTTCGTGGGCCGAGAGCGCCGCATCGAGTGACCTGCCCGACCTGACAACGGCATCGACCACCTCCGCCGCCGTGGCCCGCAGGCGCGCACCCTGGCGGTCGCGGGACATGCCGGTCAGCCCAGCCGCCGGCCGGTCATCGCCACACTGCCGGCGAACTCGGCCGCGGTTACCGGGCGCTTACCCGGGCGCTGCAGGCTGTCCAGATGCAGTGCGTCCTGGCCACAGGCAACGACGATGCCGTCCCGGCCCGCGGACAGAACCTCGCCCGGCGCACCGGTGGCGCCTGTTACCACGCTTGCGCGCCAGCACTTGACCGGCGTGTCGTCGAGCAGGAAGAAGGCGCCCGGTACCGGATTGTAAGCCCGAACCTCGCGATGCAGATCCTCGGCCGGCTGCTGCCAGTCCAGCCGCGCATCCTGCTTGCTGATCTTGCCGGCGTAGGTCGCCTGCGTGTCGTCCTGCGCGACCGCTTCGAGCGCGCCACTGAGGATCGCCTCCAAATGCCCCACCAGCATTTCGCCACCCAGCGCCGCAAGACGATCATGCAACTCGCCTGCCGTCTCCTCCGCGCCGATGGCAAGCGCTTCTTCGACGTACACCGGCCCGCAGTCCAGACCCGCGGTCATGGCCATCAGGCTCACGCCGGTCTGTGCGTCGCCGGCGAGTATCGCGGCCTGGATGGGTGCCGCGCCGCGCCAGCGCGGCAGGAGCGAAGCATGCACGTTGAGGCAGCCCTTTGCCGGGACATCGAGAACGCTCTGCGGAAGAATCAGCCCGTAGGCCGCCACGACGAGGATATCGGGGTTGAATCCGGCGATCTGCTCGACGGTGTCCGGGTCCTTGAGGGTCGCAGGCTGCAGCACCTCGATACCCCGGTCCAGCGCGAATCGTTTGACCGGGCTCGCGGTGAGTCGCTTGCCTCGCCCGGCCGAGCGACGCGAGCGCAAATTCCGGTGTACCGGCAAACAGCAGTCGCGCATCGGTCATAACGGGATTTCGGCTGGCAGCGGTCGTCGATCAGGCGACCACCGCGGCGGCCTGGTGGCGCCGCTCTTTCTCGAGCTTCTTGCGAATGCGTGATCGCTTTGCCTCGGACAGGTAGTCGACGAACAGCTTGCCGTCGAGGTGATCGATCTCATGCTGCACGCAAACGGCGAGCAGACCCTCGAACTCGCCCTCGCGTTCGCGGCCGTCGCGGTCGAGGTAACGCACGCGAATGTGCTCCGCGCGTTTGACCTCCTCGTAGTAGCCGGGCACCGACAGGCAGCCCTCTTCCGTGACGGTCACCCCGTCCTTTTCGAGGATCTCCGGATTGATGAAGACGTGCGGATCGTCCTTGTCGGCCGACACGTCTGCCACCAGCAGCCGCCGGTGAACATCGACCTGCGTCGCAGCAAGTCCGATGCCCGGCGCGGCATACATGGTTTCGAACATGTCGTCGATCAGCGCGCGCAACGCGTCGTCGACGGTGTCGACCGGCACCGCCTTCTTGCGCAATCGCGGATCGGGAAATTCAAGAATCGTCAGTTTTGCCATAATTCGCCTGCAGCAATTTCCGGGTGAGACCGTGCACTATGACCCCTTCAGGACATAACTATTTCACCCGGATCTCGCATCAAAATCTATAAAAATTCTCTAAACGTTTGACTTTATTGAATAAGTTTCAGAAAATGCGGCCAATCACGAGGCGTCTCCGAGCGCTTTTTGGGCCGGAAATGTGACGTAATTGGCAGCCGCGGCAATGCCGGAACGACATATTATAGCAATGCCGCGACAGGCCCGGTTTGAAACCGCAAATATGGAGCACCCGCGAACTATGGTCCCCCGCACACAAAGCCTGCACACCCTCATTCGGCTCACCGCTGTTGCGCTGGCCGCCACCCTGGCCGGTTGCTCATTGAACCCGTTCGCGAATGACGATGACGGGGCCGCAATCCAGACACCGCAGAGCTCACCCCCGCCGAGCTATGACAGCTCCGCGCAGTCGTCGGTTCCCGAATACGGCGGGCCGGTCGTGCAGCGCGTCAGCGAGCCGGTACCGCTCGCCGACAACCACCCGAACGAGTACGTGGTTCAGGTCGGCGATACGCTGTGGGACATAGCCGCAACGTTCCTGAAGGATCCGTGGTTCTGGCCGGAGATCTGGCACATCAACACCCAGATCGTAAACCCGCACCTTATCTATCCCGGTGACGTGCTCGGGCTCATCTATATCGACGGCCAGCCGCGGATAACGAACGTGCGTGCATCGACGTATCGCCTTTCGCCACAGGCACGCGTGTCGCCGATTACCCAGGCAGTAACGAGCATTCCTTACGAATCGGTCTCCGCGTTCCTGTCGAGCGGCGCCGTCTTGGAGAGACGCGAAGCGGATCGCCTGCCTTACCTGCTCGAAACCCGTGGTGACCACCTCATCGCATCCGCCGGCAACCTGGTTTACGTTCGCGGCCTCGATGATGCACAGCTCGGCTCACGTTATAACGTCGTGGAAGTGGGTGGGCCCCTGATCGATCCCGACGACAACAGGTTAATCGGCTACCAGGGCAAGTTTATCGGCGAAGGTACATTGCGCCGCACAGGCGACCCGGCAACGGTGGCGCTAACGGACACCAGCCAGGAAGCCGTTCCCGGCGACAGGCTCATTCCGGAGTCCGTCGATATTCCGCTCAATTTTTATCCGCGTTCACCGAGCAGCCCGATCGATGGCCGCATCATTTCGGTCGTGGGCGGAGTAACCCAGATCGGCCAGTACCAGGTTGTCGTTCTGAATCGTGGGACGAACGACGGTCTTTCGGTCGGCGACGTCCTGACCGTGTACCAGACGGGTCAAACGGTGAGGGATCGTTTCGGCGGCGGCAAGGTGCGCCTCCCCGACGAGGAAGCCGGCACGCTAATGGTGTTCAAGGTGTACGACCGCATCGGCTACGGACTGGTTATGGAAGCCACGCAGGCGATCCACATTCATGACACCGTGCGTAACCCGACCTGACCCGGGTTTTACGAGTATCAAGAGACGGCGCTTTCGGGCGCCGTTTTTTTTGCGCGTTGCGCGAAGATTGGTCGTGCTGCGTGATCGCGGCGTCGCGGTATGATTGAGCGACTTTGGGGTATCAACCGGGACGCGCGGTGAACGAGAACGAGTGGTTACAGGATGACAACCACCACCTGGTCCGGCTTGGGGACGACGCCTATCCCGATCTCCTCGGGGGAATAGCGAGTCCGGCGCCTCAACTGTATATCAACGGCGACCCGGAGATTCTCCACTTGCCCGCTCTCGCGATCGTCGGCAGCCGCAACCCGACAAAGGGCGGCGCGCGGAATGCCTTCGAATTTGCCCGGCATCTCGGCGCGACCGGATTTTGTATCGTCAGCGGGCTCGCGCAGGGAATCGACGCCGCTGCGCATCGCGGCGCGCTCGCGGCAGGCGCTCCCACGGTCGCTTTTCTCGGCAACGGGATCGATCGCGTGTACCCCGCCTCGAATCGTGAACTCGCCCGGGACATCGCGCGGCACGGCGCACTGGTCAGTGAGTTCCCGCTGGGCACCGCGCCTAACCGGGCGCTGTTCCCGCAACGGAATCGGCTGATCAGCGGCCTCAGCCTGGGCACGCTGGTCGTCGAGGCCGCGCGACGCAGCGGCTCCCTCATCACTGCGCGGCTGGCTGCAGAACAGGGTCGGGAAGTGTTCGCGATCCCGGGCTCCATCCATAACCCGCTTTCCCGCGGCTGCCACCAGCTCATCCGCCAGGGCGCAAAACTCGTGGAGACGGCCGACGATATCGTGGCCGAGCTTGCCCCCCTGGCGGGGCACCTGCTGCAAGCGATCGATGAATCGACGCCGACCGGTCGAATACCTGCCGCGGGAGAGAAACCGGACGAGGAGTATGTAAAGCTGCTCGAAGCGATCGGTCACGACCCGGTGAGCACTGACGAACTCGTCGAGCGCTCCGGATTGACGATCGATCAGGTTTCCTCCATGCTTCTGATCCTGGAGCTAGAAGGAAAGATCGAGAAGCAGTCCGGCGGACGCTACTCAGTACTGAGCTAGATATTTAGTCAAACGCGAGCCACCAAGGAGCCGCTCCAGGCATGAAAGAGAATGTACTCGACGTATTGATGTACCTGTTCGAAACATACGTCGACACCGACGAAGATCCGGAACCCGATCAGAATGAACTTCGTGGCGAGCTGGCGAGCGCCGGCTTCGGTGATGCGGAGATCGATCGCGCACTCGACTGGCTGGAATGTCTGTCCGAAGACCAGCAAGACCTGGTCTTCAACGCCCAGACGGCACGCGGCACGCGTGTCTACAACAGCCTCGAGCAGGAACGGCTGGACGTGTCCTGCCGCGGCTACATTTCGTACCTGGAGCAGATCGGCATCCTGTCGCCGGACCAGCGCGAAATCCTCGTGGACAGGCTGCTGGCGCTGGATGCACCGGATATCGACGTCGAGCAGATCAAGTGGGTCGTGTTGATGGTGCTGTTCAGCCAGCCGGGCCAGGAACTGGCGTATGCACGCATGGAGGATCTCGTTTTCGAAGAGAACACGGGGGCCGTCCACTAGCCCGAAGTGAACCCGGTTCTCAGTGTGTCGGGATTGCCATTTCTTGACACGCTGCGACGAAGTATGTAATTCAACCGCGGCATTGACCGCGGTTTTTCATTTTATGTCCAAGAATCTTGTCATTGTCGAATCGCCCGCGAAGGCGAAGACCATCAGCAAATACCTCGGAAAGGATTTCGAGGTGATGGCGTCCTATGGCCACGTGCGCGACCTCGTTCCCAAGGAGGGCGCCGTCGACCCCGACCAGGGATTCGCAATGAAATACCAGGTCATCGAACGCAGCGAGAAGCATGTTAACGCGATCGTTCGCGCGCTCAAGAAAGCCGATGCGCTCTATCTTGCAACTGACCCGGACCGCGAAGGCGAAGCTATCTCCTGGCACCTGATCGAATTGCTGAGAGAGAAGGAAGCGTTGAACGGCAAGCCCGTGCATCGCGTCGTCTTTTACGAGATCACGAAGAACGCCGTGCAGGAAGCGATCGAACACCCGCGGGATATCTCGGGAGACCTCGTGGGCGCTCAGCAGGCACGCCGCGCACTCGATTATCTCGTCGGCTTCAACCTGTCGCCCCTGCTCTGGAAGAAGGTTCAGCCCGGCCTTTCGGCCGGCCGCGTCCAGAGCCCCGCCCTGCGGATGATCGTTGAGCGCGAGCTCGAGATCGAGGCTTTCAAGGCTCGCGAGTACTGGAGCATCGAAGCGGACCTGAGCAAGGAAAAGCAACCCTTTGCATCACGGCTGGTTGCCTACAAAGGCGACAAGGTGGAACAGTTCAGCTTCGGGGACGAGACAGCTGCGCGCGAAGTCGAAAAGACACTGCTCGAGGCGGCGGACGGTAAGCTGAAGACGCTGAGCGTCACGCGGAAACAGCGTCGCCGCAATCCGGCAGCGCCCTTCACGACGTCCACGCTGCAGCAGGAGGCGTCGCGCAAGCTCGGTTTCAACACGCAGCGCACCATGCGCACGGCGCAGCGGCTCTACGAGGGCATCGAGCTGCCCGGCGAAGGCAACGTCGGCCTCATCACCTACATGCGTACCGACTCGGTCACGCTGGCAGAGATCGCCGTGAACGAAATCCGCGATGTCATCGCCGAGCGCTACGGCAAGAAAAACGTCCCCGAGGAACCACGCCAGTTCAAGACCAAGTCGAAGAATGCCCAGGAAGCGCACGAGGCCGTTCGGCCGACCTCGGCTGCGCGCCATCCTGACGACCTCAAGGGTGTGCTCGAAGACGACCAGTTCAGGCTCTACTCCCTGATCTGGAAACGGACGATGGCCTGCCAGATGGTCCCCGCCGTGTTCGATACGGTGGCGATTGATTTCGCCGCGGGTCCGGAAGAAGACGGTCACGTGTTCCGCGCCAATGGATCCGTGCTCGTCGAGCCCGGCTTCATCGCCGTGTACCAGGAAGGGAAGGACGACGCCAAAGACGATGAGGGCGATCGCCTGCTCCCCGAGATCGAAGAAGGCGACGTCGTCGTTCTCGAAGAGCTCCGCCCGGAACAGCATTTCACGGAACCGCCGCCGCGCTACACGGAGGCGAGCCTCGTCAAGGCGCTCGAGGAATACGGTATCGGTCGGCCGTCAACCTACGCGAGTATTATCGCGACGCTGAAAAACCGTGAGTACGTCGAGATGGACGGCAAGCGTTTCCTGCCGACCGACATCGGCCGGATCGTGAACGGATTCCTGACCGACCACTTCACGCAGTACGTTGACTACGATTTCACGGCGCGGCTCGAGGATGATCTCGACGCGGTATCGCTGGGCGAGAAGGACTGGGTGCCATTGCTCGACAACTTCTGGCGGCCCTTCCGCGATTTATGCGAAGAGAAGGAATCTTCGGTCACCCGTGAACAGGTTGCACAGGCGCGCGAACTCGGAACGGACCCCAAGAGCGGCAAACCGGTGACGGTTCGAATGGGCCGCTACGGGCCGTTTGTCCAGATCGGCACCAAGGACGACGACGAGAAACCGAAGTTTGCCGGTCTGCGGCCGGGCCAGAAAATGAACGAAATTAGCTTCGAAGAGGCGATGGAGCTCTTCAAGCTGCCCCGGCAACTGGGTGAAACGCCGGACGGTTTGCCGGTGTCGGCCAGTGTCGGCCGTTTCGGACCGTATGTTCGGTATGGTGACAAGTACGTCTCGATCCGTGGTGACGACGATCCCTACACCATCGAGTTACCGCGCGCACTCGAGCTCATCGAGCTCAAGAAAATCGAAGATGCGAATCGCATCATCCAGGACTTCGAGGAAGAGGGTATCCAGGTCCTGAATGGCCGTTACGGACCGTACATTACGAACAAGAAGAAAAACGCGCGCGTGCCGAAGGATCGCGACCCGAAATCGCTGACGCTCGACGAATGCCAGGAACTCCTGGCTGCGGCTCCGGAGCGGGGACGGCGCGGAAAAAAGAAAGCGAAGAAGAAAGCGGCGAGCGAGGCTGCCCCGAAGAAGGCGGCCGCAAAGAAGAAGCCGGCCAGGAAGAAGACCAGGAAAAAGGCCGCAAAAAAAGCGGCAAAGAAGAAGCCGGGCTGATCAGCGGGGACGCGTCGTGATGATGGCTGCCAGGCGAGCTTCCGACGTACTGCTGGGCGGCGGCGTCATCGCGTACCCGACCGAGGGCGTATTCGGCCTCGGCTGCCTGCCCGACGATATAGATGCAATCACGAGAATCCTGGCGCTCAAGCAGCGCAGCCCGCGAAAGGGACTCATACTGATAGCGGCATACGCCGAGCAGTTCGATGCCTGGATCGATCCTTCGGTTCGAGGTGCGCTGCCCGATCCGGATCCCCGGCAGCCTGTCACCTGGATCGTCAGGCCGGCGGCGCGAGTGCCGGCGATCGTTACAGGCGACAATCCCGGCCTCGCGATCAGGATCACCACCAGTCCGATCGCCGCGGCGGTTTGCGAAGCCGTGGAAATGCCGGTCGTGTCGACAAGTGCGAACATTGCGGGCAGACCCGTCGCCCGAAACGCTTTCATCCTGCGCCGGAGCTTCGGGCATCTTGTAGACTATGTCGTCCCGGGTGAGTGCGGGCCCGCCAGCGGGCCATCAGAGATCAGGGAACTCGAAACGGGTCGGGTATTGAGGCCGGGACGAGCATGAGCGACATCAACCAGGTCAAAGACTATCTGCAATCGCTGCAGAACCGGATCGTCGCCGAGCTGGAACTGCTTGACGGCAAAGAGACCTTTCGGCGTGACGCCTGGGATCGGCCGGGCGGCGGCGGTGGAGAGAGCCGTGTACTGAAGCGCGGCGGCGTTTTCGAGCAGGCAGGGGTCAATTTCTCGCACGTGTTCGGAGAACAGTTGCCGGCATCCGCGACCAAATCCCGCCCCGACCTGGCCGGCCAGGGATTCCAGGCAATGGGCGTGTCGCTCGTATTGCATCCCGAGAACCCCTACGTACCGACTACGCATGCAAACCTGCGTTATTTCACCGCCGGCGAGGAAGACAACGATCCGGTCTGGTGGTTCGGCGGCGGCTTCGACCTCACGCCGTATTACCCGTTTCACGAGGACGTTGTCGCGTGGCACGAGACCGCGAAACGCGCCTGTGACCCGTTCGGCGAGGGCCGCTACCCGAAATACAAGCAATGGTGTGATGAATACTTCTTTCTCAAACACCGGAATGAAACACGCGGTGTCGGCGGCCTCTTCTTCGACGATCTCAACGACATGGGTTTCGACAGCAGCTTCGAGTTCGTGCGTTCGGTGGGCGACAGCTTTATGAAGGGTTATGCGCCCATCGTCACGAAGCGCCGCAAGCATCGCTTTGGAGAAAGACAGCGTGAGTTTCAGCTTTACCGGCGCGGCCGGTACGTGGAATTCAATCTGATCTACGACCGCGGCACCTTGTTCGGGCTGCAGTCCGGCGGCCGCACGGAGTCGATACTGATGTCCCTGCCACCCCGGGTGCGTTATGAATACGACTGGCGACCGGAGCCCGGATCGCCCGAAGAGTTACTTTATACGGATTACCTCAGGCCGCGCGACTGGCTCGGTGGAGACGGACCGGCCTCGCCATTTTAATTTCCCGACCCGGATGGTAACGTCGACGAATCAACAGCGGGCTCTGGCACCATAGCGAGCGGCGATGTCCTGGATTGACGAGATCGAAATTGGCGAAGCCGACGGCCACCTGGCCGATATATACAAAGAATTAGTCGAAAAGCGCGGCAAGGTTTCCAACGTACTCAAGGTTCACAGCCTCAATCCCGAGGCGATGTCCGGCCACCTGGACCTGTACATGACACTGATGTTCGGCAAGTCCGGCCTGAGCCGTGCCGAACGCGAAGCGATCGGCGTTGTCGTCTCCGCTGAAAACGATTGCGCATACTGCATCAACCACCATGCTGAAGCCTTGCGGCACTTCATCAAGGACGAGGAAACGCTGAACATGCTGACGACAGCGGACGGGCTGGAGACGCTCGAGCCGCGCTTGTCGAATATCGTTCGCCATGCGGAGAAATTGACGTCCGCGCCCGAAGCCATGACCGAATCCGATCTCGGCGAACTCAGGGCCGTGGGACTGAGCGACCGCGACATCCTCGACCTGACGCTCATTACGGCGTATTTCAATTTCGTCAATCGCATCGTGCTCGGCCTCGGTGTCGAGTACTCGGACGAGGAAGTCGCAGGTTACCTGAACGACTGAGACGCCTTTTCCCTGCTGGCGGCGCCGTTCCCGAATGTGGTAACTTCGTTAAAAATCCACCACTTCGGAAATACTTCTTAAGTAGGTTCAGAAAAAACTCAAGCCTGTCAGTTGCTTACTCGCGCTGACACGGACTTTCAGGCTGTCGGGTCCCGGAACTTCCGTGAAACTGATCACTCTTCTCACCATTTTTTGCCTGCCGCTTTACGCCGGCGCCGCCTATGCCGGCAGCGACTCGCCGTTGCGCGACGCCGGCATCGCTCGAAACCTGCAGCTCGCGGGTGTCGCCGATCCCGACGAAAGAAAGGTGTTCATCGTCCAGCTGCGCACGCCGTCGGCTGCAGAATACTACTCGGTGCTGCGAAAGAGCACCGTGACCTCGCCTGTGCAGAAGCTGCCACGCGTGCGATTCGATAAAGCCAGCCCCGCGGTCGCAAGTTACGCCGAGAGGCTGCGCGCCGAGCAGGAGGAACTGCTCACGCTGGCTGCACCTGGCGCAGAGAAGATCTACAGCTACCGCTACGGCTTCAACGGCTTTGCAGCCGAGATGACCGCCACGCAGGCACACAAGCTCGAAAATATGCCTGAGGTGCTGCACGTCTGGGAAGACGAAATCCGGCCGCTGGCCACCAATTTCAGCCCCAGCTTCCTCGGGCTGTTCGACTCGGACGGCGGACTCCGTGGACCCGAGGGCCTGGATGGGGACGGTATCGTTATCGGTTTTATCGATAGCGGCATCTACCCGGAACACCCCGCCCTGAAGGACACGCAGAGAGCCGACCGCCCGCGCGCATGCCGCGGCACCTGGGCCGAGGTTACGTTTCTCGGCCGCTGGCTGTGCCGCCGTTTCGACAAGCGGGAGGACAAGCTCGTATTCGAACCGCCGGAGAACTGGAACGGTATTTGCGAAACCGGCGAAAATTTCGACGAAACCCACTGCAACAACAAGCTGATCGGCGCGCGCTACTTCATCGCCGGCGCCGAAAACTCCGGGCCGATCGAAACCGGTGAGATCCGGTCGGCTCGCGACGTCGACGGGCACGGCACCCACACGGCCACGACGGCCGCCGGCAACCGGGTGCAATCCTCGATCTTCGGCACCGTGATCGGCAATGTCGAGGGTATCGCGCCACGCGCGCGGGTAGCCGTTTACAAGGCCTGCTGGCTACGACCGGGCGATACGCGCGCGAGCTGCAATACCTCGGACCTCGCAAACGCGATCGACAGTGCCGTTGCGGACGGCGTCGACATCATCAATTACTCGGTCGGCAGTTCGATGCTGCAGATAACGGCCCCGGACGATATCGCACTCATGAACGCGACCAAGGCCGGCGTCCTCGCGGTCGTCGCCGCGGGCAACGAAGGACCTAACCTGGGAACGGTAGGTTCGCCGGCCGGCGGACCCTGGGCAATCACGGTCGGCGCCTCCACCCGTGACGGGGAAACGTCGGTCGAGGCGATGCAGATCAACGAGCCGCCATCGATCGCCGGGAAATACGCGGTCAAGGAAGCCAACTTCACGCCGCCGCTGCGTGACAGTGATCCGATCGAGGCGCCGCTGATACTGGCAGACGACGGCGACGATGCCGGTGGCGCAGGTACCACGGCCGATGCCTGCGAGTCCCTGATCAACGACACGGAGGTCAGCGGCAACATCGCGTTCATCGAGCGTGGCGGCTGTAACTTCGACATCAAGATTCAGAATGCCGGCGACGCGGGCGCCGTCGCTGCGGTCATTTACAGCATTGCAGGCGATCCCATCGTCATGAACGGCAATTCCGCTATCGTCGATATTCCGGCGCTCATGATCGGCCAGGCGGACGGCAACCTGATCATCGCTGAAATAGAAGCCGGCAATGAGATCACCGCCGTGCTCGAGAAGAGCCTGCTTCTCACGGAACCTGAGACCGGCAACGTCATGGCGACGTTCTCGGCGCGCGGACCCGGACCTGTTCGCGACATTGTAAAACCCGACGTCTCGGCGCCGGGCGTCAACATTCTCGCCGGCTTCACGCCGGAAACGGCCAACTCCATGCCGGATGAGACATTCGCCTATCTCAGCGGCACCTCGATGTCGACGCCGCATGTCGCCGGTGTCGCCGCGCTGCTCATGCAGGCGCACCCCGCGTGGGGGCCGTCGTCCGTGAAGTCCGCGCTGATGACCAGCGCGCGCCAGGACCTCGTGCAGTCGGATGGCGAGAGCGCTGCCAACCCCTTCGACTACGGCGCGGGCCACATCGTGCCGAATGATGCGCTTAACCCGGGCCTCGTCTACGACGTGAGCGACGACGAGTTCGACGCATTCGCGTGCGGAGGCGAGTCGCCGGCCGTCCCGGAGAACCGCTGTGACGAACTCGAGGGTGCCGGCGTCTCGTTCGCGCCGGAAGACCTCAACCAGCCATCGATCGGCCTCGCCCGGCTGGCCAACGAACAGACGGTCACTCGCCGGGTCACGAATGTCAGTGATGAATCCCAGACCTTCGTGGCAGCCGCTGCGGCACCGCCCGGCATCCAGGTGGCCGTCGTCCCTGCAAACCTCTCACTCGGTCCCGGTCAGACTGCAAGCTTCGACGTTTCGTTCGTCTACGAATCCGGGCCGCTGGACCTGTGGCGTTTCGGCTCGCTGACGTGGACCAGTAATGATCATTCGGTTTACAGCACGATCGCGGTCAAACCCGTCTCGCTCACGGCGCCGGCCGAAGTGACGAGTTTCGGCGGCAGCGGCACCATCAGCTTTCCCGTCGAGTTCGGCTACACAGGCAGTTACTCGCCCGGCGTTCACGGCTTGCGTCTGCCTCTCGTCATCACCGGTTTCGTCGACAACGATCCCACCAAGACGTTTACGTTCCGCTCCGGCAATGGCGTAACCCCTCACCTCGTCCAGGTGCCGGCCGACCAGCTCTACCTGAGGTTTTCACTGTTCGACGCGCTGACGGACGGCGACGACGATCTCGACCTGTATCTTTACTATCAGCCCGGTACCTGCAACCCGCTCGACTTCCGCGGCACCCGGATCACGGAGAGCGGCGGGCCGACGGCGGAAGAACAGGTGAACGTGTTCAGGCCAGCGGCCGGCTGTTACGGCGCGCTCGTGCACGGATTCGAGACCGACGAGATCAGCGGCGGGCCGGGTGCGAACTACACCATGCTCGCCTGGGCTATCGGGATCGTGGACGACCAGGGCAACATGACGGCGTCCGGGCCACCGTTCGTCAATTCAGGGTCGACAGAGACCATCACGGTCAACTGGGCGAACCTGCTGTCTGACACGATCTACCTCGGCGGCATTTCCCACAATACGCCGCAGGGCCTGGTCGGACTTACCCTCGTTACGATCGGCAACTGAGGCCTCGCCTCAGTTTATCCAGCCTTTACGCCTCGCGAGCCTGGCGTACCAGATCCAGATAATGCTGCCCACGAATACGCAGCCCTGTATGACGAGCAGCGACGAACCGAATACGGCAAGAGAGTCGGACAACAGGAACAGATACAGGTCCTGTATCAGCAATGCCACGAATGACGCCACGAACAGCAGGAAAGCCAGCGCCTTTCGCAGTAGCAGGACGATGCTCGCGGTCACGCCCATGGTTGTCGCTATCGCGAACGCGGACGTTACCCAGACCGGCGTCGCCTCGATCGCCGCGAACTGTTCCGGTGAGTAGACGACTTTCAGCTGCTCCGGTGTTGCCGACACGCCCGAGTAGTACATGAACAGCCCGATCAGGTTCCATACCAGGGCAACGCCCGCAACGATCCAGAACGATACGGGCGGCTTTCCGTTGATTACGTCCGGCATGCGAGGTGCCTCTTTATAGGTTTTGTTGGCAAGAACAGAAATAATCAGCCGCTACCGTGCCAAATGCAAGTCGTCGGGGTATGCACTGAATTTATTGACTATTTTTCTTCGCCAGCCTCGCACATGGCCGATGACGAAAGCAGCCGACCACGTGGTCATTCACGAGACCGGTGGCCTGCATATGCGCGTATACGATCGTGCTGCCGACAAAACGAAACCCGCGCTTCTTCAGATCCTTGCTCAGCGCATCCGAATGCGGCGACGTGGCCGGCACCTCGCTGTCTTCAATGAACCTGTTCTGTATCGGCGTGCCGTCGACGAAGCCCCAGATGTATTTGCTGAAACTTCCGAACTCTTCCTGCACCCTGATGAATGCCTGCGCGTTAGTCACGGCGGACTCGACCTTGAGGCGGTTTCGGACGATGGCGGGATTGCGGAGCAGCTTTTCAACACGCTTCTTCGTGAAGCGAGCCACCTTTTCGACATCGAAGTCAGCGAAGGCCTCGCGGTAGCCCCCACGCTTGTTGAGGATCGTCGACCAGCTCAGGCCCGCCTGCGCACCCTCGAGCAGCAGGAACTCGAACTGCACCTCGTCGTCGTACACGGGCACACCCCATTCCTTGTCGTGATACTCGATGTAGTCGAGGCTCACGCCCTCCGCCCACTTACAACGCGTGATCTTCTTGCTCATCCACCCAATCTAGCAGGGCCCTCGCGACCGCGCAGCCCCATTTTTCCGCCCAAACACCCACTATCGGCGGCGTCGACAAACGCGTTTCCGGTTATTCACGGGCTGCCGGGGCATTCCTCTCCGTCATGGCTCCCTTCGGTCCGCTTTACTTCCGTCGAAGAATGCCCCGACCAGCCCTGGCAGTCGGATACTGCCCCTATCGGGCTGCCGATGATCGGGGCGTTTGTCGACCGAGGTAAAGCGCAACGCAGCGAGCCACGAGGGAGAGAAATGACCCGATCATCGGTCGATGCCTCGCGTGAACGAAAAAGGCCCGCGCAGTCGCGCGGGCCCTCTGTCGTGCTCGGGCCGTGAGGCCCTCTGGGGGTTCTTAGACGGAACCGCCGCAGGAACCTTCACCGCACTTGCCTTCGCCGTCCTTCTTGTCGCCGCCGCAAGAGCCTTCGCCTTCCTTGTCACCACCGCAGGAACCTTCACCTTCCTTGTCACCACCGCAGGAACCTTCGCCTTCTTTGTCACCACCGCAGGAGCCTTCGCCTTCTTTGTCACCACCGCAGGAGCCTTCACCTTCCTTGTCACCGCCGCAAGAACCCTCGCCGCAGGAACCTTCGCCTTCCTTGTCCTTGCCTTCCTTGTCGCCGCCACAGGATCCCTCGCCCGCACCAAGCATGTAGCCGGCGCTCAGCGACGACATCGCGAACGGGTTGTCGACGGTGTCAGCATTAGCAACGCCGCCGAGCGCGAACGAGCTGGCCAGGGCAGCACCAACAGCCAGTGCAACGGGTTTTACGACTTTCTTTTCCGACATGATCTTCTCTCCTAGTTAATTGCCCAAGGCCGGGCATGGTTTGCCAGTATCGCGGTGCGTCAGGTGCTCCACGTCACTGAATTCACAACATTCTTTTGAATCGTATCGAGTTGTTCATCGCGCTCGCCGATGATCGCCACGCTGCCTCCGCCGACCGGCAGGAGAACGCCGTTGATGCTTTCGCCCTCGAGCTGAACAGCCTCGTCGATCGCTTCGTCCGGCAACAGAAGTATCGTCACCGGCCCGCGCTCTCCCTGGATGACCAGGTGCGGAATCTTCTTGCCATTGATCACGCAGGTCTGCGCATACGTGATCAGGCCGGAATCGTGATTCATGTTTGCCACGTCCACGGGCACGACCTTCGCCAGTCGACGATCGGAAACCGGCTCGTCAGTCACCCGGAGCGAGTAGGGCTCATGATCCAGGTGAGCTACGATCTCCTCCGCAAGTGACGGATAGGTGACATTGCCGCCGATTATCCTGAGCCCGACAAAGGCCGCCAGGACGACTGTCGCCGCAACAGCCAGCCGAACCGGCGCCGCGAAGCGGCGGCGGACCGGCAGCGACACCACGTCCGCAGTATCGATGTCCGGCAATTCGGGCGTGCGAAGTTCGGGCACACTGATTTCGAGTGCGCGCCCGATCTGCTGGTCGAGTGAGCGCATCTCGTCGCGGTACGCCTTGCAGCTCGCGCAGGCAGACAGGTGCGCCTCGCCGCCATCGTAAGACGGGTCCGCCGCTATCGTCTGTCTGTACTCTTCGCAGTTCATCGTTTTCAGCTTCACACCTGCCCGGAGGCAAGTTCGTCTTCCATGTTTTCTCTGAGCTTCAGTCGGGCCCGGTGCAGGCGCGTCAGCACCGCGCCTTGCTTGAGCCCCATCAGCTCACCGATCTCGTTCGTGCTGTAGCCCATCAGGACCTGCAGTACGAGCGGTTCGCGATAATCGTCGTCGAGCCTGTAAATCGCTTCTCGCATGTCGTCGAGTTCGTGGTCCGGCTGCTCTGCCAGCAACGCCTCCTGCGACGGTGTCAGGTTATCGACATCCACCGTTTCGAGTCGGCGGCGTTCAAAATACCGGGCATTCTCCCGTCGAACGATCGTCAGTAACCAGTGTTTGGCGGCCGCCGCGTCCCGTAACGAGTCCAGCGACTTCCAGGCCCTCAGCAGCGACTCCTGGACAACGTCCTCGGCGACCGTCCTGTCCCGGCTCAGCCAGGCAGCGTAGCGATACATGTCCTGGTGGAATACACCCACGAGTTCGTCGAATCTCCGACGCCTGGTTGCTCCGGCATCACTGCTATTCATACGAGTTGACCCGCCCTGCCGTGTTTTTATTACCGATTCTGCGGAAATCTGCGATTAAGGCGTGGAAACACTACCTAAATACAGGGAAAATAAAGCAATCTTTTTATCATCAAGATTAGCTATGAGTACACAGGCTCCCGGTCAGTTCCCACGAATTCGCATGCGGCGTTCCCGCCGTACAGCCGCGCTGCGCCGCCTGGTGGTCGAGACCGGGCTATCAGCCAGCGATCTAATTTACCCGGTTTTCGTTCTCGATGGCGAAGATCGCTCGGAGCAGGTCGAGTCGATGCCTGGCATCGAGCGTCAGACCGTGGATCGCTTGCTCGATACCGTCGGCGAGGCGGTCGGGCTCGGCATACCCGCCGTCGCCCTGTTCCCGGTCATCGATGCCGACAAGAAGAGCCTCGACGGTAGCGAATGCGCGAATCCCGACGGCCTCGTTCAGCGCACGGTCAAAGCCATAAGGGATGCCCACCCCGAGATCGCGGTAATCACCGACATCGCGCTGGACCCTTACACCACGCACGGACAGGACGGCATTATCGACGAGGCGGGGTACGTCATGAACGACGAGACGGTGGCAATGCTCACCCGGCAGGCCCTGTCGCACGCGGAAGCCGGCGCCGACATCGTGGCGCCCTCCGACATGATGGATGGCCGTATCGGCGCCATCCGCAGTGCACTGGAAGAAGCCGATCATCGCCACACGCTGATTCTCGCCTACGCCGCCAAGTACGCTTCGTGTTTCTATGGCCCGTTCCGCGACGCGGTCGGCTCCGCCGCAAACCTCGGCGCGGGCGACAAGTCCACCTACCAGATGGCGCCGGAGAACAGCGACGAGGCCCTGCGCGAGGTTGCGCTGGATCTGGACGAAGGCGCCGATTTCGTGATGGTCAAACCGGCAATGCCCTATCTCGATGTCGTGCGTCGCGTTCGAGACACTTTCGGCGTGCCGACATTCGCCTACCAGGTAAGCGGCGAGTACGCGATGCTCAAAGCTGCCGCCGGCCATGGCTGGCTGCATGAGAAGAAATCGGTGCTCGAAGCGCTGATGTGCATCAAGCGCGCAGGAGCAAGCGCCATTCTCACCTACTTCGCAATGGATGCGGCCCGATGGCTCAGTGAGTAGGTATACTGTCGGCTGGACAAGCAGCCTGGATATCGCACACGGTGACGGTTGACCGCTATGGTGTCATGGGCTATCCGGTGGCACACAGCCGGTCGCCCGTCATTCACAGGCTGTTTGCACAGCAGACCGGGCAGGAACTGCAGTATGAGCTGTTGCGCGTCGCGCCCGAGAAACTCGAGGAGGCCATTCGCCAGTTTCAGCGTACGGGTGGCAAAGGTCTCAATATCACCGTTCCCCACAAGCGTGCCGTGTTCCGGCTCGTCGATCACCTCAGCGAGCGTGCCAGCACGGCGGGCGCCGTCAACACGCTATCGTTTCGCGATAACGAAATCTACGGCGACAACACGGACGGCATCGGATTATTACGCGACCTCGTGGTGAATCTCGGGCTGCAGCTCGAGGGCGCCAATATCCTGATTTTGGGTGCGGGCGGCGCGACCCGCGGCATCGTCGGCCCGCTGCTGGAAATGCAGCCGCGGAACCTCTGCATCGCCAACCGCACGCTGCAGCGTGCGGACGACCTCGTAGAACGTTTTGCCAGCCATGGCCCTGTCAGCGCCTGCAGTTTCGACGCCGTCCCGGTGGCGGAGCCCTACGGCCTGGTGATCAACGCAACGTCGGCTATTCACGGCGGCGAGGTGCCGCCGTATCCCGAGGCCGCGATTTCATCACAGACGACCTGTTACGACCTGTCGTACAGCCTGCATCCGACACCCTTTGTCCAATGGGCGCAGGAACATGGTGCGGCACGAGCGGTCATGGGCTGGGGAATGCTCGTCGAGCAGGCCGCCGAGTCGTTTCATATCTGGCGTGGTGTGCGGCCCGACACCAAGCCGGTATTGAAGCAGATCTCGATCACCGCATAGTCACGAATTCTTCGGCACTCGTCGGATGGATGGCGACGGTGTCGTCGAAGTCCTTCTTCGTGGCGCCCATGCGGATTGCCACCGCAAATCCCTGCATCATTTCGTCAGCCCCGTCGCCGATGACGTGGCAGCCGACGATACGTTCGTCGTCGCCGGCCGTTATCAGCTTCATGACGGAGGGCAGCTTCTTCTCGCCGAGCGCGTAATACATGGGTGTAAAGCGCGATTGGTAAACCTTCACCGTATCGCCGTGCTCCGCACGGGCCCGCGCCTCGGTCATGCCCACCGTCCCCATCGGTGGGTGGCTGAAAATGACGGTCGGGATGAGCCTGTAGTCGAGGTAGCGGCCTTCCATCTTGCCGTATATGCGGTCGGCGAGGCGCCGGCCCGCGGCGATTGCCACCGGCGTCAGCGCCTGTGCACCCGTCACATCGCCAATCGCGAATATGTGCTCGACATTGGTCTGCTGGAACATGTCGACCGGTATGAACCCCTCATCGTCGGTCTTCACGCCCGCCGCATCGAGCGCCAGCGTATCGCTGTTCGGCTCACGGCCAATAGCCCAGAGGACACAGTCCACGGGGCCGAACCGGCGCCCGTCTTCACTGCTCATGAAGAGGCCGTTGTCGTGTTTCTCGAGCTGCGCGGGAATAACGAGGGTATCGATGCGGATTCCGCTGTCGCTCATCGCCTGCATGACCTCTTCGCCCAGCATCGCGTCGAAACTCCGCACCACGCCGTCTTTGCGCACCACCATGTTTACATCGCTGCCGAGGGCATTGAAGACGCCGCCGAGCTCCACGGCGACGTAACCGCTGCCGGCAATCAGGATGCGCTGCGGCCGTTCCTCGAGCGTAAAGAAATCGTCCGACACGATGCCGTATTCGGCGCCGGGGATATCCGGCACCATCGGCCGGCCGCCCGTCGCGATGACGATACGGTCTGCACGATAGTGTTCATCGCCGACCGCGAGCGTATGCGGGTCGACAAAGTGCCCGGCACCGGCAATGTGTTCGACGCCGCGCCTGTCGAGGTTGTTCTCGTAAATGCCGTTGAGACGTGTGACATAAGCATCGCGACGTGCCTTCAGTGAAGCCCAGTCGTGTCCGTGCACGTCGATACCGAAGCCGTAGTCGGCCGCGTGGTCCATGTGGTGCCGTGTCTCGGCGGCGTACCACATGACTTTCTTGGGCACACAGCCGACATTGACACAGGTACCGCCCAGCGGCCCGTACTCGATCACGGCCGCCCGCGCGCCATACTCCGCAGCACGCTGCGCATGCGCCAGCCCGCCGCTGCCGCCGCCGATTACCAGCAGATCGTATTCCTTAGTCAAAGCCAAACTCCTTATCCGGTACATGAGCCGTTGAGACGGGCGCTCGGGGCGCACCAGCCGGCGCCGTGCTAACATCCTGCGCCAGAAAAGGATATCAGCAACGTCGATGAGCAACCCATTACTGGATATTTCGTCACTGCCGCGGTTTGCGGAGATCGCGCCCGAACACGTGCTGCCGGCACTCGAGAACATCATCTCCGCTCACCGCCGAAGGCTCGGTGAGCTGCTGGACAATTCCGCAAATCCCGAATTCGAATCGCTCGTTGCGCCCCTCGAGGACATGGAACACGAGCTGTCCCGGGTCTGGTCGCCGGTCAGCCACCTGCAGGGCGTGCTCGGCTCCCCCGAATGGCGGAAAGCCTATAACGCGGCCCTGCCGATACTGACCGAATACGGCACCGAATTGTCACAGAATGCGCGGCTGCAGCAGGCGTATGCCCGCGTCGATGGCGGCCTGTCCGCGGATGCCAGCGAGGCACGGCGCAATGTGGTCGCCCATGCGCTGCGCGACTTCCGTCTTGCCGGCGTGGATCTGCCGGGGCACGAGAAGCAGCGCTTCCGGGAGATCATGCAGTCGCTCGCGGCGATACAGGCCGACTTCGACCACAAGATCCAGGACGCATCGGACGCCTGGACGCTGCCGCTGGATGACGCCGACGAACTCGATGGATTGTCACCACAGGTTCTGCAGCGTGCCGCCGCGGAGGCTTTGCGGCGCGGTCGGGACGGCTGGCTGCTGACGCTCGATTACCCGACGTATCACGCGGTTATGACGCACGCCGAGAACCGCAGCCTCCGCGAGACCTTTTATCACGGCTGGGTCACGCGCGCGTCGGATCAGGGCGCGAATGCCGAGTGGGACAACAGCGAAAACATCGACAGGATCCTTGCGTTGCGTCACGAGGCCGCAAGGCTCGTCGGTTTCGGCAACTATGCGGAATACTCACTCGCGACCAAGATGGCCGAGTCGCCCGGGCAGGTCGTCGACTTCCTTCGCGACCTGGCCGCCCATTCGCGTTCGGCTGCCGAATCCGAGCTCGCGGAATTGCGCGAGTTCTCGGGCATGGTTGTCGAGCCCTGGGACGTGTCGTTCCTGCTCGAGAAACTGAAGCAGGAGAAGTTCTCCATTTCGAACGAAGCCCTGCGGCAGTACTTCCCTGCGAGCACGGTCATACACGGCCTGTTCGAACTCGCGAGCAGGCTGTACGGCGTCGAGTTCTCCAGCGACCCCGCTGTCGTCACCTGGCACGAGGATGCGCTCTACTACCGGGTACGGAACAAGGACGGCGACGAGGTCGGCGGATTCTACACGGACCTGTTCGCACGCAGCGGCAAACGCACGGGCGCCTGGGTGGACGACTGCGTCAACCGCAAGAACCTGAACGGATCAACAACGCTGCCCGTCGGCTTTCTCGTCTGTAATTTTTCGCCGCCGGACCAGCACGGCCAGTCCCTGCTCTCGCACGCCGACGTGGTAACGGTGTTCCATGAATTCGGGCACATGCTGCACCACCTGCTCACGCGCATCGACTACCCGAGCATTGCCGGCATAAACGGGGTGCCCTGGGACGCCGTCGAGCTGCCGAGCCAGTTCATGGAGAACTTCGCCTGGAACTACGAGGTACTCGAACGCTGTTCGGCGCATGCCGAAACGGGAGACCCGCTGCCGCAAGACCTTTTCCGGCGTCTCGAGGAAAGCCGCCACACCGGCGCTGCCCTCGCGATGATGCGGCAGATCGAACTCGGGCTGTTCGACATGCGCCTGCATGCGGAATACGACCCTGAGGCGCCGAGTACCGTGCTGTCGACGCTGGATGAAGTCCGCGAAGAGGTCTCCCTGATCCGTCACCCGGCGTATAACCGGCTGCCACAGGCTTTCTCGCATATCTTTGCCGGAGGCTACGCGGCCGGATACTACAGCTATAAATGGGCCGAGGTCCTCGCAGCCGATGCTTTTGCGGCTTTCGAAGACGCTGGCGTTTTCGATGCGCGGACGGCGGCCAGGTTTCGGCGCGAGATTCTCGAGATCGGCGGCAGCCGGGACTTCATGCAGGCTTACGTCGATTTCCGCGGTCGCAAACCCGAGATCGACGCGCTGCTTCGGCAATGCGGCATAGTTGCGTCATGAAAATCGCGACCTGGAACGTGAATTCGATGAAGGTGCGCCTGCCACACGTGCTCGAGTGGCTGGCCGCAAGTGATCCCGACGTACTCGTTCTGCAGGAAATCAAGCAGCTGACGGAGATGTTCCCGCAGGACGAGCTCGCTGCAGCCGGATACCGCTCACTCGCCAACGGCCAGAAGACGTACAACGGGGTTGCCGTAATCAGCAAGGACGAGCCGCAGGACCCGGATCTGGAGCTCCCCGGGCTCGACGACCCGCAGCGCCGCGTGCTCGCAACGACCATCGGAGACGTGCGGGTAATCGACCTGTACGTGCCGAACGGGTCGGAAGTCGGCTCGGAGAAATACGCCTACAAGCTGGGCTGGTTGCGCGCGCTCCGCGACTACCTCGCAGCACAGCTGGAGAAGCACGAAAATCTTGTCGTGCTCGGTGACTTCAACATCGCACCCGCCGATGAGGACGTTTACGACCCGGAGAAGTGGGGTGATGCCATCCTGTGCAGCCCGGCGGAACGCGCTGCGCTGGGGGAGTTGCTCGATCTCGGGCTTACCGACGTGTTCCGCCAGTTCGACCAGCCCGAGAAGAGTTTCAGCTGGTGGGACTACCGCGCTGCCATGTTCAGGCGCAATGCGGGCCTGCGCATTGACCTCATCCTGACGAGCGCGTCGATGACAAAGTACTGCACGGCGAGTTATGTCGACCGGGAGCCGCGAACCTGGGAACGGCCCTCGGACCATGCACCCGTTATCGCGGAATTTCAGCTCTGAAGTCGCGTGCAGTATCCTGTTGCGTCGATTGGCAAGTTTTACCGAGATAACATATTGTCGAAATCCGTCCGGCTTGACTGGCTTGCGAAGTGTATTATTGGGCCTGCAGCGCCCGACAGTGCAAGGATTCGCGTTACCGTCAGGACGACGACATGAGAAATCGCGGACGCAAGCAAGCGCCGGGCGATACGGCCAACAACAAGAAGAAAAATATCGTGTCACAGGATCGCCGTAACGATTACGACGTCACCAATACCGTGCAGGTCAGCAGCCCCGCTGATGTTCGCAATGCGGTATGGAAACTGTATTCGGAGACCTTCCCCGGCGCGCCGTTCGATAAACTGTGGCTCGCTTTCTATGATTTCGAGCGCTTGTTCACCGGGCGCTACCCAGGCTACCTGGGCTGCGATACGACGTACCACGACATGCAGCATACGCTGGATATGACGCTCGCTTTCGCGCGTCTCGTCGCCGGCTACGAGCGCAGCGTGGACGCCTCCGACCGCCTGGGGCCTGAGCGCACCCGCATGGCGATCATTACGTCACTGTTCCATGACTCGGGTTACATCCGTCACCAGGAACGAGACAGCGATTTCGTCAACGGCGCCGAATTCACGCTCTACCACGTGACGCGCAGCGCCGATTTCCTGCGTCGCTACCTGCCGGAACTCGGCCTCGCGAAGGACGCGGGTGTCGCCAGCATGATCGTGCATTTCACCGGCTACGAAGTTGATCTCGACGAAATCGAGCTGGAAGACCCGCGCGATATCATTTGTGGCCATTTACTCGGTACGGCCGACATGATCGCGCAGATGGCCGACCGCTGTTACCTGGAGAAATGCCGGGACAGGCTATACAAGGAATTCGTGATCGGCGGTGTCGCCGTAGAGAACTCGAAGCCCGGCGAATACATGGTGAGATACAAGTCCGGCCAGGACCTGCTGCGAAAGACCCCGGTGTTCTACCAACAGGTGATGCGCGATCGTCTGAACCTCAAGTTCAATCGGGCCTACCGCTACATCGAAGTCCTGTACGAAGGCCATAACCCGTACATCGAAGCCATACGCAACAACATCACCCACCTCGTACGCATCATCTCGACGGGCAACTGGACGCTGTTGCGCCGCGAGCCGCTCTACTTCCTGGGCGTCACGGACGCCGTCCACGAGGTCGAGAGTTACGTGTCCGAACAGCTCGCCGCTTTATCCGGCCGGGCCATCGAGAAAGACGAGCTGCTGATGCCCGTCTAGCCGGCCCGGTCACCCGCCGGCTTTGCGCTGCTCCTGCCACGCCCTGTATGACGTGTACTGGCCACGCGTCAGGCGCCGGTTGGCATAGTACGCGGCAACCCCCGCTGCGGCGAGGGCATAGATCAGGTCGGCGGCCGTCATCACCTCGTCGAAAAAAACGGGCCATGTAAAGTCAGTGGCGGCCCGCAGGACTGTCAGCGTGCTGGTCTCGAGCTCGGCTGCCGTGAAGGCGGCCGCCACGACGATGTTGCCGGCCAGCGCTCCGGCCACGGCAGCGATGACCGCGATGCTCGGGAATCGCCAGTCGAGGCCCCGGCCCCCACGACGAACGGCAAGGCCGATGAACAGCCCCTGGACCACGGTCATCCACGGGAAAACGCGGTCCAGCGCCGTCGACAACATTGTCCAGATGACACTGAAGGCGACAATCACGATGAGCGCGGCCACGGCCGCGCCGCGCAGCGACTGCGCCCGAACGAGGCGCGCCCCGATCTCGGGGTTCGGCCGTTCGGCACCCTCCCGAGAGTGCCGCTTCGGAAGGCGCAGCACCTGTTTGCGTTGCTCTTCGCTCATTGCGGATGTAGGGATTCCTGACGGGCGGGGGTGATAGACTGCCGAACCTGCAATCCCGCAAAGATACCGGAGGCAGTTGTCATGAGCCACCTGACACACCGTGCCATTGCGGCCGTGCTGATACTCGCCGCTTTGTCCACGTCCGCGCTTGCGCAGGAAGGGGCCGACGTCGGCGCAAAGATCCGTGAAACGCAAGCGCTTGTCGCGAAGGAATTTCGCCACATCCTGCGCGAAGAAATGATGCTTACCGAAGAAGAGAGCAAGGCGTTTTGGCCGCTTTACGAGCGCTACAGCGCCGAGAAACGCGTGATCAACGAGCCGTACCTGGCAGGGTTGATCGAATACGTCGATCGGTATTACAACGGCGATCTCAGTGATGAGGATGCCGAGCGCCTGATGAGCACTTATTTCGACGTGGAACAGGCCGAGCTCGAGAAGCGCCACGAGTACGTGAAGAAGTTCGGCGAAGTGATGAGCGACGTCAAAGTGATGCGTTTCTTTCAGCTCGAAAACAAGGTGCAGGCGGAGGTCAATGCTGCGCTCGCGGTGACGATCCCGTTGGCGGACCCGCGCTAGAACGCCATGCGAGCAGCCCTGTACCGCAAATTCGGCCCGGCCAGGGAGGTCCTGGAACTGGCCGATATCGAAACGCCTGAGCCCGGGCCGGGCGAAGTGCTCGTGCGCCTTCACACGAGCGCCATCAATCCCTCGGACGTCAAGAAACGGGCGGGCGCTTTCCCGGACCTGCTGGACGGCGGTTTCGTGATTCCCAATAGCGACGGTGCGGGAATGATCGAATCGGTTGGCGAAGGTGTCGACAAGAGCCGCAAAGGGGAGCGAGTCTGGGTATTCCAGGCACAGCACGATCGCCGTTTCGGAACAGCTGCGGAATACGTGACGATCAGCAGCAATTGCGCGCCGCGACTGCCGGAAAAGGCAGACTTCGATGTTGGGGCGTGTCTCGGAATTCCGGCCATGACGGCGCACCGCGCAGTCTTCGCCGATGGTGAGGTCGAGGACAAGACATTACTCATCATGGGCGGGGCTGGCCGAGTCGGTTACTACGCCGTCCAGTGGGCACACCGGGCCGGCGCGACCGTGATTGCGACCGCCAGCAATGCAGTCGACAATGCAGCTTGCCTGGACGCCGGTGCGAACCACGTCGTCGATCATCGTGCGGACGACTTTGCCCGGAAGGTGCTCGAGGCGAGCAAGGGTGCGCTGATCGACCGGGTTATCGACCTCGAGTTCGGCAGCAACCTGCCCGTTTCGGTCGAGGTGCTGAAGGTGGGGGGTACGATCGCTGCCTACGGCTCGGCCCGTGAACCGGAGCCGGTACTGCCGTTTTACAAGATGATGTACAAAGACCTGACCGTGCGCATGATCATCGTTTACGCCATGCCGGTCAGCGCAAAGGATCATGCTATCGCGGACATCAACAGCGCCTTGTCCCACGGCTGGCTGCGACATCGCGTCGCCCGCGCGATGCCCCTGGAGGACATCGCTGTCGGCAACGAGATCGTCGAGGCGGGCGATGCGCGCGGGGCCGTCGTCCTGAACATTGCCTGACGCCGAGGTCGTTGCTCCGGATGCGCGCCTGCCGGCTTGGCAAAACGACTCACGGCATGAATCCGCTAGTGTCGATGAACGTCCTTCAGAGCTGAATGATGTCGCTTCCTAACACCAAAGAGTCATTGGGCGAGGATTTGACCAGGATCGGGCTGCAACCCGGAATGACGGTGATGGTTCATTCATCACTCCGAAATGTCGGGTATACGGTGGGTGGCCCCGTAACCGTTATTCGCGCACTCCTCGAGGCTCTCGGGCCGGAGGGCACACTGGTCATGCCGGCCGAGTCTCCGGGCGTGTCGGATCCGGCGGACTGGAACGACGCGCGAGTCCGGGAAGATTGGTTTGAGACGATTCGCGCGCACCTGCCGGTATTCGATCCGCTCACAACAGCAACGACGATGGGCGCGATTTCAGAAGCGTTTCGGACCTATCCAGGCACGCTGAGAAGCAATCATCCATTGGTGTCGGTGTGCGCGAACGGCCCGCTGGCAGGCGACATTACAGAGGAACACTCTTTGGAGTTTTCCGAGGGTCGTGGCACACCTTTCGAGAGGCTGTACGACCTGGACGCCCAGACGCTTTTGTTGGGTGTCGGCTTCAATCGATGTACGTCCTTGCACTATGCGGAATCTCTCGTTCCGCAGCGACGCACCACGACCCACCGTTATCCAATGAACGTCAAAGGCAGGCGCGTGTGGCTGGAGAGTGCTGACATGGCAAACGACGATGGAATCCATTTTCCCGTTGTTGGAAAAAAATTCGTCGCAGCCGAGTCGACTCCCGTTTGCAAGGTAGGCGAAGCGGATTCAATGCTGTTTTCAACGCGAAAACTCGTTGACTTCGCTGAATCGTATTTTGCTCGAAGCCTCGGCAAACCGGTCGAGTAAATAGCAGACTGCACGGCTGCGGCGGACCGAACGCGGAATGCCACAGCCGATGGCATGCACCCGGTCTGGCGGTGGCTCTGGGAAATGGCGGTGTCTATCCTGTACTGTTTGTATCGTTTGCGCGCCCGAAGAGGAACCTACGCGCAAACAGCCGCGACTCGTCATGCGACGTTGGAATTCTTACGCCCGGATTCGCCCTGGTCCAGCAATTTCGATCCGTCCGCTGGACGGCCGACGATCGGCGCCCAGCGATCCACACTATCGACGTTGTTGAGGATTTCCTCGATGAAATCGACCAGCAACTTTACCTTGGCCGCGACATTCCGGTGTGGATATACGGCGTATACGCCGTACACGTCCGGACTCGTGAAGCCGGGAATGACCTGCAGTTTGTTCCTGGCCAGTTCGCCCGCCACGCACACCCGGGGTACGTAGACAATACCGTTGTGCAAGCACGCGGCCAGAATCAAGCTGACATAGTTGTTGGTCGTAAACGAAAAGTCCACCGGGACGTCAATGCCGTTCTTTCCGTCCGCAAACGTCCACGTGGCGCTGTCGGTAACGGCGTTTCCAAGGCCCAGGCAATGATGTTCTTTGAGGTCCGGCGGGGTGACCGGAATTCCTGATTCACTAAGGTATTTTGGAGACGCGACCAACACTTTATCGGTTTTCAGCAGTCGCCGTGCGATCAGGTTGGAGTCGTCGAGTTTCCGGGAAATTCTAATTGCGAGATCGAGATTACACGCAATAATATCCTGCACCTGATCATCAAACTGGACATTCAGTTTCAGCGCCGGCCATCGAGGCTGAAATTGCGTCACGAGCGCCGGCATCAGAGCCAGGCCCATGGCCGTCGATGTCGTGAAGGAAACAGTTCCGAGCGGGCTTTCCTCTGCGCTGCGGACGAGATCCGCGGCGTGTTCAATGGTCTTGTCGATTTCGGACGTGTGGGCGAAAAATGTGCGCCCCGCCTCGGTAAGGCTTACGCGCCGGGTACTGCGGTTGACGAGAATAACGCCGAGGTCCTGTTCGAGTCGGCTGAGCTGTTTGCTGACGGTTGACCGGCTCACACCAATCTGGCGGGCAGCCTGCGTGAAACTCAGGGTTGTCGCCAGTTTCTTGAAAACATTGACGTCGGAGAGATTCATTGTGTTCTCAGATTAATGCTTCCCTCGGCGTTACTCTGGTCGGCCCCTGCAGCGCTCATGTGCCGCTACCCATGCTCTCTAAATGCTTGGGTGATGTCTACCGTATGTAGCATAATCGGGTCGAAGAGGTCGCAATGTGGGAAAGAAACACAGTGTTTCCTGCCCGATCGCTCAATTTCGAAACGTCAACAAACGCCCCGCCATTTGACATAAACCTGAAGCGCTGACTGCGCTGTAAACTCCGCCGCCCGTTTCCGTCTGCCGGCCTCGCGGTCGGTTGCGAAACACTGTGTTTCCAATTTTTGTGTGTTGCATGTCACGGCCGGCCGCCGGCAGTTGGGTAAACCTATGTCAAATCCGCGCGCACGGGTTTGCGTGCACCGCTTTTGATCGCATGGAGCATTTGGGTGACTCCCACCGTGAATCTCGACCTGACAATGCCCGCCTTCGAGCCGCTGGCGACGGCGCTCGTAGTCGATGACGATGAAGATATCGTCTACTTGTTGCGGCATCTGTTGTTGCGGGACGGGTTTATTGTGCACACCGCGACAAATGGCCGCGACGCTCGAGACTTCATCGCCAACTCAAAGCCCACCGACATCGTCATCATGGATTTGATGATGCCTTACGTCAGCGGCGCCGAGTTAATTACCCAAATACGCGAGTCAAGAGATTGGAAAGACGTTCCTGTCGTTGTCTTATCCGGAAAGGTAACCGAGCGCGACGTAGTCCACGCATTTGAGATCGGTGCGAACGATTATGTAACAAAGCCGTATAACCCACAGGAACTTCGCGCGCGAATAAAACGACAGCTGGCTCTGCAGCGAAGGGCATGACCGCGCATTCGCGAAGCGCCAACGCACGGCTGCACGCGATGGTCGGTGCGCTGCTCGTTGTTCTCCAGGTCGGCGCGTTATTTACGGTTCACGGAGGCGCGAACGCCGGCGTCGACAGCGACAGCGACAGCGACAGCGACAGTCAATCGAGCGAGAACCGCTTCTATATAGCGCGCGAAGCGGCGCGGTCAGGGAATTATAAACTCGCCAAGCAGGAATACGAGGCGCTCATGCTCGCGTATCCGGGTGACGTGGATTACCTGTTTGGATATGCACAGGTCCTGTTCTGGACTGAGGACTATCGCAGTGCGATTCAGGTACTGGAGCGGGCCCGCGGGCTCGCGCCGGACTATGAAGACATCTGGAAACTTGAATACCGGGCCAGACAGGCGTTGGAGGGTCTTTCAAATGCCGGCTCGATCCGCGAATTCAAGCGCCAGGCGACGGCAAACTTCCCGGACGCCGAATGGCTCAACCAGGAACCGATGCGCGATTCACGACGCTATCACTGGTCGGTCAGCGTGGACCGGGATTTCCTGGACAATGACACTCCGGACTGGCATCAACTCGGCGTTTACTTTGGCAGGTACTTCACCAACTCGACAGTGGTCTCAGCGACAGCAATTTCATCACGGCGATTTGGACAGACAGACACACAATTTGGCGCCGGGGCATCGATCGGGATGTTCTCGGACTGGTTCGCAACTCTCGGTATCGCGATCAGTTCCTCGCCGAATTTTCTCCCCGCGAGGGATTTCAATCTGGGGCTCAGTCGCAAGTTCGGGCGTGGGTGGATAGCCGGGGCGCGCTGGCGAAAGCGGGACTACGCGGCGACAACGGTCGACGCATTTGGCCTGACCGCGGAACGCTATTTTGGACGGTTTCGCGCGGCCTATTTCCTGGACCAGGCATCGCTCGACGGTGAGAGGGCGCTGGCCCACAGGCTCACTGGCAGTTATTACGGAGATTCCGGTATTCACTTGAATGTCATAACTGCCTTTGGCGAGGAAGTCGAGGCTATTGTCCCCGGAGAGGTTCTCAGGTCAGATTTCTGGTCGATGGCGATCACCGGCCGCCATCCCATGAACGACCGGCTCGCCTTCCATTGGCGGATAGGCACGCACCAACAGGGCGATTTGTACCGTAGAAACTCGCTCGGGGTATCGATTTCCGGTGACTTCTGAGATTTCGAGCAATGTGGCATTGATAGCCGCGGCTGTGACCGTGGCCCTTACCCTCGTGCTGTTGGCCTATTCATTGGGTTTGAGAATCGCGCACATCCTCCACGCTCGGGACCTCGAGCGGTTGCGGGCGCGATGCTGGCCAATTTTTGCTGAAGCGACGATGCACAAAACCTGCGACTCACAGAGCGACTTGCGTACTTTGCGGCACTTTTCACGAATCAAGCTGCTGCGTGAGTGGTGCCGATTTCGCGCCCTCATTCGCGGCGAGAAGGGCCACGCGTTCAAGCAGCTTGCCGATGATCTCGCCTTGCTTCCGGTGGCGCGGCGCTTGTTGCGCCGCAGGTCCACGGGCAGGAAGTTGCTCGCCCTGCAAGCGCTCGGCTTTCTTCGGGACCGGGAGAGCCTGCAAAGCATCGAGCAACTGCTAAGGCATCCAAGCGTGTCGATCTCGATTACTGCGGCGACGGCGCTGGCCCATATCGATCCGAAGCGCGCTATTCCCTTGATTGTTCCTATGATCGCTAAGCATCGGTCATGGCCGCGCAACCAGGTGGGCAGGATCCTGAATATCGCCGGTCCAGCTATCGTCACCGGACCATTGTGCGACGCGATCGAATCCTCGGATCCTGAAGAGGCCGCCTATTTGCTGCAGTTCTACGAATCGGCAGCTTTGATCGATATGGATTCGCTGATCGCGAAACTGCTGGTGTCCGAGTCGGACCCGCGCCTGCTTGCCGCAGGACTTAAATCGGTACGGGGCCATATTCCCGAAGTAATCATCAAGCGTCTCGCGCAGCATAAGGTCTGGTACGTCCGAATGCAGGCGGCGCGCCTGCTGGGTCGGTTCGGGCGGCGGGAGGATTATCAGATTCTCGAACCGTTACTTTCGGATCGCGAGTGGTGGGTACGCTACCGCGCCGCGCAGGCGATTACGGGATTGCCATTTCTGGGGCCCAATGCCCTACGCAAGCTATGCGACCGGCAGAAGGATCGCTTTGCTCAAGACATGTTGCGGCAGGCCCTTGCTGAAGCGCGGTTGATATGACAGCGATCCTGCAATTGGGCGCGATTGAGTGGGTGTTTTTCGCCTATTTCATCGTCATCTATTTTGTTTACGGAATGCTCAATGTATTTGCTGTATTCCGGATCAGGCGCTACCTCGAAATTAATGAATTTACCGCGTCTGAAAATGTATTTTCGAGTCTCGATATACCCGTCAGTGTAATTATCCCGGCCTACAACGAAGAAGCATCGATCGTCACCTCGGTACGCGCGATGCTGCAGGTTGAGTATCCGGACTACGAGGTCATCGTGGTCAACGATGGCTCGACGGATGAGACGCTGCAGAAACTCGTCAGTGAATTCATGCTTCAGCCCTTTCCTGAGGCCTATCGCAAACGAGTGCCCTGCGCAGCCGTCCGGAAGATCTATCAATCAGCTCGATTTTCCAATTTACGTGTTATCGACAAGGAGAACGGTGGGTCCAAAGCCGACGCGATGAATGCTGGCATCAATGTGTGCAGATTTCCGCTTTTTTGCGCGGTGGATGCAGACTCTATTCTTCAATCCGACAGCTTACGTCGTGCGGTAAGGCCTTTTCTGGAGGATCCGGACACGATTGCCACAGGGGGCACCGTTCGCATTGCCAATGGATGTACCGTGCGAGGCGGGTTTCTGGAAAGCGTCGCGTTGCCCACAAACTTCCTGGCTTTGGTACAAGTCGTCGAATATCTGCGCGCGTTCCTCTACGGACGAATGGGTTGGGCAGAACTCAACGCGGTGCTGATCATCTCGGGCGCCTTTGGCGTATTCGACAAGGAAGCGGTTGTTGAGGTGGGCGGCTACCATACCACCGCTATCGGGGAGGATATGGAGCTGACGTTGAGATTGCACCGGCATTTTTCCGAATCCGGCCGGGACTACAATATATCTTTCGTCCCTGACCCCATCTGCTGGACCGACGCACCGGAAGATCTCGCAACGCTGGAAAAACAGAGAATCCGCTGGCAGCACGGACTGGGCCAAAGCCTCTCGATGCACAAGGATCTGTTTTTTAACTGGAGGTCCGGCCCGGTCGGATGGTTGGCAATGCCGTTCTTCCTGATCTTCGAGCTATTCGGGCCTTTGGTCGAACTTGCCGGCTATGTGTACATGTTGGTCGCGGCATTCAATGGTTGGATATCCTGGGATGTCGCTGGCATCTTTTTCGGGCTTGCCATTGGTCTTGGCATGCTGCTGTCGACCGGTGCACTGGTTCTTGAAGAGATGTCCTTCCATGTGTATCCCCGCGTCAAAGACTTGTTGAAGCTATTCCTCGTGGCGGTTCTGGAGAATTTTGGATACCGGCAATTGACGCTAATTTGGCGAATTAAGGGTCTCATCGGATGGCTTCGTGGAAAAGTTCCTGAATGGGGTGATATGAAGCGTTCCGCGAGCCTCACCAGCGAATAGTCTTGCCGGGAAATCGGCAAAGTCGGTTTCAATCGTAACGACCGCGCAGTCCCCGGCCTCGCGAATCGCCGACAGGCTCCAGCGACCGGATGGATGGGGGTCAGGCCGATCAACCAGTGATACCGGTGGCGTCGTGGAAGTTATTCAATGCGGGTCTGATAGAGCCCTGCAAAGAGGCCATGGTCTCGCGGAGCAACAGTCTGTTTCCAGACAGCCAGCCACCAATCATAGTACCGTGGCGATAACTATTTGGGCATTTTTTAGCACGTTTGGAAAAACTTTGTGAGCACGCAGGCGACCACCCAGCGCGGTACCGTGACGGCGATCGACGAGAAACCGGAGATTGCGTTGCGGATTCTGGTCATCTCCGGGAGCCGACAACTTGGCGATGACAT
>CAMYJB010000015.1:100184-182116 GCA_947258565.1 uncultured Woeseiaceae bacterium
GGACGGTGCGGCACGGAACAGCATGCTGCGCGACGGTATCGTCGATATCGCCGTGCGTCCGTCAGAACTGAGTGAGCCATCGGTCAACGGGCTCTTGGAGCAAGCGATCATTCTGCGCCGGAGTCGCGAGGGCGAGAACTCCGTTTGGGACAGCCACATCGCCACAAATTTATGCCGCAGTCGGATGATCGGCTTCATCGTTACAACGGCGGCCGGCGTGGTTCAATGCGCGAACACGTCGATGGCCAAGTGGTTAGGGTATCCGGACGCCAGCTATTTGGTCGGCATTAACTTTGCCAGAAGGCACCTCAAACAGCTCTCCGAGTGGACGGCCCTGTCAGAAGCGACGGGTAATAAAGAGGCCTTGATCCAGGCCGAGGTATCGGCGTTAGACGTCGACGGACGGTGGATTGCCCTGAGGTTGGAGGTGTCGGCTGAGCCTTCGTGTCCTACGCTGCTGCGGCTGGTGGCTCTTGATGAATCGCGGCTGCAACTGTACCAGGCTACGGCAGAACTGGCTTATCAGAAAGCCGCAGAAGGTCAAAAGGCGGTGCAGTAAATCCAGTGGGGTGCGGCCACTCGCCTGGAACGGCCAGTATCGGCTGTAGTTGACCCAATCCGGCTGTTGGCTGAAACAATTGCACATGTAAAAATTATTTGACATCGTCAGGGTTTGCATCTAATCTTCAATGTTAATAATTTTTGACATTGGAGAAACCGATGCCGTTTCGCGAAAAGTCAGCCTGGATCATGTCCGTCGCTCTTTTGTTGGGCGGCGTACTCTATTTTGGTGCTGTAGTGTCACGGTGGTCTGAATCCGGCCAGCTAACCTCACCATTGATTCCGCTCATCCTGATCTATACGGCCTGCCTTGTCGTAATAGCAATTGTCGGACACATTGTCATCGCTGTCCTGGCGCCGAAGGATGCTAATGCGCCTGTTGATGAGCGAGAGCGGCAGATATTTAGCCGAGCCGGGCATTACTCATCGTACGTGTTTGCGGCGGGGATATTGATATCGCTTGGAATCTACCTGATTTCCAACAGTGGTGATCTGCTTTTCTACTTCGTGTTCGCAAGCTTGATGGTGGCTCAGATAGCAGAGTACTTCTTGCAGATTCTCTTCTACCGGACGTCGATATAGTCGATGGCGCGCAGACCTCCAATTTCCAACCGCGTCCGTGAGCTGCGCGATCAACATGGCTCCATGACGCAGGCAGAACTCGGGGATGCAATCGGCGTTACCCGGCAAACGGTCATCGCGATCGAACAGAATCGCTATTCCCCTTCGCTGGAGAAAGCATTCAGGATCGCACGGCTGTTTGAAGTCGGCCTGGAAGACGTATTCAGTTGGAATGAGTAAGTCGGCCGCCCCTGGCCGTACTGAGCTTGTCGGCCTGAGTCGAACCGACTGACTCCGCAACCCGGAAGCCGTCGGTCCTCTAATTTGAGGTAAGATTTCTGCTACTGAGCCGTAGTAGCCGTTGAAACCAATATTTCTCTTGATCGATTATCGGTGACCCATTCCACGATTCCTCGGCATCCGGCTGCCATCTTTATCTCGCATGGCGGTGGCCCCTTACCCGTATTGGGCGATCCGGGCCACCGTGAGATGGTTGAGCACCTTCGTAACATTGCGTCAATGATCGACAAGCCGTCGGCAATTGTCGTGGTAAGTGCGCACTGGGAAGAGCCCGAAGCTACAATCACGGCTCACCCGAAACCGCCGATCATATATGACTACTATGGTTTCCCGCCTGAGTCTTACAGGATTGAGTATCCAGTGTCGGGCAGCACGGCGCTTGCGGAAAACCTGGTCGAGGCGTTGGAAGAAAAGAAAATCCCGGTTCGGCTGGACGACGAACGAGGATTTGACCATGGGTTATTCATTCCTCTACTCCTTATGTACCCCAGCGCCGATGTCCCCTGTGTGCAATTATCTCTGCTGTCACAGCTGGACCCGGCGGAGCATATTCAAATCGGTGAAGCACTCTCAAAGTTCGCTCTACACAACGTTTTGGTGTTGGGGTCCGGGTTCTCATTTCATAATTTGAAGGTGCTGTTGGGCGCCAATTCGGATGCCCCCGACCCCGACAATGAGGCGTTCGAAGCCTGGTTGATCGAGACTTGCACTACGCCAACCATTGACGAATCCGCCCGGACAGGTCGCCTGGTCAATTGGAGCAAAGCGCCAGGTGCACGATATTGTCACCCTCGCGAAGAGCACCTTCTTCCCCTACACGTCTGTTACGGAGTGACTAAAAGCGCGTGCATCGGGCATGCAGAGTTGACGATCATGGGGAAGAAATCCAGTATGTATTTTTGGTGATACCAGTCAATCAACCAGTAACTGCGACACGGTATACGCCCGGAAGCAGCACTTCGGGATCTCTGAGCTATAATTTTGACTGGCGACCTTTAGCGGTCAACAGCCACATTCCTTAACGAGGATCAATCGTGAGCGAAGAAAAGAGCAACGAAGCGCCTGAACGCAGTTCGATGGATGAAACGCCTGAAGAGAAGCCAAAACCGACTCAAAGTGGACCGGACTTTACGGAGTCGCCAGATCCCCTGTCTGGCGTTCGAAAAGCTACCGGTGAAGCATGGAAGAGCACTGAAGGCAGGACCGTATCACTGCGGGTTTACATTGGCTCGATAGTCGGAGTCATCATTCTGATGATGTTGGCGCGATGCGGCGGATAGTGACGTACGTTATCCGGTGCTAAAGACCGATTCACAAAAGCCGAAGTGGACGACCATTGATCGCTTTTTCCATCCGACGGATGCGCACATTGCGGCTGGCAAACTTCAGTCAGAAGGCATCCCCGTCTTCTTGTTGGGCATCAACCATGCATCGGCGAACTGGCTGCTCTCTAACGCATTGGGCGGCATCCGGCTGCAAGTTCCAGCCAGTCATGTAGATGACGCACGTCAGCTATTGGCACAGATCGCTAAGCCAAATGACGAAGGTGAATCTGAATGCCCGGAATGTGGAGGATCGGATACTACGGCTATGTCCAATAGCAGAAAGATTGCCTTCCTTGCGATTCACCTGTTCAGCATCCCGTTGCCGTGGCAAACGAACCGCCGTCATTGCCAATCCTGTGGCGCCGAATGGGAGGTCACGAAGAACAGCTAGAGCTTGACGAGGCCTGCTCCTGGCCGTGCTGGACCGGTCGTCCTGGCTCAGAACAGGTAACTCCTGAGCGACCGAAAGTCGCCAGTTGCCTGTATTGAGGTAACATTTCCGTCACCGGCCATAGCTGACCCTTTGTTTCGTCAGAATTCACGCAAATGCGAAAGAGTTCCACAGATTGATGAGAGCTGCCTGGTATGAACGTCAAGGAGCAGCTGCCGACGTCCTGGTGTTCGGAGAAATGGCTGCGCCGGCTCCTGGCCCGGACGAGGTTCGAATTCGCGTATACGCATCCGGCGTCAATCCTGGTGACGTAAAGAAGCGCCAGGATCAGTTTGGTGCAGGAATGCCGTTCCCACGGATCATTCCTCATAGCGATGGCGCGGGCGTGATCGACAGTGTCGGTGGCCGGGTTGCATCATCACGAGTCGGCGAGCGTGTGTGGTGCTTTGGCGCCCAGAGTTATCGCCCCTTTGGAACGGCCGCGGAATACGTGGTTGTTCCCTCGGAGCAGGCAATACCACTGAACGACACGGTATCGTACGAACAGGGCAGTTGCCTGGGAATACCGGGCATCACCGCGCATCGCGCCATTAATGTCGCTGGCTCTGTACAGGGCCGTACCGTCCTGGTTCAGGGAGGAGCGGGCGCTGTTGGGCAGTGCGCATCCGGCCTGGCTCGTCACGCCGGAGCACGTGTAATCGCCACCGTCCGATCTGATCGTGATGTCGCGATCGCGCAGCGTGCAGGTGCTCACCACGCGCTCGTCACAGCCGGATTGAGTGCAGACGAAATCGTCGAAATGGTCCGCTCACTCGCCCCGAATGGCATAGATCACATTGTTGAGGTTGCGTTTCACGCAAATATTGAGACGGACGAGCGATTGCTGGAGCAAGGTGGTTCTATTGCGACGTACGCTACCGGCGATCCGACGCCGACCATTCCATTCTGGCCACTCGTATTCAAAAACATTTGCCTGCATTTTCTGGGAAGCGACGACTTTCCAATTGCGGCGAAAACCGCGGCCGCGTTTGCATTGAACGACGCGCTTGACGGCGGGTGGCCTGGCTTTGAGATCTCGAAGCCCCTTCCATTGGAGTCAGTCGCGAAAGCGCACGAAGCTGTCGAGGCAGGAAGCGTTGCGGGCAGAGTTATAGTTAGCCCGTAAGCTGCAGGTTTCAAGCACAATAAACCCCAGGGAACAGCATCCGGGCGGGCAAACAATGTATACAGCTTCATGCCACTGCGGCGCGGTCACTCTGGAAATGCAACGGAAGCCACGAAAACTGACGCAGTGTAACTGCTCTCTTTGCCGGCGCTATGGGGCCCTTTGGGCGTACTTTCAACGCAAGTCGGTACGGGTTTTGGCCAAAGAAAAAGGGCTCGAGATGTATTCTTGGCGAAACAAGCGATTCGAGTTTTATCGCTGCGCGTCGTGCGGGTGCGTCACACACTACGAAAGAACCAAAAAACGAGCAGATGGCTCCGATATGGGGGCTGTGAATCTTCGAAACATCGACGACCCCAGAATTGTCGCCCACGTGCCAATCAAATTGCTCGACGGCGCCTCGTCATGGAAGGTTCTCGATGAAACCCCTCAGCCGAATTTGTTTCAGTCACGTAAAGATTGACAAAGGGAAGCACCGATTTGATCAGTGCATGTGCTCTGCGTTACCGTTTGCGATTGGCCGCGAGCGGGCACGAGAAAGCACACTGCGCGGCTGATTCAGCTGCAGATCTAGCGGTCGCCCGAAGTCTTTCGGGATTTGTTGGCGTACATTTCTTTGTCTGCGTCTGCCAACAAATCATCCACGCTGGTATGACGTGCCTTATCAAAATGGACTCGGCCTACGCTCCATTTTAGCTTCCTTGCCAACCCCGGCTGCGCTGCTTTGATGCGCTCTTGCAGGGACTCGAGAGCGCGCTGGCTGAACTCCTTCTCGCTTGCCATCATGACGACAAATTCGTCGCCCCCCAGGCGAGCCACGACGTCGGCAGAACGGAAGCTTTTTAACAAGGTTTTGGCGAAGAGTTTCAGAGCCTGGTCGCCCGCCTCGTGGCCAAACTGATCGTTGAGTTCCTTGAACTCATCAAGATCGAAGAAAAGCACCTCGACATTAAGATTGTTACGCGCACAAAGCGGCAGGAGGTGCTCTGCGACGGTCGTAAAACCACGACGATTGGCAATTCCGGTGAGCTCATCCACATTTACTTTTGATGATGAGGCCAGCTCGTCATCAACCAGCGCCGCGAAGTCCCTTAACGTCTGCTCGTCCCTCGGCGAAAAGCTGCGCGGCTCAGGGTCAATAAGGCAAAGCGTGCCAATGCGCTCGCCATTCGGCGCATGCACGGGATAGCCTGCGTAGAATCGTATACGCGGTTCGTCGGTAACCAGGGGGTTGTCGGCGAACCGCTGATCAATAAGCGTATCCTCGATGACGAAAGCCTTTTCATCGAGAATTGCGTGGCCGCAAAATGAAATGTTGCGCGGCGTTTCGCAGGCATCAAGGCCCTGTTTCGACTTGAACCACTGGCGGTCAGTGGCAACGAGGCTGACCAGGCATATGTCAACATCGAATATCCTCTGTGCCATCCGGGTAATGCGGTCGAAGCGTTCTTCGGGCACTGAATCGAGAATTCTCAGCGAGTGCAGGCTTTTCAGCCGGACGGTCTCGTCGAGAGGTATCGAAGGCTCCTTCATCGTGTTTACACTGTGCGGAGAAACGCGGTGAAGTGTACCGACTTTTAGCTTCCGCGTGTAACCCGAAATTGCTGCAATGTAACATTTCTTCACATATCAGCGCGCCAGGTTTTAGCGCGTTCATCGCTGTGTGAGATTAGCGATGGCGCTGGAAGGTCTTGCCACGATGAAGTACCAGGAGCGGACAATAATCGCAGAAAACCCCGTCTCATTCTGGCCGACTCCAGCCGCCCGGGTGTTTCGAGGTAGAATGATTGCTGGTAGCCCGTAGGAAAAATTGCCAGTGAACACGGCAAATTTTGATTAAGCGTCGATTTATCCGTCAAATCCCGGTTAGCGTGGCTTCTCCAAGCAATAGCCTATCAGTACTTCGCTTCGCGCCTTTGTCTTGCTATGCGCTCTTCGTGCTGCTCGCAACTCAGCCGGGACTCGTCGCGTGTACGTCCGACCACGGCGAAACGGACAGGCTGGCTCGACATACTGCGGCGCAAAAGGCCTCCGGGCAGCCGATCGGCAAGCAATTCGCAGAAATCGCCGAATTTGCGGTGTCCAACATGATCGTCGAGGGATTGCAATATTCGCTGATCCAGGATGGCGAGGTAGTCGCGGTCGATGCATTCGGGGTTGCAGATCGTGAATCGCAAAGGCCGATGACAACCAACACGGCAATCAATGTCGCTTCTATCTCGAAGGCGCTGACGGCGTGGGGATTTATCATTCTGGCGGAACGGGAAGGCTGGGACATCGACGCACCAGTAGACGAGTTACTTAGCGACAAAAGACTCTATGCTGATCTATTTTCGGACTATGACGTATCAGCACGCATGTTGCTCAGCCACACCAGCGGATTGTCCGGACCAATTGTACCGGTGACGCCTGCGGCGCAGCCCCTGCCGATACTCACTGATATCCTGTACGGCCGGAGCAGTGTTGCCAGGCCCGAAATGGAAGCCGCGCCGGGCTTCAGATTCTCTTATTCGGGACTGGGCTATCTGGTGCTTCAGAAAATCATCGAAGACCAGACACAGGAGACATTCAGCGCGTATATGTCCGATGTCCTGCTGTTGCCGATACAGATGCGGGAGAGCTCGTTTGCATTGACCCGCGATATGCTTGACGGCGCAGCGATTTACTATCGGGATGACGGCCGGCGGCGCGAACCTTACCATCTGCCCGGTGCAGCCGGCGGACTCTATTCAACCGCCAGTGACATGGCAAAATTTATCCTGCTTTATACCGATGCCGGCGCTGAGACACGGGCACGCCTGGTTTCGGACACGGGATTTGCAGAGCTTGTCGAACCCGTGGCGCCATCTGGCAATGTCAGTGGAGCAATTCCGACGATCGCTTATGCGCTGGGACATTACACCTACGAGACGCCGGAAGGTGTTGACATGGTTTTCCACTCGGGAGGTAACCCGGGGCTACGAGCGCTGCTGGTCATTGCGCCCGTGAACAGACCCTCGCGCAGTCTGGGCTATAATTTCCGCAAGTGACACGTTGCGGCTATTTGCTGTAACAAAGATTCTTACGACGGAGGGTAAACATATGGCTGCTGGTACTTGTCCCTTTTGCTCGTCGTCACTGGATGAAGCTTATCTGTATTTGCGTGGGCTGAGCGTCGGGCTGCATTATTCCTCCAGTCCTGATGTATCGCTGTTCTCCAGGTCTGGATTGACGCAAATTGATTTGAGGGACATCAGCGAGTCGGACCCTGGTGCTCAAGCGATAATCAGTGCGTTGCGCTGTACGTCATGCGGGTCGATAAGCTTTAAGGGGAACTCCTAGGTCACCGATACACGCAGGTCAACAGACGATCCGTTATTCAGGTCTTCGTCATGAGACCTGGTCACTTGCAATTCGAAATTTGCCGCGCAGAATTACGCTATGAAAAAGCTTCTGATTGCCGCGGCCATATTTGCTGCGTCCTACTATCTATACAACCAAAGTGGTTCGAATGTCGGCGTATATGCAGACGACGGCCTGCCGCAGACTATCCTCTTCACCACCGAGCAGTGCGGCAATGCTTGTGACGAGATGCGGCGCTATCTCAAGTCCCGAGTGGCTTTCGAGGAATATGACGCGTTTGACAACGGCACGGGGCACGAGCTTTACGACGAGTATGGCGGGACCGGTTATTTGCCGTACATCGTGATGGGCAAACAGCGGGTCACAGGGCCAGACAGGGGAGCCGTCATCTCAGCCGTTGCTGCAGAATTCGGCCTGGGAAAGGTCAAGAAGAGAGAGCAAGAAGCGCTGCAACGCAACTTTGATTCGAGCGGAGATGCGAGAGTGGTCATGTATGCCACGGAATGGTGCGGCTATTGCAAGGAAGCCAGAAAATACTTTGAAGATAATGGAATCGATTACGTCGAATTTGATATCGAAAAAGATCGCTCCGCGAAACGTGACTTTGATGCGCTCTTAGGCTCCGGCACGCCATTGCTCTATCACGGCTATGCCCGGATGTCTGGCTTTAATCAGAGACGGATCGATAATCAGCTGAATTTGTAGTGCCGTATCTTGTCGCAACGCTGCCGCGTGACCTTGGGAGCAGCGACTGCAGCATGAGCCGCAACCCCGGCCCTAAGCGTATGTTCTTGATCGAATTGACGATCACGCTGAGGGATCCATCTACACGAGAAGCCTTTGCGGTCGGCTCCTCCTACCATACGTCGATGTCTCGTCTGAATCCGGTAGAGATGGTGGACGAAGTAATCTCGAATCTAATTGCGGCTGACAACGACCCTGACGGCCTGATTCAAGTTGGGGACAGTGAAACACCGTAGAATCTAAGGGCCGCATCGGTCGTTTTGCGACGGCCGGGCCAGTACCGTATGAGCGGCCAATGTGCGCTCGGAAGCATACCCTCATGAAGTCCGGGTTATAATTTCGGCTTGTGGCCCAACCTGGACTCTCACGAGAAGAAGCCTTCATCAAGACAAACAACGCTGTCCACATGCGCCTGAGGGAGGCGGAACATCCTCGATCAACCGGATGCTTTTCCTCGCCTGAGTTCCTGATAGCGGCGGGCCTGTGGTGCGGTCATTACGACGAATCTTCCCGCAACCATAACCCGGCTGTTGCGTTCCCAGTCAGTAGGCTTCAGAAATGCAATTATGTTTCGAAAAAGGCCAGTCACAGTATTCGATCCCGTTCGACGACTCAGTGGCGGACTTGAATCCAGTTCGCAAACTTCAAATGCCCAACCCTTACACGATTGCCGCAGCAAAATGGTTGCACCGTATTATGTCATCTGCCATTGGCGAACAGAGATGAGGACATTGAAGAAACTGACCGCGTGCCGGTGTCAATGTCGCTGAGAATCCGCAAGGCGTTTCCAGAAGAGGCCGGCTTGCTGTCGCGACTCGCGATGCGCTCGAAGGCACATTGGGGATATTCACAGGACTTTCTGGACGCATGTCGGTCCGAGCTGACTGTCGATGCATCCCGAGTCGGTACGGACGACTATCAATGCTTCGTTGCTCTGGACGGCGATTTGGTGATGGGCTTTTATACTTTGGAGAACGTGTCCGCCGGCTCTTGCGAGCTGGACGCCCTCTTCGTCGAACCCGACTATATTGGCGACGGCGTCGGCAGTTTGTTGATTCAACATGCTGTCCGAAGACTGTCCGAGCGAGGTGTAAAGCGCTTGATCATTCAGGGCGATCCCCATGCGACTGAGTTCTATCTCGCCGCAGGCGCACGACAGGTAGGCGCGAGGGAGTCGGAGAGCATTCCCGGCCGGAATCTCCCATTATTCGAGATCGACGTAGCAAATTCCTGATCGGCTTTGATGGCAGCTTTGAGCCTGTCTTCCTGGCTCATGACGACAGACCCCTAAGTATCAGGAAGCCGCCGGTCGGCTAAACTCGGGTAAAATGACGGTCATTGACCCATTGCAGTTATTTTATCTTGCTGGATATAGAATTATCGCCTCGAGGGTATTCCGGTGATAAGTATGGCGTGCGACGATTCTGCCGAGGTCTGGGTCGAACGACTCGTCTGTAAACGGAATGCACTTTACGATCTTGCGACGTCAGTCTGATGGTGAGTGGTTGCTGGCACGAAATATCTCGTCGCTCATTGACTCATCGTGATCATTTCCAGAAAAAGCCGACCGCCGCTCCATACTGGTTCGGCCCCATAAAATCGGACCAATCCGGGGTGCGGCCACCCAACAGGCTACATTCCAAGCTTCCTTTGAATCTTTGCAGCGGCCCGCTTCGCCTTGTTTCGTACCCATGAATCAGGATCAGACGTATAGGGGATAATCGCCTCGAGTGCATCGGGAGATTTCGTCCAGCCCAGCGCTTCAATGGCAATCGCGCGTGATTCCTGTTCCTCTAGCAGCGGCAGCACGTAGGGTACGGCCTCGTCTTTTAGACATCTGACGACAGCCCAGGAGAGCATATTTCGGCTATCACCGAACTTGGTGTCTTGGAGCAAACCGCAGATTTGTTTAGCGAATTTCTTTGTTGCTGTTTCGGCAAGAGCGTTGCCAATTACCCATCGAAGATAATTGTCAGTTTCCTCACTAAATAGCCTAATCAGGAGCTCGTTAGCCTGCCGTCCAGCGCCACGAAAAGATAGGCTTCGTATGATTGCTTCACGAGTGGCCGCGCTGTAACACCGCCCTGGATCGGAAAGGTGATGTAACAGGACCGGAACTGCCGCCTTGTAGTTGTTGGTCGAATTGATTAGGTCCGAAATGAACTCAACCTCGATGCCGATCCTCGACAGGTCGTGAATTAGATCGGCCTGCTCGATTCTTGCGTTCTGGAGACGCTCATGGACCTCACGATCTCTTTTTCGGGCGGCTTGTTGATGGGCGGGGTCTGCAAACAGCTTGGCGGCCAATTCTCCGGCGCTTATTCGTTTTCGTGGCAAATCAAGAATCCGCTTTATCGACGCGATTCGTGCAGGTGCCTTGGAATCATAATCGGCATACTAGCTGAGAATACCCTTCCGGCAGGTAAAGGTCATCGGCTGAAATTATACCGCGAAACACCGGGGCGGAGGCTTCCGGCCGCTTAGGAGTCGTTCGTTTTGAGTCTGGCCGACGGGCTCAGAGAGGCCAGGAGCGGACACCGTCAACTGACCTATGTGCTAAACGACAGATTGCTCAGCTTTACAGCCAGCCCAACAAAAAGTTTCTATTGTCACTTCAACTATCCAGCCGAATAGTGGCACGGATCAGATCTGGATTATTCGGGTGGGGCTTCAACGTCCAGCCTGCGGCACGCAACGTTCTTTGAACTCGAACATTGGAACGCATCACATTTGATTGCACTTCCGTGCCGCCTTCGCTTGCCAATAGTCTCCTCAATTCAAGACCAGACGCCAAATAGTAGCCTTTCTGTCTGTGACGGTAATCGGAAACTGCGTTTTGTATCATATTCTTAGTCGGGTCAAATGCTCGCGCACCGACGTATTCACCATCATTATTCCGGACCAGGAAATATCTGATACCACCGTCCAATGCCTCCTGCAGTTGCTTGATCGACTTCGGTCCGTGCACGTAGGGAGACGGGTTACGCCTGTACAAAGCGACCAGTCTATCCTGAAGCAATTTGTCCGATAAAACAGGAATCAACTCTACATCGGGCAGTTCATCCGTTGGCACTCTCTCGGTCGACGGTGGCTGAAATGCGATTCGTCTAAACTCTCGAATCCTCAGCCAAACCTGGCTGGGGTGGATCAGAATGCCGAGAATGAATCTAAAATTGCTGTAGTGATTCATACTTTGCCATGCTTATCAGAGTTGCTGGTTCCTGCTGAGGATGATTTCTGGTTTGCAGTCACGCCGCATTGTCTCGAAATCCTCAAATAGTCATTGCTACCACAGAATCGGCAATAAATTTCACCAAGCTTCTTGGCGCCACATGCAGGAAAACCTGCTCGCTGATGAGAGGCCGTTGACCGGGATCGACTGCTTCGGGTCAGTGGCGGAAATTATAGCGCAAGAACATTGACTGGCGGCTTCCGGCACCTTGGGAGTCACTCTAGCTGAGCCAGGACCATAGGCGCAGAGCGGCCATAAGGCGCCGCTGCAAGTTACGGGTAGACGAGCAGGCAAGTTGCTCTTGCCAAGCTATACTTGGCAAACTCACGTCTAACGATTCGGTTATCAGCCGATAGCGCCCGCGACGAGGAAATCCTTAAGTAGAGGAGTAACACTTGCAGCAGTTCGAGTATGTGATGGTTCTCTGCGGCGTCGTGGTGGCCGTGGCCATGAGATTGTTGGCGCGTGGGGGCGCATACTCAGAACCGATGCGAGCGTCAGGGTAGAACCGCTATTCGTCGGGTGGACGTGCTACGTTTTGCTCCTCTCGATGTTGTACTGGGTATCGATGTGGCCATACCAGAATGTCGAGTTTGTCTACATGGCCCAGGTTTGGCTGCTGGTCCTTCCGACATTGTTCTTGGTCCTCGTAGCATTCGCGTTGACTCCGAACATACCCGAGAGCGGCGAATTCGATCTTAGGAGCTTCTACTTCAAGAGACGCCGCCGAATTTTCTACTCGCTCGCGACCTTCGTGTTTGTAGGGGGAGTAACAACGGTGTTGATTGCCGAAAGGACTTTGATTGACGACATCGTAATTTCGGCAATCTGGATCGGACTCTATTTCTTACTCACGGTTACCAAAAAGCCGTCGGTACACTGGGCAGTAATGGTCCCGCGTCTCCTGAATCCGCTGGTGGCCGGTGTTCACGAGATCAACGTGACCCTCTAAGGGCCCTGCCCAGCGTCGGCAATGAGTCATCACCAGCCCCTGAGTCTATCACCTGGCGAGGGGCTGGAGTCGGCCAGAAGCAGCCTCACGTCAACCAATCATCCCCCGCGGATCACCAGCGCCAATCGCCCGGCAGCAAGCAGCAGGGCGAGTGCCATCGCCGCAACAGTGGTGGCGGTAAGATCGGGGTAGAAGGCATAGCCAGTGGGGAAGCTAACTCCTATCATTGTCTGGAAGCCTATGAATACACCATAGACACCGGCAATAAGCCCCAATACCGCCCCGACATTAAGACCGCGTACCCAGGGGCGCATGGGCTGACGGCGATTGAGCAGACGCCGTCCGGTTTTGTAAAGGAATATCAAGAGCCCCAGAGGTGCAGTCACGGCCGACCAGATCGCGATCCTGGCGCCGATCGGCGCTGCCGCACGCACAGGGTCCCATCCCAATGCGGCATGGGTCACAGCACGGGGCAGGTCGCCATGCGCCAAACCTGACATGTTGGTTAGCACTACCACCACCTGGCCCTTCGCGGGCACCATCGTAGCGAGGGTATAAAAGCCCGGCGTAAAACCAGAGTGCTCGAAGACCAGCTCGTCTCCGGCGGTGTTGGTAAACCAACCGTAGGCATAGCCCCACTGTTCATACACAGGCGTAATGACAAACAGCCTGTCCGCCTCCACAGGCACAATGCGCGGGTCACGGGCGCGCACCGCTTCCACATATCGAGCCATATCCTCGATACTGGCCGAGACACCGCCCGCGCCGATCATGCGCCGGTCAGGCTTAGCATCCTGCTCCGGCTGCCGGGCTCGCGGCGCGCCAAACCAAAGGCGGTATCCCGTCGCCACGGCGGTAGCGTCTGAAGCCGGAACCTGCACAAAGCTGTTGGTCATGCCGAGCGGCTCAAAAATACGCGCCTTCAACGCCTGTTCGAAGGGTCGATCGTCCAGCACCTCAATCAGGTGGGAGAGCAGCGCATAGTTGGCGTTTGAGTACTGGAAGGTTGTGCCCGGCTCCGCGAACAATTGAACGCCAGCGAGTGCGGCAACCGCCGCCGCCGGGCCAGACAAACTCGGGCCTACGCCGTTGGCACGGTTGCCATCCAATGTCGTCAGACCACTGTGGTGGGTGACCAGATGGTCAATAGTAATGCGATCCGATCGAGATTTAGACGCGGTGCGGAACGTCGGAACATGGCGCACCACCGGATCATCCAGGTCCAGTTTGCCCTCCGATGCCATTTGCAAGATGACAAGAGCGACAAAGGACTTGGTGATCGAGCCTGTTTGAAACGCGGTTTGGGTGGTAACAGGCTGCCCATTTGGCCCGGCGATGCCATAGCCCTTGGCGTGGAGTGTCTGCCCATTCCGTAAGACTGCGACGGCCATACCTGGCGCGCCAGCATCTTCATGCATTCTTGCCACAGCGGTATCAAACGCAGCCACGTCAAAATCGTCGCCTGCATCCTGCTGAACCGCGACTACGTGTTGCCCCAAGAGCACGAACAGCAGAACGCCAATCATTCCGATGTTTCTCATGAATCCCAACCAGCGAACGGCGGACATGGGTCAGTAGCCGTCATTCTACCTCAGACCAAGCGAACTTCTGCCAGCGGTCCCACATCAGCGTCTTCTGTTCTTGGGTGTAATAAATCCTCGGTCGCTGCTTCATGTACAACATCCTCCGCTCTATAGTTAGAGCTTAGGTGTTGCAACCACCGGTTGAATCCACAACCCTAAGGCCGTCATTCGGTTAGAATCGGTCTGAACGACCGTTATTGATTCTACGGGCGACGCTCAAAAAGTTGGCCAGTATCTTTAAGCCCATCGAGTCCAGGGGATATTGGACTGCGATATTTCTGTTCGAACTGTGGCTGTTCTTGCCCGGACTCTGTTTGGGCATTGACCAGCCCGGTGCAGCAGCATTTTTTCTCAGCTGGAACGCTATTCGACTATATCTATCACCGTTCCTGAAGTTCGCCTTGGCTCGCAGCATTCCGTTTATTCTCGCATCAGGGGTTGCGGCTGCTCTTGGGGTTTTCGTCTACGCGGCTCCGACAAATGCGGATGCGCTCTTCATCGCTACTGTGATCGGTGTGTTGGGTTTGCCGATATTGGCTCTTTCGCACCTGTGGAAATCGACGCACTTTAAGAATGTATTTACTGCTTTCGAGGCGAGCCAAGGTGCAAATCGGAAATAGGGTCGTGATCGCTTCTGGCCGTTTGCAGACCGTCGCTGCTTCCCTAAAGTAGACCTTTGAACGGCCGGTTTTGGGATTAGCGGCCGTTGCGTCAGTCACCCGTACGTATCGAGTTTGAAACTTTATTACAACGAACCAGCAAGTGTAAATCTTTCGTGCTCTACTCGACCGTCACCGACTTCGCGAGATTGCGCGGCTGATCGACGTCGGTGCCTTTGAGCACGGCGACATGATAGGCGAGCAGCTGCAGCGGGACTGTATAGACGACGGGCGCGATCAGGCGATCCGCATGCGGCATTGCGATGACGCTCACACCGTCTTCTGCATCGATACCGGTTTCGCGATCCGCGAACACATACAGTTGACCGCCCCGTGCACGCACGACCTGCATATTGGATTTGAGCTTGTCGAGCAGCTCGTTGTTGGGTGCGACGACGACCACCGGCATGTCTTCGTCGATCAGCGCAAGCGGCCCGTGCTTGAGTTCACCCGCGGCGTACGCCTCTGCATGGATGTAGGATATTTCCTTTAGCTTTAGCGCACCCTCCATCGCCACTGGCCACATCGGCCCGCGGCCGAGGAACAGCGTATGTTCCTTTTCGGCGAAGTCCTCAGCCAGGTTCGTGAGCTCCTCGTTCATCTGGAGGGCTTGTTCCACCGCGGCCGCAGCGTGAACCACGTGGGGTACCAGTGCTGATTCCTGTTCGGCAGTCATTCCGCGCTGGCGCGCCAGGATCAACGTGACGATAAGCATCGACAGCAGCTGCGTGGTAAAGGCCTTGGTGCTTGCGACGCCGATTTCCGGGCCGGCCTGGGTCATCATGACGAGGTCGGATTCGCGCACCATCGAGCTGTGAGCACTGTTGCAAACCGTCAGCGAACCGACATAATCCGACTGCTTTGCAATCCGCAGCGCCTCGAGCGTATCTGCGGTTTCCCCGGACTGGGACAGCGTCAGGAATAGCGTGTTGGGTGGCACCACGACGTGTCGGTATCGATACTCACTCGCGATCTCGACCTGGCAGGTCACCCCCGCTAACGACTCGACCCAGTACTTTGCGACGCAGCCGGCATGGTAGCTCGTTCCGCAGGCGACGATGTGAATATTTTCAACACTCGCAAGCATCTCGGCTGCCTGGGGCCCCAGTGAGTCGGCGACCACCCTGCCGCCCTCAATACGCCCGTACAGCGTGTTCGCGAGGGCGCTCGGTTGCTCGAATATCTCCTTGAGCATGAAGTGCCGGTAGGGCCCTTTCTCGGCAGAGTCGGCGCTCCACTGTGTCTCGTGCACGTCGCGTTGTACAGCGTTGCCGTCTGCGCCCAAGATGTTCACCTTGCTCCGGCTGATCTCCGCGATATCGCCCTGCTCAAGGTAGATAAAGCGCTGCGTCACTGGAAGCAATGCCGGCACGCCGCTTGCAACGAAGTTCTCGCCGATGCCCAGGCCGATGACCAGCGGGCTCGCTACGCGGCTGACGACAAAGCGGTCCGGATCCTGCGCGTCAACGACGAGCAGCGCGAAGGCTCCCTTGAAACGGGCGACCGCTTCCTGGACCGCCTCGATGAGGTTGCGGCCTTGCTGCAGATGATCATGGATGAGATGCGCCGCTACCTCGGTGTCGGTCTCTGACAGGAACTCGTAGCCCTTTGCCTCGAGTTCGTCCTTGATCTCCAGGTAGTTCTCTATGATCCCGTTGTGAATGACCGCAACGCGATCGCCGGACATATGCGGATGCGCGTTGGCCTCGGTAACGCCGCCGTGGGTTGCCCACCGTGTATGGGCAACGCCCAGTAACCCGCGCAGCGGGGTCTCCCGGAGCTTATCCTCGAGTTCTGCGACCTTACCGACCGTCTTGCACAGCCCAATGGACTGGTCGCTTCCGAGGATGGCCACGCCCGCTGAGTCGTAGCCGCGATATTCAAGGCGCCTGAGTCCTTCTACAAGTATCGGGACGACGTTTCTTTCGGCAATTGCACCGACGATTCCGCACATAAAGTGTTGCTCCTGGTTCTCTTAGTTCAGCTTTTCTTCGTAGGCCGCGTCCAGCCCCTGACCGTGAGCTGCTTGCTTCGTTCCAGCGTCAGCTGATCGGGTGGCGCGTCTTTCGAGATCGTCGATCCGGCGCCGATCGTGGCGCCCTTTCCGACTTCGATCGGCGCGACGAGATTTACGCTGGAGCCGATAAAAGCACCGTCGCCAATTGTCGTCTGGTGCTTGTTTGCTCCGTCGTAATTGCAGGTGATCGTACCGGCGCCGACGTTGACGTTCTCGCCGATATCGCTGTCGCCGATATAGGTCAGGTGATTGACCTTGCTGCCTTTGCGGATTTTGCTCTGCTTGATCTCGACGAAGTTGCCAACCTTGACCTTCGCAGCCAGCTCGGCACCCGGTCGTAGTCGCGCGAACGGTCCGATCTCGCAGTAAGCGTCCGCCATGGCGCCTTCGATATAGCAGTTTGGGTGCACGACGACACCCGCGCCGAGCACGCTGTCTCGGATCACGTTGTTCGACTCGATGCGCACACCGTTGCCCAGCGTAACTTCGCCCTCGAATACCGCATTGACATCGATGAATACATCCTTCCCACAGGTCAGCTTGCCACGAATATCCACTCGTGCCGGATCGGCGAAGCCCACGCCGTCGCTCATCAATTCGTCGATCAGCCTCGCCTGTAAAGCGCGCTCGGCCTCCGCGAGCTGTTTTTTATCGTTGATGCCCATCACCTCCACCTGGTTCTGCGCCTTGACGCCGTGAACTGTTAGTCCGTCTGCCACCGCCATCCCGATCACGTCGGTCAGGTAATACTCGCCCTGTGCATTGTCGTTGCTCAGCCTGCCGAGCCATTGTCTCAGTTTCGCGGCCGGACAAACCATGACACCGGTATTGATTTCTGTGATCGCTTTTTGTGAACCACTCGCATCTTTCTCTTCGACGATCCCGGTGACTGCGTCCCCGTCGCGAATGATGCGGCCATAGCCCGCCGGGTCCTCCATGTCCACCGTCAGGACCAGGACGTCGTCCTCGTTTCCGGCATCGAGCATCGATCTCAATGTGCTGGTGGTGAGGAGCGGCACGTCACCGAACAGCACCAGTACGCGATTCGCATCCGGCGTGCCCGGTATGGCCTGCAACATCGCATGCCCGGTACCGAGCTGTTGCGCCTGCAGTGCCCAGCGAATGTCGGCAGACGGAAACGCGGCGCGGACCGCTTCTGCCCCATGGCCATACACGACGCAGACGTCGCTCGCGCCCAGCTCATGGGCACAATCGAGCACGTGCGCCAGCAGGGGCCGGCCCGCCAGGGGCTGCAGCACCTTCGGCAATTCGGATCGCATGCGGGTGCCCTGCCCCGCGGCCAGGATGACGACGCTCAGATCCAGAGCCGTTACTCCGTGAAAGACGCCAGCGGATGATACCGCAACTTCCCTGCCGACCGGCGGCTAACGCCAGCGATAACCCACCTGGTACATGTAGATGGGACCGGTGAGACGTCCTGCGTTCTGGCCTAACGTGGGCGGCAGGAAATCATCGTCCCGCACGGTGCCGAAGTCGACGAAATGCATTTTCAGGCTCATCATCACGCCGCGCGAGCTTGCGGGATCACCGCCCCGGAAATCCACCGTTCCGCCAAGGTAGGCGCCGACCGCACTCTCCTCCCATAATTGTGTCTCCCAGATTATCGGATACTCGCCGGCGATCTCGGTAATGTCCTGCAGATAGTAGCCGACACCCGCATCCAGGGAATAGCGGTGACGGTTGCCAAACATCCACTTTACGGACGGCGCGAGGTAGCCGTTGCGCGCAGTCAGTGAATCCGAGATGAAGCGGATATTGCTGTCGTTGTTGAATACGCCGAGGTCGACGCCGGCCAGCAGCTCGGAATTGGCGAAGCGCTTTACGGGCCAGTGCGCAGCGAGATTGATATTGAATCCGGTCTCGTCAAATTCGCCGACCCGGGCGGCATCGAGGTCCGCGAGCCCCGGCCAGCTGTGTGCGCCGATAGCGATCTCGTAGCGACCGCGGGACGTCGTTACCCAATCGACGTCGTCCTGGGCCCAGGCCGCGCACAGCGGGGCCAGTGGCGCGGCGGCCAGGCCAGCCAGCCAGGGCAACGCCTTTGTTGTTGATGTGTTCATAAGGGCCTCCTTGGTTGGGGACTTCCCCACGTTGGAGGCTACGCCAGGCACTGAAAAGCGCCTGATGGGGGGATGAGGATCGCCTGATGCTTTACTGAGGCTGCCGTTCCACGGTGCTCAGGCAGCGTTCACCGCGGTCGCACAGAATTTCTGATCTGTGTCGGCATCGGCAATACGATGGGGCTAACTGCCGCCCCGCTCGGCGCTGCGCCAGCATCGCACAAGCGGTAAGGAAGCACGGTGAGGTCGTGGCTCAACAGCCGATCTTGCAGAATTGCTCGCAGGACGCTGCATTTGTTGCAGGAGCGCTTATCGAGCCACGATATTTCCGTTCGGTCAGAAGCGCACCACGATGCCGGCGGATAACAGCGTTACATCCTCGACGTCCGAGATATCGAAGATCTCGTACTCGCCGCGAATCTCGATCGAGCCGAGGTTGAAGCGAACGCCCAGGCCGTAGGCAGGATCGTTGCCGTCGTCGTCAAAGTCGATACCGCCAATGCTGCCTGCGACCTCCCAATCCACAAAGCCGTACTTCGCGAATAGTCCGACAGGACCGATGTCGACACCCGCGGTCCCGTAGAGGTTCAGGCCGGTCGGATCGAGGTTGATGGGGACGGTGAGAACGTCGGTGGACGGGCTGCCGAGATCGACGTAGCCACCTTCGATGCCGAGGGTGAATGCGTCACTTAGTGCAAAATCGTAGCCGGCGAGGAACTTCCAGCCGAAGTCGTCCTCGTCAAATATCGGCGCGGGATCCGGCAGGACGATACCGTTGCTGACGTTCGCCTCTACGGCGGCGGTACCCACGCTGCCGCCCATAAAAAAGCCGCTCTCCGCGGCATCGGCGTTGATCGAGTTCAGGGTGAAAAGTGTTGCGCCGGCGAGCAGCGCGATACGTGTCTGGATAGTCATGTTTATGCCCTTTCTTGTTGCGAAGAATGTAGAACGGGCAAAAGCTTACGCAGGGCAACGTGAACGGCAGATTAATCGGCCCTTCGCGGGAATTATGTAAGAAGAGGTAAAAGGGGACAGTGACTTTAAGTGCCAGGCGTATTCATCAGCATCATCGTACGCCTGGCACTTAAAGTCACTGTCCCCAAATTGGTTTAGCGCTTGCCCTTGAGCTTCTGTGCAGCCCGATAGCGAGCTTCGGCTTCGGCGAGTTCCGCCTGCGCCTTCGCGACATCCGTTTCCCCGGATATGCCTTCCAGCGCTTTAGCCGCTTCGTCCCTGGCCGCCAGGGCTGCCGCCTCGTCGAGCTGGTCGCCTCGCAGGGCCGTGTCGGCGAGCACCATCACCGCATGGGGCTGCACTTCGAGCATGCCGCCGGTGATGTAAAAGAAGTGCTCGGTACCCTCCGTATCCTGGACGCGGACTTCGCCGGGTTTCAAGGCCGTGAGCAGGGGCGCGTGCCGCGGCGCGATACCGACCTCGCCCATTTTTGCGGGCGCGAACACCATGGCCGCTTCGCCGGAATAGATCTCGCCTTCAGCGGATACGATGTCGACTTCGATTGTTGCCATGTCGATAACTCTGTTGTCGTTGCGTCAGGGTCGCGCGCCAAGGCGCGCTCCTACAGCACCAGAACCTTCTCTACTGGTAGTTCTTTGCGTTCTCGACCGCTTCGTCGATGGTGCCGACCATGTAGAACGCCTGCTCCGGGATGTGGTCGTAATCGCCGTTGACGATGCCGCTGAAGCCACGAATGGTCTCCGCCAGGCTTACATATTTGCCGGGCGAGTTGGTGAAGACTTCGGCGACGAAGAACGGCTGCGACAGGAAGCGCTGGATTTTGCGTGCGCGGTTGACCTGGAGCTTGTCGTCCTCGGACAGCTCGTCCATGCCGAGAATCGCGATGATGTCCTGCAGTTCCTTGTAGCGCTGCAGGACGGCCTGCACGCCGCGCGCACAGTCATAATGTTCCTGGCCGATGACGAGGGGATCGAGAATACGAGACGTCGAGTCCAGCGGATCCACCGCCGGATAGATGCCGAGCTCCGCGATCTGGCGCGACAGTACGAGCGTTGCGTCCAGGTGAGCGAAGGTCGTGGCCGGAGACGGGTCGGTAAGGTCGTCGGCAGGTACATACACCGCCTGGAACGACGTGATCGATCCCGTCTTGGTCGACGCGATGCGCTCCTGCAACACGCCCATTTCCTCGGCCAGCGTCGGCTGGTAGCCCACGGCCGACGGCATGCGGCCGAGCAATGCGGACACCTCGACACCGGCCAGCGTGTAGCGATAGATGTTGTCGATGAACATGAGGACGTCGCGGCCCTCGTCGCGGAATGCCTCGGCCATCGTGAGGCCCGTCAGCGCGACGCGCAGGCGGTTGCCCGGCGGCTCGTTCATCTGACCGTACACGAGCGAAACCTGGTTGATAACGCCCGATTCGGTCATCTCGTGGTAGAAATCGTTACCTTCACGCGTTCGCTCGCCGACACCCGCGAACACCGAATAACCGGAGTGCTCGTGCGCGATGTTGCGGATCAGCTCCATCAGCGTCACGGTCTTGCCCACGCCGGCGCCGCCGAACAGGCCGATCTTACCGCCCTTCGCGATGGGCATGATCAGGTCGATAACCTTGATGCCCGTCTCAAGCAGCTCCGTTGTCGCGGCCTGGTCCTCGTAGCTCGGCGCGGGACGGTGGATCGGCATCTCCATCTCCGCGCCGATGTCGCCCTTGTTATCAATGGGCTTGCCCAGCACATCCATAATGCGGCCCAGCGTCTTCTCACCCACGGGCACGGCAATCGGCTGTCCCGTGTTGGTGACCGGCATGCCTCGCTTGAGGCCCTCCGATGATCCCATGGCAATCGTACGCACGACGCCGTCGCCCAGCTGCTGCTGAACCTCCAGCGTGATCTCGGCGTCGTCGATGACGAGCGCGTCGTATACCTTGGGAATCTGGCCTGCCGGGAATTCGACATCCACGACAGCGCCAATAACCTGCACAGTAGTTCCGGTGCTCATTGGTAGCATCCTCTAACCTGAAACGGCAGCAGCGCCGCCGACAATTTCTGAAATTTCCTGCGTGATCGCAGCCTGTCGAGCCTTGTTGTACTCGAGCTGCAATCCGTCGATGATTTCGCCCGCGTTATCCGTGGCCGATTTCATTGCAACCATTTTCGCCGCCATTTCGCAGGCGAAGTTCTCGACCGCGCCGCGGTAGACCTGCGATTCGATGTAGCGCGTCAGCACGTCGTCGAGCAGCTCCCCCGCGTCCGGCTCATAGATGTAGTCCCAGTGTTCCTGCAACGATTCGTCGCCGAGATCGATCTGGCTCACGGGCAACAGCGTTGTGACTTCCGGCTTCTGGCTCATCGCACTCACGAACTCGTTGTGCACGAGGAAGAGACGGTCGATCGTGCCTTCCTCGTATGACTGCAGCATGATCGTGATCGCGCCGATGAGGTCGTTGACGCTCGGGCGGTCGCCGAGGTGCGATGCGGTGCCGACAACGTTACCGCCCATGCGGCGGAAGAACTGCACCGCTTTCGCACCGACCAGTGCCAGGTCGACTTCCACGCCTTCGCCCTGCCACTTAGCGATCTCGCCGATCACGGTCTTGAAAAGATTCGCGTTCAGGCCGCCACAGAGGCCGCGATCCGTCGAGATGACGATGAGACCGACGCGTTTCGCATCCCGCTCGATCAGGAACGGATGCTTGTAGTCCGGGTTCGCGTATGCGAGGTGGCCGATCACGCGACGGATGCGCTGTGCATACGGACGTGACTCTTCCATCTGTCGCTGCGCCTTGCGGATCTTGCTCGCAGCCACCTTCTCCATCGCGCTCGTGATCTTCTGCATGTTCTTTACAGAAGCGATCTTGGAGCGGATTTCTTTTTCGCCGGCCAAGTCTGGTCTCCTAGAAAATTAACCGTTCGCGTTCATGTCGGTTCGAAAGACGGCAGCAAGCCCAAACGAGGGATCTGCTGTCTGATTCGATCAATACGCCCCTTTCTCGGCAAACGCATCACAAATGCTTTTCAGTTTCGCCTCGATCTCGTCGTTGTAATCGCCCGACTGGTTGATGGCGTCGAGGTCGGCCTGGTTGCTGGAGCGCGCGAAATCGTGCAGCTCCGTCTCGTAGTCGACCACCTTCTCGACAGGAACGTTATCGAGATAACCCTCATTGACTGCGTAGAGCGACAGGCCCATCTCGGCAACCGACAGGGGCGAGTACTGCTTTTGCTTCATGAGTTCCGTGACGCGCTGACCGCGCTCGAGCTGCTTGCGCGTTGCGGCATCGAGGTCGGAGGCAAACTGGGCGAATGCCGCCAGCTCGCGATACTGCGCGAGTGCGAGGCGTACGCCGCCGCCGAGCTTCTTGATGATCTTGGTCTGCGCCGCACCACCCACGCGAGACACCGACAGGCCGGCGTTGATTGCGGGGCGGATACCGGCATTGAACAGGTCCGTCTCGAGGAAGATCTGGCCGTCGGTGATCGAGATGACGTTGGTCGGCACGAACGCCGATACGTCACCGGCCTGGGTCTCGATGATCGGCAACGCCGTCAGCGACCCCGTCTTGCCCTTGATCTTGCCGCCCGATACCTCTTCCACGTGCTCCGCATTGACGCGGGCCGCACGCTCGAGCAGGCGCGAGTGCAGGTAGAAGACATCACCCGGGTAGGCTTCGCGGCCCGGCGGGCGTCTCAGCAACAGCGATACCTGGCGATACGCCCAGGCCTGCTTGGTAAGATCGTCGTAGATGATGAGCGCATCCTCGCCGTTGTCGAGGAAGTACTCGCCCATCGAGCAGCCCGCATACGGGGCGATGTACTGCATCGCCGGGCTGTCCGCGGCAGGGGCGGCCACGACGATGGTGTGCTCCATGGCGCCCTCTTCCTCGAGCTTCCTGACGACACCCGCGATCGAGGAGGCCTTCTGGCCGATCGCGACGTAGATACATTTGATGCCCGTGCCACGCTGGTTGATGATCGTATCGACGGCGACGGCGGTCTTGCCGGTCTGGCGGTCGCCGATGATCAGCTCACGCTGGCCGCGACCGATCGGCACCATCGAGTCGATGGACTTGAGGCCGGTCTGGACGGGCTGCGACACCGACTGGCGCGCGATCACGCCCGGCGCGACCTTCTCGATCGGCGCCGTGCCGTCGGCCTCGATCGGGCCCTTGCCATCGATCGGGGTACCCAGTGAGTCGACGACGCGGCCGAGCAAGCCACGGCCCACCGGGACCTCGAGAATGCGGCCGGTCGTCTTGACCGTATCGCCTTCGGAAATGTGCTTGTAGTCACCGAGGACGACGGCACCCACCGAGTCCTGCTCCAGGTTGAGCGCCATGCCGAAGGTGTTGCCGGGGAACTCGAGCATTTCGCCATAGCGAGCGTCGGCGAGTCCGTGGATACGGACGATACCGTCGGTCACCGCGATAACGGTGCCGACGTCACGCGCTTCGGTCGTTACCTCGAAATTCTCGATGCGTTCCTTAATCAGCTGGCTGATTTCAGAAGCTTTGAGTGCCATGTTGTTTTCCTCTTTACTTGGTCAGCGCGTTGGCCAGGCCCTCGAGCCTGGCGCGCAACGAACCATCAATAACGACATCGCCCGCGCGGATCACCGCGCCGCCGATGAGATTTTCGTCGATTTCGGTCGAGATCCTGACGTCACGCCCGAGCTTCGCCGCGAGCGAACCCGCGATGGCCTGTTCCTGTGCCGCGCTCAGCGGCGCCGCCGCCGTGATAACGGCATCGATGCTGTTCTCCACCCTGGCCTTGAGCGCTTCGAACTGCTCCGATATCTCCGGCAGCACGGCGACACGGCCGTTCTCGAGCAGCAGCTTGAGGAAGTTCGTGCCATGCTGGCTGCCGCCGGCGAATACCGAACCCTTGCCCACCGACTCGGCGAACAGGTCCTGCAGAAACTGGAGACGCTGATCGTCGTTCAGTGACGGCTGGCCGAGGAAGGCCACGACCTGGCCGTCGCCGATCAGGTCCCTGGCAGCGGCCAGCGACGCGGACAGCTCGTCCAGCGCGCCGTTCTCCTGGGCGACCTCGAAAATCGCCTGGGCGTAAGGCCTTGCCACTGTATTGTTGTCAGCCACCGTCTACAGCTCCTGTGCAAGCTTGCCCAGGATGTCCTCGTGTGCCTTGTCGTCGATCTCGCGCTTGAGAATCTTTTCCGCGCTCGCGACCGCGATGGCCGATACCTGGCCCCGCAGTTCCTCACGAGCCTTGTTGATTTCCTGCTCGATCTCGGCCTTGGCTGCCGTAAGCTGGCGCTCGCGTTCCCTGACGCCGTCCGACTTGCCTTCCGCTACGATCTCGTTGGCCCGGGCATGGGCCTGGTCGAGTATCGACGTCGCCTGCTTGCGCGCATCGTCGACAATCTCTTCGGCTTCCGCCTGCGCCTTTACAAGCTTGTCCTGGCCCTTCTCGGCGGCAGCGAGGCCTTCGGCAATCTGTTCCTGGCGCTCTTCGATGGCGTTCAGGATCGGCGGCCATATGAACTTCATGCAGAACCAGACGAACACGATCATCGCGATCGTCTGGCCGATGAGCGTTAGATTAATGTCCAAGGAATTCTCCTGACTCTGTTATTCGCGGTTCGGGAACCGCTCCTACAGCGAGAATCGCTTCTGCAGTGAGAAGCGCTGGTGCGATCAACCGCCGGTAGCCGCCTGCAGCTGGCCGATAAACGGATTGGCGAACGCGAAGAACAGCGCGATACCGACACCGATCATGGCAACGGCGTCGAGCAGCGCGACGACGATGAACATTTTCGTCTGCAGCATCGGCGCCAGCTCCGGCTGACGCGCGGCACCCTCGAGGAAGCGGCCACCCAGAAGACCCATGCCGATACCGACGCCGAGGGCGCCGAGGCCGATCAGAAGTGCGACGGCAATCGCCGTGAAGCCAATAACAGTTTCCATCAGTTTCTCCTATCCGCCGCGAGGCTCAGGTACACGATGGTGAGCATCATGAAAATGAACGCCTGCAGCGTCACGATCAGCACATGAAACACTGCCCAGCCGAAATGCAGCGGCAGCTGCCACAGGCCGAGCAACGCAATCAGAATAAAAATGAGCTCGCCCGCGAACATGTTGCCGAACAGTCGCAGGCTCAGCGAGACCGGCTTGGCGAGCAGCGCCACGCTCTCCAGGATGAAATTGAATGCGATGACGAACGGCGCCGCGATCAGGCCGAGGCCTTTCGTCGGCGGCGCGATCGGGTGCAGCGTGAGTTCGCCGATAAAGCCACCGACACCCTTGAATTTGATCGTGTAGAAGATGATCAGGATAAAGACGGCGATCGACATCCCGAATGTGATGTTGACGTCGGTGGTCGGCACCACCTTCATGTATTCGATCCCGACAAGTGTTGACAGCAAGGGAATCCAGTCGACCGGCACGAGGTCCATGAGGTTCATGAAGAAGATCCACACGAACAGGGTCAGCGCCAGCGGCGCGATCAGGTTGCTCTTGCCGTGGAAGGTGTCCTTGACGCTGCCGTCGACGAAGTCCACGACAATCTCGACGAAGGCCTGCAGCTTGCCGGGCTTGCCGGCTGACGTCTTTTTCGCCACGGAGCGGAACATGAAAATAAACAACAGACCGAGGAAAACCGACCAGAACATCGAGTCGACATTGATCGCCATCGGGTTGCCCGCACAATGGTTCCAGACCCACTCACCCGTTTCCGACTTGCAGACCTGCAGATTTTGCAAATGGTGCGAAATGTAATCGCCGGAGGTTTGCGGTCCGTGTCCGCCTTCACTCGCCATTCTTATTGTCCGTGTCCAGTTCTTCTTGTCCCGCGTCGCGCAGCAGGAGGCCTGCAAAAGTCACCAGCTGCGCGACGATAAATCCTGCGAACAGGGAACCTGCCGCCAGTGGCCGTACCGTGACGAAAACGATGCTGAACATCAACACCGTCAGCGCCAGTTTCCCCAGTTCGCCCGTGTAGGCAGCCCGGATCAGGGCGTGACCCCCTGAATCCCGGCGTGCCAAAGCTATCCGCGTTGCCAGAAATGCGTTTGGAATGACGCAAGTCAAGCTACCAAGCAGTGCAGAGTAGCCCGCTACGCTTCCTGCCAATCCCCAAAGCACCGCGGCCAGGACCACCCCGACAACCAGCTGTCCAGCGAGTACCGTGACAATGATGTTGGAGCCACGGCGTCCGGAGGGCTCGTCCATTTGTGCTTGCCTCCGGCACTAAAAACGCCACGTGCAGCGGTGCTCCCGGTGGCTTGTGGCGCTCGATTTTGCGGTGAGTCAGGCGGGCCTGTTTTGGGCTCGCGCATTATAGAGGCAGCCATTGCGCATCGCAACACGGCAGGCATTCGACTTTAGGCGGCTCCAGCCCCCCTTTTTGCCGGGAAAATTGCCCGATTCGCGGATTTTTCGCATTGCGACCTACCGCACATCGGCCGCCCCCGATAGACGTTATAAAAGGTGCGGTAACTGGTCCGGAATGAACAATGCTGTTGATAGTCAGTAATTCCCTGCGGGGCACCAAGAGTGTCAGCGACGCCGCGCGCGAGCTGAGCCTGACGCTGCGCCATTTCGACAGCCCGGCGGCGCTCTCGGCGCTGATGGCCGGCCAATCCCGGCGCATCGTCGTCCTCGACAGGGATGACGTGACCAGGGAGACGATCAGCCGGCTCGAAGCGCGCCAGGGCAAGGTGCCGTTCGGGCTCGTGATCGCATCCGACCGGGCGGCGGTGAGCCAGGCGGCGGGGCCGGAGCTCATCGACAAGCTGCTGGCGTTCAGGAATTTCTCCTGGCTCAAGGCCAGCTTCGACGTGTTCGGGCTGGTCGACGTGTTGAAACGCTGCCGCCTTCGCATGCTGCATTTCACGCGCGAGGAAATCGAGCAGGGCTTCAGCGACTTCCAGTTTGTCGTGCGCTACCAGCCCAAGGTGGAGCGCGGCGACGGCAGCGAATGGCAGACCCGCGAGGCCGAAGCGCTGATCCGCTGGCTGCACCCTGACAGGGGCCTGCTCGGACCGGTCGAGTTTCTTCCCGAGATCGAGGCCTACGACATGATGCCGCGGCTGACGGAGTTCGTGTTGCGCAAGACGGCCGTGCAAATCGTCAAGTGGCGTGAGCAGCGGCTCGGTTTCGATATATGCGTCAACCTCGCATCCAGCGAGCTGGGCCGGACCGGTCTCGCGAGTGCCTACGCCGGCATCGTCCGGGAGCACGGTGCAGATTGCAGCAATTTCACGTTCGAAGTCGTCGAGCAGGACCTTGTCGACCCCGATGCGGCGCACCTCGATACGCTGAAGCGCCTGCGCAACCATGGGTTCCGTGTCTGCCTGGACAATTTCCGCGTGGCGGCCCGGTCGCTCAGCATGCTCGAGCGCCTGCCGTTCGACGAGATCAAGATTCACGCGTCGGCGCTGCAGCGGGCCCAGGATGACGACGTCGCGCGGCACGTGCTGGCGGCCGTTACCGGCCTGGCGCACAACCTCGGCATGGCCGTGTGCGCCGAAGGCGTGGAAGACGACGAAACCTTCGAGTTCCTGAAGACCATCCAGTGCGACAAGCTGCAGGGCTTCCTGATCTCGGAGGCGGTGTTGCCGCACATCGTGCGGCGCGCGTATTCCGCAACCTCGGGCCGCAGCGACGAAGTCGCCTAAGAATTAGGGGACAGTGACTTAAAGTGCCAGGCTAGCTGGGCGCAAATGGCCGAAAGCCTGGCACTTTAAGTCACTGTCCCCTAATTCTTAATTTCGGTCGCGGGAGCCGGCCTACCGGATGTGCTTCAGGATCCCGTCGAGTTCGTCGAGGTTGTTGTAGCTGATCACGAGCTTGCCGGCGCCTTTCTGCGTGTGCTGCAGGCTGACTTTGGCGCCGAGCTTTTCCGCGACCTCGACCTCCAGCCGCCGGATATCGGCGTTTTCTCTCGCCGGCTTCTTCGCCGTCGACTTGCCGCCTGCGCCCCCGAGCATGCGCCTGACCAGGCGCTCCGTCTCGCGTACCGACAGCCCCTTGCGCACCACCTGGCGCGCCGCGTCGTATTGCTGCACACCATCGGCGATCGACAGCAGCGCCCGTGCATGGCCCATCTCGATCTGCCGGGACTCGAGCAGCGCCTTGACCTTGTCGGACAGGTCGAGGAGCCGCAGCAGGTTGCTGACCGAGGCGCGCGACCGCCCCACTGCTTCCGCGGCTTCGCCGTGGGTCAGGTCGAATTCCCGTATCAGCCGGTCGAGTGCCCTGGACTCCTCGAGCGGGTTGAGGTCCTCGCGCTGGATGTTTTCGATGAGCGCCATGGCGATCGCCGCTTCGTCGGGCACCTCGCGCACGATGGCGGGAATCGACTCGAGCCCGGCCATCTGGGCCGCTCGCCAGCGGCGCTCGCCCGCCACGATCTCGTAGCGTTGAGAATCACCCGCTTTGGAGATGGGCCGCGCGACGATCGGCTGCACCACGCCCTGCGCCTTTATGGAATTCGCGAGCTCCTCGAGCGAGTCCTGGCGAATGTCCAGCCGCGGCTGGTATTGGCCGCGCTGCAAGAGGTCGACGGGAATCTCTTTGAGCGGACCGTCTTCCCGTGTCCCCGAGATTGCCGTGGTCTCCGAGACCGGCTTGGACAGCAGGGCATCGAGGCCCCGCCCGAGTCGTTTTTTCTTGGCTGTCATCGATTCATTCCAACGATGTTCTTACACCGCCCTTGCAACTCTCGCGTCTTCCCGGCGGAGAATTTCGCCGGCCAGCGCGAGATAGGCTATAGCGCCGCGTGACGACCGATCGTGCAGCAGCACCGGGCGGCCGAAGCTCGGCGCTTCGGCGAGGCGAATGTTGCGTGGCACGCAGGTGCGAAAAACTTTCTTGTCGAAGTGCTCGATCAACTGCATCGAGACCTCGTTCGACAGGTTGATGCGTGGATCGAACATGGTTCGAAGTATGCCGTATACCTCGAGCTCTGGATTGACACTCTCCCGTACCTGCTCGACCGTATTCAGCAGCGCGCTCAGTCCCTCCAGTGCATAGTACTCGCACTGCATCGGTATCAGCACGCCATCGGCAGCCGTCAGGGCGTTGATGGTCAGCATGTTGATCGATGGCGGGCAGTCGACGAGGATGAAGTCGTAGAGTCCCGCCACCGGCGCGAGCGCCTTTTTGAGCTTCATCTCGCGGCCGATCTCCTGCAACAGCGAAACCTCCGCGAGCGTCAGGTCCTCGTTGCCCGGCAGCACGGCGAAGCCGCCTTCGGGCGCCGACACGATCGTATCCGCTGCGGTCGCGTCACCCAGCAACACGTCGCAGGCGGAATAGTCGACCTCTCTCTTGTCGATACCGCAGCCCATCGTCGCGTTGCCCTGAGGGTCCATGTCGACCAGCAGCACTCGCCTCTGCGTCGCCGCGAGGGACGCGGAAAGATTCACGCAAGTCGTGGTCTTTCCGACACCGCCTTTCTGGTTTGCAACCGCAATGATGCGTGCCATGGTCAAACCCTTGTCAAAAGCACAGCGTGCCGCGAGCCCGCGTCGAGCCCCGGCACCGAGAGTTCCGTAATAGTGTAGTCCCACCCGGTTGGAACGTGTCGGAGTTCCTCCGCCGGGTAGCGCCCCTTGAGGGCAATGAACACCCCGCCCTCTCCAACGTGGTGTCCCGCAAGTGCGAGGAGCCGCGGCAATGCGGCAACCGCCCGGGCAATCACCGTATCAAAGCGGTAACCGGGTGCATAGTCCTCCGCACGCGCTTTTACGGCCTCGACGTTGCCGAGCCCCAGCGTGGCCGCGGCGTGCTGCACGAACTGGATCTTCTTGTTGTTGCTGTCGAGGAGGACGAAACGTCGGCCGGGCTCGGCGATGGCCAGTGGCAAACCCGGAAATCCGGCGCCCGTGCCGATATCGAGCACCGTCGTACCGTGCAGCAAAGGGCGTGCGGCAAGGCTGTCCAGCAGGTGAACCGTGACCATCTCGTCGCGGTCATGGATCGCCGTCAGGTTGACCTTGCGGTTCCAGCGTTCGAGCAGGTCCAGCAGCGCCGAGAATGTCCCGACACTGCTATCGTCATACTGCTCGAGGCCCTGCAGCGGCTACTCCTTCCCGACCAGGTACGTCTGCAGGAACAAGATCGTCGCCTGCTGGTAGATGTCGCGGTTCTCCTTCTTGCGATAACCGTGGCCTTCATTGAGTGCGTTCATGTACCACACCGTATTGCCCTGCTCGCGCAGCGCAGCGACCATCTGCGTCGCCTCCGTCACAGGCACCCGCGGGTCGTTCTCTCCCTGTACCACGAACATCGGCACCGAGATCTTCTCTACGTTGTTTAGCGGGCTAATCTTCTCGAGGTGCGCGCGCATCGCGGGATCACGTTCGTCCCCATACTCGACGCGGCGCAGGTCGCGGCGATAATCCTGAGTGTTCTCCAGGAACGTCACGAAGCTCGAGATACCGACGATATCCACCGCGGCCCTGAGCCTGTCGCTGAAATGCACGGCGCTCGCGAGCACCATGTAGCCACCGTAGCTACCACCGAAGACAGCTACGCGATCCTCGTCCAGGTCGGGCTGCGATTCGATCCAGTCGAGCAACGCCCCGATGTCCTTCACCGAGTCCTCGCGTTTGAACCCGTTGTCCAGTCCGAGGTAGGTCTTGCCGTAGCCGGCCGATCCACGCACGTTCGGCACGACGACAGCCACGCCGAGCTTCGCCAGCCACATTTGGTAGGTGCTGCTGAACCACGGCCGTGACTGGGCCTCCGGCCCACCGTGGATCGAGACCACGACGGGGAACGGGCCATCGCCTGGCGGCCTGTAGACCCAGGCGGGGATCTGGCGCGACTTGCCGTCGACGTCGTCGAAGGTCGGATAGCTCACCAGCTGCGGCTCGCGAAACGTCGTGGTATCGAGTCCCCCGACTTCGCTGAAGGTCCAGCGCGTCAGTGCGCCGTGTTCGAGCGGCCCCGGCCCGAGTTCGAGCACGAAGGTATCGCTCGGCGTCGTCGCCGTATTCAGCGTCATCGCCAGCCTGCGGCCGTCCGGGCTGAATTCGATGCGGGCGGCGACGCCCGTAGGAATGTTGTCGATGAGCCGGTACTTGCGCGTGCGCGGATCGAACAGGTAGATCGCTGAACGGCCATTCTCGTTGACGGCGAAGGCCATGCGCTTGCGGTCCCGGGAAATGACCGCGCCGGACACGTCCCAGTCGATGTCGCCCGTGACCACTTCGATGTCGGCCCCGGGCTCGGCGGGTTGCCACGCCAGTCGCTGGAATTCGCTGCCCTGGCTGGTAATCAGCCAGTAGCCGTCGTTGCTGTCGTCGAACGCAACCGGGTAATTCGTGCTCGTGTTACCGGGTCCCCCGGCGAGCAAAGTAACGCTGCCCGAGTCCATGTCGACGAGATGCACGCTCGAATCCGTGATGCTGACGTAGTTGTTGGCGAGCAGCTGATTGCCCCTTGCGGAGAATTCTGCCGGTCCCCACCAGCTGCCGTCCTGCGACTCCACGATGATCTCGGCCGCCTCCGGATCGTCGGGGTCCACGAGCCAGATATCGTTCGATGCGCCATTGCGCGCGGTGCTCTGGTAGGCGAGCCGGCGTCCCTCCCGGTCCCATGTGACGGCCCCGTTGCGTGACTCGCCATCCGTGAGCATCCTCGCGACCCCGGTCGCGGGGTCGAGCAGGAAAATTTGTGCGAACTCGCTGCCTCCGGCGTCACGGGTGAATACGATCCCGTCACCGCGCGGCTGGATCGCCAATTCCCCGATCGGTTCGCCGTAGTACGTCAGCTGGTGGCGTGCGCCGCCCGGCATGTCGACACGGTGCAGCTGCTCCACTTCGGCGAATCGCGTAACGATGTAGATGCCATCGCCGCCCTCCTGCCAGCCCTCGAAGTAAGCCGAGCGCACGTTCTGGTAACGGTTCAGGTCGTCGACGATTTGCTGCGGAATCGGCGGCACAGCCTCCATGACGAGGTTGCCGTTATTGGCTTCGGTGCGGGTAATGGTCTCGGCCAAAGTGGCCGCGGCCAACAACGCCAGCAAAGCGCCGGCAGCTCCGGCGTATCTCATCGGTTGCTCCTCTCAGGTCAGGCGACAAGCAGCGCCATGAAGTCGTCGACCGGGGTCGCTGCCAGTTTGTCGCGATCCGCACATAATGCGTCAAGCGATTTCCATTGTCCCGCAGTGAGCTTCGGTGACACGCTGTCGGCGAATTTCTGCTTCAGCACCGGGATGCCTTCCTCGCGGCGCTCGCGGTGCCCGATCGGGGCATTGACCTCGACGCGCTCGGTGCTCGAGCCATCCCTGAAGAAGACCTGCACCGCGTTTCCGATGTAGCGCTTCTGCGGGTCGAAATAGTCCTCCGTGAACTGCGCGTTTTCCCGGACTTCCATCTTGTCGCGCAATGCGTCGACGCGCGGGTCTGCCGCAACGTCGTCTTCGTAGTCCGCCGCCGTGAGGCGACCGAAGATCATCGGAATCGCTACCATGTACTGGATGCAGTGGTCGCGGTCGGCCGGGTTGTCGAGCGGCCCGGTCTTGTCGATGATGCGCACGCCCGCTTCCTGTGTCTCGATGACGATCCTCTCGATATTGTCGATCCGGTCCCGGACGGTCTCGTGCAGCGCCATGCCCGCCTCGACCGCGGTCTGCGCATGGAACTCGGCCGGGAAGGAAATCTTGAACAGGATATTTTCCATCACGTAGCTGCCGTAAGCCCGCTGGAACTCGAACGCATTTCCCTTGAAGAGGACGTCGTAGTAGCCCCAGGCTTTCGCGGACAGCGCGGACGGGTAGCCCATCTCCCCGGTCATACTGATCAGCGCCAGGCGCACCCCCCGGCTGGTCGCGTCTCCGGCCGCCCAGCTCTTGCGCGAGCCGGTATTCGGCGCGTGGCGGTAGGTGCGCAACGCGCCGCCATCGATCCACGCGTGCGACAGCGCGTTCAGCACCGTGTCGCGATCACCGCCGAACATGCGCGTGACGACCGCGGTCGACGCCACCCGCACCAGCAGGACGTGATCGAGTCCGACGCGGTTATAGCTGTTCTCGAGCGCCAGGCAGCCCTGGATCTCGTGCGCCTTGATCATCGCGGTCAGCACGTCCTTCATCGTCAGCGGCGCCTTCCCTGCGGCACGGTTGCGGCGGCTGAGATAGTCGGCAACCGCAAGGATGCCGCCGAGATTGTCGGACGGATGGCCCCATTCGGCCGCCAGCCAGGTGTCGTTGAAATCCAGCCAGCGAATCATCGCGCCGATATTGAAGGCCGCCGTGACGGGCTCGAGTTCGTACGACGTGCCGGGCACCCGCGCGCCGCCGGAGAGAGTCGCCCCGGGCACGACCGGCCCGAGCAGCTTCGTGCAGGCCGGGTAATCGAGGGCCTGGAAGCCGCAGGCCAGGCTATCCATCAAACAATAATGCGCGGTCTCGAAAGCGAGGTCGCTGTCGATCTCTGCGTCGCAGGCGTAATCGGCGATGTCGGTCAGCTCCCTGTCCCAATCGGGCCTCTTCGCGGAGCGAATCCCTAAGTCAGACATACTGTCTCCAGATTGATCGGCGTTCGGTCAGTCTCGATCCTCGATAACCACCCAGTCCTGCAGTGGCGGGCCGACGTAGTCCGCGGTCGGCCGGATCAGCTTGTTGTCGGCGCGCTGTTCCATGATGTGAGCCGCCCATCCGGTGATTCGCGCACAGACAAAAATCGGCGTGAACAGGTACGTGGGAATACCCATGAAGTGATAGACGTTCGCGGCGAAGAAGTCCGCGTTCGCGAACAGCTTCTTTTCGTCCCACATGACTTTCTCGATCGCCTCGGAGACGGGGTATATGACCGTATTGCCGACGTCGTCCGCGAGCGCCTTCGCCATCTTCTTGTTGATGGTGTTGCGCGGGTCGGCCGTCGTGTAAACCCGGTGGCCGAAGCCCATGATCTTGTCCTTGCTGGCCAGTTTCCCATGTATGCCCGCGACCGCCTCTTCGGGTGTGTCGTACAGGGAGATGAGGTCCATGGCCGCCTCGTTGGCGCCGCCGTGCAGCGGACCCCTGAGCGCACCGATCGCGCCCGTGACCGCCGAGTGCATGTCGGAAAGCGTGCCCGTGATGACACGCGCCGTGAAAGTCGACGCGTTGAACTCGTGCTCGGCGTACAGGATGAGCGTCGTGTCGAGACTCTTGCGGTGCAGTTCCTTCGGCGGCGCGTCGTGCAGCAGGTGCAGGAAATGGCCCGCGATGCTGTCGTCGCCGGTCTCGGTGTCGATGCGCTCGCCGTCTGCGTGAAAGCGATGCCAGTAAAGCAGCATGGACGGCAGGCAGGCGAGCAGCCGGTCTGCGACGTCGCCCTCGTCCGGGAAATCTCCCTCCGGCTCGATGTTGCCGAGAAACGATACGCCCGTGCGCATCACGTCCATCGGGTGCGCGGCGGCCGGCACCATTTCCAGCACGGTTTTCAACTGCTCGGGAAGGCCGCGGTTCGCCTTGATCCTGGCGACGTAAGCGTCGAGTTCGGCCTGGTTCGGTAGCTTGCCGTGCAGGAGCAGGTAGGCGACTTCCTCGAAGGTCGCGTTTGCCGCGAGATCGTTGATGTCGTAGCCGCGATAGGTGAGCCCGGCGCCCTCTTTACCGACGGTGCACAGATGGGTTACGCCTGCCGTTACGCCGGCGAGGCCCCCGGTCTTCTTTGCTGCTGCCATGTGCTCCTCTCTTTTCCCTCGCGGGGATTCAACTTTTTCCTGTCTCGAGTCCCTTGTCCCGGAACAATTCGTCCAGCCTGTCCTCGTACGCCTGGTATCCGAGAACGTCGTACAGCTCCATGCGCGTCTGCATCGTGTCGACGACGGATTCCTGCGTACCTTCCCTGCGCAATGTTTCGTATACGTTCAACGCAGCGGCGGACATCGCCCGGAAGGCGCTGAGCGGATACAGCGCCATTGCGACACCGACCCGCCGGAGTTCGTCCGTCGAAAACAGCGGCGTTTTGCCGAACTCGGTGAGGTTCGCCAGAACCGGCACTTTGACGACATCCGTGAATTGCTTGTATTCGTCCAGGGTGGTGAGCGCCTCGGCAAAGATCGTGTCGGCGCCTGCCTCGACATAGGCGGCCGCCCGATCGATCGCGGCCTGCTGTCCCTCGACGGCGTGCGCGTCGGTGCGCGCCATGATGACGAACTGGTCGTCGCTGCGGCCGTCCACCGCGGCCTTCAGCCGGTCGCACATTTCTGCCGGCTCGACCAGCGCCTTGCCCGGCCGGTGCCCACAGCGCTTCACGGCAACCTGGTCCTCCAGGTGACAGGCCGCAGCGCCTGCGCGGGTCAATTCACGAATCGTGCGGCCGATCATGAAGGCGCTGCCCCAACCGGTGTCGGCATCGACCAGCAGCGGCAAATCAGTTGCCGACGCGATGCGGCGTACGTCCTCGCACACGTCGTTCAAAGTCGTCATTGCGAGATCCGGGAGCCCGAACGAGGCGTTCGCCACCCCTGCGCCGGACAGGTAGATCGCCCGGAAGCCGGCCCTCTCCGCCAGCAATGCCGAATAGGCGTTGATGGTGCCGACGATCTGCAAGGGTTGCTCCGCCCCGAGGGCGGCGCGGAATCTGGCTCCTGCGCTCATGCTGGTTCCTCTCGCTCCGGGTTCGACCGCTTTTTTAATCCGGATTAAAAAAGCGGTGGGGGCGCGATTCTAAACCACGGGGCGACCCGTTCCCAAATAGACGAATGGCTAACGCCGGCGAGAGGTGCGTCGTTACGCGATGGTGTCAGTCATCACCAATCCTGACGACGATTCTTCCCGTGATTTTGCCGTCGAGGTACGCCTGAAAACTGCCGGGCAGGTCCGCAAAATCGATGGTCCGCCCGCCGATCTCGTCCAGGTGCTGCGGCCTCAGATCGCTCGCGATCCGGGACCAGACCGCCAGGCGCAGGTCCCGCGGCGTGTCGACCGAGTTAATGCCGAGCAGGCACACGGCCCTGAGAATGAACGGCAGAACGGTGGTGTTGAGCGCGGGGCTCGCCGCAAGGCCGATGCTTGCGATGTTGCCACCATAATCCATCGTCCGGGTCAGCCAGGTAAGGTAGTCGCCGCCGAGGTTGTCGATGGCGCCCGCCCACATCGCTTTTTCCATCGGTCGCTTGCCGAGATCCAGTTCGTCCCGCAGCAGGATGCCGCTCGCGCCGAGACTCTTCAGGTAGCCTTCTTCACTGGCCTTACCGGTGAGCGCCACGACCTCGTAACCACGGCCCGCGAGCATGTCGATGGCGATGCTGCCCACGCCGCCCGTCGCGCCCGTGACCACCACCGGACCACTCTCCGGCAGCTGGTCGTTCTGCTCCATGCGATGGACCGCCAGGGCCGCCGTGTATCCCGCCGTGCCGAGCTGCATGGCCTGGTGCGCGTCCAGCCCGTCCGGGATCGGCACGATGCTCTGGCTGTCGAGACGTGCATACTCGGAATAGCCCCCGTCGACGGTTTCGCTCAGGCCACAACCGTTCACGAGCACGGCCGTGCCCGGCTGGAAGTCGGCGTCCTCGGAACTCACGACGACGCCGGCCAGATCGATACCGCCGTTCAGCGGATGGCGGCGCAGGATCTTGCCGGCGCCGGTCGCGGCCAGCGCGTCCTTGTAATTGATCGTGGAATGGGTGACGCGGACGACGACGTTGCCTTCCGTCAGGTCGTCGATCGCGAGCTCCTGGAAGCCGGCGACGATCTTGCCGTCCTGTTCGTCGATCCGGTATGCGCGAAACTTGTCCATCGTCTTGCCCCTTTTGATTGTCGTTCTATCGCTCGAGCCAGCTCAGCCAGGCGTCGAGGCCCTGCGAGTTCAATGTCATATCGTGCTGCAGCAGCGACCACATTGCCTCCCGGCCCTCGTCGTAGCCGTGCGCAACGAGACGATCGCCGAGGAATTCGAACAGGTCGTCCCGCATCAACGCCTGCCGATCGTCGCGTTCCCGGTGTTTCCTGGCGATCGCAACAAACCCATCGAGGCACTCGTGCATGTCGTTCGCGAGCCGCCCGACGTCGTTCACGCGGCTGTAGTGCGTCAGGTACACCTTTTCCGGGTCCTGCGCCATGATGCGGTCGACCGCTTTGTGCGCCTCCGTCGGCTCGAAATGCGGCGGCGTGGTCGTCGGGAAAATGAACTCGCCATTTACGGTATCCAGCTCACGGTACGAAATTCCGAAACTGTCGCCCGTGAAGACGCCGCGGGACTGCGGGTCGTGCAGGCAGTAATGATGTCGCGCGTGACCCTCGGTGTGCAGCGCGCGAACCTCGCGGCCGCCGAAGCTGAAGCGGTCCTCGTCGCCGGCCTCGATGATACGATCCGCGTCGATCGGTATGATCTCACCGTATAGTTCGAACGCTTTTTCCTTGCCGTACACGCCCTGTGTCCCGGCGATAAGCTTCGACGGGTCCGTCATGTGCGGTGCGCCACGCGGGTGTATCACGCAGCGCGCATTCGGCAGCGCCTGCATCAGCGCGCCGGCGCCCCCGGCATGATCGAGGTGAACATGGGTAAGGAAGACGTAGTCGACCTCTGCGGGCTCCAGGTCCTGTTGCGCGAGCGCATCGAGCAGCAGGGGTACGCTGGAATTCGTTCCGGTATCGACGAAAGCGGCCCGGCCGCCCGAAGCCACCAGGTGGCTGGCGTCGAGTGACGGCCGCATATAGAGGGTATCGACGGCAACGATGCCGTCGCCTACATCCGTCGTTCGCGCCACTTGCTGCGGCATGCCATCTCCCGCCCGATACCAGGCAGTGATTACTCCACGACCGTGGTTTCGAGTCCTTCCAGGGCGGAGTAGTAGCGGACGAGAACCGCGACATCGTCGTCCGTGAGCGGCGCCGCCATCTGCGCCATAACGGCGTTCTTGCGCGTGCCGTCACGATACTGGTTGAGCGCGTGCTTGAGGTAGTCCTGGTACTGCCCGGCGAGCGTGGGCCAGTTGGGCGAGACGCTGATGCCGTTCTGGCCGTGACAGGCTACGCAGGTCGAGGCGGCATCGATGCCGGCCGCTTCGGACCCTCCCGCGGCGACAGTGTCGTTCGCGATGCTCGAAAAATACGCGGCGAGATCCTGCATATCCTGGTCGCTCATGCTGGACGCCTGTGCCTGCATGGTCGGATGCTCGCGTGTGCCGTCCTGGTACCCCTGCAGTGCCGCCAGCAGGTAGGCCGCTTTCTGGCCGCCGAGCTTCGGCACGCGATAGGAAGGATAGGCGTTGCGATAGCCTTCGATGCCGTGGCAGCCCAGGCACGTATAGGCGAGCTTGGCGCCGCTCTCCACGTCGCCCTGGGCGGCGGCGGGTGACGCCAGGAATGCGCAGGCCATGCAGAGCGTCAGGATTGAGGCGGCGGTCTTCATCTTCGTAAGCAACTGTAATCTCGGCGTTTTAGTCAGACCCGGCGTCATTACCGGGAAATCAGAGGCAGCTATGGTAGTGACACTGGCCCGCGAATTCCAGACATAGTTCCTCGAATCGGCGGGGCGCCGTGCTAGCATCGTGCCGCTTTTTACTACCCCGGGACCGCCTCCGTGAAAAAGAGCATCGTAATACTGCTCGTCATTGCCGCCATCGTCGTGTTGCTTTCGCCCGGCATTATCGGCCGCATTGCCGAGGAATCGGTAGAGAGCAACCTGCAGTGGGCCGCAGACGATAACGAGGGCTTCGTCGTCACGGCGGAGCATTTCGATCGTGGCTGGTTTTCATCCGAGGGCCGCCACCGCATCGAGATTCGCGACCCCGGGATACGCGGCGCGCTGACGACACTCGCCGGCCGCGAACCGGGCAACGGCGACCCCTCACTGATTATCGATACGCGAATCGACCACGGCCTGATCCCGGTCACCTCCGTTGGCCGCGCCGAAGGCTCACTCACACCGGGTCTCGGCCGCGGCGTATCGACGCTGTTCATCGAGTTCACCGACGGACAGACCGTTGCCGTTCCAGGTACGATCTATTCGACCATCGGTCTCACCGGGGTTCTCTCGGCAAACTACATTGTGGAGCCCGGCTCCCTCGAGGCCGATGGCGGCACCGCAAGCTGGGGTGACACCAGCATCGAGCTCTCGACGGACCAGAAGGCGGAGAGCTTCGTCTTCGACGGCACCATCGAATCCCTCGACGTCAGCGACGCGGGTGACACGTTGCGCCTCGGCAGGACGACCTTCTCCGGCGTTCAGCGCCCCAGCCACTTCGGCATTTCGATCGGCGATTTCGAAATGGCCGCGGCATCCGTCGCCGTCGAGGAAGCCGGCATCGAGACGTACCGGTTGGGTCCGGTCGCAGTCTCGGGTACCTCGGGTATTGATGGCGAGCGCATCGACGGCGAGTTTGGCATGAGCATCGACGCGCTTGCCGTACCCGGCTACGGTGAGTCGGGCTTCGACGTTGCCCTGCGTTTCTCCGATCTGGACGGCGCCTCGCTCGGCAGCATGGTGCGCAAGCTCGAAGACGCCGGCGACGAGGCAAGCCCTCAGGAGCTGCGGCTTTTGCTGCAGGACGATCTCGAGGCGCTGGTGGCGGCCGGGCTCGAGCTGCATGTCGACCGCTTCGACTTCGACCTGCCGCAGGGACCGGTGTCGTTGCAGATGCGCTTTAGTGTCGAGGAATCGGACAGCGACGATTTCGACCTGTCCTCGGTTCTCATGACGCTCGATGCCGAGGCCGACCTGACGGCAGGGGCAGGTTTCGTCGACCACGCGATGGCGATGAACCCGGAGGCCGGCGCTATCATCGGCATGGGCTACCTGCGGAAGAACGGCGATGTCTACGAGATGCGCGCCGAATACGCAAAAGGACTGCTGACCATCAACGGCGCCCCGATGCCGGTCCCGATGGGCCAGCCGCCCTCTTCAGGCTACTAGAGCTCGAGCTCTTCCGCGCGATGGCAGGCAACGCGCGTCTCGCCGACCAGGCGCGCGGGCGGCAATTCGGCACGACAGCGTTCGATGGCGAAGCGGCAGCGCGGATGAAATGCGCACCCCGGTGGCGGGTCTGTAATCGACGGCATCTCGCCGCCGAGGGAGAGCTTACCGCCCGGCGCGATCGGATCCGGCACCGGCACAGCGTCGAGCAGCGCCCGGGTGTACGGGTGCCGCGGCTGCCCGAAGATCCCGGCGCCACCGGCGAGTTCCGCGAGCCTGCCGAGGTACAGCACCATCACCCGGTGGCTGATGGAACGAACGACGGCCAGGTCGTGCGAGATAAAGACGATGGCGAGGCCGGAGGTCTGTTGCTCCCGTTGCAGCAGGCCGAGGATTTGCTGCCGCACCGAGCCATCGAGTGCCGCGACCGCTTCGTCACAAACCAGCACGCGGGGATTCACGATGAGCGCACGGGCAATCGCGACGCGTTGCGCCTGGCCACCCGACAACTGGTGCGGAAACCGGTTCAAAAGGGCCTCGTCGAGGCCGACCCGCTGCAACGCACCGGCAACACGCTCGTAGCGACCGCCCGCACCCAGTCCCGGCGCGTGCACGGTCAGCGGTTCGGCGATAATCCGCTCGACACGCAGCTGTGGGTTCAACGATCCGGCCGGATCCTGGAATACGAGCTGCAGGTCACGGCGCGTTTCGATCGCTCGCGCCTGTGCCGGCCCGGCGATGGCCTGCCCGCAGAATGCCACCCGTCCCGCCCGCATTGGCACGAGCCCCAGGACGGCGCGTACGAAACTCGACTTCCCGGACCCGGATTCGCCGACCACGGCGACGGTCTCGCCAGCCTGCAGCTGCAGGTCGAGGTCCATCACGGCATGCAGCTGCCGCCGCTCATTGCGTTCGGCGTAGCTGACCGACACCTCGTCTGCCTCGAGCACGAGGTCGCCGGAGGCCGGGGGCGGTGGTGAAGCGCCATCGAGTCGCGGTGCCGCATCGATCAGCTTGCGCGTGTGTGCTGCGAGCGGCTCCGAGAACAGCCTGCGCGTCGGTCCCTCTTCGACGAGGCGGCCGTCTTCGATGACGACCAGCCGCTCACAGTGCCCGGCAATGATCCCGAGATCGTGCGTGATCAGCAGCAATGCCGTTTCTTCGCGGATGCGTTCCAGCAGCGCGAGTATCTGTGCCTGGACCGTCACGTCGAGCGCGGTCGTCGGCTCGTCGGCGATGAGCAGGTCCGGCTCCGCGATCAGCGCCGACGCAATCATCACCCGCTGCCTCATGCCGCCCGAAAGCTGGTGTGCGTAAGCGCGAAACTGGCGCGCCGGATCCGGCAGCCCCACGCGATCGAGCATGTGCATCACGCGCTGGTCCGCCTCGCGCCCGTCGCTGATGCCGTGACGGAAAAGGATGCGGCGCAGCTGCTTGCCGACCGGCACATAGGGATTCAACGCCTGCGTGGGATCCTGGAAGACCATTCCGATGCGCTCGGCACGAAGCCTGTCGAGCTGCCGCTCGGGCGCGCCGGAAATTTCGTCGCCGTCGAACAGGATGCTGCCGCTGACCCCGGCCGTGTCCGGCAGCAACCCCAGGACCGCGAGTGCCGTCTGCGTCTTGCCGGACCCCGATTCCCCGACGAGGCCGACCGACTCCCCCGAGTCCACGCCGAACGAGAGCCCCGTGACAACGTCGGTGTTTCCGTAGCGAATGCACAGCTCCCTGATATCGAGCAGGCTCATTGCGTTCGCCTCGCATCGAACAGGTCGCGCATGCCGTCACCGAGGAAATTGAAACACAGCAGTATCGCCGCCAGCAGTGTTCCCGGGATCAGCAGCATCCAGGACGCGCCTTCCATCTGCTTGGTGCCGTCGTTCACGAGCTTGCCGAGCGATGTTTGCGGCTCCTGTACACCAAGCCCGAGAAAGCTCAGGAACGACTCGATGAGGATGGCCTGGGGGATCGTCAACGTCACGTAAACGATGACGATGCCGACCAGGTTCGGGGCAATATGCCGGACGATGATTCGCGGCGTCGACACGCCGATGAGCCGGGCCGCCTGCACGAACTCGCGCTCGCGCAGGCTCAGGGTCTGGCCGCGGACGATGCGCGCCATGTCGAGCCAGTTGATCGCGCCGATCGCAACGAATATGAGCAGGAAGTTTCTCTCGAAGACGACGAGCAGCAGGATCACGAAGAAAATGAAGGGCGTTGCGTACAGGGTGTCGACGAGCCGCATCATCACGGCATCGACGCGGCCGCCGACGAATCCCGCGGTAGCGCCGTAGAGTACGCCGATCACAAGGCTGACGACGCTTGCGACGATTGCCACTACGAAGGTCACCTGTACGCCCATCATGGTTCGCACGAACAGATCGCGACCGAGGTCGTCGGTGCCGAAGACATGGCCTGCGCTCGGCGTCGGCGCGCGCAGGATATTGTCGAAGTTCGCCGTAAGGTACTCGTTCGGGCTGATCCAGGGCCCGGCAATCGCGAGCAGTGCAATGGCGCAGAGAATGCCGCCACTGACCATGACGGTCTTGCTGGTCCGCATGCGTGCCCAGATTCTCGCGACTGCACTCATCGCCGGCGGATCCTCGGGTCAATCGCGCCATACAGCAGGTCGACGATGAGGTTCAGGAGAATGATCAGTGCCGCGTAGAAGATCACGACGCCGAGCACCAGCGTGTAGTCGCGATTCAGCGATGCCCGTACGAACAGCTGGCCGAGCCCCGGGATACCGAAGATCTCCTCGACGACCACGGAACCGGTCAGGACGGCGGCCACGGCGGGACCCATGTACGAGAGTACCGGCAGCATGGCCGGTTTGAGCGCGTGATAACGCACGATCGCCGCCGTGCCGAGGCCCTGAGCACGGGCCGTTCGTATAAAGTCGCTCGACAGAACCTCGATCAGGCTCGCGCGTGTCAGGCGGGCAACGTACGCGATCTGCGGCAGGGCGAGAGACAGTACCGGCAGCAGCAGCCGCGACGCATCCGCACTGCCGGTCCAGCTCGCCGGCAGCCAGTGCAGCTTGACGGCAAAGAACAGCACCAGCAGCGGCGCGATGACGAACACCGGGATCGAAATCCCCGTCATCGCAAACCCCATCACGACCCTGTCGAGCGCGGAATTGCTTTTTAACGCCGCGAGGATGCCCAGGCTGACGCCGATTACGGTAGCCAGCAGCATCGCAAGGATGCCGAGCTGCATCGAGACCGGGAACGAACGGCCGATCAGTTCGCTTACCGTGTAGTCGCGGTAGCTGTACGACGGGCCGAAGTCCCCTTTAAGCACGCCCCCCAGGTAGCGCAGGAACTGCATGGGCAAGGGTTCATCCAGGTGGTAAACCGCCGCGATATTTGCCTCGATCTCGGCCGGCAAGGCACGTTCATCGTCGAACGGACCGCCCGGCGCCGCATGCACCAGGAGAAACGCGAGAACGATGACAAGCAATAATGTCGGGATCGCCCCCAGCAGTCTGCGCAGCGTGTATCGCAGCAAAGCGTGGTTCCCTTAGGGGCGCCCGTCCTGTTCGGCGGCGCCGAGACTCAGGTGTTGACTGTAATGGTAATTCAGGATGTTGTCCTGCCAACCTTCGACCTCGGGCTTTACGAGGTGCTTGCTGACGTAGAAATACAGCGGTATGACCACGTGGTCGGCCAGTAAGACGCGCTCGGCTTCTTCCAGGTACAGCCTGCGGCGGTCGAGATCGAGCTGCTCGCCGGCCGAGCGCATCAGCTCGTCATACTCGGGGTTCGAGTAGCCCGGCATATTTGCTGCGCTGTCGCCCTGCATGATCGCGAGGAAGGTGTTTGCGTCGTTGTAGTCGCCGAACCAGCTGGAGCGGAAAACCTCGGTGACTTCCCGCTCCCGCATCTGATCGAGCAGCACCTGGAACTCGACGTTGACGGTCTGCGCTTCTGCGCCGAGCACGTTGCGCCACATGGCCTGCACCGCGAGCGCGATTCTCTGCTGCGTATCCGACGTGTTGTAGCGCAATTCGAAGCGCAACGGATTCTGCTCGCTGTAGCCGGCCTTGCGGTAAAGGCTCTGCGCGATTGCGTTGCGCTCCTGCTGGCTCAGGTCGGCATACGGCAGCTGCACCGGCTCGTAATTGTCGACGCCCGGCGGCACCCAGCTATAGGCCGGCGCCTCGCCGCGCCCGGTGATGGCCTCGACCAGCACTTCGCGATCGATGGCCATCGAGAGCGCCTGCCGTAATTCCGGGTTGTCTGCGAATGGCGGTTTGCTCATGTTGAACCCGTAATAGTAGACCCCGAGCGTCGGCGCGATATGCAGCTGATCGGCGAACTCGGCGCGAATCCGGTCGAAATTGTCCGGCGGCACGGTGCTCGTGATGTGAAGCTCGCCGGCACGGTAGCGATTGAACTCTGCCACCTCCTGCGTAACGATATGATGGCGCAGCACGTCGATCGACGTCTCTGCGTCGTTCCAGTAATACGGGTTTCTGTGCAGCTCGATGATCGCGCCGGGCTCCCAGTCCGCCAGGACGTAGGCGCCATTCGACACCAGGTTGCCGGCACGGGCGAATGCATCGCCATGCTGCTCGATCGAGCCGCGATGCACCGGGAACGTGCTCGGGTGAGTAAGGAGGCTCAACAGGTACGGCGTCGGCCTGACCAGCGAGATGACGAGCGTTTGTGCCTCCGCTGCGGCTACGCCGAGTTCGCCCGGCTCCAGCTTTCCCGCAACGATGTCGGCGGCATTGACGACGTTGCCGAGCTCGGCCGCATAGAACGCGGCCGTGGCCGGATCCACAAGCCGCTGCAATCCAGATACGAAGTCTGCCGCGGTGACGGCATCACCGTTCGACCAGCGCGCCTCGGGCCGAATGTGAAAGGTGTAGGTCAGGCCGTCCGCTGAGATCTCCCAGCTTTTCGCCGTGGCCGGCACCATCTCACCCGATGCGTCATAGCTCACCAGGCCTTCGCCGATGTCGCGCAGCACGTCCGCGGCCTGCACGCTGCGGCTCTTCTGCGGATCGAGGGATTCCGGCTCGGTTGACAGCGCGCGATCCAGCACCGGCGTGTCGGACCGGGATGAGTCGCGATCGCTACCGCGATCGCTGCAAGCGGCGAGCAGGATCGATGCGACCGCCAGCGTCGCGAACATCACCGGCAGCAGTCGAGTTGTCTTCATGGCTTGTCCCGGATCAGGCCGATTTCGCGAGCTGGCGTTTCTTGAGATGAATCAGCAGTAACGATACGGCGGAAGGGGTCATACCTTCAAGGCGGGAGGCCTGACCGAGCGTTGCCGGACGCGCCAGCTCCAGCTTTTGCCTCGCTTCGTTCGAGAGGCCGTCGACGCTGGCGTAGTCGATGTCGGACGGCAACTTCAGTTGTTCCTGCTTCGCGTGTTTCGCGATCTCCCGTTGCTGGCGGTCGATGTAGCCTGCGTACTTCGCGCGCACCTCGATGGCAAGCTCGACCTGCTCCGCCTGCTCGGCAAATTCGAAGCTCTCGTTGGCCATCGGCCCTACGCTGCGCAGTGCGGTGACGTCGCGGTAGCAAAGTTCCGGCCTGCGCAGGAGATCCGATGCCGTGCACTCCCGCGCGAGCTCCCGGCCCAGGGTCGCGCGGTCTGCCTCATCGACGTCGGCAGGCCGCACGAGAATCGCGTCCAGGCGCCGCTGCTCGCGAGCAATGGCGTCCTGTTTCTGCCCGAACAGCGACCAGCGCCGGTCGTCGACGATGCCGAGTTCACGACCGATGGGCGTCAGCCGCTCGTCGGCGTTGTCCTCCCGAAGCGTTAGCCGATACTCCGCGCGGCTCGTGAACATCCGGTACGGCTCGCTGACGCCGCGCGTGATCAGGTCGTCCACCAACACGCCGATATAGGCCTCGTCGCGCCTCGGGTACCACCCTTCCTCGTCGTGCGCCGATCGAGCGGCATTGATCCCGGCGAGGATTCCCTGCGCGCCGGCTTCCTCGTAGCCCGTCGTGCCGTTTATCTGGCCCGCGAAAAAGAGCCCCGCAATGTGTTTTGTCTCCAGCGTCGGCCGCAGATCGCGCGGATCGAAGTAGTCGTACTCGATGGCGTATCCCGGCTGGGTGATTCGGGCATTCTCGAAACCCACGATCGAGCGCACGAAGCGCTCCTGCGTTTCGGCCGGCAGGCTCGTCGAGATGCCGTTCGGGTACACCAGGTGCGTATTCAGCCCCTCCGGCTCGACGAAGATCTGGTGCGACGCCTTGTCCGCGAAGCGTACGATCTTGTCTTCGACTGACGGACAGTAGCGCGGCCCCACCCCGTCGATCTTGCCCGAGTACATCGGCGACTCGTGCAGCGATGCCCGGATGATGTCGTGGGTTGCCTCGCGGGTCTTGGTGATGTGGCACGACACCTGCTGCGGATGCTGCGACCGTGCCCCGGTAAAGGAGAAGACCGGGGCCGGCGTGTCGCCCGGCTGTTCCTGCATGACCCCGAAGTCCAGCGTCCTGCCGTCCAGCCGCGGCGGCGTACCCGTCTTCAGCCGCGCCACCCGGAACGGCATTTCCCGCAACCTTTCCGCGAGCCGGATCGATGGCGCATCGCCGGCGCGGCCACCCGGCCGCTCGGTTGTGCCGATCAGGATGCGGCCGCCGAGAAACGTGCCGACGGTCAGCACGACCGAGCGGCCAATGTACGACTCTCCGTCTGCAGTAACGGCGCCGGCCACCCGGTCGCCATCGACGATGAGATCGACGACATCGGCCTCCGCGATCGTCAGGCGGGGCTCTGCGTCCAGCAGCCCCTGAATTGCGCGCCTGTACAGCGCCCGGTCCGCCTGCGCGCGGGTGGCGCGCACGGCCGGTCCCTTGCTCGCGTTGAGCGTGCGAAACTGGATCCCGGCGCGGTCGATGGCCCTCGCCATCACACCGCCCAGCGCATCGATTTCGCGGGTCAGGTGCCCCTTGCCGATGCCGCCAATCGCCGGATTGCAGCTCATCTGCCCCAGTGCCGAGCGCTTCTGTGTGAGCAGCAGCGTGCGCGCGCCCGCGCGCGCGGCGGCCGTGCAGGCCTCCGTTCCGGCGTGACCGCCGCCGATCACGATGACATCGAAGCATTTGCGCATTGGCGATACTGGTCAAAAAACGAGCAAGCGTGGGCGGCGCATTTTAGCGGCCTTTCTTTACATGCGGAAGCAGCATCGCCAAGATAGCGCGGCTTTCACCACGGCCGGGAGGCTTATGCTGCGCAGCAAACCCTTGCTCTTGACCACTGTTTTTCTACTCGGCTCCATCCCGGCCTTTGCCGCCCCTGCGCTGGAGCTCGACGACTGCCGCATCAGCGCGGGCCCGGCTTTCCCCGGCATCAATGCCCGCTGCGGCACGCTGCTGCGGCCGGAAAACCCGGAAGACGCCGGTTCGCCCGAGATCGAGATTGCAGTGGCCGTGGTTCCTGCACTGGATCTCGAGCCCGAGCCGGATCCGTTCGTGCCGCTTGCGGGCGGACCGGGCGCCAGCGCGATCGAGTTCTACTCGGCCTACTCCGGCGCCTTCGAGCACGTCCGGCGTCATCGCGATATCCTGCTGGTCGATCAGCGCGGCACCGGCGCGTCGGCGCGCATGGACTGCGACGTCGACGACGCTATCATCGAAGGCAGGTTCAACGAAGAACAAGTGCTCGAGATTACCCGGGACTGCATCGACGCGCTGCCTCACGACCCGCGGTTCTTCACGACCAGCGTCGCCGTTACCGACCTCGAGGCGGTGCGCGAAGCGCTGGGTTACGGCGCCTTGAATCTTTACGGCATTTCCTACGGTTCCCGGGTGGCCCAGCATTTCGCAAAGCGCTACCCGGGTTCGACCCGGTCCATTGTCCTGGATGGCGTGGTGCCGCCGCAGGTCGTGCTGGGCCCGGAGATCGCAACGGAAGCCCAGGAAGCGCTGGAGCAGATCTTCGCCCGCTGCGCGGCCGACGAAGCATGCCACGCCAGGTTCCCGAACCTGCCGCAGGCATTCCGCCAGCTGCGCGCCGAACTCGACGAACAGCCCGTCCTCGTTGAAATCCCCAACCCCGTCACCGGGGAGGCGGAAATCAGCGAGTTCGGTGCCGCGGAACTCGCCGGCGCGATCCGCCTGCTCGCCTATAGCGCGAATTCCGTGGCGATCGTGCCACTGCTGGTCGACACGGCTGCCGCCGGCAACGTCGATCCTCTCGCGGCGCAGTTCCAGATGATTGCCGCGCAGTTGTCCGACGCGCTGGCTCTCGGCATGCACAATTCCGTCATGTGTTCCGAGGACGCGCCTTTCTACGACGACGATGAGATCGACTACGAGGCGCTCGAGGCCAGCTACATCGGTGTCGTGCAGCTCCAGGCGATCGAGGCGATGTGCTCCGTTTGGCCGGCAGGGCCGGTCGATGACGACTTCCGCGCGCCGCTCGACACTGCTATCCCCGTGCTGTTGCTATCGGGGGACGCGGACCCGATCACGCCGCCACGCTACGCCTCGCTCGCAATGGTCGATCTCCAGCGCGCCCGGCATCTCATCGCTATGCAACAGGGCCACGGGCAGGCGGCCGTCGGCTGCACGCCCCGGCTGATCGGGGCGTTCGTGGCGTCGGCCGACCCGACCGGCCTGGACGCGGGCTGCCTCGAGCGCAGCTTTGTCATGCCGTTCTTCCTGGACTTCGGGGGTCCGGCGCCATGATCAGAGTGGAAGGCATCCACAAGTCCTTTGGCAAGGTTCGCGCCGTGCGCGGGGTCAGCTTCGAAGCGCCGGACGGCAAGATCACCGGCCTGCTGGGGCCGAACGGTGCCGGCAAATCGACGACCCTGCGCGTGCTCTATACCGTGCTCAGGCCCGACGAGGGACGCGCCTCGGTCGACGGCGCCGACGTCGTTACGCAGAGCCTCGAGGCGCGGCGCCGGATCGGCGCGCTGCCACACGGGGCCGGGCTCTACCCCCACCTGACGGCACGCGAGAACATCGCCTATTACGCCAGGCTCTGCGGGCTCGACGCCGGGTCGATCGACGAGCGCGTGGACAGCATCATAGGCCTGCTCGAGATCGGCGATTTTGCGGATCGCCGCACGAAAGGGTTCTCCCAGGGACAGCGCACGAAGGTCGCGATCGCCCGCAGCCTCGTGCACGACCCGCAGAACATCCTCCTCGACGAACCGTCGAACGGCCTCGACGTCATGGCGACGCGCTCGCTCCGTGACCTGATCCTCAAGCTCAGGGACGCCGGACGCTGCGTCCTGTTTTCCAGCCACGTCATGCAGGAAGTCGCGGCACTCTGTGACGATATCTGCATCATCGCCAACGGCAAGGTCGCGATCGACGATTCCGCCGACGGCATCCGCGAGCAGACCGGCTGCGACGACCTCGAAGACGCCTTCGTGGCGGCGATACAGATGGTGGAGCCGGCATGATGCGGACGCTGATTGCCGTATTCCGGAAGGAAGTGCTCGACAACGTGCGCGATCGTCGAACGCTTGCCTCGGCGCTGATAATGGGCCCCCTGTTCGGGCCGATGCTGTTTGCCTTCCTGATCAGCCTGTCCATCGAGCGTTCGCTCGATGATGTCGAGCGCGTCATCGAGCTGCCGGTGATCGGACAGGCACACGCACCAAACCTGCTGCGCTATCTCGAAAGCCGCAATATCGACATCGTGACAGGCCCTGCTGATCGCGATGCGGCGCTCGATGCCGTCCGGTCCGGAACGCAGGATGTCGTCCTCGTCATACCGCCGGAATTTGCAGGGCAATTCACAACGTCCATGCCGGCCAGGGTCGAGGTAATCACCGACCAGTCGAATTCCCAGGCAGACCGCGAGGCGCGCCGTGTGCGGGCCGCACTGCGAGCGTACAGCCAGGAACTGGCATCCATTCGCCTGACGGCGCGCGGCGTGAGCCCGCTCGCCGTGCGGCCGTTGAACATCGATGAGGTCGACATGTCGACGCCGAGCGGCCGCTCGGCGATCCTGCTGGGCATGATGAGCTACTTCCTGATTTTCGCGCTGCTCATGGGCGGCATGTACCTTGCGATCGATACCACTGCGGGAGAGCGGGAACGTGGTTCGCTCGAGCCGTTGCTCGCGCTGCCCGTCACGCGCAACCAGTTGCTGCTCGGCAAGATTGCCGCGACCTGTGTTTTCATGGCGCTGTCACTGAGCCTCTCGTTAGTGTCGTTTTTCTTTGCCCTCAAGTTCATGCCGCTGGACGAACTCGGCATGACACCTAACTTCGGGCCGCTGACGGTAGGCGCAGCGTTCCTCGTCCTGGCACCTTTCATCCTGCTCGGCGCGGCGGTAATGACGCTTGTCGCAAGTTTCACAAAAAGCTACCGGGAAGCGCAGACGTGGCTCAGCGTCGTACTGCTGGCGCCAACCCTGCCAATACTCATCGTCAGCATCCTTATGCTGAGGCCGCGTTTCGAGTTCATGTTCGTGCCCAGCCTGAGCCAGCATCTCTTGCTCGTCGACATGGTCAAGAACGAGCCACTGGACCCGCTGCACGTCGCGATTTCCGTCGGCAGTACGCTGCTGTTCGGCGGCCTCCTGACCTGGGTCTGCGCCCGCCTGTACCAGCGCGAGGGGCTCCTCGGTTGACAATCCCGGCCAATTGCCCAACATGGGCGGTCCGGGCACAACGATAACTATTATGTCCCTGTTCTCCGAGCTTCGACGTCGCAACGTCTTCAAGGTCTTGGCGGTCTACCTCATCGCAGGCTGGTTGATCATCAAGCTCCTGCATCACCTGCACCCGGTCATCGGCCTGCCGCACTGGATCGAGAAGCTGGTGGGCCTGATGCTCATCGTCGGACTGCCGCTGGCACTGTACTTCGCGTACATCTACGAGATCACGCCGGTCGGCCTGAAGAAAGCCGTGGACGTCGACCAGACACAGTCGATCGTTTACAAGACCGGCCAGAAACTCAATGCGGCGCTGGCAGTCATGATAGTCCTGCTGCTGGCTGCAATGGTCGTCGGCCGCCTGTTTCCGGAGCCGCCGGCGCTCATCGACGACAGCCCCGTGATGCAGGCACCCACGATGCAGGGCGTGCCGCCCGCGATACGCAGCGTAACCCTGGAAAACGGGCTCGAGATCATCGTCTGGCCGGATCACGACATTCCCAATGTCGCGCTCTATTATTTCGTGCGCGTCGGCGGCCGCAACGAGTACCCGGGTATCACCGGCCTGTCGCACTTCTTCGAGCACATGATGTTCAGCGGCACCGAGGACCTCGAGCCGGGCGAATTCGACCGCATCATGGAAGCGGCCGGCGGCCACAACAATGCCTATACGACCAACGACATCACGGTCTACCAGGACTGGTTTCCGCGCTCGGCTCTCGAGACTGTTTTCGAAATCGAGTCCGAGCGTCTCGAGAACCTGGAGTTCAGCCCAGAGGCCATCGAGAGCGAGCGCGGCGTCGTCACCTCGGAGCGCCGCACCACCGTCGACAATAACAATATCAACAAGCTGGTAGAACAGGTCCGCGCGACAGCGTACGTGGCTCACCCCTACCAGTTTCCCATCATCGGCTGGCCGTCCGACATTGCGGCGTGGACACAGGAAGACTTCGAGAACTTCTACCGGACCTACTACGCGCCGAACAACATTACGATGGTCGTCGTCGGCGACGTAACGCCGGAGGAGATCTTCGAACTCGCGGAAGATTATCTGGAGGATATCCCGGCGCAGGAGCCACCCGCAGACGTGCGCACCGTCGAGCCCGAGCAACAGGGCGAGCGTCGCGTCGTCATCGAGACCGACGCCCAGACGCCGCTGCTGCATGTCGCTTTTCACGCGGGCGCGGCAGCGGACCCGGAAACGCTGGCCATGAGACTGCTTCTGAGCATACTCGTGTACGGTGACTCGGCCCGGCTGCATCGGCTGTTCGTGGAAGAGGAGCAACTCGCGATCGCGATCGGGGCCTTCCCGTTCGAGGGCTTCGATCCCGGCCTGGTGTATTTCTACGCAACGCTGCCGCCGGGCGGCGATCTCGGTTTGCTTGAACAGCGGCTGTTCGAAGAACTCGCGCGCATAGCAGAAGAAGGCGTCAGCGAGGCAGAGCTCGAGAAGGCGCGCAACATTGCGCTGGCCGAATTCTGGGGCACGATGGCCACGATCAACGGCAAGGCCGCGAGCCTCGGCGAAGCCGCCGTGTTTCACGGCAGCTACGAGAAACTTTTCGACTTCGCCCAGGACATCGAGGCTGTTTCCGGCGAGACGCTGAAGGCGGTTGCGGGCAGGGTCTTCCGCCGCGACAACGCCACGATCGGCATGCTGTATGCGCCTGCGGTTGAAGCGGAGGTGGAAGAATGAACCCGGCGCGCACCCACATCAGGCTCCCCGTGCTGCTGCTGCTGCTTCTCGCCGGTAGTGTGTTTGCGGAAGGCGTCACGCTGCCGGCATTCCATCACTTCGAGCTCGATAACGGCACAGCACTGTTGCTGAGCCAGCAGCCCGAAGTGCCGCTGGTCTCGGTGACGGCGATCCTGCGCGGTGGCGCGGTCGCCGATCCACCCGAACACAGCGGGCTTGCGAACCTGCTCGCATCGCTGCTCGAAAAAGGCGCCGGGGATCGTGACGCCGCACAATTTGCGGAGGCCGTCGGCGCATCCGGCGGCAGCCTGAGCAGCCGCGCGGATCTCGAGACCATAACGATCTCGGCAACCTTCCTCGCGCGCGATGCCGGCCTGATGGTCGAGCTCTTGTCCGACATGCTCCTGCGTCCCGGCCTCGACGAGGCGGAGCTGGAGAAGCTGCGGGATCGCTCGATCAACTTCATTCGCGCGGCAAAGGACACCAACCTCAACGCGCTGCTGCCGATCTACGGACAGGCTTTCCTGTTCGGCGAGCACCCCTACGGCAGCCCGGTCAGCGGCAGCGAGACGACGCTGGCCGGAATCAGCCATGAGGACGTCCTCGATTTCTACGAGCAGCAGCTCGGTGGCGACCGGTTGACGATCGCGGTAAGCGGGGACTTCGACGTGGCGTTGATGAGCGCCAGGCTCAGCGATGCTTTCGGCGACTGGCGCCCTGCAGCCGGCCCTTTGCCCGATATCGCGGCCGCCGGGCGACAGGCCGGGCGCCGGGTGCTGCTGATCGACAAACCCGGCGCAACGCAGACGTATTTCTGGCTCGGCAACATCGGCGTCGCTCGCGACTATGAAAACCGCGCTGCCCTGGACATCGCCAACACCGTTTTTGGCGGCCGTTTCACGTCGATGCTGAACACGGAGCTGCGAGTCAATTCCGGCCTGACCTACGGCGCCCGTTCGCAGCTTTCCAGGGCGTCGCAACCAGGCTCGGTTGCGATCACCTCGTTTACCGCCACCGAGAGCACGATCGAAGCGATCGACCTGGCACTGATCGTGCTCGGCCGGCTCCATGAATTCGGCGTGGACGAGGAGACGCTGGAATCCGCCCGCAACTATATCCTCGGGCGCTTCCCGACGGCGCTCGAAACGGCCGCCCAGCTGGGTAATCAGCTGGCGGGGCTCGAGGCATTCGGGCTGGATGTTTCCTTCATCAATGACTACGGCGCCGCGCTCATGTCGACCGACACCGCGGCGGTCGCGGCGGTGATCGACGCGGTTTTCGCCTCGTCAGACGACCTCGTCTTCGTGCTGCTCGGCGATGCCGGGCTGATTCGCGAGCAGGTAAGCAAGTACGGGCCGTTGATCGAAATGCCGATTACCGAGCCGCATTTCAGGCCGCAACCAGCCACCGACGAGTGACACGTGCGCCGGCCAGTCCGGCTTCATTTGCCGATACAGAACTCGGAAAAGATGCGGCCCAGCAAGTCGTCCGACGTGAATTCACCGGTGATCGTCCCGAGCGCCTGCTGTGAGAGGCGCAGCTCTTCGGCGAGCAGCTCCCCGGCCCTCGCAGACTGCAGCGCCGCGCGGCCCGCTCCGAAATGCTTCTGTGCCGTGCGGAGCGCCTCCACGTGGCGGCGCCGCGCGGTGAATGCCCCCTCCCCGAGGTCCCGGAACCCCGCGAGGTCGCGGATGCGCTTGCGCAGCGCGTCGAGGCCCTCGCCCGTTCGCGCGGAGAGCAGCACGACGGGATTGTCGCCCCCGACGATGCCCGGACGGTCGCCGCTGAGATCGATCTTGTTGCGCACAATGGTGACGGGGATGCCGTCCGGCACAGGCTCGTCGATGCGTTCGGGCATCTTCTCCGTCGCGTCCTGTATCCAGAGCACCGCGTCTGCCTCTGCCAAGGCCTTGCGGGCACGGCGGATACCTTCCTCCTCGATGCGGTCCGGGTTATCGCGCAGGCCTGCCGTGTCCACGAGCTCGACGTCGAGGCCATCGATGTTGATGCGCTCGCGCAGCACATCGCGCGTGGTGCCCGCTATTTCAGTCACGATCGCCGTGTCCTCTCCCGACAGCCGGTTCATCAGGCTGGACTTGCCGGCGTTGGGCTTGCCGACGATAACGACCTGGTAACCGTCGCGCATGACGCGCCCTACCGCAGCCTTTGCCAGCAGCGAATCGAATGACGACGCGCAGGCCGCCAGGCGTTCACCCAGTTCGCCATCGGCAAGGAAATCGATCTCTTCTTCGGGAAAATCGATCGCCGCCTCGACATAGATGCGCACGGCTGTCAGCTGCTCCGCCAGCTCATCGACAGCATCGGAAAACACGCCGTTAAGCGAGCGCAGTGCGGCCCGTGCCGCCTGCGCCGTGCCGCTGCCGATGAGGTCGGCAATGGCTTCCGCCTGCGCCAGGTCGAGCTTGTCGTTCAGGAAGGCGCGCTTCGAGAATTCGCCCGGCCCGGCCAGCCGCGCACCGAGCTCGACGGCCGCGTCCACCAGCGACGACATGACGACAGGTCCGCCATGGCCGTGCAGCTCGAGCACCGATTCACCCGTGAACGATGCCGGACCCGGGAAGTAAAGCGCCAGCCCCTGGTCCAGCGGCTCGCCGCGCGAATTCACGAAGCTGACACAAGTGGCGACCCTCGGTTCCGGTAAACTCCCGAGCATGGCCCGGGCTATGCGTTCAGCATCGCTACCCGAGATACGCACGACCCCCACGCCGCCAGTACCCGGCGGCGTGGCCAAGGCGACGATCGTGTCGTTGGCGGTCGGCATGCGGCAATGAAAACACAGGTAACCCCGATATGCAGAACGAGAAAGTCACTTTCGAGAATGATGAGGGCCAGGCGCTGTCCGGGCTGTTGGCACTGCCTGAAACCGCGCCAAAGGCGTACGCTTTGTTCGCGCACTGTTTCACCTGCTCGAAAAACCTCAAGGCCGCGACCAATATCGCGCGCGCACTCGCCGATTCGGGCATCGCAGTACTGCGCTTCGACTTCACGGGACTCGGCCAGAGCGAGGGCGACTTCGCGGACACGAATTTCTCATCGAACGTCAGCGACCTGCTCGCCGCCGTGCGGTTCCTTGAGGAAAACTACGCGTCGCCGGATATCCTTGTCGGCCACTCACTCGGCGGCACCGCCGTCCTGCAGGCGGCCGCCGATGTCCCCTCGGCGGTCGCGGTGGCGACCATCGGTTCGCCCTCGGATCCCGAGCACGTCCGTCACCTGTTTGCAGACGCCGAGGAGGCGTTGCGGAAAGAGGGCATCGCGGAGGTGAACCTCGGCGGACGGCCTTTCACGATGAAGCGGCAGTTCCTCGACGACCTGGAGCGCCACGAACTGCCGGCGGCCATAAAAACGCTGCGCAAGGCGCTCCTGATCATGCATGCGCCGCTGGACGACATCGTCGAAATCGATAATGCTTCCGCGCTATTCGCCCGTGCCCTGCATCCGAAGAGCTTCATCAGCCTGGACAAGGCAGACCACCTCCTTACCCGCGAGGAGGACTCCCTGTACGCTGGCCATGTGCTCGCAGCCTGGGCATCACGTTTCCTCGATTCTGCGCCCGCCGTCATGGAACACGGTGAACTCGATACCGGCGATTACGAGACGGCTGCACGGACGCACACAGGCGGTTTCCGGACCGAGGTAATCGCCGGCGGCCATGCACTCGTCGCAGACGAGCCCGCAACCGTCGGTGGCACCGGCGAAGGGCCGTCCCCCTACGACCTGCTGTCCGCCGCACTTGCCGCCTGCACGTCGATGACCCTGAAGATGTATGCGTCGCACAAGAAGCTGGACCTCGAATCTGCAACCGTGCGGGTCAGGCACGGCAAGATCCACGCGCAGGACTGCGAAGACTGCGAGAGCGCGGAGGGGCGTATCGACCAGTTCGAGCGCGAATTGTCGCTCGCGGGAACCCTGACGGACGAACAACGCGAACGGATGCTCGAGATTGCCGATCGCTGCCCGGTGCATCGCACGCTGCACGGCGAGGTCAAGGTGCGAACCGCGCTCGCCGATTCCTGAGCGCGAGCACGTTTTGTGACCCGCTTCACCGCACCCCAGGGACGCGGCCGACGCCTGCCGGCTACTTAGCCTTGTCCTTGTCTTTCTTCTTCTTGCCGGACTTCCTGTTCTTTTCTTCCTGCTCGACGACCCTGTTGATTTTCCACTGCTGCGCAATCGACAGCACGGTATTGGTCGCCCAGTACAGCACGAGCCCCGAGGGGAAGAACGCAAAAAAGCCCGTGAACATGATCGGCATGATCTGCATCACGCGCGCCTGAACAGGGTCCGCGGGCGCGGGGTTCAGTTTCTGCTGCAGCAACATGGCCGCGCCCATGATCAGCGGCAATATGAAGTAGGGATCGCGTGTCGACAGATCGGTGATCCACAGCGCGAACGGCGCCTGGCGCATTTCGACGCTCTCGATCAGTACCCAGTAGAACGCGAGGAAGAACGGCATCTGGATCAGAATGGGCAGGCAGCCCGCCGCGGGGTTGACCTTCTCTCGCTTGTAGAGATCCATCATCTGCTGTGACAGTTGCTGGCGGTCGTCCTTGTAGCGTTCCTGCAGCGCCTTGATGCGCGGCTGCAGGTTGCGCATCTTCGCCATCGAGCGGCCGCTCGTCTCGGTCATCTTGTAGAACACGAGCTTGATCAGCACCGTGACGAAGATGATCGACACACCCCAGTTTCCGACGTAGTCGTATATGAACGCGAGCAGCCAGAACATCGGCTGCGAGAGGATGGTCAGCCAGCCGTAATCCACCGTGAGCTTCAGCCGCTCATGCAGCTCGCCGAGCTGAGACTGGACCTTAGGCCCGACGAACAGCTGCCTCGTAAACGTCTCCGAGGCGCCCGGTTCGACGGTGCGTTTGGCACCAACGACACTCGCGATCATCGTGTCGCCACTCACCTCCACCCGGTACACATGAGGAGCGCCGGCCTCCGGAACGATAGCGCTCAGGAAATGATGCTGGATGGCGGCAACCCAGCCGTCGGGCGAGGAATACTCGAGGGGTCCCTTGTCCTCGAGATTGTCGCGCTTGTGCTTTTCGGCCTTGTCGCCGTTGTAGGTCTGCGGCCCGTCGAACGAATAGGAGTCGACGTCGAACATCGATCGCTCGACGCCCTTGGAGCGCCGCAACAGTTGCGTGTACTGATCGCCCCGCCACGGCTGAGCACTGTTATTCACCAGTGTCTGTTCCACCCGGATCGCGTAACGGCCGCGTGTGAACACGAAACGCTTTTCGATGCTGACGCCGCCCTCGTCCGTCCAGGCGAGTGGCACGACCAGTTCCCCGGCATCACCGAGCGCGTATTCACTGCGCGCCGAGCTGAATACGGTGTCCTGGTCGGCGCTCGCGCCGTTGGCGCTGCGCAGGCCGGTTCGTATCAATCCCAGGTTGCTTCGCTCGGGGCTCAGGAGCTCGACCAGCTCATTCGGCCGGTCCTTCTCGACCGGGTAGCCAAGGACCGTTGCCCGCACCAGGGTGCCGCCCCGCGTCGAAATCTGTAGCTCCAGCACATCGGTGCGCACAGTGATCAAGGCGGCCCGGCTTTCGCTGTCTTCGGGCTCCCCCCCAGGCAAGGCGGTGCCCGTCTGGTCAGGCTGTTCCGCGGTTTCCCCGAGCTCCGGCAAGGCCAGCTGCTCCTCCGCCGGCGTCGGGCTCGCCTGGTCGGTGTCGGCCGGCTGCGTCACGGGCACGGGCGCAGGCCCGTAGTCCTGCATCCAGGTCTGGTAGGTCAACCAGATCAGGACGCCGAAGGCGGCCCATACCAGCAGTCGTTGATTGTCCATGCCTCGTTATTCCTGCCCGCCTGTGACGCCGCTTTTCCGGCTACATCGTCGCCAGTGACCGGCCAGGCTGTCAAACAACTGCCGCCGGGTTGCTGTCGATGCCGCCGGCTGGTTGATCACGACTACGTCGAGACCGCCTAGTTGTGCCTGGTGCTGTCTGAATGATTCCCTGACGATACGCTTTATTGTGTTTCTCGACGTCGATTTGCGGCAATGCTTTTTCGAGATAGCGAGACCCAGCCTCGCATCGAGGCCGCCGTTCTGGCGGCTGAGTACCGTAAACCACCTGTCCCGGCTGCGGTTCGCGCTTTCAAACACGCGCCCGAACGCCGCCGCATTTAACAGCCGGTTATGTCTGCGAAACCGGAAAAATGCGTTGCGTGACGTGCCTGGTTCCAATCCTGGTGGTGGCTGTGCGGTTATCCGGGCCGGTGGCTCGGTTACGGCGTCAACTTCGCGCGACCCTTGGCGCGGCGCCGTTTGAGGACGAGTCGGCCCGCCTTGGTCGCCATGCGGGCGCGGAAGCCATGCTTGCGTGCGCGCTTCAGATTGCTGGGCTGATACGTACGTTTCATGTTCCTGCTTCCTGTATTTTCGGGCGATCTCCGGGCGCCGCCCGCAATGGGCCGGCAAGGGTACGCGCGCCCCCCGACAGTGTCAATAGACGCTTCCGATAGAGCGTATCCTGTCACGCCGCATCGGGGGAAATCACGATTTGGCAGCGGCTTCTTATACGGTATAGACTGCCCGGTCTCACTCGCAAAACCGCCTGCCTAGGGCTAATTGGGGATTTCCTTGCCGGCCGAAACAACGCTCTGGAATCGCTGCATCCGTGACCTGCAGGCGGAGCTGCCGGAGCAACAATTCAATACCTGGATCCGCCCGCTCCAGGCCGTCGAAGACGAGGGCCGGCTCAGGCTGCTGGCACCGAACCGCTTTGTCGTCGACTGGCTGCAGGAACACTATATCCAGAGGATCCTCGAGATTATCGACAGCTCTGATAGCAATACCGAACTCGTGGTCGAGGTCGGATCGAGGCAGAGCAAGGTACCCGCGCAGCAAAGTTCGGCGCGTGCGATACCCGGGCTGGCGCGCTCAGACCGTGGCCCGGCCGCGATTGCGTCACGGCTGAATCCTGCTTTTACCTTCGATAGTTTCGTCGAGGGTAAGAGCAATCAGCTGGCCCGTGCGGCCGCGTCACAGGTTGGGGAGAACCCGGGAACGTCCTATAACCCGTTGTTCATCTACGGTGGCGTTGGTCTCGGCAAAACCCACCTCATGCAGGCGGTGGGCAATGCAATGCTGGCGCGGAACCCCAATGCGCGGGTTGCATATGTGCATTCGGAACGGTTCGTCGGGGACATGGTGCGGGGCCTCCAGCACAATAAGATTTCCGAGTTCAAACGCTCATACCGCTCGCTTGATGCACTGCTGATTGACGACATACAGTTTTTCGCTGGCAAGGAACGCTCCCAGGAAGAGTTCTTCCATACCTTCAATGCACTACTCGAGGGGCAGCGGCAGATCGTGCTGACCTGTGACCGCTACCCCAAGGAGGTGGTTGGCCTCGAGGAGCGTCTGAAGTCGCGGTTCGGATGGGGGTTGACCGTGGCTATAGAGCCGCCGGAACTCGAGACGTCGGTCGCGATCCTGATGAGCAAGGCGGAAGCCGATGGCGTTGCCCTGCCGGAGCAGGTTGCATTTTTTATCGCCAAGCGCATTCGCTCCAATGTACGTGAACTGGAGGGCGCCTTGCGGCGTGTGATCGCCAACTCGACGTTCACCGGGCGTCCAATCAATCTCGAATTCGCGAAAGAGGCGCTGCGGGACCTGCTGGCCCTGCAGGAACGCCTGGTGTCAATCGAGAATATCCAGAAAACGGTTGCCGACTATTTCAAGATCCGCGTTGGGGAGCTGTTGTCCAAGAAACGCAGCCGATCAATCGCGAGGCCGAGACAGATTGCTATGGCGTTGGCCAAGGAATTGACAAACCATAGCCTGCCGGAGATCGGTGATGCATTCGGTGGGCGTGATCACACGACGGTCCTGCATGCCTGCCGGCGAATTGCGTCGCTCCGCGAGACTGAAAAACGCGTTGATGATGATTATCTCAATCTGTTAAGAACGCTGACTGGTTGATGTGAATAACCGGTGGATAACAATGAAAGTGTAACTTATCCACAAATTATGCACAGCGGGGCAACCGGATACACACCACGTTCAATGCTGGGTTTTTTATTGTAAATAACTGTTTTAAAACGCTATTTTAAAGTTATGCACAGGTATTGGCCTGTCTAATAACTACAGTAATCTAATAATTTCCAATAATTATTAACAGGTGGAACCTATGAAGTTGAGTGCAAGCCGGGACGTGCTTCTGAAGCCCCTGCAGGCGGTTATCGGGGTTGTGGAGCGGCGGCAAACCATGCCGATTTTGTCCAACGTCCTGCTCGTTGCCAAGGAAGGCGAGTTGGCCGTTACAGCAACCGACCTTGAGGTCGAACTGGTGGCACAGGCCAATGTGGACGTCCAGGCGGGTGGGGAAATTACAGTCTCGGGTCGTAAACTGCTGGATATTTGCCGGGCATTGCCCGAGAGCTCCGAGGTTGCAGTGAGTGTTAGCGGGGAAAAGCTGCACGTTCGCTCTGGGCGGTCGAAATTCGCGCTGGCGACGCTACCTGCGGCGGAATTTCCGAGCATTGAGGATATTAAAGCGAGCCAGAGTATAGCTGTTAGCCAGGAAGTGCTCGGGCGGCTCATCGAAAAGACGCATTTTTCGATGGCGCAGCAAGACGTGCGGTATTACCTCAATGGGATGTTGCTGGAGACAGGTGGCAGCCACATACGATCCGTGGCGACGGACGGACATCGACTGGCGCTTTGCGAAGCGGAGCTCGACGGCGCGGAGCTCGAGGAACAGCAGGTAATCGTACCGCGGAAGGGCGTACTCGAGCTGCAGCGGTTGTTGAGTGGAGAAGGGTCGGTGGATGTTGTGCTCGGAGCGAATCACGTGAGGATCCAGTTGGAGGGTATTCGCTTTACCTCGAAGCTCATAGACGGGAGGTTTCCGGAGTATGATCGCGTGATACCGCGTGATTCATCGAATGAGCTGCGCGCAGACCGAGATGTATTTCGCGGCGGTTTGCAGAGAACGGCCATCCTGTCGAACGAGAAATACCGCGGCATCCGGCTGATCATTCGCGATGATGCCGTGGTTTTGCAGGCGCACAACCCGGAGCAGGAAGAGGCTGAAGAGGAGTTGGAGGTCAGCTATAGCGGTGACGACATAGAGATCGGCTTCAACGTCAACTACCTGCTCGATGCGATCGGTGCAGTGGATGGCGACGAGGTGGCATTGTCGGTGGTAGATAGTAATTCGAGCTGCCTGATCCGCGAGCCGGGCAAGGATGACTGCAAATTCGTGGTTATGCCGATGCGCCTTTAAAAAGGTGGCCGGGCAGGCTGTGTGTCGATAAGCCGTTTTACCGCACAGGGGTTTCGTTGTCTCGGAACCATCGGGTTCGAGCCGGATTCCGATTACACGCTGATCTATGGGGCAAATGCGTCGGGAAAGACCAGCCTGCTGGAAGCGCTGGCGTATCTTGGGCGCGGCAAGTCGTTTCGTGGCGCGCCACCCACGAACCTCATCCAGCACGGCGCGCATGAATTCGTCCTGTTCGGTCAGATAGAGATATGGGGTCGCCAGGTGCGCGTTGGCGTTCGGAACAGCCGCGCCGGCCTCGAGGCAAAAGTCGATGGGGACAGCAGCGGCGGGGCGGCGGCACTGGCGGCGGCACTGCCTCTGCAGGTTATTGACCCGGATGTCCACAATCTGGTGAGTGGGGGCCCGGACGAGCGTCGGCGATTTCTGGACTGGCTCGCGTTCCACGTGGAACCCGAGTACCTGGCGCTGTGGCGGCAATTTCGCCGTGCGCTGAAGCAGCGCAATGCAGCGCTCAAGGGCAATGGAAGCCGGGAGTCCTTGGCGGCCTGGGATACGGAGTTCTGCCGACTGGGCGAGCGTGTGGACGGCGTGAGAAAGGCGGTCCTCGAGGCGGCGCTCGAAACGCTGCAGGCGCACGGCTCGGGATTGCTCGGGGCGGATATTGATTTTCGTTATGCGTCCGGGTGGAGCAAGGACAGCAGTCTCAGGGAGGCGCTCGAGCAGCATTTAGAGCGCGATTGCGTACTGGGAACGACGCAGGTGGGGCCCCACAGGGCCGATCTGCGCCTGATTTACGACGAGCGCCAGGCGCGACGTCTGGTCTCCCGGGGCCAGCAGAAGTTGCTCGCCAGCGCGATGGTTCTGGCCGCGACCGATATTGCACAGACCGTCCTGGAACGGCCGCTGCTGCTGTTGCTCGACGATCCGGCGGCAGAGCTGGATCGCGTTTCACTGGGGCGACTGATGGGGCAGGTTGCCGAGCTGGGCAGCCAGGTTATTGCAACCAGCCTGGAGCGGGACGAGTCCCTGTTCCCGGCTGCTCCAAGAGTGTTCCACGTGGAACAGGGCGAGCTCCGAGCGGCTGCCCGGGGCGGCCCGAGGCCCGTCCGGAATACGCCGGACAGACCCTGAAACCCGAGAAAAAAGAATGCTTTGAGGCTCGTTCAAGGGCCTGATTTTGATACAATATGTCGGTTTTTACTCGAGGAAACGGGATGACCGACGAGACGGAATATACTTCCAGTAATATCAAGGTCTTAAAGGGCCTTGAAGCCGTTCGGAAACGGCCCGGAATGTACATCGGCGATACCGATGACGGCACCGGGCTGCACCACATGGTATTCGAGGTCGTCGACAACTCGATCGACGAAGCCCTCGCTGGTCATTGCAGTGTCATCACGGTCACGATTCACGCCGATGAGTCGGTGACCATAACGGACGACGGCCGCGGAATCCCCGTCGACGAACACCCCGATGAGGGCCGCTCTGCAGCGGAGGTGATCATGACCGTCCTGCATGCGGGCGGCAAATTCGATGATAACTCGTACAAGGTCTCGGGCGGCCTGCACGGTGTTGGCGTGTCGGTCGTCAACGCGCTGTCGGAGCAGCTGGTCCTGACGATTCATCGCGCTGGCAAGACCTATCAGCAGGAGTACGCGCACGGCGAGCCCAGGGCGCCACTGGCGGAGGTCGGGAAAACCGATCGTACCGGCACGACGTTGCGATTCAAGCCGAGCGCTGACACGTTCACCAACATCGAATTCCACTACGACATCCTGGCGCGGCGCCTGCGGGAGCTCTCGTTCCTGAATTCCGGCGTCCGCATCCAACTGGTCGACGAGCGCGACGAGCGCGAGGACGTCTTCCAGTACGAGGGCGGGATTCGCGCGTTCGTCGAACACCTGAACCGCAACAAGAACCCAATACACCCTACGGTTTTTCATTTCTGGAGCATGCAAGATGACGTCGGCGTGGAGGCTGCGCTGCAGTGGAACGATGGCTACCAGGAGAACATGTTCTGCTACACGAACAACATCCCGCAACGGGACGGTGGCACCCACCTGGCGGGCTTTCGCAGCGCACTCACGCGAACAATGAATGCTTACATCGAGAAAGAGCTCAGCGGCCGCAAGGAAAAAGCGACGCCCTCGGGCGATGACGCCCGGGAGGGCTTAACGGCGGTGCTGTCCGTGAAAATTCCCGACCCGAAATTCTCGTCACAGACTAAGGATAAATTGGTTTCATCTGAAATCAAAGGCATCGTCGAGCAGGCGATGGCGGCGAAACTCGAAGAGTACTTGCTCGAACAGCCCCAGGAAGCCAAGGCGATCGTCTCCAAGATCATCGACGCCGCGCGTGCAAGGGAAGCTGCGCGCAAAGCCCGAGAGATGACGCGCCGCAAAGGCGCGCTGGACATCGCCGGCCTGCCCGGAAAGTTGGCCGATTGCCAGGAAAAGGACCCGGCGCGTTCGGAGCTGTTCCTCGTCGAGGGTGATTCGGCCGGCGGCTCCGCCAAACAGGGGCGCGATCGGCGGACCCAGGCGATCCTGCCGCTCAAGGGCAAGATCCTGAATGTCGAGAAAGCGCGCTTCGACAAGATGCTGTCGTCCGTCGAGGTCGGCACGCTGATCACCGCGCTGGGCTGCGGCATCGGCAGGGACGATTTCGATCCCGACAAACTGCGCTACCACCGCATCATCATAATGACCGACGCCGACGTTGACGGGTCGCACATACGTACGTTGCTGCTCACGTTCTTCTACCGCCAGATGCCCGAGCTGATCGAGCGGGGCCACGTCTACATCGCGCAACCGCCGCTTTACAAGATCAAGCGCGGCAAACAGGAGGTCTACGTAAAGGACGACGCCGAATTGAACGCATATCTGCTGGCATCCGCGCTCGACAACGCAGAGCTGCACGTGACCGCCGACGCGCCGGCGCTCTCGGGCATGGCGCTGGAGTCGCTCGCGAAAGAATACATGGCTGTCGAGAATATCTTCGAGCGCCTCGCGAACCGGTACGACGAGCACGTGCTGCGTGAGATAGGGCAGTTGCCCGAAGTTACGGCCGAACTCACCGAGGACCTGGACAGGCTGGAGGCGTGGACGGAACAACTCTCCGCCGCGTTACCGAAAGGCAGCGGCGACCGGGCGCAAAAAGACGGTAACGGCGCCAGTTACGCCGCCAGCCTGGAGCGAGGCGACGAAGATGGCGAGGGCGTGCGCATCGCGATCACGAAAGTGCAGCACGGTATCGGCAGCACACGTTACCTGCCACGGGAACTCTTCGAGACCAACGAATACCGGCACATCATGGCGCTATCCGCGAAGCTTGACGACCTGCTGGGCGAGGATGCATTCGTGAGCCGCGGAGACCGGCAGTTTGCAGTAACGCGTTTCCCGGAAGCGGTCGAATGGCTGATGAACGAGGCGCGCCGCGGACAGAGCGTGCAGCGCTACAAGGGCCTTGGCGAAATGAACCCGGACCAGCTCTGGGATACCACCGTCAACCCCGAGACCAGGCGCCTGATGCAGGTGAAGATCGAGGACGCGGTCAAGGCGGACGAGATTTTCACGACGCTCATGGGCGATCAGGTCGAACCACGCCGGGAGTTCATCGAGAAGAACGCATTGACGGTATCGAACCTCGACGTCTAGGTAATACGCTGGACCGCAAAGAGCCGGGCCGTGACGGGCCCGTGAGGCCGGGATATGCTCGATAATCGAATCGTTCTGCACGCTGCATTCGTACTGCTGTTACCGGTGGTGGTGGCGGTGTTCGGTCTGTCCGTCTGGACTGCGCTGTTGCTCGTTGTGGTCGCGCTCCTGTGGCGCTGGGCGATCGTGCTCGTCGGGTTTTTGCGCCCGGCGGCCGGCCCGGACATGGCGCTGGAGACGATCTCTGCAAGCCACTTCGTGGAAAAGGTTCGCTGGTGTATGGACCGCCTCGGGCTCGAATACGAGGAGCTGCCGTGGTGTGGAACGCTCGGTGCGTTCTACCTCGGGCGCACCGTGCCGCGGCTGCACTTGCGCACGGGAATGGTGCGTTCGCAGATTGGCAACTCGCCGGAGATCCTGCGCTACCTCTGGGGTGCCTACGGCGTCACCCGCGGCGACGCGGCCGCGTTCCTCGAGCCGACCGAAGAACGCCTCGAGTTCGAGCGCACGATCGATCGGTGTGGCGTCAGTCTGCAGGTCTGGATCTACTATCATCTGCTCGATGCCCCGGCACTGTGCAAGCATGCGTGGGGCGTCGATAGTGAGGCAATTCCCAAATGGCAGCGAAAGCTGGTGGCCCTGCTGTACCCGGTGCAGGCAGCGATGATTCGTAAGGCTTTTCGCGTGAATGAAACGAATTACCGGAAGAGCTGCGAAGGCATCCAAGCCCTGCTCGCGGAGACGGAAGCGCGGCTCACCGAGGGCCGCCGCTCAATCCTCGGGGGCGAGACGCTCAACTACACCGATTTCGCCTTTGCGGCCATCCAGGGCATCTGGCTGCAGCCGGAGGGCTACGGAGGTGGTGCGGGAATTCGAATTGAGCGCAGCCGCGTACCCGCCGCCATGCGGCGCGACATCGAGCGCTGGATCGAGGATTACCCGAGGGTGACCGGTTTTATAGAGAGGCTCTATGCGCAGGAACGCCGTGCAGACTAGCAACGGCAGAGCGGTAATTCCTGCAGCTTTGCTGATGCTCGCAGCGGCCTGCACGGGCACGCCGGAGGTGCCGCCCGAAATCCAGGCCATCCGCGACTACGTTTCGGTAGGGGAGCTGCAGGAGGTAGACCGTATACGGACACACGGCAGCGACGACTGGGCGCCGGTGACGCTGTACTTTGCGATCTACAACGGGCGTGACGGCCACTTCCTGCTCGCATTCACGCGCGTCTGCCGGGAAATGGTCGACAATACCTCGATCACACCGGACCGGCGCTATGATTACAACGTGATGCGCTCGGGCATCGACACCCTGCGAGGCTGTCGAATCGACAGGATGTATCCGCTGACAGAAGGCCAGGCGCAGGAACTCGAGGCACTCGCAAACCGCGCCGGCAGTGGCACCTAGTCACGCCGTCGCCTGGTTGCCGCGTGAGCCACGGCCTCGACGGCAAGGGCAGTGCCTTCGTTGCCGAGGAGGCGCTCCTAGGGATCGCGCTCTGCGGCCTTCTTCTTGTAGACCTCGCTGATCTCGTTCATCTTGGTCTCGACCCAGTCCTGCACGATCAGGCTGGTTTCCTTGGGGTCGCGGCCGGTGGCGTCGATCGGTGGCCCGATGCAAAAGCGCACTTTTCCAGGCCGCTTGATGATACTGCGCCGCCCCCAGAAATCCCCCGCGTTGTGGGCGACAGGTACGATCTTGCAGCCGGCATCGCGAGCGAGCGCCGCTCCGCTGACGCCATAACGCCGCGTCTCACCGGGCGGCATGCGCGTACCCTCGGGAAAGATCGTTACCCAGATGCCCTGGTCCAGTTTCTCCTTGCCTTCCTTTATCACCTGTTTGACCGCGGAGCGGCCGGCGCTGCGGTTGATGAATATCGGATCGAGCATCAGCTTCATTGCCCAGCCCAGCACCGGAACATACATGACCTCGCGCTTGATGACCCAGGCTGTCTTCGGAAACACGGTAACCTGCCAGTAGGTTTCCAGCGTCGAGGTGTGCTTGATCATGATCACGCTGGGTTCGTCCGGAAGGTTCTCGAGGCCCTCGACCACTGGCTCCATACCGCAGAAGAAATGCCCGGCCCATACAGCGAGGCGGCAATAGCCGCGCGTTATGGCCCACTGCACGCTTGACGGCGCCCAGAACGTGAGCAGTATAAGCGAGGCCGCGATTGCGGCCGAACCGCCGCCGAAAGCAATGAACAACAGCGAGCGGATCATCCGCATGTCACGCGGCCTCGCCGATCAGCGCGCGCGCGGCGGCGGCGAGATCGTCGTATACGGCGACCGAGGCGAAGCGCTCCGGCAGTGCAGCCTCGGTCCTGCGGCCCTTGCCGCTGCGAACGAGGATCGGACGAGCACCGACTGCGGCGGCCGCCTCGAGGTCGCGCAGCGCGTCGCCGACGACGGCCACGCCGGCCAACGAGGTGTTGAAGTGGCGAGCCAGCTGCTCGAGCAACCCCGGCCGGGGCTTGCGGCAGTCGCAGCCGTCGTCCGGGCCGTGCGGACAAATGACGATGCGGCTGATATGGCCGCCAGCTTCGTGAACAAGCCGGAGCATCTTGGCGTGCATCGCATCGAGCGTAGCCTGGTTGAAGAGCCCGCGGGCGATGCCGGACTGGTTGCTGGCTATCGCGAGCGTGAAGCCCGCCTGCGTCAGTGCAGCAATAGCTTCGAGGCTGCCCGGGATCGGCTGCCATTCGTCTTCGTTCTTGATGAAGTCCTCGGAGTCCTGATTGATCACGCCGTCGCGATCGAGAATGACCAGCCCCTTGCCAAGACCCACGCCGCCCATCTTCAGGCGATAGACAGCCGCGAGATATCGGCCACGTCGAGAAACAGGGCCCTCAGCGCGGCGAGCAACGCGAGGCGATTGGACCGGACGGCTGCATCGTCAGCCATCACCATGACATCGTCGAAAAACCGGTCCACGGGTTCGCGAAGTGCGGCGAGCTCCTGCAGTGCGCGGGTGTAGTCGCGCTCATCGAGCAATGGGCGCACGGTTGCCTCGGCGGCGACGAGCGCATCGTAAAGCGCTTGCTCGGCGCCCGGCTCGAGAATTTTCTCGTCGATGTCACTCGTCTCCGTCACCTCGGCCTGGCGCAGGATATTGGCGATGCGCTTGTTGGCGGAGGCGAGGCTTTGGGCCGCGTCGAGCCGCAGAAACGCCTGCACGGCCTGCAGTCGAAGCTCGAAGTCCACCAGCGATTCGGGCTGCCGTGCCATGACGGCATCGAAGGTTTCCGTATCGAGCGCCGGATCACGGTCGAGGAAGTAACGCCGCAGCCGATCGGTAATGAACGTGTACAGCGATTCCGACAGCGTTTGCGGGTCTTCCTTCCCGGCGGGCTGCAGCTCGAGGGCGCGCGCGATCAATGCCTTCAGGTCCAGGTCCAGCGGACTCTCGATCGACAGACGAATAATGCCGAGCGCCGCGCGGCGCAGGCCGAATGGGTCCCGGTTGCCCGAGGGCTTCTTGCCGATCGTGAAAATCCCGGCGAGGGTATCGAGCTTGTCCGCCATCGCGAGTACACGACCTGCGTCCGTCTCCGGCAGGGCGTCACCGGCGAATCGCGGCTGGTAGTGTTCGCCGATCGCCGTTGCAACGGCGTCCGGCTCGCCGTCGGAGATCGCGTAGTACCGCCCCATGGTGCCCTGGAGGTCGGGAAACTCGCCGACCATGCCCGTCAACAGATCGCATTTGCAGAGCGCTGCCGCGCGCACGACGTGGGCGCTGTCAATGCCCAGGCGCTCCGCGATCCAGGACGCGACCTCCGCGGTCCGGGTGCTCTTGTCGTACAGGCTGCCGAGCCCGCGCTGGTACACCACCTCGCGCAGCGCTTCCCGGCGTGTCGCGAGCGCCTTGCGCCGGTCACTGTCCCAGAAAAAGGCCGCGTCCGCGAGCCGCGGCCGGATTACGCGCTCGTTGCCGTCACGAACCTTATCGGGCTCTTTGCTCTCGAGGTTGGCCACCGTCACGAAGCTGGGAAGGAGCGCGCCGGAATCGTCGGCGACCGGGAAATAGCGTTGGTGGCCGGTCAGTGTGGATACGACGACTTCGCGGGGCAGCTCGAGAAAAGCGACGTCGAAACCACCCAGCACGGGCACCGGCCATTCCACGAGCGCGGCAACCTCGTCATAAAGGGACTCACCATCGACGATGTGGCCGCTAGCTTCTTTCGCCCGGGCTTCGACGCCCTTGCGTACCAGTTCGCGGCGTACGCCAAAGTCGGCAATGACGCGGCCTTCCTGCTCGAGAGTTTCGAGGTAGGCCGACGGAGTGGCAATCGTAACCGGGCCCCGCGAATGAAAGCGGTGACCCATCGTCGTATTGCCGCAGGCGATACCCATGACGGTCCCGTCGACGACGTCCGTGCCGTGCAGCAACACAATCCAGTGGATCGGGCGTACGAACTCCGCGTCACCCGCGCCCCAGCGCATGCGTCGCGGTATCGGCAGGTCTGCGAGTGCCTGCTCGATGAGTGCCGGCAGGAGTTCGGCGGTCGTTTTGCCTTTTTCCACGGTTTCCGCCGCGAGCCACTCGCCTTTGCCCGTCTTGACGCGCCCCAGTTCGGCCACGTCCACGCCGCACTTCTTTGCGAACGCGCTTGCGGGTGGAAGCGGGTTGCCATCGTCGTCGTAAGCGACCGAGACGGGCGGGCCCTTCTGCGACAGGCGACGATCTTCCTGGCTCGCCGCAAGCTTTTCCACGATGACTGCCAGGCGGCGCGGGCTTGCATAGGCATGCACATCGCCGTGCTCGAGGCGCGCCTCGTCGATCGCATCGCCGATATTCGCGGCGAACGCGTCCATCAGCCCGCGCAGCGCTTTCGGCGGAAGCTCCTCGGTACCGATTTCCACGAGCAGGTCAGCGGGTTTCATGCTTTCTTGCTCCGGGCGCGCACCGATTCGACCATTGGGAAACCGAGCTCTTCGCGGCTCTTGAAATACGCCTCGGCGACCGCCCGCGCCAGGGTGCGGACGCGCAGGATATAGCGCTGCCGCTCACTGACGGAGATGGCCTGGCGTGCGTCCAGAAGATTGAAGAGGTGCGAGGCTGCGAGCATCTTTTCGTACGCCGGTAATGCGAGATTGAGCTCGATGAGGCGCTCGCAATCGTGTTCGGCGTGGTCGAAGTCGTGGAACAGGGTATCGATATCGGCTTCGTCGAAATTGTAACGGGACTGTTCGACCTCGTTCTGGTGATAGACGTCGCCATAGGTGATACGGCCCAGCGGACCGTCGGTCCAGACGATGTCGAAGATGCTCTCGACGTTCTGCAAATACATCGCGAGGCGCTCGAGGCCGTAGGTGATTTCGCCGGTTACCGGGCGGCACTCCAGGCCGCCGACCTGCTGGAAGTAGGTGAACTGGGTAACCTCCATCCCGTTCAGCCACACCTCCCAGCCGAGGCCCCAGGCGCCGAGCGTCGGAGATTCCCAGTTGTCTTCGACGAAGCGAATATCGTGCACGAGCGTATCGATACCGATGGCCTCGAGCGACTCGAGATAGAGGTCCTGGATGTCGTCCGGTGAGGGCTTGATGGCCACCTGGTACTGGTAATAGTGCTGCAGCCGGAACGGATTGTCCCCGTAACGGCCGTCGGTGGGTCGTCGGCTCGGCTGCACATAGGCAGCGCTCCACGGCTCCGGCCCGACCGCGCGCAGGAACGTCGCCGGGTGAAAGGTGCCGGCACCCATCTCCTTGTCGTAGGGCTGCATCACGACGCAGCCGCGCTCGGCCCAATACTGCTGCAGGCAGAGAATCAGGTCCTGAAAGGACAGAAACGATTGTGCGTCCTTGGCACTCATTGAACGGGTGTCACTTGCGGAAAACCCGCGAAGTATAGGGCACTCGGGCGAATTCGGACACCACCGCCCGGCCCGCCTTGTCCCAGGCGCAATTCTCGAACCGCGACCGCTCTTGCCCCAGCGGGCGGCCGGGGCATTTGTCTCCCTCATGGCTCGCTACGCTGCGCTTTACTTCGGTCGACAAACGCCCCGGTCCGCCCGCACCCGTCCGAACGACGCTGCGGCCGGGCCTGGCAGGCGGGCCGCGAGGACTGCCTTTTCGAGGAAGTAAAGCGCAGCCGCGCGCAGCGCGGCGAGCCATGACGAGAAAAGGCATCGGAGCGACCCGCCGATCGAGATACGGTCGCGGTTCGAGAACTGCGACTGAGCGCGGCTGGCTAAAACGGTGCACAGCGCCACGGCCGCACTAAAATAGTGCGCTCATGAGGCGGCTTGCACTATACTGGTGCGAGCAACGGATGAGGCATTACCCGAAATCTATTAAAAACAGTGGCTTGGATAAAGCACCATTTTGGCACGCTTAATGCAACAGTCAGGCAACCGGGCCGGCAGTTGCCGGCCGTTTCTATGCATAGCGAATCCTGGAGGAAATCATGACGCCCGCAGAGGTACTCGGCCTCATCAAAGAGAAAGAGGTCAAATTTGTCGACTTTCGGTTCACGGACACGAAAGGAAAAGAACAACATGTCACCGTGCCGGCCCATACGGTCGATGAGGACCTGTTCGAGGACGGCAAGATGTTCGACGGTTCGTCCATCTCCGGCTGGAAGGGCATCAACGAGTCCGACATGATCCTGTTGCCCGACGCGGCATCGGCCGTGGTCGATATCTTCACGGACGAGGTCACCATGAACCTGCGCTGTAATGTCATCGAGCCGTCGACGATGCAGGGCTACGATCGCTGTCCGCGATCGCTTGCCGAGCGCGCCGAGGCATACCTGAAATCGACCGGCATCGCCGATAGCGCCTTTTTCGGTCCCGAGAACGAGTTCTTCGTCTTCGATAGTGTTTCCTGGGACGATTCGATGCAGGGTGCCTTCTACAAGGTCGACTCCGATGAGGGTGCCTGGAACACGGACCGCAGCCTCGAGGAGGGCAACACCGGACACCGCCCGACAGTGAAGGGCGGCTACTTCCCGGTACCGCCGGTCGACTCGCTGCACGACATTCGTTCCGCGATGTGTCTCGCGCTCGAGGAGCTGGGCCTCACGACCGAGGTGCATCACCACGAGGTTGCTACGGCGGGTCAGTGCGAAATCGGCGTCCTGTTCAACACGTTGGTGCGCAAGGCCGACGAGGTGCAGGTCCTGAAATACGTGGTTCACAACGTTGCGCATGCATTCGGCAAGACCGCGACCTTCATGCCGAAGCCACTGGTCAATGATAACGGCAACGGCATGCACGTCCACCAGTCACTGGCCAAGGACGGCGAGAACCTGTTCTCGGGTGACGGCTATGGCGGCCTGTCGGATACGGCGCTGCACTACATTGGCGGCATTATCAAGCACGCAAAAGCCCTCAACGCGTTCACGAACCCGGCGACGAACAGCTACAAGCGACTGGTGCCCGGATTCGAGGCGCCGACGATTCTCGCCTACTCGGCCCGTAACCGGTCGGCATCGATCCGCATTCCGTACGTATCGAACCCGAAAGCGCGCCGCATCGAAGTCCGCTTCCCGGATTCGATGGCCAACCCGTACCTTGCGTTCTCGGCGATGATGATGGCCGGTATCGACGGCATCCAGAACAAGATCGATCCGGGCGATGCCATGGACAAGGATCTCTACGATCTGCCGCCCGAAGAGGAGAAGCAGCTCAGGCTTGTGGCCTTCTCGCTGGACGAGGCGCTCGCCGCGCTCGACGAGGATCGCGAGTTCCTCAAGGCTGGCGACGTGTTTTCCGATGACCTGATCGACGCGTATATCGACCTGAAGTTGGAGAACGTCACGCGGCTGCGCATGACCACGCATCCGGTCGAATTCGACATGTACTACAGCCTCTGAGGTGTCAAAACTGTGAACCGGGCGGCATTTTGGCCGCCCGGTCGCTGCCCCAGAAGCGGAATTAATTGCTATGCTAACCGTATGGAATTGCGCCCTGTTTTCATGCTCGTCTGCCTGCTCGTGGCTGTGCCCGCGGCGGCTCAGGAGGCCTATCGCTGGGTCGATGAAGACGGCGTCGTGCATTACTCCGACCGCCCCCGCGAGGGCGCAGAAGCCATCGTGTTACCGGCACCGAATGTTGCAACCACTCGCCGTGTGCAACGGCCTTCTGCGGCACAGGACGAGGATGACGAGCCGGCCGAAGAGCCGCAGACCGGTTACACCAGTATCGAGATCGTCTCACCCGGGGCGGAAGAAACGCTATGGAACATCGAGGGCGTCCTGAACGTCTCGGTGGCGCTGCAACCGGGTCTGCAGCCCGGTCACCAGGTGCGCGCGTATTTCGACGGCCAGATGCAGCCGGTGAGCGGCACGAGCTTCCAGCTGCAGGAAGTCTGGCGGGGGGTCCACAACATCCAGGTCGAGGTCGTGGATGCGACCGGCAAGATGATGATCCGCAGTCGGCCGAGCCGCTTCTACGTGCAGCAGAACACGGTGGCGTTCTAGCCGGGGGCACGTCCGCGGGCACGAAAGGTGCCGGCGACGATGGCGCAATCTCCGAACAAGCAAAGAACATCCTCGACAGTCTCAGCTCCGGCGTAATCCTGCTGGACCGGAACCTGCTCATCATGGGGCTCAATCCTGCCGCGGAGAACATACTCGGCATCAGCCAGCGGCGCGCATGCGGCGAATCGCTGCTGCGGCTGCTCGATGACGATCCCGAGCTGCGCGATATCCTCAGCCGGGTCGGCGCGACCGGCGATCACTACGCGAACGAGCTGCGTCTCGGGCCAAACGAAGTCGAGTCGGACGAGCGGATCGTCGACTGTCGCGTATCACCGATCGACGGCGGACGGGCAGCGCTGCTCGTCGAGCTCACCGACGTCACGCGGCGCTCTAAGATCAGCCGCGAAAATGCGCTGCTGATTCAGCACGGTGCCGGGCGGCAGATGATCAGACAGCTCGCTCATGAGATCAAAAACCCGCTAGGCGGAATCCGGGGTTCCGCGCAGCTGCTCGCGCGTCAGCTCGACGACGAGGAGCTCACCGAGTACACCGACGTCGTCATCAGCGAGACGGATCGGCTCGCCAATCTCGTCGACACACTGCTGGGCCCCGGGGGCGCGCCGAACAAGCAGCCCCTGAACGTGCACGAGCTGATCGAGTACGTGGTACGCATCATCGAGGCGGAAGACCGACGCTCCCTGCACGTCGTCCGCGACTACGATCCGGGACTGCCGCTTATCGAGCTCGACAGGGATCAGATGGTGCAGGCCCTCCTCAACCTGATGCGGAACGCGGCGGCCGCGCTCGACGGCCAGGGTACGATTACGCTGCGCAGCCGCGCCGTCACGAATTTCACGATCGGCGATATCCGCCACCGCGTCATCGCCAGCATCGAAATCCAGGACGACGGTCCGGGCATACCGGCAGACTTGCAGGACACGGTGTTCTACCCGCTCGTTACAGGCAATCCTCACGGCACGGGGCTGGGGCTGCCGGCGGCCCAGGAGCTGCTCAGCCGGCATGGCGGTCTGATCGAATTCGAAAGCCGGCCGGGACGCACGATATTTTTCGTGCGCATACCGCTCGATCAGAAGGGGCCGGCAGAATGACGGCCGAGACGCTCAAAGTCTGGGTTGTCGACGACGACCATTCGGTCCGCTGGGTGCTCGAAAAAGCCTTGCGGCAGGAAAAGATGGAGACCAGGAGCTTCGAGCGGGCCGAGCATCTGCTCGAAGCGATGGACCACGAGTCACCGGACGTCCTCATTACCGACGTGCGCATGCCGGGTATGAGCGGCATCGCCCTCCTCGAGGAGGTCAACCGCCGCTGGCCGGATCTCCCGGTCATCGTGATTACGGCCCACTCGGATCTCGAGAATGCTGTGGCGGCCTACAAAGGCGGTGCCTTCGAGTATCTGCCGAAACCGTTCGATATCGACGAGGCCGTGGAGCTCGTGCGACGGGCGGCGCGGCGCGGCAGCCAGGAACCTGAGGACGCTGCCGGGTACAGGCAGGACATCCCCTCGCTGATCGGCCAGGCGCCCGCAATGCAGGAGGTGTTCCGCTCCATCGGGCGGCTGGCCGGTTCGAGCATGACGGTGCTGATAACCGGCGAGTCGGGCACCGGCAAGGAACTCGTCGCGCGCGCACTGCACGAACACAGCCCAAGAGCCGACAAGCCTTTTGTTGCACTCAATACCTCCGCGATCGCGGCCGAACTTCTCGAATCCGAACTGTTCGGCCACGAGAAAGGCGCGTTTACCGGTGCCGACGCCCGGCGCATAGGGCGATTCGAACAGGCGGATGGCGGTACCCTGTTCCTCGACGAGATCGGTGACATGTCGCCGGCGCTGCAGACGCGCCTGCTGCGCGTGCTGGCGGAAAGCGAGTTCTATCGCGTCGGCGGGCAACAGTCGATCAAGGTCGATGTACGCGTCATCGCTGCGACGAACCAGGATCTCGCGCGAGCGGTCAGGGAATCGCGTTTCCGCGAAGACCTGTTCCACCGCCTGAACGTCATTCGCATCAACACGCCGCCGCTGCGGCAGCGGCGCGAAGACATCCCCCTGCTGCTCAATCATTACCTCGCCGATGCCGCACGCGAGCTTGCGGCATCGACGAAGTCCATCGATCCGGAGGCCATGGACGTGCTGCGGAGCTATGACTGGCCCGGCAACGTCCGCCAGCTGGTGAACGCGACGCGCCGGCTGACCGTGACCGCTCCCGGTAGCGTCATCGGCATGCAGGACCTGCCGGCGGAAATGGGCGGCGCCGCGTCCCACGAACGCGCCACGCAGGACTGGACCCGCAGTCTTGCGAGTTGGGCGGAGCGTCAGCTCAGCTCGGGGGAATCGCCCTTGCTCGACCGGGCTTTACCCGAGTTCGAGAAGACCCTGATCCGCATCGCGATGAGCCAGACCAACGGGCACCGCCAGGAGGCCGCCAGGCTCCTCGGCTGGGGCCGCAATACCCTCACGCGCAAGATGAAGGCGCTGCATCTCGACTGACCTGTAGGCGCCCGCCTCGGCGCACGATTGCGGTATTCGATCCGCAACAGTTCTTTATCCGCCGGGCGAACCGACTCGGTGAGCACAGAGTCAGGCCGGTGTCGAAACCTGCCAATGGCGACGTCCGCTTCACCCTCAATGCCGGCCGCTTGAACAACCGCTTTCACGGTATGAGAAATTTCCGCTAATGACCCTTACCGGACGGTCATCTCTGAGACGAGTTTCGGTCAGGTCTTATCACTCAAGCTTCTGCACGTGGGCACCGCAGCATTTCGCCTTCAGGCGAATGCCGCGTAACCGTTTGCGATGATTGGCGCGCACGGCAAGATGGGCCTCCTCGGATCAAACTTGCGACCCCTTGCCTTGGGATAGCAGTACTCTAACAGCTAAGCTTCGGGCGCCGGTATTGGGCAGACAATTCCATACTAGTCCGGCGCTTCGATCTTCACCCAGACGGCATTACCGTCATCGTCGACGTAGGCCTCGATACGCTGCCCCACTTCGCAATCTTCGAAGCTGCTCATCTTATTCTGCTTTTTGGCCCGGGTCTTGTCGAGGTAATACCGGGTTGCCGGTGTCATTGTGACCGGTTTCGTTTCGCCGGCAACGGAAACCATCATGCGATAGTCTTCGTGGTCGACGCTCGAAATCGAACCAATAATACTGTCGTCCCCGGAGACACCGGGCGACTCACCAATCGGGATGTAAACCTCGGTCGCCTGCTGCGAAAATGCGGCATTGCCGACGATTAGTGAAAGTGTCGCAAGAAAGATTTTGGCGGTCTGTTTCATCAGTCAACCATCCTCACGCGGGCGCGCTCGAGTTCGGCAGCCGCATCGTCCACCAGGCGCTTCGCCTTCTGGCCACTGCTCCCCTGCGCACGCTCCACGAGTGCTTGCGCCTCTTCGAGATGCGCCGCAGCTATCGGATGCAGGCCGGCGCCGGTCAACACCTGGTGCGCATCTTCGATCTCGAAACCCGCGCGCCGAATCAGATTGGTACGCTGCGCCTCAGTCAGCCGGTAGTCAGGGTATGCCGAATCCAGCAGGCCAGCACTCTCGCGGATATTTTCGAGAGAATTGATGACCCTAAGGAATGCCGCGACAGCGACAACCTGCGTCGCGTCGAGGTTGATGCCACTGCCGGTCGCGCCAACCAGCAATGCGCCTGCCGGAGAGTTGTTGAACGCATCGCCATTGTAAAACGCTACCGCACCCTCAATCGTCTCAACCGAGTTGTTATGAAAGAACGGCCCGGTATCGGCCGCCTCGACAAGTACTGTCGTGTTGAATTCGCCCGTGCCCGGCGAACCCAGGCCGTCGTCGGGGGGTACGAGTTCGCCGGACAAGTCGGCCGGCTGGTCCGGCAGATCTTCAACACCCGTATTGAAATTCAGATTACCGGCTGTTGGTCCGAAAATATCGGGGTCGCCGTTCGCTCCCGCATTGAAATGACAGGCATTGCATTTGCCTTGCGTTCGATCGATGAAGATCTCCTGGCCACGCGTTGCAACGATCCCTTTGAGCGGCAGCGGCAATGCGAGCTCTTCCTGACGGCCGAGCGAAAGCTGAAATGCCTCGAGCGCATCGAGCTCGGCATCCGTTGGTAGCCTGAAGTCGACACCTGCGACCCGGTTCGTCGTCTTTGGATAATGTTGAATGACGGCGCCCACCGCAAAAGATCGCAGGGAGCCATCCCCGGGTGAGCCGTCGCCCGACCATCCGGTCTGCGGGCCAGCCGCACTGTCGATCGACGTCCTTAGTGCCAGCGTATGTGGTACGCCGCGCATATTGAAGTTGTTTGCGAGGTCGTCAAAGCCATCCTGATTCTCCAATATCATTGCGAACTCGCGAATCAACCGTGGGTTCTCGAAATTGTTCGCCAGGTCTGGATTGGTATCAGAAACAAACAAGGCATCGTCGGGACCGAGTGATGCAATAAATGCCGGCGACAACCCAAAGTTGTCCTCGACCCGATGACAGGTGCCGCAGGTGCGGCCGTTGCCGGAGAAGGTCTCTTCGAAAAAGATCCGTTCGCCTTCTTGCACCAGCAGCACATCCGGCGGTGGTGCCGGCAGGGTTTCGCAACCTACGACAGCGGTCGCGGCAAGTGCGCACAAGCTCGTTCGAATCTTCCAAGGCATGACCAAACCCCGTTCGATGACGATGCGGCTATTCTGCGTTATTGATAACGTATTGACAATGTCGTCGATCGCCGACAGCGCCGGTCTGCCCGGCGTTGGCGGTGAAGTGGATGCCCCGGCCTGAGCGCCTTCAGGAGCAGTCGGCCGCGATGAGTTCGGCTTCGAAGGAAAGGATATTGTGCGAATGGAAAAAGCGACGAATGTGTTGGCCATTCCTGCTTATTATTAAATCGCGTTGTGTGTTCGTAGTACTGGAACGGAGTCGCTCAAGCGGCAAGTATTGGTCGGGATACCTGTTCAGCTCCAGTGCGCAAAATGGGTCAGGAGTTTCCGCCGATGGCCAGGATTCCTTTGGCACGTGCGTATTATCCAAGAATGAACATTCGTCGAATGTTACTCGTGTGTGTTGTTGCCTGGATTTTGGCCCTTGGCCAAGGCGTTGCTGTGTGGAGTTGCGGAATTGACGGGGCACTCTTGCCCCAGATCTACGCGTTGGAGGTCGTCGACGGTCAGCTTCAAGCGTACATCGGGCCAATTGAACGGGTCGATGACGGGCGAGGTAACGTTGCCACAGCGGTTGCTGTCAAAGACGATGCTACATGGCAAGTTCAATCTCGCACCCAGCGTCCTGTCAGGCGTGCATCCGCATATTCCGAAGCCTGCATGGACCCACCCCCGGACGAGGAATGGCTGAAAGCCAATAGACCCTGGTGGAGCCCCGAGGACCCATACTTTGAACAACGAATCGGGGTACGTGCGACAGGCTCCGGTATACCCGGGGCGGTTCAGATCTCATTGAGCGAGCGGGACCGCGCCGAGCCGCGGTCGCGCTGGCCAACAAGAATGTACGAACGGCCTGGGCGATGGTGACCCAGGGAACTGAATACCAACGTCGAGCGCAACTGGAGATGGCTGCCTGGAATGTCCTGCAAACAGAAATCTCGTATCAGATAAAGATATCTGCTCCGGTCAAACCTGCACCGTTTTGAGGCCCTAGAGCCCACTGATCCTTAGAGGCACCGGATTGCGCATACATAGAGGGCCCGGAGATAGCGTCTCCACGCAGAGGCCGAATATACAAACGCGTCTGAACCCTGATCGAAGAATCTGTCTGCTAGACTGGGGGAGTCCATATACAAGCAGCCGTTCGGCTTGTTTACTTAGACCGACAAAATTACGTACATCTCAGAATTGACGTCGCTTTTCTGTTAGAGAAAATGCTCAGTTGACAAAGGCAAATCTGCCGAAAGGCGGAGACGCAAAGCCACGGGTCCTCGCTTCCTCCGCGACGTCCTTTCGCCGTGAAGTACCCAAGATCGCCGGGCTGCCGCAATAAAGGCGGCCCGAACGTCGCCGCCTGTCGTATACAGAAAAGACTTGGGGAATTGGACCCGTAGGAGGCCAAAAAATGAAGAAAGTGCTCATTTTCGCCTGTATTGCACTTGTGACATCAGTATCGTTTGCAGGCAACGGTGCTATCCGGCAACAGATTGTCGAAAGCGGTACGGACTATGTCCCGTGTCTCGATGTAACAGTTATGTGGACAGTTATATACAGTGCGGTTATCCACGAAGTTTGGGACGGTAGTGGTGGTTATCACTCGATTGGAAACGTCAGATGGACCGGAGAATACGATGCCGAGGGATCGGATATGAGCTGGTCGTCTCGCGGTGCTGGCCCTCTGGTATTGAATTTCAATGGCAATAATGAACAAGGCCGGCAGACCTTCCGTTCGAACGAAGTTATCTTCGCCAATGGCGATTACCCGGACCTGCATTTCACGTTTGAGTTTTCCGGTACCCAGAATGCCAACGGCGAGTTGGTCACGTTACGCATGCCCTTGGGAACGTTCCGCTGCATGCCGAACTGATTAATCATTTCGGTTCACCTGATCGGCCCGCCTTTGTTGCGGGCCTTTTTGCGACCGCATTTGGCCGAACTGAGCCGGTGGCGTCGCATTGGATCAGCCGGCCGCTTCACCCGTGGGAGCCGTCAGTCGTCTGATTTAAGGTAGTATTTCTGCTGATGACCCGAAGCGGACACACTGGCCAATCCGATGCTCTTGTCAATTGGCCGCTCTAACAAGTGACTTGGGATAGGTCGTACAAAGTGCGCGCTACAACCAAAAGAGCGATTATTTGGACCCTGTTAATCGTCGTTCTCCTATTGATGGCCTTTGTCGGTTTTGTGATTTGGTTCGAGTGGTGTCTTGGCCCCGGCCCCTGCATCGCCTAGGCCTGTACTCTCGAACGAAGGGCCGCTTCTGGCCGTAACCAGCCGCCCAGGCGACTTGAGCTAGAATGACGGCTACTGACCTAAAGGAGACACAGAGAGTTGGTAGTTGATCTACAAAAGCTGGGCGGCATTTCAGCGCTGATCGCGGCGGCGTTATATATAACAGGCTTTGCGTTGTTTCTAACTGTACTCGACCCCTCCGGCTATGATGGGCACGTCCAGCGGGTCGCATTTCTTACTGAAAATCAAGTCGCGTCCTACATCGCGAACCTACTCATTTACGTGGTGTTTGGCGTAGTGCTCGTCGTCCTGGTGTTAGCGCTGCACGCGCGGTTGAAGAGTGGTTCCGAAGCGATCATGCAGACGGCGACGGTCTTCGGCCTTATTTGGTCTGGTCTGGTCATCGCGAGTGGCATGATCGCCAATATCGGCAACTCAACTGTCGTTGGCCTCTTCAGCGAAAACCAGGATCAAGCTGTGGCGCTCTGGCTGGCGATAAGCACTGTGCAGGAATCCTTGGGCGGCGGGAATGAGATCGTAGGGGGATTGTGGGTCTTATTACTAAGTTGGGCAGCGTTGAGGGCAAGCAAGTTGCCAAAGGTGCTCAACTCCCTTGGTGTACTGGTCGGTCTGGCCGGAATACTGACTGTTGTCCCGGCATTTGATGTGTTAATGGATGTTTTCGGGTTAGGTCAGATCGTGTGGTTTGCATGGCTCGGAATCCT
>CAMYJB010000016.1 GCA_947258565.1 uncultured Woeseiaceae bacterium
TCCATTGCATTCTACGAATTCACACGGACGATGGAGTCCTACAAGTTCATCATCGCCGAAAACACGACGCTTGTTCTATCGACAGACAGCGAGCTGTTCAAATTCTTAAAAGGCATGGATCCGAACGGAGGAGCAACCCCATGAACACAATTAATCCACGTCTCGATCGTATCGCTTACGCCCTGATGGCCCTGATGGCTGTCGCCGGCTCTACAGGCTTAGCGAGGGCGCAAGGTATCGCGGACACAATTCCGGCCAATGCGAGTGCGAATACGTATGGGAAAGGATGGCAGTGCGACACGGGTTTTCGTGAGGATGATGGCAGCTGTGTTGTGGTAACGGTACCGACAAATGCCTTCCTCACGGACTCGTCTTACGGATCCGGCTGGAAGTGCAAGCATGGTTTCAAGCAAAAAGGCGACGCGTGCGATCCGGTCGCATTGCCGGCGAATGCCTACATCAGCGCGGCGTCAGGCGATAGATGGCTGTGCGAAAGAGGCTATCGACGAGGCGGCGAGACTTGCGCGGCGATCAATGTGCCGGCAAATGGCTATCTGACAGGAAATACCAGCGGCTCGGGCTGGGCCTGTGATCGGGGATACCGGGCGACGAAAGGTGCCTGTGTCGCTATCGCGGTACCGGCGAACGCATACCTGGCATTCACGTCGAGTAATCCCGGCTGGGAGTGCGATCGCGGCTACCGGGAAGTCGATGGCGCCTGCAATGCCATCGAAGTGCCCGCACACGGATATTTGTCCGGGCGGTCTTACGGGAAAGGCTGGGAATGTGATCGCGGCTATCGAAAGTCCCAGGCAACGTGCGTTGCTGTTGCGTTGCCGGAGAACGCTCATCTGAATTTCTCCGGAAACGAATGGGAATGCAACAAACCTTACCGTAAGCGACAAAATGCATGTGTCCTCGGGAGACCATAATGAACAAAAAAGATCAACAGACGATGGAGGCACACGGCATTACTTGTGCAACCAGGAAGGTGTATTCTTACAAAGACTTCAAGTATGAGCGCCTCGACGATGCGGTTCGCTACGCCGAGATCGACGCCAGCCGAATTCAGAAGACCGGCAGTAATTCGTAAGGAAGTTGCGAGCAGTGTATGGAGGTCAAGCGGGCTGAATTTGACCCGCACACTTTTGCGTGGAATTTGCGTCAATCAGCTGTGGATCGTTGTGCACGGTGATGCAACAGAGGCAACGGACGCTCCGGTAACTGGTTGAGAAATATAAATTGAATCAACCACTTAGATTTCTGAAAATCCGCGTGTCGGCAGTTCGATTGATTCGAATCGCCGCAGGGCGATCCTCACCCCTTCGGGGCGCACTTCGTGCGTCTTGATTCGCTGCGCGAATCGGTCTGCCCCTGGCCACCATTCCTTTCCCACCTTAATGCGCGTCCCCATCCTCTCCAGCGATCCGGAAAAGCACTACTGAAGAATGTCCGACCACTTTTCCTTAGCGGGTCTATACTCTCCGGACTAATCGATAAGGACGCTGCTATGAAAACACATTTCTCCAATCGTTTTATCCGGGCTTTACTCGCGTTATTTGTCAGCATTACGTTTGCCGGTACGGCATTGGCGGATGACGAAACCGCTGCTACCAAGATTGCTCGTGCTGAGTCTGCCGCGCCCGCCAGTATTTCAACTGATGCGACCATCGTGGATGTTGATGGCACGGTGCTGCGGCAAGGTAGTAATGGCTGGACCTGCCTGCCCGGGGTGCCGCTGATTCCGGGCGACAAACACCCGATGTGCAACGATTCTGTGTGGTCGGCCTGGTTAGCTGCTGTCGCGGCCGGTGAGGAATTCTCGACCGATACAATTGGCTACTCGTATATGCTGCAAGGTGATGCGATGGTGCACAATCATGATCCATCGGCAACCGAACCGGACGACAGCGGCCACTGGGTTCAGGAAGGCCCGCACCTGATGCTGTTGCTGCCTACTACCGTTTCTTTGGCAGGCATGAATGCCGATCCGTACCAACCCGGGCCGTACGTAATGTGGGGCGAAACGCCTTTACGGCACATAATGGTTCCGGTCGGGCCGCGGGAGCAATAGGCGCGCGATAAATTCTGAAAATCTGCGCGTCGGCATATCAGCCGAGGCGCTGTCAATCAGCTTTTCGTGAATTTGCGGCCGCAAACTTCCGTGCGATCTTTGCGGCGACGCTCGTGATCGGTGCTGATGCTCCCCGCCCGACCGTGTTCGCGGCCATTGCGACGACGATCTCGTGATCGGGGACGATCAACAGTATCGCCGTGGATCCGGCGCGGGTCCCGCCATGGTTAATTAGCGTGATTATCCTCTCGGCGCCGGTGTCATCATCCGTCACTACCAAGCCGCCTATGCGCCAGCCAAGGCCGTAATGCTGAGGATTCAGTCTGCCTGACGGCAAACCCCTTGCAGTGAAAATCTCGTTACGGGTCGCTTCGTTGAGCAAACTGTCGTCAAGCATGGCATTGCCAAGCCGGACCAGGTCGGTCGGCGTCGATACAAGGCCGCCTCCGGCCCATTTGTAACTGCTGTTGGTCACCGGTGCCCGGATAACGGCCTTTTTCGAAAAGGTGGCGACATAGTCTGTCGCCCGACCGCCCGAGATGTACCCGGTCTCGTCTATTGAGGTCTGTGTCATTCCCAGTGGCTCGAGCACGTATTTCTGAAGCGCGCCGATGTACGGCTGTCCGGTTATCCCTTCGATTGCTGCGGCGACCAGCGTGTAACCGAAGGTGCTGTATTCGAAATCGGTGTCCGGCTCGAAGAGCAGCGCGTCATCAGCAAACAGCGAAAGGCTTTCCTCCGTGCTCGAGAACTCACGGTTGAGTGCCGACTCCGAGAAAACGGGAGGCCGCCAACTGAACCTGTAATGCCGTATGCCTGCCTGGTGCGATAGCAGCTGCCGCAGCGTTATCGTATGTTCCTTCTCGGGGAAAATCGGAACGTAATCTCGCACGTCGGTGTCGATATCGAGCGCGCCCTGCTGCCAGAGCAAAGAGGTGAGGACGCCCGTAAACGGCTTCGAAACACTTCCGATTGGATAGACCGTATCCGGCGTGGCCAGGGTTTGCGATTCGATGTCGGCAAAACCACAAGCGTCCGCCCAGACCAACTTGCCGGCGACACCCACCGCTACCGAGATAGATGGCGACAACAGGGACGCGCGGTACGAATCAAGTTCATCATGAGCCGACGCGATGGTCCCGGCGTATGACGATTCATAGACTCTGCTGTTACTGGCGACAGCCGTACCGGCTGAGGGCAGCGGCTCTTGTAACGCAATCACCGAAGCGGTAGCCGCTGCTATAAGCAACGCCACGATGATCAGTATCCACTTGAATACCCTTGCGATTCTCACACAATCCTCCCGCGCGTTAGTGTCTGAACTTCGATGCTCCCGAAGGTCAATTGGTTTAAAGAGACCTTCAGCGGAATTCCCGGGCCGCAGAAATGACTGGGCTCACAGCCCGCCCGGTTCCGGCTGACGTTCCCTGTGAACCAGTATCCACTCGGCGTGCTCTGACAAAGCCGCATCGCCGAGGCCCAGCAGGATTTCCCGGCGTTCCGAATCGCTGCTGGCCTCGTCCAGACGGCGGCGGGCATTCCTGAACACAATCGCCATGAACTGGTATTGTTTCGTTAGCTCGCGATCGCCTTTCTTTTGCGAATAAACTTCGGCGATACCCGCGATGAGCGGCAGGACACCCATAAGTGCGATCAGCGGATCCCGCATGCCACTTCCGATACCCTGCAAAAAGAACGCCAGGAAAATCGCAAGCGCAATACCGGCCCACAGGCACCCAAGCGTGAGAAACCCGATAGTCCGGCTGATTGTCGAACGCTGCGCGGCTTTGCGCTGATAGTAGTCCAGCTGACCAGGACTGTTCGGGGATCCGATCCAGTGGTCCATGGCAAATCGCAGACCAGTGCTCTCTTTGTCTGCAGGTAACGAGTCCGACAGGGTACCGGCTACCCGCATGACATTTCGTACCCAGCCCAGGTCCATATCCCGTTGCCGCAGGAAGTTATCGTAAGCAAACTTCGTATGCCCGGCCCCCTGAATTCCGGCAATTGCTCGATAGAACTGGACGCGCAGCCCCTCAGCAAGAACGCGGTAGTCGAGATACTTTCTGTGCCATTCTCGGCGGGTTGCAATGTTGGCGATGAGGACGCCGAGTAGCAGAAATCCGATGAACGCGTAAATGAACGAGTCGTTCGCGTTGAGTTCGCTATAAAGTATAAAGGCAAGCCCCGTCAGAAAGGCGAGGGTGTAGATGATCACGTGAGTCATATCGACTCTGCGCTGAAAATGGTTGGCCAGCACATCCGCGACATCGAAGGCGTCCCTCACCCTCATCGCCGCGCCGTAGATCAATGTATCGGGCGGCGTAGCTTCCGACGAAGTGTGTTCGGAAATGCGCGCAGCAAACCTGTGGACGTCCTTGTTAAATGCGTTCATACGGCTGAATACGCCGACGTAGCGCTTCGGCATCGATTCGACGCGCGGGCTGTCGGGGTCGGCCGTAAACCAATGGCATTGCAGCGGCGCCATTCTGTCCGGGCTTCCCGCCGCGTTCCTGCGCGAACAGGAAATGTGGTACACGAGGTCTGATTCGTCATCCGTCAGGAATAGCGAGGAGCGCGGCACGCTTTCTGCAAGCCCGGGCAACCGGTCGTAATGCTGAAAGTAAACGACTTGCGAGGTGCCCCCCACGCCCTCGGACTGAACGCCGTCCCAGATCGCCAGCAGGATGTGGCAGTGGGCACTGATAAACATCCCGGCATTTGCATAGCACACATCACGCGCGTGTCCTTTCTGCCGCCACTCGTCCGCGGGAGTTGTCGTGACGGGCAGCGTCAGGACCTCGGACTGACGGCAAAGCGCCGTAAACTCATCCCGCGACTCGGAAGATTCAAAGTCCTGCATATAGTCTTCGGCCGGCATCGGCAGTACCGCCTGGACCTGCAAACCGGCCTCGATGGCGACTTTGGCAACCAGGCGATCGGCGCCTTCGGCGAGTGCTGTCATCACGCGCACGGGCGTGTCCGGAAAATCCGCCTGCAATTCGACAAAGAATGCGGCGACTCTGCGCTCCAGCGCTGCTACTTCCCCGTCAACCAAATCGCGATGACCGGTCACGCCGACTACGATCGGCGTCACGTTTTGCGAAGGAAAGGTAATGCCATGCATGATGGGTATTCCCGGGGGTGCCAGAGCGCTTGGAATTCTATCGCGAATAAGTGCAATTCCGAGCCGTTTCCGTCCCCTGCCAAAGGGTCATCCCACCCTTGGGCATCGCGCGCGCCATTTCCGCACCAGATATTTACCAATGGCGCGCTGCTGCTTTTGAATCGCTAAGGCTGTACGTTATGAACGCTTTGTAACTCTTCACGGTCAATACCTTGAAAGCGTGCCTGATGTTATGGCGGGCATTCGAATGACACTGTCGTCAAAGAAGACAGCCTGACTAGGGATTGCATAATCCTGGCAGTGCGCGGTTCGAATCAGTAGCAAGACCTGACCGGACTGAGATCGTTGCGGGATGATATTGCGGCTGAACGGGCGTTTTGCCGGGTGGCTCGGTTACCACGATTGCAACTCATGCTCGCTGGCAAACCGGGCAGACCGAATGCCGAACGATACAGTTTCCTCTTGTCCAATAAAAAGGAAGCTCAGAACCAGGTTCAGGCTGGTGAGATCCGCGTTATCGAACTCCGCCAGATCAAATTCGAAGGTTTGCCACTCGTCGACTAGCACAACTTCGATGTTGCTTTGGCTGCCGTCATCCGGATCGTCCTTGTCCTTCATATTAAGGAGCAATACCTCGCCGCCGATCGACCCCCTGGCCTCGAGGATCAGTTTGCCGAAGCGCGAGAAGTCTCTGCTGCCGCGGCCATAAGTACCGAAAGTTGCTGGAACGGAGAAATAAATAGCAGCCCACGGCAGACCACCGTTGTAGGTGACCTCAACGGCATCGTTGGCTTGCCGTATCATATTATGATCGAAGTGTGGCGAAGGACTGACATATTGATCATCCCGACAAACAACCGCGCCAGGGACCGTAGCTTTTCGTATTCGTTGTATATCGACCTCAAACTGAAGATGAAAGAAAGATCGAAAAGTTCGACGGAATATGCGCTCCCGAAATACTCTCGGTAAAACGGCTGTAGTTGATCGAAACGACCCTCTGCGAGACCTATCGGATTGTGGATGGGCAATTCCTTGCCTTCGGATGGAGTTGACGTGGCCCCGTCAGGCAGCGAGACGAGTGAGTTCAATCGCGTATTGTGGTCTTGCTCCAGCTGACGGACACGAGCAATCGCGTCATTGTAACGCGACAAGAGTTTCTCCACGTCCCGGCCCTGCAATCTGTCGAGCACGCCGGAAGACTTGAGCGCATCGAATCCGCTCGTGTTGGGATTGAAGTAGATCGTAGTCTCCGCGGCCCGCAGTGCGCGGGCAAGATAAAGGACCTCTTCGACAGTGAAAGACGATTTGAGCAGCAGAAATGAGCGCACGTTCGAGGACAGCAATATGGCTTCGCCCCGTCTGTCACGTAACTCATCGAGTTCGTCAAGGTCATCACGGAGGTTGCGGGGGATACTTTGCAGGTAACTATCGAGCGTTGCCTCGTCCTGGCGGTCTGAATTCCAGTTTTCGATTTGCAGGGCGATCAAGATTCCGACAACGACAAGCGCAATTTCGCCCGTGGCATAAAGCATATACCTGCGGGTCTTGCCGCTCATGAAAAGCCCTCTTTTAATGCGCCGAAAGACTAGAAGCATGATGTTTCAGCGATTCGATTTCCGGTCATACGCAATCACGCCACAACAATAACCACACGAGGGCGCAGCGGTCCAACGAACCGTAATCCCGAGCTGGTTTGCCCGTGAGCCGCGCGCCGGCCTTCCATGCACTTTGCCGGGGTCAGTTTGCCTGAACCGGCTGTACATTGTTGCGCAAAGTCGCATCCTTGAAGTAACGGAGTCCCCGGCAAGGCGGTTGGTAAGTAATAACAAAATCATAACCTTGGCGTAACAAAGATCCGCATGTCGGCGGCCCGGCCGGGCCGCGCAGCGAGGGCAAATGCCAGGAGTAATTTCATTGATCTATGTCATATTGCCCCCAGATTTAGAAAACTAGAATCTGGCGCGTCTTGGGGAGGAAGCGTGTCAAGAGCCAGCAACGGGAAGAGCACCGGGCCGCAAGTGACCAGGTCCGTTATCCTGTTGGCGGTTTTGGCCGGCATCCTGCTGGGCGTCGGCGGCTATACCTTTCTGTATGCGGAGGGATTGTCCTATATGAGCGACGATCCCGAGGTCTGCATCAACTGCCATATCATGCAGCCGCAATACGACTCGTGGCAGAAGTCGAGCCACCACGCGGTCGCCGTCTGCGTCGACTGCCACCTGCCGCACGACTTTTTCCGCAAGTACATCGCGAAAGCCGACAACGGCTGGCATCACTCCAAGGGCTTCACGCTGCAGAATTTCCACGAGCCGATCATGATCAAGGCTCCGAATGCACGCATTCTCCAGGACAACTGTCTCGCCTGTCATCAGGACATGGTGCATGAACTCGTTGTCGGCGTGAACGGGCCTGCAGAGGAGGTCCGCTGCGTGCACTGCCACGTCACGGTCGGCCACGGAGACACAACCGGGCTGGGCGGGCCGGAATAGACATTAATTGAGACCAGGTGCGGGCAAATGAAACGATATCTACGCGGATGGAGCACGACCAGCATATTGACACTCGTCGTGATCGTCGCGGTCGCGACCGCCGGCGTTACGGCGCTGCTTGTCAATATTTTCGAAAGAAAGACCGAGGCGCAGCAGACCTTCGTTCGCCTGGCTGAAGTGACCGAGGATACGACGGACCCAGCCGAATGGGGCATCAACTTCCCGAAGCAGTACGACTCGTATCTCCGCACGGCCGAGGCGACCCGCACGCGCTTTGGCGGCCACGGCGGCAGCGAAGCGCTGCCCGATCAAAAGATCGAGCGCGACCCGTGGTTGCAGCGCATGTTCCGCGGCTACGCGTTCTCAATCGACTACCGCGACCGGCGCGGGCATGCTTACATGCTCGTCGACCAGGAGCAGACCGAACGGCAAACCAAGCCGCAGACCGGGTCCTGCCTGCACTGCCACGCATCGATCATGCCGCTGTACCGCGAGCTCGGTGACGGCGATGCCATGGCTGGATTCGCGGAGAGTTACAAGTACTCTTACAAAGACCTGAACGCCAAGCTGCATGACATGGGGCATGCACACCCCGTTTCGTGCGTCGACTGCCACGACCCGGACACGATGGCGCTCCGCGTGACGCGCCCCGGCTTCATCTACGGCATCCAGGCACTGGCGGAGGGCGATGCCGAGGTTCCGCACCTGCCCACGGTCCAGAAGTGGCGGGAAAGCGCTCGCGCCGCGCCCTACGACCCGAACGTCGACGCGAACCGCACGGAGATGCGTAGCTTTGTCTGCGCGCAGTGCCACGTCGAGTATTACTGCGCCAGCAAGATGCCGCTGACGTTCCCGTGGGGCGACGGCCTCACGGCGGACAGCGTCGAGAAGTTCTGGGACGGGATTACCTTCGATGACGGCCAGCGTTTCTTCGACTACAGGCATGCCGAGACGGGCGCCGAGATCCTGAAGGCGCAGCATCCGGAATACGAACTCTGGAGCCAGGGTATCCATGCGCGCAGCGGCGTCGCCTGCGCCGATTGCCACATGCCGTACCAGCGCGAGGGCGCCAGCAAAGTGTCGGATCACTGGGTGCGCAGCCCGCTGCTCAACGTGAACCGCGCGTGCCAGACCTGTCACCGTGTCGCCGAAGACGAGATCCTGGCGCGGGTCGATGCGATCCAGCAGCGCAATTTCGACCTGCTGCAGCGGGGCGGCGCGGCGCTGATGGACCTGCTGGATGCGGTCCAGAAAGCGAAGGAAGAAGGCGCCACCGACGAACAGCTCAAGCCGGCGCTCGAACTGCAGCGCAAGGCGCAGTGGCGTCTCGACTTCATCGCGGCGGAGAACTCGATGGGTTTCCATGCGCCGCAGGAGGCGGCCCGGGTCCTCGGTGAGGCCGCCGACTACGCCCGCCAGGGCCAGGTTGCGGCGATAAGCTGGCGCGAGGGCGGCGCAACGCAGCTTGCGCGCAAGACGGAGGAGTAGGATTCGCCGGCGCTCCGCTTCCGACCGGACCAGGAAAAGAGGGGCCGCGTATTGCGGCCCCTTTTAGTCGTCAAGCCTGCCCCCTAATAAATGTCCTCAACGGTGTTGTGGACGTTGAATTTGCCGGTCGGTGTGATCACTTCGGGGCCCTTGATGACATGCTTCAGTTTGCGCGTCTTGTCATCGACCACCACGATTGCCGATTCCTCTTCCTGGCCGCTCCAGACCGAGAACCACACCTCGTCGCCAGCCTTGTTGTACTCCGGCTGCACGATGCGTTTCGGACCGGGGCCGAGATCGGCCCACTCGGCGATCGGCACGACCTCGTAGCCGTCTGCCAGGTTGTCGACGTCGAACACCGCGACGCTCTGGCTGATTGCCTCATCCGGGTTGAGCGGGGAGTCGACCCACAAGTTCTTCGACTCCGGATGCGATTTGACGAACAGTGATCCGCCGCCCTGGCCGTTCAGAACGCGGACGACCTTCCAGGCATGCTGCGGATGACCGCCCGGGTCCGTGCCGATGAACGTGACCTTGTCGTTGCCCAGTGCGCTGGTTACCCAGACCGGGCCGAAATCCGGGTCGTCGAGGTTGGCGCCGCGTCCCGGATGCGGGATCTTGTCGACGTCGATCAGGGCCTCGAGATTCCGCTCGCGCGAGTCCACCACCGCGATCTTGTCGGACTGGTTGGCGGCTGTAAGGAAGTAGCGCTTGCTGCGATCCCAGCCCCCGTCGTGCAGGAATCTTGCGGCGCCGATGTCGGTGACGGTGAGATTGTCGATGTCGCTGTAATTGACGAGCAGGATGTGCCCCGTCTCCTTGATGTTGACGATAAACTCCGGGTGCTCGTGCGATGCCACGATCGCCGCGACGCGAGGTTCCGGATGGTACTCCTGGGTATCGACCGTCATGCCACGTGTCGATACCACTTTCAGCGGCTCGAGCGTGTCGCCATCCATGATCACGTACTGCGGCGGCCAGTATGAGCCGGCAATCGCGTACTTGTCTTCATAACCCTTGTACTTCGAGGTTTCGACCGACCTTGCTTCGAGGCCCACCTTCAGCTCGGCAACGATCTGCGGGGGATCCATCCAGAGATCGATCATGTCGACTTTCGCGTCACGACCGATCGTGTACACGTAGCGACCGGAAGCGGATAGCCGCGAAATATGCACGGCGTAGCCGGTCGGCAGGATACTCACGATCTCCTTGGTATCGCCGTCGATGATGGCGACCTGGCCGCTGTCTCGCAGTGTCACCGAGAAGAAATTGTCGATATTGCGGTCGTGCTGCGGCCGCTCCGGTCTGTCGGCCGGATCGACCAGCACTTTCCAAGTTGCTTTCATGTCCGCGAGGCCGAACTCGGGCGGCGAGGGCGGTTCCTGTTGCAGGAAACGCGCCATGATATCGACCTGCTCAGCGCTCAGTTCGCCCGACGTGCCCCAGTTCGGCATGCCGGCCGGCGAGCCGTAGGTGATGAGCGCCTTGAGGTATTCCGTGCCGCGTTCGCGGGTGATGTCCGGTGTCAGCGGCTTGCCGGTCGCGCCCTTCCGGAGTACGCCATGGCAACCCGCGCAGCGCTCGAAGTAGAGCTGGGTCGCCAGTGCGTACTGCTCTTCCGTGAGTTCAGGGCCCTCGGCGGATTGCAGCTGCCGGGCCTCGTCGGCCGGTATCGGGGACGGCGTTCCCTGGTAGCGCATCTCACCTTCGGTCGCCCCGGTGTGACGCTGCCCCTCGGCACGGTCTTCGTGGCCGAGCTTGACGCGCAAGGCTGCGACTTCATCCGGGGTTACGGCTGCGAGGGAATTGCCCCAGGATCCGAATACGTAGGTCAGGGCCGCAGCGAGGTCTTTGTCGCTCAGATGTCCCATGCTCGGCATCACGGCGTTGTATTCCTGGTCGTTGACAGTGATGGGGCCGGACAGGCCGAACAGGGCGACGCCGAGCACTTCCTCGCGATCGCCCTGCAGGTAGTCCGAGCCGGCAAGCGGCGGAAAAGCACCTGCCAGCCCGCTCCCGTCCACCTGGTGACAGGCGGCGCAATTGCCGTCGTAGACTTTCTTGCCGTAGGCCATGATCTCGTCGACCGTTCCGGCGGCGGTCTCGGCCGAATGGACTGCGACGTTATCGTCTCTCTGGCCGTTCGCGTCCGAGCAGGCCGATGCGAAAAGGAGGCAACCCAGTATGGCGCACAGACGCCCGTTGCTGATTAAACCGTTCATGACATTTGCTCCCGGTGTCTTAGCTCGTTCATTGCATTACCAGTTCATGTCCAGGCCCAGGGAATAAGTGCGCCCGGGGCGGGACAGATACGGGATTACCGGATCGTCTGGCGAAAGCCCGCGAACGTCGGTCCACGACCAGTAGATCCGGTTGGTGAGGTTGAGGACGCCCCCGCGCAGCGTCACTCGTGAATTGGGGCGCCAGGCGACATACAGGTCGAAGGACGCGTAGCCCGGTGGCTTGAACAGGTCGCCCGACGACTCGTCGCGTTCGGACCAGCTGTCAGTGAACGTGCCGCGCAGCGACAGGTTCCAGTGCTCGCGGGGCGACAGCCAGCCGACGCCGGCGACGGCCTGCGGCGGCCCGACGGAATTCAGGGGCTGGCCATTATCGCGGTTCTCGCTGCGCGCGACGAACAATGCCGCGTCGAACGAGAGACCGTCATGAAGGCCGGACAGATCGAGCGACGCGCCGGCCTCGATTCCCTCGATGACCGCTTCTTTGAGATTCTGCGACTGGAACAGGACGCGGCCGCTCTCCGGGTCGGCGCCGATCCGGACCCTGGATTCGATGAAGTCTTCGTATGTCGTGCGGAAAGCAGACAGGTGTGCCGAGTTGGTGAGGCCACGCCAGCGCAGGCCCACGTCGATTCCATCCGACCGTTCGGAGCGTAGTTCGGGGTTCGGCACGGCCCGGATATTGAACAACGGCAGTTCAAGGCTGAGGTTGGCATCCTCGTAAGGCGGTGCGCGGAAGCCCTGTGCGTACTGCAGGAACAGTTCGGTCGACGCGGAGAAGTGATAGACAAGGCCTATCTTGGGTGAGAGTTCGGACTCGCTGATGTCAACCGGGTTCGCAAACGGGTAGTCCTCCGCGTACATCGCATCCACACGGGGATTCATGTCGTAGCCATCCCACCGAAGCGCCGCGATCAGCGACCACCGGCCGTTGGTCATCGAATCCTCGACGTAAGCCCCCCACTCGTCGGTCGTGCTGACCGGGAAGTCGCGCAGCGGGAAGACTTCGCCCAGCAGGATGTTCGATACCTGCCCGTCCGCGAGACCGGTCTCGAGACCGTCGCGGAATTCCTCCGTCTCGCGTCTGCGGTACTCGAGCCCGAAGCCGAGCCGGTGGCTGAACGTGCCGGTCGAGAACTGCTTCTGCAGATTCACTTCCGCGCCATGAGTCTGCTGCTCGAACGAGAAGTAGCGGTCGATCGCAACGGGTCTCGTGGCAAGGCCGCGTTCATCGTAAGTCTGTTGCTCGATGCTCGAGCCCTGCGTATAGCCCCGTGCCACACCCTCGTCGAGCAGGCTGGAGTCGCTGCTGAACCGGTATTCCAGGCTGGCGATGTGCGTCCGGTAGTCATCGTCACCGCGCAGCGCGGTATTGCTGCGGAATCTTCCTGCGCCAAGCATCGATTCCAGCTCGGAACGTACATTGTTGTCGCGCACGTACAGGTTTGCCTGCAGGGTATTGCCGAGTGGCTCCCCGAGGGCGATTTTCAACAGGCCGGCGCGGCTCCGGAAGTCGCGCGAATCGATATTCTCCTCCACGGCCGCGGCGTCGGCTTGTTCGCCCGTGCGCCCGGATATGCCGGCGAGGACAGAGAATCCGTTGCCGCTGAGACCCTGCACGGCCGTCGCCTGCACACTCGAGTCATCGCCGCGCCAGGAACCCGCGAGCTGGCCACCCTGGCCCGGCCGCCCGGTCCCCGCGGTCGGTTCGATCGTGCGCATGGCGACGACACCGCCAATTGCCGAGCTGCCGTAAAGCGCCGATGCGGGACCGTGCAGCACCTCGACGTGGTCCACGAAACCCGCGCTGACGAGGTCGCGTGTCGCATTGGAGAAGCTGCCGACATCGAACTGATCGCTGACCGGGACACCGTCGACCAGAACAGCCACCCGGTTGCCGCTGATTCCGCGTATGTTGATGCTCTCGGAGCCGAATCGCGTGCCCGCCGCTTCGTAGTCGATCCCCGGGGCGTAGCGGAACACATCGGCAACTGAACTGGCCAGTTCGAAACGCATGTCATCACTCGCGAAGATGCTGACCGTTGCAGCGACGTTGCGGCGGGCGCGGGCATGTTTGTGCGCCACCACCACGATTTCTTCGACGTCCGCTTGCCGGACCGGCGCATCCGGCTGGTGCCCGGGATCCCCGGCAACGGCGGCATCGAGTGGCAGCCCGAACGCCAATACGAACAGTGCGGAACGCACACCGAACACATCCGGAAATCCGCTTGTTCTCATTTCTCAGCCCTTTGTCCGGCGACGGACCTGATAGTCGGATGTTCTCGAAACTAAGCGGCATGCTAGGTTCTGCCGCCGCGATTGGCCTTGATTCAGATCAAGGACGCCGCCGGAGCGACAACTAAACTGCGCGATGAGTACCGACAGCAGGCGACGGCGGAGCCCGTCGCGGCAACAGCGAGTAGCGCGCGATGGGCACGATCAACGAGTTATCCGGGGTGCTAGACTCGGTACCCATGGACGAGAGTTCCGCACTGTACGAATCATTGCGAAACCACTACCTGTTCGCGGGTCTCGATGCGGCTGACTTCGAGCAGCTCGCGAAACACATCACCGTCACGCCCCTCGAGAAGGGGGAAGTCCTGTTTCATCGCGGCGATGACGCCAGCTACTTCTATTTCATCGATACGGGGCTGATCGAACTGAGCCTCATTGCGCCGACCGGCGACAAGAAGACCCTGGAGGTCGTCGGGTCCGGCCGCACTTTCGGCGAAGCCGTCGCGTTCATGCAGGGACACAAGTACCCGGTGAGCGCCGAAGCACTCCAGGACTCCGAGCTGTGTCGCATTCCGAACGCCACCTATGTCGAGCTGATCCGCTCGAACGCCGACGCCTCGATGCGCCTCCTCGCGGACATTTCGCGGCACCTCCACGATCGTGTCAGGGAGATCGAACACCTGACGATCCAGAATGCACGAACTCGCCTGACGAGCTACCTGGTGGACCACCTGGTCGAGTCGCCCGTGGACGATCAGGCGACGGCTCGCCTCGACCTTCCGCGGCATGTCATCGCATCGCGCCTGTCCATCCAGCCGGAGACCCTGTCGCGCCTGCTGCGCAACCTGACCGACGAAGGGATCGTGTCCGTCGACGACCGGGTGGTATTTATTCACAGCGTGTCGCGCCTGCGACCCTACGACTGACTGGAACACACCGGGCACAAGTTACAGGCCGACTACCACCTTGATGTAAACCCAATCCCACCGTTCCGGACCAGACCTACAGCTGCTTGCAGGCACGCAACTGCTGCGTCAATGAAAGCAGCTCTGCAAGGTATTCCTGGCCCTGTTCCTTGGTGTACGCATTCTCTCGCATCTCGAGATCAATCGCGTCGATCGCATCCCGAGCCTTTTTCTCGCATTCGGCGCGGTCATGTGACACCGGTTCGGCCAGGGTCGGTTCGGCGGTCGACGGGAGGCTTGCCGGTTCGTCGAAGGGATTGACGAAGTCGAACACGTCATCGGCAGCAGCGGCGTCTTCGCCAGCGTCATGACGCTCGCCGGATTCACTGCCGTCGTTGGCATTTGCCGCCGGCTCGGGGCACGGCGTTTCCTGGAAAGCGGTCGTGCCGTCTTCCAGCAAGCAACGGTGAATCTCGGTATCTGCTGCGACGCTCGCAGCAGCGAGCACCAGGACGGCGACCGTACTGCGCATGTCAGTGCAATGGGCTCGCCACGCGGCGGCCACACAGAGGCGGTGCTGGTGCCGTGAAAATTGCCTGCAAGGAACTACCTCAAGCGTCACCGTACATCTGGTCCGGTGCGAGCACGTCCGGGAAGCGTGACCGCAATGCGCGCCGGGATTCGTAGCAAAGGTGGCAGTGATCCGCATAACCGCCTTCATGTGCGAATTTATACCGGCGGACTATTTCTGCGGGGCCGCCGTCCAGCAAGGGACCAATAATCGGATGCTCGTCCGGGCGGAAGCCCGCCAGGATCTCGGTCAACGGACGCTCGAGCAGATTGCCGATCGAAATGCCCTGGCAAATGTGCAGGTGTCCAAATGGGTCTACGTGCACTCGTTGCGGATGCCGCAGGTCCTCCCAGGGACAAATCGTGAACTGCTCCCAGGGTGTTGCTGGCACCCTTGATGCGAGCAATTCAGCCGCACGGCCCCTGAAGAGCACGGCGGACTCACCGGGTGGTAAGGTGCCGGCTGCGCCGGACACGCCCGACGCTTCCGGCTCGGCGATGCTGATGAAGTCCACCGGGATATCGAGTTGCCGGGCGGCCGCGCGGGCGATATCCGGGTTTCCGCGACTGTCGCTTCCGCCGTGGTAGCCGTCGCTGCTGATGGAAAGATCGTCGACCGAGCCTGCAATCGGTCGCAGCCACTCCAGGGCATCGTCTTCCGAGTTGGCCCAGTACGCGTTCGTGACGATGCCAACCCTGAAGCCTCGCGCCTTTGCTCGAAGAACGCCACTCCGCAGGATTGCGTAATAGAGAAAGGCCTCACCACCCTCGAAGTAGATCCACTCGATGGTGCCCAGCTGCTCGGCCTCCGCAAGAACATGGTCGACAGTGTCGAGAGTCATCGTCCCGGACTGCAACGGCCCACCCCAGACGAAGCAGTGATCGCACTCGAACGTGCACTGGTAGGTCAGCAACAGGTGTAGCCCGGAGAGGGGCGGCGAAGAGGTCCCGGGAGACGAGGTAACGGCCATGTGCAGAACTATAGCGCGATCCGTCCTCTGCGGGGATGTGCATACCGGTATGATTCGCTGATGAGTCGCGATGACCTCATCACCTCCGCGTTCGGCCGATTCGTCAAGGTGGGCGGACTCGTCGGCCGCGTCGGCGTTTCCGTGCTCGGTGAGCAAGCGGCCGGCTTGCTCCGCGACGGGCCTGCCAGGCAGCTGAAAAAGGCGGAGAACACGATCCGAAACGCGATCCGGATTGCGGACACGCTCGGTGAGATGAAGGGCGCTGCAATGAAGGTCGGGCAGATGCTCAGCCTCCACGAGGGCTTGTTACCCCCGGAAGTCTCGGCCGTCCTCAGCGTTCTGCAACAGCAGGCGCCCAGCGTTTCGTTCGCGGTGATTGAGCGAGAGTTGCGTCGGGAGCTCGAGAACTACGATGCGTTATTCGATTCTTTGGAGCCCGAAGCATTTGCTGCAGCGTCAATCGGCCAGGTCCACCGAGGAACACTGAAGGACGGCCGGGAGGTCGCAGTCAAGATCCAGTACCCTCATGCCGACCGAATGGTCAAGGCAGACCTGAAGAATCTCAAAGTCTTGCTGGGGAACCTGGTGAGCCTGGTCACCGACATTGACTTCGAGCCGATTTGGGAAGAAGTCAAAGACCGATTGTTCGAAGAGCTCGACTACCGCAAAGAGTCGGAGAATATCCGGCGCATGGCGGCGATGCATGCGGATTATCCCGAAATCATCGTTCCCGAAGTCGTCGTGGAGGCGACAACGCGACGTGTTTTGACGATGGGATTCGTGGACGGTATCCCGCCCGGTGAAGCCGTCTCGGATCAATATTCCGGCCATCTCAAAGACCAATGGGGTATCACACTGTTCGAGTTCACGCTGCGCGGCCTGTTCGAGCACCGGTTCCTGCACGCAGATCCCAACTTTGCGAATTTCGCTTTCCGTGAAGACGGGAGAGTGGCCGTCTACGACTACGGATGCATGAAGGAGATACCGGAGGACATCGCGGTCGGTTATTCGGGACTGATGGACTCAGTGGTCCATGGACGCAAAGCGGCGATTCCTGAAATTCTGCGCGACATGGGCGTGTTCAAGGAGGGGGGCGCGCCGTTGCCGCGCGACTTGACGGATCCTTATGTCGATCTGGTGCAGGACATCGTCCGGGCTTCGCCGCCCTATACATTCGGTGAAGACGACGCGATCTACGACACCCTTTACGAGTTGGGCATGTCAAATTGGCAGGACGCCACCGATATCCAGTTTCCCCGGGACGTAGTGTTCATCGACCGGACGCTCGCCGGTCTGTTCGGAAACTTGAGCAAGCTCAGAGCAACCGGTCCGTGGAGAAGGCTCATATGCAAATACACTGCTTCTCGCTCGTGCAACGAAACAACTCGATAAATTACACCTCACTCGTACAGCTCGCGCACGAAACGGCTGGTCCACGGTCACAGCCATCCTGTTGCATATGACGTTTTTGTCTATACTCTAGGCACCTGGAACCGATCTGATGGTTCCGTGTCGCATTACTGGCAACTTATCTGGTTTAGTCGGGGGGTATACCAATGAAGAAGCGGTTCCTTTTGAGTTCGGCCATCGTCCTGGCCGCCACCGTCCTTGCTCTGCCGGAGCAGACAGCTATCGCACAAGGCGCATCGGGCGAAGCAACCATCGAAGAGATTGTCACGACCGGCACGCGCAAGCGTGGCGTGTCTCCGACCGAGACGCTGTCGCCGGTTGACGTTCTGGCGGGGAGTGCCGTGCAGAACCAGGCCTCGTTTGATCTGACCGAGTCGCTGACACGCGTCGCGCCGTCGTTGAACACGCAGCGCTTTCCCATTGCGGACGGCACGGCGCTGATCCGGCCGGTCAGCCTGCGCAACCTGTCGCCCGACCATACGCTGGTGCTGATGAACGGCATACGCCGGCATCGCTCGGCGCTCGTTAACCTGCAGCTGGCGCCGCTCGGCACCGTGAATCAGGGCTCGCAGGCGGTGGACTGGGCTGCGTTCCCGGCCGCAGCGATCGAGCGAATCGAGATCCTGCGTGACGGTGCCTCGGCGCAATACGGCTCGGATGCGATAGCCGGCGTCGTCAATGTCATCCTCAACGACAGTGCGTCCGGCTTCTCGGCGTCGGCGCAGTACGGCGAGACCTACGACTCCGAGGGTGAGCGCTTCACGGTCAGCGGCAATCTCGGGCTGCCCCTGACCGAAAACGGCTTTATAAACCTGACGGCCGAGTACTCGGACTCCGACATCACGGACCGCGGCGTTCCGCGCCCTGATGCGGAGCAGGTTGCTGGGTTCGTGGGCGCCAACCAGGTGCCGCTGAACGGCTTCGGCCAACGCTGGGGCGATCCAAAGGTCGAGGCTATCAAGTTTCTCGTCAACGCCGGCATCGACGTGTCCGATACGACGACGCTGTACGGTTTTGCGACTTTCATGGATAACGAGACGGTCTCCGACTTCTTCTACCGGACACCGGTCCTGACCGATCCGGCCGAGCAGCAGCAGGTTGCCGCACGTACGACACTGCAAATCGACAACGATGGAGACGGCCTGCCGGATGCGGCGGACCAGGCGCTCGTCGACAGCATCAGCGGACAAGGCCTGAATCCCGCCGACTACCTCGTACCGGTGGGCGACGTGCCGGGCGCATCAAGTGCCAGTGGCTTTGTACTGCGCAACCCGATCTTCTCGTTGTTCCCGGGCGGTTATAACCCCGACTTTGGCGCCGACATTTCGGACTTTTCGCTGGTGATCGGCGGACGTGGCGAGTTCTCGCCGCATCTGACCTGGGACGTGAACGGCCGCTTTGCACAGAACGAGGTCGACTACGTCGTCGGCGAAACGATCAACCCTAGCCAGGGCAGCCTGTCGCCGACCGAGTTTCGTCCTGGCTCGCTGACGCAGGAGGAGAGCAGCCTGCAGGGCGACTTCGTCAAGACGTTCGCCGGCTCGCCGCTCAACATCGCCTTCGGTGGCGGCTGGCGCAACGAAACCTACGAGATCGGCGCCGGCGACCCGGCCTCGATCCAGGCCGGGCCCACGGCCGCGATCTTCGGCGTCGGCTCGGACGGCTTCCAGGGCTTCCCGACGGATTCTGCGGGCAGCTTCGAAAGCGACAGCATTTTCGCTTACGTCGACCTGGAGACCGATTTTACGGACAAGCTCTCGGGCTCACTCGCGCTACGCGGCGAGGACTACGACGAGTTTGATTCGACCTTCGACTTCAAGCTCGCCGGCCGGTATGACTTCACCGATCAGTTTGCGCTGCGCGCGACCGTCAACACGGGCTTCAGGGCGCCGACGCCGGGCCAGGTCAACACGCTCAACATCACTACCACCTCCGATTCGACGGGAGCGCTGATCCCGAACGGTACCTACCCGGTGGACAACCCGGTTGCCATCGCGCTGGGCGCCGTGCCACTCAACCCCGAGGAGTCGACGAGCTTCACGGCGGGCGCCATCTTCACTCCTAACGATGCCTGGAGCTTCACGGCGGACGTCTACTTCATCGAGATCGAGGATCGCCTCGCGTTGTTGAACAACACGATCGAGGCCGGCGACCTGCAGGCACTGCTGGACGCGGGCGTGCCGAGTGACCAGGCCAACCTGCTGATCGGTACCAATGCGAACTTCTTCGTCAACGGCTTCAAGTCCGAGGTCTCGGGTTTCGACCTGGCGGCGACCAACTCGGCCGATCTCGGGGGCGGCACCCTGCTGACCGACTTCCGCTACAACCATAACCAGCAGACGGTCAAGGACGTTCGCGCGGGCACGATCAACCAGTCGCGGGTCTTCGACCTCGAAAACCAGATCCCCGAGAATCGCGCGGTGCTAACGTTCGACTACTCGCGTGACATGTTCGGTGGGTTGCTGCGCTTCAACTACTACGACGGCTGGGCGACGACGGGCGGGCTTTTCAGTCCCGGCGATGCCTCGGATCAATACGAATACGGATCCTCCGTGCTCGTCGATCTAGAGCTCCACCTGACGTTCGCCAACAACTACACGGTGACGCTCGGCGCGGAGAACCTGTTCGACGAACTGCCGGAAAACGAGCAGGAGCCCGTGTCGCAGTTCCTCGGCGTCAAGTACGCGCTGACATCGCCTTACGGCTTCAACGGCGGGTTCTACTACCTGAGGCTCAGGGCCAACTTCGAGTAGTCCGCGCAAAAGTCCACGGCCGGCGGTTCCGGCCAGCGCTGGTCGTGGACCCTCGTAGCTTGATGATGGCGGTTTTTGCCCGGCACCTCGTCCTTGGATTACGAGCAATTTTCGTCAAGCCCGGGATCGGCGTGACCTGAAGTGCTGGTTTGCCCGTCTTTCGGTCTCCGTGGGTGCAAGATAAATTCGTGTGTTGGTGAATCAGCCGAACCGCACAACGGCTGCAGAAACATACAGCGCGCGCGATTGCCCGATTACTCCTGCCTCTGCCATTATTGGCCGCTCAACGCGCCGCGCAGGGACAGGGGATGCTGGTAGTCGAACAACTGGTAAAAGAATACGGTGACCTGACGGCAGTCGACGACGTTTCTTTCGAAGCACGGGCTGGCACCGTATTCGGCCTGCTCGGTCCGAACGGCGCCGGCAAATCCACCACGATCAACTGCATCTCGGGCTTGTTGACGCCGACCGCGGGCCGCATCGCCGTGTCTGGCCACGACGTGATCAAAGATGGCACAGCGGCAAGGCGGTCACTCGGTATTGTGCCGCAGGAGCTCGCGCTCTATGAAGACCTTCCCGCGGTGGACAACCTGCGGTACTGGGGCAAGGCCTACGGCCTGCGCGGCACGGCGCTCGAGGATCGGGTTGCCACCGTGCTCGAGCTCATCGGCCTCGCGGACCGGGCGAAGGACCTGCCGAAGGAATTCTCGGGCGGCATGAAACGTCGCCTCAACTTCGGCTGCGGTGTCGTCCACCAGCCGAAGGTGTTGCTGCTCGACGAACCGACCGTCGGCGTCGATCCGCAGTCGCGAGCGAAACTGTTCGACCTCGTCGAGACCGAGCGAAATTCGGGCGCCTGCGTCCTATACACCACGCACTACATGGAAGAGGCGGAACGCCTGTGCGACTCGCTCGCGATCATCGATCACGGCAAGATCATCGCGCAGGGAACCGTCGCCGAACTCAAAGCGCAGCTGGGCGCGCGTGACGCGCTGCAGCTCAATGGGCAGTTCCCGGACAGCGCGACAAGTGAGGCTATCGAAGGGCTTAGGGAGGACATTGCCGACCTCGAGATCCTGAGCCAGGCTGAGGACTCATTGCTGCTCACGCTGTCGGCTGCGTCACACCACTTGCCGAAGATATTTGCCGCGATAAGTGGCGCCGGCGGCAACGTCACCGAGACCAGCCTGCGCAGCCCCAACCTCGAGACGCTGTTCCTGTTATTGACCGGCAAGGAGCTGCGCGAGTAGTGATGAGCTTCCTGCTTGCATCGGTGAGGAAGGACCTCGCGCGCTGGGCACAGGATCGCACGGCCGTGTTGATCTGGCTCGGCATCCCGTTCCTGATCGGCGGGTTGATCACGTCGATGATAGACGGCGGTGGCGGCAGCCCGACGGGCACGCTGCTCATCGCGGACGAGGACGACTCCTTGCTGAGCGGTTTCGTCGTCGGTGCCTACAGCCAGGAGCAGCTCGGCGAACTGATCATTGTCGAGCAGGTGAGTGCCAAAGAGGGCGAGGCCCGCATCAACGACGGCGAGGCGAGCGCTTTCCTGACGATCCCGGAAGGCTTCCAGGATGCGTTGCTCAATGAGACGCCCGTAACATTGACGCTCAAGACAAACCCGTCACAGACGATCCTGCCGGGCATCATCCAGGACGTCACCGAGATCCTGCTCGACGCCGGCTTCTACCTGCAGCGCCTGCTGGGACCCGAACTCAGGTCGATCACGGACGCCGGTTTCGAGGGCGCACCGAGCGATGCGTTCATTGCGGCGATCTCGGTCGATATCCAGCACAAGATCAACAGGATCATCGACAAGACGGATCCAATGGCAATCGACCTCCAGATCGTCGGGCCGCCGCCCGCAGAACCGCAACCTAACTACGCGCTGCTGTTCCTGCCGGGCATCATCCTGATGGCGGTGCTGTTCGCCTCAAACAGCCTGGCGGCGGACTACTGGATCGAGCGCGACAAGGGCACGCTGCGGCGGCTCGTGTCGGCACCGGGTGCGTTGACAGGCTTCGTGGCCGGGAAGGCTATCGCTGCGGCGGCGGTCATGGGTGTCGTGACCGCCGTCGTACTGGTCGTCGGCTTCGCCTACCACGGCATCGTGTGGAGCAAGTTCATCCCGTCCCTTGTATGGGTCTCCCTGGGCGGCGTCGGGTTGTTCGCGTGGCTCGCCGCGCTGCAGATGATGTTCCCGAACAACCGCGCGGCAAACCTCGTGACGACGATCCTGCTGTTTCCGCTGCTGATGGCAGGCGGCAGCTTCTTCCCGCTCGCGGCATTGCCGGACTGGATAGCGAACATCGGACGGCTTTCGCCGAACGGTTTCATCGCGGACCGGCTGACAGGCGAGCTTACCTCGGCGACGACCTGGTCGATCGACGCGCAAAGCTGGCTGACGGTCGTTGCCATCACCGCTGGCGGGCTCGCGGTCAGCGTCCTGCGCCTGCGGACCGGGTTTGCAAGGCGGTGATGCGGTGAGGAACCTGCTGTTCATCGGCTGGCAGGACGTGCGTAACCAGTTACGCGAGGGATCGACATTGTTGTGGCTGTTCATCATGCCGCCGATTTTCTTTTACTTCATCGGCACGGTGACGGCAGGCTTCTCGTCCGGCGTCAGCGGCGGCCAGGCGACGCCGCTGACCGTGGTTGCCGAACGGCCCGGTTTCCTCAAGGAGCAAATCGACCTGAGACTCGAGGCCAACGACTTTGCGCCCACCTGGGTCGAGGCGCTCCAGAGCAGCGAAACAGCAGCCGCGCCGGTGAGGACGCTCACGTTTGCCGCAGACATGAGCGACAGGCTGCTCGCCGAAGAACCGGTGACCGCAATCTATGACACCAAGGCAGACGCGCTCGGCCGGGAGTTCGAGGAGATTCGCATTCAGCGTTCCCTGTACACGGTGCTGGCCGACATCATCGTCGCCGACGCAACCGCGGGCCCGCTGAGCAGAGACGCACTCGCAATCGTCAACGAAGCACCGCGCGTGTGGCAACTCGACGTTTCGACGGCGGGCAAGAGGCAAGAAATTCCATCGGGGTTCCAGCAGGCCGTGCCGGGCATCCTCGTCATGTTCACACTGCTCGTGCTGCTGACGAGCAGCGGCACGATGCTGGTCCAGGAGCGGACGCAGGGCCTGCTGAGACGCCTTGCCTCGGCGCCGATCTCGCGCGGCGAAGTGATTGCCGGCAAGTGGCAAGGGCGCATGGTTCTTGCAGCGGTCCAGGTCTCCACAGCCCTGTTGTTCGGCACGTTCCTGTTCGCGATGGACTGGGGGCCCGATATCGCCATGGTCATCGTTGTGCTCACGGCCTGGGCCGGGTTCTGCGCCTCGGCCGGACTCTGGCTGGGCACCGTGGCCAGGACCGCGGCGCAGGCCGGCGGCCTCGGCGTGCTCGCGGCCAATCTGCTCGCTGCGCTCGGTGGCTGCTGGTGGCCAATCGAGATTACGCCCGAATGGATGCAAATGATCCAGAAGGCGATTCCGACGGGCTGGACGATGGACGCCCTGCACAAGCTCATCAGTTTCCAGGCCGGCGCCGCGTCCGTCGTGCCGCATGTGCTTCTGCTGATCGGCGCGGCAGCCGCTTTCGGCGTGCTCGCGGCGCGGCGGTTCCGATACGTTTAACGGTATGCGGCGTCGAACCGCAATCTCGAGAATTTCAGGCATGGCGGGAACGCCATGGTGCCGGCTGACGACGGGCTACAGATTGTCAGCCCGTGCCAGGGCGATCGCGAGTATCGCGTCCAGCCGGCTTCTGATCTGGCAAAACTCCTGGTGAAAATTGCGGCGAGCTTCTGCCTGGTTGGCGGCCAGCAGGCCCCTGTAGTTGGCGAGCTTCCACCCGGTTTCGTAAAGCGACTTCGAAATCGACTCGGCTGAGAACACGCGCCCTTGCAGCAATTCCTGTTTCCCGGTCTTCAGGCACCGTGAGAGGAATGCGCTCTTGTCCTCGACGGCATCTGCGCCGGAGGAGGCGAGAACGCTCGCTACGACGCGATAAGCGTCGACAAACGAACGCAGAACGCCGTGGGCCACCAGCGGTTGAGCCTGTTCGAGTGCGGAGCGAACACCTGCCTCTTTACCCCGTACGGCGTTTTCCCAGTCGTCAAAGCGGTCGCCCACGCGTCTTTCTATTTCCGCCCGATAGTCGGCCCGCCGTGGCAAATAGAATTCGAACTTGAACATTTCCCTGAGATCGCTGGTGCGGGCGAAGAATGCTTCGCTCGGATCGCCAGCTTCGAACGCTGCGTCCAACAGCGCAATCTCGACGAAGGCATCGAGAATAAAGTAGTGGATCGCCGTGTTTCGGTAGTACGCGGCGTTGAGGTGCTGGTCTGCGCTGATGGCATAGAGCCTCTCAGTACCCTCGTCCAGGTAACTGACGATCCCGGTCACGTGGAGTTCAGCGAGCGTCGCGAGAACGGCCTCGGCGTCCCGAAAATTGGAGCGCCCGACAATTTCCAGATGCCGACGCCGGATCAGTGCCGCACCGGCGCGGGCGACCCCCTGGATCTCGGCCAGGCTCTGTGCGCGGTTGCCGCCGGCGAGCAGGATCAGCGTCACAATTGCCGTGGCCGTGATCGGTGTTGCCGCGTTCATACGGACGGCGACTTCGAATGCCAGGGTCGGTACGAGCACCTGTTTGCGCCGATCGTCGATGCCCGCCTCGAGCTCGGCCGGTTCGACCAGCTCCCGGATTGTCAGGCCCTCGCCGAACCGGAGATGTATCTGGCCGCGCGGCCTGCCACGCCTCAGGAAGCGGAGCGGCCAGGTGATTCCCTCCGGTCGTTTCTTTTGGCCGCGCTGTTCGATCGAATAGTCCTCGACCTCGGTGATCTGGTCGTAGACGACGCTGACAGGAACGAACGTCACGTCGTACAGCCTGGTCCTCAGTATCGACTCGAGAACGTAGTTAAACAGGCCGAATCGTGGCGGCAGCAGCTTGCCCGTGCGAGAGCGCGTGCCCTCCAGGGCCCAGAGCAACGAAAATCGCTTTTCGATCAGGTAGTCGATGTAGCGGCGAAACGTCGCCTTGTAGATCTCGTTGTCCTGGAACGAACGCCGCAAGAAGATGATACCGGCACGGCGCGCGAACGCGCCGAGCCCCGGCTTGTTCAGATTGATGCCCCCGAAAGTGAGCGGCAGCGGCAGATTGGCATCGAACAGCACCAGCGACAGGGCCATCGTATCGAGCATCGACTTGTGACTGATGAGGAAGACGACAGGCCGCGACGTCATGGTGCGTGCGACCCGCTCGATTTGTGATTGATCGACATCGATAGCCGCATCGTGATGGCTGTGGCACGCCGACCGGTAGAGGGCGTTCATCATTTCAAGGGAGAACGGCGTTTGTGTCGCCGCCATTTCACGCAAATACCGTGCAGCCTGCTCTTGCACATCCTGCACGGAGCGATCGCGTTGTTGAGCGACATTTGCGATGACGTTCCGAAATTCCGCGTTCGCAAAAACGTCGCTGTGCAGAATGCGGGGTACTTTGTAACGCGCGCCACGCACGGTGCGTTCCGAACGTTCGAGTGCAATCAGTGCCTGGCTGGCGACAAACTCCGAAAGCTCTTCCTCATCAACGGTTGCCTCGGCCACGGCCAGTCGTTCGCGCAGTTCACCCAGATATGCGCCATCGCCAACAACGTACGCGATCCGCTCGGGCCTGTGCCGGGCGAGCCATCGCCGCCGCGCCTTGCCGGGCTCAGCGATGCGACCGGAGAAAAGGTCTTGAATGAATGCACGGCCGCCCTTGCGCGCAGGCGGCAACCAGGCGATGCGCAGTGGCTGCATCCAGACGTCGTCGCCCTGCGCCGGCACGGCGCTCAGCCAGTCGCCTGCACGGCCCCTGGGGAGCTTGACGAACGCATAGCGGGGGCTCGAACCGGTTTCTGCCTTCGAGGCATCCACCCAGTCGCGCAGCAGCCTCGCCTCGACGTCATCACGCACATCGAGCAGGAAAGCGACTGCCTCGCCTTCGATATCCGGCCACGGTGACGAGCTATTGCGGCTTACATTATTATTGTCGGGTGTCTCGATCGCTTCCGCCAACGGACTTCTCCGCAACCCCTGCAAAGCCATGATTACACAAAACAGGGCGGCATGGCTTCGGCAGTCGGCCGGCCGTTTCGGGTCGCGCCGAGCGGCTGAGCCTCGGCACCCGGGGAAAAATCGCGGTTCGGCCTGCCTCTTTCTCTTGGTACCATCTCCCGGTTCGCACAACGCAGGAAATCGTGAGCACCCAACCTGATATTCGAGCCGCCGCCGTCGTCTTTCGAATCGACGAACACGATCGCCGAGCGCTGATCGACTTTGCGCGGGAATTGACGGACGGCGGTTGCCGCATCGGCGGCATGGTGCAGGAGGCTTTCTTCGACGACCAGGGCCGCCGCACACATATCGACAGCGTCGACCTCGCTACCGGCAACCGCGTCATGATCAATCAACCCAGCCGCAACTGGCCGGATGGCAAGGAATGCACCTTGGACACGGCCGCGCTCGCCGATGCCGGCGCGCCATTGCGACGTGCGCTCATCGACCGGCCGGACCTCGTCATCGCCGAAAAATTCGGCGAGCAGGAGGAAAGCGGAGCCGGGCTGGCGTATGACATGCTGGCCGTCATCGCGGCCGGCTTGCCGACCCTGGTGCTGGTGCCCGAACCAGCCCTGGCCCGCTGGCGCGATGTGACGGGGGGCGAGATCGCGGAATTGCCGTGTGAAGCAGACGCGCTGCGGCGCTGGTGGCGAGGCATGTCGTAGGTTTTCGCGTTCGAATCGCAATTTCCGCAACTTCAGGCCTGTTCAACCCATCAGCGGGATTGACCGCGGTTCGACCCATTGTCTGTACTAGAATGATGGAGTGATGAACGTGGCTTGCAGGTCTGTCTTTCTCCTTGTGGCTGGCGCAAGTGCCGCCTGCGTCAGCGAGACTGATACCGAGTCCCTGAATGCCCCGAAGATCGTAGAGGTCTTTGCCTGTAGCGACTACTGCCCCGGTCCTGAAGAGAAATACATCAAGCGTGTTTATGATGGCGTAACGGACGAACAAGAGTGCCGCGAGCTGGGCGGGAAGCTCTTTACAGTCACAGGTTGGGGGGAGCGCACGATTTGCGAAGTGCAGTAGCAGCGAGCGAAAGCCGCTGATCCGTGTCGGACCTTATGCAATATAAGGTCACCAGTCGGCCAAATACCGTCTATCCTGATAAAAGGACGTATGGTGAGAATCATGCTGGAAGGACAAGGGCGAGAATAAGACCCGAAGGACGGGTGACAAGATGACTCGACTGCTCGTGGGACTGGTGGCAGGCCTTGCGGTCCTGTGCGCCAGCGCTGACACCCCAACACAAATCAGCGAACTGATCGACGATCTCCAAACGCAAAACGTTCGCGTAGAAACCGATCGGCAATCTGGCGTGGTGCGCCATATCGGCGCATCGCGGGGCTCGCCACTGATGGTGCCTTCGGTCAACGCGGTGACCCGCCCGGAAGTTGCCTCGATGGAGGCCGTCAAACATTTCGGACCGCTGTTCGGGCTCTCGCGCCCGGAACTCGAAATGCAACCGGTAAGCGAGAAAATCAAACTGCTCGGCGGTTCGATCCACCACTTTCGGCAATTTCACCAGGGCGTTCCTGTCCTGGCCGGCGAGTTGAAGGTCAACCTGGACAAATACCAGCGGCTCATCTCCATGAGCGGAGAGGTCAGTCGAAGTATCGATATTGATGTTCAGGCGGATATCAATCCCGGTCAGGCACGCAGATTGGCAGTCGGAACAGTTGCAAAGTGGTACAAGTTGCAACAACGGCTGTTAAGGACCAGCGTGCCGGAGCTTTGGATTCTCGATCCCAGGTTGCTAAAACCCGGAGACCGCGCGGCGAGCACCGTCTGGCGCATCGAGGTGACGGATAAGCAGGAACCTCATAGTATTCGCGAGCTTCTCTTTATCGACGCAAACACCGGCGGCATTACCGTGCACATCAACCTTATCGAGCGGGCAAAGGCACGGGAAACCTATACCGCTAATAACACGAATAATCTGCCTGGCACACTCGTTTGCGACGAAAGTGACCCGGGCTGTGCGGCTGGAGACAGCGAAGCTCGAAACGCCCACCAGTTTGCCGGCGACACCTACGATTTTTATTTTGGTGAACACGGTCGCGATGGCCTCGACAATGCCGGGCAGGCTTTGGTATCGACCGTGCACTACAGTGATTTTCTCTGCCCAAATGCATTCTGGAACGGGTCGCAGGTGGTGTATTGCGCAGGGCTCGTGGTCGACGATGTGGCTGGCCACGAAATCACTCACGGCATCACCGAAAACACCTCCCAGCTTCTGTATTACTACCAGTCCGGTGCTATCAATGAATCCCTGTCCGATGTCTGGGGCGAGTTCATCGACCTCACCAATAGCGCCGGCGACGATTCCCCGTCCGCGCGCTGGCTGATTGGCGAAGACCTGTCGAACTCGATCGGCATCATTCGGAGCATGTCGGATCCTCCTGCGCTGGGTGATCCCGATAAGATGTCGAGTCCTTTTTATTACTTCAGCTCCGGCGATAACGGCGGCGTGCACTTCAACAGCGGCATCAACAACAAGGCTGCCTACCTGATGACTGACGGCGATTCGTTCAACGGCTACACCGTCAACGGTTTGGGAATTAGCAAGGTCGCCGATATCTATTATGAGGTCCAGACCAGTTTGCTCACCTCCGGCTCGGACTACGCCGATCTTTACACGGCGCTGATACAGGCGTGCCAGAACCTCGTAGGCGTGGACGGCATCACCAGTGTCGATTGCCTCAGTGTCCAGGCTGCCGTCGATGCAGTGGAAATGAACACCGATCCGGCAAACTTCAATCCAGATGCTCCCATTTGCATTGGCGGCGACCCTCCTGACGATATCTTCTTCGACGACTTCGAAAACGGTGCGAGCCAGTGGAGTCTCGCGAACGTCTCCGGCAGCCCTGGATCAGCATGGATCCACGATTTCGGCTACGCGGCTTCCGGTGAGTTCATGCTCTGGGGTCGCGACACCTTTGTGAGCACGGACGCAACCGCTGAGATGAACGTAGACGTGCCGTTGCCCGTTACCGGCAGGCCGTATCTCCACTTCAAGCACTCTTTCGGCTTCGAGGCGTCATTGGACTGGGACACGTTCGAACTGGCCTACTGGGACGGCGGTTTTGTCGAGTACAGTACCGATGCGGGAGCGACGTGGTCTGATATCGGTCCGCTGTTCGAGAGTGGACAGGCCTACAATGGAGCGATTCAAAGTAACCCGGCCAATCCCAATAGCGAACATCCCGCGTTTGGTGCTGAAAGCCACGGTTATGTCTCCACGCGCTTGGATCTCAGTTCCCTGAGAGGCCAGAACGTCCGCTTTCGCTGGCATACCAGTACCGACGCCTTGACCAGCGGGCCGTTCGGCTGGGTACTCGACGACGTCAGGGTCTACACGTGTGCGAACGAACCGCCACCACCGGTCTACGTGGAGTTCAGCGATCCGAGCTTCAGTGTCAGCGAGACGGGTGGCTCGGCGACGATTACGGTGAGCCGGACCGGTGGTGCCAGCAGAGCCTTTAGCGTCGACTATGCGACGGCCGATTTTAATGCGGTTGCGGGCGTGGATTATGTGGCGGCGGCTGGCACCCTGAGTTTTGCTGACGGCGAAGCCAGCCGGACCTTCAGTGTGCCGATCATTGACGACGGACTGGTTGAAGGCAACGAGTCGGTGTTGTTGACGTTGAGTAATGCGACGGGTGCGAGTCTGGGTACCGAGTCCGAGTCGCATCTGACGATTGTCGATGACGATGGCAACGATGTGGTGTGGTTTGATGATGCGGCGCCTGTGGGGGCGTCGTTGGTGGGTGAGTGGAACTGGGTGAGTTCGGATCCGCTGCCGTACTCGGGTGTGCTGGCGCATCAGTCGGCGCTGGCGGCCGGGTTCCATCAGCACTACTTTACCGGTGCCCTGAACCCGATGCTGGTGCAGGCGGGAGACACGCTGTATGCCTATATCTATCTTGATCCGCTGAACCCGCCGCGCGAGGTGATGTTGTCGTGGGACACGAACGGAACGTGGCGACACAATGCGTACTGGGGAGAGGACCTGATTAATGTCGGCACGCCCGGCACCAGCAGCCGCTATTACGTTGGGCCGCTGCCGCCGGTGGGTGAGTGGGTACGGCTGGAGGTGTCGGCCAGTGCGATGGGCCTGGAAGGTGCCTTGATCCGGGGTATGGCGTTCAGCCTGTATGACGGCCGCGCGACCTGGGATGCAACCGGGACGACGCAACCGTAGGCATTCGCGGTCGAAGCGCAATGTCATGGGGCATAATGAGCGTCCATGTCACGCCGAATCGACAAACCCCTTTTGCTACGCCCGCGCCGTTCCTGTTTGTATGTCCCCGGGGCCAATGCCCGCGCACTTGATAAAGCAAAGTCGCTGCCTGCGGATGCTTTGATCCTGGACCTGGAAGATGCCGTGGCACCCGAGGCGAAGGCGGATGCCAGAGAAGCCATCCTGAACGCGGTCGGCGGTCGCGCTTATGGCGCCCGCGAAGTCGTAATCCGCGCCAACGGTCTCGAGACGGAGTGGGGTCGGGACGATCTCGAGATGGCCGCTTCGGCCGGCGTCGATGGCGTGCTGGTACCGAAGGTAAGGAGTGGCGACGACGTCCGCGCCGCCGATCAATTCCTGAGCGACGCGGGGGCATCGTCCGACCTGGCTCTCTGGGCGATGATCGAAACGCCGCTCGCAATTCTCAATATCCACGAGATCGCGGCAGCCTCTGCCGATACGCGTTTGGCGGGCCTCGTGATGGGCACCAACGACCTGGCCAGGGAATACGACGCTGTGCCGACGCCCGATCGTCACGCATTCATGTATTCTCTGTCTGCGGCGCTGGTGGCGGCGCGCGCGTATCGCCTGGCCGCAATCGACGGCGTCTATAACGACATCAATAATGACACCGGCCTGTCGGCCGAGTGCGAGCAGGGCAGAGTACTCGGGTTCGATGGCAAGACCCTGATCCACCCCGCGCAGATCGAGACCGCCAACCGTGTCTTCTCCCCGAGCGACACCGAGCTCAGCCAGGCGAAAATGGTGATTGAGGCTTTCGCGCTACCCGCGAACCGCGATAAAGGCGTCATCAGCCTCAACGGGCAGATGGTCGAGCGGCTCCACCTCGAGCAAGCCGAGCGGCTGGTCGCGATAAACGACACCATCAGGCAGATCGAGGCGTCATCGCGCAGCCCGCGCTAGCCCGCTTCAGGATCGTTCACGAAGCCCGCCGTCTCCCTGACGGTCGGCGCATTGATCGCCGCATGGTACTGCGCTTCGTATTGCGCAGCCTTGCTGGCCCGCTTGATCATGCCTTCCAGGTTCGGCCGCTTGCCGTCAGGCGCATCCGCGGAGCCGATGCCACCGCCGAACTCGAAGATCATCTTGACGCCCTCGCCGAATGCCGCCAGCAGGTTCGCATGCCACAGCACCGGGTTGAACAGCTGGTAGTACAGACCGTCCCTGATCGTTGCCGGATCGGTTTCGTGAAAGCCGCCCGTGTAATTCGACAGGACGCGCGCCTCGGCTGACCCGAAGCTGGCCTCTTCCAGCACCGGCCGAAACAGCTCTGCCGCTTTGTCCATGTAGTAGGTGTGGAAGGCGCCTTCGGTCTTCAATCGCACCGGACGCTTTCTCGCGAACTGTTCCTGGACCTCCTGCTCCACCAGTTCCAGGTCTTCGCTGCGGCCGCCGACGACCGTCTGTTCGGGCAGGTTGCAGCCTGCGACTGCGCAGCGGTGCTTCTCGGCGATGGGCTTGATGACGTCGAGCGCCAGCGGAAAAGCACTCATCTCGCCTTCGCCGTGGGTGCCCATCAGCTCGCCGCGTTTCTGTACCAGTTTGAGAGCGCTCTCGAAGCTGAGGACCCTCGCGGCAACGAGTGCCGTGTATTCGCCGAGACTGTGGCCCGCGGCGATAGCGGGTTTCAGGCGGTCGTCGGTCAGCTCCCTGAAGATCTCGAGGCACGCGACTGAATGGGTCAGCAGAGCCGGTTGCGTATACCGCGTCAGGTTGAGCTTGTCCTCCGGGTCCTTAAAGGACAGCTCCGCGATGTCGTAACCGAGGACTTCGCCGGCCTGGGCGTAGATCTTTTTCGCAACAGCAAATTCTTCATGAAGATCACTGCCCATGCCCGCGTATTGAGATCCCTGCCCCGGGAAGACGTACAGGATGTGTTGTTCGTAGTCGCGCATCGCGCCGATACTCCGTGCTCTTTGAATGGGTTTACGTCAGCTTCCCGAAGGCTTCACACACCTCGGGCGGCGCCTGGACCAGCTCGATCAGCACGCCTTCCCCGCCGATCGGAAATTCGTCGTTTGCTTTCGGATGGATGAAACAGATGTCGAAACCGGAAGCGCCCTTGCGGATGCCGCCGGGCGCGAACCGTACGCCCTGGCTGCTGAGCCACTCGACCGCCGCCGGCAGATCGTCGATCCACAGCCCGACATGATTCAGGGGCGGCGACTGTACCCGGGGTTTTGCGTCCGGGTCGAGCGGCTGCATGAGATCAACCTCCACTTTCAGCGGGCCTGCACCGAGAACCGCGATGTCTTCGTCGACGTTCTCCGACTCGCTCCGGTAGGTGCCGCTCAATTCGAGGCCGAGGGTATCCACCCACAGCGAACGCAAGCGGGTCTTGTCCAACCCGCTTACGGCGATCTGCTGTATGCCAAGCACTTTGAATGGACGGCTGCTCATCTGTACCTCCGGGTTGGAATTAGCGCCCTGTTTCCTTGTGACGTTCGAGAAAAATCTCGAGCAGGTTCCTGGCGGCAATCGTTGGCGGCACCCGGCCCTCGCTGGTTGCCGCTTCCAGCGCCGCCAGTTGCTTGCGGACCTGCGGATCGCTCTTGAGTGCCTCGACGAGGTTGTCGCTAACGTCCGACCACATCCAGTCGCGGGCCTGCGCTGCGCGACGCGCCGTGAGTTCGTCAGTGGATTGCAGCATTTCGTGATGGCGTAATACGGTCTCCCAGGTTTCGGCGATGCCTGCGCCGTCACGTGCCGAACAGCTTTGAACCTCGACCTTCCAGTTCGGCGAACGGGGATGCAGCAGCCGCAAGGCATTACGATATTCTGCCGCCGCTCGCGCGGCGAGTTGTACCAGGTCGTCATCCGCCTTGTTGATCAGGATGAGATCGGCCAGTTCCACGATGCCGCGCTTGATGCCCTGCAGTTCGTCGCCGGCGCCGGGCAGAAGCAGCAGCACGAACATATCGGTCATGTCCGCCACCTTGGTTTCGGATTGTCCGACGCCCACGGTCTCGACGATGATGACATCGAAACCGGCCGCCTCGCAGAGGATCATTGCCTCGCGGCTGCGGCGCGTGACACCGCCCAGCGTACTGCCGGCAGGCGAGGGGCGGATGTAAGCCTCGTCGCGGCGCGACAGCTGTTCCATGCGCGTCTTGTCACCCAGGATCGAACCGCCGCTTATCGCCGAAGAGGGATCTACAGTGAGCACGGCCACGCGGTGACCGGCATCGATCACATGGTTGCCCAGTGCCTCGATGAACGTCGATTTTCCAACCCCGGGGACACCCGATATTCCCAGCCGGATCGAGTTACCGGCCGACGGCATCAGCCGCTCGAGCAGAGCAGCGGCAGCCGCGCGGTGGTCGCTGCGCGTAGACTCGATCAGCGTGATGGCCTGCGCAAGCACCCTCCGGTTCCCTGCGATAACGCCGTCTGCCAGCGTGTCGGTATCCTGCAACGAATCGGGCGTGCGCTTTGTTGGCGGCAAAGCGCTACTCCAGTTCCAGGATCTTGTCATCTACGGCAAGACTCGTGCCGATATCGCAATAGATCTTCGCCACGACACCGTCACGCTCCGCGTGCAGCGTATTCTCCATCTTCATGGCCTCGACCACGGCCAACTGCTCGCCGGCGCTTACGGTGTCGCCTTCCTTGACGGAAAGCGAAACCAATAAACCCGGCATCGGAGACAGCAGGAACCCTGACATGTCGGGCGCGACTTTCACGGGCATGTGTTTGAACAGTTCGGCAGCGCGCGGCGTAAGAATAGTAACGTCGGAGAGGCGACCGGCATGCTGCACGCGGTAGGTCTGTGCGGCGCGCTCGACCTGGGCGAACACTTCCGTGCCGTTGATCGTGCCGGTAAAGAGCTGCTGGCCAAACGCCCAGGCTGTGCGGACCCCATTGACCTTGCCGTCGATAGTGATATCGAAGCCGCCTTCCACGGGCACGATGGTGACCGGGTGATGCTGGCCATCGAAGATCGCAACCCAGTCTTCCGGTACCTCGCGCTCGTGCCCGGGCAACTGGCCGTCGATCTGCGCGGCGCGATCGCGGTAACCGCGCAACATCGAGGCCGCTACCGTGATGGTAATCGTGGGGTCCTCGAGTTCACCGCCCGACGGATCGAACCCGGCAGGATACTCGTCACCGATCATGTTCGTAGAGATGTTGCCATCGATGAAGCGTTGATGCCGCATCAGCGCCGCCAGGAAACAGAGGTTACTGGACACGCCGCGTATGACGAATTGATCGAGCGCGGTACACATGCGAGCGCGGGCTTCTTCGCGGTCTGCGCCATAGGTGATGAGCTTGGCGATCATCGGGTCGTAGAACATCGAGATCTCGCCGCCTTCGTAAACGCCGGTGTCCACGCGAACGTGCTGATTCTCTGCCGGCGGGCGGTAGTACACGAGCCGGCCGGTCGACGGCAGGAAGTTGCGCGCCGGGTCTTCGGCGTAGACGCGGGACTCGATCGCCCAGCCATTGATCGGAACGTCCGACTGCTCGACCGGCAGTTTTTCTCCGTTGGCCACGCGAATCATCATTTCGACGAGATCGAGGCCCGTGATCAACTCGGTGACCGGGTGCTCGACCTGCAGCCGGGTATTCATCTCGAGGAAATAGAAATTCCGGTCCGTGTCGACGATGAACTCGACGGTCCCGGCTGACTCATAATCCACGGCCTTTGCAAGCGTAACGGCCTGGTTGCCCATCTCCTGGCGGGTGGTTTCGTCGAGAAACGGCGACGGCGCTTCCTCGATGACTTTCTGGTGACGCCGTTGCAGTGAGCATTCGCGTTCATTGAGGTATACGGCGTTGCCATGGCGGTCGGCCATGACCTGGATCTCGATGTGCCGCGGTTCCTCGATGAATTTCTCGACCAGGATCTGGTCATTGCCGAAGCTCGAGCGGGCCTCGTTTGCAGCCCGCTCGAAGCCGTCCCGGCATTCATCGTCGTTGCGGGCCACGCGCATGCCCTTGCCGCCGCCGCCGGCCGTTGCCTTGAGCATGACCGGGTAGCCGATCTCGTTGGCCACCTCGACAGCGTGTTCGGCGTCTTTCATTGCACCGGGATAGCCGGGTATCGTGTTGACGCCGGCTTCGTCGGCCAGTTTCTTGGACGTGATCTTGTCGCCCATCGCTTCGATCGCGCGCGTGTTCGGGCCGATGAAGACGATGTTCGCCGCGCCCAGCGCTGCCCTGAACTCGGCGTTCTCGGAGAGAAAACCGTAGCCCGGGTGCACGGCTTCGGCGCCCGCGTCCAGGCAGGCCTGAACGATCTTGTCCTTCATCAGATAGCTTTGCGCCGAGGGTGGGGGGCCGATATTGACCGCCTCATCGGCCATCTGGACATGCAGCGCGTCACGGTCGGCATCGGAATAGACGGCAACAGTCCTGATGCCCATGCTGCGCGCGGACTTGATCACACGGCAGGCAATCTCACCGCGGTTCGCGATCAGGATTTTCTTGAACATCGGCAGCCCCTTTAAAGCGGAATGTTGTCGTGCTTGCGCCATGGATTGTCGAGCTTCTTGTTGCGTAGCACGGCAAGCGAGCGGCAGATGCGTTTTCGAGTGGAGTGAGGCGCGATAACGTCGTCGATGTATCCACGGCTGCCTGCGACGAACGGATTGGCGAACTTCTGTCGATACTCCTCGGTGCGCCCGGCAATCTTGTCTGCGTCGCCGATGTCTTCGCGGAATATGATTTCGACCGCTCCTTTGGGCCCCATGACGGCGATCTCGGCGCTAGGCCAGGCCAGGTTGACGTCGCCACGCAGATGCTTGGAGGACATGACGTCATAGGCGCCGCCATAGGCTTTGCGCGTAATGACGGTGACTTTGGGAACCGTGGCCTCGGCGTAGGCGAACAGCAGTTTTGCGCCGTGCTTGATGATGCCGCCATGCTCCTGCGCCGTTCCGGGCAGGAATCCCGGCACGTCGACAAAAGTCAGGATAGGAATATTGAACGCATCGCAAAAACGGACGAAGCGGCCCGCCTTGATCGATGACTTGATGTCCAGGCAGCCGGCCAGGACGTCGGGCTGGTTGGCCACGACACCGATCGTGTGGCCCTCCATACGAACGAATCCGGTCACGATGTTCCTGGCATGGTCCGGCTGTAACTCCCAGAATTCGTAGTCGTCTGCGACCTTGTAGATGAGCTCCTTCATGTCGTAAGGCATCGCCGGGTTATCCGGTACCAGCGTGTCGAGCGACATCTCCAGGCGATCGGCCGGGTCCGGGGTTGGCCGGTGGGGCGCTTTTTCGCGATTGTTCGACGGCAGGTAATTCACGAACCGCCGCACCATCAGCAGGGTCTCGACGTCATTCTCGTACGCGCGGTCACAGACGCCGGAGAGTGTCGAATGGGTCTGCGCGCCGCCGAGTTCCTCGGCGGTGACCGTTTCATGGGTCACTGTCTTTACCACTTCAGGCCCTGTGACGAACATGTAAGAAGTGTCCTTCACCATGAAGATGAAGTCGGTCATTGCGGGCGAGTAGACGGCACCGCCGGCGCAAGGACCCATGATGACCGAGATCTGCGGTATGACCCCCGACGCCAGCACGTTGCGCTGGAAAACCTCGGCATAGCCGCCGAGCGATGCCACGCCCTCCTGGATGCGGGCGCCGCCCGAATCGTTCAGCCCGATCACTGGCGCGCCGACTTTCATGGCCTGGTCCATGAGCTTGCAGATCTTCTCGGCATGCGCCTCGGACAGGGAGCCGCCGAAAACGGTGAAATCCTGGCTGAAGACAAAGACGAGCCGGCCGTTGAGCATGCCGGTGCCGGTAACCACGCCGTCACCGGGGACCTTCTTGTCGGCCATACCGAAATCGGTGCAGCGGTGTTCGACGAAGGTGTCCCATTCTTCGAAGCTTCCCTCGTCGAGCAACAGCTCGATGCGTTCGCGCGCGGTCAGCTTACCGCGGCTGTGTTGCGTGTCGATCCGTTTCTGGCCACCTCCGAGTGCGGCCGCCTGGCGCTTTTTTTCGAGTTCTTCGATTACTTCATGCATGTGCCAACCTTCGCTTTTCTATGATATCGAGTACTTCAGCCGCGGCTTCCAGGATATTGGTGCCCGGGGCAAATACCGCGGAAACGCCGCCGCCAAGCAAGCCTTCAACATCCTGCGGCGGAATGACGCCACCGCAGATGACGACGATGTCGTCCGCGCCTTCCTTCTCCAGGCCGGCGATCACCTGCGGAACCAGTGTCTTGTGGCCGGCGGCCTGGGAGGAGATGCCGATGACGTGAACGTCGTTTTCGATCGCTTCGCGAACCGCCTCGTCCGGCGTCTGGAAAAGTGGTCCGATGTCCACGTCGAAACCGATATCGGCGAAGGCCGTTGCGATCACCTTGGCGCCACGGTCGTGCCCGTCCTGGCCGAGTTTGCAAATCAGCATACGCGGGCGGCGGCCCTCGTTTTTCTCGAATTCGACAGTCCGCTGCCGTAGCGCTGCAAATTCATCATCGTTTTCATACACGGCGCCGTAAACTCCCGAAATTGACTGGGTGACGGCGCGATGCCGTCCGTAGACCTTTTCAAGTGCGTCGGAAATTTCGCCGACTGTGGCCCTGGCACGCGCGGCGTCGATGGCGAGCGCCAGCAGATTGCCGGTATTCTCCTCCGCTGCCTCGGTCAGGGCGAGCAGGGCCTTCTCGCATTCCTGCTCGTCTCGACTGCTGCGCACCGTCTCGAGTCGCCGGATCTGGGCTTCTCGCACGGCCGCGTTGTCGATATCGAGAATGTCGATTTCAGATTCTTCGTCCTGCTGGTACTTGTTGACGCCGACAATCGTCTCCTCGCCGCGGTCGATGCGCGCCTGGCGCCGGGTGGCAGACTCCTCGATGCGCAACTTGGGCATGCCGGTTTCAACAGCCCTGGTCATGCCGCCCATCTCCTCGACCTCGTCAATGAGCTCGCGCGCCGCGGCCGCGAGTTCATTCGTCAGGTTTTCCACGTAGTAGGAACCGGCCAGAGGGTCCACGACTTTCGTGATGCCGGTCTCTTCCTGCAGGACGAGTTGCGTATTGCGAGCGATGCGCGCCGAAAACTCCGTCGGCAACGCAAGGGCCTCGTCGAATGAATTCGTGTGTAGCGACTGCGTGCCGCCGAAAGCGGCGGCCATGGCTTCCACCGTGGTCCGGACGATGTTCGTGTGTGGGCTCCTGGCGGTGAGGCTGACGCCGGAGGTCTGGCAATGCGTGCGCAGCATCAGTGACCGCGGGTCTTGCGGCGAAAACTTCTCGGCCATGAGCGTCGACCATAACAGCCTTGCCGCTCGCAGCTTGGCCACTTCCATGAAGAAATTCATGCCGATGGCGAAGAAAAACGACAGCCGCGGTGCGAAAGCATCCACGTCGAGACCGCTGTCGATCGCCGCACGTACGTACTCGATGCCGTCGGCGATCGTGTATGCCAGCTCCTGGGCACAGGTCGCACCGGCTTCCTGCATGTGGTACCCGGAAATGGAAATGGAATTGAAGCGCGGCATGTTGGCCGAGGTGTAGGCAATGATATCGGACACGATCCGCATGGAAGGCGTGGGCGGATAGATATACGTATTCCGGACCATGAACTCCTTGAGGATGTCGTTCTGCAGAGTTCCGGCCAGTTGCCCGGGCGTGGCGCCTTGTTCCTCGCCGGCAACGACGTACATCGCCATGATCGGCAATGCGGCCCCGTTCATCGTCATGGAGACCGACATTTTGTCGAGCGGAATGCCGTCGAACAGGATCTTCATGTCCTCGACGCTGTCGATGGCTACTCCGGCCTTGCCGACGTCGCCGACAACACGCGGGTGATCCGAGTCGTAACCACGATGCGTCGCGAGATCGAAAGCGACCGACAGCCCGGTCTGGCCGGCTTCCAGGTTCTTTCGATAAAAGGCATTGGATTCCTCGGCCGTGGAGAAGCCCGCGTACTGGCGCACGGTCCACGGACGGCCCGCATACATCGTCGCCCTCGGCCCGCGTACAAAGGGCGCCATGCCCGGGAGTGAGTCGAGATGTTCGAGGCCTTCGAGATCTTCCGCGCTGTACAGCGGCTTTACTGCGATCCCCTCCGGCGTGTCCCAGGTCAGCTCGTCCGGTGACCGTCCTTTGCATTCCCTGGTCGCCAGCTCGCGCCAGTCATCAATCGATTTCTTCGGAAACTCAGTCATCTCGCCCCCGTGCTCCCTGACGTGGCTATGCAGGCCACTTATTATTCATCTTGAGGAGACCCCAAAGTATAAGACAGATCGGTAACGCATGATTATCAAAGTGCTTCAGCCGCTTTAATGCCGATGGAATTGCAAGTAGTCTGTGCCGCGGCAAAGCTGGCTTGAACGAGACCAAAGTCTAATGATTACCCGAATCGTCAGGATGCAATTCCGGCCGGAGGAACGCGGGGCGTTTCTGGATATTTTCAATGCATCCAAGCACTTAATTCGGCAGTTCGACGGCTGTCAGCATTTGCGGCTCTACAATGAGGCCGGCTGCCCGGATGTTTTCTTTACATTCAGCGTCTGGGAGTCGGCCGCGCACCTGGATGCCTACAGGAACTCGGAGCTGTTCCGGGAAACCTGGACGCAAACGAAGGCCTTGTTCGCTGGCAAGCCGCAGGCGTGGTCCATGGAGGAGCTGGAGTAATCGAGTACGGCGGCAGTTCGAACCTGGTCCGCAACCTCGATGGCCGGCCTTCAGAGCATGACGTCGGCCCACTCGGGATTATCCGGATTCAGCGCCTTAACGAACGCGTACAAGGGCGTTATCCTGAATCCTGCGGAGCTCGCACCCTCGACGAGGGTCCGAACCAGGGCGGAACCGACTCCGCGTCCGCCGAGTTCTTCCGGAACGCCCATGTGGTCCGCCATCAGTCTGCCTCGAAACCGATTTTCTTGTGGCTGCCATCGCAGTAAGGCTTGTTCTTGGACGCGCCGCACCGACACATAAAGGCTTTGGTCCTGGTTGCCAGCCGGCGACCCGAAGCGGCGATGATCTCGAGATTGCCTTCTACGACCAACGGACCGTCCTTGGCCGGGGTGACGGTGACAGGCCCGTTCCGCACCTCCAGCGTCTGCGCATCGGCGTCCGCAGAGCCCTCACCGGTCGCTGCGAACCCGGCTTCGATATGGCTGTTGTCGCAATACGGTTTGTTCTTCGAGTGGCCGCAGCGGCACAGGACCGCCCGCTTGCCCGGCTCGTCGCCGGCAATCCGCAGGTCGCCCCGGTATTCGACCGGGCCGTCCTGCCACAAGCGCGCCGTGTTGACCTCTGCAAGGCATTCCTCGGCGCCGCCGTCCTTGCGCGAGTACGTCAGGGCGCCGGATGGACAAGTGTCGATAATCCGGGTTACGTCGTCCGCACTGGCCTGGTCAGGGAAGATCCAGCCGCCCTTGGCACCGGGCACGAAGACTTTCGGCAGACCGAGCACGCAGCGGCGGGCGTGTATGCATTTCCTGGCGTCGAAGTTGACGACGAGTTCAGTGGACTCAGCAGGTTTCATTGGCGTCTCCATATAACAGGTGTTCAGTTAGCGGCCGACCGATATTTGCGCACGCCGTGGCGTGGCACCAACCACCCGGTACGGTAAGCTGCTTCCCTATACTATGGCTGATCTTTCTTCGACCGGGAAGAAATCATGACCACATTCAACCGGACCCGGCGGCGGATTCTCCAGGCAGCCGGAGCTGCCACGCTGGCAACAGTGTCTGGCGGTACTATGCCTGGCACGTCTCGGACCGCAGGAGCGCAATCTGTGAAAACACTTCGCTGGGGTATCGTCGGCACGGGCGGTATCGCAAATTCAATGGCTGGCATGATCAGGATGGCGGACGCTGCCGGCACAGGCGCTGTATCGAGCCGCCGCATGGAGACTGCACAGGAATTCGCGAACGATCACGATGTGCCGAACGCCTTTGATTCCTGGCAGGAGATGATCGATTCGGACGTCGTCGACGCCATTTATGTTGCGACGCCGACCAGCGTCCGCGAAGAAATCTGCATCGCTGCGGCGCGAGGCGGCAAGCACGTGCTCGGCGAAAAACCGTTCGCGAGCCTGCCGTCTGTAAAACGCATCACGCAAGCCTGCCGTGACAATGATGTGGCATTCATGGACGGCACTCACTTCGTCCATCATCCGCGCACGCTCGATATCAGGCAGCGGCGGGAGGAGAGGCTGGGCTTTGTCTGGTCAGTCGCGTCGGCGTTCCAGTTCATGCTCGAGGATCGCGGCAACATCCGCTTCAACCCCGAGCTCGAACCGATGGGGGCCATTGGCGATGCCGGCTGGTACAACATGCGTGCCGCGGTCGAATACCTGCCGCCCGACGTCGTACTCGAGGCGGTAAGCGCGCACCTGCGGCGCGACAGCGAAACCGGGGCTGCGATCAGCGGCACGGGCGTTCTCGAGTTCACCGACGGCGCTACGTCGACCTGGAACTGCGGCTTCGACTCCGGCGGGGTCGTCATGGACCTCCGCATCACCGGCACGAAGGGTGTCATCAATATCGACGACTTCCTGGGCCAGAACCGTGACGGCTCGGCCGACTTCCTGTACCGCAAGGGCGGCTGGAGTGATAGCGCGTCAGAGCAAATCACCATCCCCTCGGCCAAACCCGGCGCTGCACTGATGTTCGAGGATATGGCGGCCGCCGCTCTGGATCCGTTGCTTCGCGAGCAGTGGATGACGGCCACGGAGCGAACGCAGGAACTGCTGGATGCGGCCTGGGCGGCGGCACTGCAGAGCGAGTAAGGCCGCGAGCGTCGTGACTGGCAAACGAGATGCGTGACGAACCAGCGTTCATATCGCACGGCACCGTGCAGGATGGCCATCAATACCTGGAAACTGCCACGGTATTGCCGCTGGCGGTTGATCAGGTGTTCGGATTTTTCGCTAATGCTGAAAACCTGCAACGCATCACGCCGCCGGAACTCGCGTTTCACATCCTGACGCCGACCCCGATCGATATCGAAGAGGGGACGATCATCGACTTTCGTCTGCGGCTGTTCGTCGTACCCTTTCACTGGCGCACGCGGATTGTTCAGTGGCAACCGAACGATCAGTTTATCGATGAACAGATCCGTGGTCCGTACAGGAGCTGGAGGCATCTGCACACGTTTACCGAATGCGAGGACGGAACGCGGATGACGGATCGCGTGGAGTACCGGTTGCCGCTCCAGCCCGTAGGCGCGCTTGTGCTGCCGCTGGTCCGGAGGCAGCTGGACCGGATCTTCCGCTATCGCGCGAGCACCATCCGGCGCGAGTTGGCCCGCGACCCTCAAAGCTGACGGTCGCGGTATCGATTGTGGAGGCAGATTCGGCGCAGATGCCAGTGCTTCACGTTTACTATGGCTTGTTGCACGCTTGAGTTGCAGTGTTCAATCCCCAATTAAGGAACATGTCAAAGAGACTTCCCGCTGGATGATGAATACTCGGGCTTTGCACGAACCCACTCCGGATGCCGGGAATTCCGTTGACGCTGCGAGCACGGAGCTGTTGCGCCTTGCGCGTGGTTCGATCGAATACGGGCTCGTCCACAGCGAGCCCTTACCGGTCGATTGCGACACGTTGCCTCGCGTGCTGACGGAGCCGGCGGCGACATTCACCACCGTGCGCTTCGAAGGTCAGCTGCGTGGCTGCTGCGGGACGCTCGAAGCCGTGCGCCCGCTTGCGGAGGATGTGACGCACTCGGCATTCAGGGCAGCGTTCCGGGACGTGCGGTTCGAACCCGTCGGCAAACACGAGCTGGATGCTATTGGATTGGAGGTCTCCGTGCTGTCGCCACTGGAATCAATTCCTGTCTCCAGTGAGGCCGATTTGCTGAATCGTCTGGTGCCTGGCATCGACGGCCTCGTCATCGCCGCGGACGGCCGCAGTGCGACATTTCTGCCGAAAGTCTGGGAGATGCTGCCGGATGCGCAGCAATTTCTCGCCGGGCTCAAAGCGAAATGCGGCCTGGCGGAAGATTACTGGTCGGAGGGACTCGAGTTCCAGCGCTACCGGACCACATCCTACGTGGAACCCACCACCCAAATTAGGGGACAGTGACTTTAAGTGCCAGGCGACTGTGTCCTCTGAGCCGCCTGGCACTTAAAGTCACTGTCCCCAAACTCAGTTCGGCCGTTGCAACGATTCGTGCCGCACCCAGTCGACCTCCATGACCCATTCACCGTCCATGGGGGCGGCATTGATCTTCGCGAAATTGAGGATGGCGAACATCGGTTCCGCGAAGTCATCGGCGCGACCGGCCAGGCGGAAGACCTCGGCCCCATCACGCGCAAAGATCAGATCTTCGCCCTGCCATTCCACTGAGTAGTCGTGGTACTCGGCGAGGTCCGCCTTCAGCGATTTCTGACTGCTTTCCCAGTCACCGCCATCACAATTGCCCAGGTTCTCGATGATTCGCGCGACGTAGTGCTGCGGGCCGCCGTCGCTATGATGCTCGAAGATGTCGATCTCTCCGGAACCCGGCATCGGCCAGCACACATCTTCGTCTTCTTCCTGCACCGGGGGTTCGTTGTTGCGGGCGCCGAGCAGCCACCAGGCCGGGAACATACCGTCCTCCCCGGGGTTGTGAACGCGCAGCCTGGCTGTCCACCGCCCCCGGGAGAACTCCTTGCGGTTTTTCGACGCGATTCGGCCGGCCACGTAGGGCGTGTCGGGGTGCTGTTCGCCGGACTTGGTCATGTTGTCGCACGGACGCGTCTCGCCGACGTTGATCACCCGGAGTTTGAGTGTTCCTTCGCTGACCTCACGCGTGTTGAGTTCGCCGTCGCGCAGGTAACACTGATCCTCGTTGTTTACCCAAAGTATCTGATCCTGCCAGTTGTCGTCGTCAAACGAATCGAAGTCGTCGAAGAAGTCCTCGTGCCAGACGGCTGAAGCGGATTCTTCGGTGTCTCCGGCACCGCATGCGGCGAGTAGCGGAAGCAGCAATAAGACGCTGAATTGAGGCATTGATTTCATGGTGCGCGGGTCCCCTGGCTGTCACCGGCAATGCGTGATGCTAGCAGAATCGCGAAAACAGGGGGACAGTGACTTTAAGTGCCAGGCGGCTCAGAGGACAAAGCCGCCTGGCACTTTAAGTCACTGTCCCCTAAACGTCGCCTGGCACTTTAAGTCACTGTCCCCGGAGTGTGCGCCAACCGATCCAAAGGAAGAACGCCAGCGTGGCCAGCAGTACGACCACGGTCGCCGGCCGGTTGCGGAAGCGCTCACCCACCCACTCGGCCCGGCCGTTGAGGACCAGCAGCGCGATCGCGAGCAACGGGATGAAGGTGGCACCGATAACAGCATACAGTTTCTGGATCTCCTGGAAGCGCCAGAACAGGCCTGCCATTGGCACGATCGCCAGGGCGAAAAGATAGCCGCGGTACGCCGTCGAGCGGGTATCGATCGCAGCGTCTGCCCGCTCCTCGCCGTCTTCGCGCAGCAGGCCCAGCGTGTCCGCGAACAGGTAGGGTACCGCCTGCCACACGCCGAGCAGGCTGCTGAACACCGCGCCGGCGGCGCCGACGAGGAACAGCCATTTGCCGGTCTGGCCCAGCGGCTCGACCAGTTGCTCGGACAGGCGCACGAGCAAGGTCGCGCCGCGGCCCTCGATCTCGATCGTGCTGCCGATGATGACCATGGCGATGCCGAACAGCGCCGTGATCAGGTAGCCGGCGGCGAGGTCGATCCGGCAGGTCTTGAGAAAATCCCCCCCTGCACGGCCTTCCTCCCGGATCCAGTAGCCGTAACAGAGTACGGTGAGCGTGCCGCCGATGCCGCCCATGAGCGCAACGGTCCAGCTCAGTCCCTGGCCGCCGGCATCCGGTATGGCGGGCACGACAAGGCCTTTGAGGACCTGGCCGGTGCCGGGCCAGAGCAGCACGGCCGTCACGATCACGGTGACGAACATGATGCCGATGCACACGCGCATCACCTTGTCGAATAACGCGTAGCCGCCGAGCAGCACGAGGCCGAGGCCGACGAGGCTTGCAAGCGCGCCGAACACGACTTTGCCGTGCACGGGGTCGTCGAACAACGGAAACATGGCGTGCAGGGTCACGCCGCTGGCGCTCATCAGCGCCGACGCGACGAAGAACGACCAGATGACGAGATAGGGCAAGAACAACCAGCCCACCGGTCGCCCGATGCGCCGCACGACGCCCTCGAGCAGGGTGTCACCGGTCGCCAGCTGCCAGCGCGCGAGGCCCTCCGTTACCACGTACTTCAGGAATGCGCCCACGACGGCCGCCCACAGCACGGCCGTGCCCAGGATGCTGCCCGTGAAGCTCGCGGTTGCCAGGTCGCCGGCGCCGATGCCCGTGGCCGCCACCAGCAGGCCCGGACCGAGCGCCGCCCATATGCCCGTGTTCCTGTTGTTCATCGGTTCCCCACCGGAATTCGCCCCGCGCCAAGCATACGCCATTGCGGCATGCCGGGGTCGCCGCAGCCTGCGTCACGGAAGCCCGGCGGGTAATACGGTACGTGCCGGCCGTCAGCCGACGAGGCCGACGATAAGGAAGCCGACCGCCGCGATGGCCGCCGCGATCAGCGCATAAGGTAGCTGCGTCCGGACATGGTCGATATGGTCGGTCGCTGACGCCATGGACGCCAGCACGGTCGTGTCGCTGATCGGCGAGGCATGATCGCCGAAAATTGCGCCGGAAATGGCAGCGGCCAGCAACAGCTCGACGGGCAGGCCGAGCGTCGCCGCGACCGGCACGGCGATCGGGATCATGATGGCGAAGGTGCCCCAGCTCGATCCTACGGAAAAAGCGATGAAGGCGGAGACCAGGAAAACCAAGGGCGCCAGCAGCACTGGCGGGATGTTTCCGCTGACGAGGCTGGCCACGTAAACACCGGTGCCGAGTTCGACGGCGACGTCGCCCAGCGCGAGCGCAAGCAACAGGATGATGGCGATGGGCAGCAAGTCGCCGGCACCTTTCATGAAGACCTGCATCAAGTCGGCCACCGAGCTGTCGCCCTTGATAAGCGTCATGATCCAGGCGACGGCAATCGCGCAGCATACGGACCAGAGCACCGAAACCGAGCCCGAGCCCTGGATGATGTTGCCGTCGCCGGTAATGTAAAGAGACACGGGCATCATGACCACCATGGCCAGTATGGGCAACGCCATCAGCCACGCCGATGGTATGTCTTTGCCGTCATCGACCTCCTGCTCAGCGGAGACGTCGACGAGCGGCACCGCGCCCGGCCAGAGGACATCGCCGCGCCGGGTTCTCGCCTCAGCCTTTTTCATCGGGCCGATATCGAATTTTTTCCAGATGACGACACCCGCCAGTAGGATCGCGGTGATGGCATACAGGTTCAGCGGGACGGCTGCGATAAAAGTCTGCAAGGGGTTCTCGACGCCCGTCGATGCAACCAGACTGATGATGAAGGCGCCCCAGGCGTTGAGGGGGATCATGACGCAGACGGGCGCCGACGTGGCGTCGATCAGGTAGGCAAGCTTCTCTCTCGACACCCTGTAACGGTCGAATAAAGGGCGGCTGACCGAGCCGGCAACCAGCAGCGTGATGCTCGACTCGACAAATATCACCAGGCCGGTTGCCCAGGCGAGTATCTGGGCACGGAAGCCGTTGTGCACCCAGCGCCGGGTCTCGAGGTGATGCACGAATCCCCTCACGCCCCCGGAATGTTCAATCGTGCCGATCAGGGGTCCGATCAGCAGCGTGAAAACCAGCACCCGGGCATCGCCGGGATCGGTGAAGACGTCGATCGTGCCGTCGAGGCTCTCCGCCAAGCCGGCCAGCGGATTGAACTGGTTGAGCAGGGTATGCGCCATCCAGATACCCGCAGCCAGCGATGGAATTACCTGCTTGCTCCATATCGCAAGCACGATTGCGATCACCGGCGGCAGCACGGAATACCAGGCCGGGTCGTTCATCGATTGGTCATCTTGCGAAGTAGCATGTGCAATTATTGTCGTTGTTGTGCAGCTCGCCCATTAAACCACACGGGGCCGGCCAGACGATTCAGCATGCTTTGTCGATGAGCAGGCGCGGCGCACATACTCGTCGATATCGAACTTTGACTCCAGGCCAAATGCAATGACCAGCGGCATGTCGAGCGCGTTCGCCCGTGAGCGAGCGATCGCTCAATGTGTTGCAGCTAAAATGACCGGCGACGCACGATGCCGGGGAGGGTAGAGAGGCATCGTGGCCGCCGGTATCCCGGTTAACTGCGCTGCATCCGGCGATGGAAGGCCTGGCGCATACGTTCTTTGCTGCGCGCAAGCTTTTCGAGTTGCTCGTCGGTCAGAACGGCGTGAATCTCGGTGCGTATCCGGGTGAACAGCAGCGTACCCTCGGTCGCAAGCTGCCCGTTGGACGTTGCGATGTTGTTGAGCTCCGCAGAGTACGCGGGGTCACTCGTATCCAGCGCCTCCAGCGCGTCCCGGTTTGCGCGGAACTGATCGCGGAGCGCCTCGATCTCCGGCCTGGCCGCCTCCAGGATGTTGCGCACGCTGTCACGCTGGGTATCGTCCAGGTCGAGATGATCGGCCATGTGCTCCAGCATCAGCCCGGGCCCCGGACCGCCACCGAACATCATCCCGGGCATGCCGTGGGGGCCGGCCTGCGCGGTCGTGGAAAACGCGGCCATCGATACGAGGGCCAGCAGGGCAATGGTATGCATCTTCATCGTTTGTCTCCTTGCGTCGTTTCGTCACCACAATTGGTGTGATTGGAAGCATAGGGCCCCGAGATTCGAGATAGGTCGGCGTTGTCCAAAGGATTGTCAAGAACTGTCAGGATCCGCGCCCTGGTCATTGCAGACACCGATGGAATGTTCCACGATGATTATTGCTACGACGTGCAGTGCCATGAACAATCAGTCGCCCCATTCGAAGATTCTCATCGTCGACGATGACCGGGAACTCGGCGATATGCTGAGGGAATTCCTGGCGCCGGATCACTTCGATGTCACGGCGTGTCTCAGCGGCGAGGACGGGCTCGATGCACTGCAGGAGGATGAGTTCGACCTGCTCATTCTCGACATCATGCTGCCGGGAATGAGCGGCATCGACGTGCTCAGGCAGGTCCGGCAAACCCGGGAGATTCCGATCGTCATGCTGACGGCACGAGGCGACGATGTGGACCGGATACTCGGCCTGGAATTCGGCGCGGACGACTACCTGTCCAAGCCATTCAATCCCCGCGAGCTGCTGGCGCGAATCAGGGCCATCCTGAGGCGCTCCCAGCCGGGCGCGAGTCGGGGTCATCGCATCAACGTCGGCGCGATCGAGCTCGATGTCCGCTCGCGACGGGTAACCGCGGGTAGCGAACGGCTGCGCCTTACCGGGACCGAGTTCGAACTGCTGCGGTGCCTTGCGCAATCGCCGGGCGAAACCGTAACGAAGGAGCGGCTGTCTCGAGAAGCCCTCGGCCGCCGGCTCATGCCGTACGACCGCAGTATCGACACGCACATCAGTAACCTCCGCGGCAAGCTCACGTCCGCCGGTGTCGCGAACCCGACCATCCAGAACCGGCGCGGCGTCGGCTATTGTCTCCTGGTCGACCGTTAAGCCCCATGCGCAGCCTGTTGTTACGCATCTTTATTTCGTTCTGGTCGATTATCGTGATAACGATCGCCGCCGCCTCGGCGCTGGGCTATTTCTATGCTGAACGTGCCCGTGCCACGATGCAGAGTTTCGAGGTCAGCGACGCGATGCTGGAGGCAAGCGCGTCGTTGCAGGAACGGGGCAGGGAAGGGCTCACCGAATGGCTGCGTTCGTTACCGGACGTCACGGCATCGCTCGTGTACGTCGTCGACGATCGGGGCCGGGATCTCCTCGACCGGCGCTTGCCGGCCCCCGTTGTCATCGCGATGAGACGCTTCGGCGGAGTAATGCATCACCGGATGCCGCCGCCGCGTGACGCCGCTAACCTGCGACCGGCGCGGCCGTTCACGCAGCTGGTCGGCCCGGACGATCGCGTCTACACCTTGTTCGTTTTGCCGCCGCGCGGCGCGGTCGGGCGGTGGCTGTCGGAACGCGGTGGCGCAGCATTCGTAATCATCGCGTTGCTCGTCAGCGGCGCCGTCTCCTACCTGCTGGCCCGGGCGATCTCGCGGCCCATCCGGCGTTTCCGCGAATCCGCCATTGCGATTGCAGGCGGCAATCTCGACACGCGCGTCTCCGACAGGGTCGGTAATCGGCATGACGAAATCGGGCTGCTTGCGCAGGACTTCGATCGCATGACCGGCGAGTTGCAGCGTGCCTGGCTGCGGCAGACGGAACTTACCGGCAATGTATCCCACGAGCTGCGATCGCCGCTCGCCAGGCTGCGTGTTGCACTCGAGCTTGCCCGTCGCAGGGCGGGTGATCTGCCGGAGCTCGACAGGATTGATACCGAGACCGAGCGGCTCGACGACCTGATAGGCCAGCTACTCGAGTTCTCGCGCATGGACGCGGAGCCTCGCGAAGGGCGTTCCCGTATCGAGCTGGACGAACTGCTTCGTTCCGTCGTCGAGGACGTCCGCTACGAGTATGGCCGCGCCGGCGGTGATACGCTAATCGAGATTGACTCCCGTCCCGGCGTTTTTGTGCACGGGTATCCGAACGCGCTGCGCAGCGGTGTCGAGAACGTGCTGCGGAACGCGGTGCAGCACGGGCGTGAAGGTGGTGAGGTGCAGGTGCGGCTCGACACCGAGGCACCGGAGGCCGTAATAACGGTAGAAGACGACGGCAGCGGCATAGCGGAACACGAGCTCGAAAGCATCTTCGAGCCCTTCTACCGTGCCAGGACGAAACAGGCGGGTGAATCGAGAAGAGGCAGCGGTCTGGGTCTCGCTATCGCGTCGCGAGCCATAGAGTTGAATGACGGGTCGATAACGGCGCGCAATGCCGAGCATGGGCTGTGTGTCGAGATTCGCCTGCCGTTGGTGTAGCCACGGCAACAAACGCTGCAGGCTAGCTGGCGTCCTGCCCGATTCTCCCGGCCAGCGCCAGTGCGCTAATGAACGCACCTTCGACACGACCCCTGACGAACCAGTCGCCGCAGGCAGCGAGCCGCCGCTCCGCGTCCAGCGCGTATAGATCGCCTTTCTGCCGGTCGACATTTGCGTACCGCCAGCGCTGCACGTCGACGAAGGTCGCTGCCGCTATGTCGACATGCGTGATCTTGCAGAACTCGTCGGCGAGGTGACGTCGCACGGTTTCCGCGTCGTCGTCCAGGTGTGCGTTTGCCCAGGCGTTCGTCGAGTGGACGACGAGGCTGCAGGTTGCCGGCCGCCCCGGCTTGCTGCTGTTGACCGAAATCCAGCTGATGTCGGCATCGTGCACGAGCGCGGCCTGCCAGGACAAATCCGGAGGTTCGTCGAAACCGAGGAGGAGCGCATAACAGGCATCCATCCCGACCTTCGCCGCCGTCGATGCGATCGAGGCCGGGGCAAGCAGGGCTGCCGTCTGTGATGCCGGCGCCGAGGCGATCACCCAGTCGAACTCGCCCAGCCGCTCTTGCCTCTCCCCCACGAGTTGCCAGCGTTCGCCGTCGCGCGTCAACGAGCGAACGGCAGTGTCGAGCCGGACGTCCAGCCCGGAAGACAGCGCTTTGCCGATCGCGTTCATTCCCGGGACTCCCACGTAATGGGGGTGCTCCGTGTCCCATTGGCGTGTCGCGACAATCTCGTCGCGCCGGAGTTCAGCGAATCGCGCCTGCCAGTCGGCGACGACGCCGGCCTCGACGAGCGGTTCGAGAAAGGTGCGGAAAGCGTCGGATCGTGCGGTGAAGAACTGCGCACCGTGGTCGAATTCGAAGGGATCTGCACGGCGCGTTGCCATACGGCCGGCGACGCCGCGGGATTTTTCGAACACGACGACGTCATGAGACTGCGCGAGTTCGCGCGACACCACGAGGCCGGCAAGTCCGGCGCCAATGACCGCGATAGTCGCCATGTCGCAACGTTACGCGAAACGGGCTCGAAACGGCCAGGATATGCGTAACACTTTGTATCCGGCTGCTGCATTTTCTTGCGGACGCGGTAACCTTCGCAGCATTGAAAAACCAATGGAGTTAATAATGTCTATTGCACTTCCCGATCTGCCGTACGCGCCGGACGCACTCGAACCTCATGTATCGGCGAGGACGCTGGGTTTTCACCACGGCAAGCATCACAAGGCCTACGTCGACAAGCTCAACGCAGCCATCGGCGGCACCGGGTACGAAGGCCGGACGCTCGACGACATCATCGCCGCCGCGCACACGGCGGCCGACACCGGTGTTTTCAACAACGCCGCGCAAGCCTGGAATCACACGTTTCTGTGGCACAGCATGTCGCCCAGCGGTGGCGGCGAGCCCAGGGGCGCCCTGGCCGAGGCTATCAACGCGCGCTTCGGTAGCCTCGACGGGTTCCGGGAGAAATTCAAGGCGGCTGCGCTCGGGCAGTTCGGCAGTGGCTGGACCTGGCTCGTGCGTAAAGGTGGAGTGCTGGACATCATCAGCACGGGCAATGCAGAGACGCCGCTGACGGATGGTCTGACCCCCTTGCTGACGCTCGACGTCTGGGAGCATGCCTACTACCTGGACTACCAGAACAAGCGCGATGCCTATATCGACGCGTTCCTGGACAAGCTCATCAACTGGGAGTTTGCGGCGCAGAACTACGAATCCGATCGGGCCGCGGCGTAATCCGCGGCTCGGCTTGGCCGCCATCGATCCTCTCAAAGATCGGCCAGCTACCATGGGCAATTCAAACGATCATCGAGGCGGTCTTGTGCTCGCGCGAAAAAGCGAGGGCAATCCGGAGGGCAAGGGAGACCATGCGTTCCTGACGGACTGGAGCGCGACGGAGCCGCGTGGTGTCGTTGCGAAACCGCAGCACCAGGTGCTCGCTGAACTATTTACGTCGATGCTGGTGCTGTCGGCCGCGTTCAAATACCGCCCGGTTCCGGGCGGTTCGAATTACCTTTACTGGATCGATGGGCAGTGGTCCCTGAGCCTCATTGCGCCCTACGAGTGGTCTGACGAGAGACGTGCCGGATTTGCGGGGACCTGCGTGCTGCAGCGAGACATGACCTGGACGATCGTTCCGTCCGATCGGCTTTCCGAAGACGGCCCGGTGTCCAATGCGGTTCGGCGATTCTTCGAGGCTTTCGCCGCGATGCTGGATACCGATCTCACCCTCGAGGAAGTATTGCCGTATTACGTCGGCCGGCTCGATTACTACCAGCGGCTCTACGCGAGCGCTCTGAGCCGGTCGGTGAGCGCCGCCGTAACGCGCGGACACCAGGCAGCAATCAGCTGCCGGCAATGGCAGATGCAGCTCCCGGAGGTGCACTATGTGCTGCCGGCCTTTAGCCCACAGGCGCTGTGACGGAGGCTTCGGCGTGATAGCTTATACGCGGGTAGTTGGAGTGTTGCTATTGACTTTTTCCGCCCCATCCATTGATGCCTCGGATTCTCCTGCCGAATTGACGCGCGTGCTCGTCGACTATATGTCCGACCAGCCCAGCCCCGACTGGTATGTGGTGAACGACAACGTCATGGGCGGTCGCAGCGAGGGTGACTTCAGGATCGAGCAAAGCGGACTGCATTTCGCCGGCCGCACCAACACCGACGGTGGCGGTTTCAGTTCGATCCGCACAAGGCCCCTGCAGCTCGACCTCTCTGAGTACACGGGAATCCGGCTGAAGGCGAAGGGCGACGGTCGTCGCTACACCTGGCGATTGACGACCGAAGCGCGCTGGCGTGGCAGGGAGGTCAGTTACTGGGCTGACTTCGACACCCAGGAGGATGCCTGGAGCACCGTCGATATACCCTTTTCGAGTTTCGTCCCCCAATACCGGGGAACGCGGCTCGATGGTCCCGAGCTGGACTCCGGGCAGATTACGGGTATGGGCCTGATGATCTACGACAAGCTGGACGGCCCCTTCGAGTTGCGCCTGGCCAGCGTGCATGCTTATTCGGCGCAGCCGCCGTCCGCGCTCGGAACATCCGGTCGCTAGTATGTGGCTGATTACGTTTCAAGGATTAGCCTGCCGACGACTTGCGCAGACTCTTGCCGAAATCGGACTTTTCTACTAACTGATTGCCGGAACCGGACTTCGATATTAAGTGCTCAGGACGACTTGGGGGTCAGTTCCGATCTATTTCGCTCTATCCAGAACGCACAGACCTCGCTGTCGATAGTGTAATTTTTCTGTCAGGCCGTACGCAGTAGAGGCTTCTGGCGAATGGCTGGAAATGGCCGAGAGCGAGCGGCCGCAAGGTTGCTGAACAAACTGTGGCTAACCGCTAGCGCGGACGTTCCACGTTTCTGCGGAAACATTTCCTAGAAATTACTTTGAGTTTTGCCGATAGTGACCGTGACAGGGTGTTCGCGCGATGACTCCTCTTGGCCGGGAGCCGCTATTCGGTTTCGGTTGTTCTTGGCTGTCTGAATAGCAGCTTTCGTTCAGACCTTACGTTCGATGCAAGGCATCGAGAGTCCACGCCGGTAAGCGTCTGCTTTACCCCTGGTAGCTGCCATTGGGCTAAACTTGGTCTAAAGGGCCGCTCCTGAACCCTTTCCGGCCCCTCAACATTTGTCGGTTTTCAATCGCATTCGGCGACTATGGACGACGAGGAAAAACAGAAAAACTACGAGTTGGCGGAAAAGCTAATATCGGAACAGAATTTTACTGCGGCCCTTATCGCCGGAGCTGTCGCTATGCTCCTTGCTGCTGTCACCTACGGCATGGTAGTCGAAGCATGGCCATATTCTTACGGCTTCGCGGCGGCAGGTGTTGGGATTGTGGTCGGATTTTTCATGGGATTTCTAGGACGTGGGGTTTCGATGAAATTCTCTGTGGCGGCGGCCGTATATACGATTGTCGGCTGCATTCTTGGCAACTTGTTCGTCAAGATCATGAATTTGGCGGAAGCAACTGCAACCTCTCCGATAGACGTAATTCAGGGTAATTCCTTGTCGGAACTCGGGCGGTGGTCAGTTTCCGGATTATCCTTGATCCATCTTGTTTTTTGGTTTGTTGCAGTTGTCGCTGCAGTGTTCTTGGCCAAAAGGCCGCTATCTCGCGTACAGAGGCTCGCCCTCGGCTTGAATGAATTGAGAGGCTAGGTCACGGCGCATTTGCATGGCTTCAACCATCCGCTCTTGGCCGACTCCAGCCGTCCATGCGTTTCGAGGTAGAATGACGGCTACTGACCCAAACCAGCCGGTAACGGTACGCGGAGTGCGAAGGAAAACCTGATAATGAAAGAGCTAATCTTTGGCCTGATTCTTTTGATGTTTGGCCTGTCGGCGCACGCAGAGTCTACTTCGATAGACGCCGCAGCAGTCGCGGCAGCAGATTTTCTTGCCCTGGTGGATGAGCGCCAGTACGCCAAGTCGTATTCAACCGCGTCGACGGTATTGCGCGAAGAGGTCTCACAAGAGGATTGGGTAACCCACGTTAGCAGTTTACGAGATCCGCTTGGTCAGGTTAATGAGCGAACGATAAACTCATCGGAATTCCACGAGTCTCTTCCGGAAGCTCCACCCGGGGAATACGTCATCATTACCTACGATAGCTCATACGAAAACAATAAGTTTGCCGCGGAGGTGGTAGCTGTTGCTAAGGGCAGCGATGGCGCGTGGCGGGTCGTTGGTTACTACTTCGGGTAGCGTCGGAAGGAAAGACAGCCGCTCCAAGGGCTGCTCCTGGCCGGAAGCAGTCAGTCGCCTGGATTGAGCTACAATGACGGCTTCTGACCTTATGCGGACATTCTAAGTACATCTCAGAATTGACGGGTTCGCCCTACCTGCAACAATCACCAAATCGATAAAGGTAAACCCGACCAATGTCGGGGACGCAATTCCACAGTTCCTCGCTTACTCAGGTTTGTCTAACGAGAAAGGGGAAGACAATGGGCAACATCAACATCACACGCGTACTTCTAGGCGGGTTGCTCGCAGGCTTGGTGATTTGCTTTGGTGAGTTCATTTTGGG
>CAMYJB010000017.1:0-9433 GCA_947258565.1 uncultured Woeseiaceae bacterium
TCGGCCACGGCGCGTCGCTAACGGATGCAACGGGCCCGGTCCTCGGGCCAGTACATCCTCGTAGGCCAGATTGTGGACCTGCGCAGGTCCGGCGGCTTCATGCGAGGGGACAGAATTCGCCCGGTCCGTGGTTCAGACCTGACCTAACCTTTTGGACAGGGTCCAATGCAGGTACAGGCCGCACGGTTGCGCCAAAAAACGTGACTTTGTCACGGAGCAAAAAAAGACGCGCCCTTGCGGGCGCGTCTCGTTTTTAAGGATCGCTCCTTAAAGGGTGAGCAGGGATCCCGCCGCTGTCGGCTCAACCGGGCCTGCGGGGTCTACTCCGTCGTGCCATGAAGGCTGTTTTCTCGATGAGTCTTACGGGCAGAGACCCAGGTGGCCGATCTTGACGTCGCTGAAGACGTCCAGGTAGCCGTCGCCGTCGAGGTCATGGTTGCCGCACATCGCGGTGAAGGTCTTGTGACCACCGACGATCTCGACCGTGACAAGCGCGTTCGCCGCGTTTGCCGCGGACGACAGACCTGCCGCGCAGAGATTGATCGACGTGGACTCCACGGCACCGATAACGCTCGGGACACCAGGTACGGTGCCGTCGGGAAGCGGGCTGAACTTGTCGCGCCCACGATTGTCGCCAACGCCTTGCACCGGCACGATCGAATTTTCCTCGACAATTAGCATGGCACTCACCGGGCCGCCGCTGTCCGTTACCAGCGTATGGACATTGAGCATCGCATTCGCAGGATCGGACGAATCAACATCACACCAGGCGGCAACCTTGATGCTGGCCTTGGGGCCTTTGTTGGGGTTGTCGGGACCTGCGACAGCCGTTGCCGACAGGGCCGCAGTCATTAGCGCTGCCGAGGCAGCAATAGCAGTCATTAGCGCTGCCGAGGCAGCAATACCGATAGTTTTTTTCGTCAGTTGCTTATTCATCTCTAATTACTCCCTTCGGAGAACTAATTTACGAAACGGGACGAGTTGCAGCTCTGTCGCTTGGGGTGGTAGTCATCCCCAATGAGGACTGCTTCATCGTCTCGATGAATAAACACCAGGGTGGGTAACGCAGCGGACTTGGTGTTTGTCGGTGAGAGTGTGCGCGAGAGAATCCCGTGCCCGCTTCCACCTGACGATCGAAGTTTACTTGGAAAGGTGATCAGAGCGTACCTGACCGATCGGCCAGTTTTGTGCAAACCCGCACAAAACAAGGGCTCCGCGGTATCCGCGGAGCCCACAATGCAGCAGTTATGTAAACAGAATTGCGGCTACAAGGACGGGCATTGCAGGCCCGGGTAGTCCTCGAGGCGGATCTTGGCCTGGTCAATTCCATCATCAGGATCCGGATCATCACAGTTGGCGACGAAGTTCCTTCCGTCGACCATGACCTGTACCTGGACGTTCAGCGCCTTCGCGTCGTCACGCAGCGCGTCGGACGCGCAGAGATCGATTGATGCTTCGTAAACCGTGAAGGCGCCTGGGTCGATGGAAATCCCGGGATTGGCGTTGTTGTCGACCACCCCTACCGTATCCCAAAGCTTCTTCCTGGGATTGTCAGGGTTCGGCACGAGCTGCAGGCCCTGAACATGAATCTGGGAAATCTGCACGGGCTCCGTTATCCCGCTGGTTCCGTTGGTAATGGTTGAATAGACGGTGAGCTTGTTACCGGCCTCATCGGGCACACAGAGGTTTTCCAGCTTGATGCTGAACTTTGAAACGGGTTTTCCAGCCGGGTCCTTCGGCTTTTGCTTGCTGTGACCGGGATTGTGGTCAGCGAGCGCGATACCTGAAACTGCAATTGCAGCCAGGGCCGCGACCACTCCAGTGACTCTTCCATTTGTCTTCATTTCAGCTTGCTCCAGGGAAGTGATTTCAACGCAAGCCGAGTCTACGGATCGCACGCCGAGCGATATGAACGCGCGTCACACTTTACCGAATGAATTCGGTCACACTTTGGGTGTTACGGTACCGCCAGACCGTATATGGTCCGGGCCCGTCAGCTCCGCCGGAAACAGCCTAGTGCGGCCGCTGGTCGTCCGTCGCCGTCTCCGTGATGTTCGAGGCGAGGTCTTTCTGGTAGGCGGTCTGGTAGATCAGGTTGGCGGCATTCACTGCCCCGTTCAGGTCGAAATGCATGCGCCGCGGCTGGAAGCGCAGAAGCTCGTGGATTTCATTCGCAAGCGAGGCGCCGTTCAGGTGCTGCGGCAGCAGGATCCGCCCTGCCCCCCAGTAAACGAGCCGCTGGGCCCGTACGATCTGCGCGTGCCGGTCGCTGCTGCCCGAAGGCACGAACAGCGCGGGCGTTTTCGTCTGCATGGTATGCACCGCGGTGCTGTATTCGCACTGGCTGACGGACCAGCGGGCCGCTGCCAGGGCAGCACCGTAATCGGGTACGGTTCGTTCGACAGTGAGGTCGGGCGACGCTTCGGTCATCGCCTCGAGCTCGCGCCATTCACTGTCAGGCAGTCCCTGGCCCGCGACGATCTTCATCGGCAGCAACAGTGTCGAACCGAGAATCTTGTGCGCCTCGACGGCGGCGCGGTACAGCGGGCCGCCGTGGTCACCGTCGCCGGCGGAGACCAGCACGGTGTCCGGCGCGATGGTCCGGTCGGCTGGCTGTGCGCCCTGCTCGCAGGACACGAAGCCCGTATGGTAGACAGGCACGCGCATGACGTTCTGCGGCTGGAAGAATTCCTCGACGCGCGCAAACACCGGATCCGACTGCACGATCACCATGTCGAAATACTTGTCGAGCAGCTGCGCCGTCTGGTCCCTGTGGGCATCGTCGCGTTCGGCGTCGTCAGCGAGGACGCCGTCGGTCATGGCGACGACGAGCGCATCCCCGTAGACACCGTTGCGCGCGCGCTCGACGAGCGGCAGGATCTCGCCGCGCAGCGCGTGCTGGCGGAATGGGAAATCCTCAATTGCAACGACGCGAGGTTTCAGCCGCTCGAACTCCCTTAACAGCACATTGCGACGGGCTTTGATGATGTCCCGCAGCTCCTGGGAACGGCGGATGTCATAGACATTGGTGTCGGGGTCGATGCCGAGTGACGGCAGGAGCACCGTCTGGATGTTGTTGGGCAATTCGATCCGCGCGGGTATTGCGTCCCCCATCAATACAGTGACTTCGAACGAGTCGCTGAGCTTGCGCGCCACCTCGAAGGTGCGCCTGAGGTTCCCGGAGCGTTTACCGCTGCGGCAGCAATACATCAATGCGGATCGTTTCATTGTTTTTTCTCGCTCTAATCTCGGTGGGCGCCCCGGCCTCCGTGTCCGGGGCGCCACCGTTTACTTCGCCCCAACTGGATCGATCATTCCATCTCCAGCTGAAGCTCACGTGCCTGCAGTGCCGTGTCACCGGTTTCGGTACCGGTCACGTCGACGATGACGCCACCCGTACCGACGGCCGTCCAGAAGTCGTCCGCCGTTATCGGCATGTTGTCATCGCCGAAGTAATCGTCCGGCTGGACGTTGCTCGTGTCGACGGTTACGCCGAGGATGACGAACTCGTCCCGGTTGACGACGCTGCCTTCTTCCACGAAACCGCGCAGTTCCGTATCCGGATCGAGATCTTCACGCTCGAAGACGAATGCCGTAATCTCGCCGGCGGGAATCTCCTGACCCCGGGCTTCGATGAAGTCTCCTTCCACGAGGCTGCCAGCATTGAAATTCGGATCATCGTCACGCTTGTCCTCGAAACGCGTCGTGCCGTCGATCGTGTTGATGCGGATGTTGAGAACCCGTATCTCGCCGTTCATGATGGGATCGACAACGCCGGTGACGCGGATGTTGGTCGATGTCTTTATCTCCACTTTCGTGGCAAAGATGTTCAGGTCACCGTTCAGATCGCCCTCGACTTCAACTTTCACGTTGACGTCCAGCGAGTTCGGGTCACCCTCGAAGACCGTGACGTCCGGATCCGTTACAACCGTGAAGGTGTCCAGTCCGACACGCACATCGAAGTCATCGACGCCGCGGAAGGCCGAGATGAAGCCCTCGATCTCGAAATGATCGCCTTCATTGCCGTCCAGGCGGTTGCCCTTGTACTCGACTTTGGACGCCGTAAGCCGGTCGGGGTCGACATCGCTGTCGAAGTCCGTCGGCGCGCCCTCGGCTTCAACCGGGTCACCGTCGTTGATCTGGCCGCCCGGGAAGTTGTCGATCGACAGCGCCAACCCGTAGAACACCTGCAGGTCGTTGATCATGAACGTCATCGCAGCGGAATCGTGCATGCTCACGACGCCATTGACCTCGAACTCGTCATCAACAAAGTCCGCTTCAACCTTGCACTCGATGCGCGTGGCGTCGATGGAGCCGTCGGGCCGAACGGTGCCGTAGACCTCGGCGGCGAAGAAAGCGGTCAGTCCCGACAGATCGTCGAAGGTGACAGCGCCGCAATTGTCGTCGACCGAGGTTGTCCCGCTCGAAATAACGGTCTGGCCCATGACGACCGCCGTGCTGCCCGCGGCTTGGGTAGCCGGGCCCTTGACGAGTTCGTCCAGCTCGACCGTCTCGGCAACCGCGTTCGTGTTGTCGTCGTCGATCGTTCCTCTGACGATCACGGTCTCGCCGACCTTGAACTCGGCCTGCGAGGACGGGTTGTCGTCCCGCGTGAATACCGCACTGTCGGTGTTATACGTGACGCCATTGACGATCACGCTGCCGAAACCGGTAATCGGTCCGGCGCCGACACCAACGCCCGTGCGGATAATGCCGCCCGACGGCGGAGGTGGCGGTGGGGGTGGAGAAACACTGTCGCCGCCACCGCTACTGCCGCCGCATCCGGCAGCGGTAAGCACGGCCACAATTAATACTGCGCCGAGTTTTCTCATATGAATAATCATTGCACTAGTCCTTGTCGTTCACTGTCGTCGTAAATCAAATAAACACCGACACCCAAGCGAACGGTTTCGGCATTGGTGTCGTCCCTGGTTTCAATTTCGTGCTCGGTAAGCCACAGGTCGATGTCCTCCAGGAACGCGAGCCCCCGGGACTCGACCAGTTTCTGGAAGGCATTGACGGCGCGTGGCGTAACTCGTTCGTTGTTGGCAATCGCTTCGAAGCGCCTTGCCGACGGACGATTGGAATCGAGGTTGTGCTCGAGCGTTGCCGCGTGGTCGTGCAGCGCGATGCCGAGTTGCCTGACGATTTCCGGGTCGAGTTCTGAATAAACAAAGTCACGTTTCAATACACGTAAATGGCCGTTATCCAGTTCCTCGATCAGGCCGCGCTGCTGCATTTCCTTGCGAATGGCGCCATGCGGCAGGTCTCCAGCATATCTTTTTAACAAAACGGACAAACTCCCCGATGGTCCAGTGAGCGGCAGATCCTTGGGTTGGCCGTTGTCGTCAGTAAATTCACCGTCCAGGTGCCAGCCGGTGAGGACCCGCGAGATCTGGTTGCCCTGCAGCTCGGCGGCATTCTCTTTGCCGTTCAGCAGCTGGTCACGCACACGGGCGACCTCCCGGCGACTCAGGCCGGTCAGCATGGCAACCCGCGAGTTGTTCGTGGGCCTGCCCTCTATTCCGTAGTCTTCGCGTGCCACTTTTACGTAAGCCTCCTTCGAAAGCTCGCCGAACTCGTTCCAGGTCACTCCGTGCTTGAGCAGGAAGCGCACCACCGGCAACAGCAGGTATCGGCAACTTCGAATGACGTGTTCCTTCACTTCCACGGCTGGTCTCAATCTCGTATATGTGTGCAGTCTGCGCACACATATACGAGATTGCAAGCTAAATATATGTTTTTTTCTGAAACTAGTTTTGACAACTCCTTATCGGCGCGGCTAAGGCCATGATTTGCAGTTGAATTTGTCCGGTGAGTGCCGCCCCGAACCGCTGCGGGTTCAATTTGACCTAATGGGCTAAATGCGCGCGTTGCTGCGCAATTCCGTGGAATTGCGCGAATCCGGAGGGAGAGGACCTGTGCGGCCGGCGCCTGGGCCGGGACCAAGCTATTGTTTTTTCAGGTAACGGCTCGGATGGCGATCGAAAACATTGCTCTCGTAACCCGAAATGGCCGGCGCTACGAGGTGCTTGCTCACGTAGAAATACAGCGGCACGATCGGCGCGTCCTCGAGCAATACCGCCTCGGCGGCGGCATACAGCCGCATCTGTTCATCCGCGACCACCGTGGCCTCGGCTTCGGCCAGCAGCTGGTCGTAACGCTCACTCGCATAGCCCGGCAGGTTCTGCGCGCTGGTCGAGCGGAAGATGTCGGCGAAGGTCGCCGGGTGATCGAAATCGCCCGTCCACGCGAAGCGCATCACCTGCCAGCCGGCGCGGTCGTTTCGGGTCGCCAGGAAGTACTGCCATTCGCGTTTGTCGAGGCGCACGTCGATACCGAGGTTTTCCCGCCACATTTCGCTCACCGCCAGCGCGATCGTCTCGTGAAAATCCCCGGCGTCGTAAAGCAACGTGATCTGCAGCGCGCGGTCCCCGGAAAAGCCCGCCGCCGCGTAGAGCGCACGCGCCTCCGCCAGCCGCTCCACCGCCGGCAGCGACATCCAGTCCAGCCGCGCCGGGCTGTAATTATTGAGCCCGTCGGGTACCAGGCCGTACGCAGGCTGCTCTCCCCTCCCCAACAGGCGGACGAGCGCCTCGCGGTCGATGGCCATCGACAGTGCCTGTCTTAACGAGAGGTTATCCAATGGCGCTTCGCTGAGATCGAACGCCAGGTAATACAGTGCCAGATACGGCGCGATCCTCAGTTCGCTCGCGTGCGTCTCCCGGAGCTGTGCAACATGCGAGCCGGGCACGCCGAACGTGATATCGAGTTCCCCTGCCCGGTACATATTGACCTCCGCGATCGGCTCGCTGACCGGGTAGTAAACGACCTCGTCGATGGCCACCTCCCCCGCCTCGCGGAAAAGCGGATTCTTGCGTAACCGCACATGGCTGCCCGGCTCCCACTCGGCAAGCAGGAACGGGCCGTTGCCGACGAAGCGAGCCGGGTCGGAGAAACGCCCTTGTTCGCCCAGGCCATCGTCCAGGAATGGAAACGCGATCGACATCGTGAGCAACGACGGCAGATACGGCGCCGGGTCCTGCAGGCGAATGACCAGTGATTGCTCGTCTTCGGCCGTAACGCCGAGCGCCGTTACGGGCTTGCTGCCTTCCGCGACCGCTTGCGCGTTTTCGATCGGGTACAGCAGGGAGGCGTAGGTCGAGCCCGTTTCCGGTGTCAGCGCACGCTGTATCCCCGCAACGAAGTGGCTGGCGCCGACAGCGACCCCGTTCGACCAGCGTGCGTCGTCGCGCAAGCGAAACCGGTAGACCAGGCCATCGTCGCTGACCGTCCAGGATTCGGCAACGCCGGCGATAATGTTGCCGGCGGCATCGCGCGTCAGCAGGCCCTCATACAGATCGTCGATAACGTTGAATGCGTGCACGCCCTCGGCACGCGCCGGGTCGAGGGTTCCGGGGTCTTCTCCGTTGCCGCGCCGCACGATGACGGCAGCGGTATCGCTTTGCGATACACCCTCGCCGCCCGGACCGCAGCCAGGCAAGGTGAGCAAGGCGATGACCGGCAGCGCAATGAGCGAAATTGCCCGCAGGTTCATGTGCGCATCTTTCCACACGGGCAGCAGGTACGCCATATATAAGGACCGAAATCGGCCGTCGGGCTGGATGTGGGCAGAACTACGTATATGGCCGGTCCGCCTCGGCCGCTAGGATTGGTAGACTTGGGCTGCGTCTTGGCGACGATGAGTAACGAATTGTGCCAACAGTTCGGCTTCGACCGGTCTGCCATCGGCGAGCGCCTGAACCTGCTCGGGCTCGGCGGACCGGCCATCCCCATGATCGCCGCGGAACTGCAGTCCCACGTCATCCAGCCGAACGTCGACACGATCATCGAGCAATTCTACGAGGCCGTGGCGCAGACCGCGGAGTTCCGGTCGCTTGCGCTGGGTGAGAGCCAGGTCAATCGCCTCAAGATGACCCAGCGCAAATACCTGCTGAGCCTGGGCCAGGACTTCGACACACCCGACTACTTCGAGAGCCGCTTGCGGGTTGGCGCGGCCCACGAACGATCGGGCGTCTCGCTGAGCCTGTACCAGAGCTTTTACTGCCAGTTGCAGAACATGCTGCTGGCCCTGATCCCCGAAGAGATTCGCCACAAGCCCGACGCCTTTGCCGAGCTGGCGCATTTCATCATCAAGATCACGTCGCTCGACATGTCGCTCGCAATCGAGATCTACCATTCGAACGAGGTACACGACCTCGAAGACTCGATTACGGTCTGTCGCGAGGAGAGCGAGCTGCTGCGGCGCAGCCTGAGATTCGACACGGTGACCCGGGTGCACAGCCGCTTGTTCGTCGTGGAGATGCTCGACGAGAAGCTCGGCAGCGCGCAAAAAAACGGCGATCCGCTGTGCGCCGTGATGGCGGACCTCGATCACTTCAAGCTGATCAACGATGCGCACGGGCACCAGGTCGGTGACCACGTACTTCACGACGTTGCGACCCGCATGGTTACCGGTGCCCGCGGCAGCGACATCGTCGGACGCTATGGCGGCGAGGAATTCCTGATAATCTTCGAGGGTGCGACGCTCGACGTTGCGCGCGACCTCGCGGAACGCATACGCATACGCGTGCTGGCCGATCCGTTCATCGAGGACTCCAAGAAACTGCACATCACCGTGAGTCTCGGCGTCGCCGAGGCGCGTGCCAGCGATGATGCCGAGACGCTGATCCGGCGCGCCGACATGGCCCTGTACGAAGCCAAGGAAGCGGGCCGCAACCGGGTCCGTACGGAGCTGGACATTACCGCGGATAGCAGGGCAACCACGGCCTGATACCTGCCGGTCAAGGCCGTCCCTCGCGTGGCGGCGTCACCTGGCCCGGCTGAGTGATTCGTCCCAGGCAGCAAGGGCATAGAGCAATAGCGCCAGCACGATGACCGCGTTGAAACCGAACTCGATCGCGAGCAGCGTTGCAAGCACGGCACTGACGACCGACGCGAAGCCGTTGATTCCCCAGGCCCAGGGCACGAAACCCGGCGCAAGCCCGGACAGTCGCTTGAGCGCCAGCGGGAACGGCATACCCATGAAAAACGCCAGCGGCGCGATGAGCACCAGGGACAGCACGATCTTCGCGGGATCGGCGAGTCCGATAAACCGGCCGAATACAACCGGCAGTATCAGCACGTAGAACAGCGCGAGCACCGCTATAGCGCTGACGGCGACAGTCACAGGGGAGATACGCGGCCACGGCAAGGTTTGCGCGAACCGCTCCGACGCAGCGCTGCCAAGCCCGGCGAACAGCAGGAAGCCGCTGAGTACCACCGCGACCGAGTACAGCGGGTTGCTGAGGAACAGGATAAACTTCTGGATAAACGCCATCTCGACGAACAGGAAAGCGAGCCCCAGCAGCAGGAAATAGAAGCCGAACCGCCTTGCCGTACCGGCGGGCCAGGCGTGCCTCACCAGAGACAG
>CAMYJB010000017.1:9476-72706 GCA_947258565.1 uncultured Woeseiaceae bacterium
AGCGGTTGGCTTCCCCGGCACGCATGCCGGGGAAGTACGCGGTATCGAATGAGCGCGACCGCGCGAACTCGCGAACACGCTCGATTTCGGAGGCCGTAAAGTTGCCATTCCTGACGAGTAGCGTGCTCGTATTCCAGCTGCGGATCATGACGATCCGCCCGCCCGGCTCACTCACGCCCGACTGCCGCAGCGCCTCGATCGCGGTCGCGAGCAGTTTGACGCTGTCGCGCGGCGGCATCTTGATCCAGCGCGTGATGGCGAGCAGTCCGCCCGGCTCGAGGTCGGCCAGGTATTCGCGCAGCGCCTCGACCGTGTAGATGTAGCTTTCATTGAGCGCCTGCACGCCGGCTCCGGAGGCGCCGAACGAGTCGAGCAGCCCGATCTGTATGAGGTCGTATCTGCCGCTGTTGCGCGCGACGAACCCCCTCGCTTCGTCGGTGTACACGGTGACGCGCGGGTCCCCGTAGATGTGCCCGGCGAAGTCGGCGTATTCCCGCGCCACGAGCTCGGTCATTTGAGGATTGAGTTCCACGGCATCGACGCGGCTCGCGCCGTGATACAGCGATAGCACCACGTCGTTACCGGTGCCGGCGCCGAGGATCAGCACGGCCGGCTTCTCGAGCAACCGGAACGGCAGCGCCGCCGTCAGGTCGCCGAGGTAGGCCACTGAGTCGGCACTGCCGTCGTAACGCGTGATCGCGCTCATGCCGTCCGCATCCGTGAACACCGCAAGCTGTTCCGGCGGTATGTGCCGCGTGTTGAAACTCAGGCCCGGCGCGTGGCGGACCGGCACGGTCGGGCTGTCCACGACCGTGATGAGGCCGAGCGGGCTCGACGACTGCTGGAGAATCCGGCTGTCGATGACCTGCAGCGCCTGGCTGAGGCCCTTGTACTCCGAGATGTGCAGGTCGAGGTGCGCTTGCGGAATGCCGAAAGCAAGCAGCGCGAGCCAGGCGAGCTGCGCGATTCCCAGCGGCAAACGCGCTGCGAGCGACGTTGCCACGAGTAACGAACCTGAGAGCGGCAGCAGGACCAGCAACACCAGCGCCGTCTGCGGACTGACTGCGAACAGCAATGCGATGATGAGCATGGCACCAAGCCCGGCGCCGAACAGGTCGAAGAAGTAGATGCGGCTGGCATCACCGCCGCGGCAGGTGAACGCCAGGCCGATGCAGCAGGCTGCGAAGAAGAACGGCACGAAAAAGACCAGGTAGACGACGGTCAGGTTCAGTAACTGGCCGCGGTCCCAGACGATCTCGAGCGCATTGAAAGGAACCCGCTGGGCGACGATGAAGCAGACGATCATGGCAATGCTGAAGAGCAGCGCGCTGGCCGCGAAGGCGCTTTCGAACCGCGGTTGCAGCCGGCTTCGCAACACCGCGATGAAGGTGCCGCTCGCGCCATAGCCGAGCAGGGCCAGGCTGATGATCATGTAGGCAAAATGGTGCCACTGCACGATCGACAGCACGCGCATCAGCAATATCTCGTAGCCGATAGCCGCCGCGGAGACCAACAGCGTGGCTAACAGCAGGCGCCGCACGGGACTCAGTGTTCGCCGGTCAGCGGCACGAAGCGCACGGCGCCAATCTGCCGCGTCACGATCTCGCCGTCATCACCCTTTTCCAGCAGCAACAGCAGCTGCGTCATGAAACGCCCGCCGACCGGGATAACCATCTTTCCGCCCGGTTTCAGTTGCCCGATCAGTGGCGGCGGCACATGGCTGGCGGCAGCGGTGACAATGATCGAGTCGAACGGCGCATGCTCCTCCCAGCCGTAGTAGCCATCGCCGAGCTTTGTCGTGACATTGTCGTAGCCGAGCCGGCGCAGACGCTCGCTGGCCGAGTCGGCCAGCGCCTCGATAATCTCGATCGAATAGACGTGATCGACGAGCCCCGCCAGCACCGCGGCCTGGTAGCCGGAACCGGTCCCCACCTCGAGCACGACGTCTGTCTCGTCGGGTTCGAGCAGGTCGGTCATCAGCGCAACGATGTACGGCTGCGAAATGGTCTGGCCGTGGCCGATCGGCAACGGCCGGTTCTCGTAGGCGTAACGCACCTGCCCTCGCGGCACGAACCTGTGGCGCTCTACCGTGCCGATTACCCCGAGCACGGCGTCGCTGAATGGATCGTCGCCGGCATAGCCCGCGTAGAGCCTGACCTCGTCCACGAGGTCCGCGCGCCGTGCAGCGAATTCGTCGTCGGCGGCGAGTGCGGGCATCGCGAGGATCAGTACGCTGAACAGCAACGCGCGCATCACGTCAGCATCCAGGCGCCGTAGCCGACGACGAAGTCGCGGTCTCCCTCCGTATCGCCGGAATTTCTCAGGTCGAGCGTCGCGACGTTCATGCCGCGGCGCTTCGCCGCGAGCAACAGCCCGCGCAGCGGTGTCGCACCGCAGGCATCGTCGTGGCCGATATCCGTGTCGAGATGCTCGATGCGCCGGCAGGTCGCCGAATCCTGCGCTCGCGCGGCGTCGTAGTGCAGATAGTGGCTCAGGTCGGAGGTGACGACGATCAGCGTCTCCGGGCCGCCCCAGAGCATTTCCAGCAGCGTGGCGACCGCCTGCGGCTGCGCGTCGCCGACCACGATGGGTACGACGTTGAAATCCCCGAGCACCCTCTGCAGGAACGGCAGCTGCACCTCCAGGCTGTGCTCGTACTGGTGTGAGGGCTCGAAGACCCTGACGCCCTCCGCTTCGAGCATGGCGACGGTTTTGCGGTCGACGGGCACGTCGCCGAGCGGCGTCCGGAATGCGTCGGCGCCGCTTACCGCCATGCCCGCGACAGGCACGCGATGGCAGGGACCGAGCAGCACGACGCGGCTGTAAACGTCACGGTAGCGGGCCAGGCAGGCATAGGCGGATGCCGCGACGGCACCGGAATAGACGTAGCCGGCATGCGGCGCGATCAGGGCCTTGGGGGCTTCCCGTTCCTTGCAGGCGGCTTCTCGCAGGAAGCCGTCGACGAGCGCCCTCAGTTCGCCCGGCTCCTCCGGGTAGAACTGGCCTGCGACAGCGGGTTCCCTTACGACGGTCATTGCGGCTCTGCCGAGCATATCTGATTCATTCTAGTCCGCTGAGCCATAATAAAAATAGGTACCTTTACGGGTTACGCATTGATTCCCGGCGGCAGCACAACCATATAGTAGAGTTGAAGGTCATGGACACCGTTAGCGCGATCAAGGGCGAACCCGCCCGCTACTGGCACCGCCTCGACGACGGCCGCCTGCAGTGCGACCTGTGCCCGCGATATTGCAAGCTGCGCTCGGGCCAGCGTGGGCTATGCTTCGTGCGTGCCAACGGCGATGACGAGATGCTGCTCACGACCTACGGGCGTTCGAGCGGCTTTTGCGTCGACCCGATCGAGAAGAAACCCCTGAACCACTTCCTGCCCGGCACCCCGGTGCTGTCGTTCGGCACGGCGGGCTGCAATCTCGCCTGCAAGTTCTGCCAGAACTGGGACATCACGAAGTCCCGCGAATTCGATCGCCTGCAGGCAACCGCGACGCCCATGGACATCGCGGCCGCGGCGGTCGACGGCGGCAGCCGCAGCGTCGCCTACACCTACAACGACCCCGTCATCTTTCTCGAGTACGCGGTCGACGTGGCCGCCGCCTGTCACGAACGCGGTATCAGGAACGTGGCCGTCACGGCCGGCTACATCACCGAGGACGCACGCGAGGAGTTCTTCCGCCGCATGGATGCGGTCAACGTCGACCTCAAGGCCTTTACCGAGCGCTTCTACTGGAAGATCTGCGGCGGGCACCTAGAGCCCGTGCTCGAGACGCTGCGATACCTGAAGACTGAGACGAATGCCTGGCTCGAACTGACGACGTTGCTGATCCCGGGCGAGAACGACGCGGGCAGCGAGATCGACGCCATGACCCGCTGGATTGCCGACAACCTGGGGCGCGACGTGCCCCTGCACTTCACGGCATTCCATCCGAGCTGGAAGATGATGGACACGCCCCACACGCCGAAAAGCACGCTGACGCGCTGTCGCGAGATCGCGTTGCGTAATGGCCTGCACTACGTGTACACGGGTAATGTGCACGATCCCGCGGGTGCCAGCACGTACTGCCCGGGCTGCGGCACGCTCGTGATCGGTCGCGACGGTTATGAGCTCGGTGGCTGGAATCTCGCCGTCGAGGACGGGAAAGCCGCCTGTGGCGGCTGCGGCAAGCCGATTGCTGGCGTGTTCGACGCCCGGCCGGGCCACTGGGGCGCGAGGCGCCGGCCCGTGCACCTCGTTGCGCACTGAGTACCGCGGCTGATCGCCGGTCTCAGGATTTCCTGCGGGATGTCAACGGCACGGCTTTGAGCTGCGCCTTGCGCTTGCGGCGCATCTCGTCGAGGTTTTTCATGCGCCGCGTATCGGCCGCGGTCGCGCGTCCCGCCGCCGCCTGGTCGGGCGCGGGTACGTTCATGACCTTCAGCCGATGGTGCCCCAGCGAAATGACGTCGTCGTTCAGAAGCAGCGTGCTCTTGACCCGCACCGAGTTCACCGTCGTGCCGTTGACGCTGTTCAGATCCAGCAGCACGAGACCGTCCGAATACAGCATGAGCAGAACGTGAAACTTGCTGCAGAACTCGTCGTCGATCACGATGTCGGCGAAATCCGAGCGCCCGATCAGCACCTTCTTGTCGTCGAATACGAATTCCCTGAGCGTCTTGCCATCCCGCGATATCACGAGGCTCGGCGGCTTCCGCTCGGCCGGGAGCTTCCCGGGCCGCTTCATGATCCGCGTGACGGTGACGGGCAACTGCTCGGTTCGCTTGATCGCCGTCAGCGCCAGGGCATTCAGCCGTGCCGGCCAGCCTTTCGAGATCTCGTGCAGCTTGTCGCAGACGTCGCCGGGGAATACCGAGTCCGGCACCCCGACACCGCAGGCCTCGAGGCGCGCGTGCAGGTAGATGAGCGCCTCGTTGGCCGTCATGGGCGCGAGCTGCTTGACCTCGATCGGCCGCTCTGCCCCTAGCTTGCCATCCTTTGCGGAAAGCGCGTTCAGACGGCGGCGACTTGTGAGAATGATCCGCAGTGCCGGCTTGCCGTCCTCGGTCATGGCGCCGATCTTCCCGAGTGTCTTGAGCGTACTCGGGAACATCCCGTCCGCGTTGTCGATCATCACGATCGGCGGCTGGTAGCTGCGCGTCTGCTGCCCGGCAAACATTGCGAGCAGCTGCAGCAGCTCTTCGGTGGTCTGCAGGTCCGTGGTGTAACCGTAACGTGCGAGGATCTCCGCGACGAATCCGCGTGGCTTGAAACGCGTGCCGTCGAGCGCCGCTATCGACGTGTCGTGGGGCAGTTCGCTGACGAACTGGCGCATCACGGTGGATTTGCCGGAACCTTCCGGACCCTCGATGACACCGATGGCGTTGCCGCTGCCCAACGTGCTCCAGATAAAATCGAGCGCGTGCTGTTGCGACTCGTACTTGACGGTAACGGGCACTTTCGAGTCCTTGCCGAACGCCCGTTCCCCGAAATCGGTCTTCTTCAGGTCCATTTTCAATTTCTTCTCATCCCAACCCCAATATTGGACACGACATAAGCGCGTATCAGGTTCCCTCGTTTCTTACAGCAAGCCGTCCAGGCCGTCCAGGTCATTGATCACACGCCACTGACCGCCGGCTTTTTCGACCCGCCCCTGCCAGTTCTCGAGCCGCCCGAGGTACTCGCGCGGGTCGATGTTGTCGCTCCTGAGCTTGGTCACGTTGAGCGCGATGACTTCGAAGCCGCCCAGCTCGAGGTCGAACTCGCGCACATAGCCCTCTTCCAGGTCCTCCTTGAGATCCGAGAAGATCAGGATGGTCTTGTGCCCCGTGCCCTTCTCGTTCAGGTACTCCACGGCCTGCAGGATGCCGCCGGAGATATCCGTATACGGCGCCGAATTGGCGCCCTCGACGAAGTCGGCTACCTGCTGCGCGAACACCCGCTTCTGGCGGTTCACGGCGCTCGGCCGGTCGTCGAACGAGGCCTTCGCGATAATGTCCTTCTCGCTGAAGCTGCCGGTATCGATCCGCGCCACGGCGAACGTGTCAGTTTCACCCAGTCGCGACAGCGTGTAGCGAATGATCTGCTCCGCCTTGTCGAGCTCCTCACGGTAGGTGCCGGAGGTATCGAGCAGCATGTAGACGCCGGTATTCTGCGGTCCCTGCTGGCTGCAGGACGCGACCAGAACGCAAAGCAAAACCGTGATCAGCCGTGTCATGACCCTGTCCTCCCGGAAAACACATGGCGCCCCTTGCCGTCGCCGTCATGACCCATGCGCTGCTCGAGCCACAGCGGCACGAACAGCGGCAGGTCGTAGAGCTGCTCGAGCAACGCGCCGGTATGCAGCGAGGCGTTCGCCAGCAGCCGCAACAGCAGCGCCGTGAAACGCAGCAGCGCGATACCGATCAGGCCCACGACGGTGCGCAGTGAGTGCACGAAAGTCTCGAGCGGGATCGCCACGAACGTGAGCGCAAACGGCAGGATGAAGCCCATGCCCATCTGCGCCGCCGTGGTTATCCAGAGGTACTCGTTGGTCGCGGTAGCCGCCGCGTCGCCGCGCAGCAGCGCGCTTGTGGCCAGTTCGTCGTGCAGCAGCACTTCACGCATGTAGGCGAGCCCGGCCTCGACGCTCGCGAGCAGCAGCAGGATAGTGAACGTAATAAAAGCCATGCGGACGCGTACCTTGTCGGGCAGCGCACCGATAACCGGGAACAGGCGCGTGATGCGCAACGACTCCATCAGGAAGAGCCCCATCGAGATCTCCACCATGATGATGACGAGCGCGGCAATATCCGCCGTCCTGTAGCCGCCGATGAGGTTCGTGCCCCCGACCATCTCCGCCATCGGCCGCGCGATCAGCGAGAAGTTGATCGCGGCGCCGCCGATCGCGACCGTCAGCACCAGCGCCGAGACGAAGAAATTCACCAGCGACGACGACGACAGGACCGACACGGCACGGTCGTGGCCGCGCACGATGTCCTCGTATTCCTGCATCAGGCGGTCGATCGTGACCGAGCGCGCAAGCAGGCTGTCGACATTCTTGCCGACCTGTGAGAGCGTCTTCTGTATCGCGCGCCAGTCGGGGCGCATGCCTTTGAGCAGCAGATGGCGCTGTTTGGATGCCGAAACGTAGGCCGCCATAGCCTCCTTGTGCGCCTTGACGAGCGACTTGTGGATGTCGCTCAGTATATTGCCGACCCCGAAACGCCCCTCGCGCTCATCGATTTTCGCGATGGCCTCTACCGCTTTCACCCAGCCCGGCGGGTCCGGCGGCACGTTTACGGACTGCTGGTGATCGTCTTCGATACGCTTGATCGATTCGTCGAGCGAACGGTGCAGGGCCGAGTAATTGCCGAGATCTTTGCGAACCGTGTCGTTGATGCGATCGAACTCGCGCTCGATGACACGTTCCTTGGCCTCGCGCCCGGCGGCGAGCAGCACGTCGCGATTGCGCGCGGCAAGGTTTTCCTGCGAGCGTGATACCGCTTTGGACGCCGTGCGAAAACCGCGGTGGAATGCCCGCGCCATTGCCTGGATCGCTTTGTGCGCGGTCGCGCGCGCCAGGTACAGCGCGGAGACGATAAGAATAATCCAGAGAAGAGCCGAGGCGACTGGCCACGGCGTAATGCCTAGCATGAATGCCATTGGTGGTAACCCCGCTGTCCTGGCAAATGACCGTAGACCGGTGGCTTTGCGAAGCGTCCTTTCGAACGCCGTGCCTTTTTCAACCAGTCACAGAGTTCCACAGCGCCTTCAGAGTTGTCAATAATCGCGGAAACCGGCGCTTAAGTCGGCGATTTATAAGGACAGGGAGTGTGCTTGGGAATAATATGTTCAATGCACGACGACACTGACAACAATAAGAATAAGGGAGAGAAATATGAGAAAGCTTATAACGGCCGCCATGGCCGTGATTGCCATGGGCGTGTCAGGGTTCGCGTCCGCTGACAGCTTTGCGAACGTTTACACCTGCAAACTGAAAGACGGCGTCGAGATGGAAGCCGTTCAGGCCGCCAACAGCAAGTGGCTGAAGTTCGTAAACTCGAACGTCGAGGGCGGCGGGATTACGAGTTCCATTGGTACGGCCGTGGTCGGCGACAATGAGGTCTTCATCTTTGTTGATACCTATCCCAGCCTCTCGACCTGGGCCGCAGCGTACGAACTGCTCGACAGCGACGCCGCCGACGAGATCGACGTGCTGTTCGAGGATCTGAACGACTGCAGCAAGAACAGTCTCTGGAAATTCGAAGACACCGAATAGGGACGATTGACAGAAGCAAGCCTCGTCCTCCTGACGAGGCTTTTTTTGTGCCCTCAACTACCGGCTATGGGTACATCCGGTAGTCGTAATGCGGTACCACGACCTCGTAGTAGGGCTGCAGGAACATGACGAGATCGATCAACTCCTGGATCGTCATGTACCGGTTGTACACATACATATGCGACACACCCTCCTCCGATACCCTGTCGGGAGGGTAACCGTCCGCCAGTTTGTGGGACGGATTGATAATCGCCGTCACCAGTTCACCGTATGACTTTACGCGAGTGACTTTGCCGCCCAGTTCCACGTACGGCGGGTCCAGTCCGGGAAGTACCGGAAATTGCTCGCCCTCGATGAGGTGGCACTGGTGACACTGCATGTAGACGAAGGTGTCGCGCCCGGCGACCGGGTCGCCGTCGGGCAGGCTGAATCCACGTTCCGACATGCGGTCGCGTTCACATCCGCCCGGCACTGCAAGACAGAACACCAGCAGCGCGAGGGTCGACGTAACTCTCATTGCGAACCTCCTTGGCAACCGACTGTTGCCGCGCAGTTTATTCATAACACGCTGATTCTCCGCACAGCATTCGGGAAAACCGCAGCACTTTGCGGGCTCTTGCGGGGTGTTTCAGACGGGCTCATACTGCAGGGAGCATGAGCCGTAAAGAACACTGGGACCAGGTGTATTCCAGCAAGCCGTCGGACAGGCTCGGCTGGTACAAACCCCGCCTGCAAACCTCGCTGGAATGGATCCTCGCACTCGGGCTGGACCGGGACGCACCCGTCATCGACGTCGGCGGCGGGGCATCAACGCTGATCGATGATCTTCTCGAGGAGGGGTATTCGGCGATAACGGTGCTCGACATCGCCGAACCCGCACTCGAGCTTCTCAGGGCGCGCCTTGGAGACAGAGGCGCTGCCGTCAACTGGCTGTGCGGCGATATCACCAGGATCATCCTGCCGGAGGACGCGTTCGAACTCTGGCACGACCGTGCCGTGTTTCATTTTCTTACCGAAGCGGCGGACCGGGAGCGCTACAGAGAGAACCTGTGCAGGGCATTACGCCCCGGCGGCCGCCTGATCATCGGCACGTTTGCTCCCGAGGCACCACCGAAATGCAGCGGGCTTCCCGTGCAGCGATACGACACGGATTTGCTGCGCGAGACGCTGGGTAAGGAATTCGAACTGCAGCACCACCGGAAGGAACTGCATGTCACGCCGGGCGGGGTGGAGCAGATGTACCTGTATTGCGCGTTCCGTTTCGCACCCTGATCACTGTTTGTCCAGCCATTCCGGGTACGACATGGATGCTTCGCTGACGAGCGCGTCCGGCAGGTCTTCGAGACTTGCCGCGATCACGGCGTCGAATCCGGCTGCCGTTGCCGCATCGAACGGGAAGGCCTCGAACGCGATCGAGCAGTATTGTTTCCCGCCACGTTCGAGGTCCGTCATCTCGAAACCCATGCCGCGCTCGAAGACCAGGCCCGGCACGACCTCCTCAGGCGCCCCGGCATCCAGGCTGATCATGCGCAGTGCCCGGGTCTTGTGAACCGCCGCTGTCTCCAGATGCGGCTGTTCGCCGGCCGCGAACAACGAGCGATAGGCGGCCGGGACCTCCGCGTACGTCCACTTGATCCAGCGCTGCACCCTGCCCTCGTGCCGCGACGCGAACCGCCGTGTTCCGAGGTCCTCGACGCGGCCCTTGATCTGCAGGGTGCCCTCGCGCCACTTGATCCCCATGTCGGTGCAGCCGGGCATGAGCAGGTACACGTCAGGCTCGCCGCCCGCACGACCCTTCCATTCCGGCGCTTGCACGTTCGCGGCCCGAGGACAGGGCGCGGCGGTCTCGAACCAGCGCCGCAGCTCGGGATGGCGTGAAGAGTCCCCTTCGAAAAACCAGCGTGTCTCGATCGTCGCGAACGGTGCCATGACCCCGGCCCGTCGATGCCCTACTGCCTGCCTCTGCCGGCGCCCATCAACTCGTAATGGCCACCCTTGTCGAGCGCGCGCCTGTATGCGGGCCGCGCACGGATGGTCTCGAGGAAACTCGCCAGGTGAGGATAGCCGCCCGCCAGGTCGCTGCGGACCTCGGCGGCCTCGAGCGCAAAGCTCATCTGCACGTCGGCCGCGGTAAACGTGTCCCCGCAGAACCAGCGCGAGCCCCTCAGCGTCGACTCCATGAACTCGAGGTTCCTGGTCACGTTGGCATCCAGGTAGGCATCGCGCACCTTCTGCGCGATGCCTTTCGCCACGGGCCTGAGGAAGAACGGCATGGGCGCCTCCTCGATACGGGCCAGGACGAGCGACAGGATCATGAGCGGGGCGAAAGTGCCTTCCGAATAATGCAGCCAGTAATTGTAGGCCAGGCGTTCATCGGTCCCCTCCGTCGGCCGCAGCCGGCCGTCGTCGTACTCGTACATCAGGTACTCGATGATCGCGCCGGACTCGGCGACAGTCTGGCCGCCGTCCGTGATCACCGGCGCCTTGCCGAGGGGGTGCACGTCCTTCAGCTCGGGCGGTGCGAGCCCGGTCTGCTTGTCGCGCCCGTAACGCTTTATCTGGTAGTCGGTACCGAGTTCCTCGAGCAACCAGAGAATGCGCTGCGAACGGGAATTCTCGAGGTGGTGGACGGTAATCATGGCGGGACCTCCCGGAGGTATGTCCTGCCAATTATGACGCGCCTAGAAGCGGAAGCGAAAGCTGATACGCGCCTGCCGTGGACGCCGGAAGGCCGCGGGCCGGCCGAATTCCGGGTCCGGGCGGCGAAAATGCTCGGTGGAATACCCGGACTCGGACAGCCGGTAGTCGGATTCCAGGGCGAGGAACGCCCTGCCCATGATCTTCTCGATGGCACCGCTATCCCGCAGCCCCGGACCTTGCGCGTCGGGAACGGATTGTTCGACGTCCCCGAACAGGCTCAGCCAGCGGTATTCGACGTTGTATGTGCCGGATTGCGCGGACGCCTGAGACGCCGCAATCGTCACTACCAGGCCGGCCAATATCCGTATCAGTCTGCTGGTCATACGCTGTCACCCCAAGCCGCAAAACCCTGCCCTGTTATGACCTACCGGCGACGGCACGAAAAGTTGATGAATTGAACATAATGCCCGGCGCTTCGGGCATGATCGTGCGTCTCACACGAAGCTCTGCACCAGTTCGAGCATCTTCCGCCGTGTGGGCTCGTCGGGCAGGCGCCCCATGCCCGCCGCCATGTTGTCGACGAGGTGATCGGGGTTCGCTGTCTCCGTCAGCACGCAGGTGACGGCAGGATTGGAGAGCACGAACTTCAACGCAAACTGCGCCCAGGAATCGCAATCGAAGCCGGCCGCCCACTCCGGCAGTTCCCGATCGCGCACGACCTCGAAATAGTCGCCATTGACAAATGCGCGGTTCACGAGAATGGCGACGTCCTTCTCCCGTGCCATCGGCAGCACCGTCTCGCCGGCCTCCGGCTCGAGCAGCGAGTAATTCACCTGGACGAAATCGACGACGCCCGCCTCCATCAACTGCATCATCGGCTCGTGGAACTCCAGCTTGTGCCGCGCCACGCCGAGGTACCGGGTCAGGCCCGCTTCCTTGAGGCGCAGGTAGCGCTCCGGCTCGGCGAGGATCTCGTTGAAATCGTAGGTCAGGACGAGGTCCAGCACGTCCTTGCCCTGGGCATTCCGCACGCGCTCGAGCTCCTCGACCATGGCGTCGTACTGCACGGTGCCCAGGTAGGTGCCGAGGAACAGCCGCGACTGCAGGTTGTGTGCCTGCATGACGCTCGCCACGGTAAAACGGCTCGGGCCAAGCGTGTCGATGTAGCTGCCGCCGTAAGACACGAAGAGGTCGATCAGTTCGCGCGTGGCTTCCAGGTCGCCCTCCTGGAAAACCCGCGAGTTGCCGAGGCCCACCATCGGCAGCTCTTCGCCGGTCCCGGGGATCGGCCGCGAATGGATCTCCAGCTTGTCGTGACCGAGGGTCAGGACGGGCATAGCCGTGCCGAGCGCCACGGCTCCCGTGGTTTTAAGAAAGTCACGACGACTGGTCATCGCTCACCCCTTGTTCACCAATCCGCAACAGGAGTATAAGACAGTATCAACTGGAGGACATTCATGAATAATAACGCTCCCGCCCTGCTCCTTGTAATCGGCAGCATTCTTCCGGTACCGGCGCTCGCCGCAGACGCACAGGACATTATCGACAAGGTAATCGAGCTCGACGAGGAACGGCGCAAAGGCGTCGATCGCTACGTGATCGAACAGGAAGTGATGGGCCATGTTTCAAAAATCGCGTTCGAGCGCACGACCGTCACCGGGCCCGACGGCAAACCCATGGATACCTTCCGCATGGTGCTTCCCGACGACGTGTTGCAGCCGGACCCGGCCGGCGACCCCGTCATGTCGCAGGAGGATTTCGAGGACATGGCGCAGGAAGCCGTCTACAGCGTCGCGGCGTTTTCAGAGTCGGCCGAGCTCGTCGGCACGGAGACAGTGGACGGGCAGAAAGCCTATCACCTGGTCGCCGAAAACCTCGATCGCAAACGGAGTTACGCAGAAGACCAGGAATTCGTACTGCAGACGGTCAATGTCTGGATCGATGCCGAGCAGTATGTGCCGCTGCGCATGGTCATGGACGGCACGATGGATACCGACGGCACGCCACGCCCCGTCACCATCGAAAACATCGAGCGCGACTATCGCGAGGTGCCGGGCAGCAACATGTATGAACCCTACCAGCAGGTGATGCGGCTCACCGGCGAAATGGCCGATGAGACCAAGCGCCAGATGGAGCAGGCTCGGGAGCAACTCCAGGAGTTCGACAAGCAGCTGGCCGAGATGCCGGAGTCCCAGCGCCAGATGATGATGAACATGATGGGCGAACAGATCGAGATGATGCGCAAAATGGCCGCCGGCGACGGCATCGAGATCGTAACCACCGTTCGCTCGATAACGGTCGAATAGGCTTCAGCGCAGTAATTCTACGTATCGCGCGCGGCGAGACTTGCTTGTAGGGTGACGCCGGGCCCGCAAAGGCCAACGGAGTCGCTTGCCCATGAAAACCATAATCGAGCCGCATCGCATCAAGATGGTCGAGCCCATCCGGCTCACCGACCGCGGCGAACGCGAACGCCTGATCGAGAAGGCGCACTACAACCTGTTCCTGCTGCACGCCGAGGACGTGATCATCGACCTGCTCACGGATTCCGGAACGAGCGCCATGTCGTCCGAGGCCTGGGGCGCAATGATGCGGGGCGACGAGTCGTATGCGGGCGCCCGCAGCTGGTACCGCTTCCGGGACACGGTCAAGGACATCTTCGGCTTCGAGCAGGTCGTCCCGACGCACCAGGGCCGCGCCGCCGAGCGCATTCTGTTCAGCGTGATGGTGGAGCAGGGCTCGATCGTGCCGAACAACACGCACTTCGACACGACCCGCGCCAACGTCGAGTATTGCGGTGGCAAGGCGGTGGACCTTCCCTGCGCGGAAGCAGCCGACCTCGAATCGGACGCGCCCTTCAAGGGCAACATGGACATCGCGGCGCTGGAGGCACTCGTCGCGGAGCAAGGGCCGGAGAAGATCCCCCTGATCATGGTGACGATCACCAACAACTCCGGGGGCGGCCAGCCGGTATCGATGGCGAACATTCGCGAGATCAGCCGCATCGCGCGCGAAGCAGGCATACCTTTTTATGTCGATGCCTGCCGGTTTGCCGAGAACGCCTATTTCATCAAGCTGCGCGAGCCGGGCTACGAGAATACGTCGGTGATCGATATTGCGCGCGAGATATTCGCGCTGGCAGATGGCTGTACGATGTCGGCCAAGAAAGACGCCTTTGCGAACATCGGCGGCTTCCTGTGCACGAACGACGCCGAACTCGCGCAGCGGGAACGCAATATCCTGATCCTGACCGAGGGCTTCCCGACGTACGGCGGCCTTGCCGGCCGGGACCTCGAAGCGATTGCTGTCGGCCTGCGCGAGATACTCGACGAGCATTATCTCGATTACCGGCTACTGTCGACGCGCTACGTCGTCAACGGCCTGCTGGATTCGGGCATCCCCGTCGTGGCACCGGCGGGCGGTCACGCGGTGTACCTCGATGCGCGGCGTTTCCTGCCGCACATCGAGCCGCTGCAGTACCCCGGCCAGTCCCTTGCCGTCGAACTTTACATCGAGGCGGGGATCCGCGGCTGCGAGATCGGTACCGTGATGTTCGGCATGGACCCGCTCAGCGGCGAAGAGCAGCCGGCTCGTTCGGATCTCGTACGGCTCGCGATTCCACGCCGTGTGTATACGCAAAGCCACATGGATTACGTACTCGAAGCGATTCAATACGTGTGGGAACGACGCGATGCCATCCGCGGCATGCGCATCGTCGAGGCGCCGCAGTTCCTGCGGCACTTCACCGCCCACTTCGAATGGCTCTGAGCTCCTTTCTGCATTCACGATACGACAAACGGAATTAACATGAACGACATCAACCCCGGCCATCGGACCTGGGCCGAACCCTATAAGATCAAGTCCGTCGAACTGCTGAGAATGACAACGCGCGAAGAGCGCGAGGCCGCAATGCGCGATGCCGGCTACAACACTTTCCTGACGCGCAGCCGCGACGTGTACATCGACCTCCTCACGGACTCAGGGACTTCGGCAATGAGCGACCGCCAGTGGGCCGGCCTCATGCTCGGCGACGAGGCCTACTCGGGCAGCGAGAACTTCTACCATCTCGAGGACGTCGTCCGCGACTACTACGGCTACAGGTACCTGGTGCCGACGCACCAGGGCCGTGGCGCCGAGAACCTGATGTCGCAGATCCTGATCAGGGAGGGCGACTACATCCCCGGCAACATGTACTTCACGACAACGCGCCTCCACCAGGAACTCGCCGGTGGCAATTTCGTCGACGTCATCATCGACGAAGCTCATGACCCGGACAGCGATCACCCCTTCAAGGGTAACGTCGACATCGGCAAGCTCGACGCGCTCGTAAAGAAGGTCGGCGCAGATCGTGTTCCCTACATCAGCCTCGAAGGCAACGTCAACATGGCCGGCGGCCAGCCGTTCTCGATGGCGAACCTGCGCGAGTTACATACGTACTGCCGCGAACATGACATTCTCATCATGCTCGACGCGACGCGCACCATGGAGAATGCGTGGTTCATCCGTGAACGCGAAGAAGGCTACACCCACAAATCGGTGCGGCAGATTCTCCGTGAGATCTGCGACCTCACCGACGGCTGCACGATGTCTGCGAAGAAGGACGCGCTGGTCAATATCGGCGGCTTCTTCACCTGCAACGACGAGGAGATTTTCAAGAAGGCGCAGAACCTGGTGGTCGTCTACGAAGGCCTGCACACCTACGGTGGGCTCGCCGGACGCGACATGGAAGCGATGGCGCAGGGAATCCGCGAAGCAGTGACCGAGGAGCACCAGGCGGCACGTATCGGCCAGGTTCGCTACCTGGGCGAGAACCTGCTTCGCGCCGGGATACCGATCGTGAAGCCCATCGGCTCGCACGCGGTATTCATCAATGCGCGGGAGTTCCTGCCGCACATCGACCAGGACGACTACCCGGCCCAGTCCCTTGCCGCCGAATTGTTCATCGAGTCGGGTATTCGCACGATGGAACGCGGCAACGTATCAGCGGGCCGCGACCCGGAGACCGGCGAGAACCGCAGGCCTGAGCTGGAACTGGTGCGCCTGACGATACCGCGCCGTGTCTATACGCAGGCGCATATGGACGTTGTGACGCAGGCAGTCGTCGACGTGTACGCCCGCCGTGAACGGATACGCGGCCTGAAGATGGTGTATGAGCCGGAATACCTGCGCTTCTTCCAGGCGAGGTTCGAGCCGATCACGTAATCCCCCGGCGCGTGCAGTGAGGGCGTGCAGTTCTGCCTGCCGCACGCCCTCTGGACCGTCAATATCCTGGTCTACATTCTGCTGATCTGGTGGGAACTGTACTGGTGGAGCAGCCATGAAACCCGGTTCGCCTGCGAATACCTGTTCATAACCCTGTATTCCGTCGTGCTGTTCTTCCTCGCGGCCATTGCCGCAGGAATACTTTCTGTTTGTCGGCCTGCAACTGGGGATGGCCGCCACCGGCCTCGCCACGCGCAACCACATCGTGCATCTGCTGCTGCCGGTCTTCTGGTTCGTACTGACCGTCTATTACGTCCTGATGTCGACCATCGGCAAGATTTTCGGCTGACTGTTCAATCGACCGCCGGTTCGGCCAGCTGATCCCACAGGTAACTGTAGATCAGCGCTTCCGCGCGGGCGTACTGTTCGTTGTCCGATGCGCCGGCGTGACCGCCGACCGTGTTCTCGTAGTAGAGGAGATCGTGGCCCATCTCCATCATGCGGGCGACCATCTTGCGCGCATGCCCCGGATGCACGCGGTCGTCGCGCGTCGAGGTGGTAAAGAACGGCGTCGGGTAGTCGGCGGCCGGGTCCAGGTTATGGTACGGCGAGTACTCCTTGATGAACTCCCAGTCTTCGGTGTCCGGGTCGCCGTATTCGCCCATCCATGAGGCGCCGGCCAGCAGCTTGTTGAAGCGTTTCATGTCGAGCAGCGGCACCTGGATCACGACGCCGCCCCAGAGATCGGGCCGCTGCGTCAGCATGACGCCGGTAAGCAAGCCACCGTTCGAGCCGCCACGAATGCCGAGGTGACCGGGACTCGTAATACCGCGGGCGATGAGATCTTCGCCGACCGCGATGAAGTCATCGTACGCGCGCTGCCGCTTCTCTTTCAGCGCCGCGTGATGCCAGGCCGGGCCGTACTCGCCGCCGCCGCGAATATTGGCGACGACGTAGGCGCCGCCGCGTTCGAGCCAGCTGTGACCGACGGTCGCGCTGTAGCCCGGCGGGCGGCTGACCTCGAAGCCGCCGTAGCCGGACATCAGCGTCGGCGTCGTCCCGTCGGGCTCGAATCCCTTCGGCAACACGACGAAATACGGCACTCGCGTACCGTCCTTGCTGGTCGCGAAATGCTGCTCGACCGTCATGCCCTCGCTGTCGAAGAATTCGGGGAGAGAGCGCAGCGGTTTGATCGTCTTACCGCCATCGTCGGCAACGTACAGCGTGTCCGGCTTCAGGAAGTTCTCGTACGTGAAGAAGAAGATGTTGGATTCGTCCGAGGAGGAGCCCAGCGTGATGGTCCCCGGGTCCCCGGTCTCGATCGCCTCGCTCACCCACTCGCCGTCGACGAACGAGAATCGCCGCAGCTTCGACACGACGTCGTCGAGCAGCCGCACGATGACGTGATCGCGCGTGGTAATTATGCCGCCGCGCGGAATAGCCATCGTCTCGCCCGGCACGATCAGCACCTCGAAATCGCGGTGGCCATCCATGAAACGCCCGAAATCGATCGCCATCAGCGCGGCCTGGGGATACGTGGTCTCTCCGATCGCCCAGTCGGTCTTCAGCTGCACCAGCATCTGGCCGTTCATGATGCCCAGAAAATCCGCATCGGCGGGAATGTCGATGTGCCGGAACTCCCCGTCACCCGTGTAGAGGAAGTTCAACGTCTCGAAAAAGCTCGGCACCCGGTAGGCAACGTCATAACTTTCGTCGCGATCCCAGGCCCGGTATACGCCAGCGGCCACGTCGGCCTTTTCGCCGGCGAAGATCTCGGTCGCCTCTTCGAGCGGCTCGCCGCGTTTCCAGAGACGCGCGGTGCGCGGATAGCCCGAGTCCGTCAGGCTGCCTTCCCCGAAGTAGCTGCCGACCCACACCGCGTTTGCATCGATCCAGCTGACCCGCTGCTTGGCTTCGGGGATGGAAAAGCCGTCCATCACGAAGGTCCTGGTCCCGACATCGAATTCACGCACGACGACCGCATCGGCGCCGCCCCGCGACAGGCTCAGCAGGCAACGGCGGTATTCAGGCCGCAGGCACTGCGCGCCTTTCCAGACCCAGTCTTCGTCTTCACCTTCGGCCAGCAGGTCGATATCGAGCACGAGCTCCCATGCCTCGCTGCCCTCGATGTAGTCGTCGAGCAGCATGCGCCGCCAGCGGCCGCGGATGTTGTCTTCGTCGCGCCAGAAGTTGTAGACGTAGTCGCCGCGCATCGCCGGCGTCGCAATCCGTTCGTCCGAGTTGTAGATTTCGAGGTTGCGCTCTTTCAGAGGCGTGAAAACGGGCAGCGCCTCGAGGTGGCCGAGCGACACGGCGTTCTGTTCCTCGACCCAGGCGAGCGCTTCTTCGCCCTCGACATCTTCGAGCCAGATATAGGCATCGTTGGAAAAGTCATAAGCCGCAACCGGTTCTGTCGCATCCTGCCGCCCGCAAGCCGAGAGAATGATTAGCGCCATGACGCCGCCGATGAGCTTCTGCATGCGCGTTCGCCCCTGATTCAAAGGCCGGGGAGTCTACCACGTTGGTATACTGCGACGATTCGCAACGGCAAAACGGTGAGTGTTATGCGACATACGACCCTTATCAGCTTCCTCTTCCTGGCCCTTCCGGGCCTCGCGCTTGCACAGGGTGCGGAGACACAATGCACCTATGGCGACATGGTGCGACGCATCGTGATCATGACGGAACCGGGTGTCAGCGTGCCCTGCGAGGTGCACTACTTCAAGGACACGGAGGCGCCGGGCGAAGACCAGGTGCTCTGGAGTGCGTCGCAGCAGGCGGGGTACTGCGAGGAGAAGGCGGCCGGCCTGGTGGCCAAGCTGGAAGGATGGGGTTGGGATTGCGGTGCGACCGATCCGGCCGCTCCCGCAGCCCCGGCGGCTCCCGCAGAGGCGGCTGCACCGGAAGCGCCTGCCGAGGCGCCGGAAGCGCCGGCGGATACGACTGAGGATCTCGCCCCCGCGGATCCGGACGACTCGGACTCCTAGGCAAAGGGCCGGCTGGGGGCGCGAGCACTCATAGCTCGATGCCCTCGACAGCCGCGAAATGCTCAATCGCGTCTTCGATACTCGAGCGCGCCTCTCCGACCTTGCGCGAAAGCGCCCGATGCAGCGCTTCGTCATCGGGTGAGCGGCTCTCACAGCCGCCCAGGTATTCCTCCAGGGCCCGAAGGCTCAGCACGACGTCGACCAGGTTTTTCTGGCATCCACAACTCGCGATGGGAATTGCGGCGGCCATTTTGGCCAGCGACTCGCGAGAAAGGCGTGGCGGCAATGGATCGGAAGCGGTCTGGACAGCCTGGTTTCCGGAGGCCGGCACCGGCGAACTTCGGTCGCCGTTGATGCGTGCGATCGCCTGCTGCAATTCGATAGAGTCCACAGGAGCCCTCAGGACTTCTATTTGTGGGGCAGATTGCAGCGTCTCGACATGCTGTTGATTACCGAACCAGTAAACGACCACCGCCTTCGGCACGTCAAGCGCCTGCATGATCTCCCGGACTTCCTGCGACGTACCGCGGGCCACCGCCGGACATTCGACCATCAGCACATCGACGCGGGATTTGCCAAGACGACGCTCGAGGTCTTTCGGGTCGTTCGCAGCGGCCACGAGTTCCGCCCCGGCCAGTTGCACCTGCTGCCGGCTCAACCAGGCCGCGACTCCCGTGCCGAGCACGGCAATCCTCGAGTGCCTGGAGACTGCCGAAGGTAGCTCAGCCCGGGACAGCCGGTCCCATCGATCGGCGAGTTCGTCGAAGGAACACGTAGCGATGCTGGGGAGCGACAAGCCGTGGTCGGCCAGCTTCTTGATGAGCACCAGGCGCTGCACATCGGCATCGGTGTACAGACGCTTACCCCCCTTGGAACGGCGCGGATGGACGGCGCCGTGGCGCTCTTCCCACTTGCGCAGGGTGTGAACCGAAATCCCCGTCAGTCGTGCTACCGCGCCGATTTTGAACAACTGACGTTCCGCAGTTTCTTCCATAACCTGAACCAAGCGCCTCCTCTCCCGTGGAGCTTTGCCCGTCGAATGTTAGACCTTTTGTAGACACTTGACTATACCCGCACGGGTACGCGTCTGATCCCCTGCCCCCGGCATGCGAGGCAATCGGTAGCGTCGCCAAGATTCGCTTAACCAATTGTATTTCTAGAATAAATATTCTAAACGGCTTGTCAGGGCGGAAACACCGCAGCGCCCTCGCCAGCCAATCTTTAGGCAGAGCCTGCCGTTCCCCAGAATAAAAAACTGACAAAAAGTCTAGGTTTTGCATCGATTTTTTCTGAACTTATGGTTAGTGACAGCGATTATGTCGCAAATTAGAGTCACGTTCCTGAACTGCTGATGAGGTTTTTTCTCGACATTTCCTGACTAGACGGCCCCAGCCGCTGCCGTTGCGTCGAGAATGCCTCGTTGAGAACGCCGGATATCGCCGTATTCACATGGGGCGGCTCCGGGCACCGAAAAATCGATCCTGTTTCCCGACAGATATAGGGGTAATGCTATGAAGGCTTTGTCGGCTATTCGTTCGACTTTGACTGCACGTCCCGCGGCGTCACTGCTCGCAACGCTTATCTTTCTCGGCAGCGGCCTGTTTGCCGTCGCTGCGACGCTGGACTATTTCGGTCCACCGCCGGCTGGGGACCCGTCGGCCTGGACCGGCCCCATCGTCAGCGAGTCGCTCGCAGACGATCTCAGCAACCTGCCGCCGGTGTACAAAGGCGCAATCGAGGGTGGTCCGACCGGTACCTCTGCCGATCAGGGCGTCACCGGCTCGATCGACGAGGACGAGCTCGACGGCGGCGGAAAATACAATATTCCGACCAACAGCAAGCCGAGCCCGCTGTTCGGCGCCGAGCCCTACACGCAAAAGATGTTGCGCTTCGAGGAGTTCGGTACGCAGCCAATGGACCCGACCCTGACGTCGGCGTTGCCGTTCCCGCGGCCGACCGTCGGCCCACTGCCGGAGCAGGATCCCTTCGATCTTGCGAAAAGCGGGCCCGACCCTCTGGCCCTCGATGCATTCCTGTCGGAGCCGGGAATCTCGCCGTTTCCGCGCGAGTTCTCCAACACTGACGCCGAGAATCCCTGGAGACTCGACATCGAGCGCTTTCTCGGGCGGGCACTGGACACGCCGCCGGCGGAGGGCCGCCCGCCCGGCCGCGGCTGGGCGCACCAGCGCTGGAACGAGTTCTACCCGGTGGAGTTCTTCAAGACGGCCCAGGCCGGTGCACGTTTTAACAGCGGCTTCCGGGACGGCAACCAGCGGCACCGCTATGCCGTGGGCGAATGGGGCCCCGGCGGCCTGTACCACAACACCACGGGTTTAGCTGGCTTCGAGGGCACCACGGCCGGCATCGGTATCCGCTTCCACCCGGCGATGCCGGTGCAGGAACACAAGTCGATCTGGACTTTCGACGGCACGCTGCCTCCGAAACTTCTGAAGGTTCGCGTCGGGCAACCGCTGCTGATGCGTCACTACAACGCGCTGCCCATCGACGTGACGGCGAACCGCGGTTTCGGCATGCACACCATCACCACCCACGAACACAACGGGCACTCACCCGCTGAAAGCGACGGTTTCGCGGGCGCCTTCTACTTCCCGGGCCAGTTCTATGACTATCGTTGGCCGATAGCGCTTGCCGGCTACGACTCCATCAACACCGACGCAACCGATCCGCGCGCCGCGTTCCCCTGCGAGCCCGGCGAGATGCTGTTCGTCAATGACGCCAATCCGGGCATGAAACCCTGCGAGGACGGTTCCATCAGGATTCGCGGCGACTGGCGGCAGACAATGAGCACGCACTGGTTCCATGATCACATGCTCGATTTTACGGCCCCGAACGTCTACAAGGGCAACGCGGCGATGATGAATTATTACAGTGCGCTCGACCGCGGCCACGAGTCGAAAGATTGCCATTACGAGGACCCGCAAAACAACGTCAATTTCTGCTTCCCGAGCGGCACCGACCTGCCCTGGGGCAACCGCGACTACGACATCAACCTGCTGATTGCCGGCAAGGCCTGGGATCGCGATGGTCAGTTGTGGTTCAACATCTTCAACAAGGATGGCTTCCTGGGCGACCGGATGCTCGTCAACTGGCTTTACAAGCCCTACTTCGACGTCCGGCAGCGGAAGTATCGGTTCCGCATCCTGAACGGATCTGTGGCACGTTACTTCAAGCTGGCGCTGGTTCAGGAGGTGAACGGCCACAGAAAGGGCGAAATCAAAGGTCGGAGGTCGCAAGGCGTTTCATGGAACCGCATTCCGTTCCACCTGATCGCGAATGACGGCAACATCATGGAGCACGCCATTCCTTTCGATGGCCTCCACGACCTCGATTACGACGGCGATGCCGACGAGCACAAGGGCATCTTGCCGGTGCAGGCTATTGCAGAGCGTTACGACATCATCGTCGACTTCGCCGCCCACGGCCTGCAGCCCGGCGACAAGCTGTATTTCGTCAATGTCCTGGAGCACAAGGACGGCAAGATCGTCGAGGGCGTAGTCGACCTCGGCGCCGTGCTCCGCGAGACCTACAAGGCGGAACTCGAGTACGAAAACGGCGAGCCTGCACGCTGGGTAGACGGGGATCCCGTGGTAGGCAAGTTCCTCGAATTCCGCGTGAATGAGTACCCGGCCGGCCTTGACACGAGCGTGGATCCCAAAGCCTACGAGCCGGGGGGCATGAAAATGGTTCCGCTCGTGATCGACAGGGACGATCCCGAGCAGATGGCATCGCTCTCGGATGCGCGTCACCGCACATTTACATTTGGCCGTTCGTCCGGCACCGACGCGGCGCCGTGGACGATCAAGACCGACGGTGGAAGTGCGTACACGGCGGACACGCGCCGGCTGAGCGCGGCACCGCAACTCGCGACCGGTCCCACCGAGGCCGGGTTCGCCGGTGACGGCACCGCTGAAGTCTGGCGGCTCGAAACCGGCGGCGGCTGGAGCCACCCGATTCACATTCACTTCGAGGAAGGCGTGATCCTGTACCAGGATGGCGAAGCGCCGCCCATCTGGAACCGCTACGCGCGAAAAGATGTGTTCCGCATCGGCCCGGAGGAAGAAGCGGCTCGCGACATGGATATCTTCTACAACTTCCGCGAGTTCGCGGGCAGCTACGTCGAGCATTGCCACAACACGTCGCACGAAGATCACGCCATGCTGCTGCGCTGGGATCTCGAACAGCCTGGCCAGGTCGAAATCATGCCGGCGCCGATACCGACGTGGGATGGTGTGGAGTATGTGGACTCGATCGCGCTGCCAACGTTCAGAAGCGGCGACGGCTTCGGCATACAGAACTGATGCGAGGTGATCATGAAAATTGACATGAAAGTACTGCTTGACGGTTGCAAACGCATCCTGCTGCTCGCTGTTCTGGCTGTCGGTTTCGCAACCTTGTCGGCCGCCCCCACTTACGCGAGTAGCGCGGGTACCGTCTGGGGCAAGGATTACTTTCCCAACTACGAACTGACGGCGCACACGGGCGAGACGCTGCGATTTTTCGATGACGTTATCGAAGGGAAAGTTGTTGCAGTCAACTTTATCTTTACGAGTTGTAAGGACGTGTGCCCGATGGAAACGGCACGCATGGCATCCGTGTACGAGATACTCGGCGACCGCGTGGGTTCCGATGTGTTTTTTTATTCGATCACGATCGATCCGGAGACCGATTCAGTCGAAGTACTTAATGATTACGCCGAACGGTTTGGAGTGAATGGGGACAACTGGAAGTTCCTGACCGGAAACAAGGAGGAAATCGACATCATCCGGGACAAGTTCGGTCTGTTCGGTGATCCGGAGGAAGAACAGGACCTGTCCAATCACAACATCAACCTGATGCTTGGCAACCAGTCCACAGGCCAATGGGTCCGAAGATCGCCGTTCGAGAACCCCTACATCCTGGCGAATCAGCTCGGCACCTGGCTGCACGGGTTCCGGCAGGTAAGCGCGCATACCAATCGCGATTATGCGTCGGCGCCGAAGCTTCGGCAGATCTCGGACGGCGAGATGATGTTCCGGGATCGCTGCTCCTCCTGTCACGTCATTAGTGGCGGCTTGCTGCCCCAACGCAACGCGCGGCCGCTCGGGCCCGACCTGTTCGGCGTGACAGAAAGGCGTGATGACGCCTGGCTGCGCCGCTGGATGGCCGAGCCCGACAAGATGGTCGAGTCGGGTGACCCGATCGCCGTGGCCATGAGCAGTGCATGGGAAGTCGTGATGCCGAACTTTCGCCTCGATCCGAACGAAATAGACAACCTGATTCGCTACATCGACAGCGAATCAGACCGGCTGCGGCAGCGCTACGCATCTGCAGGAAGCGATGGCAAGGGCGGACATCATGACAATGCTGCCCATCATGGAAACCACTAAAGGCTGATTCCGGGTTCGGATTCAGAATCACTGGGACTTTGATTATCAGGAACTACGCCATGAAGAATTCACACACATTTGCACGGTATCCCGCGATCGCATTGGTACTAATGTGCTTTACCAGTGCCCACTCTGCCGAGGTTCGGATCGCGTGCGACTACGCTAACAACGTCGATGCAAAGATGACCGCACGTTACATCCACACCCCCAAACGCGCCCTGTTTGACATCAGTTTCAAGGCGCCGTTCTCGATGGGTTACGCAGCACGCACCTCTCTCGAAGTGCGTGTCGACGGTTACGTAGTGGGCTACGCAGAGCTGATGCCGCGGGCCGGCGACATTCTCGGTGCGAGCCTGAGTTTCGATTCTTATGCCAACTCCGGCTATGCAGATAACGCATCGCTGCTGCCGTTTCCCGCCAGTTGGCCGGGCTCGCTGCCGCCGCAGGCGTTCGGCCTCAGTGCGGGCTCGCGCATCATGATCGGCAGCCTCGGTTGCACGCTGCGATAGCAGCGCTGCCTTTCGACCAGGCGCGTCGCGGGCCCATGGACGGGCCGGCTTTTCACCAGGATCTTGGGCAAAACTTTACGTGAGGGTTACCAGCATGGTTGCTGTTTTCAAATCGATCGATATTCCAAGACGGCGCGCACTGGTCGTGGACGATTCACGAATCGCGCGTCACGTACTGAGCGGCATTCTCGACCGCCTCGACTTCGATGTCGAGGCCGTAGATTCCGCCGAGGCCGCATTGGACCGCCTCTGAGGTGAGATTCCGCACATCCTCAACGAAGGAGCCGGAGCCTGTCGGCAGCGATCTCGCCATTCGGCGACAGTACGAAGCGCTCGCACTGCAGCCCGACGAAAAAGCTGCCCGTTTCGTCGGGGTTCTCGGTGACCTTGATCTCGTCCGGATTGACGCTGCGTTTCACGAAATCGCTCAACAACGTCGCGATGCTGGACTTTTCAGCGGCGATTACGATGTTCATGACGTTACTCCTTGCCGACCTTTACTGGCCATTTCCCTAGTGTCACGGACAGCTTAGCGCCGGGCCGCTTAACGGCCCCTGAAATTTATGTGAATGCGAGCTGAAGGGAAATCGGCACATTGTGGATGGAAATGGCTGATTTTCCTCGAAAATGCGACCTGCGTCGGTAAACGCAGGGCCCGGGAACCGGTACCGTATGTGCAGGTGCCCCAGGAATATCCATGCCGCTCAATCGCATCCTCATCATCGCAAGTTTCGGCTGGCTGCTGGTCTCGTTCTGGCATCGCAACGAGCTGCCCGGGAACATCGACTACGTACCGGAACTCGCGAACGAACCGGTCCAGACGACAACGAGCAAACGGCCTTTCGAGGTCGAATTCAATGGCGTCAACTACAGCGTCGCGCCCGAGTTCGCTTACGACATCACCGGCATGATCGTCTCGTACCGGCACCATGACGGCAACAGCCGCATGCATTCCCGCGCCAACGACCACCTGAACATGCTCGACGTATGCGTCATCTGGGGCGACAACCCGTTGAATGGGCGCCTGCACAAGATCAGCTTCTGGAACGGCATCTTCACCTGCAACGTTAAAACCCGTGACCAGCAGGCCTGGGACGCGTTCGACATGAACCAGCTGTCGAACAATCACCTGATCTCGGACGACGAGTTCATTCGCAGGCAGGTACGCAAGATCAAGGTGGGAGACCAGGTGCGCATCAAGGGGTATCTCTCTAGCTACGCGGGCGAAGGCGGCGGCAATCGGGGCACGAGCACGACGCGCACGGACACCGGCGACGGCGCCTGCGAAACCATTTACGTCGATCAGTTCAAGATTGTAAAGCCGGCCACCAGCTACTGGCGAATATCGATGTGGGTTTCGCTGCTGTTACTGCTCACCGGCCTCGGAATTCACTTCACGCGGCCGTATCGGCCTTACTGAACGGCCGCTTTGTCGATGACGACGAGACCAGACGTCGGGCTGGTCACAATACCCAGCTGGTCCGCGCCGACATCGATCAGCTTTTCCTCGAAGAACGACGCGGGGAAGAATTCGATTGCCTGCTCGGCTTCCAGCGCTCCGTTTGAGTAATCGTATCGCGCGACAACAGTGCCGCTACTGCCGCCGACCAGGATATACACGTTCCCCGCCGCAACGTCGGCATTGACGGCAAGCCCGCCGCGTCCGTCTGCGAGTAATGGCGCATTCGTGTCATAGCGAGTCTCGTTGGCCTGGCTGACCAGGTCGATGACGCCGCCGTTTGATGTGAAAAGCTCTGGCCCCGCGACATCGGGCTTTCCCTCACCCGCGTCAACGTTGTTCACGTCGAAGAAGGCGCCAACCGATAGCCCGGTAGGGCCGAGCTCCAGCGATTGCAGGTTGGGCGGAAACAGCGTGTTGAGGCTGTACGGCTGTCCACCTTCGTCGAAGAACACGAAAGGCCCGGAGTTACCCGGTCCGCCCTGCAGGTCGGAACGGAATACTTCGTCGGCCAGTCTCGTGGCGTTGCTGAATACCGTCAGGCGCTCGAAAGGGCTGCTGGTGGGCTCACCGAGCGACACGATGACGGTGTCCGGGGCTGTCGACGATGCGCGGAACCTGAGCGCGTGTCTCGGCTCGAGCCCGCCCCCGCTCGACGCTTCGAGGTCAAACTGCTGCCTCCTCACGACTGCGCGCGTGTTCAGATCGACTGCGACCAGCTCGTCAGTACCTTGAAAGATCGCGTAGAGCAGGTTGCCGTCGGCAGACAGCGCAAGATGCCGCGGCTCGGACCCGATAAATATGTAATCTTCGACCGCACCGGTCGCCCGATCGATGAAGACAAGCGAGTTGCCATTGACACCCAGGCCGCTGGTTGTTACCGCGTAAATCTTGTCGCGCGTAGCGTCGTATACCGCGTCGTCGATCGGACAGGCGTAGTTGGTCAGTGCCTCGCCTTCATCGGTCGTCAGACGAACGACATCGCACTCGCCCGTCAGCTGAATCTCGATATCGGCGATCGCTACGAAGTGCAGCGTCGTTTCCTCTCGCAGCGCGACAACGTCGCCGGCGGGAACGATACGTTCGATCCGATCCGGATCGCTCAATCCGAGGTCGTAGGTTGCCAGCGGAACGTATGTGTCGAGTCGAAACACCCTGAGCTCGCCCGAAGAAATGACCAGCGCAAGATTGTTGCCGGTGTCCAGCGCGCTGGCCGACACGCTCGCAGGATAGGTGCCGACTTTCACCAGCGAGGCGGCGTCAAACGCGACGTTGCCCTGCAGCACCGTGTTCCCGTAACGCTCGAAACGGCCGCTGAGAACGTTACGAAGTCCGGTCCCCGATGCGACGCCGTTCGCGTCGAGATCAAGGACCTCGGCACTGCCGAATGACCCGGTGCTTGCTGCGAAGAGCTGCGCGCCGTCGATCGCGAAGACAACGTGGTCCCAGTTGCTTGCATTGTTCGTCCCGACCGCATCGCGATACGAATTCAGTTGCTGCACACCACCATCGAACAGAGTGATATCCGTATTCGAGAGCGGCAGAAACCGGAATGCCACCGAAATCCGGTCCGCGTCCACGGGCGAGACCTCCATGTCGACGACGCCGTACGTCGTCGAGAACGTCTCGTCCGACGTAACCTCGAGCAGCGCCCGTTGCTGCAGCGTGACTGCGTCGTAACTCCGGATTTCCGCGCTGTCGATGAAGCTCACGTAGATCAGCGAGCCGTCGTCCGATACGCGCACGAGGTTCGGTTCGTCCACAAAGGTGAGCAGCGAACTCACCGTGCCGGCCGTTGCCGAAATCGCCAGTAACGCGCTGGGGTATGCCGGGTCCGCAGCCTTCGTCGACACCAGCAGGCGATCCCGGACCGGGTCGTATACGACATCATTGTTCTGGACCGCGAAGCGACGCAACGGAACTTCGCTTGCCACATCTCGAAGATCAAGCCCGGAATCACTTCTCAGAAATCCGTCGAGGACGGCGGTCCAGTCGAAGATACCGAGATCCGTGAACGTGCCGTCGCCTTCCGGGTCGACGCTAGCCACGTTCTGGTTCGTGATTCTGGCAGCGCTACCGTTCAAGCCGCGGCACGTGAGCGACGCCGTAACGGGCAGGTCGTCGAAGCCCTGGAACGCGATAGCCCCGGAAACGCAGCCGAAGGTGCCGCCGAACAGCGCACTGTCGTAGAAGAGACTAACGTTTGTGGTCGTGTCTATGCCCGCAGCGCGGCGAGTGGCGGACCTCGTGATCGCGAATTCAGTGATGGTCTCGGCCAGGCCGCCCACTTCAACGGTAAGCAATTCGCTGCCTGTTGCCGACATCGACAACACCTCACTTGCCTGCAGTTCAAAATCGAAGATATGGTCGGCGGTGACATTAACCACCGTGCCGGGATTGGCTCGATCGACCAGCATCACCGCCCCGTTCGTGGTGATCCGGCCCGCGAGCGTCGCCGTCGCGGCATCGAGCGAGAACGCTGTCACATCGATGGTCATCGTGCCATCGACGGTCCCGTCCACGAGACTGTCGAAACAGCCGGAGAAGGTAATCGCCAGTTCGTCACCAGGCGAGATACCGAAACTCGTGTCGTTGTCCAGGAGCACGACGCTCACGTTGCCGGTGTCGCCACAATCCCTCACCCCGAGCCCGTCGCCCGCGAAACGTACGACGACGTTGACCGCTGCCTGCGTAAAGGCGAGAGCACCCTCGGCCAAAGACACGGTTGCGCCGAGGATCTCTGCGTTGTCGGCCGCAATCGCGAGATTTCCGAATGTCGTATCGCCGCCCGGTGGTGGCGGTGGTGGTGGCGGCGGGGAGGCACCGCCGCCTCCTCCGCCTCCTCCGCCGCAGGCGGCAAGCAATGTGAGGCATAGTGCGAACAACGTTATGGCGGAACGGAAAGACATACTGTTATTCATGTAGCAATGACCCTGAGCCGATATATCCGAGGCGAATGATCGGTGGAATGTAGCGTATTGTTTGGGCGATGGCGACCACACGCGTACACTCCAGAGGAGTCGAACAGGACGCAGTATTATGCAAAGATTCCGGGTCACGACGTTCGCTACTGCAGCTCTCCTCGCGGCGTATAGTTTGTCGGTAAACGCCGACGACCTGAATCATCGGGATCTCGTTATGCTATTCGAGGAGTGGCGAGCCTTCGAATCACCGCCGTTGCTCGACGGCGCCCCGGACTACACGGTCGAACGCTTCGAGGCGCGGCAGCCCGGGTACCGGGAACTGCGCGCGCGGCTCGATGCCTTCGACATCAGCGACTGGCCGATCCCAGAGCAGGTCGACTGGCATCTCGTGCGCGCAGAAATGAACGGCTACGACTTCAACCGGCGCGTGCTGAAACCCTGGGAACGCGACCCGGCGTTTTACAAGACCCTGTGGACCTATCGCAGCGACGTGCCGGCGCACGAAGGCCCCACACATCACGCGGTCGTCGAACTCTGGAGCTATGAGTTCCCGCTCTCGACAAGCGAAGAACGCCGACTCATTGCGGAACTCGGCGTCATTCCGCCGCTGATGAAACAGGCGCGCGGGAACCTCACCGGGAATGCGCGCGACCTCTGGGTCACGGGCATTCGCGACATCCGCGACGACCTCGAGAATCTCGAGCGCCTCGAAGACAGGGTCGGTGAAGGCCAGGAACTGCGCGCCGCGATCGCGCGCGCCCACGCCGCGACGCTGGAGCTCGCCGAATGGCTGGAAACGGAAGCACCCAACAAGACCGGGCCATCCGGTATCGGCAAGGACAACTACACCTGGTACCAGCAGAACGTGCATCTCGTGCCCATGACCTGGGAAGACGAGGTGCGCCTGCTGAGACGGGAACTCGACCGTGCGTGGTCTTCGCTGAAGCTCGAGGAGCAACGCAACCGCGATCTTCCGCCGATGGTGGCGGCAAAATCCCCCGCGGAATACGAAACGCAGGCGCTCGAAGCCGTTGATCGCATCATGCGCTTCCTGGCAGAGCAGGAAATCGTCACGGTCGCCGACTACATGAAACCGGCGCTCCTCGCGCACCTCGGCGCGTATGTCCCGGAGGAGACCCGCAACTTCTTCTGGATCACGGCCCATTACGACCCGGCGCCGCTGTTCACGCATTTTTATCACTGGTTCGAACTTGCGCGCATGGATACCGAGCCGCATCCGAGCCCGATCCGCCAGGGTGCACTGCTCTACAACATCTTCGACAGCCGCAACGAAGGCACGGCGACCGGCGTCGAGGAGATGTTCATGCACGCGGGCCTCTACGAGGCCAGCCCGCGCTCCCGTGAACTCGTGTGGATATTGCTCGCGCAGCGCGCGGCACGCGGTCTCGGTTCGCTGTATGCGCACGCCAACGAAATGACCATGGAGGAAGCCGGCGGCGTGCACATGGAGTGGACGCCGCGGGGCTGGATGAAGACCGAGAAAGAACTGCTGATTTTCGAGCAGCATCTCTACCTGCGCCAGCCGGGTTACGGCACCAGTTACGTCACCGGCAAATACCTGCTCGAACGCACGCTCGCCGATTACGCGAAGCAGGTCGAAGATCGCGGCGAGGCGTTCCGCATGAAAGACTTCTTCGACACGCTCAACCGCATCGACAGCATTCCCATTTCCCTGGCGCGCTGGGAGATGACCGGGCTGGACGACGAGATCCGAATGCTCGTTTCACAATGATGACCACGCCACCCGTACAACACGCGATGCGCATCATGCGTTGGATTGCAACGGTGATCGGCGTATTGCTGTTGACCATCTACTTCGGCTGGGCTTTCGAATCGCGCAATATGCTCCAGCTTGGTCCGGAGCACGGAATTCGGCTCGAGCACGAGTTTCGCGCCAGACAGGAAGACGAGACCGACTGGCCGGGCTATCTCGCTATCGAGGAGCGCCTCGCCGCGGAGATCGCAGAGAAAATCATCGACAGCGACAGGCCGGACAGCCTCGTCGATCGTTATTCGACAGGCAGCCTGAGTAGTCCGCTGCGTTACCCGGCGGACTGGAATCGTTCCTTCCAGATCACGGTGCCATCGGCGCGTGGCGTGGCCGTCCTGTTGCACGGACTCTCCGACTCACCCTATTCGATGCTGGCCACCGCACAAACGCTGGCCGGCGCGGGATTCAATGTCGTTGTACCGCGGATGCCGGGCCATGGATTCGCGGTCGGCGGATTGCTGCAGGCTCGCTGGGAGGACTGGACGGCCGCGGTGCGAATTGCGCTGCGCCATGCGGCGGGCCTTGCGGGGGCGAACCAGTTTCTGGTGATCGCGGGCTACTCCAACGGCGGGTTACTGGCGATCGACTATGCGCTCGACTGCGACGAACCGGGGGACGCGCCCTGCCCCGATGGCATCGTGCTGATGTCGCCGGCGATCGCCGTTTCATCGGCCGCCATCGTCACCAACCTGCACCCGGTTCTCTCCTGGATGCCGTATTTCGAACAGTTCCAGTGGCTCTCCATCCTGCCGGAGATCGACCCGTTCAAGTTCACGTCATTTCCAAAACGGGCCGCGTGGGAGATCTACCGCGTCTCGCGGCGCACCCACAAGCGACTCGCAAACCCGGCGGAAGCCGCCAGGTTGCCACCAATCCTGACGTTCCAGTCGGTCGTAGACAACACGGTGACCGCGCGGGCCATCGTGACGCTGCTGTACGACCGGCTCACTGCCGAAGACAGCAAGCTCGTGGTCTACGACATCAATCGCAGCAGCACCGCACAGCACCTCATGAGAGCGCAACTGCGCGATGTGGTGGAGTACTTGGAGACGATGGCGCCGATCGATTTTGCGGTAACCGTGCTGAGAAACAGGGATCCTTCAACGAACGAACTCGACGCTTACACCCTGGCTGCCGGCGAAACCCGGTTTATGGTCCAACCCACAGACCTGGCGTGGCCGCCCGGTATCTACTCTCTGTCCCACATTGCGATACCGTTTCGCCCGGACGACGTCGTGTATGGCGATGGCACCGCCAACAATGGCGATTACCTCAAGCTTGGTGCGCTGGCGCCGCGTGGCGAGGCGGGCGTGCTAATGCTCACCTCCGACTTCTTCCTGCGTGCCCGCCACAACCCGTTCTATGCCTTCCAGGCGCAAGCTCTGACGGAGTGGATCGAGACGTTGTAAGCACCGCTGCCAGGGCGGCAGGGATTAGCGGCTAGCGCTTGAGCCGATAGCTCACGTTATTCTGCTTGACGACGATAAGGTTGCGCTTCCTGAGTTCGTCAATGATGGCGTCGAGTTCGGACTGGTCGAGTTTCTTCGTGAACAGCGTGTTGATCGTGTTCTGCAGGGTTTTCACCTTGCGCGGCCTCGAATGGCCTCGCTGGCGCAGGTTCTTCACGATGGCGTCGATCTGCTCTTCACGGCTCGTGGTGTCGGGAATGCGCAGATCGGGTATCTCGGCCAGGTCTTTTTCGCGCTTCACGCGAATCTGCTTGCTCTTTAAATGCCGGATCAGCGGATCGAAGCCCCGGTCCCTGCTGATGATGTGGAACTGTGCGGACGGTTCTTTCGCCGCCAGCTCGCCGATGTAATACGCGATATGGAAATCCAGCGCGTTCGGACCACTGCCCGCGATTTCGACGTACGTGGCCTGCTCGCCCAGCGCCTGCATGGCGACGACGAAATGCCGCGGGAATTTCGTCTGGTTTGCACCGATGAACACGAGCACCCGGAACGGGTGTTCCTTGAGAATCTCGAGGTTCTTTGGCTGCACGTTCTCGAAGTCGACCAGCACGTACTTCACTCCGGCTGACTTACCGGCGGGCGCCGCCGGTTGATCCCCGCCCGTGCTCCGGCCGGGTTGTTCGCTCGCCTTCCTGCTGCTCTTCTGACCCGCTTTCTTGCTGGTTTTCTTGCGCTTTTTCGTCACGGCTTATCCGACCCGTTGAAAATCTCGTCACGATACGCGAAATAGCGGTGGATTGTGTAAATTCAATGCGTGAAGAAGCGCACGATCTCGACCATGGCTTCGGTATCGAAGCGGCAGTAACGCCGCAACTGTTCCTCGAGTTCGGTTTCGCGCTCCGGAAGGATGCCCGGCTGTATCGCCTCGATGAAGCCGTCGGATGCGGCGGTCCCTTCGCTGATGCCCTCGAGTTTGCCGTAGTCCATGTCGGGATTGATCGTCGGCATCACCGCCTTGATCGACCAGGAGCCGAGCATCTTCGGATGGTAGTAGTTTTGCTTTACGACGGGGTGCAGGTCGTACAGGCGATCGGTGATCTTCGAGAGCGGCGCCGTGAGATCCGGATAGAGTTCGATCAGGTTGTTGAGGATGCCCTCTTCGTAACGCGTCCACATGAGTACCGGGCCCTGGTCGCCCAGGCACTCGATCAGGTCCAGCGTCAGCGCCCGCATGGGCGGATCGCCCGAGAGGTCGAGGAATTCGCGGTGCCGGTAATGCCCCGGAGTCTCTTCGATGTGGCAGGACCACTGAATTGCCAGCGGGCTGTATGGTCGCGTCCCGGCCCAGAACGGTACCGCCGGCGCGATCGTTTCGAAGTCGAGGTAGTAGCGCGGATACGGCAGTGCCTCGAGCGCCAGGCGCGCGCCTTCCAGTATCTCCGGCTGTGCGCGGCAGGTGACCCGGTGTATGCGCTGCTGCGTCTCGGCAGTGATGCTCTCCGCGGGCACGTCGCAGATATCGCGGTAGCCGAGCGCGACGTACTCGGCCAGTTTCGCCTTGCTGCCGCCGAGGCCGGATACCGGATATTCGGTGTCTGTCGGCCAGCAGTGCCTGATGAACTGGCAGTCGTACGGGCTGCTGCAGTGCACCCCGACATTGACGTCGGGCCGAGGTCCTGTCACCGCGTCACGAGCGCGGCCGACGAGATCGACAACCTCAGGCTCGAGCGTACGCACCTCGTCCGTCACATCGTGTTCGATCAGCAGCCCGTCGTAATCGCCATTTCCCGGGTACACGAAGCGGTTATTAATGTGTGCCAGCGAGACCCGTGTGACGTTGATACCCGAGTGGCGCAGCACCCAGTCCTGGATTGCGCAGTCCAGTACGTGGTATTCCTTGACGGACGTCGACGCCTTTATCTCGATGATGCGCCAGCCACCCGCATCGGGCATCAGCACATCGACCCGCACCAGAACACCCTCGTAGCGAAATGTCGCCTCGAATATCGGAAAGTCGGCGCCGCCCTCGATGAGTTCGCGCGTCTTGTTGAGCAACAGGCCGATGCGCTTGTCGAACGTGATCTCGACCGAGGCGGGCGTGCCGTAGAGTCGTTGCGAAATTTCGCCGACGTGATGACCCGTCGCCCAGAGCGACTCGGTCTGCGCGGAGATCTCGCCGAGCTCCGGATGGCTCTTTTCGAGATGTACGCGTTTGAGGCACTGCCACGCCGAAATCAGGCGGGATTTGGAGAGAAAGGGTCGGCGGGAAGCCATCGCCGCAGTCTACACGATGAAAATGGTGTTGTTTATCTGCAACGAATAACCAGACGACGTGGCTCCCGGACGCGTGGCAAAGCACTTATTTGACCGGGCCGATCATTTAGTCAAATCTGTGAACCGAAGCACAATGCGGGTGTCACAGCTCGTTAGCATGCGAGTTTCTTGGGCAAAGCGAAGGAGAACGTCATGTTGCGTTCATCACTACTCATTACGCTCCTCGCGTTCTCGGCCTCGGCCGGGGCGCAGGGTTTTGACTACAACTGGCTGGGGTTCGGCTACGGCATGATCGATTTCGACGATATCAACGTCGACGGTGATGCCCTGGGTATCGACGGATCGTTCGCCTTTCACGAGGATTTCCACGCGTTCGCATCGTATGCGTCAGCGGACCTCGACTTCGGCGTCGACGCCACGACTTTCGACATCGGCGTTGGCTACAACACGGAATTGTCGAACGTCGTCGATGCCTATGCGCGACTTTCGTACGAGTATGTCGAAATCGACGTCCCGGCATTCGGAAGCGACGACGACAATGGTTTCGGCTTCGCGGTCGGCATGCGTTTCGCTGCGACCGAACAGCTCGAACTGGAAGGTGCCATCGAGTACGTCGACCTCAACGACAGCGGTGACGATACTGCGCTCGTTCTCGGCGGCCTGTACAACTTCACGCCGGCGTTTTCCGCCGGCCTGTTCGGCGAATGGGGCGACGATGTCACGACGTATACGCTCCTCGGCCGCTTCTATTGGGGACAGTGACTAAAAGTGCCAGTCGTTGCGAAAGCCCCGCCCTGCGCGGGGCTTTTTTTTGCCCCGCACCCGCGAAATGCGGCTTCTTTGTATTGCCGTGATCGGTCGGTGCGTCTATATGTAGGGGTATGAGGCTGCTAACAGAGCTCAAGCGGCGAAACGTGTTCCGCATGGCGGCACTCTACATCGTCGCCGCCTGGCTCATCATGCAGGTAGCGGAAGTCCTGGTTTCCCTCGGCAATCTCCCGGACTGGGTTGGACCCGCTATCCTCGCCGTCCTGGCCATCGGATTTCCAATAGCGCTTGTCTTTTCCTGGGTCTACGAGATAACCCCGGATGGCATCACACTCGAAAAGAACATTGAGGCCGGTGCGTCTGTTACTCACATTACCGGCCGGCGAATGGACTTCGTTGTCATTGCGCTGCTCTCGGCAGCTCTGCTCGTTTTTGCCTGGGACAAGTGGGGCCTGCCCGAGCCACCGGCGCGCTCAATCGCTGTACTGCCGTTCGAAAACCAGAGCCCCGGCAGCGAGGATGTGGAATTCCTGGCGGCCGGTATTCAGGACGGATTGCTCACCAGGCTGTCCCAGATCGGCTCGCTGAAAGTCATCTCGCGCACCTCTTCGGAGCGTTACAGGGGCTCGTCGAAAAGCATAAAGCAGATTGCTGCGGAGCTGGGTGTACGCGCCCTGGTAGAGGGCGCCGTGCAGCGATCGGGCAACGAGATTCGTGTGAATGTCCAGCTCATCGACGCACAGTCCGACGAGCATATCTGGGCTGACCTGTTTGATCGCAACCTGACGGCATCCAACATCTTCGCGCTGCAGACCGAGATCGTCGAATCCATCGCGAGGCAACTGGATGCAAAACTTGCGCCGACGGGTCGTGACAATTCACTGCAAATGCCGACGGAGAACCTGCACGCGTATACGGAATACCTCCGCGGCATGAAAAATGCCGATATTGAGTCCGTTGATTCATTGAACGCGGCAATAGAGAACTTCAAGAAAGCAGCGGAACTCGATCCTGATTTCGCCCTGGCTTACGTTGGCCTCGCCGATGCCTACCTGACATTAGGTGCATACTTTCATGGCGGATTGAAGGTCGACGAAAGCGTTGCGCTTGCAGAGCCGCCGCTTATGCATGCGCTCAAACTGGAAAGGACTCTGGTCGAAGCGCAGGCGAGCCTGGGCATGCTTCGGCAGCAACAAGGCGACTGGCAGGCTGCTGAGGGCGCCTATGACAAGGCGATCGCACTGCGACCGAATTACGCCCGGGTATTCAGGCTCTACGGACGCCTGCGATGGCGGCAAGGCAGGAAAGACGAAGCGTTACAGTTCATGCACCAGGCCCTGCGCCTTGATCCGTACTCTGCGCCGATCAATTTCGACGTTGCACGACTGGACGAGGAGCTGGGTCGATTCGACGAAGCGCTGGCGCGCTACCTTCGCATCATCGAAATCGAACCCAGCCATGCATTTGCCCATGTCTATATTGCGGCAATTCATTATCTCGTATACGGCCGCGCCGACGAATCACTGGTCTGGTACGGAAAAGCGGCCGAAAATGACCCATCGAGTCCCAGCCTGCAGGCAGCGCAAGCTACCGCATACCTCGAACTCGGCGATTATGACGGTGCGAGAATGTGGGTCAATCGGGGTCTTGAACTGGGGCGAGACACATTCTGGGCACTGTGGAGCAGCGCTCTGCTCAACCTTTACTCCGGCGATAACGAGGCGGCAATCAGGGACGCCCGGAGCCTGCTCGAAATTCACCCGAGGAACTGGGGCGCGCTGCGAATTCTGCGCGACGCGGACCTCGAAGCAGGACGCCTCGAGGCTGCCCGTTCACGCTACGCGAGACTGTTTCGTGAATTACTCGACCCCGAACTGCCCGAGGTCAACGACCGGAATTACTTCGTCGCAATTGATTTCGCTCTCGTACTCCTCCTGGCGGGAGAAGAAGAGCGTGCAAACGACATTCTCGAAGGCGCCCTCGCGGTTATCGACACGAAACCACGCCTGGGCACCGGTGGTTACTGGGTGAACGACGTCAGGATCTATGCGATTCAGCGGCGTCCCGAAATGGCATTGGAGGCATTGCGGGAGGCCGTCGAATCCGGCTGGCGCCTGCATACCTGGTACTACCTGGATATGGACCCCAATCTCGAGTCGATCCGCGGCACGCCAGAATTTGCCCAACTCGACGCGTTCGTCAAGGCAGACCTGGAAAAACAGGCAGAGCGCGTCAGGGAACTCAAGGCAAGCGGTGAGCTTGTATCGCCGGAACCTGTTGGGCCGGCCCTCGAGTAACGCTCCCGTATGCCGCTGCCGGCTGGGCGGTCAGCCCCGCCCTGCGCGGGGCTTTGTGGGCAAAAGCCTGCACAAGCTGGTAGTCTTGCGCAACCTCGCTGTGCGGCGACCCGCCGCGCCGAACCCGTCATCAACTTGTTACAAGGAGCTTGCCCGTGAGAGTCTCGTTCCCGATCGTCCTCATGATCCTGGCCAGTGTCGCCCGGGCCGGCGCAATCGACGCAAAGGTCGAGGCGGCGCTGGCAGCCGAGTCGCGCCCGGCAGCCCACGTGGAGCGCGATCGCAATCGCAAGCCGCTCGAGACGCTGAAGTTCTTCGGCCTTGAAGACGACATGACGGTACTCGAATTACTCCCGGGAGGCGGCTGGTACACGCGTGTTCTCGCGCCGGTTCTCGCCGAGAACGGCAAACTCTATGTGGCGCTCGGCACGCGCACCGCATCCGAAACCGTGCTCACGGAGCCCGGCTTCGAGAAGGTCCAGATCGTTGAAACCGCCGCCAACCCCCGCCGGCCGGAGGGCAGCCGCTACTATGTGCTCGATGACTTCGAATTCGGCAAGTCGAGCGTCGACATGGTGCTCACGTTCAGAAATGTGCATAACTTCGACACCGAGTCCCGCGCTCGCCTCAATCGCGCCGTTTTCGACGTACTGAAGTCCGGCGGCCTGTATGGCGTGGTGGACCACACGAAGCGCCATATGGAGCCGGAAACCCCGGAAAATCGTCGCCGCATCGACCCGGTGCTCGTCATCAAGGAGATGCTGGACATCGGTTTCGAATTCGTCGATTACAGCGACCTGCACTACCGCGCTGACGACGAGCTCGAGTACGAGGTCGGCCGGCGCTCGGTCACCGGTAACACGGACCGTTTCACATTCCTGTTCAGAAAGCCCTGATCCCTTCCCGTCCATAACCACGCGCCACTGTCCGGCGACCCGAGAGAACAAAGCCATGAAGAGACTGCTCGCTGTCATCCCCCTGGGCCTCGCCCTGATCATCGCCTCCTGCAATCAGGCCCCGCCGCCGGGTAACCCGAAAATACTGGAACAAATGTCGGCCGTCTGGGACGAGGCCCTCAACACGAAGGACCTCGATACGCTGACGATGCTCTACGCGAGCAATGCGCGAATCATGCCGCCCAATGGTGAAGTCTTGCGTGGTGCAGAAGGTGTGCGCGAGACCTTCGGTGCCATGATGGACGCCGGGGTAACCGGAAAGACCTCGATCGTCGAGATCTCAATGTCCGGAGGCCTCGCCCACAAGATCGGTACCTACGAGATCATGGACGGTGACACCGTGGTGGACACCGGCAAGTTCATCGAGACCTGGCAAACGGGTGACGACGGTAAGTGGCGCATCACGAACGACATCTGGAACAGCGACAATCCTCCCGCGCCGCCCAGGGGGCCGATGCACGGCATGCACCACCAGCAGGGCAAGAAGGGTATGGGCCACCCGCACGTGATGATCCTGCACGAAGTCGAGGACGCCGGGCGCTGGCTCGCGGCATGGCGCGGCGAAAACAGTCGCCACGATATGTTCCGCGCCAACGGTGCCGCGCACGTGCACACCTTCCAGAGTGGCGACAATCCGAACCTCACAGGGCTCGTCATCGCGGTGACGGACATGGAGGCACTCCAAAAAATGTTGTCATCGGATGAAGGCCGAGCCGCCGCTGCAGAAGACGGTGTCATTGCCGACAGCATGACGGTGTTGTCGGAAGCGAAATAGCGCCTGCAGGTATCCCGTATATCCGCACAAAACACGGCGTGCTAGCGTAATCCTGTAGAGAACAACAGGAGCACGTCATGAGCGTACGACGAATAGCCGTCTGCGTGGCGGTTGTCCTGTTGACTATCGCCGGCTGTGCAAGCTCACCCGACGATGAAAGCCGGCGCCGGGCGATCGAGGCAGATATCCTGGAAATCCTGAGTCTGTCGCTGGGTGAGGACGGCAAGCCGCTGCGTTGCCTTTCCGATGCCCGGTACACGGGATTCCGGGCAATCGACGAAAAACACCTCCTGTTCACGGGGCCCGGCGATAAACGCTGGGTCAACGTGCTGCGGCAGCGCTGCTACGACCTTCGGCACGGTTCGGTGCTGCGTGTGCGTTCATTCAGCTTCGCGCGCATCTGCGACACCGACCGATTCGCGGTCGATGACTGGTTCCAGTGGCCCTGGTATTCGCGCTGGCCCTGGCACTGGGGCACATGGAGCACCGGCATGACCTGCACGATGGGGCAGTTCTACCCGGTTACGGAAGGCCAGGTGGCGGAGATCGAGGCAGTCATTCGCAGCCGCTAGCGCCGTCGCAAGCCGCTCGCGGCGCGCCAGCCTACTCGAGGCTCTTCCTCATGTCGTTGAGCAGGGCGACGTAGATGCCGTGACAGAAATCGTGCACGGGCTCATCGTTTTGCTCCCAACGGGAGGTCCACTCGACGCGAGTGCCCTCCCCGGATGGTTCCACGACCACGCGACCGATGTAGTTGCTGACCTCTTCTTTCGACACCGGTGACGGACCATCGTCGATGCTGTAAGTAAAGGTCATCTGATCATTGTCAACGGTCTGCAGCGTCTCGTGAAACACGCCGTTCAGCACGCGGCCGGCACCGGGCACACTTCCCGGCTTATCGCCAACCTTATCGACGCCGGTAATCACGTTTGGCGCCCAGCTCATATCGTGAAAATTGCGAATTGCCATCCACACGCGGTCTGCGGGTGCGTTGATCCGTATCTCCTGGTGCGTCGTGCCCATGGTTGTTCCCCCTTGTCACTGAAAGGTGTTGTCGTCAGGAAAATATCGCGTCGATGGCTTCGACCACGTCCGGCGTAAATCGATCAACAAAATCTGCCGCTTTCATGTTCTCGTGAACCTGCTCGACGCGGCTCGCACCCGTGATGACCGTGCTCACCCAGGGGTTTTGCAGGCACCAGGCGAGCGAAAACTGCGCCAGCGTCGCCCCCATCTGCTGCGCGATTGGTTCCAGTGCGGCAACCGTAGCCAGCCGGTCGGAATCCGTGATCTGGTCACGCAGCCACGCCAGGCTTTCGAGCGAACCGCGACTGCCCTCTGGCACGCCCTCCTGGTATTTCCCGGTCAGGGTGCCCGAAGCGAGCGGGCTCCAGGTGGTCGAGCCGAAACCATGATCTTCGTAAACAGGCTTGTACGCCTCGCTGAAGCGATGCCGTTCGAACAGATTGTAGACGGGCTGCTCGACGATGGGCTTATGCAGGTTATGGCGTTTTGAAATTTCTACAGCTTGCTGAATCTCCGCCGCCTCCCACTCCGAAGTGCCCCAATAAAGCGCCTTGCCGCGCTCGATGATGTTGTGCATCGCCCAGACCGTTTCTTCCAACGGCGTTGTCGGGTCGGCACGGTGGCAGAACAGCAGATCGACATACTCGAGGTCGAGGCGTTGCAGCGAGCCGTCGATGGCCTCGAGCAGGTACTTGCGATTCAGCGTGTTGCTCTCATTGGGGTTGTCGTGCAGCCCCCAGAAGAGCTTGGTGGAAACGAGGTAGCTACCGCGGCGCCAGCCAAGCCGTTTCAGGGCTTCGCCCATGATCTCCTCGGACTTGCCGTTCGCATACGCCTCGGCGTTATCGAAGAAATTCACCCCGGCATCGTAGGCCGCCGCCATCATTTCGACGGTATCCCTGACGTCGACCTGGGTATGAAAGGTCACCCAGGATCCGAACGAAAGCTCACTGACCTGGATACCGGCCTTACCGAGGTGACGGTAGTTCATGCTCTGCCCCGTGATTCCGTGGATGCGCCATCATAAACAAAACGGCGGCCCGGCGATCAGGAACGATGGGGATCAGGCCAGCGACCCCTGCCTGCGCAATACGCCGAGATAGGTGTCGGGTGCCGGACGAATGCGATAGTTGTCGGTCTCGTGAACCCAGAGGATCTCGCCACCCCTGGCGGTAATGATCACGGTCGGCAATACCGTGTCGCTGGCGTACCCGAGTGCCTGCATGCCGACGGGAAGCCCGTTGCGGTGGGCGATCCCCAGCTCTTCTGCAGCGCGATTGCCTGTGTCGGTCAGGAAATCGAAGGGCACGTCGAATTTCTTCGCGAGGTTCTTCGTGAAGCGGTGCGGCTGCGGTGAGATCAAAGCAACGCGTACTCCAAGCTCCTCGAGCTGCCTGTATTCATCGGCAATCTCACGGATTTGCGCCATGCACAGCGGACACCAGTTGCCGCGATAGAAGATCCAGACGGTCGGTTTGTCCGTCAGCGACGCAGACGTGACGGTATTTCCCCGGGTGCCGGTCAGTTCGACATCGGGTATCGGCCGTCCGACCTCGAGCGCCTGGCTGTGACCGCGGCGAAAACTCGAGTACCAGTAGTCGTAGACGAGAAAGCCAAGGAATCCCAGCGCGGCGAGAACCGGCGCAGTCCCGCCGCCACCGAGCGAATAACCCCGCAAGGATGCGATGACGCCGATCAGGCCCATCACGATCAGTACCGGGAACCGGGCGCTGGTGCGCGGCACGTTTCTGAAGATCATCAGCCATGAAATCACGACTACGAACGGCGCGTAAACGAGCAGGACGCCGCCCCAGGTCAGGTAGTCCTGCGTCGCCAGGAGCATTTGCACCGCAACCACAGTGACGCTCGTCGCGACTACCATGTACACGGTGACGTAAAACGATTTCAGGGTATTCATACGACAGCTGAGACAGGCAACGGCCGGGAAAGTGCCGCGGTGACCGCGACCACGCTATTCCTCTTCGTCGCCCTCTTCCTCGTTGCCGTACTCCTTGAAAATACAGTGCTGAGCAAAAGCTTTGGCGTCGTTTACCGACCAGTCACTCTTCGGCGTGTCGGCCATCTTTTCGCACCACCGGTCGCTGCCCACTTCAGGTTCGCAGCCGGCGAGCAGGATCGCCAGCGTGAGAACCACATTAATTGCCACACTCTTTTTCAATGTTGTCTTCCTTGGGACGACCGTCCCCGAGCGCTTTTCCGGCGCCAGTGTACATCGCGCTGTTAGACTACGCGCATGTTTCTCGTCGTGATCGGCGCCGTGCTGGGCGCGCTGTTTGGCGGCTTCGCCGGGCTCCTCATCGGCGCAGCGCTCGGCTACGCGGCCGGCGCAGTGCTGCGACAATCCGTGGTGGGCGGACTGCAGGTCGTGCAGTCGCAGCTGATCGATTCGACGTTCTCGATCATGGGCGCCCTGTGCAAGGCCGACAGCGTCGTCACCCGGGACGAAATCAATGCCGTCGAGCAGATATTCACAATGCTGAGGCTGCAGGGCGAACAACGGGATCAGGCCAAGGCGGCTTTTAACAGCGGCAAGCAACCGGACTTCGACCTCGACGCAGCGGTCGACAGGTTCGCTCGCATCAGCCGCCGGCGCGCACCGCTCATACAGCTCTTCCTGCAGCTGCAGGTCATGGCCGTGGCCGCCGATGGCAAAGTGGACCCTGCCGAGCACCAGATGCTGGTTCGCATCGCGCGGAGGCTGGGGCTGAGCGAACACGACGTCGCTCAACTCGAAGCGCTCTTGCGTGCGGGCGCCGCGGGCCCGTCTGCACGGGGCGGGCCGCCTCCCAGGGATCGCCTCGCCGACGCCTATGCGGCACTTGGCGTGTCACCGGATGCCGGCCCGGCCGAGATAAAACGCGCGTATCGCAAGCTCATCAGTCAGAATCATCCGGACAAGCTGGCCGCGCGCGGCCTGCCCGAGAGCATGCGCGCAGTGGCCGAGGAACGCTCGCGCGAAATCAATGCGGCTTACGACCTGATCAAGGCCGCACGCGGCATGGTGTGAGGGTTCGCCCGGCTCGCTTCAGGGCTCCTGCCTGTGCAGGACGCCTTTGCCGACGTAGTTGATCGACGCAAACTCTTCCTGCTGAGGAATCTCGAACGTGTCTGTCGCATCGAGGTCGGCACCGGTCGTTTCCGTGTGACTTTTCTCCGAGTAGATGACGCGAACGCCGCCAACCGCAATTACATCCTTGTTCTCGAGCAACATCCGCCGGGTTAATTCGCCGTTAACAGCCGATCCGTTCGTGCTGCCCAGGTCGATGTAGTGCAATCCGTCGGTGCTCCTCGCGAACAAGCCATGAAGACGGCTGACCTGCACGTCCTCCACACAGATATCGCAAAGTCTATCGCGGCCGATCAGCAGCTTACTGCCGTTCAATTCAATTCTTTTCTCGGCCTCGCCCTCTACCTTGACGATGAGCTGGCCCGCCGGGTCGTCGGATTCCTCCGGCGTCAAGACCGGCGGCTCGGGTTCTTCGACCGGAGTCTGCGGAATCAACCCGAGCAGCTGCGCAGCGGCCTTGACCGACGCGGTGGAGATTGTCGCCTTATTACGGCGAGCGGCAATCTCAATCGACTTGCGGCACAGAAGGTCGACCGTCTCGAGGACCCCCGCGCTCAGCTCGTGAATCAGTCCGATGGCATAGAACTCGAAGCTCGGCCGAACGTCACCGTCGCCTTGACCATTCGATCCGGGCAACACGAATCGGTCGCGAACGAACTCCCGCGTTTCCGATGGCGCGAATGGCGTCAGGACGATTCGCTCCCCTGCCTCTGCCAGCATTTCCTCGAGCATCGGATCCATCGGGTCAAGCGAGTCATTTGCCGGGCTCGTCAGGATAACCATCAGCCCGAACTCACTGGCTGCCTCCATCTCGATCATTTCGCAAATCCTGCCGCGCACCTTCTCGCCGTGAGAGTCGATGTCCCTGACGACGAGGACCGTCCGACGCCGATGCACTTTCTGGTACCTGAGAAACAGCCCCAGGACGTCGTTCAGGTTCTCGAGGTTCAGGTCTTCGCATTCGAAGCCGATACCGCGCACGATGTGACCCATGAACTCGGCAAGATCGTCAAGGGCATGAGTGATGCGAATGACGGTCGTGTCCTCGTCGATCGAGGCGAGAAAGCTGTCAACGACATAGCCCGGCGCAAACCGACTCTGGCTCACCAGCATCGCAGCCGGACGCTGGTCACCGAAGGCGCGTTCGAGGCGCTTGAGCGATGAGCGGCAGAGACGGCCGATGACCGGAACGAGGCGCGCGTCTTTAACCGTCATCGTGCGACGTTGGCGCCCATTGTGGTGTTCAACGATGGATTTCATAGGCTCGGCCTTTTTAAACAAGGGGTTAAAGGCTCTTATTGATTAATTATCGAACTCGGGCAGTCTATTGGCTTTCTGCTCTTATGTAAAATCAATTTCAGCATCAGCTCATAAGTCATTGAAAAATAGGACCGAGGCATCGCCAGCACCGCCGACAACCCTGCCGCGCAGCGGAGCGCAGCGTTGTTAACAGAATGTCCGGCGGCGCGTCCCGGCGAGTGCCTTCGTGCGGAAATTTCCGTCGCGCATGATCCGGTATTTGCCCGGCCCGCGTCGCGGCGGTATGGTCGGGTTGCTCTCCGAAAAAATAAGAACAACGAGGGTTGGCAATGGGAAATTCGAGTATTGCGGCTGTGGTGGCCGTCTTCCTGGCCCTGGTGATGACCGCGCAGTGGTTTTCGGCAGAATTGTCGATAGATAACGTGCAACCGGACCGGCATCCCGACGCAGCCGAATTCCAGGATGTCCAGGCGGCGCATACCCTGCGTGGCCAGGCCTGGGCAACCGAGCTTTTCGGCCGCCGTTATGGCCGCAATCTATTGGCATGAGTGACGCCTGATTTGGCTTGTTGATACCATCGCGGTGGACAGAAAGTTGTTCGCCATGCCGATGACCGATCCACACGCTCGCGTGACGCACGAAGTGCAGCTGCGTTTTTACGCCGAGCTGAATGATTTCCTGCCGGGCGACCGGCGCCAGCGCGACTTCCGCTACCACTTCTCCGGTACGCCATCGGTGAAAGACACCATCGAGGCGATCGGTGTGCCGCACACGGAAGTGGACGTCATCCTCGTAAACGGAAAGTCAGTCGATTTCTCGCACCTGTTGCGCGGCGGCGAACGCGTCGCGATATACCCGATGTTCGAGCGTTACGACGTCTCGCCGCTGACGCGGCTCCGGCCTGCGCCGTTACGGGAAAGCCGCTTCGTGGTCGACGTCCACCTCGGCACCCTGGCCCGCAACCTGCGCCTGCTGGGATTCGACACAATCTGGGAACGCGACCTGGCCGACGAAGCCATTATCGAGATCGCGCTCCGCGACCACCGCATCATCCTGACGCGCGACAAGGGGATCCTCAAGAACGGCCGGGTCTCGCACGGCTATTGGCTGCGAGCAACGGACCCGTCAGAACAACTGGCGGAAGTCATTCGCGCGCTTGACCTGGCCCGCAGCATCGAGCCGTACACGCGCTGCATGGAGTGCAATGGCGTTCTCGAGGTCATTGGCCGGAGGCAAGCGGCGCGGTCCGTGCCGCTGCAGGTTTTCCTCGTCTACCGCAGGTTCAAACGCTGCACTTCCTGCGGGCGTACCTACTGGCGAGGCTCGCACCTCAAGCGGCTGGACAGGATCGTCGAGCAAGCCCGGGCTAGCGGTCGTCCTGGTCCTCCGGACGAAAGTCCGACGCGGCGAGAATATCGAGTACGCGGTTGATGCGGTCGCCGTGACGTTGCTTGACGCCAATAAGGCCTTCATCGGCATCCTGCAGCAACGCCACCGCCGCCTCGATATCACCGAGCGTCGCCTTCGTGTCGAGGATTTCGACGACGGTGTGATCCTGGATCCCGGGGAATAAACGGACGATGTCCTGGTGCGTGGCGGTGTCCATCTGGGCAAGCTAGCACACGATTGACGGCACGCGGAATCAGGGCAATTACCGATTGGGCATCACGCGGACGGCGAACTCGCCTACAATTGTCTCATCGGGGTTTTGCGGTTCCGGGTGTCCGACTCTGCATAGCCCGCCAGGCCGGACACGAGACGGCTAACTAGGCCGCGAGCGGTTGCAGCCGCCGCGGCAGCAAAGACAGCCAGCTGAGGTGACAACGACATGCTGAAGAAACGAGCGGCGCTGATCGCAAGTCTCGCAATCATTGTGGCGCCGATGACGGCTGCGACCGATGAAATAACGCTCAAGGCGATTATGCAGGAGCTGCGCCAGAATTTTCTCGACGTTTCCGACGGCTTCCTGCTCGACGACTTCGACAAGGTCGCCGAAGGCGCCCTGGCAATCGCAGAACACCCGAGAATACCGCCAGAACAGGTCCGGCGGGTTGCCGACGAACTCGGCGCGGAAATGCCCGTGTTCAAGAATTTCGACGTGCAGGTGCACGAGCTGTCGCTCGAGATGTACAAAGCAGCCAAAGAGCGCGACCGTGACGCGGCCGTCGCCGCCTACCAGGGCATGGTTACCGCCTGTTTCGACTGCCACTCCGTTTACAGGGAACGCGTCGCGGCAATTCTCATTGAAACCCGCTGAGGCCTGCGCCCACGCGGCACCGGTCAAAGCGCCAAGGTCATTATTACGACGCCGGGATCCTCGGGCGAGCGCTGCTGCTCGAAGCCGAGCTCTTTCGCGAGCGCGATCATGCCCTTGTTCTCCCGCAGCACGATGCCGACCATCTCCTCGAGGCGCCGGTCGCGCGCGATATCGATAAGCCGCCGCAGCAGTTCAGTTGCGATACCCTGGTTGTGCCAGTCGTCGGCGACGACGATCGCGAACTCGCAGCTGCGCCCATCGGGATTGGTGACGTAGCGTGCGACCGCGATTTGACGGTCCTTGCCGTCGACCTCGACGAGCGCGATCAGGGCCATTTCGCGGTCGTAGTCGATTTGCGTGAAACGCGACACCATCTGCAGGGTGATGTTCTTCATCGCATACATGAACCGCAGGTAGCGCGAACGTTCGGACAGGCCGTCAACAAACTCGCGCTCTGTTTCTGCATCCTCGGGCCGTATAGGACGAATCGTGATGTAGGTGCCGTCGAGCAGCCGGTACTCGTCCACCAGCTTGCTCGGGTACGGATGGATCGCCATGTGCGCGTATTCACGGGCCGCCGGGCTCACGGGCCGCACCACGATACGGGCATCGACCGCCATGGCCCTCTCGTCATCGACGACGAGCGGGTTGATGTCGAGCTCCTCGAGCCACGGCAGCTCGCAGACCATATCCGAGAGCCTGAGTATGACGTCCTCGACGGCGCGGCGGCTCGCAGCCGGGCGGCCCCGGAACTCATCCAGGAAACGCGATGCGCGCGTGCCCGCAATCATGCTCTTCGCCAAAAATCGGTTGAGCGGCGGCAGTCCGATCGCGCGATCGCGAATGACTTCCACCATCGTGCCACCCAGCCCGACACTGATGACCGGGCCGAACACCTCGTCGTTGATGACGCCGAGCATGAGCTCGCGACCGGCTCGGGATTGCCACATTGGCTCGATCACCACGCCCTGGATGTTGGCATCCGGCCGGCGTTGCTTCGCGGTCTCCACCAGCTCGCGAAACGCCGTTTGCACATCGCGGCCGCTGCCGATGCCGAGACGCACACCGTCCACCTCCGTCTTGTGCGATATGTCCGCGGAATGGATCTTCATCGCCACCGGGAAGCCGAACTCCTCGGCGATGGCCAGTGCCTCGTTGGGATCGTGGGCCGGTACGCTGCGCACCACCGGAATCCCGAATGCAGCCAGCAACGCTTTCGACTCCACCAGGTCGAGCACGCGGCGTTTTCGGGCCAGGGCGTTCTGGATGATGAGCTGCGCGCCCTCCCTGTCGGGCTCCGCACGCTTGCCGCGCGCCTCCGGCACCTGCAGCAGGAGTTGCTGGTTGGCCCGATACGCAGCTGCCGCGGCGAATGCCTCGACGGCGGCCTCTGGTGTCGCGTAGGTGGGCACGCCGTTGTCGCGAAACAGTTCTCGGCTCGCCTGCACGGACTCGTCCCCCATCCAGCAGGTCAGCACCGGCTTCTTCGCCTGCTTCGCAAGCTCGACAACGGGTTTCGCAATCGAAGTCGGGTCGGTCATCGCCTGCGGCACGACGATCGCGAGCACGCTGTCCACGCCCTTGTCGGCCAGGCAGGCTTCGATAGCGCCCGCGTACTGTTCGGCGCTTGCATCACCCAGCACGTCCACCGGATTGTCGTGGGACCAGGCAGCACTGAGCTGATCGTCCAGCTGCTTGCAGGTTTCCTCGGACAGCTCCGCAAGCTCGAGATCGCGATCGATCAGGAAGTCCGCCGCCATAACGCCAGGACCGCCGCCGTTGGTGACGACCGCGAGCCGCGGACCGAGCGTGCGAACGCCCGTGTGCAGCGTCTCTGCAACCGCGAAGAAGTCTGCATAATTATGTACGCGAACGACACCGGCACGATTCAGAGCCGCGTCGAACACATCGTCGGAGCCGACCAGCGCGCCAGTATGCGACATCGCCGCCCGGCTACCCTCGGCGAAGCGGCCTGCCTTCATGACGATTACGGGTTTGGCGCGCGACGCGGCACGCAGGGCGCTCATGAAACGGCGCGGCTGGTGTATTCCCTCGACGTACAGCATGATCGCGTGGGTTCCCGGGTCGATCACCAGGTAGTCGAGGATCTCGCCGAAATCGACGTCGGCTGCAATACCGCTCGAAATGACGCAGGAAAACCCGATGTTGCGCGGGCTCGCCCAGTCGAGCATTGCGGTGCACATCGCGCCGGACTGCGACACCAGGGCGATTTGCCCCGGCTTCGCCATACGCTGGCTGAACGTAGCGTTGAGTTTGATGTCCGGGCGCATGACGCCGAGACAGTTCGGCCCGATGAAACGGATCCGGTGCCGCCTGGCCGCATCAAGCACGGCCTGCTCCAGTGCGCGGCCGTCTTCGCCCGCCTCGCGAAAACCGGCGGACAGGATCACCGCTGCGGACACGCCAGTCGCGCCGCAGTCCTCCAGCACCCCGGGTACGGCCGCTGCAGGCGTCACGATGACGGCAAGATCGACCGGTTTGTCAATGTCCCGCAGCGACGGGTAACAAGCCCTGCCCTGCACCGCGTCGTGCTTTGGATTGACGGGGTAGATTGGCCCTTCGAAACCGGCCGCTGCCAGATTTTTCAGGACTACCGTGCCCAGTGAGCCTTCGCGTTCGCTCGCACCGATCAGTGCCACCGAGCCGGCTTCGAATATCGGCGCTATGTCCGGTCCCTGTTCCCTTACGTATTGCATGCGTCCTTTCCCGTGATACATTTCGGCAGCGCGCCGTTCACTCCAGCGACCGGTTGCCAGCCGAGGATTCTACGTGACGACAGCGCTGCTCCAGCACCCGATATTTGACCGCCACGAAGTCGCGGATGGCCATCCGGAATGCCCGCAACGTTTGTCGAGTATCACGGATGCCCTCCACACTCAGGATCTTTATGACCACCTGCTGCACGTCGAGGCGCGGGCCGCGACGCAGGAGGAACTCGAGCGTGTGCACGCCGCGCCGTATCTCGAGATGCTCGAGACACGTGCGCCGGACGAAGGCTTCGAGCGCCTCGATCCTGACACATGGCTGAGCCCGAATACCGTACCCGCCGCGCGACATGCCGCGGGGGCGGCCGTGCTCGCAACAGAGCTCGTACTCGAGGGCCGCGTATCCACGGCGTTCTGTTGCGTGCGCCCGCCCGGCCATCACGCCGGCCAGGCCTCAGCGATGGGATTTTGTTATTACAACAATGTCGCCGTTGCCGCCGCACATGCGCTGGCAAGCGGCGCCGTCGAGCGTATCGCAATCCTGGATTTCGACGTGCACCACGGCAATGGTACCGAGGAAATATTTCTGTCGGATGACAGGGTGCTCCTGTGTTCGAGCTACCAGCATCCGTTCTATCCTTACACGGGCGCGCCGTCGCAACCGGGGCACATCGCCAACGTGCCGCTGCCGGCCGGCACCAAGGGTCCGGATTTCCGGGCGGCGATCGAGGCGCAATGGTTGCCCGAGATCGACCGCTTCGCACCGCAGCTGATTTTCATCTCTGCGGGATTCGATGCGCACGCGGGCGACCCGCTGGCGCAGCTTCTCCTGACCGTCGACGACTACACCTGGATCACGGAACGGATTCTCGCGCTGGCCGGCAGGCACGCGCAAGGCCGCATCGTTTCCAGCCTCGAGGGCGGTTACGCACTGGATGCACTCGCCGCAAGCGCTTGCGCGCACGTGCGAACGCTCGCCAGCCTGTAAGGAATTAACCATAGGCAGTTGCGCGTATTGAGACCGTGTCTAATACGTGAGACAAAGCCGCGAAACTCATGACAAGTGGAGAATCAACTTGAATTCAATGCTTTTGAGGCTTGCAGTCACGACGATGACCCTGAGCCTGCTGGCGCCCCTCGCCGGGTGCTCGAAATCCGCCGACGAGCCGGCGGCCGAGAACGCAGCCCTGGCCACCCCGGTGCCGCCCGGCATGATCCGCGGCACGGTGCTGGAGACCATGAATTCCGGTGGCTACACCTATGCGTTCATGGACACTGGCCAGGACCAGCGCTGGATAGCTTCGCTCGAGACCCCGGTCCAGGTCGGTGACGTTATCCAGACCGACCAGGGTATGGCCATGACCGGCTTTACGAGCAAGACGCTGGGCCGCACGTTTAACGTGGTCTATTTCGTGGGCGGCCTGCAAAATCTTTCCGGAGGCGCGCAGCCGACGGCGCAGGCCTCGGGTGAAATGCCGGCGGGCCATCCGGACATCAGCGGCGGCGGGCAGGCGGCGTCAGCCGTTGCCGAAATTGCCGCGTTTGAAGAAGGCAAGGACATCGCCTACGTTTACGCCAACAAGGACGCGCTTGCGGGCCAGCCCATTACGCTGCGGGGGAAAGTCGTCAAGTACAACCCCGGCATCCTCGGCTGGAACTTCATCCACATCCAGGACGGCTCCGGCGATGCGGGCGCGGGTAACAACGATCTCATAGTCACCAGCAAGGCCGATACAGCTGTTGGCGATGTTGTGCTGCTTAGCGGCACCATCGTACTCGACAAGGATTTCGGCGCAGGTTATAGCTATCCGGTACTGCTGGATGACGCAAGCGTTACGACCGAATAGCGTTCAGCCATCGAGGCGCCGGCCGGGCCGGTGCCCCGGGGCATAGCGCAGGCGGCACTGCCGGGCCTGCACGACGGCCGCGAATTGCGGCGCATTCGGGCAGAACTCGTTGCCGGGTACGGTCTCTCCATTGAGCCAGCGCTCGCAGCGCTGCGGGTCCGGGCAACGGCGGCAACGCCGGCGGACGGCGTTCATATCGATATCCAGCAACGCGTCGGCATCGCGGGCGGTTGCCTCGTCGATGCCGAAGGTCAGCATCATGCGGATGATGCGGCGCTTCACAGCCTTCGACTGCTGCCAACGGAAGGTCGCCGCAGTGACCAGCAGGAATACGGCAAGGTAGATCGCGATCGTGATGTGGGAATTGACGATATACATGTCTGCCCACCCGGCATTAACGACCCCCCTTTTGTATCCGAAACCGGTGTTCGTCCGCTATGAAACGGCTCTCAAAACGGGGCATTCTGCGGATCAGGACTGTTGGTAACTAATTGCGTATTGCGTGATTACTCACGTATCTGTTAACCTTTTTCGATGGATACGCAAATGTCTTCGCAGCAGGAGCTGGCGCTCGCCTTCGCGGGCGCCTGGAACCGTCTCGAGCGGCGGCTCGACCATAGCCTCGGCGCCATTCGCGGCATCAGCCTCGCGGAATACCGCCTGCTGCGGGCGCTCGGCGATGCGCCGGGCTCCCAGGCAAGCCGCGTGGACCTGGCGCAGGCCGTCGGTCTCACGCCATCGGGGGTCACCCGCGCCCTGCGGCCCATGGAGAAACTCGGCATCGTCTCGACCGTCAGGAGCAAGCGCGATGCGCGCCTCGCCATCGCCGCCCTGACTCCGGCCGGCCGCGAGATACTCGACGACGCATCCGGCGTGGTCGACGACACGATGAAAGCGGTGCTGAAGCGGACACCCCAGGTAGCCATGCACGCTGACGCCATGACCGAGCTGCTCGGGGAGATTGGTCGCTAGTCACTCGACCTGTGCTTGGCGCGCAGAGATTACCTCGGACGGGAACGTTGACTGACTGATGTATTCCCGTTCGATCCGGGCAAATCCCGTTGCCTCCAGGTACGGAACCAGCGATACGCCGCGACAGCCGCCGAGCATCGCGGGATTGACCTTGTAGATCAGTGGCCAGAGGGCGTTATACCAGCGTTCTCCGCTCGTCATGTTCACCATGAGCAGTCTCCCGCCGGGCCGCAAAACACGCTCGAACTCGTCAAGCACGCGAGGGAAGTCCTTGTCCGGAAGCAGGTCAAACATGTAGTTGTTGATCAGCACATCGAAGCTGGCGTCGTCAAAATCCAGCGCATACGCATCGCCAACGCGCAGCCGAAAATTCGTTTGGCCGGTCGCAGCTGCACGCCGCTCGGCGCGCGCAAGCATCGCGTCCGTCAGATCGACGCCTTCGTTCCAGCCAGACGGGTTTGCCTCGAGAATTCTTTCGAATGCGAGCCCCGTCCCGACCGCCACTTCGAGCACCGACTCGCCATCCTGAATCGCGGCCATCGCCAGGCAACGTTCTCGCGCCTTGCTTTCGGTGAGCCGGGCCCAGGCGTCGTAAAGCGAGGCAATGCGGCGATACGTATCGGGTACCTTGCTTTTGTCCAGCCGCGCCTCGGTCATCATCCTCTTGTACTCCTAGCCGCCCTTGCGCTTGATGAGCTGCCGACGCGTGTGCTTGTCCGGCCGGCCCTTCGTCTTCGGCATAAGCAACCGGTCCTGGCGCAGGGCCTGCGTCAGCGCCTCCCGTTCGAGTACCGTGCCGGGGTCCTCTGCATAGCACTGCCTTGCTTCGGTGGCGGGCCCCCGTCTCGAGGGTATCGCCGTGACGTCCATAATGTACGGCAGGCGATCGCGGATGAGTTCGATGCGGTCCCCGCATTTCACACGAATACCCGGCGTCGCGCGCTCGCCGTTGATTCTTACGTGTCCTCCGGAGACGGCCGCCGTCGCCAGACTGCGCGACTTGTAGAAGCGGCAGAAGAACAGCCAACGGTCGATACGCAGGGTATCCGGAGAATCGGTCATGGGCATGAACCGGTCAAGAGTACGCGACCGATTATAGCGGTCGGAGATTCGCGTCGCGTAACCAGCAACGAACTACTGCTCCTCGTTCCCGGACAGCGGCTCCCGAGGTGCCTCGCTCACGAGGTTCTCTGCGGTCGCGAGCGCCTGATTCCCGAGCGCCTTGCGAATGAGGAATCCGCCGATCAGCGGCGGCACGAAGAAGTCGGGCTCCATTACGGCGTTGAAGACGACGTGTGAACTGCCATCGCCGAGGCCGTTGATCGACCAGCGCAGGAAGCCGTTCCGGAAATCGCTGCCCTCAGCAACGACATCGGCGCGAACCTCGGTCGCGGAGACCGACACGTCGTGAACAAGAATCATCGTCTTGCAAAAGAATACGACACAGTCACGAAACTCGGTGCGTACACGAACGGCGCCGTCCTGCCGGCCCAGGACTTCCCTGGCCGTTACCGCCGAACTAAGCCGCGAAGGGTGCGCGTAATCAGTAAGCACGGACTTGATCTGGTCGACGCTCGCCGGGACGTCGAAGGCCATGTGGATGCGATAGGCACGACCCAACTTTTCGATACTCACATCCTCTTCGTCGAGCGCCAGCGCCGTCGATGCAACGAGTAGCGCCAGCGCCACGAGGATCTTCGTTGTCTGTGCCACGTATCTCGCCTCGCGTCCGTCACCGATCGTCGAATTGCTCGCGCCATTGCGCCATTCAAAAGTCTAGCAGTCCGCCAACGGTGAGCCCGCTCATATTATGTAAGCAATTGATTTCCAACTGATTCATCAGCACTCCATCAGGGCTTCCTCAGGTTCCGGGAGCGCCTCTGGCGCAGGATTAAGGCTCGTCGAGGCGCTGGTCACGACGTGACTGAAAAGGGAGAGAATCATGCACATCACACGATCCATCAATAAGGCTCTGCAGCGGCTTGGCGCCCTGCTCGCCATGACCACCGTGGCCGCATGCAGCGGTGGTTCCGAGGAAGAGACGGGATGCTCTGCAGTGGTCGCCGTTGTTACTGCCGGGCTGGGCTGCCTGGGCACGGTAACCGTGACGTCCCCGCCGCCCCCACCGCCGCCGGTCAGTTCGCCGCCGGCGAGTCCGCCCCCGCCTGTTTCGCCGCCACCGCCGCCAGGAAGCAATGTTGTCAGGATAAACTTCCATGAGGAATACGAGCCGAACAATACGCTCGACAACGCCAATCCCGTTAGCTTCCGAAGCGCGGCACCGGACGAGCACATAGGCATCGACATTTCAGGCGCGGTCAATCAGGACGACGATCAGGCAGATTTCTTTATCTTGACGCCTCCGCGCAGCGGACAGTTCCTTGTGTATTTATGCACCGACACTTGCACAGACTCGCTGCAGAGCGATCAGGTTTACCTGAGTGTTTACGACCAGAGCCAGACTACGATAGCCAGTACGCCCGTCGGCACCGTCGAGACGCAGCGCCTCAGCGTCGATCTCGTAGCAGGGCTCGCGTATTACGTCGAGATGAACGGCTATAACACGGGGTCGACCGCAATAGACTATAAGCTTGTCATCATCGATTGACCGGTCCGGGCGGCGTCGCTATGAAGCCTCTGCTCCAGTGCTTCCGCAATGGCCTGGCGGGCGTCAATCCGCGACCTTGTACGTGGTATTGGTGCAGATCAGCAGCCGATCGTCTTCGTTGGTCCCGTCGCATCCTGGTGGCGGGCCGTGAGCAATGATTTTACATAATCAGCTTCACCGGGCCATCGATACGGAACCATTTGCGCAGCTACAGCGTGAAGACAAGTGTGGAATCGGCAATAGCCAGGGACGAACATTGATGCGATTCAAATCCAAACGGCGGAAGGGGGAACCCGACCGCAGCACCGGCACATACCGCGTGCAGCTCTACTCGCGCCGTGCGCTGCTGATCAGGGGAGCATCTGCGCCGAACCTTGCCACCCACCGATCGTTCCTCGCTGACCGTCGCACTGATCGACGAAAGCCCGGACAGTCACAACTACGTGCAATTCGACATCAAACCCACGTAAGCAATCACAACAAGTTCTGAGCAATCACCCCGACGCCGGCCGTACGCTCTGGTAGCGCTGCGCTGCGTTATACTGGGCCCGTACAGAAAGGGGGAATTGCCGTGATTAAAAATATCGCCAGCTTGCTGGCTCTGACCAGTGTTGCGCTCGTTTCGGCATGCGGCCAGTCAACGGATACCGAAGCCGACTCCGTCACAGGACCTCCCGACGTACCGCGACACAGCGCGGCAGCGTTCTTCGCGACGACGAGTTACGGCCTTCCGGGTCCTGCAGGCTACGCGTTTTCGGCCGATGGCCGGTCACTCCTGGTTTCATCCGACAAGGACGGCGTATTCAATGTGTATGCCCTCCCCGTCAGTGGCGGGGAACCGGTCAGGATGACCGACTCACAAGACAGCGCGATGTTCGCGGTCAGCTGGTTTCCGGACGATGAGCGCATGCTGTATACCTATGACCAGGGCGGTAATGAGCTCAATCACGTACTCGTCCGGGCAGCAGACGGCAGCCACCGCGACCTGACGCCGGGCGAGGAACTCAAAGCTTCGTTTGTCGGCTGGGCTGATGACGGCCAGTCGTTCTTCCTCGCCACCACGGAGAGAAATCAGCAGAGCTTCGATCTGTACCGTTATTCGAGCGCAGACTACAGTCGTGAGATGGTGTTCGAGAACCCCGGTTTTCAACTTGCGGCGTTGTCTCGCGATGGCCGCTGGCTCGCGCTCAACAAGCCGCGCACGAGTGCTGACTCCGATGTATACGTTGTCGATCTCAACGCCGATGTGGCGGAGCCGGTGCTGATCACCGAGCACGACGGCAACATCTCCTACAGCGCCGTCACATTCACGCCCGACAATCAGAGTCTCGTCTATTCGACCAACGAACACGGTGAATTCAGCCAGCACTGGACATACGACCTGGAGACCGGTGACAGGAACTTGCTGGTGTCAGCAAACTGGGACGTCATGTACACCGGCTTCTCAAGGACGGGACGCTACCGGGCAAGCGGCATAAACGCCGATGCGCGGACGCAAGTGTCGCTGACAGACACCGAGTCGGGCGACACAGTCAGCCTGCCGGAATTGCCACCGGGCGACCTCAATAATCTGCGATTTTCGTCCGACGATTCGCTGCTGGCGCTGATCGTCAACAGCGACGTCTCGCCGTCGGACATCTATCTCCTCGACCTCGAAGCAAAAACCAGCACGCGGCTGACCGATGCCTTGAACCCGGATATCGACCGCGATCATCTCGTTGCGGGTGAGGTGGTCCGCTACAAGAGCTTCGATGATCTGGAGATTCCCGGCATCCTGTACAAGCCGCATGGGGCATCGGCGGACAATCCGGTACCGGCCCTGGTCTGGGTCCACGGCGGACCCGGCGGTCAGAGCCGTACGGGATACAGTGCGACACGGCAGCATCTCATCAATCACGGCTATGCGATCCTCGCTGCCAACAATCGTGGTTCCTCGGGTTACGGCAAGACCTTCTTCCACATGGATGACAAACGCCACGGCGAAGAGGATTTGCAGGATATCGTCTATGGCCGCAAGTACCTCGAATCGCTGGATTGGGTCGATGCGGAGCGCATCGGTGTCATCGGCGGATCCTATGGCGGCTACATGGTAGCGGCGGCGCTCGCTTTCGAACCGGAAGCGTTTGACGTAGGCATCAATATCTTCGGTGTCACGAACTGGGTACGTACCCTGAAAAGCATTCCGCCGTGGTGGGAGGCATTCAAGGAAGCCCTCTATGACGAGATGGGCGATCCGGCAACGGATGAGGAACGGCATCGCCGCATCTCGCCGCTGTTCCATGCCGAGAACATCGTCAAGCCGTTACTGGTGGTCCAGGGCGCGAACGACCCCCGCGTCCTGCAGGTAGAAAGTGATGAACTCGTGGCCGCCGTGGAGGCAAACGAAGTGCCTGTCGACTACGTGATCTTTCCTGATGAGGGACACGGATTCAGAAAGCGCGACAATCGCATAACGGCCTCGGAAGCGTACGTCCGGTTCCTGGACAAGTACCTGAAGCCGGGCGACTAGGTGCTGTTCGCAGCCGCGCTACATCGATAGCGAGCCTTCGCGAAAATCGGTCTTGTCCAGCCAGGCATTGACGAGCACGGGCTTGCCCCGGCGTGCCGCTTCGCGCGCCGCCTGCAGGCCGGCATCGACCTGGTCCGGCCGCTGCAGCAGGATCCCGCGTCCGCCCAGGGCGGCGGCCACGTCGTGGTAATTGCTGCGCCCGAGCACCGTACCGACGTCGTCTTCCAGGATCTTGACCTGCTCGCGGGCGATCTGCGTCCAGCCCGCGTCGTTGCCCACTACCGCTATTACGGGAATGTTGTGGCGGGCGAAGGTGTCGAACTCGGCCAGTGAGTAGCCGACCGAGCCGTCACCGAAGATCATCCATATTTCCTCGCCCGGCCGGCACAGGCTCGCACCCAGGGCGAACCCGGCGCCACAACCCAGCGTGCCGAATACGCCGGGATCGAGCCAGCTCAGCGGCTTGCGTGGCCTCACGATATACGAAGCGGTACCGACGAAATCGCCGCCGTCGGCAACGATGACACTTTCATCCGGCAGCCCGGCGTCTAAATGTCGGAACAGGGCTACCGGGTTGACGTACTCGGCATCGCGTTCTGCGGTCGCATCGATCTGCGCTTCTCGCTCCGCGTCGCGGGCCTCGAGCGCAAGGTGCCAGTCTTGCCAGTGCTTGTGTGCGCCGGCATCGACGTTATCGGCGAGCGCATCCAGGAACAGCCCTGCATCCGCGAGCGCGCCGATATCGGGCTTTCGATTGCGCTTGAGATCGATTTTGCTGCGATTCGCCGATACCAGGCACGCGGATCGCCTGACATGTCGGCCGTAGTCGAGCCGGAAATCCGACGGCACGCCTGCCAGGATGACGACATCGGCTTCCCTGAGCGCGTTGCGCCGCTGGTGCCTGCGATGCAAGGGGTGCGCGGCCCCGAGCAGTCCGCGCGCCATGCCGGAGAGATAGACGGGAATGCCCAGGGCGTCGACGGCATCCGCAACGACATCGGCCCGGCCGGCATCGACAAGCGCCTGGCTGCCGACCACGAGCAGCGGCCGCTCGGCGCGCGCGAGCTTGCTGGCTGCCCGCTGCACGACGCCCGGTGCAGGCGGTAGCGAAGCGACAGTCTCGACGCCGCCGATACTGTCGCCGTCCGGATCGGCAAACAACCGCCGTGCGTGGTGCTGCAGGTATAGGCGCATAACGCGGTCCGGCAAGCTATTACCCCTGGGCGTCGCGCTGTCATACCACTCGCGGATCACGGCTTCGTCATACAGCAGGTCCACCGGGCATTCGATGAAGACGGGCCCCGGAACACCGCTTTGCGCGATCTGAAAGCCCTTCCGTATCGCCGGCGCGAGGTCGCGCACACGCTTGACCGCCCTGCTCCATTTCACATGCGGCCTGAACAGCGCAAGCTGATCGATGTCCTGAAGCGCTCCGCGACCCTGCAACAGGGTGGCTGCAGCGCCGCCCAGCAGTACAACCGGAGACTGCGCAAGTTGGGCATTCTTGACCGCCGTTATCGTGTTGGTCACACCCGGACCGGCCGTCACGGCCGCGACACCGGGAATGCCGGTCAATCGGGCCGTCGCGTCTGCTGCAAACACGGCTGTCGCTTCGTGGCGCGTATCCACGACGCGAATTCCGAGGTCCTTGGCGCCTTTCAGTATCGGCGAAATATGACCGCCGCACAGCGTGAAAAGGAACTGCACGCCGTGCGCTTGCAGGACACGCCCGATGATGTCGCCGCCGTTCATGCGCCCAACCTTACATCAGGCCGAAGACATGGAACACGGCTGTGCCAATGACGGTTCCGAGCGCGTAACCGAGCACGCCGACGAGCACGCCGGGCGTGACAAGATCGTGCCAGCCCTTTGCGGCCGCCAGCGCAGGCGCCGTCGTCGCGCCGAGCACGGCTGCATTTGACGCCGTCACGAGTTCCGGCAACGTCAGGCGGAACAGCCGGCCCACGCCGAGCAGCACGGCGAGATGCACGCTCAGCAATATGAGCACCAGCACGATCAGCAGCGGCGCGATCTGTATCATCGCCACGAGGTTGGCCCCGGCGGCAATGGCGGCGAAGAACACGAACGCGAGCCCGACGCCGAGTTCGAATCCCCCGTGCAGGCGCGCCATGAGTCCCGGGAACGCCGTGGCCGCCGTCACCACCAGGATCGTGATGACCGCATAGCGCAGGCTCGGCATGCCGCTCAACGCAGTGATGAAATCGCCGATTGCAACGAAACTGATGGCCGTCGCCATCGCGAGCGTCAGGCTCATTGCCGTGATCGGCTCGGCGCGCGAATCAATGGACTGTTCTTCGCCGTGCTCATGTCGGCTGAAACGGCTCGCCAACCAGTTCCAGCCCGGCAGCATCGCGATCACGCCGAGGAAGACGGCGCTGAAAAGATTGTCGGTTGCGGTTGCGGCCGAGAAGAACGAGGCATCCTTGCTGAGCCCCGTTATCTCACCGAGCGCCGCGTAATTCACGGAACCGCCGATGTAGGTCGACGTGAACAGCCCGGCAATCCCGGCTTCGCGCAGCGCGGGCTCGATGTCGGCAGCGGTCGCCAGGTTGCCGAGATCCAGCAGGCTCACCGCGACCACCACTCCGATGACCGTGCCTGCGCTAGCGATCAGGAATGCGCCGGTCATGCGCGTGGTCTCGAACAGCATATGTCTCAGATCAGCCTTGAACAGGAACAGGGGGAGAATCGCGATCACGGCGCCCGTCAGGTGTGAACCGATGCGCGTTCTCTCCGCCAGGAACGCGACGCCGGCGATGACGAACAGCACCGCCATGAGCGCCAGGTCGTTGTCGGGGCTGATCAGGGCCATACGCTTTCCTCGAGATTCGAGTGCGCCAGTGTAGAGTGGATTACCCGTACTACGAAATCCGAAGCTGGCACTGCCGCAGGCGCAGATACGGGCGACGGTCCCCGTTTACTGTGTAATTACCCGTATCGACACCTGAGCGCCATGGCCCACACTCGGGGCACTGATTCACGGAATTTGCAGATGTCATGACAGAAACGCCAGAAATTCGACGCTACAAGGTGTATCGAACAGCAGTAATCTATGCGGTGCTGGCGTGGCTTCTCGGGCAGTCGCTGCAGACGTTTTCAGGCGCGCTGGGACTGGATGAGACGACAGTGGACCTCATCATCATCACCATGGTCGTGGGATTCGTGCCGACCGTGATCATCACCTGGATGATTGCGCCACCGCCGAACGAGGCTGCTGAAAGACGCTACGCCAAACGCCTAAAAAATGCGCTTGCGTCGATTAAGCGTCTTGGTGCAATACCAGACAAGCAGGCCGATTCCGGCCAGAATTAATACCACCGGCGCCAACGGAATGGCGACTTCCCAAAGCTCCCAGAAGCCGCCAATCACGAAAGCCATGGCGACGATGATCCAGAACACGTCCACCTTGATGTGAAACAGGGCTCTCAGGGTCTGCAGGCCGAGTAACAGGATACCTGTACCGATAATTCCCCAGCCCAGGCCGAATTCCAGTAGCCAGGCTACGCCTACCCAGATGCAGAAGAATGCCCAGCCGATGACGTCCAGCAGGTCGGAACGGTCCTGGTGCTCGATGAACTCGATCATCTTGTGGACGTCCGGCTTCCCGTCCGGCCCAAGCCAATCGTGCATTGCATGCTTCGTCATCTCCGCTCTCCAATGCCTTGTTATTTTATTGCCCAAAACCACGAAACTGTCAATCGGGGCTTGTACCTAAACCCTGACTCAGCGCTTGAGTCGGCGATAATCCGCGGATCAGGGGGCTCCACACCGTTACAGTTCCCGCCGTAGCCGTAAGCGCCCGGAAACGGCGCGTCACCCATGAATTCGACGAAATACTCGCGGTCGGATGCGATCAAAACGCATTGTACCTGGTCACCAGTACAAACATGGATGTCCTCGGCTGAACCGCCACGGTCTCTCAGCGACGGCATCCCGTACTGTCCCCCGGACACCTGGATCGTATGATTGCCGCCGCGGTCGCAGCAGCCCTGGCCGTTCGCCACCGCACTGCACAGCAACATGATGGCCGCAATAGCAGCGGTCAACGCAGTCGTGCTCGACACTTTCATTATTGTTCCCCCCTGTTATTGAAGTACACCCATCACGAACTTTTGTTGGCAACGGGCTGCCTGAAGCGCTCGTTGTCCTGCGACATTTCGGATGGGGGGCCTACCCGAAACAGTTCCCGTTCCTGTCAGGAATCTCGACGCCGCCTACGTCCTCATTGCAGTCGCGCCTATAATGGCGCGGTCTTCAACAGGAAAAAACCGATGAACGCCAACGTGATCGAAACGGATGCCTTAATCGTCGGCGCAGGCCCCTGCGGCCTGTTCCAGGTCTTCGAACTCGGCCTGCAGGGCATCAGGGCGCACGTCGTCGACAGCATGCGCGTGGTCGGCGGACAGTGCGCCGAACTCTATCCCGACAAACCCATCTACGATATCCCGGGGATCCCGATGCTCCTCGCGCAGGAGCTCGTGGACAACCTCATGGAGCAAATCGCTCCTTTCGAAGCCGAGTTCCATCTCGGCGAAGAGGTGAGTGTCGTCAGGCCCGTGGACGATGAGTTCGATGTCGAGACCAGCGCAGGCACGAGATTTCGCACGAAGACCGTGTTTCTTGCGGGCGGTGTTGGCTCCTTTCAGCCGCGGCGTATACGCCTGGAAGGTATCGAGGGGCATGAAGACAGATCGCTGTTCTACCGCGTTCGCGATCCGCGGGCATTCGAGGGAAAGGCGATCGCTATCCTCGGCGGCGGCGACTCGGCACTGGACTGGGTACTGGCGCTACAGCCCATCGTATCGTCAATGACGCTCGTCCACCGCCGAACCGAATATCGCGGCGCGCCGGCGTCGGTCGAGAAAATGAAAGCACTCGTCGAGGCGGGGAGCATGCGTGAAATCATCGGCAAGGTCACCGACTATCGCGCCGACGACGGGGGCATCTCCGGCATAACCGTGACGACCCTCGAGGGCGATATCGAGGATGTCGACTGCGAGGCCCTGCTCGTATTCTGGGGTCTTGCACCGAAACTCGGGCCGATCGCCGAATGGGGGCTCGACCTGAATCGCAAGACCGTGAACGTCGACACCGAGAAATTCGAGACCAACATTCCGGGCATCTACGCGATTGGCGATATTAATTACTACCCCGGTAAGAAGAAGCTCATCCTGTCAGGTTTCCACGAGGCGGCCCTCGCCGCCTTCGCGGCGAAAGAACGGCTCGAGCCCGACAAGAAGGCGCATCTTCAGTACACGACCACGAGCCCGCTCATGCACAAGCGG
>CAMYJB010000018.1 GCA_947258565.1 uncultured Woeseiaceae bacterium
CTCAAGCTGTGCTTTCGAGTTGATCGCGCCGATGTCCGTGTTCTTGTCGAGCGGGTCGCCAACGATCAGGGTCTCCATGCGATCCTTGAGTTTCCGGATTACCTGCTCCGCCACCGACTCCTGCACGAACAGGCGCGAGCCCGCGCAACACACGTGCCCCTGGTTGAAGAAGATCCCGTTCACGATGCCCTCGACCGCCTCGTCGATGGCCGCGTCTGCAAAGATGATGTTCGCTGCCTTCCCGCCCAGTTCGAGAGTGTATTTCTTCTTGCTGCCGGCAAGCGCCTTCTGGATGATGCGGCCGACCTCCGTCGAGCCGGTGAACGCGATCTTGTCGACGCCCGGATGCGACACGATGCTCGACCCGGTGTCTCCCGCGCCGGTCACGATATTGACGACGCCCTCGGGAAGCCCGGCGTCGGCGATGACCTCTGCAAGCTTCATTGCGGTTAGCGGCGTCGTTTCGGCCGGTTTTAGTACCACCGTGTTGCCGCAGGCCAGCGCGGGTGCGACCTTCCACGACGCCATCAGCAGGGGGAAATTCCAGGGGATGATCTGGCCGGCCACGCCCATCGGCCTGGCCGTGCGACCCGGGAATGCGTACTCGAGCTTGTCCGCCCAGCCGGCGTAATAGAAGAAATGGGCGGCGGCGAGCGGGATATCGACGTCACGCGCCTCGCGGATCGGCTTGCCGCCGTCGAGCGACTCGATCGCCGCGAACTCGCGCGCCCGCTCCTGCATTATTCGCGCAATACGGTAGATGTACTTGCCGCGGTCGGCGGGCTTCATGCGTGACCAGGGCCCACGGTATGCCTTGCGGGCGGCTTTAACCGCCTTGTCGACATCGGCGTCACCCGCGAGCGCAACGCGCGACAGCCGCTCCTCCGTCGCGGGGTTGATCGTATCGAAGTACCGGCCGGATTCCGGTTTGACGAAGTCGCCGCCAATGAACAGCTCGTACCTCTTCGCGACTTTGATGTGGTCGGTGCTTTCCGGGGCAGGCGCGTATTCCCAGCCGCCTTCGAACGCGAGTTTGTTTTCGGGTGTCGCCATCGCTGTCAACCTGTAGGAGCGCGCCTGGGCGCGCGATCTAATCCTTCGAAAAATAGTCCGCCGACTGGTACACGCCGGTCTCCTGTTTCACGATCTGCATCAACACGTCGTTCGCCAGCGAACTCGCGCCGAAACGGAACCACTCGGGCGTCATCCAGGCATTGCCGAGCGTCTCACGCAACATCACGAGGTAGTGGATCGCGAGCTTCGCACTGGATATGCCGCCGGCGGGCTTCATACCGACCATGCGGCCCGTGTCGTAGAAGTAGTCCCGGATCGCCTGCAGCATGACCAGTGTCACCTGCATGGTCGCCGCCGGCTGTATCTTGCCGGTCGACGTCTTGATGAAGTCCGCTCCCGCATGCATGGCGAGAACACTCGCGCGCCGCACCCGGTCCAGCGTACCGAGTTCGCCGGTCTCGAGGATGACCTTGAGATGTGCGTCGCCACAAGCCTCCTTGATGGCGGCGATCTCGTCGAAGACGAAGGCGTTGTCGCCGGCCAGGAACGCGCCGCGGGAGATCACCATGTCGATCTCATCGGCGCCCTGGTCGACCGCCATGCGCGTATCTTCCAGCTTCACGTTGAGCGGCGCCTGCCCGCTCGGAAATGCCGTCGCGACGGACGCGATGTGAATGCCGCGGCCCTCTAGCGCCTCGCGTGCAACGCTCACCATCGTGGGATACACGCACACGGCGGCGACGTGCGGCAACCCCGGGACGGCGTCGTGCAAATGCATGGCTTTCTGGCACAGCTGGCGTACCTTGCCGGGCGTATCCTGGCCCTCCAGCGTCGTCAGGTCGATCATCGACAACACCATCCTGAGCGCCTCGACCTTGGAGGCTTTCTTGATCGAGCGGCTCTGGAACCGGGCGACGCGCTCGTTGACGCCGACTTCGTCGACGCGCGGCACGCGGTCGAGGTCCGGCAACTTTCTCCGGGCATCGACGGCGGCGAGACTCATGTCCGGGGCTCCGGGATCGCCGTTTCGAGCGCGACCTTGATCATCTCGTCGAACGTGGTCGCCCGGTCCTCGACCGACAGTGCATCGCCCGATGGGATGTCGTCGCTAACGGTGCAGATGGCGAGCGCTTCGGCTCCGTGCTCAGCCGCAATCGGATAGATTCCGGCGGCTTCCATCTCGATGCCGTAAACGTTGTACTTCGCCATGGTCTCGAACATGTCCGTATCCGGCGTGTAGAACAGATCCGCGGAAAAGATGTTGCCCACGTGATAACGGACGCCGTGCGCCTCGGCCGCGGCAACGGCCTTGCGAACGAGTTCGAAGGTCGCCAGAGCCGCGTAATCGTAGCCGCCGAAGCGCATGCGATTGACCGCAGAATCCGTGGACGCGCCCTGTGCGATGATGAGGTCGCGCAATTTCACGTCGGGATGCGACGTGCCACAGCTGCCGACGCGGATCACGCGTTTCACGCCGTAGTCGACAATCAGTTCCGTGCAGTAGATGGATGCGGACGGGATGCCCATGCCGTGCGCCATGACAGAGACCGGATTCCCCCGGTACTCGCCCGTGAAACCCCACATGTTGCGCACGTCGCTGACACGGCGAGGATTGTCTAAATACGTCTCCGCGATGTACTGTGCGCGCAACGGGTCACCCGGCATCAGCACCGTATCGGCGAAATCGCCGGGTGCTGCATTCATATGTTTGGTGGCCATGGATTATTCTTTCTTGCTCCGACTCGAAACCATACCGCGAACCTTGACCGACTACCAACGACACCCGGGCTTTGCTTTTCCTTTGATGCCGCTGGCGTGCACGGCGCTCGCCCTCTCTGCGTGCTCCTCACCCGCCGATGAGCCGATTGCGCAATCAGGCCCTCGCGCCGAGCTGATCGTCGCGGGGCAGCTGCAGTCCGCCGAACTCGTCGAGGCCAGCGGCCTTGCGCGGTCGCAGCGCGACCCTGGACTGCTGTGGTCCATGAACGATGGCGGCTCGAAACCCCGCCTGTATGCTTTCGACGCGTCGGGTTTCCACCGCGGCCGCGTCAAGCTCGATGGGGTGAAGAACCGCGACTGGGAGGACCTTTCCTCCTTTACTATCGACGGCACGCCCTACCTGCTTGTTGCCGACACAGGTGATAACGACACCAAGCGCAACAAGGTGCGGTTGCACATCGTGCTCGAACCAGACCTTGCCGAAGACGCCAAGGTGAAACTCGAGCCGGCCTGGAGCGTCGAATTTCGCTATCCGGGCGGCCCGCGCGATGTGGAGGCCGTGATTGCGGATCCAGCCAACGATCGCGCCGTACTGCTGAGCAAACGCGACTGGCCGCCGGTACTCTACGAAGTTCCGTTGCATCCGCCGTCGGACGGGACCGTCGTGGCGAAACGCCTCGGTACCGTCGAGAGCCTGCCGCCGCCCACGCGGCAGGATCGCGAGCATGCCGTGTTCACGAAAGAATGGCACTGGCAGCCGACAGCCATGGACCTCTCGCCCGATGGCCGCCTGGCGGTGATTCTTACCTATCGAGCGGTGTACCTGTATCACCTCGACCCCGGGCGCAGCCTCCACGAATCACTCTCCGGGCAGGCCTATGGCTTCGGCCTCGGCAATTTCCGTAACGCCGAGTCCGTCGCCTTCAGCCAGGACAGCAATTCGATCTTCGTCACGCTCGAAGGGCGTCACGCGCCCCTGCTGCGTATCGACATCAACGGAGCACTTCCCGAATGAACATCACCGCATCGCCCCTGAGACTGCCGCTGGTTGCTCTCGGCCTCGCAGCGCTGGCTGCCTGCAAGCACGGCGTGAGCGAGGACGGCGCAGTCGCGCCGGATCAGGCGAGCGCCGATTCACTGACGATCATGGCGTTCAACGTCGAGAACCTGTTCGACAACGCCGATGACCCCGGCAAGGAAGACCGCACCTATCTCGCGCGCGCCGACAAGCAAAGCGCCGAGCACAAAGCGGCGTGCAGCAAAATCGAGGTGGATCGCTGGCGCGAGCAGTGCCTCCACTGGGACTGGAGCGACGCTATCGTCGCTAAGAAACTCGACGTCGTTGCAGGCGTCATCCTGCAGGTCGGCAACGGCCGCGGTCCGGATATCGTGGCGCTGCAGGAAGTCGAGAACATCGGGATCCTCGAGCGGCTGCGCACGGAGTATCTCGCGGTTGCAGGTTACAGGCCGGGTATTTTAATCGAGGGCGATGACCTGCGCGGCATCGACGTCGCGTTCCTGACGCGCCTGGAACTCGCCGAGCCTGCGACGCTGCATCGTATCGATTTTACGGGCGCCGGTAAGGACCGCGCCTACGACACGCGAGGCATCCTCGAAGCGACCTTCGTGCGCCCGGACGGCACGCTGATGACCGGCTATTCCGTGCATTTCCCCGCGCCGTTTCACCCGACCGAGATGCGCGAAGCCGCTTACCGCGCACTCAACAAACTGCGTGCCGGTTTGCCACCGGACCGGGATGCATTTGCCGCGGGCGACTTCAATACGACCTCGCGTGAGGATCGCGAGGAAACCATGCTCGGGCGGTTCGCGAGGCCCTCCTGGACGGTCACGCACGAGGTCGGTTGCGCCGGCTGCAAGGGCACCTCGTATTACGCGCCCCGCGACGACTGGTCGTTCCTGGACATGATCCTGTGGTCGCCCGCAGCGGATCGTGGCGAAAATACAACATGGCAATTGCGCGCAAATTCGGTCCGGGTTGCGAACGCCGCACACGGCCAGGTGCGCCCGAATGGCACGCCCTGGCGTTTCGAAATGCCGTCCGGTGCCGGCGTGTCCGATCACTGGCCCGTGGTCGTCACCATCGAACCCAAGTAGAAACAAACCCTTGTAACATTATCGTCACGCGGTTTCGACCAGCCGCTGTTGATGGCCGTAGGATGCATCCCGACTTCTCGGTCTCTACGTATAAGCCCTTTATTGAATTAGCTTTTTTGCCGGAGTAGATTAGCCGCAAAACAACTGGCCGGAAGAAGCCGGGAGCGCACGCTTCGGTTTGGGCCAGTCATCCGAATGGCGAAATAAAATGGTCACATTCGTGACCTAGTATGGCGCCCTTTTCAAACCCTCGGGGAATAACAATGCTAAATAAGCGAACGATCTTCGGCATGCCGCTGAACTGGGGTCGAAAGATGACGCAGTTTGTGGCGCTCGCCGCTCTCCTCATCGCCGTGCCTGTTGCAGGATTCGCACAGGAAACCTCCGGTTCCGTACGGGGCACCGTGTACACCGCAACGGGTGAACCGGAAGCCGGCGCAACGGTGCGGGTAACCGACACTCGCACAAACACATCCCGCACGACGACATCGCGGCCGGACGGCACCTTCACCGTCAGCGGCCTGGCGATTGGCGGCCCGTTCGAGATCAGTGTTACGTCCGAAGACTACAAGGGTGCTCTCGTAACGGACGTTTACACAAGCCTATCCGAAGCAGTGAACTTCAACATCACGCTCGAAGTAGGCCAGGTAGAAGAGATTGTGGTTACCGCTTCGCGTGACGTCAGCGTTGCGCCTGTAGCACTCGGGCCGAACGCGACGTTCGGTCTCGAGCAGCTACAGGCTGCGCCGGCAATCAATCGCAATATCACCGACGTCATCCGTGCGGACTCCCGAATTTATGTCGACGAGTCACGCGGCGACATCAACGCGGTGCAGTGCGCGGGCAAGAACTCGCGCTTCAACAGCCTGACCGTCGACGGCGTACGCATGAACGACTCCTTCGGCCTGAACTCGAACGGTTACCCGACCGAGCGGATGCCATTCTCTTTCGACGCCATCAACCAGGTTGCCGTCGAACTGGCGCCGTTCGACGTGCAATATGGCGGCTTTTCGGCATGCAACATCAACGCCGTTACCAAGTCAGGCCGCAACACCTTTTTCGGTTCCGCGTTTTTCGACTACACCGACGACAGCCTGCGCGGGGACAAGCTCGAGGGCGACAATATCGAAACCGGCAGCTTTGATGAGCAACGATATGGCTTTAGCTTCGGCGGCCCGATCGTACAGGACAAGCTGTTCTTCTTCGTGGCTTACGAGAAACTCGACGGAGTAAATCTCTTTGATCGCGGCCCGATCGGGTCAGGTTCCGTCAACGAAGTCAATGTTACTCAGGCGGAGCTCGACGAAATCGTCGATATCGCTCGTACCCTCTACCTTTATGAGCCGGGCCCGATTCCTTCGAGCCTCAATCACGAGGACGAGAAATTCCTCGCGAAAATCGACTGGAACATCAATGATCAGCAACGCCTCGCGTTCACCTACACCTTCAATGACGGCGAGAACTTTACGGAATCCGACAGTGAAACCACCGAGTTCGAATTCGAGAATCACCTGTACGAGCGTGGCGCTGAGCTCAATTCCTACGCCGCAACCCTGTACTCGGACTGGACGGATCGCTTTTCGACCGAACTTCGCGTGTCCTACATTGAACTCGACAACCGTCAGATTCCCGTTGGCGGGACGGATTTCGGCGAAATTCGCGTCGAACTGGCGGACGTAGACGTCTACCTCGGCGCCGATGACAGCCGTCATGCAAACAAGCTGGACTACGATCTTGGCGGCTTCAGCCTGAAAGGCACCTACGAGCTCGGCAACCACAGGCTGACGGCAGGCATCGAATACGAGCAGCTGGATATCTTCAACATGTTCGTGCAGCACACGGAAACGGAAATCCGGTTCGACGGCATCGACAACTTCCGCAATGGATTCGCCGATGCAATCTATTACAACAACGCACCCACCAATATTCCGGAAGATGCGGCGGCAGAATGGGGTTACGAGGTCACCACGCTGTTCGCTCAGGACGAGTTCGAAATCGGCGATCGCTGGACCATCGTCGCGGGATTACGTTACGACTACTACACCACGGACGACTTCCCGGCCGAGAATGCGGACTTCGTAGCCGACTACGGCTTCTCCAACTCGCAAGCGCTGGATGGTGAAGGCCTGGTTCAGCCGCGAGTCGGCTTCACCTTCGACTGGACACCCGAGACGACACTGCGCGGTGGCGTCGGCTTGTACTCGGGCGGTAATCCGAATGTGTGGCTATCGAACAATTACTCGGCCAATAACGTCCTGCAGTTCGGCCAGCGTGGGCGCTCCTTCGGCTACACTGACGGCTCACGCTCGCTGTTCGATCCGGACGTCGTCTACGAGGCGATCGAGCCTAACGCGCCAGCCGGTGCCGGGCCGGGCTGGGGCATCCCGTCCGAGCTCTACGACGCAGTTGCGCAGGGCGTAGGCGACAACTTCGAGATCAACTACCTGGATCCGAACTTCGAGCTGCCATCCGAGTGGAAATTTGCACTCGGCGTCACGCATTACTTCGCCGGGGACTGGATGTTTACGGCCGACTACCTGTTCACGCAGTTGCAGGATTCAGCCATCATCCTGCATGGCGATGTGGATCAGATTGGCACGAACCCGGACGGGTACCCGATCTATGACAGCGTCCGCGAGCCAAGTTTTGTGCTGACGAACAGCGGTCAGAAGCCCCAGGCCCAGTCGTTCTCGCTTGGACTGGCCAAGGCGTTCGATAACGGCTTCGATTTCTCGGTCGGCTATACCTGGAACGACAGCGAGGACGTGAACCCGATGACGAGTTCCGTGGCGTTCTCGAACTACCAGAACCGCGCGTTCTTCGACCCCCAGGAGGACGTCGTTTCGAGCTCGAACTACAACATCGAGCACCGTTTCACGTTCACGACGACCTGGCGGACGACGTTCTTCGACCGGTTCCCGTCGGTCTTCAGCCTGTACGGTCAGTCGAATACCGGTCGGCCTTACAGCATCGCCTTCAACGGCACGGTGGATCCTTACGGCTTCACGCCGTTCCTGGACTTCAGGAACAACGTGCTGGAGCCGGGCGTCGCACGCAACAGCGAGACCGGGTCCTCCTGGACGAAGCTCGACTTCCGCTTCGACATCGGCATCCCGATCATGGGTGACGAAGACAGGCTCGCTTTCTTCATGATCATCGACAACCTGACCAACCTGCTCAACGACGATTGGGGAATCCTGAGGCAGCATGCGTTCCCCTACACGATTGCGGAAGGAACAGCAGAGCCGCGCATCGGCGATGCGTCACGCTACGAGATCCGGTTTGGCCTCAGGTACGACTTCTGATCCGACCCGGACTTCGGTTCAAGGAAAAGGCGGCCTCCGGGCCGCCTTTTTCTTTCCCCCATAGGGGGCTCTTGGGGCTCTTGGGGTCGGACCAATACAAGTCATTGTCCGAAAACAAATTTTGATAATGGCCGGCCGAAATACATTGCTTAACCGGGCGTTTTCACCGCAAAAATCGTCGAGTTAAGGTGACAGTTAGCATGTTGCTGGAATTAAGTACCAATTTTTCGCGTGTTTTGCCCCGATTAAGGCCCTAAAAGACCGGGAAAACGCTGAAAATCATATCCAAATCAGGTGCCTATACCGGTCCGACCCCACCACCCGGGCTATTCGGGCCAGCAGGGAGCGCCCGGTTCGTCGAGGATGACGGTGCGCGGGTTCGCCGCGTCGACGGGCGCGCCGATTGCCCGGCCTTCCGCCTGGGCGTTGATGATGGCGTCCAGCACGAGGTAAACGAGCTCCGAGCCCGGCCGCGATGCCTCCCGCTCCGGTGGGAACGCATAGCCATCGCCGCCACGATACAGGAAGTCGGGAATCACGACGCCGTACTCGCGTCGCTCCTCAATCTCCTGCCAGTCGCCATCGGTTGGTACCTCCAGGCTCACGATACGCTCGCCTTCCGGACGTGACCGGTCGACGCAGACGCGAAAACCCGATACCTGCGGAAAGTAACCCTTGCTCGGCCCCGTGCCGCGGTAACCCGCCTCCAGCACGGTGCGGAATTCTTCACCTGTCATCATCATGTGGCGCAGGTATGACGAGAAACCGAACGTCCGGCCGATGTCCTCGAACGTAATGTCGCCCATGATGTAATCGTCTATACGCAGCGTACCGCCGTTGATGAAAGCAAGGTCCGCCGGCGGCTTGCCGAAAGCACCCCTCATCTGGTCGACAACGAAATTGCCCCAGTTGCTCTCCCGGTTACGTACCGTCACTTCGCGGGAATCGAGGGGCACGGCGGCCTCACCGACCCGCGCCGTCAGGAACGGGAAACGCTCGAGCAGCCGGCTGCGCCATTTATCGTCCAGCTTTGCATAGTCCGCGTCCGGGATGATCGACTCGTTGACATCGATCATCTGCGTATCGATCACAGGCGTGCCGTCCGCTTCGAACGCCACGTCGATACGCCAGATGCTGCGGGCGTTCGATGCGCCCTTCATGACGGCGGCCCTGTCCTCGCGCAGCTCGCTGAATTCGGGCTCGTGTTCGTGCCCGCCGACGATGAACATGAACTGCGGATACTGCGCGCGGAGCGCGGCGATCTCGAGGTCCGTCCAGAGATGCAGATGGGTAAGGCCGATTATTAGCTCGGCGCCTGCCGCATCCAGCGCCGCGATGACACGCTGGGCGTGCCGGAGATAGTCGGGTTCGGTCGGTAAGTAGTCGCGGTCGTTGCCGCCTTCGTTTGCGTGCAGCAGCAAGGCGAAAACCCCGACCTTGCGCCCATCCACCTCGAAGATGAATTGTTCGTGCAGCGCGCGATCAACCTCTTCAACGCCGGTCGCAAAACGGTAGTTGTCGCCGAGCCAGTCGAAATCCGACGCCTTCACGGCATCGATGAGGTGATCCGGCGTGCGTGGATCGAATTCGTGGTTGCCGGCGACGACATACATCGGCGCTACGGCATCCATGAAGTTGAACGCATCGACGATCTGCATGCCTTGCCAGAGCTGGCTCTCGAGCGACGGATACAGGAAGTCGCCGCCATGCAGGATACGCACGTCGCGACCCTCGGCCTGCAGCTCCCGGATCAGCGTGACTACGCGGCCGAAGCCGCCTGCGTTGCCGTCCTCGACAGCCCCGACGCGGTAGGTATCGTTCAGGTGTATGAACGTGATGCCGGAAGCCTGTGTCGGTTCCTGCGGTGTGGCGCTGCATGCAACAACGAAAAGCGTGCATACCGCGACGAGCAAGGTTCTTCGAATCATGGAGGTGCCCTGTCTCTCGGTGTCCGGGAATTCTGCCTAACAGCTGCCGCCATTGCGATTGTGGAATTTACGGGCTGCTACAATCCGCGCATGAGTAACCGATACTATTTCCTCTCCTCGATAGTGTTACTGTCGGCATGCGCCACCGAGCCGCCCGCGCCGGACCCGATGCGTGACGGCGGCCTGCTGTGGGTCAAGCATTCCGCCGAGTACCGCGCCATTACCGAGCAGGTCTACGCCAAGGCAACTCTCGACCTGCCGCGGTTCATCGAAGACACATCGTGGAGCGTGATCCCCGGGCAGGAGGATGCCGCTCACCTGCCGGTTGCCGTCATCCTCGATGTCGACGAAACCGTGGTCAGCAACATCGACTTCCAGATGACGTTCGAGCGCCCGTTCGAGAACTGGAAGCTGGACGAGTGGACCCGCAGCACCGACGCGACGCCGGTCCATGGCGTCAGGGAATTCGTCGAAGCGGCACGTGGTGCAGGCGTGACCGTGTTCTTCGTTACCAACCGTCCCTGCGAAGCCGTCGAAGGCATGTCCGATCCCTGCCCGCAGCGGCAAGCGACAATCGATGATATCGGCGAAGTCGGCATCGTGACGGATGCGGACCACGTGTTCCTCTCGGAAGAGCGCGGCTGGAACCGCGAGAAGTCCACGCGCCGCAGTTACATCGCGCAGACGCACAGGGTGATCATGCTGATCGGCGACGATCTCGGCGATTTCCTGCCCTGCGTACGCCGCAAACCGTATGTGCCGTGCACGAACACTGCGACGGCAGCCGACCGAATGGCGATGGTGGAAAAGAACACCCATCTCTGGGGCAACGGCTGGTACATACTGCCAAACCCGATGCACGGTTCCTGGACGTCGGCCATCCCGCGCTGACGGTGTTTTTTGCGCCCCAAAAGGCGTATGCTGTATCGGCTTAAAGCCCGGTAACACGTTGAAAAGAAAAAGAACTAACGGTTATAAGCCGAACCGGGCCGCTACCTGACAGCGAGGTTTCTCATGGCCAAAGTGAAGTGCGGTCTGATCCAGATGGGTCTCAAGGGCGACGGTTCGATGGAGCCTCTCGCGATTCGCGATCAAATGATCGAGGCGCATATTCCGTTCATCGAGGACGCCGCCAGCCAGGGCGTGCAGGTGCTGTGCTTCCAGGAAGTATTCACGCAGCCGTACTTCTGCCCCAGCCAGGACAGGAAATGGTATGCGGCCGCCGAGAAAGTGCCCGACGGCCACACGACGAAGCTCATGCAGGAGTATGCGAAGAAGCACAATATGGCCATCGTCGTTCCCGTTTACGAAGAACACATGACCGGCGTGTACTACAACACCGCGGCCGTGATCGATGCCGACGGCACGTTCCTCGGCAAGTACCGCAAGACGCACATTCCGCAGGTCGATCCGGGCTTCTACGAGAAATTTTTCTTCAAGCCGGGCGATTCGGGTTATCCGGTATTCGATACGGCCTACCTGAAGCTCGGCGTATACATTTGCTACGACCGTCACTTTCCCGAAGGCTGGCGCGCGCTCGCGCTGAACGGCGCCGAGTACATCGTCAACCCGTCGGCGACGGTGGCGGGCCTCAGCAAGTATCTCTGGGAACTGGAGCAGCCGGCCTCAGCAGCGGCCAACGGCGTCTTCATCGGCGCGATCAACCGGGTAGGCACCGAGGAGCCCTGGGCCACCACCATGAACATGGGCGAATTCTACGGCTCGAGCTACATCGTCAATCCGCGCGGCGCCATCGAGGCACAGGCGAGCTACGACAAGGACGAGCTGCTCGTTCACGAGATCGATCTCGATATGGTGCGGGAAGTCCGCGACCAGTGGCAGTTCTTCCGGGACCGCCGCCCTGAAACGTACTGGCCGCTCACCGAAGACTAGGGCATGTCCGAACTCCCACCAATCAGCAAGCTCCGCACGGTCGGCGCGCACGTCGAGCTGGAACTCGGCCAGGACCTCGCCGACAGCCCGCGCTACAACGACGACATCGCGCCCACGCAGGCTTCACAGCGTACCTGGTCGCGCTGGAACGTCGCGGCACTCTGGGTCGGCATGGCGATATGCGTGCCCACCTACACGCTCGGCGGCGTGCTTACGGCCTACTTCGGCCTGTCCGTCAGCGAAGCACTCTGGACCATCCTGATCGCCAACATCGTCGTGCTGGTCCCCCTGACCCTGAATGCGTTTCCGGGCACACGCTACGGCATTCCCTGCCCGGTCGTATTGCGCGCATCCTTCGGCATCATCGGTTCCAACGTGCCGTCGCTGATCCGGGCCATTGTCGCCTGCGGCTGGTTCGGCATTCAGACCCTGTTCGGGGGTATCGCGATCCACCTGCTCCTGTCGGCGGTTTCCGATTCCTGGGCCGCGCTGGGCGGTACCGGCGAGGTCATCGGCTTCTTCATATTCTGGGTCGCCAATATTGCCGTCGTCATCCGCGGCTCGGAAGCCATCAAGCACCTCGAAGCGCTGGCGGCGCCGATGCTGCTCGTTGTTGCGCTCGGCCTCATGTTCTGGGCGATGCCCAAGGTCTCGATGAGCGACGTCCTTGCCGTTCCCGCGACCCGCCCCGACGATGCGTCGTTCATCGGCTATTTCATGGCGGCGCTGACCGCGATGGTCGGATTCTGGGCAACCCTGTCGCTGAACATTCCCGATTTCAGCCGTTATGCCCGTTCGCAGCGATCCCAGGTCATCGGCCAGATCATCGGCCTGCCACTAACCATGCTGCTGTTCGCGGGGCTGGGCGTCATCCTCACGGCCGCATCGGCCGAGCTCGTCGGCGAGACGATCTCCGATCCCATCAACCTCATCGGCAGGATCGATAGCCCCGTCTGGGTGGTGCTGTCGATGCTCATGATCATTCTCGCGACGATTTCGACCAACACCGCGGCGAATATCGTTTCGCCAACCAACGTGTTCCAGAACGTGGCACCGAAGTACATCAACGAGAACAAGGGCGTGATCATTACCGGCATCATCGGCATCGCGCTGATGAGCTGGGAACTGTTGAAGAAACTCGGCTTGCTCGACACCGACGTCAGCGTCGAAAGCCTCTACTCGAACTGGCTGATCGGCTACTCCAGCCTGCTCGGCCCGATCGCGGGCATCATGGTCGTCGATTATTTTCTCGTGAAGAACCAGTCGTACGATGTGCTCGCGCTTTACCAGGACAACGCCGGCTATCCGGCCTGGAACAAGGCCGGCTTCATCGCGTTCCTGATCCCGGTCGGCCTCACGCTGATCGCGATCACGACCGGAATGCTTGGCTGGTTCTACACGTACGGCTGGTTCACAGGCTCGATACTCGGCGGCCTTATTTACTACTTCGCCGCACGCGGCGGCGCGAGGAGTTCCCCATGACAGTACTCATACAGGGCGGCACCGTCGTCAACGCCGACCGGTCTCAGCAAGCCGACGTCTTATGCCACGACGGCCTGATCGTGGCGGTGGGCGAAAGCCTGGAGGCGCCGAAGGGCGCCACGATCATCGACGCCGGCGGCCAGTACGTTATGCCGGGCGGGATCGACCCGCACACCCACATGCAGCTGCCATTCATGGGAACCGTCGCCAGCGAGGACTTCGAGACCGGCACGGCGGCCGGGCTTGCAGGCGGCACGACGATGATCATCGACTTCGTCATCCCGGGGCCGCAGCAGGACATCATGGAGGCCTGGCACCAGTGGCGCGAGTGGGCGGAGAAGTCGGTTTCCGACTATACATTCCATGTCGCGATCACGTGGTGGGACGATTCGGTGCACAAGGCCATGGGCACGCTCGTCAATGAACACGGCGTCAACAGTTTCAAGCACTTCATGGCGTACAAGGGCGCCATCATGGCCGACGACGAGATACTCGTGAACAGTTTCTCGCGTGCGATCGAGCTCGGCGCGATCGTCACGGTGCACGCCGAGAACGGCGAGCTCGTATTCCGGCTGCAGCAGGAGCTGTTCGACAAAGGCATCACCGGTCCGGAGGCTCATCCGCTGTCGCGGCCGCCGCAGTGCGAGGGCGAGGCGGCAAACCGCGCGATCCGGATCGCGGAGGTGCTCAACGTGCCGCTCTACATCGTGCACAACTCCTGCCGGCAGTCGCTGGAAGCGATCACGCGCGCACGCAACGAAGGCCAGCGCGTGTTCGGCGAAGTCCTTGCCGGCCACCTGCTAATCGACGACTCGGTCTATCGTCACGAGGATTTCGAGGTTGCAGCCGCGCATGTCATGAGCCCGCCGTTCCGCTCGGCGGAGCACCAGGCAGCCCTGTGGCGCGGACTGCAATCCGGCAACCTGCAGACGACGGCGACCGATCACTGCTGCTTTTGCGCCGACCAGAAGGCCATGGGCAAGGACGACTTCCGCAAGATCCCGAATGGCACGGGCGGCGTCGAGAACCGCATGGAGGTGCTGTGGCATCACGGCGTGAGCACGGGCCGTCTCACGATGAACGAATTCGTGGCGGTTACCTCGACCAACGCCGCGCAGATCTTCAATGTGTACCCCCGCAAGGGCAGCATCTCTGTGGGTGCGGATGCGGACATCGTCGTGTGGGATCCCGAAGCAACGAAGACCATTTCGGCGAAGACGCATTTCCAGAAAGTGGACTACAACATCTTCGAGGGCATGACCGTGAAAGGTTGTGCCTCCTATACGCTGAGCCAGGGCAAGGTCGTGTTCGCGGACGGCAAACTCGACGTCGAGCGCGGCGCCGGCCGTTACGTACACCGCCCGCCATTCGCGTCCTATTACGCAGCGCTGCAGATCCAGGCGCAGCGTAACGAACCGACCGCGGTCAAGCGCTGAGACGAGCATGCCTGACATTCGCCCAAATCGCCTCAGTCGCGAAGAAATCGCAAGCAATTTCAGTGATTTGCACCCACCGCTGTCGCGCTCGGAAGCCCTCGTGGAAGCCGACCGCTGCTACTTTTGTTTTGACGCACCCTGCACGACGGCCTGCCCGACCGGCATCGACATCCCGGGATTCATCCAGAAGATACGCAGCGGCAACCTGCGAGGCTCGGCTCACACGATCCTGAGCGAGAACATCATGGGCGGCATGTGTGCACGCGTCTGTCCCACCGAGGTGCTGTGCGAAGACGCCTGTGTGCGCAATTCGCACGAGGAAAAGCCGGTCGAGATCGGCCTGCTGCAGCGCTACGCCACCGATCCCGTCCTCGACGACACGATGCAATTGTTCTCGCGAGCGGCAGCCAGTGGACGCCGGGTTGCGGTGGTGGGCGGCGGGCCTGCCGGACTGTCCTGCGCGCACCGCCTGGCCGCGTTGGGACACACGGTTACGCTGTTCGACCGCGACATGAAGCTTGGGGGGCTGAACGAATACGGCATCGCCGCCTACAAAACCGTCGACGACTTCGCGCAGCGCGAAGTCGAGTACATCCTGTCGATCGGCGGCATCGAGGTGCGGAATGGCGTTACGCTCGGTGAAGATATTTCCGTCACGCAACTCAGGGACGAGTACGACTCGGTGTTCCTCGGCGTCGGCCTCTCCGGCGTGAACTGGCTCGGTATCGAAGGTGAAGAATTGCCCGGCGTCGAAAATGCGGTCGAGTACATCGCCGATTTGCGCCAGGCCAGCGACAAGGGGGACCTGCCGGTTGGGCGACGCGTTGTCGTCATAGGCGGCGGCATGACGGCGATCGACGTCGCGGTGCAGTCGAAACGCCTGGGAGCGGAGCAGGTCGACATCGTCTACCGCCGCGGCATCGACCAGATGGGCGCCAGTGACTTCGAAAAGAATCTTGCCAAGACCAGTGGCGTCACGATCCACCCATTGGCCCGGCCCTTGAAGATTCTCGGGCCCGGGCACGCGAGCGGCGTACTGTTCGAGAGAACCGCGCTTGACGACAATGGCTCGATCGCGGACACCGGCGAGACGTTCACGCTCGACGCCGACGTCGTGTTCAAGGCGATCGGGCAGCAGCTTCGGGACGGCGTACTCGATGACGGCTCGATCAAGATGAAGTCCGGCAAGATCGTGGTCGACGGGAACCAGTCGACGTCGCTTGCCGGGGTGTGGGCCGGCGGCGACTGCGTACTCGGCGGCGACGACCTGACGGTGACGGCCGTGCAGCACGGCAAGGTGGCGGCGATTGCGATCGACCGCTACTTGCGCACAAGGGAGGAAGGCTATGGCTGACCTGGCGTCGGAATTCCTCGGCATTCGCTCGCCGAACCCGTTCTGGCTCGCATCGGCACCGCCGACGGACAAAGCCTACAACGTCAACCGTGCTTTTGAAGCGGGCTGGGGGGGCGCGGTATGGAAAACGCTCGGCGAAGATCCGCCGATCGTGAACGTGAGCGGCCCGCGCTACAGCGCCATCCACAGCAATGACCGCCGCGTGATCGGTTTCAACAACATCGAGCTGATCACCGACCGGCCGCTACGGACCAATCTCGATGAGATCAGGCAGATCAAGCGCGACTGGCCGGACCGGGCACTCGTGGTATCGGTGATGTTTCCGATGAACGAACAGGTCTGGGCGAAGTACGTACCCATGATCGAGGACACGGGCGCCGACGGGATCGAGCTCAATTTCGGCTGCCCGCACGGCATGTCGGAGCGCGGCATGGGCTCCGCCGTGGGCCAGGTGCCGGAGTACATCCGGATGGCGACCGAGTGGGCCAAGGCGGCAGCGAGCGTGCCCGTCATCGTGAAGCTGACCCCCAATGTCGCCAATATCCTGCCGCCTGCGAAAGCGGCGAAAGACGGCGGCGCCGACGCGGTGTCACTCATCAACACGATCAATTCGATCATGCGCGTCGATTACGACACGCTGACGATGTATCCGACGACCGACGGCATGGGGACGCATGGCGGCTATTGCGGTGAAGCCGTGAAGCCGATCGCCCTCAATATGGTCGCCGAGATCGCGCGCACGGCGGAGACGAAGGACTTGCCGATCTCCGGCATCGGCGGGATTAGCGACTGGCGCGATGCTGTCGACTTCCTGGCGCTCGGCGCCAGCAACGTGCAGGTATGCACGGCCGCCATGGTCTACGGTTTCAAGATCATCGACGACCTGACCGACGGCCTTGGCAATTTTCTCGATGACAAGGGCATGAGTTCGGTCCAAGGACTCGTCGGCCGCGCCGTGCCCAGCGTGACCGACTGGCAGTACCTGAATCTCAACTATGTCGAGAAGGCCGTCATCGACCAGGACCTCTGCATCAAGTGCGGCCGCTGCCACATCGTCTGCGAAGACACCTCGCACCAGGCCATAACGCACACCGTCAACGGCCAGCGGCGTTTCGAAGTCATCGACGAGGAGTGCGTCGGCTGTAATCTGTGCGTCAGTGTCTGCCCGATCGACGACTGCATCACGATGCGCCGTCTCAGCGACGGTTATGATCCGCGCACCGGTCAGCGCATCTCGGATGAGAAAGCGGACTGGACGACGCACCCCAATAACCCGATGCGCAAGCCATCATAGCGGGGGAACACAGATTGGACGAACAGGACCTGATCGACGCGGCGCTCGCCGTCAGGCAAAACGCCTACGCCAGGTATTCGAATTACAGTGTGGGTGCGGCCCTTCTCGATGACAAAGGGAAGCTGTACGTGGGCTGTAATGTCGAAAATGCCGCCTATCCGGAAGGTACCTGCGCGGAAGCCAATGCCATCGCCGCCATGATCGCTGATGGTGGGGAGACGATTCACACGATCGTGATCGTCGGCGGGCACGACGATATAGAGGACTGCACGCCCTGCGGCGGCTGCCGGCAGAAGATTACCGAATTCGCGAGCCCGGAAACCAGGGTCGTCCTGTTACGGCCCGGCGGCCATACGCGCACGTTCCCGATCGACGACCTGCTCCCCCGCTCGTTCCACCTGTAGGGCCGCGCCACCGCGGCTACGCAGCGTCGAACCTGGCCCTGTTCTCGGCCATCCAGCGCTCCATTTCTTCCTTCGTATGGCTGGGATCGTTCATGACGTCGGCGTGGGCTTCCATGTAATGAGGCCGCAGCGCGGCCATCCATTCCTCGAAGGTCTCACCGTCTGCCGTTACGTCGCACAGATCACACTTAAGTGTTTTCATTGCAGTTTTTCTCCTGTTTCTATTGATTGCAGCAGGGCGATCGCGGCTCCGGAATCGCTCCTACTGACGAAGCAGCCTTTGCACCTCCTCTCGCGCAGGCAGCGATGGCTGTGCGCCGGCACGGGTCGCAGCCACTGCGCCCGCTGCGCAGGCAAACCGCAACGCTTCCGCCGGTTCCTGGCCCTCGACCAGCGCAACGGTCAGAGCGGCGGTGAACGCGTCACCGGCACCAACCGTGTCGACAGCCTTGACCGCGGGCGGCTCCGCTTCCGCAACCAGCGCGCCGCCCTGTCTCAGTGAAGCGCCTCGCGAACCGTACGTGGTCGCAACGAGACCATCGCAGGCCTCGAGGGTATCACCGAACCAGGCCGCCTCGGTTTCGTTGACGATGACAAGATCGGCGCGTTGCAGAACCGTGGCATCGACCTCCTTCGCGGGCGCGAGATTGGCGCAGAAAAATCCCCGAAACCGGGAAGCTGCCTGCACGATCACGTCGGCAGGAATCTCGAGCTGGCAGATCAAGGCGTCGGCCGATCCGGGTATCAGTGCGCCCGGATCCATGGCCGCATTGGCGCCCGGTGCAACCACGATCTGGTTCTCACCGGACGGCGCCACGCAGATCAGCGCTATCCCGGTCGGGCTGCCGGGCAACACCTGGAGATGCGAGAGGTCCACCCCGTCCGCGCGCAGCAATGCCAGTGCCTCGGCTGCAGCGGAGTCTTCGCCGACGCAGGCGACAAGTTGCACATCGGCACCGAGGCGGCGTGCAGCAAGCGCCTGGTTCGCGCCTTTGCCGCCCGGGAAGCGGCTCAGCGTAGCGCCGGTAATCGTCTCGCCGGGCTCTGGCAACCGCCCGACCGCGGCGGACAGGTCGAGATTTACGGAACCGACTACGACAATCTCCACCACGTCAGTCTCCAAAGCGCGCGAGTCTCTCGGTCAGCAGGTCGTAGAATCCGTCCGCGTCGACCGAGTGAATCCAGTTGACGTTGTGCGGTCGATCCGTGACGTGCCAGAAATCGATCGCGGTATGACCCATCGTCAGTTCGGATCGCGTCTCGACGGACAGGTTGCAGACCTTGCCATCGAACAGTCCCGGTGCCAGCAGCCAGGCAATCGTGCAGGGATCGTGCAGCGGCGCGCCCTCAACGCCGTATTTCTTCGAATCGTGGCGTTCGAAGAATCCGAGCATGCCGGCCGTCGCCTCCGCCACCGGGTTACCCAGCTCCCTGATGCGCTCGACACGGGCGCGCGTGGACAGGACCTGGTGCGTGACGTCGAGCCCCATCGAGGTTATCGGGCGCCCGCAACCGAACACGATGTTTGCCGCATGCGGATCGACCAGGATATTGAATTCGGCCGACGGCGAGTAGTTGCCGCCTTCGCGCATCGCGCCACCCATGATGACGAGCTGCCGGATCTTCGGCAGTACATCGGGCGCCCGGTCGATCACCGTGCCGATGTTGGTCAGCGGCCCGGTAGGCACCAGCGTCACCGAGCCGTCGTCCGCCGCGCGCAGGGTCTCGACGATGAAGTCGACGGCGTGCTCCTCCTGCAATGCTGTGTCGGGTTCGGCAATATCGACGCCGTCGATGCCGGTCGTGCCATGCACCTTCTCGGCCGTGAGCAGCTCGCGGACCATGGGCCGGTCGCAGCCGGCGAAAACGGGGATGTCGCGATGCCCGGCGATATCGCACATGAGGCGCACGTTGCGTTGCGTCAGTGCGAGCGGAACGTTGCCCGCCACCGCAGTGATGCCGAGTATCTCGAGTTCCTCCGGCGATGCCATCGCCAGGAACAACGCGACCGCATCGTCCTGGCCGGGATCGCAGTCGATGATGATGCGCTGCCTCGACATGGAATCAGAACGTGAGCATCAGTCCGGCCAGCGCGGCGCTCATCAGGTTGGACAGCGAGGCGGCCAGCACGGCCTTGATGCCGAAGCGACCGATGACTTCGCGCTTCTCGGGCACCAGCACGCCGAGACCGCCGAGCAGGATCGCAATCGATGACAGGTTGGCAAAGCCGCACAGCGCAAATGTCGTGACCGCAATCGTTCGGGGACTCATGCCCGCAAGTCGCTCGTTCAGGTGCGAGAACGCGACGAACTCGTTGAGAATGATCTTCTCGCCGAACAGGGAACCGGCGGCTTCGGCCTCCGCCCACGGCACGCTGAGGAGCCACATCAGCGGCTGGAATACCTTGCCGAGAATCCACTCCAGGGTGACCTTGTCGACGCCGAGCAGTGTGTCGATACCGAGCAGGCCGCACACGCCGCCGACCAGCCCATTGAACAGCGCGATCAGCGCCACGAACGCGACCAGCATCGCGCCGATGTTCACGGCCAGCCGCAGCCCGTCGGTCGTCCCGGCGGCTGCGGCGAGGATCACGTTACGATGGTGGCTCGGCTCCATCTGCAGCCGCTCGTGCTTGCCCGGCGGGATGTACTCGTCGTCGGGCATGATGATCTTGGCCATCAGGAGCCCGCCCGGCGCGGCCATGAACGCGGCCGCGAGCAGGTACTTGAGTTCGGCCCCCATGAGCACGTAGCCGGCAAGCACAGTCCCGGCAATCGAGGCGAGCCCCGACACCATGACGGTGAAGAACTGCGCATCGGTGAGTCCCTTGAGGTAAGGCTTCACGACGAGCGGTGCTTCGGTCTGACCCACAAAAATATTGGCCGCGGCATTCATCGACTCGATCGCGCCGGTGCCGATGATCCGGTGCAGGGCGCCGCCGACGATCCTGACGAGCCACTCCATGGCGCGCAGGTGATAAAGGACGGACATGAGTGCCGCGAAGAAGATGATGATCGGCAGCACGTTGATCGCGAAACTGAACCCGACCACATCCGTATCCGCCAGAGGGCCAAAGACCATGTCGATGCCGGCCTTCGAGTAGCCGATAATGGCGAGAACGCCCGTGCTCAGCCAGTTGATCGCGCGCCTGCCCCACTCGAAGTACAGCACGAATGCCGCGATCACCGCCTGCAGGGCAAGCGCCGCGCCGACGACCCTGAGGTGTATTGCTTTGCGGTTGCTCGAGAAGGCTACCGCGATTCCGAGTATGACGATGATGCCAAGGATTCCGATCAGGTTACTCGGCATGGCTACCCCCCGGGTTGAGTCTTGTTGTTATTGCCGGTTGCAAGGATACCGCAAACTCGGGCCTAGCCTTCCAGAATCCCACAAATGACCGGGTTCGGAACGGGAGCCTCATCCGATAGCGTATAGGCGGAACGCAGGTTCCTCTCCGCCTCGATGGCGTCAGCCTCTGTCGTGGCGTGAATCACCGCCAGCAGCCGGTCGGCATCGAGCCGCGCGCCGATCGAAGCAACGTCCGTGAATCCCACGGACAAATCGAGTTTCTCGCCCACCATCCGGCGCCCGCCACCCAATTCGATGATCGCATTGCCGACGGCGAACGTGTCCACTGCCGAGACGATACCCTCTGCATGCACGGGCCTGGTGACCGGCGCTCGCGGCAGATACCGGTCGTAATTCTCTACAATGTCTGCAGGCCCGCCCAACGCCGCCGTCATTCGGCCGAAGATTTCCGCCGCCTTGCCGCTGGTGACCGCATCGTCGCATTTCTGCTTTGCTGCCTCCCTGTTCGATTCGATTCCGCCTGCAACCAGCATCTCCGCAGACAGCGCGATAACCACGTCGTCGAGTCGGTGCTCCCGTTGTTCGTTACGCAGGTAGCGTATCGATTCCGCGATTTCCAGGGCATTGCCGGCGGTCGTACCGAGTACCTCGTTCATGTCCGTAATCAGCGCGTGTGTCGATACGCCGGCCCTGGCCGCGGTGTTGATAATGCTGTGCGCGAGCGCCTCGGATCGTTCGAAACTCTCCATGAACGCGCCGTTGCCGGACTTGACGTCCATGACCAGCGCACCGAGCCCGGCGGCTATTTTTTTCGACAGGATCGATGCCGTAATCAACGGTATTGACGCCACAGTCGCAGTGACATCGCGGATAGCGTACAACCGCCTGTCCGCCGGCGCGAGGTCCGCCGTCTGGCCAATGATGGCACAACCCACTGATTTAACGACCTTTTTGAAAGTGGCGAAGTCCGGGGCCGTATTGTAACCGGGGATGGATTCGGCTTTGTCGGTGGTACCGCCCGTGTGGCCGAGCCCACGCCCGGAGATCATGGGCACATAGCACCCACAGGCCGCTGCGATTGGCGCGAGCAGGAAACTGACCTTGTCGCCGACGCCACCCGTCGAATGCTTGTCGACGACCGGGCCATCGAGATCTTCGGTGCTCCAGTCGAGCACGGTGCCTGAGTTCGCCATCGCGATGGTCAGCTTGCTGGTCTCATCGAAATTCATCGAATTGAGGTAAATCGCCATGGCCAGCGCCGCTACTTGCTCCGCGGCAATACTTTCATCGGCGAGACCATTGACGAAGAGAGCGATGTCTTCGTCGCTGAGTTCGCGACCGTCGCGTTTCCGCTGAATGACGTCGGTAAACAGCATTGGTTGTTAGATGAAGCCGCGCAACGGCATGTCCGGTCCGCGCTGCAGCCAGTTGTCAGCCGGGTAGTGGCAGCGCCGGTCTATCACGTGCAGCGTGTACGCGTGCCGCGACTTGTCGGAATGGTTCGCGCCGCTGAGATGCGGCATGCGGCCGTCGAAAATTACGAGCGTGCCCGCCTTCGCTTCCGCCGCCAGCTTGCGGTCTTCGGGCCAGGGCGTGTCGTCGATAGTCTCGATGGTGAAGGTGCCGTCCTCGCGACGGTAGTTGCGCTGTTTCAGCGGCATCTTGTGGGCGCCGGGGATGAAGTGCATGCAGCCGTTCTCGAGAGTCGCGTCTTCGAGTGCGAACCAGAACCCGACACAGGACTCCGGATCGGTGTAGATGAAGGTCGAATCCTGGTGACAGATCACTTCGCCGCCTATGTGCGGCGGCTTGAAGATATACATCGATTGGATGATACCGGGCTCTTCGTAGCCCAGCCTGTTCACGGCAGCGGCCAGCTCCGGCGTACGGGAAAACGCATCGAAAACCGGGTCGAGGTCGTGCATCGCGTGGCCCATCTTGTTCAGGCAGTGTTCTTTCGCCTGTCTCAGCCTGCCGCTGTCGTCGAAGGCATCGTCCTCGAGGAAGAAACGAATCTTGTCGCCGGACTCGTGGAAATAGCGATCGTCGAGCTGCGTCTGCTTCGTCGTGGAGAACACGTGGCGCACTGTCTGCGGATCGAATTCATCCACGAGTTCGAGCGCCCGCTCGCGCAGGCGCTCGCAGGCCTCCACGGGAACGAAATCCTCGAGGACCAGCACGCCCGCAGCCTGGTAATCGGCCAGCATCGCGTCGCTGAGCCGCCCCCCCGGGGGCGCCTTGTAAGCGGGGATCGCTTCGAGAATCTCCGGCACGGTTTAACCTCGTTCCAGGTGGCGGGCTTCAATTACACCCGAAGAGTCAGCGGATTATCGTAATCTTTTCGAAATATTACTTCACGCGATATGCCGAACATTTTCGACTGAGCTATACTCCTGCAACCGGGCGTCCAGCTCCAATAACCAAGAAAAAGGGGGACCATCATGACGCGGTTTTCGCATCTGAAGTCTCAGGTATTTGCTATTTCCATTGCCGCGCTCGCGGCAGTCCTGTTTTCCACCCAGGTCCATGCACAGGCCACGACGTCCTCGATCCGCATTGAAATCACGGACGAGACCGGCAGTCGCGTCGGCGGGGTTCCCGTCACCGTGACCCACGTGCCGACCGGCCGCGTCATCTCCGTCACGGCGAACGACAGCGGTATCGCGACGCTGCGCGGCCTGGCGGTCGGTGGCCCCTACGAGGTGAGTATTCCGGCGGGCGCCAATTATGCCTCGGACCGGGTAACCGACATCATTCTCAAGCTCGACGAGACGGAGATCGTCCCGCTCTCCGCGCGCGCCGCGACGCTCGAAGAGATCGTCGTGACCGCCGAGATGGTGGCCGAGGACCTCCGCGTCGGTGTCGGCCGCGATTTCGATCGCGCCAAGATCGACGGCACGCCGTCGCTCGCCAGGGACTTCGTCAGCACTCTGGCGACGGAACCGAAGATCCTCGTGGACAACAGTGTCGCGCGCGGACCTGCGGTTTCCATGGCGGGCGCCAACTTCCGCTTCAACAGCGTAACCATCGACGGCGTTGCGCAAAACGACAACTTCGGCCTGTCGAAGAACGCATCGGCCACCCAGCGCACGCCGATTTCGATCGACGCGATCGAGGCTATTAACGTCAACATCGCTCCATTCGACGTTACCTACGGCAACTTCATCGGCGGCAACATCAACATCGTCACGAAGTCGGGCACCAACGACTTCGAAGGCAGCGCCTACTACTTCACCACGGACGACAGCCTGACCGGCGACAAGTCGGATGGCGTCGATCTGGCCATCGGCGACTTCAGCGAGGACTATTACGGCTTCACCTTCGGCGGCCCGATCGTCCGTGACAAGCTGTTCTTCTTCGCGAACTACGAGAAATTCGAGACAACCCGGCCGTCCAATACGCAGTCGATCGAGAACATCGCCGGCGTCACGCAGGCCGACGTCGATCGTGCGAGGAGTATTCTGCAGACCGAGTACGGCTTCGATCCGGGACTGTTCGCGACCAGCGACGAGGACCAGGACGAGAAGATCCTGCTCAAGCTCGACTGGAACATCAACGAGGATCATCGCGCGGCCTTCACCTACCAGGTAGCCGATGGCGACGTGCTGTTCGACGACTTCCCCGAAGTTGCCGTACTGCAGTCGAACCGCTACAACATCAACGAGAAACTCACCGCGTATTCGGTGCGCGTATTCTCGCAGTGGACGGACCAGTTCTCGACCGAATTCAAGTTCGGCGTCAAGGACGTCGAGAATCGCCAGATCAGCGTCGACACTACGACCCCCGATTTCGCGATCAGCACGGCGGCCGGCGGCCTGATCGCAGCCGGCGGCGACCGTTTCCGGCACACCAACGAACTCGACAACGAGTCGCAGCTGATCAAGATCAAGGCAGACTACCAACTCGGCGATCACCTGATCACGGCGGGATTCGAGCAGGAAGAGTACACGGTACGCAACCTGTTCCTGCCGTTCTCGAAAGGCCAGTACAATTTCGGCTCGCTCGATGATCTTGAAAACCGGCAGGTCGCTTTCGTGCTTTACGGCAACTCGAATACCGGCATCGCGGGCGACGCGGAGGCCAACTTCAGTCTCGCCGTCAACAGCTTCTACATCCAGGACGAGTGGACGCCGAACGGCGACCTGACGCTCAAGTTCGGCGTGCGCTTCGACGGCTACGACAACAGCGATCCCGTTCCGGAGAACTCGGCATTTACTGCCCGTAACGGTTTCGACAACACGACGAACCTCGACGGCAAGGACCTCGTGCTGCCGCGAATCGGCTTCAACTGGACGCCGACTGACCGCCTGACGATCCGCGGCGGCGCCGGCCTGTTCGGTGGCGGCGCACCGCTGATCATCCTGTCGAACAGCTACTCGGGTAACGGTGTAACGCGCACGTTCGCGAGCTTCCTGGCGCCCTTCTTCGGACCGCCGGTCAGTGACTCTATAGACGCAGCCGTGGCGCGCCTGCCCGACCCGACGGCGGCATTCGACAACTTCCAGCAATACATCGGCTTCAATCCCGATGGCGATGTCGACGCCATGGCGCCCGATTTCGAGATCCTGAGCACCTGGAAATACAGCCTGGGCGCGGAATATGTCTTCGGCGACGATTGGGTCGTCGCTGCCGACATCGTGCTATCGGAAGTCAATGATGGCTACAACATCTACGAGGGCCGCCGCACGCAGGCAGGCACGGCTCCCGACGGACGCCCGATCTACGACTTCCCGGCGGGCGGCGATTACATCGTCACCAACACGAGCGAGGGCAGCGGCACGGTATTCACGGCGAGCCTCTCCAAAGCCTGGGACACCAACTTCGGCTACTTCGACCTCGACATCGGCTACGCCAACCAGAACGTTGACGAGTTGCGATCCTATAACCGCTTCGTGGGCTTCGAGACCTATGCCTTCGACGCGCAGACGGATCTCAACAACGGGCAGGTCGACCCTTCGAAGTACGAGGTCGAGCACCGCATCACGGCGAACCTGATCTGGTCGAAGGAACTGTTCGGCGACAACATGACGACCGTCGGCCTCGCCTACGCAGGCCGCTCCGGCCGTCACTACACCTACGTCTTCGGCAGCGGCAATGCGGCATTCGGCGGTACGTTCCTCGCCGACTTCGGCAGCGAGGGCGACAACCCCGGGCCGATGCTGTTCTACGTGCCTACCGGTACCAGCGACCCGCTGATCTCGCCACTAACGGACGCCGCATTCCTGTCCGACCTGGATGCTTACATTTCCGGCGAGGGCTGCCTGAGCGGCTCCCGCGGCGGCATCGTCGGCCGCAACAGCTGCGAGACCGATTGGGTCAATATCCTCAGCGTGCGTCTGCAGCAGGAAATCAAGATCGGCCAGACCGCGGTGGACCTGTTCCTCGACATCGAGAACTTCGGCAACCTGATCAATAGTGACTGGGGTCGCGTCGACAGCTATACGGCGCCCTCGAATGTCTCGCCGGCGACGGTCGCCATCGACAATAATCAGTATGTGCTGACGCCGAATGCGTCGTACGACCCTGCCGTTGGCGCCTCATCGATAGTTCCACAACCGGCGATCGCGCGCATTGCGTCAGCGTATCGCCTGCAGTTCGGCGTGCGCTTCCGCTTCTGAGCACGCGGGTAACTGTAGTACCTTTGGAGGGGCAGCCTTGGCTGCCCCTCTTCATTTGGGAACAAGCATGAACCGAAAAATCCTGTTTCTGGCCACAGGCCTGCTGTTGGCCGGCTGTACGCCGGCCGAACCCCCTCGGGAGGCGGCAGCCGATGCCATCGACCTCATCGTACCCGGCGACTTCGTGGTGACGATGGACCCGGACCTGACGGTGATCGAAAACGGCGCCGTCGCCGTTAATGACGGCGTCATCATCGACGTCGGCACCGCGGCCGACATCGAATCGCGCTACAGCGCACGGGAAACGCTGCCCCGCGACAATCGCGTGGTGATGCCGGGGCTGGTCAACGGCCACCAGCATGCCGCCATGGCGCTGCTGCGCGGCCTTGCCGACGACCTGGCGCTGATGGACTGGCTGAACAACTACATGTTTCCGGTCGAGGTCGAATTCGTCGACAGCGAGTTCGTGCGCATCGGCACGGAGCTCGCCTGCTGGGAGATGATCCGCGGCGGCACGACGACCTTCGTGGACATGTATTACTACCCGGACACGATTGCCGAGGTCATCGAACGCTGCGGCATGCGCGCGCTGATCTCCGCAACCGTGATCGACCAGCGCAGCCCGGACGCCGAAAGCGCCAGCGATTCCATCGGCAAGGGTGAAGGCTTCATCGACCGCTGGCAGAACCGGCACCCGCGCATCACGCCGATCTTCGGTCCGCACGCGAACTACACGCTCGACGCCGAGCAGTTGCGCGCGACGCGGGAGGCGGCGCAGAAGCACGGCGTCGCGATCAGCATCCACGTATCGGAGTCGCCGTTCGAATCGCAATACTCCAAAGACAACTACGGCAAGACCAGCATTGAAATGCTCGACGCAATCGGCTTTTTCGACGGCCCGACCATCGCGGCGCACGTCGTCTGGCCGACCGCGACGGAGATACCGATCCTGCGCGACCGCAGCGTCGGGGTCATCCATAACCCGTCCTCCAACATGAAACTCGCATCCGGTGTCTCCCCGGTTGCGGAAATGCTCGCTGCGGGGGTGCGCGTCGGGCTCGGCACCGACGGCGCGGCCAGCAACAACGACCTGGACATGTGGGAAGAGATGCGCCTGGCAGCATTCCTGCAGAAGGTAAGCCGCATGGACCCCGAAGCGCTGCCGGCATCCGCGGTTCTCAGTATGGCGACCAGCGGCGGTGCGACGGCCATCGGGCTCGGCGATGACATCGGTTCACTCGAGAAAGGCAAACGGGCCGACCTGATCCAGGTCGCGTTCGAAGACGTCCACCACGTCCCGACATTCGACGTCATTTCGCACCTTGTCTACGTGACGGACGAGCAGGATGTCGCATCGGTCATCGTCGACGGCGCGGTGTTGATGCGCGAGCGCGAATTCCTGACCATAGACACCGGGCGTGTAACGTCCGAAGCAATTACTCTGGCGGCGCGAATCCAGTCGGGCCTCGAGGCGCGCAATTCGGGCACACCGGCACCAGCAGGAGAATAGCGGTGATTCGCAAACTGGCAGCAGCTGTAGTCGGTGTGATCGTCGCGATGCTCACGATCCAGGTCATCGAGATGCTCGGGCACCTGGTCTACCCGCCGCCAGCCGACATCGAGTTTGGCGACCCGGAGCAGGTTCGCGAATTCATGTCCACGCTGCCGGTTGGCAGCATCCTGTTCGTCGGAGCTGCCTGGGCCGCCGGCGCCCTCCTGGGAACATTGGCAGGCGCGCTGCTCTCCAAATCGAAGCCGCTGCCCTACGCCATTGTCGTCGGCGGCATCGTGCTGGCCGGCGCGATCACGATGTTGCTGATCATTCCGCATCCCTGGTGGTTCACGATAGGGGCGCCCCTGTCGATCATTGCCGCAGCCGTTCTCGGCATCTACCTTGCACCCGGTCTGCGCCCATCGGCGGGCACAGAAGAATGACCGCGATCCAGGACAGGATTCCGCACAATCACTGCTACGGGTGCGGGCCGGAGAATCCCGAGGGCCTGCAGATCAAGAGCTTCTGGGACGGCAGGGAGTCCGTTTGCACCTACATTCCGAGGCCCGAGCAGTGCGCGGGGCCGACGGAGTACCTGTACGGTGGTACCATCGCCAGCATCATCGACTGTCACTGCGTGTGTACGTCGATTGCGAATTATTACGAACGTGACGGCTTCGAGGTCGGTGAGGGACCTCCGATCTGGTGCGTCACCGGTAATCTGAATGTCAGGTACCTGAAACCGATCAGGATCGACAAGCCGGTGGAGTTGCGTGCTTCGATCCGCGAGTGCACCGACAGGAAAACAACTCTGGATTGCAGGGTAATCTCGGGCGGCGCCGTAACGGCGGAAGGCGAAGTCATCGCCATCCGGGTACCGGAAACCTGGCGCTCCGGCAATGAGGACTGAAAATGAAATTCAAGGAACCCGCTCTTCTCTTGTTGTTCGCCGTTGCTGCGGGCTGTGCAGCCGACACGAATATTGCAGGCACGTATGCGCCGTCTTGTGTTGCATTCGAAGGCAGTACGATCGAGCTTGCGGACAGCCGCTTCACCTGGGACAAGTTCACGGATGAAGTGACGGTCGATGCCGCCGGTAACAAGATCGATCCGTTCCCGGGATTCCCGGTGCGCGGCACGTATATCGTCGAGGACGACGTTGTTCGCCTGACCACGGACGTGGGAGAACTCGCCGGCGAGATGCACCTGGTCCGCCGCCCCGGCCAGGTCTACCTGCTGACCGGCGAGGAATTCGGGTCCTGGCAGCGCGACGGCGCCGTGCCGACCTGCGCGCTGCTGCTCGGTTCGGGCGAATAACCGCCGGCACAGAACTCTCGAAGTGCCGCTTTGTCAAAGATCTGAGAACTGCGACACACTTTGGCGAGCGATGTCGCCGCGAAGCGACGGATAATTCCTTGTGGCGCTCAGCAGCGTTTGATTAGCTATCCGTTATCAACTTCAACGGTCCCGGTCGGATTATGTCAGGCATCAGCAAACTAGCTGCATGGGCAGTTTTGAGTCTTTCAATCGTGGCGCCTGGCGCACAGGCAGCCTCGGTTTCACTGTCCCATTACGAGCCGCTGCAGCGACTGAGCATCCAGCGCAGCGGCACAGACAGCAGCCAGAAAATCGGCGTGGCAGGCCCCGTCGATATGCGCTTCGACGCTCTGGGCCGCAGCTTCGAGCTGCAGCTGACACCCAATTCCAGGTTGCTCGACGCGGCTCGACGCGTTACGGGTAATACCGTAGTCCCCTACCGCGGAAAGCTGGCAGGCAACGAGAACTCGTGGGTCCGCATGGTCATATCGGACGGTCTGCTGGCCGGGCTGATCTGGGACGGCAGCGAGCTTTTCGCGATCGAACGGCCCGGCGACAACGTCGCTGGCGCTGACTCGACGATTATCTATCGGCTCGCGGACGCGGTTATTGCACCCGGTTCGATGACCTGCGGCGCGGGCGGGAACCTGACGAATGGCGGCGCCATTTACAAGGCGCTGACATCAGAACTGAGCGCGGTATCCGCGCAAGCCCCGGGCGCCACGACCGAAATCAACATCGGCGCGGTCGGCGACGCCGAGTTTGCCGGCATCCACGGCGCAGGCTCGCAGCAGGCGATCCTGGATCGTCTGAACAATGTCGACGGCATTTTCAGCGGCCAGATCGGCGTCCAGATCAACGTGCCCCTGGTGCAGGTGTTCACCGATCCGGGTGCCGCCTCGTACCCGTTTTCCAACACCGTGGTCGCGAGCGAGCTGCTCGACGAGTTGTCGACGTACCGCAACGGCGAGCCCAACCAGAACGTGAACGGACTCACCCATCTCTGGACGGGCAAGGACGTCGAGGGCAGCTCGGGCAACAATTCGACGGTGGGCATTGCTTTTACGGGCGGCGTCGGACAAGGCGGAGGCGAGGTGCTCTGCAGCGGCCGCTTCGGCGCCGGCCTCAGTGAGGGCCGCGACACGGCGACCTTCGACAGCCTGATCGCCGCGCACGAGATCGGCCACAATTTCGGTTCACCGCACGACGGCACGTCGAGCTCACCGTGCGAATCCGAAACCGGCGCTTTTCTGATGGCCGCGAGCCTCAATGGTTCCGATCAGTTCTCGCAGTGCAGCCTCGACGAGATGGCCGACGATATCGCGCGGGCTGAAACGCGGGGCTGCATTACACCCCTGCCGAGCGTCGATATGAGCTTCGGTCTCGGTGATCCGACACCGTCCGTACTGCTCGGCAATACGGCGACAGTGACGTTCGACGTCATCAACGCGGGAACGCTGCAGGCGACAAACGTCGTGGCTGACGTGACACTACCAACGAACATCGCCCTGATCTCGGCGGCAGCGTCGATGGGCAGCTGCACCGACGGCGGCGGCGTCGTGAACTGCGCTATCGGCGACGTCGATGGCACCACTACCATAACGGTTACGCTGACATCGGACTCGATCGCGGTGGGAAGCGGCACGTTCAACGCCAGCGTTGCCGCAGACGTCGACGACGATACGACCAACAACCTGAGCAGCCTTACGCTGACGGTGCAGCCCGCGGTCAACCTCGCCGTGACGCCACCGAGCACGCGGCAGCTCGGCATCGATCAGAGCACCGGGCTGACAGCATTACTCGAAAACACCTCTATCCTGGATGCGACGGGTGTCACGATGAGTATCGCTCTGTCGCCGGGACTGCGCGTGGACAGCGCGAGCTGGCCGCTGGGTAGCTGCTCCGTGAGCAACACCCAGATCGACTGTGAAGGTGCGAGCTTCGCCGCTCAGTCCAACACGACGCTGAGCCTCGGATTGACCGCGACCAGCGAAGGTACGAAGACGCTCAACTTCTCGATGGCGTCCACGGAAGCCGAGGCAGACCCGGCCAATAATTCGGCAAGCGCTACGATTAATGTCAGCGCGCCGCCGCAGGAAGAAAGCGGTGGTGGTGGTGCCGGACTGTGGCTGCTGCCGTTGCTCGGGTTGCTCGCAATCAGGCGCCGCACGGTCGCCTAGATAAAACTCTCGCCGTAATCCATCGGCGGCAGATCGAAATACGCCGCGAGGCTCTGCCCGATATCCGCGAAGGTCTTACGTTTGCCCAGTGATCCGGCTGCGAGCTCGCTGCCGAACGCCAGCACCGGAATGTGCTCGCGCGTGTGGTCCGACCCGTCCCATGTCGGATCGCAGCCATGGTCGGCGGTGATGACCAGGATATCGTCCGGATGCATCGCCTCGAGCAACTCCGGCAAGCGCCCGTCGAAATACTCCAGCGCCGCCGCGTAGCCTGCGACATCCCGGCGATGCCCGTAGAGCATGTCGAAATCGACGAAGTTCGTGAACACGATCGACCGGTCGCCCGCTTCCGCCAGAACCTCGAGCGTCGCATCGAACAATGCCGCATTGCCGCTCGCCTTGACCTTCTTCGTAATGCCCCGGTCTGCATAGATGTCGGCGATCTTGCCGATGCTGATGACTTCTCCGCCGGCCGCGGCGAGCTTGTCCAGTACCGTCGGCGCATGCGGTGGTGTCGTCAGGTCGCGCCGATTGCCGGTTCGAACGTAGTTGGCGGGACCGTCGCCGACGAACGGGCGCGCAATGACGCGGCCGATGCTGTAGTCGTCGACCAGCTCGCGAGCGACGTCGCAGAGATCGTAAAGCCGCTGCAGCCCGAATGCCTCTTCGTGCGCCGCGACCTGGAATACGCTGTCCGCCGACGTGTACACGATCGGTTTGCCCGTCCGTACGTGCTCGTCGCCGAGTTCGGCGATGATCGTCGTGCCGGACGCGTGGCAGTTACCGAGTACGCCGGGCAGCCCGGCCTGCTCGACGAGCCTGTCGATCAGCTCGCTTGGAAACGTGTCGGTCCTGTCCGTGAAATAGCCCCAGTCGAACAGCACGGGAACGCCGGCGATCTCCCAGTGGCCGCTGGGCGTGTCCTTACCACTCGAGAGTTCCTCGGCAAAGCCGTAGGCGCCGATGATGTCGCCGCCGGTGGTCGCGCCCTCGGGATAGTCCCCCGTGCTCTCGCGACTGGCCTCGAAGAGACCCAATCTGGCAAGGTTCGGCAACCGCAGCGGCCCGTCAGGCGACCGGGCGCGCTCCCTGGCGATGCTGCCGAGCGTATCCGCACCCGCATCGCCGAACTTGCCGGCATCGGCCGTGGCGCCGATGCCGAAGGAATCCATCACCAGTATGATCGCGCGTCGCATGCGGCAACTTTATCATCAGCGGCTTGCCATGGTTGCGATTCGCTGTCGGTTTCAGAAATCGATCCTGACGTCGCCGCGCACGACTTCCTCCGCCCTCTTGAGGTCGGCCTGCAGGTCCGCAAGCTCCTGCGCCAGCGGGCCCGTCAGTGTTGCCGCCTCGACATCGAGATCGATGACGGGAATTTCGATCGGCTGCGTCGCAGTATCCGCCACGGTCCGTGGCACGGCCGCGGGCTCGTTCGTGTCGACGATGTTGAGAATCGCGATCACCCCGAGCGCTGCCGCAACGCCCGTGAGGCTGCTCGCGAGCCAGAAGGACACGGAACGGCGCCGGGTATCTCGTTGACGACGTGCCGTCTCGGGCTCGACCGCGGCGAGCGACGCCCGGATACGGCTGTCGAGTTGAGCGGAAATTTCCGCGTCAATATTCGCTGCGTCTTCGCGCAGCCTGTTGGCGAGTTTATCCATAAGCTTCACTTCCGGCATTGCCGGCCGTACCGTTCATTTCCATCTCCAGTGCGCGCCGGCCCCGGAGAAGATTGACCTTGGTCCACGACGACGATCGCTCGAGAACCCTCGCGATATCGCGCACCGACATATCCTCGACGTAGCGCAGCCACATCGCCGTAAACACCTCGTCCGACAGGACCCGCTTCGCGCTGCGCCACAAATTGTCGCGCTCGGAATCCGCGATGCAGTGCGCAAGCGGATCCGCGCCGGCGTCGGCGGGATCGCCCAGTTCGGCGAGGTTTTCCGACCGCAGACTGCCCGCATTGCGGATGGCGATACGATACAGCCAGGTGCTGAAGCGCCACTGCGGATTGTACGAATCAATATAGCGATAGGCGTTGATCAGTGTGTCCTGCAGCGCGTCTTCGGCATCAGCGTGGTTTGCACACCGCGTGATCAGGAAGCGAAACAGGCCTCCGCGATAGCCGCGCACGAGTTCGGTGAAGGCGTCCACGGAACCGCCCTTCGCGGCATCGATGAGTTTCAGCTCATCGCTCACGATGCGAGCCGCTGCTCCCGCCGGACCACTAGTCGTCCAGGACCGCGATGACGCTCTCGGGATCCAGCGCCAGCCTGATGTTCAGTGAGGAACCCTCCACGTCGACGGTCGTAGCGCTGAGAAATTCCGCAACCTGCGGATCCATATCTTCGCTGAACATGGTAAGGCTGATGAGGCCGCGCACGATACTCGCCAGGGATTCCGCCATCTCGGGCTGCGTGGCGATGAGCTGCGTCTCCACCGCGATCTTGCCGGCAACATCCGCGACCATGACCGCGAGCTGCTCCGTGTTCTTCAGGATGTTGGACTGCCAGCCGCCGTCACCCCGGTCCTCGACCTGGTCCGCCTGGATACCGGCCTGGATGAGGCTTTTTTGCGCCGTGAGCACGATCAGCGTACCGCTGTCCGACTTGCTTTGCGGCAGCTTGCCCTTGCTGTCGAGCAGGCGTTCCATCTGCTCGCGCGACGAGGTGGCGAGGATACGGTCCTTCAGGGCGAAGGTGAAATAGGCGCCGTTTTCGAAGGAATCGACTTCGATCTTGTTGTTCTTGTTGTCCTTGTCACTCCTGGCGAAGTAAAACGTGCTGCCCTTGTGCTTCAGCGTGTCGAACTCATCGGCCCCCGCGGCCATGGCAAGCAGCTTGTCCCGGGTCTCCCGGCTGATGTCGCCTTCGATCGAGACCACGGCGCCGCTCTCGACGGCCGAGAATGCCGTGATACTGTCGGCCTCCTTGTCGAGATCGATACCGGCGTCTTCGCGAACGTCGGCAAAGACCTCGCGTTGCAGCCACGCATAGAGCGGTTTGCCCGCGTCAGAGCCCCGCATTTCGTCGAAATCGGCGTGGAAATACCAGGTCGACGTTGCCGGGAGTCCGGATGCGGTCAGCTCGCCCGGCGCGAGACCCGGCAAGGCCAGCAGCAGCATGGGAATCAACAGTTTGGAAAAGCGCATGGTGTGAATCCTTTGAATGAACATCTGCAGGCTTATAGGGCCCGATCGCGAATTTGGTTACAAAAGTTCCGGGGCATTACCTGCCGGTAAACCGGCTCACGACGACAGTGGCCACGGTCGCCACGGCGAAGCCCGGGATGGCTTCGTACAGCCCATGGACTCCCGCCTTGAAATATTGCACCCAGACAACGCTGGTCAGGAACCCGCCCAGCATTCCGGCAACGACGCCGGCGCCCGTCGTGCGCTTGTCGTACAGCAGCGCCAACACGACGGGACCGAACGCGGCGCCGAGGCCGGACCAGGAAAACAGCACAAACCAGAAAATCAGCTTGTTTTCGGCCATGTAAACGGCCACGAATACGCCGATCACGCCGATGATCACGGTAACGGCCTTGCCGTACCCGGAAAGCGTGGCGTCGCTTTGCGGGCTGCCGAGCATTTTCTGCATCGTGTCCCGCACGATCGAGGACGACGCCAGCAGCAGCAGGGAATCGACCGTCGACATGATCGCCGAGAGCACGATCACGAGGAGCACACCGGTCAGGAGCGGCGGGAACAGCTCGCTCGCCAGTGTCGGGAACACCTGCTCGCTGTCCTCGAGCCCGGGAAACAGGGCGCGCCCGGCGATACCCGCCGTTACGGCGCCGAACAGGAATATGAACAGCACCACGATCGACACGATGCGCGCCTTCTTCAGCTCCATCTCGTCGCGTGCCGACATGTAGCGGATCAGCATCTGCGGCACGCCGAGGAACGGCAGGCCGATGGCGGCGAAGCTCACGGCCGTTACAAGACCGGCCGTGCTGCCGTCGAGCACGGCAAACATGTCGACGAATGCCGGATCGTATGCGTGCAGCGTAGCCGCCATTCGATCCAGTCCGCCTGCCGCGCTGATAGCGACCAGCGGCACGGCGATGAGCCCCGCAAGCATCAGCACGCCCTGCACCACGTCGGTGTAGGACACCGCCTTGTAGCCGCCGACGAAGGTATAGCCGATGATGATGACCGCGCCGATGATCACGCCGGCACGATAGTCGAGGCCGACGAAGCCGCTGAAGGCTTTGCCGGTCGCCACCATCTGCGCCGATACATAGGTGGTCACCATGACCGCGATGATGGCGACCGCGACGCCGCGGATGAGGTGCCAGCGGTCGTCGAAATTCGCAGCCAGGACGTCCGGCAACGTGATCGAATCCGTCTCGTCGCTGAGCCGCTTCAGCTTGCGGGATATGAAGCCCCAGGACGCGGCGATGCCGATCATCTCTCCCACGATGACCCAGTAGGCCTGGGCGCCGACGGCATAACCCATGCCGGTCAGGCCGAGCAGAAGCCAGCCGCTCTCGCCGGTCGCATTGGCGCTGAACGCCACTACCCAGTACGGCAGTTTCTTGCCGGCGAGGTAGAAACCCTTGAGCGTATGAGTTTCCTTGCGGCTCCAGATGGCGAGCGCAGCGAGTGTCGCGAGGTAGCCGACGAGTACGGCGACGGTGACCGTCATTCCTGTTCGGCAGTCGCGACGGGCTTCGAAATGCGGCCGGCAATGATCCCGGCGACCAGCAGGAATACGCTGATGCCGAACAGGTATTCGGGCCAGGAGCGCGTGACACCGCAGTAGATGATGAGCACGATGTTGATTACCTGGAACGTGTTGATCAGCTTGCTCTCGCGCCTGACTGCTTTCGGGAATCGAATGCGCGAGATCATCAGCATTGCCAGGACGAACAACAGCACCGGAAGGTACAGGTTCAGCGGCAGGCTCGCTGCGACCGGGTCATGCAAAAGGAGCACGAGAACCAGGGACGAGCACATCCCGCCGCCGGCAGCGGTAATCGGTACACCAACGAACCAGCCGCGCTCGGGCTTCGCGGTCGGCAGGTTGAAGCGCGCGAGACGCAAGGCACCCGCGAGGGCAAAGACGCCTGCCGCTACCGCCAGCACCCAGAATTCTCCGGTCTCGTACTCGATTCCGCCGATCTGCATGCCCGCATTCAGCACGAGGATCGCCGGGGCAACCCCGAAAGCGACCAGATCCGCCATGGAGTCGAACTCGGCGCCGAAACTCGACGTCGCCTTGAGTACCCGCGCGGCAACACCGTCCACGGTATCCAGAAGACCACACCAGACGATCATCCAGGCCGCGAGCTCGAGATGCTCCCGCCCGCCGAGCTGCGTCGTTACGATCGATGCAATGCCGAGCAACAGGCTGAGTGCGGTGAAGCTGTTGGGGATCGTGTAGCGGAGGACGTTATTCAAAAGGGGCGGAAGTCCGTGCGGCGTGACCGCCACACATTCTGCATTCGGCCGCCGATATTATCCAGCCGGCCGCTACCCGCCGAAGGGCGAGCGCACCCCGATGCCACCACCGCTCCCGGTTATCCCCAGTGGCCCACGCGGCAGAACCAGCTGCATGCGCTGGCCGTTGCGCTCGATGTCCACGATGACGTCCTCGCCGGGATCACCCGAGAACGCCATCGACCTGAGGTCGTTCATGCCGAAAACCCGCTTGCCGTCGTAGCTCAGGATCTGATCCCCGGGTCTGAGGCCGGCCCGGTTCGCGGGCGAAGATCCGATGACTTCGCGGACCGTGACGGAGGCCTGGCCGCCCTGGGCCGTGAGGTACTTCTCGAATTCCGCGTCGCCTAGGCGCTCGCGCAGATTCGCCTGGTAGTTGGATGCCCACTCCCAGCGATTGAAGGTCTCGCCGTTACGCTGTGCCTCGTACTCGGCCTGCAGGGCCGCCATGCGTGTCTCGTCCTCGAACTCGAGGATCTGCCGGGCCCGGTCTTCCGTGAATCCACCGGCGACGAGTTGCCCGATGCGCAACTCGGAGCGATCGCGCATGCGCGCTCCGCGATCCCGTCTGCCGGCTTGCTGGATGCGAGCCTGCTCGCGCGCCTGGCTATTTTCGGCCAGGGTGCGGAGCAGTTCCGTCATCTCCGGCGAGTCGAACCTCTCGAGTTCCGCGTACAGGCCGTGCAGTTGCTCTTCGAGAACCAGGCGAGCGTCGCGCTCCCCGGAAACAGCCCGTTCAAGGGCGGCAATGCGCTCCTCGAGCGGCGCCGCCGTGTTGAAGGCACCGACCGAATCCGCCGCATCGCCCTGCGTCTCCGAGGGCGACGTGGCCTTTGCGCTCCATGCGCCTGCGGCGAATCCCGCAGCAAGACTAATAATGATCGCAAGTAGGATTCTGTTCATGTTAACAGGGGTCGGACCAGCGTAAATTCATGATCGGATTCGGATTTGACCGCATCTTGTTGCGTTTAGTGCCCTTAATCTGGCCTTTTCAGCCTTCAAATTGAGCTTAACCCGTCAGGACATTCGTGCCGGCGGCAATCTTGCGTTTTTGCCGCAGAAAACCATGGATTAAGGCACCTACAAGCCCAATTTCAAACATAAAATACAATAATATCAATTAATTATGTGGGTCCGACCCCGAACAGCTACTCAGCATAGCGGGCCGCCACCACCTCCGCCGGACAGGATCCACCCGCGTAGGGGCCGAGGCCCGTGTTGATGCTCGCGATCGCATCCGGCGCGATTCGTCCGCTTATGCCCTGCCTGACGCTCCGGCCACGACCGGACGCATCGGTGTAGCTAACCTCGATCTGCACGTCCTCGATCGGCCAGGCGGTCGTGTTTTTTACCGACACCACGAGGTTGCCAGCGCTGTCCGCATCGCAACGTCGCGGGATGACGTCACCGGGGCTGTACGGGAGCTGCAATCGCTGCAGCTTGCGGGTTGCCGCCTTGCCCAGCTCCCCGCCGCTTTTCGCGACGATCGCGTAGTGCTCCATGGCTTCCCGTTCATTGCCACGCGCGGCTTCGATATCGCCCAGCGAAAAATATGCGGGCCCGGTCGGCAGCATCTCGATGCTGCGCTCCAGATCCGATTGCGCATTGTCCAGGTCGCCGAGTTCCTTCTCCGCCAGGCCGCGTCGCAGGTAGTAATAGAAATAATTATCGCGGCGTTTGATCGCGCTGTCATAGTTCTTCGTGGCCATGTCGTACTTGCCGTCCACGAGGCGCACGTCGCCGCGCAACGCGTAGAAATGCCCCTCCTGCGGGAACAGCTCGATCGCCTTGTTCGCGAGCGCCAGCGCCTCCTCGCTGTTCTCTTCTGCGAGCGCCTTGCGGCCCTCGTCGTAGGCGTCATACGCCGGCTTCGCTGCCATCGTCTTCTTCATGGCAGCCTCGTAACGCCCCACGCCCAGCTCGCCGCCCGGGGGCAGGTTCGCGGCCGTCTCGATATTTGCTTCCACGCGTGCGCGCGACGGCGGATGGCTGGCAAACAAGCCGCTCAGCCAGTCGCTGTCCCGGCCTTCGCTCAGACGCACGAAGGTCTCCTGCAGCATCACCGCGCCGCCGGGGTCATACCCGGCACGAGACATGTAGGTCATGCCGTACTTGTCGGATTCGAGTTCCGCGCTGCGCCCGTAGGTCGAATTCAGCAGTTGCGCGCCAACGGCCGCGCTGCCAACCGCGAACTGTCCGAAGCCGTTGTCGCCCGTCACCATGGCGGTGGCCAGGACAGCGCTCTGCAGGATCACACTGCGGGACAACTGTTTGGCCGAATGCTTGGCGGCCGCATGCACGATCTCGTGCCCGAGCACCGCCGCGAGTTCCGCTTCCGAATTCAGCTCGGTCAGCAGCCCGCGATTGATCGCGATCTTGCCGCCGGGCAGCGCCCAGGCGTTCGGCACCGAGTTGTTGAGCACCACGAATTCGTACGGCAATGGCCGGTCGCTGACCGCCGCCAGCTTGCTACCGACGTCCCGGACGTAGGCCGTGAGCTCCGGATCGATGTCGTACACCCCACCCTCGGCCTGCTGCATGGGGGCGTAGTTCTGCTCGCCGAGCGCCAGTTCCTGGGATTCGCTCACCATCATGAAATCCGGCTTGCCGGTCACCGGGTTCACTGCGCAACCCGCCATGGACGCGGCCAGGGTTGCGACTACCAATAGCCTGTTCATGACCCATACAGTGCTACCGGATTGCCACCTTATCAAGGGGCAGTTTTTTCTTCGCACAAAAGAAAACGGCCCCGTTCGGGAACGGGGCCGCAATGGGCTTCAGGTTTGGGGCGAACCTAGAAGCCCCAGGACATTGATGCAGATATCAATCTGCCCGGTTTCTCTTCGAAGACCGTGACCGTTCTGCCAAGTGATTCATCCGTGCGCTGGATCTCCACTGAAGCATCCAGGATGTTTTGTGCCTTGAGCTTCAGGGTCATGCGATCTGTCGGATACCAGAAATACGTGAAGTCGAGCGAATCGAACGGCTGCTCGAATGCGTCGGGGCCGAATCGCCCGAAGGCAAACAGCCGCTCGCTGAAGACGTTATAGATCAGCGATGCGGTGTGCCTGGAATTCGGCGAATCGAAACCGATCATGAAGTTGACCATGTACTCCGAGGCGCCCGACAGTTTGCAGTCGTTGGCTACGACGTTACCGCTATCATCCCGCTGCTCGCAGCTGACGTCGCCGCCCGAGTTACCCGGGGTCAGCTCCCGGTCCCACTGGTAGGTGACATTGCCCTGCACGAACAACAGGTCGCCGAAGGATCCCAGGAACCCGAGCTCCTTGAGAAACTCGACCTCGAGACCCTGGATGCTGGCCGAATCGGCATTCAGGATCTCGCGTGCGATGGTCGTATCGGAAGCCGGGATCTCGAAGAACTCGATCGGATTCGTGATCTGCTTGTCAAAAAGCGTCACTGTGAAGTTATCGCCGTTGGCGAAGAACCACTCGGCACGCAGGTCGATGTTCTCAATGTCTGACGGCACGACGCTCGAGTTTCCGCGAGTCAGGTCGCCCGTGATCGGGTCGATATAGCTCGAACCGGTAATCTCGCGCAAGTCGGGGCGGACGGTCGTCTCGCTGAAGCCGAGCCGAAGCTGGAACGTCTCTGCCCAGAAGTCGCCCATGTAGGTGATCGATGCCGCCGGATAGAGCTTGTCCTCATTGAATACTGCATCCGCGAGTTCGTCCGGGTCGCTCGTGACCTGCGGCGTCTGCTGCGAGTAGCTGAACGGATTCCAGGGTATACCCGCCTGCCGATAATCTTCCCAACGGGCGCCCAGAGCGACGCGCCAGGTATCGTTCCAGGTCCAGTCGACCTGGCCCCAGGCCGAGTCAGTCATCGTCGCCGCCAGGTAGCTGTTGGTATTGGCTCCCTGGCGATCAAAGACGGCATTGTTCACGAAGACCTCCGCGCCCGGCAAAGGATTCGTCGGATCGGAATCCGCGGCGGTCGCCAGGATGTTCGCGTCGGAAAACACGTCGTCCAGAGGTCCTTCGAGCACCGACTGATCCTCAACGCCCAGGTAGCCGAGGCTGAACTGCGACTGCTCGTAGGTCCGTGCTTTCTGCGCATGATCCCAACCGCCGCTCAATTCGACGTAGTGGTTGCTGAACGCGAACGGCACAGTGGCGTTCCAGCCATAACTCTCGACAAGATCTTCGAGTTCAGTGAAGCGGAAATCGCCGGCCGCTGAACTAAGCTGCACGGCTTCCGTCAATACCTCGCCGGTGACGGGATCGTTGGTCGTAAACGAATCGATCTGAACGCGGTTGGGGATGTCCGTCGTCGCCTCCGAATCCGAATAGAACCAGCTAAACCGCGCCTCCTCGGGCAGGCGGAAGAAACCAGCCAGCGAGTCAATAAACCCGAATCGCGCACGCGTTTCCGCGCCGACATAGTGCGTGCCCGCGACCTGGTGAGTGGTCATCTCTCGCTCTTCGAATTCGAACCGGTACTCACGCACACCGCGGCCGCTGGATCTGAAGCGGTTCTCGTTGAAATAGTCGAAGACCTCGGTTTCGTCATCCGTACTGCGCAGGAACAGGCTGGTCGTTCCGATTTCGTGGTCGCTCAGGAAGTTCAGCCCGAGATTCAGCGTCCCCGCGATGTTTACGCTCCTGGTGGACTCTTCCTTGACACCATTCTGTTCATCCGGGACGCCAAACGAAGCCGTCGTCGTACGACGCCACGCCGTCTCCGTCTCGTAGGACCCACCGACCGCAAAGCCGGCCTGCCATTCCTGGCCAAGATCGAACTTGTTGCCGACGCTCCCGCGCAATTCGTAGTCCGGGTCAACACTCTCACTCTGGATGCCGATGTTGCGGTTCAGTGCAACTGCCATCTCGCGGTTCAGGCGCTGCGACTCGAACGTCAATTGGCTCGGGCCGAGGTCGCTGCCGGAACGCGCGAGGGACGCTCGAATACTGTTGACACTCGGATCGCCCTGGTATTGCTGCAGCCCGGACGAAATCACGGGTGAAAGCGCCCGGGTGCCGTCGTCGGTACCGAAATCGTCGTCACCTCCGCCCGGATAGGTATTGATGCTGCTCGGGTTGATGTCGTTGTAGCCGATACCGGCCTCGATCTTGACCGTAAACGCCTCCGGGATGCCCTTGGTGCGAATATCGACCGCGCCGCCGCCGAAGTTCGCGGATATTGCCGGCGAGTAGGACTTCTGCACGCGCAGCGAATCGACGATGGATGTCGGGAACACGTTCAGCGGAATGACATTTCGCGTCAGGTCGGGGGACGGGATCTGGGCTCCGTTCAGCGTCGTCGACGAATAGCGTTCACCGAGTCCGCGAATGTATATGAATTTGTCCTGCACCAGCGACAGCCCCGGCACGCGTCGCAGCGCAGAAGCAACCGTCGAGTCACCGAGCCTCGAGATCGTATCCGCGCCCAGCAGGTCGGTCGCAAACGCATCATTCATGCGTTCATTGATCAGCTGCTGGCTGGAACTGATGAAGCGGCCGGTGACGACGACCTCGTCGATACCCTCGCCGGCGGCCTGCTCCTCGATCACGGGTTCGGGGATGGCCGGCTCCTCCTGACCCAGCGCGACCCCATGCCACGATACGAGCACAGCTGCGATCACGGTCGCCGACGGCTTTTTGTAGTTTCTTGCCAATCTGTTCATTGTCTGGCCTGTTTACTCAAGCGTGAGCACATGTTTGTGCTAAGTGCGAAGGGCACCCGTCCCGAAGCCGGAACAGGTGCCCGCCGATTTCAAGCTGCGATCCGTCGCTTTATTCGAACCACAGGGCCTGGCCTCGGTTGTCCGGATCGATGCCGTATGCCCAGGGCTGCGTCCAGTCGCTCTGCGCCTCGATCGCGCCGAGAATGTCCGTAGCCGTGCCGCTCGTGGGCGTCGTGGTTCCGAGCGGGGCCCCAGTGTCCACGATGCTCTGATCCCAGGGCAGCGAGTAGACCTTCTGCGCACCGGTCAGCAGGTTGATCTCCGGGTTCGCCGCGTCGGAAGCGTCCACCGCCGCGCCGTCAGCGACGGTTGCAAACTGGTTGCCCTCGGCCTCGGCAAACTCCTGCTCGTTGTTCCAGGCCGTTACTGCGTTGCGGTCGGCGATGACGTTGCCCTTCACGTTCTCTTGGCATGCATAGATGACCGAATTCAGCTGCAGGTCGCCGTTGATCGCCGCTTCATGCGTCTCGACGTTGTCGACACGCAGGCAGTAGTTATCGTCGGCCGAACCCTGGTCGTTTGCGCCGAATGACGAGATGATCAGCGCGTCGTTGACGACCGGGTGAATGCCTTCGCGGAAGCGCCAGCCGGCGCCGGGATCGTGCGTGCCCGGCACGTTCGCAGAGATTATGCAGGTCAGGTTGTTGATGGTCGGCGCGCTGTTCAGGCCGCGGGCGATGAAGTCGTCCCTGGTCGCCTGGTCGAGGTCACCGTAAGAGCCGATACCGTCCGACTCGATACAGTGGTTGCCATCGTTCGCCGACTGCACGACGAGCGCATCGGTGATCGTACCGTTGTAGCCTTCGTCAATGTCGATCGAGTCGTCACGGACGTATACGGCAACCAGGTTGCGGATATCGAACGAGCCACCGAACATCTCGACGCCGTCATCGAAAGTTGAGTACACCTCGAGGTTCTCGACGATGGTCGAGCTGCCAACGCCGCCGAAGGAAATGCCATTCAGCTCGTCGCCATTACCTACCTGCGCGCCGGTGTGCTTGACGACAACGTAGCGCAGGATGCCGGAGTCGTCGGCGTCGTTCGCTCCGCCGTATTGCGACTCGTCATCGCCGGCGGAACCTTCGGCGTCGATCGAGCACTCGGTGCCCGGCGACAGGTCGAAACCGGCCTCCCCGCGGGTACCGACGTAGCTGCACTTGTTGCTGACGGCGAAGCCGTTGATCACGACGCCACCCCACTGCTGCACGTCCTCGGGACCGACCGTGCCGTTGACGTCGGAGACCGACGTCAGGGTAATCGGCGCATCGGGGCGCCCGTCGGCGATGATCCTCGAGCCGCGATTGATGATCATGAAGTCCGAGTTGGTCTGGAACGCAAGCGTCGCCCCAGCCTGGATGGTCAGGGTCGGGCCGTCACCGCCCTGACTGATACCGGCAGCCTGGAGGTCTGCCTGAGTGCGGTAGGTATTACCGACGAACAGACTCGCCGAAAAGATGTGTGCCCCTCCGTCCGGCAGTGCCGGGATCAACAGGTCTTCCTGCAGGTTGTTCTTGGGCCCGACGAACGTGTTGTCGTACATACAGTTGCCGTTGCCGTCGGCCGAACCCTGGATGGTTGCGCCATCGCGGACATAGGACGCGCAGATGTCGTCCTCGGAACCACCGCCACCGCCGGTGGAATTATCGATACTGTTGTCGATCGTCGTGGGCGTGATGTTGACATCGCCACTCTCGCATGCAGCCAGCAGGCCGCCCGCCAATACAGCGACGAACAATTTATTGCGATTCATTTAATCCTCTCCAAGATAGGCTCGGGGCCCTTGTTACGAGTACGTAAGTGGGGCGCACTGTAATTGCGGCATATGGACGCCGTGTGACAGGAACATTAGGGCTTTGTTACGAGACCTCACGTGTCGAGTGAGAAACGGTAGCCACTGCCGCGCACCGTTTGCAGATATGTCTCGTATCCGAAGGGTTCGAGTACGCTGCGCAATCGCCGTATGTGAACGTCAACCGTTCGCGGTCCGACCGCCGCATCCCGATCCCACACGTGTACCAACAGTTGTTTGCGGCTGAATACTCGATCCCGGTTGCTGATCATGAATAACAGCAAGCGGTATTCCCTGGGAGCGAGTGAGACATAGGTATCGTCCACGGCCACCCTCTGGCTGAGATTGTCGATCCTGATGCCGCCTGCGGATATCTCTTCCGTTAGCAGCACGTTGGCGGGCCGACGCAGGCAGGCCCCGACGCGCGCCCGCAACTCCGGCATATTGATGGGCTTGCCGATGAAGTCATCCGCGCCCGACTCCAGTGCGAGCACTATGTCGTCGGGGTTCGCGCGGCCTGAAGTCATCATTACGCGCATTGATCTCAAACCGTCGATGCTGCGAACGTCATTGAGCAACTCGACGCCGCCGAGATCCGGCAATGCAAAATCGCACAGCATCAGGTCGGGGCGCTTGCGCCGCACGAGTTCGAGTGCCGTGAAGGCATCGTCACTCTCGGCGACATTGTGTCCGAGCTCTCTGAGCTCGTGGGCCATGTGCCCGCGCATTGCGCGGTCCGGGTCGACAACCAGAATTGAAGCCAACATCCATCATCCCTGTCGTGGTTTATCGGATCAGGGCAAGAAACCACAGGGCCTTTACAGGGCGTTTACGTTACTGTTGCTGATTGGTTACGGGTTTATTACAACCGCTGTGCGGCGGCGACCCCCGGGGCAACAAATCTGTAACAAACCCCGACCAGACCCACCTGCGGCGTTGCAGCGCCCCGGGCGGACCGCTTCGGGGCGCTCTGTGGGCGCTTTCCGCCCGTGCGTAGGTGGAATCCCCGATTACCCGCAGGCCTGCCCCACCGCATGATATCGGGGGTTAAATAGGTGAACTGACAATGCGCATCAAACTCGCCCGGATCCTCGACGAATTGCGCGAGGACCATCGAAACCTCTCGCGGCTGCTCGACCTGCTCGAGTCCGAATGCAAGGACATCCCGGACGATGGGGAGCCTGATATGGAGCTCCTGCTGGACATCATGCACTACATGACAGTCTATCCGGACGCCATCCATCATCCGCGCGAGGATCTCGTGTACACGGCGATGCGCGAGCATTGCGCCGATCTTGCGGAAGGTCTCGAGAACGTACCGGACGATCACCGCGAGATCGCAGAACTCGGGGCAACGCTGCGCGAGGACATCGAGGCGATTATCTCAGGCGCGGCCGTCACCCGGCAGCACCTGCTCGAGGACCTCGTGAATTATGTCGGGCGCCTCCGGCGCCACATGGAATGGGAAGAAGCCGACCTGTTCCCGCGTGCCGATTCGCTCGCAAGGGAAAAAGAGACGGCGGCCGTCGACGTCAGCATGTACATGGGCGATGACCCGGTGTTCGGCGCCACCTCCGCGAAATCATTCACGAACCTGCTGGCGAACCTGCAGCGCGTCCAGTAGCGCACGTACCTCAGAAGTACCAGGCGAGCTGGGCGAAGACGCCCGGCCCGGTGGACAGGTACAGCCCGTCGCCGCTCTCGATTCCTCCGAATTCGCTGCCGCCCGGGCCAACGGGTACGTTCAGGCTGCCGAGGAACGTCACGTTGTCGGACAGGCTGCGCGAGGTCACGAGCTGCAGCAGTGCGCTGGGGTCCCCGATGTTCGCTAGCAGCGTCGGCGTCAGCGTCCAGAGCGGCGTCATCTCGATCAGGACGCTGCCAGCGAGATAGTGCCGCCCGAGCGTAAACGTCTCGCCCCTCGCCAGCCGTTCGAGCAGGTCCGGGTTCTCCGCCAGGCTCTCGGGATCGTAGCGGCCGTCCTGCTGGCCGAAACCGTTGAAATGATATTCGAGCGCACCGCTCATGTTCCTGCCGCGCCAGGTCCACGAATAGGTCCAGTTGGCGACGAGCTGCACGTAGGTATCCGAGTCGGTGTCGGTCACGACCAGGTCGCCACGCAGGACCGCACCACCCGGGCTCCAGGTGCCTCCCAGCCCCAGCACCAGGTCGTCGTAGTGCTCTGCAACCAGCAGGTCGTATTCGGAATTCCCGACGAAGCCATGGTACTTGACCGCAACGGTAGCCTGCTCCGACTCCACCTCCCCATTCAGCGGATTGCGACGCACGACCGCAGCGGCCTGCAGGTCGCTGCCACTGTCCTGCAGGTACTGCAGGTAGACCATGTCGTCACCGGCTTTGTACTCCGTATCGACTGCGGCAGGATCGAACGGATTCACGAGGTCCATCGGCGCATAGAAAAGACCGTTGCCCCAGGAGATAGCCTGGCGACCAACGCGCACCACCGCCTTCTCGCTCGCGTAGCCCGCCCAGAAACGGTCCAGACGGTGCAGCAGGGCCGCCTTGTCCCGGTCGTGCATGACCTTGGTGAAGTCGAACAGGCGCCGCCGGTCGTCCGGCAGGCGTGGTGAGAGCACTTCGATAGCGGGTGGCAGGTCGCGCGTGTACTCCACCCGGTCGCCGAAGAGCCCGATCAGCTGGTAATCGGCGGAGAAGGTCCAGCGGCCCGGCGCCGCCTTGAAATTGAGCCGCAGGTCGCCCTCGAGATCCAGCGACTCCCTGCCACTCAGTTGCCGGAAAACGCTGTCGGAGGGAAACGTCGTGCCGATGAATCGCAGCTTCGTATGGCCGCCGAGTTCGTACGGTTCGTCGGCCAGGGCGGGCGCGCCGAGCAACAGCAGCAGCCAGACTTCAGGCCGCATTCTGATCGATTTCCTCCACGATGCGGCCGTCGAGCATTCGCACCAGCCGCTTGGCGTACGCCATGACGCGCTGGTCGTGCGTGGCGATGATGAACGTGGTGCCGTGATGCTCGTTGAGGTGCTTGAACAGGTCGATCAGCCCGTCGGCGGTCTTCGAGTCGAGGTTCGCCGTCGGCTCGTCGGCGAGAACCAGGGCCGGATTCGACACGATGGCACGCGCGACGGCCACACGCTGTTGCTGCCCGCCCGACATCTCCGAGGGCAGGCGGTCTTCGAGTCCCTCGAGCCCGACTTCCTCGAGGATCTCGAGCGACTTCCGGCCGCGCTCCGAGGCCGGCACGCCCTGGACCTGCATGACGAACTCGACGTTTTCGCGTGCGGACAACACGGGTATGAGATTGAACGCCTGGAATACGAAGCCGATGCGATGCAGCCGCAGCTCGGCGAGATCGCCCTTGCTCAGATCGTCGATCCGCTCACCGGCGATATAGACCTCACCGCTGTCGGGCTTGTCGAGGCCGCCGATCGCGTTCAGCAGCGTCGTCTTGCCGCCCCCGGACGGCGATGACAGGCAAACGAAACCGCCATCCTCGACCTCGATGCTCAGGTGATCCAGGGCCTTGATGTCCTGGTCTCCCTGCCGGTAGGTCTTGCACAAATCCACGCAACGGACTGCTGTCATCAGTTCACCTTCGTAATTGCTTCGATGGGCTGGAACCGCGACGCCCGCCAGGCCGGCGACAGGCTCGCGAAAAAGCCCAGGATCAGGACCACGGTATTGGCGAGAATGACGTCCTCGAGTCGAAGCTGCGGATACAGCACGCTCGCGGCGCCCATCATGGCCATGCCCTCGGCGACGACGGATATGTCGATGCCGCTTTCGAGCGGCTTGATGGTAGCCCACGCCAGCAGGTTGCCGAGCGACAGGCCGATCACGAGCAGCATCATGGACTCGATGACGATCTGGCCGAGGATGCCGGAGGGCTTCATGCCCAGCGCCAGCATCAGCCCGATCTCGCGCACGCGTTCGAACACGGCCATGACCAGCGTGTTCACCAGCCCGAACGACAGTGCGAGGAAAATGATGATGACCCAGACGATTACGAAGCCGTCCATGACGCGCAACATCGTGCCGAGGTAGGTATCGATCTCGGTCCAGCGGCTCACCGTAACGCCATCGTCCACGAGCGCACTGACCTTTTCGAACACCGGGTCTACGTTCCGGTAGTCATCACCGAGCACCACGACCGAGGTAACGCGATCGCCCACCCGCAACAGGTCCTGCACGGTCTTCTTGCCGGCGAAGACGTACTGCTCTTCGTAGGCCTGGACGTCCGCGGTGAAGAGCCCCACCACACGAAAACCGCGATCCGCGATATCGTTCTCCGGGTCCTGGCTCATCAGCACGACCCGCTTGCCGAGCTCCGTCTCGAGGTTCTCGGCGAGCTTGCGGCCAATCACGAGGCCGGCGTCGTCGGGCCCCGCGAGGAATCGCCCGTCGACCGCGCCATAGTCGACGAATGACATGACCTCCTCGCGCTGCGGATCGATGCCGAGCAGCGTGACACCGCGCGACTCGCGCTCGCTCGAGATCACCGCCGGTACCTTGATTCGGGTCGTCCATGCGAGAAAGCCCGCAGGTTGGAATGTCTCCGCGATCGTCGCATCGGCAAGCGGCAGCAGGTTGGTGATATTGGGGTCGTCGAGGTAGTCCGGGTGATGAACCTGCACGTGACCCGGTAATACGCTGATGCTGTCCTCGATCATGTCGTTGACCATGCCCATGGTAAGGGCGGTCATGAAGATCATCGCCCACACACCGACGACGACGGCGCCGAGCATGATCAGCGTGCGGCGATGATTGCGCCACAGGTTGCGCCAGGCGAGCATGGTTAGTATGCGTAGTGTATTGATCATGCCGCACGCATCGCCTCTACCGGATGCAGGCGCCGCAGCCGCAACGCCGGGTACACGGATGCCAGCAGTGAAAACAGGAAGACCACCGCAGGCCCGGAAAGCAGCGATGCGATCGTCACCTCCGGATGCAGCCTGCTCGGCAGGTTGAACTTCGCGCCCATCTCGTCCATTCCAGGAATGCTGAAGCCCTGCACGCCGAGCCACGCGGTGAGCGCGCCACCGATGAGTGCGCCGATGAGCAGCCCGATCGTGCCCATCATCGCGGTCTCGAGCATCACGAGGCGGCCGAGCCGGCCCGGCTTAAGCCCCAGCGCGAGGACAATGCCGAATTCGTGCGTGCGCTCCAGGACCGACATCAGCTGGGTGTTCAGCACGCTGAATGCGACCAGGATCACCAGCACGCCATACATGAACACGGCACTGCTGATATCCGCCTGGATCGCCTGCTTCAG
>CAMYJB010000019.1 GCA_947258565.1 uncultured Woeseiaceae bacterium
ACCTGCCGCGCCGGTGTCCCTGCAGCAGGCGCCGGGAGACGCCACGCGCTGGTTTGTCGTGGAGCAGTCGGGCGCCATACGCACATTCGTCAATGACAACGACGCGACGGCTACGCTGACTTTCCTGGACATCTCGGCGCGCGTGATTTCCGGGGGCGAGCGCGGGCTGCTCGGCATGGCGTTCCATCCCGGTTTCCCGAATACGCCGGAGGTTTTTGTTTCATATACCGGGGCACCGGACCTGACGTCGTACGTATCGCGATTTTCCAGCGCGGACGGCGGGCAAACGCTGGATGCTACGAGTGAACAGGTGATCCTCTCGGTACCGCAGGATTTTCCGAATCACAACGGCGGCAATATCGTATTCGGGCCGGACGGTTATCTCTACATCGGCTTCGGCGACGGGGGCAGCGGCGGCGATCCACTGGATCGTGCGCAGGACAACACCAACCTCCTTGGAACCATGGTCCGGATAGACGTCGACGGTGGGGTTCCGTATGCAATTCCGTCAGGGGAGCCGGGCAATCCCTTTGCCGCGAACCAGACATGCCCGCAGGGTTTCACCGTTGGCGGCGAGGAGTGTCCGGAAATTTTCGCCTGGGGCCTGCGCAATCCGTGGCGTTTCAGTTTCGACCGCCAGACCGGCGACCTGTGGGCTGGGGATGTCGGCCAGAGTGCATGGGAAGAAATAGACATCGTCACGGCGGGCGGCGACTACGGTTGGGACGACCGGGAAGGCGCGCACTGTTTCGAGCCGCAGTCCGGTTGCATCACCGATTCCATTGATCCGGTGACGGAGTACGGCCGCGACCTCGGCGCTTCCGTGACCGGTGGCTTCGTCTACCGCGGTGTCGCTGTGCCCGACCTGGTGGGCTGGTACGTTTTCGGCGACTTCGTCAGCGGCAGGTTGTTCGCGATACCGGCGGACAGTGTGGCAGGGACCGAACCCGATGTATTGCTGGAGACCGGCTTCGGCATCGCCGCATTCGGTGAGTCCGTCGACGGCGAGCTTTTCGTCGTCAATTACGGCGGTTCGATACACCAGGTGGTCACGGCTCCCTGACGGTCTCTTTCGTGCTCGCTTTGCTATAGAATCCGGGCCCCTGACAGGTATAAGGTCTGACCGGGAGAGGCAAGGTGAGCGTTAAGTCGGATATCGAGATCGCACGGGCTGCAAATGTTCTTCCGATCCAGGAGATCGGTGCCAGGCTGGGGATCCCGGCAGACGCATTGATCCCCTACGGCCACGACAAGGCCAAGATCAGCGCCGACTTCATCGGCGACAATGGCGACATTCCGGACGGCAAGCTCGTCCTCGTCACGGCCGTTTCCCCGACGCCTGCCGGCGAAGGTAAGACGACCACGACTGTCGGCCTCGGCGATGGGATGAACCTGATCGGCAAGAAGACCACGATCTGCCTGCGTGAGCCGAGTCTCGGGCCGTGTTTCGGCATGAAGGGTGGTGCGGCCGGCGGCGGTTACGCGCAGGTCGTCCCCATGACCGACATCAACCTTCACTTCACCGGCGATTTCCATGCGATCGGCGCTGCCCACAACCTGCTGTCGGCATTGATCGACAATCACATGCACTGGGAAAACCAGCTGGATATCGACCCCCGCCTGGTCACCTGGCGGCGTGTCGTCGACATGAATGACCGCGCTTTGCGCACGATTACATCCGGGCTCGGCGGCTACACCAACGGCGTCGTGCGGGAAGCAGGGTTCGACATTACGGTCGCGTCCGAGATCATGGCGATATTCTGCCTTGCGACGAGCCTGTCCGACCTCGAAAACCGTCTCGGTAACATCGTGCTCGGCTATACGCGTGACCGTAAGCCGGTTACCGTGCGCGAACTGAATGCGCAGGGCGCGATGACCGCATTGCTCACGGACGCGCTGCAGCCGAATCTCGTGCAGACCATGGAGAACAATCCCGCCCTGATGCACGGCGGCCCCTTCGCAAACATCGCTCACGGCTGCAACTCGGTGATGGCGACCCGGACGGCGCTCAAGCTATCGGACTATGTCGTTACGGAAGCCGGTTTCGGTGCCGATCTCGGCGCCGAGAAGTTTTTCAACATCAAGTGCCGCAAAGCCGGGCTCCGGCCGGATGCCGTGGTGCTCGTGGCGACCATCAAGGCGCTGAAGATGCAGGGCGGGGTGCCGAAGGATGAACTGATGCAGGAGAACACCGAGGCGCTGGCCAAAGGATGCAGGAACCTCGGCCGCCACATACGCAATCTCGGCAAGTTTGGCGTGCCCACGGTCGTGGCGATCAATCGTTATACAGCGGATACCGACGCCGAGGCAGCCGTCGTCAGAGAGTACTGCAAGGAATTCGGTGTTGATGCGATCGATTGCACGCACTGGGCCGATGGCGGCAAGGGGGCAACGGAACTGGCCGAAATCGTGGCCGGGCTCTGCGACAGCGGTACCTCGCAGTTCCGCACGCTGTATACGGACGATCTGAGCCTCTGGGAAAAGGCGCGCCGCGTCGCGCGGGAGATGTACGGCGCCGACGACATCATTGCGGACAAGAAAGTACGCGACGAATTCGCGAAATTCGATCAGGCCGGCTACGGCGGCTATCCCGTCTGCATGGCAAAGACCCAGTACAGCTTTTCGACCGATCCGAACCTGCTCGGAGCGCCGACCGGTCACGTCGTGCCGATTCGCGAGATTCGTCTTGCCGCGGGCGCGGAATTCGTCGTCGTCATTTGCGGGGCGATCATGACCATGCCGGGGCTGCCGAGAAAGCCTGCAGCCGACAGTATCCGCGTCAACAGCGACGGAGAGATCGAGGGCCTGTTCTAGGCGACAGGCCTGTCAGGTGCGTTCCTCCAGCTGGTGGCTGTCCGCCGCCGTCAGCGTGCAGCCATATACGGACTTGAGCTTGTCGATGACGGCCCGCGTCTCCGGCGAAAATGGCGCCTTGCCTTCGAAGCTGTGCAGGACGATGCCCTCCAGCAGGTCTCCCAGCGACAGGTTGGTGTATTCAGCCAGTCCTTTTAGCACCTTGAGGAGCGAGGTCTCGATGCGCACCCCGGTCTGCGTGCGTTGCACGACGCGTTTTCCCATAACCACGCTTCCAACTTGTTACATTGTTATCACGATAATAGTGTAACAGGCCGCAGGCGCGGCTCCAGCGACGGCCTGTCGCGGCAGTTGCAATGCCGTACAATCGGTCCGCAGCCACCGCAGGGCGGTGGCGTCAGGGGGCGCCAGATGCCGACAGAGGGCGAGCTTCGACACGGTTTCCGGCTCGGTGACTGGGAGGTGCTGCCGTTGCGCGGCGTCCTGCGCAAGGGCGAGCACGAGGAGAAGCCGGAGCCGCGCGTTTTCGGGGTCCTGATTGCGCTCGCGAAGCGCGATGGCGACCTGGTGACCCGCGACGAACTGGTCGATGAACTCTGGGATGGCCGACCCACGAGCGACGAGCCGATCAATCGCTGCCTCTCGCAACTGCGCGGCCATCTCGGTGACAAGTCGCGCCCGCACCGGTACGTCGAGACCCTGACGCGCCGCGGTTACCGCCTCGTGCAGCCCGTGGAACTCCTGGAACCACCCGGCCCGGAAGCGCCCGCGGCAGCGGCGACGAGCGCGGAATCGCCGGTGGCTTCCTGGCAGCCGTTGGCGGCGGGCCTCGCCGTCGCGGCGATCGCGTGGCTGGTGTGGATCCTCTGGCCGCCTGGCGACTTTCGCTCTATTGGCGTCGTGCCGTTCGAGAATGCGAGCCAGGACCCCGCGAACAATTACCTCGTTGCGGGTTTCAAGGACGAACTGGTCAATACGCTGCACAACATCCCCGATTTCACGGTCAAGAGCAGCCGGCTGGGACACGCCGGCGAAGAGGTGACCGCCATCGCCAGCAGCCTTGGCGTGGATGCCGTACTGTCCGGCCGCGTTCATCGGGTCGGCGACCGGCTGCAGATCTTTTATACCGTCGAGGACGGCCGCAACGGTGACATTGTCGCCACTGCCGAACTCGAAGGGCCTGTCAGCGAAATCTTCCAGCTGCAGGAGGACCTGGCGAGGATGGTGCGCCGCGACCTGTTCGGAAAATCCTCGCAGCAGCTGATCAGCAGGACCCGGCCGGCGAGTTTCGGCGCCTACGATCGCTACATGCGCGGTCTTTACGCCTTCGACCGGCGCCAGGACAGCGGCACGAGCCTCGAAGAGGCAATCGAACTCTTCCAGGAAACGATCAGGATCGACGCAAGCTTCGGACCCGCTTACCTGATGCTGGCGACCGCTTACATGCTGCTCCCGACCTACCGGGATGCGCCGGCCGATGAAATGCGCAGGGCCGCAATCGACACGGTGCAGGCAGGCATCAGCGTCGACGAGAGCATACGCGATGCGGCGAACGCCATATTCGGCTTCGTCTACCATCAGCAGATGCGATGGCAGGAAGCGGAAAAGGCTTACCGCGCGGCAACGTCCGCGGAGGTCGTCGATCCGAACGCGTTCAACTGGTACTCGCGAATGCTGGCGTCGGTGGGCAGGCTGGACGCATCGCTCGAGCAGGCGCGCATCGCGCTGGAAATGGATCCGACGTCGGCGGTGATCAACAGCCGCGTCGCGCTGGCCTATCTGTGGCTCGGCGATACCCGCAATTCGCGAGAATTTTTCGCGCGCGCCGCGAAGTTCGGCGCGAGCGGCCCGACGCACATGATGGGTTATGCGCTGTTCCTCTTTCGCGAGGGACGCAGTGAAGAGGCGTACGCGCTGACGCGCGAGGCCGCTCGGGTGGCGGGCGGCACAGAGGCTTGGATCGACCCGGTATTCGCCGCGCTGGACGACGGGACACATCGCGCAGCGGCGTTGTCTGCGGTCGACGCCGCCGCGTCCGAGGAAGGCATCAGCAAACAGATCGAATTCATCGTGCGCATCGTACTCGACGATCTCGATGGCGCCATGGAGGTTGCCCGCCTGCTGCAGAGCGAAGGCGAGGTATTCGAGATGGACCTGCTGTTCATCCCGGAGGTCCAGCCGCTTCGCGAACACCCGGACTTCGGAGCTTTGCTCGACGCAGTGGGTATCACGGATTACTGGCGCGCGCGTGGTTGCACCTGGACGGGCACCGGCGCAGTCTGCGAAGCGGCCTAGCTGTCCTCGATTCGGCCGCGCGAGCGCTTGACGTCGCCGCGGCGCCGTTTGTCCTCGAGACGCTTCTGCATGGATTTGCGGCTGGGTCTGGTCGCGATACGCGTTTTTTTCTCGACAAGCGCAGAACTCACGAGTGCACGCAGCCGCTCGAGTGCGGCCTGCCTGTTTCTCGCCTGGGTGCGGTGCTCCTGCGCCTTGATGGTGATGACGCCGGCGGCGGAGATACGGCCATCGTCCAGATCGAGCAGGCGCATGCGTACCCGCTCGGGAAGGGCGCAGCTCGCACGGATGTCGAACTGCAGGTGAATCGCGGACGCTACCTTGTTCACGTTCTGTCCGCCGGCACCACTCGACCGCACCGCCGTCAGCACGATCTCGTCCATCGGTATCGCGATCTCGTCGCTTATTTCGAGCGCGTCTGCCATGTTGTCCAGACCGGCCGCACGTCACCGGGTAATGCCGGAAACCCACCCGGCCGCGACCAGCGATTGCCGCTGTTGTGGAAATCGGAGCCGCAAGACGCGGCGAGGCCCAGCTCCATGGATAGCCGCGCAAGGTGCGTCGTCGTATTGAGCGGCTGCCGGCCGCACACGACCTCGATCGCCGTTCCCCCGGCGCGACGGAAATCCATCACCAGCGCGCGCAGCCTGGTTTTCGTCAGCCGGTATTTCGCGGGATGTGCAAGCACCGCGGTGCCTCCTGCCGCCACGATCCAGCGTACGATCTCCGGAAGCGACGCCCAGACGCACCGGACATCGCCGGGTTTTCCGGCCCCGAGGTACTTGCGGAACGCCGCCCGCGTATCCCTGGCGATCCCCGAGCTGACGAGATACTCCGCGAAGTGAGGTCGGCTGACAGGTTCTCCAGCGGCGATTTGCAGGACACCATCGAGCATTTCCGGCAGCCCCTTCGACCGCAGCCGCCGGGCGATGATACGGGCTCGTTCGTGCCGAGATTGCTGCTGCCGTGAGACGCCATGGCGCAGGATCGAGCTGCCCGGGTCGATGTTGAGGCCGACGATGTGCACGCTGGTGTTGCCCCACGACGTCGAGAGTTCGATGCCGGGAATGAGCCGGGATCCCGCAAGCGGGTTATCGATCCGGTCGAACGCCGCCAGTGTGTCGTGATCGGTGATGGCCAGCGCGTCGACGCCGCACTCCCCGGCATGCCGGAGTAACTCCCCGGGTTCCATTGAACCGTCGGAGGCATTGCTGTGCGAATGCAGATCGTAGATCACGTTGCAGGCATTATACGGACTCGATGCAGGCCGCAAAGTCTCGCCGCGGATGTGTGACAATGCGCGCATCGCGCTCTCGCAATCAGATCCGGATGTAACAACGGCAACCCGACGAGGATGACCATGCCGATCAGCTCGTGGGCACGAGCATGCAACAGCGGGACTGTCCGGATGTGATGCTGGTGCGACGGGATGCAATGCTGCGAACGGCGGAAGGGGTATGAGCAACGATGAGAAACTGATGCGTGATGGGGCGGAACGCGCGATCAGGTATCGCGGGTCGCTTGCAGGGCGCCAGGTCGCGCCGACGCCCGAGGCAATCGCTGCAGTGGCGGGTTTCGACGAGGCGCTTTCCGAGGAGGGCCGCAGCGACGCCGAGACGCTGGCCATGCTCGACGAGATCGGCTCGCCTGCATCGGTAGCGATGGCCGGGCCCCGTTTCTTCGGCTTTGTAATAGGGGGATCCATGCCGGTGACGGTTGCCGCCAACTGGCTGGCAACGGCCTGGGACCAGAACTCCGTAATGAGCGCAATCACGCCCGCGCTGGCGACACTCGAAAATGTTTCGCGGCGTTGGCTGTGCGAACTGTTCGGGCTGCCGCAGGACTGCGCCGCCAGCTTCGTGACCGGTGCGACAATCGCAAATTTCACCGCGCTGGCAGCGGCTCGGCACCGGGTGCTTGCGGATGCGGGCTGGGACGTGGAAAAGGATGGCCTGATCGGCGCTCCCGAGCTAACGGTGATCATAGGCGAAGAAGCGCATCCCACCCTGACGAAGTCGCTCGGCCTCCTCGGGCTGGGACGCGACCGGGCAGTGCGCGTTCCTGTCGACGCCCAGGGGAGAATGATCGCCGACGCCTTGCCAGCGATCGACGGGCCCACGATCGTCTGTACCCAGGCCGGCAATATCAATACGGGCGGCTTCGATCCCGTCGGCGACATTTGCAGCGCCGCCCGGCCCGCTGGCGCATGGGTGCACGTCGACGGCGCGTTCGGGCTCTGGGCTGCTGCGGTACCGTCCATGCGCCACCACGTGGAGGGGATCGGCGCGGCAGACTCGTGGGCGACGGATGCGCATAAGTGGCTGAACGTGCCCTACGACAGTGGCGTCGCGATCACGCGGGACAGCTCGGCGTTGAAGGCGGCGATGGCGATCACTGCGGACTACCTGATTACCGATACCGAGCATCGCAATCCGTCCGACTACACGCCGGAACTCTCGCGGCGGGCGCGGGGTGTCGAGGTCTGGGCTGCGCTGCGATCACTGGGGAAGCGCGGTGTCGAAGATCTCGTCGAGCGCTGCTGTGCACACGCGCAGCGTTTCGCGGATGGTCTTGGCGCCGCCGGTTACGAGGTTCTCAATGACGTCGTGCTCAACCAGGTGCTCGTGTCGTTCGGCAACGATGCCACCACGCTGCGTGTCATCGAGGCAATTCAGCGCGACGGTACCTGCTGGTGCGGCGGAACCGTGTGGCAGGGGCGCCGCGCCATGCGCATCAGCGTCTGCAACTGGTCCACGACGGCAGCGGACGTCGACATCAGCCTGAGCGCCATGCTTGCCTGTGCCGAGCGCGTAAAACGGGCCTGACGACATTGCAACGCCTGTATGACGACAACGTGTACGACTTCGCGACGCCGCAGCCCAGCTACTGGGAAGCTTCGGCACCGGCGCCTGCGTTTGCATCACCACCGCTGCAGCGCGACGGTTCCTGTGACGTCGCGATTATCGGCGGCGGTTACACGGGGCTGTCCGCCGCCTACCACCTTGCAAGGGATCACGGCATCGACGTGCGCGTCCTGGAAGCTGGCCACATCGGCTGGGGGGCATCGGGCCGCAACGGCGGCTTTTGCTGCGTCGGCGGCACCGGACTTCAGCTGCGCGGCATGATTCGGCGTTTCGGTCTCGACGCGGCGCGTGCCTGGTACCGATCGCAGGTGCAGGCCGTCGAACTGGTTCGAGACCTCGTGCGTGACGAGGACATTGACGTCGAGGCTTTCGGTGCGGCGGAGGTGAAGATTGCGCATTCGCCGCGTGCATTTGCCCGCCTGGAATCCGATCACAAGGCGATGACCGAACTGCTCGGGCTCGATGCAGAATTGTTGACGCGCTACGAGGTCAGCGAGCGCCTCCATGATTCAGCGCAACAACACGGCGCGCTGATCTCCAGGCCGGCGTTCGGCCTGCATCCACTGCGCTTCTGCAGGGGGCTTGCGCTGGCGGCGACCCTGCGCGGCGCCAGGCTGCATTCAGGCAGCGAAGTGCTGAGCTGGTCCCGGTCGGCTGACGGCACTCACAGACTGCGAACAGCGGGGGGGACGCTGCGAGCATCGAAAGTACTGTTCGCGACCAACGGCTTCATGCCCGAGCAACTCAGAGCCGAATTTTACGGCCGTACCCTGCCGGTGGTCAGCGCGATTGTCGTGACACGCCCATTGAGTGACGACGAGCGGCTGAACGAGGGATGGCATACCGAGCACCCGGCCATCAATTCCCGGCACCTCCTGAACTACTTCCGGTTGCTTCCCGACAATCGTTTCCTGTTCGGCGCCCGGGGCCACACCCGCGGCACGCGCGATGGCGAACGCACGACCTACCGCAAGATCATCAACACATTGCGGAAAACCTGGCCCGGATGGTCGGGTGTCGAGATCGAGTACCGCTGGCACGGTCTGATCTGCATGACGGCATCATTACGGCCGGGTATCGGGCGGCTGACGGACGATCCGTTTACGTTTTTCGGTTTCGGTTACCACGGCCACGGCGTCAATACGGCCACCTGGGCCGGCAAACAACTGGCGGACTGGATGGGGCGAGGCGCAGCCCCCGACGACCTTCCAAGGCTCGCCAGGGAATTGCCGCGGCGCTATCCGATGCCTGCACTGCGCCGCGCCTACCTTCGCACGGGCCTCGTCCTGGCGAACTGGCTGGACAGTCTCTGATCAGAGGAAGTTGAAGACAAAGCCGAGGCTGACAACCGGCCAGGCCTTGTAGTCGCTGAGTTCGTCCTCGAGCTGCGCACGTTCGGCATCGAGCGAGGCTTCGAAGGTCGGGTCACCGGCGAGCAGGCCGTCGGTGGCCATCGATACCTGCGGGGAACCCTGCCACAGCACGCCGAAATCCAGGTTCATGCCAACTTTGCCAAACACGCTGAAATCGAAGCCGACACCAAAATAGGGCGACGTGCTGTCGAAAGCCGCGCTCGCCGACAGCGTGCCGACGGCATCGGCGGGATACGGGTCGCCACCGATCAGGATAATCGCGCCGTTGTCAGCACTGACGGCATTGAATTCGTTGCCATTCGAATACAGCCCGCCAGTGAGCCGGAACGGGCTGAGTGGAAAGCGGAAGTTGCCCGTTGCATAGTAATTATCGAGGCTGATCTCGGCGTCGTAGTTCACGCCGCCGTAGATGCCATTGTCACTGTAGTCATACTGGTTGGCGCCTACTCGCAGGTCGAGATACGGCAGTGGTCGCCAGGTCCCCTCGACGCCGATGCCGAGGGTGCCGGCTTTGACGCCGACGCCGAAGTTATGATCAGCGACGGCAGTGCCGGTCGCCGCGAGCGCCACTAACAGCGCGACAATCCTGAACGAAAAAGTCCTCATGGTTCCTGTCCTGTTGCCCGAGCGAAAGGTCGAGGTTCAGCGTAAACAGGGGTCGCCGGAGGTTCTGTGCGGCGTTTCACAGCCTGCCGCGCAGTCGCGCGAGGGACTATGTCAAAAACCGCATGGTTTGGCGCATTGCCCGATACGCGGCTATCGGTGCGAAAAGAGCGGATTTGGCCTGTTCAGGAGATAACCGGCTCGGTCATCTTGTCGCGGCCGTATTGCAGGAAGATCCTGCCGCGGGCGTCCGGGTCGATGTTGATCTTGTCGAGGTCGCCGCGAACGTGCGGCAGTGCCAGCAACCGCCTGTCCATGACCCGGAACCAGAGCCACGGCACGTATGCGAGCAGGTAGACACCGAAGTAGCCGTTCGGAAGTTGCGGCAGATCCTCAAAGTGTCGCAACGACTGATAGCGGCGGAGCGGGTGCGTGTGATGGTCGGAGTGCCGTTCGAGGTGAAACAGGACGAGATTGCTGAAAATATGATTGCTGTTCCAGGAATGGTGGGGCTCGCAGCATTCGTACTTACCGTTCTCATCCGCCGCGCGTAACAGGCCGTAGTGCTCGACGTAGTTGGCGCTGGTCAGCTGCCACCAGGCAAACAGGGTGTGCAGCAGCAGGAACGGCAGCATCAGCCAGCCGAAGGCCAGCACGAGACCGAGCCAGATGAGCGCTGTAAGTGCGTACGACTGCAGGATCTGGTTGTCCGGATGCCATACGGATTTGCCGCGGCGGGTCAGCCGGTCCTTCTCGATGCTCCAGGCGCGCAGGAATGCGCCCGGGAACTCGCGGGATGCAAACTTGTAGATGCTCTCACCCATGCGCGAACTGGCCGCGTCCCCGGGCGTCGAGACGTCGCGATGGTGGCCGCGATTGTGATCGATTGTGAAATGGCCGTAAGCCGGCACGGCGAGCACGATCTTCGCCAGCAGTTTTTCGAGCTTGGAGTTCTTGTGACCCAGCTCGTGTCCGGTGTTGATCGCGAGGCCCGCGGTCAACCCGGCAACGACGGCAAGTGCGAGAAACGCCCAGCCACTGAGTTCCTGGGTACCCGCATACCAGGCGGTGCCGATCAGCGTCAGGAAATGCAGCGGTACGACGATGTAGGTGAGGCGCCTGTAATAGGGATCGCGATCCAGCTGCATCACGACTTCTTCCGGCGGGTTATTGGTGTCTTCACCGACAACCATGTCCAGGATTGGCGCGATGCCGTAATTCAGCAGGAAAGGCAGCAGCAGCCAGAGCTCATTGCCGGTTGCCGCATGCAGTGCAATCCCCACGAAGGGCTGCAGCGGATAGAGCACGGACAGCGACCACAGCCAGCGCTTGCGATCGATGTAGTGGATTGCCTCGCCGTTCGGCAGCGTTCCCGTGTAGCCTTTCATCCTGTGCCCGTAATGGTTGCCGAGGTCGCAATTATCGCCCGTTTCCGCGAAACGCTCCAAATCGGCCGGCGCCGGCGTCGGAAAATTATACATATTTCGGTATCGGGACCCACGCGGTATCCGCAAAGTAACGGGAAATCAGGCGCGTGCAGCGCTGGTACGCAATTTGCCTTATAGTTTTAGCTCGGTCGAAAACACGGGGTTGGCGCGAAGTGAAGGAGAAATCGGCGCTCGTATTCGTGGTATCGGCGTGTCTTGCAGCGGCCTGTGGCGGGGACACCCCGCCGTCGCCCGGTGGCGGTGAGGAACCAGCGCCATTGACGGCGGCAACGCTGGGTGAACAGGTGGTTCGGCAGGCCGCCGACTACCTGGCGCAAGCGCCGTACGCGGGCGCCGACCGCGATAACGGGCAGCGCCTGGCGCAGATGTGCAAGGCCTGCCACACGATAGGCAAAGGCGGAGTGAATATGGTTGGCCCGAATCTGTATGGCTTCTTCGGCAAACCGTCGGGTTCTGCGGAGCGCTACCCTTACTCGCCAGCCTTGCAGGAAGCGAACTTCGTGTGGACGCCGCGGGCCCTGGATGCATGGCTCGCGCAGCCGGCACGATTTCTGCCGGGCAACCGGATGAGTTTCCCGGGTGTATCGCGCGCGAGCGACCGGGCCGACGTGATTACATACCTGCTCGAGGCCACGAGCCCGCGGGACGGCGGCTAGCGTGCGGGGAGCCGGTTGCGATACCCTTTGAAATGAGACAGGCTGATGGATGAAAGCAGGAAGCGGGGCTTGAGAGGCAATGGATAACGCCATCGTCGAGAGCAGGGACCCAGCCGAACGGCGCGCCGACGACGAGCGGCGCGAGTTCAGCTGGCGCACCGTGTTCTTCGGCTTCATGCGCTCCCGGCGGCATGCATTGCGCCGCGACGATGACAGCGGCGTCATCTTTCTCGACTGGCATCATCCGTGGCTGTTCTTCCTTGCGGTCGGCATCATGCTGCTGAGCTGCGCCGACGCATTCCTGACGCTGACGCTGATGCAGCACGGCATGATCGAGGCAAACCCGGTCATGGATTCCATGCTCAACCAGGGGACTGCGGCGTTCGCCGTCAGCAAGATCGTGATGACCGGCACGGGCATCCTGATCCTCGTCTTTCTCGCCAAGTCCCGGTTCATGAATCGCTTTCGCACCGGCCTGTTCCTGACCTTCTTTTTCAGCCTGTACTGCTGCCTCGTCTGCTACGAGATCGTGAATCTGCTCGCGGTGCTTTGACTATCGTATCGTTTCCAATACCGGTGGCTTGGGCTACACTAGCGAGCCTTTTCGGCAGCCTGAACAGATAAGCGGGTACTCACGGGCGAATCGCCCCGACAATCCATTCTCATGGGCAGTTCTCTCAAGGATCAATACGCATCGACACCGCTGTTCGGCAGCAATGCCAGCGCCGTCGAGGCGATGTATGAGCAGTACCTGAGCGACGCGGACTCGGTTCCGCGGGCCTGGCGGGACTACTTCGAGTCGCTGGGTGATCCACACACCGAGGTTGTCCATTCCGGGATACGCGAAGCGCTGCTCGAGTCGGCGCGCGATGGCGGCAGGGCGCGCCAGCTGCGGCCGGCCGGCCGCAAGCTGGCGGGTTACTCGGCCGAGAAGCAGGCCGCAGTGGCGCGGCTCATCCAGGTCTACAGCCTGCGTGGTCACCAGATCGCGGATATCGATCCCCTCGGCCTGATGGAGCGACGTCTGCCGGGCGTTCTCAAGCTCGATTACCTGGGGCTCACAGACGCCGACATGGATACCGAGTTCTACACGGGCGGGCTCGCCGGCTCGGGAAATGCGCGCATGAAACTGCGCGACATCATCGCGTTGCTCAGGTCCATATACTGCGGCAAGGCCACGGTCGAGGTTGCCCATATCTCGCGCGCACGCGAGCGTCTATGGCTGCGCAAACACTTCGAGCACAACATGGCTGCGCCGGCGCTCGGCGATGAGGAGCGGCTTGCCATCCTCGAGCAGCTGACAAGCGCGGAAGGCATCGAGCGCTACCTGCATACACGTTATGTGGGCCAGAAGCGATTCTCGCTGGAGGGCGGTGACAGCCTGATTCCGATGCTGGATGACCTGATCCACCAGGGCGGTGCCGCAGGGATCCATGAGATCGTCATCGGTATGGCGCATCGGGGCCGCATAAACGTTCTCGTCAACATTCTGGGCAAGTCGCCGGAAGAGCTTTTCGAGGAGTTCGAAGGCAATTACGATCTCGATGAACTCAGGGGATCGGGTGACGTCAAGTATCACAAGGGTTTCTCTGCCGACATGAAGACCGCCGGCGGCAACGTCCATATCGCCCTTGCCTTCAATCCCTCGCATCTCGAGATCGTCAATCCGGTCGTCGAAGGATCCGTCCGCGCGCGCCAGCAACGCCGCGACGACATGGAACGGCTGGAGGTCCTGCCGGTGCTCATCCATGGCGATGCGGCATTCTCCGGGCAGGGCGTTGTCACCGAGACCTTCCAGCTGTCGCAGACCAATGGTTTCAGGACCGGCGGCACCGTGCATATCGTGGTGAACAACCAGATCGGGTTCACGACCAGCCGGCCGTCCGATGCGCGCTCGACGGACTATTGCAGCGATGTGGCGAAGATGATCGAGGCGCCTATTTTTCACGTCAACGGCGACGACCCGGAGGCAGCGATTCTCGTCACCCGGCTGGCGCTGCAGTATCGCCAGAAGTTCAAGAAGGACGTTGTTATCGACCTCGTCTGCTACCGCCGCCACGGCCATAACGAGGCCGATGAGCCGGCGGCAACGCAGCCGGTCATGTACACGACTATTCGGAACCACCGCACCACCCGCGACCTGTACGCGGAGCGGCTGGTCGAAAAGAAACTCATCAGCAAGGACGGCGCGAGCAAGCTGCAGGAGGATTACCGCGATCGTCTGGACCGCGGCGAACCCGTGCCGGAGGCGTCGCTGGGCATGATCGGCAACGAATTCACCGTCGACTGGACCCCGTATCTCGATGCGGAATGGGACGAGCCCGTCGACACGACGATCAGCCCGGCACGTGCCGCGCGAACCAGCAAGTACTTCACCGACCTGCCGGGCGACATGAAGCTGCACGGCCGTGTGCAGCGAATCGTCGCTGAAAGGGCCCGCATGGCCTCGGGGGAGATCTCGATGGACTGGGGTTTTGCCGAGACGATGGCGTACGCGTCGTTGATAGACGACGGATTCGACTGCCGACTGGTCGGCCAGGACAGCGGCCGCGGCACTTTTTTTCACCGGCACGCGGTGCTGCACAACCAGGTCAATAACCAGGAGTACACGCCCCTGCAACATATCGTCGAGCGGCCGAACGCGTTTCGGGTCATCGACTCGTTGCTGTCGGAAGAGGCGGTCCTCGGTTTCGAATACGGTTACGCCACCACGGAACCGAATACGCTCGTCATCTGGGAGGGCCAGTTCGGTGACTTTGTAAACGGCGCGCAGGTCGTTATCGATCAGTTCATCAGTTCCGGTGATGCGAAGTGGGGGCGCCTCTGTGGCATAACCCTGTTCCTGCCGCACGGTTACGAGGGACAGGGACCGGAGCACTCGTCCGCAAGGCTGGAGCGATTCCTGCAGCTTTGTGCCGAGCACAACATGCAGGTTTGCGTGCCGTCCACGCCGGCGCAGATGTTTCACATGTTGCGCCGCCAGATGCTGCGCAAGTTCCGTAAACCGCTGATCGTCATGACGCCGAAAAGCCTGTTGCGACACAAGATGTCGGTATCGCCGATTACGGCCGTGTCCGATGGCCGCTTCAACCTGATCATTCCCGAGATCGAAGCGATGGAGCCCGCCGCGACGCGGCGCATCGTATTCTGCAGCGGCAAGGTCTTCTACGACCTGCTCGAAGCTCGCCAGGTTCACGGGATCGACGACATCGCGCTGATTCGCATCGAGCAGCTCTATCCTTTCCCCGTCGACGAGTTCGCTGCCGTCATAGAGCAATACGAGCACGTCGAGGACATCGTTTGGTGCCAGGAAGAACCGCTGAACCAGGGTGCCTGGTACCAGATCCGGCATCGCCTGCAGGAACCCTTGCGCGATCACCAGCAGCTCTACTACGCGGGACGTCCCGCGTCTGCCGCGCCTGCTTCCGGGATATTCAAAGTTCATCTTCAACAGCAAAAGGCACTGGTCGACGCGGCACTTGATATCGAAATCAAGGCGAGCAAGTCGGCAAGGCCGCGCCAGTCGAAACGGAAATCCAAATGAGTATTGATATAAAAGTGCCTGCGCTGCCGGAGTCGGTGACAGACGCAACCCTCGTCGCCTGGCACAAGAAAGCCGGCGAACACGTCAGCCGGGACGAAAATCTCGTCGACCTCGAGACGGACAAAGTCGTGCTTGAAGTTCCTGCACCCGCCGACGGCGTGCTGCAGGAAATAAAGGTCGACGACGGGGCAACCGTCACCGCGGGAGACGTGCTCGCGATACTGGCGGAGGGCGCGAGCGCCGGTGAAGCGGCCGGCGAGCCCGTGCAGGCCGTGGAGCAGGCGGAGTCAGCCGGGGAAGCGGCGCAGGCGGAAGAAGCGCCGGAAGAGGCCGCGTCTGCGACCAAAGCCGGAAAAACCAGCCCCGCCGTGCGCCGCCTCCTCGAAGAGCACGATCTCGATGCGACGATGGTCACGGGCAGCGGCAAGGACGGCCGTATCACTAAGGCGGACGTCATGAGCTTCCTGAAGGGTGACGAGCGCGGTGAGGTAACGCCGGGCGACCATGCCCCGACGGTGGAAGACGAAGAGGCGGTCGTAGGACTCGAGCGCAAGGAGCAGCGCGTGCCGATGACCCGTCTGCGTGCGCGCATCGCCGAGCGCATGGTGGACGCACAGCACACGGCCGCAATGCTCACGACCTTCAACGAGGTTGATCTTAGCGAAGTCATGGCGTTGCGTAGCCGGTACAAGGATTCCTTCGAGAAGAAACACGGTGTGCGCCTCGGCTTCATGTCGTTCTTCGCCAAAGCCGCGGTAGAAGGGCTGAAGAAATTCCCGGTCGTCAATGCCTCGGTCGAGGACAACGACATCGTCTACCATAACTATTACGATATCGGCATTGCCGTCTCGACAGACAGGGGCCTCATGGTGCCGGTGTTGCGCGACGTCGATCAGATGAGCTTTGCCCGGTTCGAAGCCGAACTCGGCGCGATGGCGACCAAGGCCCAGGATGGCACTATCGGTATGGACGACCTCACCGGCGGGACATTCACGATCACCAACGGCGGCATCTTCGGTTCCATGTTGTCCACGCCGATTCTGAATCCGCCGCAAAGCGCAATCCTCGGTATGCACAATATCCAGCAACGGCCGATGGTGGCCGATGGCGAAATCAGGATTCGCCCGATGATGTACCTCGCCGTCACGTATGATCATCGAATCATCGACGGGCGCGAGGCGGTGCAGTTCCTCGTCACGATCAAGGAGCAGCTCGAGGATCCGGGCAGATTGCTGCTACAGGTTTAAAGGATTACAGCGAAGATGAGCAGAAAATTTGATGTTGTGGTTATCGGTGCGGGACCCGGTGGCTATATCGCTGCGATTCGGGCCGCGCAGCACGGTATGAGCGTCGCCTGCATCGACGAGTGGCAGAACCGGGATGGTAAGTACGCGTTCGGCGGTACCTGCCTGAACGCGGGCTGCATACCGTCGAAAGCCATGCTGGAGTCGTCGGAGCTGTATCATCGCGCTGCGCACGAGTTCGAGAAGCACGGCATCAAGACCGGTAAACTCGGACTCGACATCGCCGCGATGCAGAAACGCCGGGCGGGCATCGTGCGTCAGTTGACCGGCGGCATCGCCGGCCTGTTCAAAGCCAACAAGGTCGAAGGCCTCGTGGGCCACGGCAAGTTACTTGCAGGGAAAAAAGTCGAGTTCACCCCGGTTGACGGTGATGCAGAGGTCATCGAGGCCAATTTCGTTATCCTGGCGTCCGGCTCGGTGCCGGTCGAGCTGCCGTTCGCGAAGTTCGACGGTGAGGCGATCATCGACTCGTGGGATGCCCTGGAACTCGAGGTAGTACCGGAGCGCCTCGGCGTTATCGGTGCCGGCGTTATCGGGCTCGAACTCGGCAGCGTATGGTCGCGACTGGGTTCCGAAGTGACCATCCTCGAGGCCATGGACGACTTCCTTTTCATGGCGGATCGCGACGTCGCCAATACGGCAGCACGGGACTTCAAGAAGCAGGGGCTCGATATCCGGCTGGGTGCGAAAGTGACCGCCGCCAATGCGGGCAAGAAAGGCGTCAAGGTCGAGTACGAGGATAAGGACGGATCACATGCCGTCGAGGTCGACAAGCTCATCGTGGCGGTCGGCCGCAAACCGTATACCGAGGGTTTGCTGGCGGATGACGCCGGTATCCAGCTGGATGATCGCGGTTTCATCGTTGTGGACGACGAATGCCGCACGCGCGTCAAGGGCGTATTTGCAATCGGCGATTCGGTGCGAGGGCCAATGCTTGCGCACAAGAGTTCGGAAGAGGGCGTCATGGCCGCCGATCTGATCGCGGGCGAGATCGCGGAGGTCAACTACAACGTCATACCCTCGGTAATTTACACCGCGCCCGAGATCGCCTGGGTGGGCAAGACCGAAGCCGAGGTCAAGGCGAGCGGCCGGCCCTACAAGAAAGGCTCATTCCCGTTTGCGGCGAGTGGACGGGCCAAGGCGATGGAGCAGACGACAGGGATGGTCAAGATCATCTCGGCGGAAGACGACGACGAGGTACTCGGGGTGCACATCGTTGGCCCCATGGCTGGCGAACTGATTTCCGAAGCTGTCCTTGCCATGGAGTTTTCGGCGAGCACCGAGGACATCCAGCGCACGATCCATGCGCATCCCAGCCTGGCCGAAGCCGTTCATGAAGCGGCGCTTGCCGTCGACAAGCGCGCGCTGAACTACGTGAACTAGGGCCTGTTCATCGTCTAACAGGCCCTGGCTGCGCCGCGGTCAGCCTTCGCGTTCCCAGAAGTCCGCGTTCTTGATGCCCAGTTTCCTGGGATCGAAGGTGTATTTCTCGACACCGGCCTTCATCTGCTCTTCGTAGTCCCACAGCGTCTTCAGCGCCGGCTTGCCCATCAGGAACAGGATCAGGATGCCGATGATGTTGAGCCATGCCATCAGGCCCACGCCCATGTCGCCGAGTGCCCAGGCAAGGTCGGCCGTGCGCACGGTGCCGTAGAAGACCGCGCCGAGTATCATGATCTTCAGCACGGTGATCTCGCCGGGGATACGTATCGTGCGTCGTATATAGGCGACGTTGGTCTCGGCGATGTAGTAGTAGGCGAGGATCGTGGTGAACGCGAAAAAGAACAGTGCGAATGCCACAAAGGTCTTGCCGAACCCGCCGACGACACTCTCGAGCGCGTACTGGGTGAAAGCCGGGCTGTTCGCGAGCACGTCGTTCGACAGCATGCCGCCGCTTTCGGTCGCCTCGATGCCCGTCACGTAGTACTGGTTCGTGATCAATATCATGAAAGCCGTGGCGGAGCAGACGAATAGGGTGTCCACGTAGACCGAAAAGGCCTGCACCAATCCCTGTTGTGCCGGGTGCTCGACCTCGGAAGCCGCGGCCGCATGCGCGCCCGTGCCCTGGCCGGCTTCGTTCGAGTACACGCCGCGCTTGACGCCCCAGCCGATTGCTGCGCCGACACCTGCCATCGGCGTGAAAGCATCCGTGACGATGAGCAAGAGGATGCCGGGCAGCTCGGTGATGTGCAGAAGGATGATGACGATGGCGAGGAGCACATAGCCGATCGCCATGAACGGCACGACGACCTGGGTAAAGTGCGCGATGCGCTTGACGCCACCGAAGATGATGAAGCCGAGAAGCAATACGACGCCGATCGCGGTAACCAGCTTGGTGTAGGTTACCGTTCCCAGTGACGTTTCCAGGACGCCGGATCCGCCGAAGGCGAGATCGGCGGCATTGCCGATGGCGTTGGATTGCACGGTCGGGAGCAGCAGCCCGACGGCGAAAATGGTCGAGATAGCGAATATCCACGCGTACCATTTCTGGCCCATCGCCTTCTCGATGTAATACGCCGGGCCGCCGCGGAACTGGCCCTCGTCTTCCTCTTTGTAGATCTGGCCCAGCGCCGATTCGACGTAGGCGGTTGCCGCGCCGAGGAATGCGACGACCCACATCCAGAAGACGGCACCGGGGCCGCCGAAACCGATCGCAGCGGCAACGCCGGCGATGTTGCCCGTACCGACCCGGCCTGACAGCGACACCGACAACGCCTGGAAGGACGATATACCGCGATCGGATTCCTTGCTGGAGAACAGCAGGTGGATCATCTCCTTGAACAGACGCACCTGTACGAATCGCGTGAGGACAGAAAAGAAGAGTCCGGCCGCGAGCAGGAGATAGACGAGCACCGGGCTCCAGACAAAGCTGTTGATAAGATCGACGTATTCCTGCATTCCCCCCATCCTTTCTTGTTCTGTTTCTTGATGCCCCCGAATAGTAACCGAAATCAGGTCCGGCGGTGCACGGTGATGACGTTTGGCAGCTGCTCGAGGCGTGCAATGGTGGTGCTCAGCGTCGGCAGGTCGCGGATTTCGACACTGATCTCCATCACGGTTTCCAGCGTCTTCTTGTCCGTCGTACTCTTCAGATCGGTGACGTTGGCCCCTTCATCGGCAAGAATGGTGCTGATGTCGCGGATCAGACCGCTGCGGTCGTAGGCGCGCAGCATCAGGTCGGCGGGGTAGGTAGCGGATTCCGAACTGCCCCAGTCCACCTCGATGATGCGTTCCGGGTGGCGCTGATTGAGGCCCAGGAAATTGCCGCAGTCCTGCCGATGGATACTCACGCCGCGCCCCTGGGTGATGTAGCCCGATATCGGTTCCGGCGGTACCGGGCGGCAACAGCGCGCGAAGTTGCACATGAGATCCCCGACGCCGCTTACCGCCACGCCCTCGGGCTGTCCTGCGCTGCGCTGTGCCGGGCGCCGGCGCCGCAGCGTCCGCGCCGTATCGACCCCCCGGATCTGCTGCAGCGCCGTGGCGACGGCCGCGGGCGTGAGGTCGCCCGCCCCCAGGGCAACGCACAAGGTGTCGGTGTTGTTGAATTTCATCTGGCCCGCGATGGTGTCGGTCGCCACGTCCCTCACGTTGAGGCGCGCGAACTCCCGCTCGAGGATCTCCCGGCCCTGGCGCAGGTGCTGGTCCCTGTCCTGCTGGCGGAACCAGTTGCGCACCTTCGCGCGGCTGCGGCCGCCGGCCAGGTAGCCGAGGTGCGGGCTGAGCCAGTCGCGGCTGGGCTGTGGCTGGCTGCCGGTGATGATCTCGATCTGGTCGCCGTTCCGGACCTTGTAGGTGAGGGGCACGATGCGGCCGTTGACCTTGGCGCCGCGGCAGCGATGACCGACCTGGGTATGCACGTGGTAGGCGAAATCGAGCGGCGTGGCATCCGCGGGCAGCTCGACGACGTCGCCTTTCGGGCTGACCGCGTATACCCGGTCTTCGAACAGATCGTCCCGTATCTGATCGAGCAGGTCGCCGCTGTCGTTGCCCGGGTCGAGCAACTGCCGCAGGAAGCGGATCTTCTGGTCGAAGGCTGCCGGCGCGCCGCCACCTTCCTTGTAGCGCCAGTGGGCCGCAACACCGAGCTCTGCCTGCCGGTGCATGTCGAACGAGCGGATCTGGACCTCCAGCGTCTTGCCCTGCGGACCGATAACGGCCGTATGCAGGGAGCGGTAGTCGTTTTCCTTCGGGTTTGCGATGTAGTCGTCGAATTCGCCCGGCAGGTACGACCAGAGGTTGTGGACGACACCGAGCGCTGCGTAACAGTCTTTCACATCGTCGACCAGGATGCGCACTGCGCGTATGTCGAACAGGCTCTCGAGGCCGCGGTCCTTGCGCTGCATCTTGCGCCAGATGCTGTAGATGTGTTTCGGGCGTCCGGTAACCTCGGCCTCCACGCCGGCGGCCAGCAGCTCGCGGCGCAGAATTTCCTTGACCCGTTCGATGAACGCCTCGCGCTCCTCGCGCTTTTCCTTCAGCGCGCTCGCAATTTCCCCATACGTCTCGGGCTCCATGTAGCGAAACGCGAGGTCCTCGAGTTCCCATTTGAGCTGCCACACGCCGAGGCGGTTCGCGAGTGCCGCATAGATTTCGCGCGTTTCGGTCGACAATGCCTGTTTCTCGGCAACCGAGGCTCGCTTGGCCGAACGCATGCGGTGCAGCTGCTCGGCGATGCGCACGAGCACGAGGCGCACGTCCGATACGACCGCCAGGAGCATCTTGCGCAAGGCCTCGGATTGCTGCACGGCGAGTGCCTCGCCCGGCTGCCACTCGGCAGGCAGGGAGAACCGGCCGAGCCGGACCAACCCTCGAATTACTTGAGAAAGAGACTCTAAATTACTGTTTTTAATGGCTTCATCATCGATAAAACCGTCACGAACCAGGGGGTACAGGTGCACCGCGGCGACGACGTCCTGCGGCAACCCGAGCGACGCGACGATGGCCGCGATCGCCTCGCCATCCTGCACCGCCTGCGCCAGCCCCGGGCGCGCAGGCAACGCGCCCACGAAATCGCGTGCTGCTGAGACGGTATCCGCCTGTTCGGTGCCGTTGTCGTGATTTTCAGGTTTCGTAACCGCCATTTGGCAGAACTTCGCAGTGTGCCTGTCCCGGCAATAACCGTTATCATACGCGCTGATTTCGGCCCCGTGGCCCCGGCCGGATTCAAACTTGGGCAATGGGGGTGAAATCGTATCAGGCTGAGAGGACCGGCATGCGAACGGTCCTTGGCCGGTATTGGCTTTGTCGGGGGCTGCGGGACAATAGCAGAACGGTATGGCAGGACACAGTAAATGGGCGAATATCCAGCATCGCAAGGGCGCCCAGGACAAGAAGCGTGGCAAACTCTTCACGAAACTGATTCGTGAGATCACGGTGGCGGCGAAAATGGGCGGCAGCGATGCGGATGCGAATCCGCGCCTGCGGCTGGCGATCGACAAGGCCAAGGCCCAGAGCATGCCGAAGGACAACATCGAGCGGGCCGTAAAGCGGGGCGCTGGCGAACTCGACGGCGCCGACTACCAGGAGATGCGCTACGAGGGCTACGGTCCGGGCGGTACGGCCGTCATGGTCGACTGCCTCACGGACAACAAGAACCGGACCGTTGCCGAGGTTCGCCATGCCTTTTCCAAGTTCGGCGGCAACCTGGGGGCCGACGGTTCGGTCAACTACCTGTTCAATCACGTCGGCCAGCTGCTGTATCCCGAAGACGCCGACGAGGATGCCATCATGGAGGCCGCGATCGAGGCTGGCGCCGAGGACGTGGTCGTCGATGATGAAGGTTCGATCGAGGTGCTGACCGAGCCCGCCGACTTCGAAAGCGTGCGTGACGCCATGCGCGCAACGGGCCATGAACCGGAGTCTGCACAGCTCACGATGCGCGCCTCGACGAATTCCGAACTCGACGTCAACGCAGCCGCCTCAATGGTGAAACTGCTGGAGACACTGGAGGATCTCGACGACGTACAGGAGGTCTACAGCAACGCGGACATCAGCGATGATGTGCTGGCGCAGCTCTGAGAATCGAATTGGCCAATACGCGACGCATCCTCGGCATTGATCCAGGCTCCCGGAAGACCGGTTTCGGCGTGCTCGATTTTGCCGGCGACGAGCCGACCTACGTGGCCAGCGGCGTGGTCAGCAGTGCGGATGGCACCTTCCCCGAACGCCTCAGGCAGATCTTCACCGCGGTCAGCGAGATCGTCGCGCAGTATCGCCCCGACGTCGTGGCGATCGAGAGTGTCTTCATGCACAGGAATGCGGGCAGTGCGCTGAAACTGGGCCACGCCCGTTCCGCGGCATTGTGCGCGACCTTTGGTTTCGACACGGAGGTCTACGAGTACGCGCCGCGCGAAATAAAGCAGGCGATTGTCGGTACCGGTGCGGCAAGTAAAGAGCAGGTGCAGCACATGGTCGTCTCCCTGCTGAACCTTGATGCCGCGCCGTCGCTGGACGCGGCGGACGCGCTGGCCGCGGCATTGTGCCACGGTCACCAGCATCGCGTACGGGCAAAACTCGCGCTTAGCGAGACGCGGGTACTTTCACGATGATCGCATCGCTCCGCGGTCGGCTGACCCTCAAGCAGGCGCCTGCGATCATCATCGAATGCCATGGCGTCGGGTACGAGGTCGAGACGCCGATGTCGACATTCCTCGAGCTGCCGCCGACCGGTGACGAAGTCTTCCTGTACACGCACATGGTAGTCCGCGAGGACGCCCAGACACTGTATGGCTTTGCCACCGAGGAGGAGCGAGCCCTGTTCCGCTTGCTGCTGAAGATCAGTGGTGTCGGTGCGAAAATGGGTCTCGCTGTGCTGTCGTCGATGAGCGTCGACGGTTTCAGGCGCTGCGTCGAATACGAAGATGCCGCGTCGCTGGTCAAGGTACCCGGCATCGGCAAGAAGACCGCCGAGCGCCTGATCATCGAAATGCGGGACCGGATCGACACGCCATCCGCACAAACCGGGACTACGAAGGTCGAAGTGGAAGCCGGGGCCAAGTCGGAAGCCGTGGATGCGCTGGTATCGCTGGGTTACAAGCCGCGCGAAGTGCAGAAACTGATCGGCGAACTCGACGTTGACGGCAAATCCGCAGAGGATATTATCCGGCTCGCATTGCGACAGGTGGCGCTATAAGACATGACCGGTATCGAACACGACCGATTGGCAAGTGGTGAGCCGAAACCCGAGGACAGGCTGTTCGACCGCGCGATCAGGCCGAAGCTTCTCGACGAGTACGTCGGCCAGCCGGGCGTCAAGCAGCAGATGGGCATCTTCATCGAAGCGGCGCGCAAGCGCAGCGAAGCACTCGATCACGTTCTGATCTTCGGTCCGCCCGGGCTCGGCAAGACGACGCTCGCTCATATCATCGCCAATGAAATGCAGGTGAATCTCCGCCATACCTCGGGGCCGGTGCTCGAGCGTCCGGGCGATCTCGCCGCGATCCTTACCAATCTGGAACCCAATGACGTCCTGTTCGTGGACGAGATTCACCGGCTGAGCCCGGTCGTCGAAGAGGTCCTCTATCCGGCCATGGAGGATTTCCAGCTCGACATCATGATCGGCGAGGGGCCTGCGGCGCGCTCGATAAAGCTCGACCTGCAGCCGTTCACCCTGGTCGGCGCAACGACGCGGGCAGGCTTGCTCACGTCGCCGCTTCGCGATCGTTTCGGTATCGTGCAGCGGCTCGAGTTTTACTCTGTGGACGAGCTGCATGCCATCGCGCGACGCTCGGCCGACATCCTGCAGTTACCGATCGAGGACGAGGGCGCGCGGCAGATTGCCCGCAGGGCGAGGGGGACGCCGCGCATCGCGAATCGCCTGTTGCGCCGGGTGCGTGATTTTGCCGAGGTCGAGGCGGATGGCACCGTAACCGGGCCGGTGGCGAGCAGCGCGATGGACATGCTGCAGGTCGATCCGCACGGCTTCGATGCCATGGATCGGCGCCTGTTGCGCACGATCATCGAGAAGTTCGATGGTGGTCCCGTGGGCATCGACAGCCTCGCCGCCGCCATCGGCGAGGAGCGCGGCACGATCGAGGACGTCCTCGAGCCGTTCCTGATCCAGCAGGGGTTCATGATGCGTACTTCGCGTGGCCGCGTCGCAACCAGGAACGCGTACCTGCATTTCGGCCTGACGCCCCCGGTTTCCGAGGCGCCACCGGAATTGCCGTTGTTCGACAGGAAGTGACCCGGCCGTGGCGGATGTGAGCGACACGAAACCCTTCCAGTGGCCCGTACGCGTTTATTACGAAGACACGGACGCGCAGGGCGTCGTGTACTACGCGAACTACTTCCGCTTCATGGAGCGCGCACGCACCGAGTGGCTGCGCGCCCTGGGCGTCAACCAGGAACGGATGCTGCACGAAGACCGGCGCATGTTCGTCGTAACGCGGACGGAACTGGACTTCGTGGTGCCCGCGAGATTCAACGACGAGCTGATCATCACGGCCCGGCTGTCGAGCCTGAGTCGTGCCACTTTCGACATCGAACAGATTATTTACCGCGACAGTCTAGACGGCACGATCTGCTGCCGGGGAGGCGTCCGCGCCGCATTTCTGAATGCCGACACGCTGAAGCCACAGCGCGTGCCGGCGTCGCTATTCGAGGTTAATCCATCATGACAAGCGACCTTTCGGTCATCGGCCTGCTGCTGCAGGCCAGTATTCCCGTCCAGATTGTAATGATCCTGCTGATTCTCGCGTCCCTGGTCTCGTGGACCATCATTTTTACGAAACGCCGCCTGATCCGGCGTACGCGGGCGGCTTCCGATGACTTCGAAGCTGCATTCTGGTCCGGTGGTGACCTGAACACGCTGTACCAGAGTGCGGCCCGGGGCAAGGGCGGCGCAATCGGCATGGCGAGTATCTTCGAAGGCGGCTTCAGGGAATTCAACCGCGGCCTGCAGGGTAGCGAGGTCAATCCCGACAAGCTCATAGAGGAGTGCCGCCGTGCGATGCACGTGTCGCAGATGCGCGAGGTCGACAGGCTCGAACAGGGTCTCGCCCCGCTGGCGACGATCGGCTCGACGAGCCCTTACGTGGGCCTCTTCGGCACGGTCTGGGGCATCATGAATGCGTTCATGGAGATCGGAAACATGCAGTCCGCCACCCTGGCCACGGTAGCGCCGCCGATTGCCGAGGCGCTGATTGCCACCGCCATGGGGCTGTTCGCGGCGATTCCGGCCGTGATCGCTTACAACCACTATGCCGACAAGGTCGTGCGGCTCGAATACCGCTATGACGGCTTCATGGAGGAATTTTCGAGCATCCTGCACCGTCACGCGCGGGCCAAGCGAGGAATCTGACATGCCGACGCCGCTGCAGAAACGCAAGCTGATGGGCGAGATCAACGTCGTGCCGTATATCGACGTCATGCTCGTATTGCTGGTCATTTTCATGGTGACGGCGCCGCTACTGACGCAGGGCATCGAGGTCGACCTGCCGAAAGCCGCGGCGGAACCTATTCAGGATGTGCCGAATGCGCCACCGCTCGTACTCAGTGTCGACAAGGAAGGCAATCTCTATATCAACGTCGGCGACGACGAGGACAAACCGACGACCGGAGAAGAGGTCATTCGCCGCGTGGGCATCGTGCTGCGCACGAGCCCCGAGACACAGGTTCTGGTGAAGGCGGACCGCGCGGTACCGTACGGCAACGTGGTCGGGGCGATGGTGGTCCTGCAGCAAGGCGGTGCGCAAAGTATCGGCTTCGTCACCGACCCGCTGGATACCTACCCGATACCCGAGTAGCGCGTGATTCGCGACAGGTACAACATCGTTCCCGTGTTCATGGCCGTGCTGCTGCACGTGCTGATTGCGTCGTCGATGTTTGTTGCGTTCGATTTTTCCGCGCGCAAGCCTCCGCCCATGCCGCTGGTCATCAAGGGCACGCTCGTCGCGGACAGCACGGTCCTGCCGCCGCCCGTGGAGAAGAAGCCGCCGCCGGTCGTGGAGCAGGAGCCGCCGCCGGCCGTGGATACCGCGGCGGAGGAGCAGGCGCGGCTGGCCGCGGAAGAGGCGAAGCGGCAGCAGGACGCCCTGATCGAGCAGCAGAGGCTGGAAGAGCTGCGGCGCCAGCAGGAGGCCGAGGAGCAGCGCAAGCGGGAAGAAGCCGAGCGCCGCGAGCGCGAGGAAGAGGCGCGGCGCAAACGCGAGGAAGAGGCGGAGCGCGAACGCAAACGCCGCGAGGAGGAGGCAGAGCTGGAGCGCAAGCGCCGCGAGGCGGAACTCGAGCGGCAGCGGGAGATCGAACGCCAGCGCGCGGAGAACGAGCGCAGGCGGCGCGACGCGGAAAGCGCGGCATTTCAGAGCGCCGTTAACGAGGAGGCGGAACGCCTCGAAGCCATGAATTCCACGGAAATGGCGGCTTACCAGTTTGCTTTGCAGCAAAAGGTGCTGCGCAACTGGGCACGACCGGCCAGCGCGCAAGCCGGCCTGGACTGCCTGGTGCAGGTGCGCCAGTCGGCAACGGGCGAGGTGATTTCGGCGCGTGTCGTGAGCTGTAACGGCGACGCAGCCGTCGAGCGATCGATCGAGGCCGCGGTTTACAAGGCTTCGCCGCTGCCCTTGCCCGATAACCGGCTACTTTTCGATCCAAACTTGCGATTTCGCTTCATACCTGAACAATAGCCCGGCAATGACAGAGGTAGACGTCCATCGTGCTTAGACATGCAATTTTCCTGGGATTCGCGGTTTTTCTGTTCGCGGGCAGCGCGCTCGGCGACATCACCATCGAAATTACCAAGGGTGGGGTCGCGCGAACACCGGTTGCGATCGTGCCGTTCGGCTGGGAGGGCCAGTCCGGCGAAATGCCCCTCGACATCGCCGAGGTAATTGCCGCAGACCTGCGGCGCAGCGGGCGCTTCGCGCCAATCGCCGAAGAGAACATGCTGCAGAAGCCGACCACCGGTGCCGAGCTCGATTTCGACGACTGGTCGTTCGTCAAGGCCGAGGCCGTGGTCGTGGGGCGGATCGTGCAGACGGGCGACAACGCTTACAGCGTGAGCTTCCAGCTGTTCGATGTGTTTCGCCGGGAGCAGCTCGTCGGCTACCGCATTCCCGCAAGCCGCGGCACGATGCGCATCGTCGCGCATCGTGCGGCAGACATGATTTACGAGAAGCTGACGGGCATCAAGGGCGTATTCGCAACCAAGGTCGCGTTCGTTACTGCCGAACGAAGCCAGCAGGAGCAGACCTACCGCCTCGTGGTGGCGGACCAGGACGGTGCCAACGAGACCGTGATCCTGCAGAGCGCCGATCCGCTCATGTCGCCCGCCTGGTCACCGGACAGCCGCCGACTCGCCTACGTCTCCTTCGAGAATGACCGGTCGTCGGTCTGGGTGCAGACGCTGCGTACCGGCAATCGCATCCAGGTGTCCAACAAGCCCGGCATCAACGGCGCGCCGTCGTTCTCACCGGATGGCCGCCAGCTCGTCCTGACGCTGGGTGGCATCGACGGCAACCTCGATATCCATGTGCTGGACCTGTCGACGCGGCAGACCCGGCGCCTCACCACGCACCGCGCCATCGATACCGAGGGCAGCTGGTCGCCCGACGGGCGCTATATTTATTTCACGTCCGACCGCAGTGGGGGACCGCAGGTCTACCGGGTGCCGGCGGCGGGCGGTACGCCGGAGCGCGTGACCTTCGAGGGGAGTTATAATGCCCGGCCAAGACTGTCGCCGGACGGCAAGCGCCTTGCGATGGTACACCTCGATCGCGGCAGCTACCGCATTGCGGTGATGGACGTCAGGAGCAAGGAACTGCTCGTGGTGTCTGCGGGGCAGCAGGACGAGTCACCGAGTTTCGCGCCGAACAGCGATACGCTGATCTACGCCACTCGCCAGGCACGCAACGGCGTGCTTGAAACGGTGACAGCCGACGGCTTGATTCGTCAGCGGGTTAGTTCCGGGCAGGGCGACGTGAGAGAACCGGTCTGGTCGCCGTTTCCGCGCTACTAGTTTCGAATAGGTTACATTAAAAAACGGCGATAACCTATTGTTTTAAAAGAATTCTGAACTGACCAGAATACACTTCGCAAAGGACGATACGATGCTCAAGTACAAACTGGCTGTAACCACACTGATGCTCGCGCTGCTCGTCGGCTGCGCGTCGAATACGGTTCCGGATCCCGATCCGACCGATACTTCCTACGACGCGACTGATTCCGGGGCGGATACCGACGTCTACGGCGACGACCCGATGGGTGGCGGTGAGGCGCTCGCGGACGATTATTCCTCGGGCGAGTTGACCAACATCATTTATTTCGACTTCGATTCGTCCGAGGTTCGGGCGGATTTCACCGATATTGTCGCGCGCCATGCGCTGATCCTCGCGAACGATTCGACGATTCGTGTGCGGCTCGAGGGGCATGCCGACGAGCGCGGGTCCCGCGAGTACAACATCGGTCTCGGTGAGCGGCGGGCGCAGTCTGTGCGCCGAATGCTCATGATCCAGGGCGCATCGGCGTCGCAGATTGCGACGGTGAGCTTCGGCGAAGAGCGTCCCGTCGCACTTGGAGGTGATGAGGATTCATGGGCACAGAATCGCCGCGTCGAGGTCAAGTACACGAACTAGGAAGGACGGTATTCGCAACGTGAAAGACAGTCGCACGCTCGCCGCTATACCGGCAGTTCTGGTTATTGCAGGCTGCACGGCGCTGACACCCCCGTCCGAGGATCCGGTGCTCTTGAAGCTGGATGAACTGGACCGCCGGCTGCAGGCGATCGAGCGCGTGGTGCAGAACCAGAGCCTGGTCAGCATGACGCAGCAGCTCAGCGCGCTGGAGCGGCGCGTCGATGTGCTGCAAGGAAACGCCGAGGAAATCGAGTACAACGCATCGACCACCTATGAGCGGCAGCGCGAGCTGTACGCCGATCTCGACGCCCGCATTCAGGGCCTGGAGAGCGCGTTGCAGGCGCGAGGTGCGGTGAGCGTGATGGAAGGTGGTACGCTGCCGCCGGGCCAGCTGCCCGTGCCGGGCGGTTCCGACCGGGACAACTACCAGGCCGCATTCGAGCTGCTCAAGGAGCAGCGTTACGAGCCCGCGGCGCTGGCGTTCCAGCAGTTTCTCGTCACGTATCCGGACAGCGAGCTGGCCGACAACGCGCAGTACTGGCTGGCTGAATCCCATTACGTCACGCAGCAGTTCGAACAGGCGCTGTCGTCATTTCAGACCGTCATCGAGCAGTATCCGCGCTCGCGCAAGGTGCCGGATGCCCTGCTGAAGATGGGCTACTGCAATTACGAACTGGAACGCTGGGATGCGGCGCGCGCCGCGCTATCCAAGGTGCGGGCGGACTATCCCGAGACCACGGCCGCGAGACTCGCGGGCCAGCGCCTGGAGCGGATGGGTACGGAAGGCGTCTGACCGGCGCCGCGCTTGTCATTTGGCGCCTTTGCGGTATGATGCGCGGCCTCGCGAGCCGAGCCCGAGTCTCGGCTGCCCCGGGGGTATAGCTCAGTCGGTAGAGCATCGGCCTTTTAAGCCGCTGGTCCTAGGTTCGAATCCTAGTGCCCCCACCATTCCCAATTTCGGGACAGTGACTTTAAGTGCCAGGCTACCAGTTGCTTCCAAGTCGTCGACTGGCACTTAAAGTCACTGTCCCCTGTTTAGGCGCCATTTTCGTTTCAGATAAAACAGGCGACGCAGCCGGGAACTGTCGCTATCATTCAGCGTTTTGCGTAAAGGGCGCACAGACAATTGGCGAACGACCGCTGGAAAATCCACAAGTTCGGGGGCAGCAGCCTCGCCGACGCCGATTGTTTCAGCCGAGTAGCCGGCCTCATGGTCGAGCGACCCGGGGACCGCGTCGGGGTCGTCGTTTCTGCGATGGGGGGCATGACGGATGCTCTTCTGAACCTCGCCAGCCAGGCCGAGCGTGACGATGACGGTTTCGAAGCAGGCCTTAATGCCATCGGCGAACGCTATGCGAATACGGCAAAAGCGCTGCTCGACGGAGACGCCCTCGTCCAGGTGCTCGATGCGTGGGGACAGGATGCGGAGGATATCCGCGACGTACTGAAGGCGGTCGCGCTGGTTCGATCGGCGCCGCAAAGAAGCCGGGACGTCGTGGCCGGCTACGGCGAAATCTGGTCGGCGCGCCTTCTTGCGGCCCTTATTGGCAAGCTCGCGCCCGCGCGCGGCGGCACGTGGATCGATGCGCGCCAGGTCATCACCGTCCACCAGACCGAGCTCGGGCCCACGGTATTGTGGGAGGTATCACGGCAGAATTTCAGGGACGTTCTGCCCGGCGATTTCTCGGGCATCGCCGTGATGACAGGTTTTATTGCCTCCGACGAAGCCGGCCTGCAAACCACGCTCGGTCGCAACGGCAGCGACTACTCGGCCGCAATTTTTGCCGCGTTGAGCAGTGCCTGTGAGCTCAGCATCTGGACGGACGTCGATGGCGTCATGAGCGCCGACCCGAACCGTGTGCCCGAGGCGCGCGTCATCGACCAGCTGACCTACAACGAAGCAATGGAGCTCGCGTACTTCGGCGCGAAAGTCATTCATCCGCAGACGCTCGGTCCGGTTATCGATAACGATATCCCGGTGTTCATCCGCAACAGCCGCAACCCGGAGCACCCGGGCAGCCGCATTGCGGCAGACGCGGCACTGGCGGACAACATCAAGGGCATCACGGCGATTGGCGACATGGCCCTGGTCAACCTGGAAGGTGCGGGCATGATCGGTGTGCCGGGCACCGCGGATCGCCTGTTTGCGTCGCTCAAGAATGCGGGCGTCTCGGTTACGCTGATCTCGCAGGCGAGTTCCGAGCATTCGATCTGTATCGCCGTGCCGAGGGTACTCGCCGAGCGCGCGAGGCAGGTCATCTCCGACGCATTCGCCGAGGAACTGGCAAGCGGCCAGATTCAGAGCGTCGACGTGACCGATTCGCAAAGCATCGTGGCCGTGGTCGGCGACGGAATGGCCGGGACGCCGGGCATCGCCGCCCGCTTCTTCGGCACGCTTGGCCGCGCGGGCATCAATGTTCGTGCGATCGCGCAGGGATCGTCGGAGCGCAACATCTCTGCCGTGGTCGATGCGGACGAGGCGACCCGCGCGCTGCGAGCGGCGCACTCGGGCTTCTACCTGTCGGCGAAGACGGTCTCGATCGGACTGATCGGGCCCGGTACCGTCGGCAGCACACTGTTGCGGCAGATCGAGAAACAGCATGCTCGCCTGGAGGACCGGTTCAATCTCGATCTGCGCGTGCGCGGCATCGCACGCTCGCGAGAAATGTTGCTCGGCGATCGGCGCATCGACCTCACCGGGTGGCAGACGGCCTTCGACAACGGGGCCGTCGACCTCGATCTTGCTGCCTTCGAGGCTCACGTGAACCCGGATCATCTGCCGCATGCGATCATGATCGACTGCACGGCCAGCGAATTCATCGCGGCCCGGTACACCGAGTGGTTGTCGCGCGGCATCCACGTCATCACGCCCAACAAGAAAGCGTTCAGTGGTTCTTTCGAGAGCTACCGGGCTTTGCAGACGGCGGCCGACGAGGGCAGCGCACACTACTTCTACGAGACCACGGTCGGTGCAGCGCTGCCGATCATCACGACGCTGTGCGACCTCATCCAGACCGGCGACGAGGTTCATTCCGTGCAGGGTATTTTGTCGGGCACGCTCGCCTATCTGTTCAATGTCTACGACGGAACGCGGCCATTCTCGGATATCGTCCGGGAGGCCAGGGAAAACGGTTACACGGAACCGGATCCCCGCGACGACCTGTCCGGCATGGACGTCGCCCGCAAACTGACGATACTTGCGCGCGAGCTTGGGGAGTCGATCGAGATCGGGAACTTCCCGGTTCAGAACCTGGTTCCGGAGGCTTTACGCGAATGCAGCATCGACGAGTTCCTCGCAAGGTTGCCGGAGCACGATGGTGAGATCGACGCGCTGTATCGAGATGCGGTGAAGCAGGGCAAGCGACTGCGCTACGTCGCCCGCCTGGATGCCGGCGGAAATGCGTCTGTCGGGCTCGAGGCCGTGGATACGAACCATCCGTTCTCCAATATCAACCTGACCGACAACATCGTGCAGTTCGAATCCGATCGTTATTCGGCGAATCCACTCGTTGTGCAGGGCCCGGGTGCGGGGCCGGAAGTCACAGCCGCCGGGGTCTTCGCGGATTTGCTGCGCCTTGCGAACTACCTCAGCACGGGTGCGGGCTATGTCTGATGCGGTAACGGCATTCGCCCCCGCGTCCATCGGCAACGTGGGTGTCGGTTTCGATATGCTCGGGCTGGCCCTCGGTGGCGGCGCCGGCGACAGGGTGATCGCCTCACGCAGCGATTCAGCGGGCATATCAATCGACGAGGTTCGCGGTCTTGACGGCGAGATCCATCCTTACTTGTCGACCGATGCGCACGACAACACGGCGTCCATCGCCGCACAGTCGCTGTGGGATTCTGCAGGTGCCTCCGGCGGCGCCGCGCTTAAAGTACACAAGGGCGTGCCCCTGCAGTCCGGTATGGGAAGCTCGGCGGCATCCGCGGTTGCGGCGGTCGTGGCCGTCAACGCGCTGCTTGACGAGCCGCTCGAGACGGCTGCGTTATTACCGCATGCACTCGCGGGCGAACAGTACGCGAGCGGCGGACTGCACGCGGACAATGTTGCGCCGAGCCTGCTCGGGGGGCTGGTGCTGTGCCCGACCGTGCTCCTGCCTGATGTCGTGCGCCTGCCGGTGCCGGCGGGTGTGAGCGCCGTACTGGTACACCCGGAGCTGCAGGTCAACACGGCGCATGCGCGCCGCGGCCTGGCAAGAGGCTACTCAATGGAACAGTGGCTCCAGCAGCAGGGCTACCTCGCCGGCTTCATCGCGGCGTGCATGGCCGGGGACGTCGAGCTGATCGGCCGTACGCTCCGCGACGTGGTCATCGAGCCGCAGCGGGCGGCCGCCGTGCCGTGCTTCGAAAGCGTCAAGGATGCAGCTGTTCGGGGAGGCGCCCTGGGCTGCAGCCTGTCGGGCAGCGGCCCGAGTATTTTCGCCCTTTGCGAGGAGCGCAGAGCGCTCAACCTGGCCAGCGCAATGGAGCAGGCCTGCCTTGCTCTCGGCATCGCATGCCAGTCCTGGGTAAGCCCGCTGGATGCGGAAGGCGCCAGGCTGGAAACCTGAGCATGCATTACTTCAGCACACGCGGGGCAGGGCCGGTTACGCTGGATGAAGCGCTCGTGCGTGGCATAGCAAGCGACGGCGGCCTGTTCCTGCCGCGGCGGCTCCCGGCTTTCACCGCCGAGGATTTCGCGGCCGCAAGATCGATCCGCGAGGTCGCCGCGCTGCTGATGGCGCCATTCTTTTCCGGCTCGGCGCTGCGGGACGACCTGCAGGCGATCCTCGCCGAGACGTTCAGCTTCCCGATTCCCGTCACGCGGTTGCCGGCCGGCAGGGGATCCGCCGGCCTGCTGGAGCTTTATCACGGGCCGACGGCCGCATTCAAGGACGTGGGTGCCGGGTTCCTCGCCGCCTGCCTCACGCGCCTGGAAGGCGACGAGGCGTTCCCGCTGACGATCCTCGTGGCGACCTCAGGTGATACCGGCGGTGCGGTTGCTGCAGCATTCAACGAGCGGCCCGGCATGCGCGTAGTCGTACTCTTCCCGCAAGGCCGCGTCTCGGATCGCCAGGCGCAACAGCTGACCTGCTGGGGCGACAATGTGCTGTCGCTGTGCGTTCGAGGCGCCTTCGACGACTGCCAGGCGCTGGTCAAGAGTGCGCTGGCGGACGCGGGCCTCGGCACCCGGTTTCGCTTCAGTTCCGCAAACAGCATCAACATCGGCCGCCTGCTGCCGCAAAGTACTTATTATGCTCACGCGAGCCTCGATCATTTTGCGCGGACCGGGCGCAAACCGGGTTTCATCGTGCCGACCGGCAACCTGGGCAACGCGCTCGCCTGCGTCATGGCGCGGGAGATGGGCTTGCCCGTCGGCCCGATCATTCTCGCGACGAACGCAAATCGCACGATCAGTGACTATTTCGAGACGCTCGAGTGGCTGCCGCGCCCCAGCCTGCAAACGCTCGCGTCGGCGATGGACGTGGGCGATCCCAGCAACATGGAGAGACTGCGCAGTCTCGTCGGCGATGCCGAAGCACTGCGTGAGCGGCTGGGCGTCCTCGCGGTAACGGATGACCTGATCGAGGCGGCGATACGCCGGGACTACGACGAATTCGGCTTTGCCACCTGCCCTCATACTGCTACGGCGACGCATACCTGGCGCCAGTTGAGCGCCGAACTGAGGGCAGGGCATGACTGGATTCTGGTTGCGACGGCACACCCGGCCAAATTCGAAACGATCGTGGAGCCGTTGATCGGGACTACCGTGCCATTGCCGGAAGGACTTGCCGAGATTCTCGCGCGGCCGAGCCGCTCCGTCGCCATCGACGCCGACCTCGCGGCGCTCGATGCTGCGCTGCGCGAATTCTTTTCGGCGTGAGCGCTTGACGATGGCGCTATCAGTCGCCATTAATACGGCATCTATCGGGAGCCGGCTCCGGTAAATGGCAGACATCCTTAATTCGGTTGACGCGACCTGGTTATTGCCGGTCCTCCTGCTGCTGCTCGTCGTCTGGCTCGTTTATCGGCGTCGCGTCGGCGGAGACCACCTGCAGCGCGTGCTCAGGGAGATCGCATACGCTCGTATCGAGGGGCTCGTCGTTCCCGACTCCGACGACGGTGAGATACAGATCGATTACCTGCTGCTGACCGCTCAAGGTCTCCTTATCCTGCACATCAAGGACGTTCAGGGCGTGGTTTTCGGCAGCGACAAGATGCAGGACTGGACCGTGATCAGCGAGGACCGCCGCTTTACGTTCTCGAATCCCCAGCCCGCGCTGTACGATCGAATCGCGGCGGTCCGGCAAATCGTGCGCCAGGTGCCGGTCGAAGGGCGCGTCTTGTTCCTGGATGGCGCCGAATTCACCAAGGGGGTTCCGTCGATGGTGTGTTCGCTCGACGAGCTGCTCGAGGAATTCGCGGAGAAGGACAAGGCTGCCGCGCAACGCAAGGTCGAGGCATTCAGGTCGCACTGGGAGTTATTGCAGAAGAATGCGCTCGGTGAAGCATGAACTCTCCCATTCGGCTTGCAGCTGCAAATGCCGTTGATGCCGAGGCACTCTCAGCGGCCGGCAGTCGGCTGTTTGCACAGGCCTACGGCAAGCACTCGCGGGCGGACGATCTCGCGGTTCACCTGGAGCAGTATTTCGGGCAGGACTATGTTGCTCGAGAACTGCAAGCGCCCGGCGTCAGCTACACGATCGCGTACGAAGCGGACCAAATTGCCGGTTTCGTAAAGATTCGCCACGGTCCTGCCCCCGATGCCGTGCCGGCCGCGGAGGCAATCGAGATCCAGCAGCTCTACGTGGATGCCGGGCGGTTGCGCAGGGGAATCGGGCGGATGCTGATGGATAACGCGGTGGCCGCAGCGCGCGACGAAGGCTACACGGGCATCTGGCTCAGCGTCTGGCAGGACGCAGACTGGGCCACCGGGTTTTACGAGGCATACGGGTTTCGTCGGATCGGCACCGCCGAGTTCCGGCTCGGCCGGTCGACATTCATGGATTACCTGATGTGGCTCGCGCTGGACGAGAACAGCTGATTGTCTGTCATGACGCCTCCGCAATGGACCGCCTGGGCTTCATCATTGCCTTTAATGCTGTCCGGTCCTCGAGCCAGATTCGACCGCGGCCGAGTTTGAGCGCCCCGAGCCGTTCAAGTTCATGCAGCTTGCGATTGACGACTTCGCGCGCGGTGCCTACAGCCAGCGCAATGTCATCGTTTGTCATCTTGATCGTGGGACGCTCGGCTTCAGACTTGTCGAATTCCTCGAGCAGCAGGTCAACAAGGCGATGATCCACGCTCCGCGTCGTGATATCGCTGATTCGTACGATGATCTCTTCGAAGCGTTCGGCGACGGACTGCTGCACGAAATGGTGGAATTCACCGAAACGGGTCGACAGGTCACGCACGCCCGCGCGGTTCAGGACAACCGCGTTGAGGTCTGCCGAGGCGTCCGCATGAGCCAGCGCGACGGTCCTGGCGAGCACCATGCGCATGTTGATCGGGCAAATCTCGCCGGCGCGCACGTTGTATAGCAGCACGCCGCGGCCCGACACGCCGGACACGTAGACGCGGATGTTGCCGCTGCCAATCAGGCAGATCGAGTCACTGCGGTCGCCGACCCGGAACAGGTGGCCATCCTTCAGGGCCTTACTGTCGAACAGCCGCACATGCTCGAGCAGTCCGTTGCGCAGCTCCGTCGATCCGTCGCGGTAGAGCGAGTACTCCCGCAGTATTCTGTCAGCAATATCCTGCATGCCTGCCTTTCAGCTCCCAAGCCTGCCCTGGCGTGCCGCGCATGGTAACCAGCGCGGCAAGCGCCAATCTATCACGGTTTACCGCAGCAGTGGCGCAGTCGCCGTGCAAGACTGCTAAACTTACCTCAGACCCGGGGAGGAAGCGTTTTGCAACAGGTAGGCGATCTGCTCAGCGACAAGGGCAGCGAAGTGATCAGTATCGCGCCGGAGGCGCCCGTGGCCGTCGCCGTCGAGCTGATGTCCGAGCGGGGCATCGGTTCATTGCTGGTAATGCAGGACAGCCAACTTTGCGGAATCGTCACCGAGCGCGACTATGCGCGCAAGGTCTTAGTTAGTGGCACGTCCAGCGAGACCACCCGCGTCGCGGACATCATGACTGCCGATGTCCTTACGACCAGCGTCGAACAGAACATCGACGAATGCATGATGTTGATGACGGAGAAACGCATCCGGCATTTGCCCGTCGTCGACGGGGACCGCGTTCTGGGAATTATTTCGATCGGCGATCTCATGAAGGCAATCATATCCGACAACCAGCGCGCGCTTGGCGCGCTCGACCGGCCCGCGGAGTGACGCTGGCCGAAGCCGGCGCCCGGTCAGATCAGTCGAGCCCGAAAAACCTCACGGCGTTTTCGGACGTGATGCCTGCAATATGCGCCTCCGTCTGGCCGCGAGCGTCGGCAACGACGCGTACCACCTCCGGCAGGTACATCGGTTCATTGCGGCGTGTCTTCGGCTTCGGGCGGATCGTGCGCGGCAGCAGGTAGGGCGCGTCTGTCTCGATCATCAGGCGGTCGTCGGGCACGATCTCCACGATGTCCCTCAGGTGGGTGCCGCGACGCTCGTCGCAGATCCAGCCGGTAACTCCGATGTACAGGCCCATGGCGAGGTACTCGCGCAGCGACTCGTGTTCGCCGGTAAAGCAATGCGCGACAGCCCGGGACAGCTTCGGCAACATCGGTTCCAGCACCTCGACGAAATCGTCATGGGCATCACGCTGGTGCAGGAACACCGGCAGTCCTGTCTCCGCAGCGATGTCCAGCTGAGCCTGGAAAGCGGAGAGTTGCGCTGCTCGTGGCGAAAAGTTGCGGAAGTAGTCGAGACCGCATTCGCCGATCGCAACGACGGAGCCGTCGGCAGCCAGCGCCCGGATAACGGCATCGCTGTCGCCCGTGTACTCCGACGCATGGTGCGGATGCACACCCGCCGTGGCGTAGAGCACGCCCGGGTGTTCCTGCGCCAGGCTGGCAGCTTTTCGGTTACTTGCATCGCTGCTGCCCGTAACCACGATGCGGGATACCCCCGCGTCCGCGGCGCGCTGCAGCACCGCGTCGCGATCGTCATCGAAACTGTCGTGCGCGAGATTTGCGCCAATGTCGATCAGGGAAAAATCCATGATGTCAGTCCGGGCCCCAGCGGAAGTAGTACGCGCCGAGCCCCAAAAATGCCAGGCTCAATAGTGTCAGCATGATCATGCTCGGTGCAATGTCGAGCAGCGTCGCCCCGTCGAGCATGACTGCCCGTGCCGATTCGAGGATATGTGTGAGGGGAAAAACCTTCGCGAGACCCTGAACCGCCGGGCCGGCACCCTCGAGGGAGAACCATACGCCCGACAAGATCATCATCGGCCAGGAGATCATGTTCAGAAGGCCGCCCGCCAGTTCCTCGGACGTCACCCTTGCGGCGATGAGCAGGCCCAGCGACACCATCGCAATGCAGCCCACGACGGCGACGAGCAGCAACGCCAGGTAGCTGCCGTCCATGCGCGTATCGAGAATCAGGTGCGTGGCCAGATAGACGAATGCGGTCACTATCAGCACGAGCATCAGCCGTGATGCAACCTGGGCGAGGATGAATTCGTGTGGCCGCAGGGGCGTGGCGCGCAGGCGCTTGAGGAAGCCGTTCTTGCGGTACCGGACGACGACGTAGCCGACGCCGAACAGGCAACTGAACATCATGTTCATGCCGAGGATGCCGGGCAGGACCCAGTCGACGTAGCGGACCGGGTCGCCGCTGATCTGAGCCTTTCGCACCGTTCCGCCAACCGCCGCATCCGACTGCAGCAGCAATCGTTCGGCAAAATAGCCCTTGGGCGATTCGGGGTTGACCCAATAGCGGCGGTCGTTCCCGAGACGGACCAGCAGGTCCAGCCGGTGCCTTTCGACCTTGCGGAAACCGTCGGCCTGGTCGGTCACAGGCACGAACTCGATGAAGCGGGATTCGAGGAAGGGGTGCTCACGCGTATCGATTTCGGCCGAGGATTGCAACACGCCGACGGTGTACTGGTTACGGCCCTCGCCGCCGAAGACGAAAGCGAGCCCGAAGACCAGGATGACCGGCATGAGGATATTCCATGCCAGCGTGCCGCGGTCGCGCACGAATTCGCGGTTGCGAGCAATAAAGACGGCATAAACTCTCTTCAGCATCGTCGCTGTCACGCTCAGGAACGCAAGGAATGGCCGGTCAGGTCGAGGAACAGATCCTCGAGGTTCGGTTGCCGGATCTTGATTCGATTGAGGTTGTCGACATGGGGCGTGAGCGCCTCGAGGCTCGTCGACACGTCGGTGGACATGATTTCGACAATGCCCTGGTTGTGGTAAATCGCATGATCGATACCGTCGAGGTCTCCGCTCAGGTCCTCCAGGGGCAGCTCGATGATCAACCCTTCGTAACGGTTCCTGAGGAGTTCGTCCGGCGGGCCCCTGCTAATAATCTTACCGGCGTCCATGATCGCGATCTCGTCGCACAGGACGTGTGCCTCGTCCATGTAGTGTGTCGTTAGAATTATGGTCGTGCCGGTAGCCTGGATCCGCTGCACCAGCGTCCAGAAGTTCCGTCGCGCCTGTGGATCGAGGCCCGTCGTCGGCTCATCGAGGAACACGAGCCGTGGCTCATTGACGAGCGCTACCGCGAGAAAAAGTCGCTGCCGCTGGCCGCCGGACAGCTTGCGGTTGTCGCGGTCCAGCAGACCGCCAAGCGAGCAGTCCGCGATGATACGTTCGAGGTCGGCGTGCCGGTCGTAAAGCTTCTGAAACATCTGCAGCGTTTCCCGCACGGTCAGGTGGTCCTGCAGCGCGGTGTTCTGGAACTGGATGCCCGCCTCCTCGCGGAAACGCCGTCCGGCAAGCTCGCCGAAGTAAAAGACCTCGCCGGATGTCGCCGGGGTGACGCCCTCGATGATCTCCACGGTCGTGGTTTTGCCGGCGCCATTGGGGCCCAGCAGGCCGAAACAGATGCCTTCGGCGACGGTGAAGCTGACGTCGTTCACGGCCAGCACCCCCGGATATTGCTTGACGAGGTTCCTGGCCTCGAGTGCGGTCTGCATCCGTATCCATCCGGCAAAGGATCTAAGGTTATCCGAAGGGCCTACCGGCAGCCAGCCCGCATCCGGGCGCAGCTGTTGCAACCAAAGCCCTGCGAGCGGCATCGAACCAGTACATCAAAAACCACGGGATGCAGAACCATGACGAGAACTTTACACGGGCGCGCCGCCCTGACGGTGCTGGTTTCGCTGTTGCTGGCGCTGCCGGCCCACGCCAGCATGAACAAGAGCATTACGATCGGTGCCGGGGAATCGTCGGCCGGCGCCTCTACCGTCAATGGCAAGATTTCCGTCGGCGCCGGCGCAACCGTAACAGGCGACGTGAGCAGCGTGAACGGGTCGATCCGGATCGAGGAGGGCGCTACGGTAGCCGACGCGGAGACGGTCAACGGTGGCGTGCGGGTGGCAGACAAAGTCAGGAGCCAGAGCCTCAGCACCGTCAACGGATCCATCAATGTAGCCAGCGACGTTCTGGTCGAGGGTGCGGTTACCGCCGTTAACGGCCGCATTACGATCGGCGGTGGCAGCAAGGTCGCGAACAATCTCGGCAACGTGAACGGTGAGATCGAGCTCGAAGGCAGCGAGGTCGGTGGTGACGTGTCGACCATCAACGGCGACGTGGAACTGGCCGACGGCGCAGTGATCATGGGCGACCTGGTGGTCGAGAAACCCGGCGGCTGGAACGGCAGCAAGCGCACGCCGCGCGTCGTCATCGGGCCCGGGTCACGGGTCGAAGGCGTCATTCGGCTCGAGCGCGAGGTCAAGCTCTATATCAGCGAGTCGGCCGAGGTCGGCGGCGTCGAGGGCGAGATGACGATGGATGACGCCGTTCGTTTCAGCGGCAAACGTCCCTGATTCACAGTAGAATCCGGCTGTGCCAGGCGCAGCCAGACAACTCAAGCTATTCACGGACACGGAAAGGCCCGGCGATACGCCGGGCTTTTCCGTGCGCGAGAGCGGCCGGGCAAAGCGGCTGTCGATCAAGGTCTATCCACGGGGGCGCGTCGAAGTCGTCGTGCCAAGGAGAACCCGGGCGCGGGACGTGCAAACGTTTGTCGACGAACACCGCGACTGGATCGAGCAGACCCGCGCTGCGTTCGCGGCGAAACACCCCCCTGAGCCGTTCGCGCTCCCCGACCGGGTCAACCTTGCTGCCATCGGCCGCGGTTATCGAGTGGCCTATCGGCCGCGGCAGGATGCCGACACGGTGCGCTTTCGGCGGCATGGCGACGTGCTCACGCTGACCGGCAAGACCCCGGACGAGGCACAGTGCATTGCGGCGTTGAAACGCTGGCTTGCCGTGGTCGCGAAGGAGGAATTCGAACCCTGGCTGCGCGCCCTGTCGGCTCGCACCGGAGATTCCTTCAAACGCATGCAGGTGCGTGGCCAGAAAACCTGCTGGGGCAGTCATTCGTCGACGGGCACCATCAGCATCAATTATTGCCTGCTGTTCCTGGAGCCGGCGCTGGTCCGCTACCTGATGATCCACGAGCTGTGCCACGCGCGGCACATGAACCACTCCCGCCGATTCTGGCGCGCGGTCGGGCTCCACGAGCCCGACTACGAGCGGCTCGACCGCGAGCTGGGCGAATCCTGGTCGAAGATTCCGACCTGGATATGTGTTTATTAACAATAAGTTAAAAAGACTTTCTAAAATTGTTTCTAATTATGTAACGGCCACCATCCCGGCCGGGCGTGCGCTGCGTCAACCGCCGGGGTGCGGGCGCGTTAAATGACTACACACGCTGCTTTATCGACACACGGAGGTAACACGATGAGCACAGGAAGTGTCAAAGCCCTGCTGGTATGCGCGATACTGGTCGCGCTCGGCGGCTGCGCGACGGGTGAGCCAGCTGCAATTCTGAGTGCGGCGGAGCTCGATGCAATGATTCGTGTCGAGATCCGGCCCCTCGAGACCGAGATCCCCGACGAAAGGGCTGTTGCCGCGGTTCAGCCCTGATCGAGAAGTTCGCGGAGATTGATCACGGCGGCATTGGCACGGGCCAGGTAGTTCGCCATTACGAGTGAGTGATTCGCAGTCAGGCCGTAGCCACCGCCGTTCAGAACCACCGGCCACCGCATGGGCTCGAGGCTCGCCTCGAGTTCCCGGATGATCTGCCGCACGCTGGCTTCGGCATTCTTGTCGGCCAGCACCTCCGAGAAGTCGAATTCGACGGCGCGGAAGAAGTGCAACAGCGCCCATGCGGTGCCCCGCGACTCGAAAAAGACGTCGTCGAGTTCCAGCCAGGGCGTGCGAACGGCAATCGTGTCGGGCTGACTCTGGGCGGCCTCGGCCACGGGATCGCCGGCAAGTCCCTCGTTGATTACATCTGCCGCGACGCTGTTGCCCAGTCGGCGCGACATGCTGCCCATGAATCCCTCGATCGCGTCGCGATACTCGGCTTCCGTCCGCGGCAATATCCAGGAGTCGCTATCGAAAAAGAATTTTGGCTCGGATACGGCGAGATCGGGGTCCTCGGCCGATTGCGACTGGCTGCGGCTGTAGTCGTTGCGCGTGACGCGCGCGAGGTCACGCACCTGCGTCAGGACGCCGTACTCCCAGTTCGGCATGTTGTCGAGCCACACGCCAGGCGGCATGAGGTCGTTGCTGAGATAGCCGCCGCGCTTGTCGAGCAGGGTCTCAGCGACGCGGATCAGCGTATCCGTCGTCGAGTATCCGACCACCGATCGCTGGTCCTCCACGTATTCGTTGACCCAGAAAAGCTTGGGCATGGGTGACCAGTAAATGCCCAGCAGCACCAGGAACAGGAACACCACGCCGACGATTGCGGCGAGGGTCTTGGTCCAGCGAGACCGGGACATGATGCTTTTGGCGGATTGTTGATTCACGACGGACTCTGCAGATCGTTTCAGTGGGCGAGCGATTCTACCAGTTTCGGCAACACGACCCCCGCATTGCCGCGCAGGCTCGCGGTAAAGAAGTCAGACTGGCCGGTCGGGTTCGGGTTCACCTCGATCGTCACGGCACCCGCTTCGCGCGCAACGTCGCCGAGGCCGGCAGCAGGATACACCAGCGATGAGGTGCCAACGGACAGGAATACGTCGCAGTCGGCAGCGGCCGCAAACGAGGCATGCAGGGCGTCCTCCGGGATCGCCTCGCCGAACCAGACGACGCCGGGACGTACATAGGCGCCGCAATCCGGGCAGGTTGGCACGCCGTTGTCTCCGGCGACCTCGACGAGACGACCGTCAGCGAAGCACCGGTTGGTGAAAATGTTGCCGTGGAACTCGATGACATCGCGGCTCCCGGCACGCTGGTGCATGCTGTCGACATTCTGCGTAACCAGCGTGAGGCGGGACACGAGCGACTCCAGCTCGGCAAGTGCCGTGTGCCCGGCGTTCGGTTCGGCACGGGCGACGAGCTCGCGGCGCCACAGGTACCAGCGCCACACCAGTTCGGGATCGCGTGCAAAGGCTTCGGGCGTGGCGAGTTCCAGCGGGTCGTATTGCGCCCAGAGCCCGGTCTGTGCCTCGCGAAAGGTCGGCACACCGCTTTCCGCGGAGATGCCGGCGCCCGTCAGGACACAAACATGGCGAGCATCCCGCAGTGACTCAACGAGCGATTCCGTCAGCTCAGGCAGCGAGTTGCCTCAACACGTAGTGGAGTATGCCGCCGTGCTCGTAGTAATCACGCTCCTTCGGCGTATCGATGCGTATCTTCGCCGTGAAGGTGATAGCGTCGCCCTCGGCCGGGGTGGCCGTTACCGTCACCGTCTTCGCCGCAGGGTCCGTGTGGCCCTTGATGTCATAGACTTCGGTGCCCGTAAGGCCGAGCGATGCAGCGTCCTGGCCGTCCTCGAACTGCAGGGGCAACACGCCCATCCCGATCAGGTTGGAACGATGAATACGCTCGAAACTCTTCGCGATAACGGCTTTGACGCCCAGCAACACGGTACCTTTGGCGGCCCAGTCGCGTGATGAGCCCGTGCCGTACTCGCTGCCGGCGATCACGACCAGAGGCGTGCCTTCCTTGCGGTACTGGAGCGCTGCGTCGTAAATTGCCATCTGTTCGCCGCTCGGCTGGTGCCGCGTCCAGCCACCCTCGGTGCCCGGTGCGAGCTGATTGCGCAAGCGGATGTTGGCGAACGTGCCGCGCATCATGACCTCGTGATTGCCGCGCCGCGAGCCGTAGGAATTGAAGTCGGCTACCTTGACGCCCTGGTCGATGAGGTACTTTGCGGCCGGGCTGTCGGGCGCGATCCCGCCTGCGGGCGAAATGTGGTCGGTCGTGACCGAGTCACCGAGCAATGCGAGCGCGCGGGCGCCGCTAATGTCCGTGACCGCGGACGGCTCGGCCGTCATGCCTTCGAAGTACGGTGGATTCTTGACGTAGGTCGAGGCGTCGTCCCAGGTATAGATCTCACCCTCGGGCGAATCGATGCCTTTCCAGTTGGCGTCGCCCTCGAACACGCCGGCGTAGCTCGACTTGAACATGTCCGAGTCGATGTTTCTGGTGACCACGTCGTGGATTTCCTGCTGGCTCGGCCAGACATCCCTGAGGTAGACGGGATTACCGTCCTTGTCCTCGCCGAGCGGGTCATCGAGGAGGTTGATGTCGAGATTGCCGGCGAGCGCGTAGGCGACAACCAGCGGGGGAGACGCCAGGAAGTTCATTCGCACGAGCGCGTGAATGCGTCCCTCGAAATTGCGGTTACCCGACAGCACGCTGGTGGCGACGATGTCGCCCTGCTGAACGGCTTCGGCGATTTCCGGCAACAGCGGCCCGGAGTTACCGATGCACGTCGTGCAGCCGTAGCCCACGGTGTAGAAGCCGACGGCGTCGAGATCATCGATCAGGCCCGATTTTTCCAGGTAGTCGGTGACGACACGGGATCCGGGAGCAAGGCTGGTCTTGACCCACGGTTTCGCTTTCAAGCCCCGTGCGTGCGCATTCTTTGCCAGCAGCCCCGCGGCTACCATGACCGCCGGGTTAGAGGTATTGGTGCAGCTGGTAATTGCAGCGATAAGAACCGCGCCGTCGCGAATCTCGACATCCTCGCCATTGATGTTGGCGATGGCCTTGCCGCCGCCCTCGCGATCGGCGATCGCGGCGGCGAGATGTTTCTCGTAGACGGCGTCGGCCACCTTGAGCTCGATGCGGTCCTGCGGCCGTTTCGGCCCCGCAATGCACGGCTCGACGGCGCCGAGATCGAGTTCCAGTGTGTCGGTGTAGGTGCTGTCCGCGTCGCCATCCTCACGCCACAGGCCTTGCTCACGAGCGTAGGTCTCGATGAGCGCTATGTGCGCCGGATCGCGGCCGGACAGCTCCAGGTAGCGAACCGTCTGCGCGTCGATCGGGAAAATCGCGCACGTGGAGCCGAATTCGGGCGACATGTTGCCGAGCGTGGCGCGATCGGCAAGCGGCATGTCCGAGAGCCCGTCGCCGAAGAATTCGACGAACTTGCCCACAACGCCCTTGTCGCGAAGCATCTCCGTCACCGTGAGCACCAGGTCGGTCGCCGTTGCGCCTTCGCGCAGCTTGCCCGTCAGCTTGAAGCCGATGACGTGCGGAATCAGCATCGTGATCGGCTGCCCCAGCATGGCCGCCTCGGCCTCGATGCCGCCGACACCCCAGCCAAGCACGCCCAGGCCGTTGATCATCGTGGTGTGACTATCCGTTCCGACAACGGTATCCGGATACGCTTTTCTGCCGTCGCCCTGTTCAGAATCGAAGACAACCCGGGAGAGATACTCCAGGTTCACTTGATGCACGATGCCCGTGTTCGGCGGTACGACACGGAAATTTTCGAATGCCGACTGTCCCCAGCGCAGGAAGGAGTAGCGCTCCTTATTGCGCTGGAACTCGATCTTGTTGTTCAGGTCCAGCGCGTTCGCCGAGCCGTAGTTGTCGACCTGTACCGAGTGATCGATGACGAGTTCAGCCGGCGACAACGGGTTGATCCGGTCTGCGGAGCCGCCCAGTTTCACGACGGCGTCACGCATCGCGGCGAGATCGACGACGGCCGGCACGCCCGTAAAGTCCTGCAGGATGACGCGGCTCGGTGTGAACGAGATTTCGGTGCTCGGGTCGGCCTTGGGGTCCCAGTTCGCAAGCGCCAGGATGTCATCCCGGGTGACGTCGCGACCGTCTTCGTGACGCAGCAGGTTCTCGAGCAGGATCTTGAGAGAGTAGGGCAGTCTTGCAACGTGACCCTCACTAACGGCGTCCAGACGGAAAATCTCGAAGTCTTTGCCGCCCACAGTCAGTGTCGAGCGTGCACCGAAGGTGTCCTTCATGTGTGTGTCTCCGGAGTCTTGTTTCTGGTGCGCGGCCACCGCCCCGCAGGGTCGCGGATTATAGCGAATGCTGCATAGCAGCGCTCAGGAAATTGCCGACGCCGGCACCGCCGATGCGGCCGTTGCCTGCCTCTTTAGCGCCTCGATCGCGGCACCACCAAGGCACCGATCGCCTTGATAGAAAACGATAAATTGACCCGGGGCGGCGGCTCGTTGCGGTTCGCCGAAACGCACCATTAGACGATCGTCGAGTGCGCGCCGTACCGTGCATTCCTGGTCGGTCTGCCGGTAACGGATCCTGGCCGTGCAGCGCAGGCCGGCGTCGAGGCTTTCCGGCGGACGGCCGATCCACGACGGCTCGCTCGCGACCAGCTCGTCGCTCAGCAGCAACGGGCTGCGCCCCTGATCCACGATCAGGGCGTTCTTCGCGACATCCTTGTCCACCACGTACCAGGGTTCGTCGCCGGCGTCGCGGCGTCCGCCGATGCCAAGCCCCTGCCTCTGTCCCAGCGTGTAGTACATCAGGCCGTGATGGCGCCCGACTTCCTCGCCCGCTGGCGTAAGGATGGGCCCCGGCTTTGCAGGCAGATACGTGCTGAGGAATTCGCGAAACGGGCGCTCGCCGATGAAACAGATGCCGGTGCTGTCCTTCTTGTCGTGCACCGCCAACCCTTGCTGCTTCGCGATTCGGCGCACCTCGGCCTTGTGCAGGCCGCCAAGCGGAAACACCGTCTCGGCCAGTGCCGCAGCGCTTACCGCATGCAGGAAGTAGGTCTGGTCCTTGTTGCTGTCTGCCGCCTTGAGCAAAGCGACCGCGCCGCCGCTGGTCACGGTGCGGGCATAGTGCCCGGTGGCCAGCAGTTCGCCGCCAAGACGTTTCGCATACTTGCGAAAGACCCCGAACTTGATCTCCCGGTTACACAGCACATCCGGGTTAGGCGTGCGGCCGCTGCGGTACTCCGCAAGGAAGTACTCGAAAACACGATCGCGATATTCCCTCGCAAAATTGACATGATGCAGCGGGATGTCGAGCTGGGCGCAGATTCGACGTGCGTCCTGCAGGTCCTCTGCAGCCGTGCAATAGCCGTCCTCGTCCTCCCAGTTGGTCATGTGCAGGGCTTCGACTGCGGCGCCCGCGTCCTTCAGCAGGAACGCGGCCACGGCCGAATCGACCCCGCCCGAAAGGCCGAGGATGACTCTGCGGTCAGCGATATTCGTAAGATCGTGCGCCATAGCCGGCGCATTTTATCACCGGATGTCGATGCAAGGCCGCAGGAGCGATTCTCGAACCGCGACCGGTTGGATTCCTCGTCGCGCGCCGCGGTGCACGCCGGCGTGGATTACACGAGATTGGCGCTGGCGAGCACGGCGTGGACGTTATGCTGCAGCGGCAGCATGCCCGAGAGCAGCGCATCGGACTGGCGCCGGCCCGCCTCGAAATCCCGGAGGCAACGCAGCACGATCGGCGAACGCAGGCTACGGCAGCGCCGTTCGATGTCCGCGCGGCTCAGCCAGCGTTTCGCAATGATGCCGTCATCGAGTGGGCGTGACTCGTCGTCGTTGAGAAGCGATGCTACGTAAACGATGCGGAGAAACTGCTGTCGGGTTTGCGGGTGAATCCACAGGTACACGCCGATCAGCTCGCTGCAGGCGACATCGCATCCGGTCTCCTCGAGGACTTCGCGAATCGCGGCTTCTTCCGGAGATTCGCCCGTCTCCAGGTGCCCGCCGGGCGTGTTGAGAACGACGGCTCCCGAGGCGAGTTCCTCGACCATCAGGTACTTGCCATCGTGCTCGACGATGGCGGACACAGTCAGATCCGTTGGCTGCATGTCACGTCTTCCTGCCAGCGCGTATGTTGCGACGCCTGGTGCTCGTATCTCCCGGGACACCTCCGCCTAAATGCCGAGCTGTCTGAACTCCATTTCCACTTCACTTGCGAGCCAGATCTCGTCGAACATCTTGCCGTACAGCTTGGCGACGGCCGGCTCGTAGGTATCCGCAATGCCTTCCCAGCGACTTGCCTGCAGGCGATAGACGAGAGCCGTTTCATCCGCGATGCAGAAGGACTCGGCGTGAGTGCGCAGATCTTCGCGCACGTGACGAAACTCGATGTACGTGTTCAGACGGCGGCCGAGATGAACGAAGTTGTTGCCGGCCTTGATTGCACGTGTCGGGTCAGCAATGAGGACGCGAATTCTCGCGTAGGTCTGCGACAGCACGAGCCGCTTGATGACTTCGAGGAAATCGGGATCGTCGTATATGCCCGGCTCCAGGTCGTGGGTAAAAATGGACACCTTGCGCGTTGCCTCGCGGGCAACGTCAATGACGGCCTGGCGCATCTCCTCGCGCGTAGAGATTACCCAGCGTCTGCCTTTTTCCCGTGCCTCTACCATATGTTGCGACTGTTATCTCTCGTAATCGCTGCGATCGCGTATTCGGGTCGCAGGAACCTCATCTTACCGACCGTACAACTTGTGCCGTGCCAACTGCGTCACGTTTTGCGTGCTCGGGTGCCATTTGAGAATCATTCGCGGTCCGCGCCAATCCTGCGTTTCAGGCCCGTTACGGGCGCCTGAACGGGCAGCCCTGAACTTCACATATGGAGCAAACTGATCATCGTGACCCGCCGACAAGCACGAATGCCGCCAGATCAGCAATCCCGCGCCAGCGCTGACGCCAGTCCCAGGTAGGTCTCGGGCGTCAGCTCGAGCAGCCGCGCCTTTTCGGGTGCCGGAATATCAAGCGTTTCGATGAAGCCGTGAATCAGGTCCCTGGTGACCGCCCGGCCGCGGGTCAGCGCCTTGAGTTTTTCGTACGGCTCCGGGACGCCGTAGCGCCGCATTACCGTCTGCACGGCTTCGGCAAGCAGTTCCCAGGCTTCCGCAATATCCGCCCCTATTGCGTCCCTGTTGACCTGTATTTTGTCCAGCCCCTTCTGCGCGGACGCCAGCGCGATCACGACATAGCCCAGGGCAACGCCGAAGTTGCGCTGCACCGTGGAGTCCGTCAGGTCTCGTTGCCAGCGTGATATGGGCAGTTTTTCGGCGAAGTGACCGAGCATTGCGTTTGCCATGCCCAGATTGCCCTCGGCATTCTCGAAGTCAATCGGGTTGACCTTGTGCGGCATCGTGGACGAGCCGACTTCGTCACGGGAAATCTTCTGCCTGAAGTAGCCGAGTGAGATATAGCTCCACAAGTCCCGGCACAGATCGATCAGCACCGTATTGTACCGCGACAGTGCATGCGCATATTCGGCCATCCAGTCGTGAGGCTCGATCTGCGTCGTGTGGGAATTCGGCTCCAGGCCGAGCGCGCCGACAAAGCGCTCGCTGATGCCGCGCCAGTTCGCTTCCGGATAGGCGACCAGATGGGCGTTGAAGTTGCCGACGGCGCCATTGAACTTGCCGCGGATCGAGACGCTGGCGAGTTGCCGCTGCGCAGCCTCCAGGCGTTTGACGAAGTTGGCTATCTCCTTACCCAGCGTCGTCGGGCTGGCCGCCTGCCCGTGCGTGCGCGAGAGCATGGCCACGTCGGCATGTTGCCTCGCCATCGCCTGCAGCTTCGCCTTCAAGACGCGCATCTGCGGTATCAGGACCTCGCTACGCGCCGTCCGCAGCATCAGCGCGTGGGCGAGGTTGTTGATGTCTTCCGACGTGCAGCCGAAATGCAGGAAGTCCTTCAATGTCGCGGTATCGGGCCCGCCCCCCAGCTTTTCGCGAATAAAATATTCGACGGCCTTGACGTCGTGGTTGGTCGTGGCTTCGATCTTTTTGACCCGCTCCGCATCGTCCAGTGAAAAATCGTCCACGATGCTGTTCAGAAGATCTTTCAAGACCGGCGACAGGGGGCCTATCCCCGGAACGTCGTGCTCGTCGGAGAGTGCCTGCAGCCAGCGCACTTCGACCAGCACCCGGAAGCGGATCAGGCCGTATTCCGAGAAGATGTCGCGCAGGCCGCTCACCTTGTCCGAATAGCGACCGTCCGCAGGCGACAGGGCCTTGAGTGTGGAGACTTTCATGAGACTGAAACCAGTGTAGACTTGCGCGCGCAAAGCGCGAATCATACACGATTGCAGAAGCACCCTAGACCCGAAGACATGGCCTAAACCGGGAAATCAAGCCGATGAACGACAAAAAATACCGCATTGAGCACGACAGCATGGGAGAACTCAAGGTACCGCAGGACGCCTTGTGGGGCGCACAGACACAACGTGCTGTAGAGAACTTTCCGATCAGCGGCCTGACGATGCCGCGCCAGTTCGTGGCGGCGCTCGGGCTGGTCAAGTGGGCGGCGGCCGGCGCCAACGCGGAGCTCGGCCTGTTGACAAGCGACGTGGCGGTGGCGGTGCAGAAGGCCGCACTGGAGGTCGCCGACGGTCAGCACGATGCCCATTTCCCTATCGATGTGTTCCAGACGGGGTCCGGAACGAGTTCGAACATGAATGCCAACGAAGTCATCGCGCATCTCGCGACCGGGAAGCTCGGTTCAGACGTGCACCCCAACGACCACGTCAACATGAGCCAGTCAAGTAACGACGTCATTCCTACCTGCGTTCACGTGAGTGCGGCCATTGCCATTCATCAGCAGCTCCTGCCGGCGCTCGAGCACCTGAGTGCGAGCCTGGAGACGAAAGCGGACGCGCTGCGCGATGTCGTCAAGACCGGCCGTACGCACCTGATGGACGCGATGCCCGTTACCCTCGGGCAGGAACTCGATGGCTGGCGCTCGCAGGTCGACCATGGCGGCGAACGCATTCGCGGCTCGCTGAAACGGCTCGTGTGCATTGCGCAGGGCGGTACTGCGGTCGGCACGGGCATTAATGCGCACCCGAATTTCGGCGAGAAAGTCGCGGTGTTGCTGTCCGAGCACACGGCCGTCAAGTTTGCGTCCGCAGCGTCCAAGTTCGAAGCGCTGAGCAGCCAGGACGCGGCCGTCGAGATGTCGGGCCAGCTGCGGGTACTCGCAGTCAGCCTGACCAAGATAGCCAACGACCTGCGGTGGATGAATTCGGGCCCGCTCGCCGGTATCGGCGAGATCGAACTCCCTGCGCTGCAGCCGGGGTCGAGCATCATGCCCGGCAAGGTGAATCCTGTCATTCCGGAAGCGGTCGCCATGGTTTGCGCCCAGGTCGTTGGCAACGATGCCACCATCGCCATGGGCGGGCAGTCCGGCAATTTCCAGCTCAACGTGATGCTGCCGTTAGTCGCCTACAACCTCCTGCAGAGTATCGAGCTGCTGGCCAATGCGTCGACGTGCCTGGCCGACAAGGCAATCGAGGGCTTTACGGTCAACGAGGCAAACATCAATCGCGCTCTCGGGCGCAATCCCATCCTCGTTACGGCGCTCAACCCGGTCATCGGCTACGAGCTGGGTGCGGCCGTGGCCAAGAAAGCGTATGCCGAGGGCCGGCCCGTGAAAGAGGTCGCGAAGGAGATGACGGACCTCACGGACGAGGAGCTCGACCGGCTTCTCGATCCGGCCGCGCTCACCGAGGGCGGCATCCAGCACTAGCGACGGTCTTGCGGACTCCCGACGAACTCACCGCGGCGTTGCTGAAAGAGCGACTGGCCGGAACGCGCGCACCCGAGGACCCCATCGATGTCGTCATGCCGGCGGGCAGCGAACGCTGGCCGGCATTTGTGCGCGAGCAGATACGACAGACGTTGCGGCCGGCCGGTGTGCTGATTCCCGTGATTGAACGGCTCGCGGGACTGTCCGTGCTGTTGACCCAGCGC
>CAMYJB010000020.1 GCA_947258565.1 uncultured Woeseiaceae bacterium
CCGACATCGTCGCCCCAGATCACCAGTATGTTCGGCTTGTCCTGCGCGACGGCGGGCCAGGCGCCCAGGAGCACCAGGCCGATCGACAGGAGTTTCAGGATCAATTTCATGCGCGTACTCCTCTAGAGAAAATTGATGACTTCAAAGTGTATTCTGAATTCAGGGGCCCTAATAGTTGATGATATTTTTGACCCTTCGCTGTACATTTCAGCTGAGCATTGACTGCGACCGTCCTTATTGGTCACGGCCTCGTGATCGCCATCGATCGTGCTCTGGCGAGACGCTTCAGAGGCAGTCAGATCATTCCCAAACGGCAGTGTAATGTCTGCTACCGCTGCTGTCATCGTTACTTGTGCGTGCATTCCTGGGTCGCTACGAAATCCGACAATTGCCCAATGTGGAAATCAGCTGCTTGCCGGCAACGCTTGCCGCATAATTGCCTGCGAACGCCGGACATGCAACATCGGTCTACCCCTTGGTCTAGAATCAACTTGCTCAGCACCACCGTGTACTGAGACGCGGGTCAGGAGCCTTGACGGAAAACAACACGAATAATCAGCGGTTCCGACGTTCACTGATCTGGCACTTGCGGCCCACGCACGTGCCCGAGAGGGCGATCAGGTTTACGCATACCTTCGGTCTCGGCGGCATGGCGCTCGTGCTCGTTTTTTTGCTCGTATTCACGGGCATCCTGATGGTGTTCTCGTACGAGCCGTCACCCGAACGCGCGTGGCAGTCTATCGCTGCTTTCCAGGAAGACGTGCTGTTCGGCAGCCTGATCCGCGGCGTGCATTTCTGGAGCGCCAACCTGCTTCTACCCGTGACGCTGCTGCACCTGCTGCGGGTATTCCTGACGGGCGGTTTCCACGGGCGCCGGTGCTCGAACTGGCTGCTCGGGCTTGGCGTCCTGGCGTGCGTGCTGCTCTCGGGATTCACCGGCTACCTGCTGCCCTGGGACCAGACCGCCTACTGGGCAATTACGATCTGTACGGAGATGCTGGGCCTCGTGCCGGGCGTCGGTCCCGGGCTACGATCTGCCATCCTCGGCGGCAGCGAGATCGGTTCCGCGACCATCATCAATTTCTATGCGTTGCATGTTGTCCTGACACCGATGCTGCTGTTTGCCTTGCTGAGCTGGCATTTCTGGCAAATTCGCAAGGCGGGTGGCGTCGTATCACCCACCGGCCCGTTCGATAACGTTCGCGAAGCACACCGGACGGTGCCCCTGGTCCCGAACCTGGTGATCAAGGAGGTCGTCGTCGCGCTGGTGTTGATCGCGCTCGTGCTCGTCCTCGCGATCATTTTCGCCGCACCGCTGGGCGAGCCGGCGAACCCGGGCATCAGCCCGAACCCGGCAAAGGCGCCGTGGTACTTCCTGGGCTTCCAGGAGTTGCTGATTCACTTCGATGCGACGTTCGCGATACTGGTCATCCCGCTGCTCGCGGCTGCCGCGCTGATCGCAATTCCATTTATTCGCTACGAGGGCGAGATTTCCGGGAACTGGTTCCTGACGCCGAAGGGGCGTCGTATGGCGCAGGCGGCCGCGGTCGCGGCACTGGTCGTGGTACCGCTCTGGATAGTCGTCGACGATCGCATCATCGGCCCGGACGGCTGGCTTCCGGGCACTGCTCGCTTGGTCAGCAACGGCCTGCTGCCGTTCGCGCTGATGCTGATCGGCGCAAGCGCGTTCTACCTCGCGCTCAGGAAGTCGTTCAACGCGAGCCGAAACGAGGCCGTACAATCGTTGTTTGTGCTCTTCTTCGTCGCTTTCGTCGTTCTCACGGTCGCGGGTGCCTGGTTCCGCGGCCCCGGCATGATGCTGGTGTGGCCATGGCAGATGTAGACACCAACCGGCGTGGCTTCCTTTCCCGTGCAATGCGGTTGCTTGGTGCGGTCGCGATTCTCGAGGCCGGCTGGATTGCAGTGTCGGTACTGGTGCCGGGCAAGCGCAAGACTCCGCAAATGGATGGACCTGGCGTCGTCATTGCCGGGCCTGTCGAGCGATTCGAACCCGGTAGCGTGACCGCATTTGCGGACGGCAAGTTCTACCTCGCGCGCCTTGCAGACGGCGGTTTCCTTGCCGTGAACCGGAAATGCACGCACCTCGGCTGCAGCGTGCCCTGGGTCGCGGACGCACAGCGTTTCGCGTGTCCCTGCCATGCCTCTGCCTTCGACATTCACGGCGATGTCATTAAAGCGCCTGCGCCAAGGCCGCTGGACCTTTTCCCGATCGCTATCGTGGACGGCATCATCAGCGTCGATACGCTGCGACCGATTCGTCGCACCTCGTTCGAGCCCGACTCGTCATCGTGGTCGCTATTCCGTTGTATGTCGCCCGGGAGGTGCAACAACGCCCGGCCGATGATGCCGCTACCGAATCTCCCCCAACGTTTGTCGGTCGCGAACAGTGCATCGACTGCCACACGGAGGCGTACGAGAACTGGCTGGGCTCGCACCATGACGACGCGATGGATGTCGCCAACGAAGACACCGTCCTCGGCGACTTCAATGACGCGGAGTTCGCGTACGACGGAGTGACCTCGCGCTTCTATCGCAAGGACGACAAGTACTGGGTGAATACCGAAGGACCCGACGGCGAGATGAGGGATTTCGAGATCCGGTACACGTTCGGCATCGAACCGCTGCAACAGTATCTCGTGCCGTTTCCCGGCGGTCGCCTGCAGGCCCTGTCGACTGCCTGGGATACGGAGAAAGCGCGCTGGTTCTTCCTTTACCCGGGCCAGGACATCGCGGCCGATAACTGGCTGCACTGGACCCGCAACGGGCAGAACTGGAACGGCATGTGCGCGGAGTGCCACTCCACCAACCTGCGCAAGAACTTCGACGCGGAGACCGGCACGTTCCAGACGGAATGGTCGGAAATAGACGTCAGCTGCGAAGCCTGTCACGGGCCGGGCTCGCGGCACGTCGACTGGGCGAACATCGATCCGATGGGCCGCCCGCTCATCGATAACTACGGACTTGTCGTCGACACCAGCGGCATTGACAATCGCCAGCTCGTCGATCTCTGCGCGCCCTGCCACGCACGCCGCGCCGAGACCGGCGACTATGACCATTCGCAGGTCGACCTGCTCGAGAACCTGGTGCCATCCTTACTCGTCGAAGGCACGTATCACGCGGATGGACAGATCCTGGAAGAAGTCTATGTCTGGGGATCGTTCGTGCAGAGCAAGATGTACGAGCGCGGTGTGCGCTGCGACGATTGTCACGATGTGCACAGCACGAAACTGCACCAGGAAGGAAACGCCGTTTGCCTGCAGTGTCACCTTGGCGAGACTTACGATGCGTACGAACATCATTTCCACCAACACGTCGTCGAAGGTGAACCAAGCGACGGCGCGCTGTGCGTGAAATGTCACATGCCCGAGCAACCGTTCATGGTGATCGACTATCGTGCAGACCACAGTCTACGGGTACCGCGGCCGGATCTGAGCCTCGAGCTCGGGACTCCCAACGCCTGCAGTTCCAGCGGCTGCCACGATGGCCAGACAGTAGAGTGGGCTGCGGAGTACTACGCCCAATGGTATGGCGAGGCCCGCAAGCCGCACTTCGGTTCCGTGATGGCGGCCGCCTGGAACGGCGACCCCGAGGCCGAGGACGGTCTTCACGAATTACTGGAAAACACGCTGTACCCGGTCATCGTTCGGGCGACGGCGCTGAACGCCCTGCAGGGCTATCCCGGCGGGCGCACGGACGCCGCGATGCAGAGCGCCCTGGCCAACGACGAAGCCCTGATCCGCCTGACGGCGGTCGACGCCATCGCGGAACAGTCGCCAGAGAGTTTCGCAGAGCAACTGGGTCCCATGCTGTTCGATCCGGTGCGAACCCTTCGCATTCGCGCCGCCGCCCGGCTCGCCAACATCGGCCGCGAGTATTTGAAGGCGCACGAAAGCCAGGCCCTCGACAAGGAACTCGCGGAGCACATCGATTCACTGCAGCGCAATCTCGATTTCGCTGCTTCCGGCACGAACCTGGCAAATTTGTACGCGAACCGGGGGGACTATGCGCAGGCTGAACGCTATTACCGCATGGCGCTGGACGTCGATGACCTGTTCTACCCGGCGAAGCTGAGCCTGGCGATGCTAAACGCCCAGCAAGGCGACAATGACGAAGCCGAACGGCTGCTGCGCGAGCTGCTCGAGGACTATCCGGAGCAATACGATGCAGCATACTCGCTCGCGCTCCTGCTCGTTGGCGTGGGCCGGGTCGACGAGAGTTTGCCGTACCTCGCGCAAGCGGCGGAAGGCATGCCGCGGCAATCGCGCGTGCAGTACAACTACGGATTATTGCTCGCCCAGCTGTCCCGGGACGAGGAAGCTGAGACAGCGCTGTACAACGCGCTTGATCTCGAGCCAACCAGTTTCGACTACCTGTACGCGCTCATCGACTTCCATTACAAGCGCGGCCAGTTTGAAAAGGCACTGGTGCTCGCTGAAAGGATGATCGAGGCGCATCCGGCGCAACGTTTCGGTTACGACGTCAGGTCCGCCATCAAGAACCGTTGACGCGTCTTATGGCGCGATTTTCTTTATCGGCCCTTGAACGGGGCTCAGCGACGCCGACAGTGCGTCGAAGACCGGCAGGCCGATGCCCGCCGTCATGCCGCCATCAATCCGCAGCTCCTGCCCGGTGATGAAAGTCGAAGCGTCACTCGCAAGAAAATTGTAGGCGCCGACCACTTCGTCAATACGACCCATGCGTCCGAACGCAGTCAGTGACGCGAGTAAACGTGCTTCGTCGCTGCCGTCGTCGTCGGTCATCATGCCCGTCCCCGCGATCACGGCCGGGCAGATCGAATTTGCCCGGATGTTGCGCGGCGCGAGCTCGATGGCGGACGTTCGCGTGAGGTAGACAACGCCGGCTTTGCTCGCGGAGTAAACAGCGGACCCCGCGTTCGTGGTGCCTGCGCCGGCGACCGAGCCGGTGGTGATTATGGATCCACCGTCGTTCATGTGGCGGGGACCGTATTTGAGCGCGAGAAATACCCCTTTCAGGTTCACGTCAAAGAGGTGCTCCATAGCCTCTGTCGCAAAGCTCTCCAGGCTACCCTCGTCCGCGGCGACACCCGCATTCACCACGAGGATGTCGATCTTGCCGTGCGTTTGCTCCATCGCAGCAAAGCAACGCGAGACTTCGGCCTCGTCGGTCGCATCGCAACGATCGAACGTAGCCCCGATGTCCACCGCGACCGACTCGCCTTTCGCACGACGGCCCGTGATCGTGACCGTCGCGCCGGCCGCAACGAAATTCCTGGCGACGGCCAGCCCGATACCCCCGGTACCACCGGTTACGAGGGCGACTTTTCCTTTTAGTGAATGCAAAACTTACTCCTTGACTAGCCGCCACGATGGACGGACTGACGTTATAGCTGGGGGTGCAGGTAGATCTTTCCGCACTGCTTCGAAACCTGGACGTCGAACGCCTCGCCGGCCTTCGACATCGGAAATTCGTGCGTCACCATCACGTCGATCATGCGTTGCACGTCCGGATTGGTGAGGGCGCGCACGAGATGCTCACGGTCCCTTGCGCGCACGTCATGCTGCCCCATCAACTGGTGTGCCGGATCGATGACGTGGTGCAGCGGGCTGAATTCGATCTTTGCGCCCGGCGTGTGGCCGCTGAAGTTCACGGTGCCGTATGCGCGCGTCGCGGCCATCAGCTTCTCCTGGTAGAACGGCACGCCGGAGCCGTCGACGGAATGATCGACGCCCTGTTCCTCGTAGGTGAGTGCCCGGACCTGCTCCAGCCAGTCCTCGTCGGACGGGTCCACGAAATGCTGCACGCCCATCTTTTCGAGAAGACCCCTGCGATAGGGATTTCGCATGAGCGCAATCACGGTCGCATTGCGATACAGCGCGGAAATAATGTGGCCCATACCGATGAAACCGATGCCGCCGACGAGCACGGTGTCGCCGGCGCGCACGTTCATGATTTCCTGGTTGGAGAAGCCGACCCCGAGCGAGCAGTTGCAGGCCGCGGCGTATTTGAAGTCGACCGCGTCCGGGATGCGGTACAGGTTGGCGATGGGCGCGATGCGGTACTTCGCCATTGCAAAACCGCCGGATTCAGAATCATTTTTTTCCTCGATGCCTATCATGGCCCGGCCGCCGTGGTCGGGCAGGTTGGACACGCAATAAGTGGGTGAGAGGCCGTTGCGACAGCTGTGGCACTGGCCGCAGTGATCCCCCTGGAACACGATGACGCGGTCGCCCTTCCTGAAGCCGGAGCCCGGGTGGATGTCGTCGATCACGCCGACGCTTTCGTGCCCGAGATGCTCCGGGTCGTCATGAAACTCGAAGTCGTGCTCGGCCCAGATTCGGCTGCCTTCCAGGCAGATCGGCGCGATTTCATTGCGGATGACGGCATAGCCCGGCAGGAAGTTGGGGTACGGTCGTTCGGCGAGCTCGGATCGCCCGGGTTCCGGTATCGTCAGAACGACGTTGCTTTTTGTCATCAATCCGGCTCCGCCATGCGTAGCAACCACCGGCGCACATTGTAGGCAGCGCCTCCCGCAGCGTTAATGATATTTCCGTCCCTTCCAGTGATAGTTGTGTCCTTGGTCGGGCTGTCCTTGAAAGTCACAGGCTATGTCCTTAAAAGTCATTGTCTTTGGTGGCTGTGATTCTAAACTTTGCAATGACGAAACTTCCGGAAACAGGCAGTCCACGATGAAAACGGCTCGCGAACTCGATTATCGACTCCACCACCTGTGCATCTACGACGACAAGCCGCGCGAAAACATGTGGCCCTACCTGCGCTGGCACCACGGCATCACGAACTATTTCTCGGGCGCGGTGTTCCACGTGACCGGCGAAGGGCACTCCGATTACACGTTTCTCGGTTGCGGCGGCCGTGCCTACCAGGTGCAGATAGAGGCGCCGCCGTTCCAGTTCGAATACGAACGTAACTGGTGGTCCGACCATGGCCGCGGGTACAACCATATCTGCTGGATAACAAGCGATGCCCGCGCCTCGATGGAGCAGCTGCTCGCAAATGGTGCGACCGAGGTCATGCCGTTCGAGGAATTCCCGACCTACGACGGCTTCGTCGTGCACGATCCGGAGGGTCGCTGGATCGAGATCATGGAATACACCGACGACACTTTTCGCGTGCAGGAATTTACCAACGCGCCGTCGGGTGAGTGCGGCCTGCAAATGGTCGGCAACTCGGAAGTGTGCGAGGACGTCGATGCCATGAAAGGCTGGTACCAGGACGTGATGAATATGCACGTCATCGACGAGTTTCGTGCCAACGGCTATCACGAAGTCGTCATGTCGGATCGTGAGTACGATCCTGACGAGCGGCGCTCGCTATTCGTCCTCCACAATGCACGGTACGATTTCGAAAAGGCGCACATGGCCGAGCACGGGCCGTACATCAGCTCGATCATCTACCAGGCCAGGGACATCAAGCGTGCCTGGGAAGATGCCGTCTGGGCCGGCATGACGGAGCTGCAGGCGCCGGCGAAGGACCCGCTGACCGGACTGCAGACCGCCTACCTGCGCGAACCCTGCGGCGGCAACGTTCTGACGCTGACGGAGCCCTACGCACCGTGATCCTGGGCTTCGCGCATCCCGGGCTCGTCGTTCCCGATCTCGAGAAGGCCCGACGTTTCTACGAGCAGATGTTCGGCTTCCGTTACTTCTGCGATGAAGGTTGGCAAGGCGATCCGGTTGCGGATCGCGTCGTCGGCCTGGCGGGATCGGCCTGTAAGGGTGTGACCCTCGTCGGGCACAATTGCTATCTCGAATTGTTCGAATTCAGCGCTCCGGAGCAGGCGGCCGCAGCGGGCGACGGACATGGACCACACGAACCCGGCATTCGCCACCTGTGTTTCTTCGTCGACGATTGCCGCGCCGAATACAAACGGCTGCTGGAGCTCGGCGGCGAGCCGCTCGGCGAGCCGACCGACGTCGGCGGTGGCGCTTACACGGTTTATTGCCGCGACCCGTTCGGCAACATTATCGAACTGGCGGAGATTCCGTCCGATGCGGAAGATCCCCGTAACCTGCCCGGGGTCGATTCGCTCGGGGACTACACAGGATGAACGGTATGTTCTCACTGGCTGGCAGGAACGCGTTTATAACCGGCGGTACGTCCGGTATCGGCAAGGCAGTCGCGGAGGCGTTCGTCGCGCACGGCGCGCGCGTTGTCATTGCCGACATCACCGATGGTTCGGAGGTCGCAGACGCAATGGGCACGACGTTTGTCCGCGCTGACGTGTCCGACGATGACAGCGTCGCGACGGCGCTCCAGCAAGCCGTCGATGCGCTCGGTAGCAAGCTCGACATCGTCGTTCTGAATGCCGGGGTCGGCGACGTGGGGCCGACTTTCGAGCAGACCGACCAGGCACTCATCGAGAAAGTGACCAAAATCAATCACTGGGGCGTGCTGTACGGCCTCAAGCACGCACCGGGCTTCATGAACGACGGTGGTGCCATCATTTCGACCTCATCGATGGCCGCGTTCATCAACGTGCCGGGGGCTGGCGTTTACTCGGCAGGCAAGCGCGCGGTGGTCAGCATGACCGAGATGGCGGCGCTCGAACTGGGTCCCAGGGGAATACGAGTCAATACCGTATGCCCGGGTTACACGGCGACCGCGCTCGGCAGCGGCGAGGAGGGCGAAAAACTCTGCGAGGCCTTTACCGCGTTGGGCCGGGTGGCGACCGTCGAGGACATGGCCGGGGTCTACGTGTTCCTCGCCAGCCCGGCCAGCGCCTACATGACCGGCCAGGCTCTGAAAGTCGACGGTGGCTGGGACTGCGGTCCGACGAGCAGGCTGCTGGAGATGGTGACGGGTAGCGGCGAAGCGCCGGGCTAGGCAGCGTGCCGGAATGCGCGACGTAAACAGCCTTGCGGCGCGAACCGCCGCGATCTCCCTCAACGTCGTTTGCATCACCTACTACAACATTCTGCCGCTCGTGCTCGGCGGTGCGGCGGTCGCTCGCGGCCTCGACGAGAGTCAGCTCGGATTCGCCGCCGCCGCGTTCATGAGCGGCCTCGCGCTCATCAACTTCACCGGATTCGCCTGGATTCGGCGTTACGACTGGAGATCGCTCGTCGTGGGCGGCAACCTGGTCGCCGCGTTCGCGTTCGTTGCACCGGTCATCGTCTTCAGCTACCCGCTTTGGATTGCATGCAATGTATTGGCCGGCTGCGCAACCGGTGTGAGTTACGGGGTCAGCATCGCCTGCCTCGGCGACAGCCGGGCCCCTGAACGAAATTTCGCGCTGGCGTATGCAGCGCAGACCTTCCTGTCCGCCGGCCTTATCTTCTCGTTGCCGAAGATCGCAATCGTCTTCGACCTGTTCGAGACCGGGCAGCTGGTCGCTGCCACGCTGATGTTGCTCGGGTCGGCGCTCGTTGTGATCCTGCCAGGGCGAGGCGCCAAGTCGGGGCGGCTGCCCGAATCGAAAGGGCGCGTATCGCTGCCGCAGGGGGCTCTGGCGATGGCCCTGCTGGTGTTGTTACTCAACGTCATGGCCGAGGGCGCCATCTGGGCGTTTCTCGAACGCATCGCGGTCAGCGGCGGATTCACTACCGAGTTCGCGGCGAACGTCATGGCGTTTTCGTTCTTTGCGTCCGGAGCTGGATCGATTTTTGCCGCAGCGATCGGCGCACGCTTTGGTTCGACCGGGCCTTTCATCGTGGCCGTGTGCTTTTCCATTGCGTCGGTCTGGGTATTGTGGGCCGCTGGCGACGAGGCCGTGTTCTTCGCCGGGGTCATGCTGTTTGCGCTCGCCTGGAACCTCGGGTCACCGTACCGCATGGCGCTGGCGACCCGGGCAGACGTCAGCGGCCGCTACTCGACCTTCGTACCCGCGATGCAGACGCTCGGCGCCGCGCTGGGCCCCGCCGTCGCCGGACTGCTCGTCATCGATGGTTCGTTCCTGTTCGTCTATGCGATGAGTACGGCAGCATGGGTTATGACGGTCATCCTTTTCCTGGTTGCTCAGCGACGCCTCAGAGCGTGATCCAGACCGCCTTCGTGCGCGTGAAGTGCTGCAGCTGCTCGGGCCCCATGTCCTTGCCGAAGCCCGACTGCCTGAAGCCGCCGCAGGGCATACTGCTGTCGACGATGTCGTGATTGTTGATCCACACGGTGCCGGCGTCGAGCTGGTCCGAATAGCGCAATGCTCTCGAGATGTCGCGTGTCCAGATGCTCGCCGCGAGGCCGTAGATGTTGTCATTGGCCATGCGGATCGCCTCGTCGTCGGATTCGAACTTCAGGATGGTCAGCACGGGGCCGAAGATCTCCTCCTGGACGATAGTCAGGTCATTGCGTTCCGCTGCGAACAGCGTCGGCTCCACAAAGTAGCCAGGGGAGTCCGGCGTATTGCCGCCATAGATCAGCTCTGCGCCTTCCGCCTTACCCTTGTCGATGTAGCCGACGATGCTCGAGAGCGCCGACTCCGAAATGACGGGACCCATGTCGCATTCTGGGTCGAGGCCCGGTGCGATTTTCATTGCGCTGGTCATGGCTTCCAGTTCCCTGACGACGTCGTCATAGATCGATGCATGCGCGTACAGGCGCGAGCCGGCACTGCATACCTGGCCGGCATTGAAGTAGACGCTCCAGCGCGTTGCCGCGGCTACGGCTTTCGGATCCGCGTCGTCGAATACGACCATGGGCGACTTGCCGCCGAGTTCCAGCGTCACCGGCGACAACGCACGGCCCGCCGCCTCGCCGACCATGCGGCCGACCGGGGTCGAACCCGTGAACGACACCTTGTCCACGCCGGGATTACCTGCGAGGTAGTTGCCGATGCTGCTGCCGCGCCCGGTGACGACGTTGATGACGCCCGCCGGGAGACCGGCCTCTTCGCACAGACGCGCAAAGTACAGCATGGACAAAGATGTCTGTTGCGCAGGCTTGACCACCATCGTGCAGCCGGCGGCGAGGGCGGCGGCCATTTTCCACATCGCCATGTTGAAGGGCCAGTTCCAGGGCACGATCGCCGCAACGACACCGATGGGCTGCCGCACGGTCCAGGCGAGATGTTCGCCCGGGATCGACACCTGGCGGGTTGCACCGTCCAGCTTGGTCGCGAAACCGGCCATGTAGCGCAACAGGTCCGCCGCGCCGAGGATATCCATTTCGATACAGGGGCCGATCGCCTTGCCGTTGTCGATGGTCTCGATCTCGCCAAGCGTCTGCGCATGCGCTTCGATGGCATCGGCGAGCTTCAGCAGCAGGCGTTCGCGTTGCGCCGGCTTCATCGCGGCCCAGGGCCCTGCATCGAGTGCCCTCCGCGCGGCGCCGATCGCACGATCGACGTCGGCGTTTGACGCCGCAGGCACCGAGGTAAGGCGACTCGCCGTGGCCGGCTCGGTGACGTCGATTCTCTCGTCGCTGCCAACGAACTCGCCGCCGATGTACATGCGCTGCGTGTCGCGCAGAAACGCCTCGGTTTCGGGCGTCACCCCGTAGTTCTGCAGCATGCTTTCGATAGCCGGGTTCATGGCGGTTACCTCGCTTTGTTCGGACCGCTATCGTCTTCGGGACGCCGCTCCCAGGCAACGGCTTTTGAGGACAGATTATATGGCTTTTAAGGACAATCTGGCCGTGGAACCGTTGTCAGCAATGAGTTAACAGCGCGATATCATAAATATCATGAATAGGGTCACAAATATCATTTGTGGACACGGCCGTCGCTCGTAGACTATCGAAATCCACTCATACGGATGGAGCTCAAGATGCAATCCCTGGTCCTCGTAATCGTTGCCGCGGCGGTGTTGACGCTCGCACTTCCGCCACTGCGTCGAAACCTCGTCAGCCGCCACGTACTGAAATGGTTTCGCTCGGTCTTGCCGCCCATGTCGTCCACCGAGAAGGCCGCGATCGACGCCGGCACCACCTGGTGGGACGCCGAGGTGTTCAGCGGTAAACCCGATTGGCATAAATTGCTGCGCGTGGAGCCTTCCGCCCTGAGCGACGAGGAGCAGGCGTTTCTCGACGGGCCGGTCGAGGAGCTTTGCAAAATGCTCGATGACTGGGCCATCAATAACGAACTCAATGACCTGCCCGAGAGCGTCTGGGAGTTCCTCAAGGTAAAGCGTTTCTTCGGCATGATTATTCCGAAGGCGCACGGCGGGCTCGAGTTCTCACCGCGCGGCCAGTCCGAGGTCGTCATGAAGGTTGCAACGCGCAGTCCGGCCGCCGCGATTACGGTCATGGTGCCGAATTCACTCGGGCCGGCGGAACTGCTTTTGCATTACGGTACTGACGCGCAGCAGAGCCACTATCTGCCGCGCCTGGCCGCGGGCGAGGAAATCCCGGCGTTTGCGCTGACGAGCACGCATGCCGGCTCGGATGCGGGCGCGATGCCCGACAGCGGCGTCGTCTGCCGTGGTACTTACAACGGTGAGGAAACGCTCGGTTTTCGCGTCAACTGGGACAAGCGGTACATCACGCTGGCACCGGTATGCACGGTGCTCGGGCTTGCGTTCAAGGCATTCGATCCCGACGGCTTGCTGGGCGAGCGGCAGAACCTCGGCATTACCTGCGCGTTGATCCCGGCGCAGACACCGGGGGTCTCGACCGGTGCGCGGCACGAACCCGGCAGTGCATTCCTGAATGGCACGACCTCCGGCACCGACGTCTTCGTTCCCATGGAATGGGTCATCGGCGGCCAACAGCAGATCGGCGAGGGATGGAAGATGCTGATGAACTGCCTGTCGGTGGGACGCGCGATTTCGCTGCCGGCGCTGGGTACGGCGGCCGGCAAGCTGACGAGCCGCTCCACGGGCGCCTATGCGCGCGTGCGCAAGCAATTCAGGACGCCGATCGGGAAATTCGAGGGCGTGGGTGAAGCGTTGGGGCGTATTGCCGGACTGACTTATCGCATGGACGCGTCGCGGTTGCTCGCGGCAAGCGCACTGGCGGACGGCGAAAAACCCGCCGTGATTTCGGCGATACTCAAGTACCACAACACCGAGGGCCTGCGGCAGGTAATCAACGACGCCGTGGACGTCCACGCCGGTCGCGCGATTTGCGGCGGCCCGACGAACTACCTGCGCAGCACCTATGACATCGCTCCCGTTGCGATAACGGTGGAAGGCGCAAACATCCTCACGCGCAGCATGATTATCTTCGGTCAGGGCGCCATCCGCTGCCATCCATTCGTGCTCGGCGAGATGACGGCTGCGGCCGACACCGATGAGCGCGCCGGACTTGCCGAATTCGACCGGCTGTTGTTCCGGCATATTCGCTACACCACCATGAACGCGATTCGCGCACTGTTGCACGGTTTGAGCGGTGCGCGATTCGCAAGCTCTCCGCGCGCCGGCGAACTCGGTTACTACTATCGACAGCTTACTCGCATGAGCGCCGCTTTTTCATTCCTGGCCGATACGGCGCTGCTCACGCTGGGCGGCGAACTCAAGCGTCGCGAGAGCCTGTCGGCACGCTTCGGCGATGTGCTGAGTCACCTGTACATGGCATCCGCCGTGCTGAAGCGCTTCGAGGATGACGGCGCGCCGGATGCCGATCGTCCGTTCGTCGACTGGGCCGTGAGCGATTCACTCGCCATCATCCAGGAGCGATTACTCGCAATCCTCGACAACTTCCCGTCCCGTTTTCTCGGCAAGTTGCTCAGGGTCCCCACGTTTCCGCTCGGACGGCCCTACCGCGGGCCGTCGGATGAAGTGACACAACGGCTTGCCGGGCTCCTGTTGTCGCCATCGGACAGCCGCGACCGGCTTACCCGTGGCATGTTCGTGCCAAAGGGCGAGGGGGTCGGCCTGCTCGACGCCTTGCTGGAGCAGGCCGATAACATCGAGCCCGTCGTGCGCGCGGCAGCAAAGCATGCGGGCAGCGAGACGCGCCTCTGGACCGACGAGGAAGCGATCGCGAGGGCGAAGGACGACGGTGCCGTAACGGACATCGAGGCAGCGAAGCTGACGGATTACCGCAAACAGCTTCTTGCAGCGATCGCCGTCGAAGCCTTCGAACCGCAGGCCGGCGGAAATACCGCAAGGATCGGCGAGTCCGCGTGAGGGGAAAATGGGCCTTCCGTTGCTAGCTGTTGCGCTTACATCCGGGCATCGAGCACAGCATCTCGAAGAGCAGGTTCGCCGCCAGCAACGACGTATTGCCGGACGTATCGTAGGGCGGCGATACCTCGACGAGGTCGCAGCCGACCAGGTTCAGGCCGAAGCAGCCGCGGATGATCTCGACGCCCTGAGAGGCCATCAGGCCGCCGGGCTCCGGAGTGCCGGTACCCGGCGCGACCGAGGGGTCGAGGCCGTCGATGTCGAAGCTCAGGTAGGTCGGCCCATCCGGCCCGATCATGTCCCGCACTTCGTCCATCAATGGCGCGAGGGACCGGTACCAGCATTCCTCGGCGGTCACTACCCGCACACCGCGGTCACGGGACCAGTCGAAGTCTTCGGCCGAGTAGCCGGTCGTGCGAAGGCCGATCTGCACCATCCTGTGCGGGTCGATCAGGCCCTCCTCGATCGCGCGCCGGAATATCGTGCCGTGCGTAATCTTCTCGCCGAACATGCGGTCGTTGATGTCCGCGTGCGCGTCGACGTGCACCATGGCGACGGGACCGTGCACCTTGTGAATCGCACGCAATATCGGCAGCGTTATCGTGTGGTCGCCACCGACCGCAGCCGGCTTTGCACCCTGAGCGAGGATGTCGTCGAAGAACGCTTCGATGATGTCGATCGACTGCAGCAGATTGAAACTGTTCAACGCCACGTCGCCCACGTCGGCAACCTGGAACGAGTCGAAAGGCGCCGCACCGGTCGCCATGCAGTAGGGTCGGACCATCACGGATTCGTTGCGAATCTGCCGCGGGCCGAAGCGTGTACCCGCGCGATTGCTCGTACCGATGTCGAGGCCGACACCCGCGATTGCGATGTCGAGACCGGCGGCCGTCTCCTGCGAGGGCAGACGAAACATGGTGCCCGGTCCTGCGTAGCGGGGCATCTCGTTGCCGCCGAGGGGCTGGTTGAAATTAGTCATTGCCGAAGTCTAATCAAATTGCCGGAGGGTGAGCATACCCTGTTTCGCTCACGCGGCTTGATGCCGATCGCGATGTTCGCCTGGCGTGCAGCCCGTCAGTCGTCGGAATACGCGATACAGGTTGGTGGCGTCGGCATAGCCGACGAGCGCGGCAACCTCGCTGACGGGCAAGGTCGTCTCTTCGAGGTAATGCTTCGCCATCGCGATGCGGAAATCGCGGACGACGTCCTGGTAGGACGTGCCTTCCGCTTTGAGTTGCCGGCGCAGCGTGCGGGCGCCCACGTGCATGTAGCGCGCCATCTCCTCCATGCCGGGGACCGCGCCCGGGGCACTCGCCAGTCGCCGGTGTATTTCCGCGACCAGGCCTGCGCGCAGGTTGAGGGTTTCCAGCAGCCGCTCGCATTGCACCGCGCACAGCGCAGCAATGGACTGGTCGGCATACTCGAGCGGCCGGTCGAGACGCCGCGCGGGGAAAATCGCCGTGGTTTCGGTGTTGTCGAAGCTGACGGTACAACCGAGGTGTTCCTCGTAATAGCCCTGCTCCCCCGTTGCGGGATAACCGAGCCGCACGTGCTCGAAGAATTTCGACGTGCGGCTGACCTGCTGGCACACCTGGTTCCAGCTGGCAAGCCACTCCTGCACCACGTAACGATGGGCGAGCGGCGACATTCGCCAGCGGCCGCGCCGGGGCACCACGATCAACGCGGCCGTGGCTCCCGACTCGGCGAACGACATACTGAGCAGGGGGCCCTGCAGGTACTGGTAACGGACGAAGCGCTGGACGCTTTCGCGAAGCGTCGGGCTGGAGAGCAGCGCGTAGCCGACTACGCCGTGCTCGAGGAGCGTGGTGCTCTCGCCGACCTGGAACCCCAGGTCCGGTATCTCCGGGTAGCGCCTGACCGCCAGCTCGACGGCGTCCAGGTAGTCGGAAATGGAAACAGGCCTGTCGCGATCCCCCGGCACTGCCGGGCCGAGGTTTGCGGCCTCGAGCACCGGGCCGGCGTCCACGTCCGCCGCTTCGAGGACCTCGACGAGCTTGATCAGGTAGATCGCCTTGGTGGTTTCTATCGCCAACGAAAACTCCGAGCTCCCGCCTTCGGGCCCGAGCTGTCACGTTACACTTGTTACCCTCGTCCAGCGAGCCGTCATGTATGACATTCCCCTGAAACTGGAGTCCCGCGCGGCCGAGCAGAGCAAGATCTCGGCAAACTTCCTGACACGAATGGCGGAAGTCCTGCGCGAGCCCGACCAGCAGCGCCTGTTCGAGGTGGCACTGAGCCGCGCAGGCATCAACCAGAACAACATTCTCGAGCGTCGCGACATCGAACAGCAGCAGGTCGACAGGGTGGTGCAGGATGTGTTGCGGAACGTTCCGGACATCACGCTGCGCATGTTCGCCCGGGCCGAACTGTCCGACCTCGGCATCATGGGCTATGCAGCGATCAACAGCGGCACCGTGGGCCGGGCACTCGACCTCATGTATCAATACCACGAGCTGACGTCGGACCGATACTACGACACCTTTGCGATCGAGGACGGTGTGGCCGTTGTTACGCCTACGCCACGGCTGCGTCACATGGAGAACTTCAAGAACATCGCCGAAGACAGCCTTGCCGGGAACTGGCGCGTACTCAATCTGCTGCTCGGCCCCGACGTAGATACGTCCGGCGCAAAGGTCTGTTTCGACTTCCCGGCGCCCGAGTACGAGCAGTCGTTCCAGGACGTGTTTGCCTGCAAAATAGTGTTCGAGGCCGAGCGCAACGAGCTGCGGTATCCGGCTGAGTGGCTCGCTCTGCCGGTCGCTAGCGCGAACCAGACCCTGGCCGACGTCTGCACGGCCATGTGCGACCGGTTGCTGGGTGCGCAGAAGTCACGGGACACCGCGCAGGTCGTGCGCCGCCTGTTGCTGAGCCGGCCCGGGCGCCGCATGTACCGCCTGGAGGAGGCCGCCGCCGAGCTCAACCTGTCGCCGGGGCAACTGCGCAAGCGCCTGTATCGCGCAGGGACCAGTTACAAGCAGATCGTGCTGGAGATCCGCATGGCGCTCGCGCAGCACTACCTGCAGGATACCGCGCTACCCGTGCAGGAGATCGCCTACCTGCTGGACTACTCGCAGCCGGCGCCGTTCAGTCGCGCGTTCAAGGCATATTTCGGCGTCTCCCCCGAGCACAGCCGCAACCGGACCTGATCCGGAGGCGCCGGATCCCCTGAAGCTGAAATGTAAATTAAAGGGACACAAATATCATTAACGAAAGGGGCTCCCCCGCGCAGAATGCAGCCTGGAACCAATGAACTCTCCGAGGGGGAACACCGAACATGAACGCTTTACTGAAACTCGCACCCATCGCCGCGGCGCTGCTCGCGACGTCGGTTATCGCGCAGGAGCGCACGATAGAAGAGGTCGTCGTGACGGCGACCAAGCGGCCGGAGAGCCTGCAGGACATCCCGATCTCCGTGAACGCCTTTACGGGCGAGCAGATCGAGGCAGCCGGCGTCAAGGACATCCGCGACATTGCCGGGCAGACACCCGGCCTGCAGATCAAGTCGCGCGGAGAGACCGAGGGCTCGGTCTTCATCCGCGGCATCGGCTCGGTAGCGCCCGGCATTGGCGCGGACCCCGCTGTCGGCATCTACATCGACGGCCTGTACGCATCTCGCGCCACGAACGCGACGGCCGCATTCTTTGACGTCGAGCGCGTCGAAGTGGTCAAGGGACCGCAGGGCACGCTGTTCGGCCGCAACGCCTCGTCCGGCGCAATCTCGATCATTACGCGCAAGCCCGAAATCGGCGAGAACTACGGGCGTGCGCTGGTCGGCTTCGGCGATGAAGGCCAGCAGAAGTACGAATTCATTTACAACGCCGGGTTAAGTGACTCGACGGCTTTGCGCATCGGTGTCAAGCACGACCGCCGCGACGGCCTGTATACGAACAGCGTCAACGGGCAGGACCTGAACGGCCGCGAGCATACGAATGCCAGGCTCAGTTTCCTGTACGACGCCGGCGGCATGTGGGACTCGCACTTCTCTGCGGAATACGCGGACATGAGCAATACGGCGGCATTCGTCGGCCCGGCCGACTCTTTTGCCGAGAGCGTCGCGCTCAACGACGCGCCCGACGACCAGACGCTCGAATCACTGCGCGTCAACTGGACCAACAACTGGTCGCTGAGCGACGCGCTCTCTTTGACGTCGATCACCGGCTACTACACGCATGACGTCAACGTCACGCCCGTCGACGCCGACCTCGTCGACCTGTTCGTCGCTGATTTCAATGAACCCCAGACGAACGACTACTTCAGCCAGGAGTTCCGGCTCAACGGTTCGAGCGATACGATCGACTGGTTTGTCGGCGCGAGCTACGCGAAGGAAGAACTCGGTTTCACGAACGCGCTGCGCTATGACGAGCCGATCGTCGCCTTCCTGTTCGGCCTGAACGACCTGGATCTTGGCAACGGTGATGTCTGCGACGGCGGTATCGACTTCGACGGCACGGGTGATGTCGCAGTTCCACTCTGCGCCACCCCGGCCATCGAAACTCCGAGCGGCGACGGCGAAACGGAAAGCGTCGCTGTCTACGGCGACCTGACCTGGCACCTGAATGACCAGATCGACGTCGTTGCCGGCGTACGCTACACCCGGGATGACAAGACGCTCACGTACAACAATCCGCCAACGGACGGGCTGCTCGGCGGGCTCGATGCGCAGATCTTCGGGCCGCTCACGCCCGGCCCAGTGACATCCAGTGTCGATTTCACGTCGACCGACCCGCGGGTTGCGCTCAACTGGATGCCGAACGACGACATCATGCTGTACGTCAGCGGCGCCAAGGGCTACAAGTCCGGCGGCCTGAACCGCCAGTTCGATCCGGTCGCGCAGGATATCCTGCCGTTCGACAAGGAAGAGAACACCGCCTACGAACTCGGCATCAAGTCGAGTCTGTTCGGCGGTCGCGGCCAGCTCAATGCAGCCATCTTCTCGAACGAGTACGAGAACTTCCAGCTCGAGCGACTCGTCAACCTGGTGCCACAGGTTGAGAATATCGGCAACATCGACGTCGTGGGCGCCGAAGCGGATTTCCGCTTCCTGATCGGCGACGCGTTCGAGCTGTTCGGGTCGCTTTCGGTCCTCGATACCGAGGTGAAGGAATCGATCGAACCTGCCCTGGTCGGCAACAATGCGCCGATGGCGGCAGAAACGTCGGGTTCGCTCGGCGGCAAGTACACCGTGCCGATGGGCACGGGCGATCTTGACCTGTCCGCCGTCTGGACCTATTCGGACCGCTTCTTCTTCGACATCGAGAACACGTTCGAGCAGCCTTCCTACAGCACGATCGACGCGCGTGCAGCCTGGGCCAACGATCGCTGGGGTGTTGCACTGATCGGCGAGAACCTGGCAGACGAGGAATACCTGGCCGAGTCGTTCCTGTTCCTCGACGTAACCAACATCCGGGCCTGGGGCAGGCTCCTGCGGCTCGAGGCGCACCTGAACTTCTGACCGGAATGCCGTACCGGAAGCCGGCGAGGCCACACGTTTCCCCCGAGGGTGGCCTCGCCGCGGTACTTGTTGCCACAATGCACGAGAGCAGTCGACATGCACGAAGCGGCACAGAAAAATCCGATGGATGCCGGCACCGTTATCGTTGCCGCGCTTATCGCTTCGGCTATCGGCGCGCTATTCTACAACGTCCTGCCGCTCTACCTCGGTAGCGCCCAGGACTACCGGGGACTCGATAATCGCGCCATCGGCTTCCTGTCGTCGGCTTTCTTTTTCGGTTACAACGTCGTCACGATCAGCGCGTTCTTCTGGATTCGGCGCCTCAGCTGGGCACTGATCGTCGCTGTATCGACGCCCCTCGCGGCGCTCGGCCTTTACGCGGGCACGCTGACCGAAAATTACGCGGTGTTGCTTGTCTCCGTCGTCATCGCGGGCGGCGCGTTCGCGGCGATCTACGGCGTCGGCACGACGATACTCGGTGATACGACGAATCCCGGACGCTGGTACGGCATCAAGATCGCGGCCGAGGCACTCACAGGCGCAGTGCTGTTGCTCGTGTTGCCATCGACCGCAATCGCGCGTTGGGGTTTCGACGGTACCGTGTTCGGGCTGATCATCGTCATGGTGTTCATGAGCCCGTTCCTGTTCTGGACCCCGGCGCACGGGGCCAAGAGCGCCGAGTCCGAACTCCTGCCGATCGATGTGCCGGAGCCAGCCGCCAGCGGCCAACCGGCACAGACGCCATTTATCTGGGGCGCGATACTCGCGACGCTGGTGTTCTTCGCGGGCGCATCGGCGATCTGGGCATTCATCGAGCGCATCGGCGCGCAGGTCGGCCATGATTCCTCAGCGGTCGGCGTGCTGCTCGCGGTGACGCTCGTCTTCGCCGTCATCGGCTCGCTGGTCGCGGCGGTGCTCGGAGGACGATTAGGCAACGTCAGGCCCTATATTGCCGGCGCCTGCGTTTTCCTGGCAGCGCTGGTAGCGCTGAGCCAATCCCAGTCGTTTTCGCTGTACGCCACCGGCGCCTGCGCGGTGACCTTCGCGATCGGCTACATGTTGCCTATTGCCATAACCGAGATTGCGGAACTCGATGTCGACGGCCGTTACGTGATCCTGAGCGTTCCGGCTATCGGCGTCGGTGCGATGGCGGGTCCGGGGATTGCAGGCGTCTTGACGCAGTCCGGGAACTACGTGGCATTGCTGGTGTTCGGCGCGGCGACGGTGGTCGTTTCGAGCATTCTAATCACGGTTGCCGCGGCCCATGCACGGCCGGGCCTCGCGGCGACCAATTAATCCTGGGACCTCAATAATGGAAACACTGAAAAAAGCATCTCTTCCGAATGACACCGCAGCGGAAAATGTCATCCGCTTCCTGGACGCAGACGGCAAGTTGCTGTCGGGCGATCACGGTATCTACGATGAAACGCTGGTCGAAAGCTTCCGCCAGATGCTCAGGACGCGGGCCTTCGACGAAGCTGCCATGCGGCTGCAGCGCATCGGGCGCATTCCCGCGTACTATCCCTGCGCCGGGCAGGAGACACACGTCGCCGTGCCGATGGCGCTCGAGGATCGTGACTGGATCTTCAGCCAGTATCGTGAGCAAGGCGTACGACTCGCGAGAGGCGTGCCCGTCCTCAGGGAACTCGGACTTTGGCGCGGCATGCCGCACGCGTTCTGGGACCCCGCCGGGCACCGTATTACGGCAATGAATGTGACGATCGGCACCCATCTGCCCCACGCAACGGGCTACGGGTACGGCGCCAGGCTGCTCGGCAAAGATGAAATCTCGCTCGCGCTGTTTGGCGATGGCGCCACATCCGAAGTCGACTTCCATGCGGCGTTGAATTTCGCCGGTGTCTGGAAGACGCCGACCGTGTTCTTCTGCCAGAACAACCGCTATGCGCAGTCGACCCCGATCGAGCAACAGACCGCGTCGGAGACACTTGCACAGAAGGCGGAAGCCTACGGATTCGAAGGCGTACGAGTCGACGGCATGGACATTATTGCGGTACATACCGCATTGCGGGCCGCTGTTGAAAAAGCCCGCGCCGGTGGCGGCCCTACGATGATCGAGTCCCTGTGCTATCGCTATACGCCGCACTCGACCTACGATGGCACCCCGGTCTACCGTACACGCGAGGAAGAAGCGGAGTGGAAAGAGAGGGATCCGCTGGCGCGGACGCACACCTACCTGCTCGGGCGGGAGTTGATCGACGCCGAGTTCGAGAAGCAGGTGACCGAAGAGATGCGAGCCGAGGTGGAGGCGGCCATCGACGAACTCGAGGCCATGGCCCTGCCGCCACGCGACCAGTCCTTCCGAGCGGTACACCACAAGATTCCGGCGCGGCTCATCGAGCAGTTACACGAGCAGCAGAGAGATGCCGGTGAGGCCCTGACTGAAATCCCCGACGAGGAGAAATTCATCGTTGCCGAAGAAGTCGAACCCACCGGCGAGCGCAAAGCGATGACGATGGTCGAGGCGTTGAATCTCGCCCTCGATCACGGCATGGCCGTGCGCCCGAATACCGTGATACTGGGCGAGGATGTCGGCCGCGAAGGCGGTGTTTTCCGCGTAACCGCCGACATGTACGAGAAATACGGCGCCGATCGAATGCTCGATACGCCGCTTTGCGAACTTGGAATTATCGGCACCGCTATCGGCATGTCGATGGCCGGCGTCCGGGCCGTCACTGAGATGGAATTTGCGGGGTTCGCGTTCACAGCCTTCGACCAGATCATTTCCCACGTCGCACGCTATTCCTGGCGCACCGTCGGCAGATCCCGGGTCCCGATGGTGATCCGCATGCCGGGTGGCGGTGGCCACGAGGGCTACGAGGGCCATTCCGATTCCACCGAGGCGCTGTTCGTGCACGCACCCGGTGGCCTCCAGGTCGTCTATCCTTCGAACGCCTATGATGCCAAAGGCCTGCTGGCCGCGGCCCTGGAAAGTGAGGACCCGGTAATCTTCTTCGAGCCTATCGTCAAGTATTTCGCCAAGCAAAAGGATATCCCGGTCGACCATTACACGATCCCGATCGGCAAGGCGCGTATCGCGCGCGAGGGTACTGACGTCACTATCGTGGCCTACGGCAACGCCGTCGGGATCGCGGAGAAGGCCGCGGATACGCTCGCCGGCGAGAACATAGCCGCCGAAATCATCGATCTCAGGACCCTGAAGCCCTGGGACGAGGAGTGCGTACTCGAGAGCATCGGCAAAACGGGACGGCTGGTCGTCGTTCATGAGGCCGCAAAGAGTGGCGGATTCGGTGCGGAGATCGTTGCGACGGTGACAGAAAAGGCGGGCGACCTGCTCGAAACGCCACCGGTTCGCGTTGCGCACGCGGACATGCCCTGGGCCGTGGCGAAACTCGAGCCGTACTCGATGATTCGCCCGGAACGTGTTGCGAGCGCCGTGCGCGCGGTGATGGAGGACTGATCATGGCTAAAGAATTCTGTTTGCCCGATCTCGGTTCCGGTCTGCAGGAAGGCCAGATCGTGAACTGGCTGGTCGAGGTGGGCCAGGACGTCACGACGGCGGACAATCTGTGCGAAGTCGAGACCGAAAAAGCCGTGATCGAAATCCCGGTGCCGTATACGGGCACGGTGCTGGAGCTCAAGGCGGCACCCGGTGACGCGGTTGAGGTCGGCTCTGTGATCGCGGTATTCGGTGACGCGGGCGAGCAGCCGACGGCCGCGGAGGCGGGCCATGAGCCCGAAGGGGCAAGTGCGGCGACGCCTGAGGCACCTGCGGCTCCGGCAACTGCGACACCGGTGACGGCAACAAGCAGCGCGACCGGCCGCGTCCGGGCGATGCCGTCGATCCGGCGAATTGCCAAGGAGCATGGCATCGATCTCACGACCGTCGAAGGTTCCGGACGCCAGGGCCGCATCACGCGCAAGGACATCCTCGCGATCCTTGATTCGAAGCAACAACCTGCGCAACCGGCCGCGGCCCAAACGGCCCCGGCTGCTGCAGCCTCGCAGTTCGAAGCGTTCTCGATGATCCGCAAGACGATCGCCGAGCGCATGTCGCAGGCATGGCGCGAGATCCCCCACGTCTTCACGCGCATGGAGATCGACGCAACGCGTCTCCTGATCGTAAAGAAAGCCCTGGTCGAAGAATTGGACACCAAGGTGCCGCTCGAGGCGATCCTCGTAAAAGCCTGCCTGCCGGCCCTGAAGGAATTTCCGTATTTCAACGCGACGGTCGTCGAGGGCGGCGTCGAGTTGCACTCGCACTATAATATCGGGCTCGCGGCCGACACGGAAACCGGACTGGTCGTTCCTGTGCTAAAGGATGTGGACAGGTTGTCGCTGCGTGAGACCGTCAATACGCTGCTCGACCTGCTGCCTCGTGCGGTCGAGCGCAAGGCGACGCCTGAGGAGTTATCGGGAGCGACGTTCACCGTCAATAACATCGGTGCGCTCGGCCACTTGATGGGTACCTCGATCATTCCGCTCGGCACCACGGCGATTCTCTCCGTCGGCCGCGCCGTCGAGAAGCCGGTCGTCCGTGACGCCAATATCGAGGTGGCACCGGTACTCGAGGTGACGCTCTCGTTCGATCACCGGGTGATCGACGGCGGACTCGCACAGCGTTTCATGGCGCGCATCCGCGAAAATCTCGAGGAGCCCGTGAAGGCGCTGTTATGACGGGCGACCCGTTTACTGCATTGCAGACGCCCGCGCCGGCGTTCGCGGAGCAGCAGGCAGCGGACCTCCTGCGCGAGCATTACGGTATCGAGGCCAGCCTGCAGCCGCTCGCCAGCGAGCGTGACCAGAATTTTCTCGTATCAAGCGAAGGCGGGGCGAAATACGTCCTCAAGTTCGCGAATGCCTCCGAGTCGGCGGCCATAACGGACTTACAGAACCAGGGCCTGCTGCACATTGCGCGCGTTGACGCGGATTTCCCCGTGCCGAGGGTGATACCGACCAAGGACAACGAGCTGATGTTCGACGTCGGGTCCCAGGCTGGCGCCGCCCACCGCGTGCGCCTGTTGTCCTGGCTCGATGGCGTTCCGCTGCAGCATGCGCAGGGCGTCACCAGCGTTGCGCGACAGACGGGGGCGTGCCTCGCAAGACTCGGGCTGGCCCTGCAGAACTTCGAGCATCCGGCGAGCGACTACCCGTTGTTGTGGGACATCCGCAATGCCGGCAGTCTCGAGCAGCTGCTGCCCTACGTGGACGACGCGGATCTTCGCAGCTTGTGCGAACTACGCCTCGCCCGCTTTCGGGATGTCATCGGCCCTCACCTGGGCACGTTGCGTTGCCAGGTCATCTACAATGATATGAACCCCAGCAATGTGCTGGTCGACCGCGATGACGCAGACCGGGTTGCCGGGGTTATCGACTTCGGCGACATGATTCATTCGCAGCTTGTCAACGACGTTGCCGTCGCCTCAGCGTATTTCTGCAGGATCGGCGAGGACCCGTTCGAGGAAGTCGTGGAGTTGCTGGACGCCTACACCGACATTCTGCCCTTGACCGAGGACGAGATCGCGGTGCTGCCCGATCTCATCCTGACGCGCCACCTGACCACGGTCATGATTACCCACTGGCGCGCATCCCTGTACCCTGACAATGCCGAGTACATACTCAGGAACGAGGGACGGGCGAGGAAGATGCTGTATCACGTCACCCGACTATCCATCGACGATACCGTCGGCCGTTTTCTTGACGCCTGCAAGCACGGCGCCGCCCGGGAGGCGGCGACGTGACGGCGAAACAGTCGGCGATGATCGAGCGGCGGCGCAAGCTTCTGGGCTCGGCGTACAAGCTGTTCTACGACAACCCGGTGCACATTGTAAAAGGCGAGGGTGTCTGGCTTTACGACGCCGACGGCAGGAAGTACCTCGACATGTACAACAACGTACCGCATGTCGGGCATTGCCATCCGCACGTTGTCGAGGCGCTGACGAAACAGATCGCGACCCTCAATACGCACACGCGCTACCTGCACGAGAACATCCTCGAGTACGCGGAAAGGCTGACCGGCAAGTTCGAGGACGAGCTCGATCTCGCGATGTTCTGCTGCACGGGCAGCGAAGCCAACGAACTCGCGATGCGTATCGCCCGGACGCACACGGGCGGCACCGGCTTCATCGCGACGAGCTTTGCTTACCACGGCAACTCCAGGGCGACCTTCGAGATCACGACCTCGGACATTCCCGAGGACGAGCGGCCGGATTACATCGCGACGGCGCCGGTTCCTGATCCGTATCGTGGCCTGTACACGGGCCCCGATGCCGGCGAGAAGTACGCGGCGCACGTGCGCGAGGCGATCGAGACGCTCGAGCGCCGCGGCGTGAAACCCGCAGCGTTCATCATCGATACGATCGCATCATCCGGTGGCGTGGTCTCTCCACCGCCGGGCTATTTGTCGGCCGTGGCCGAAATCATCCGCGACGCCGGCGCCCTGTTCATCGCCGACGAAGTTCAGCCGGGTTTCGGCCGCACGGGTCGGAACTTCTGGGGCTACCAGGCCGACGGCTTCGTGCCGGACATCGTGACGATGGGCAAGCCCATGGGCAACGGTCATCCCCTGGCCGGAATGGTCACGCGCAGCGGCATCGTCGAGGAATTCGCGGCGAAAGGGCGTTACTTCAATACCTTCGGCGGCAACCCGGTCTCCTGCGCCGCCGGGCTCGCCGTCCTCGACGTGCTCGAGCAGGAAGAGCTGCAGCAGAACGCGCTCGATGTGGGCCAGTACCTCGTGGACGGGCTCTGGTCATTGGCGGAGCAGCACGAGGTCATCGGCGACGTGCGCGGCTCGGGGTTCTTCCTCGGCCTGGAACTCGTCGAGGACCGGGAGCGGAAGACGCCGGCGACAGCGCTGACGAAACGAGTCCTGAACGAGCTGCGAGAGCGCGGACTCCTGACCGGCCCCATCGGCCCGGATGCCAATATCCTGAAGCTGCGTTGTCCCATGGTATTCACCCGGGAGAATGCGGATCAGGCGCTGGATACTATCGACCGGGCGCTCGCCGCCTGCCTCCACTGAATTGGCGGGCTCGCGGCCACATTTCGTAGGCATAATCCCGAATTACCTGTCGGCATCCTCTGCCCAATATTGATAGCTGACACTCGGCACGCACAGGTGACGATTGGCACCGGCCACGGTTGACAGACCAGGGCTCGGCGCCACGAACGCCGCGCCACAAACCGACGTCCGCGAATGGTTCGCGATGGACCTCGCGGCCGTGCTGGACAGGCTTGGCGCCGTAACCGGCGGCCTCAGCGACCAGGAAGCGGCATCGAGGCTCGCGCACTACGGGCCCAACACGCTGCCGCGGCGGGAGCCGCCCAGCCTCGTCGAAATCATGCTGCGGCAATTCAGGAGCCCCCTGATCTACCTGCTGGGCATTGCCGCGGCCGTCTCCCTGATGATCGGCGAGGTGAAAGACGCCGCCTTCATCATGGGCGTGCTGCTCATCAATGCCGTCATCGGCACGATCCAGGAAGCGCGGGCCGAGAAGGCCAGCCAGGCGCTGCAGCAGCTGCTGCGCATTCGCGCGGCCGTGCGCCGCAGCGACCGCGTGCTCGACGTCGACGCGGAAACGCTCGTGCCCGGCGACGTCGTGTACCTGGAGTCCGGCAACCGCGTGCCGGCGGATATCCGGCTGATTGCCGCGCACGGCCTCGAGGTGGACGAATCCCTGCTCACCGGCGAATCCCTGCCCGTTACCAAACTGGCCGACTGGTCCGGTGGACCGGGCACGCCACTCGCCGACCGCCTGAATATGCTCCACGCGGGTGCCATGGTTGCGCGCGGCCGCTGCCACGGCGCGGTGGTGGCAACCGGCGCGGACAGCGCTATCGGCAGCCTCGCGCTGGACGTCATCCGGTCCGAGGGCGGCCGGCCGCCGCTCGTGGAGCGCATGGAGATGTTCACGCGGCGCATCGCGATGGTCGTGCTGGTCGCCGCAGCAGGCATCGCCGTCATGGGCGTTGTCATGGGTCGCTATGCCATGACCGAAATGTTCATGTTCGGCGTCGCGCTCGCAGTGTCGGCGATCCCGGAGGGTCTGCCCGTCGCGCTCACCGTGGCGCTCGCCATCGGCACCACGCGCATGGCGCGGCGCGGCGTCATCGTGCGCCGGCTCGCGGCCGTCGAAGGCCTGGGTTCCTGCACGCTCATCGCAAGCGACAAGACGGGCACGCTCACCTGCAACGAGCTGACGGTGCAGCAGGTACGCTCACCGGACGGCAGCATCTACGCGGTAACCGGGCAGGGCTTCGAACCGGAAGGCCATTTCCAGAAAGACGGCCTGCCGATCGAGCCCGACCAGGCGGCCGCGCTCGCGGACCTCGCGCGCTCGGTCACACTTTGCAACGAGGGGGAGCTGCTGCAGCGTGACGGCCGCTGGGCCTGGCACGGCGATCCAACCGACGTCGCGCTGCTGACGATGGCCTACAAGCTCGGCTGGCGAAAGGAAGACACCGACGAGCTCCATCCGCAGGTGAACGATATCCCGTTCGAACCCGAGCGCCAGTTTGCGGCGACGTTCAATCGCCATGGCGATGACGTGCGTGTGCACGTGAAGGGCGCGCCCGAGCGGGTTCTCGATATGCTGGCGGACGGGCAGGATGCGGAGCGCCTGCTCGCGATGGCCAGGGAGATGGCAGAAAACGGCTACCGCGTCCTCGCCGTCGCGTACGGCCCGGCGCCGGCCGACCTCGGCGCCTCCGATGCGCCACCAACGCCCGGCGAACTCACCTGCACGGGCCTCGTCGGCATGATCGACCCGCTACGCCCAGATGTGCGCGAGGCCGTTGCGGAGGCACGCGAAGCCGGCGTCGCGACGGTCATGGTTACCGGCGACCATCCGCTGACTGCACTTGCCATCTCGCGGAATCTCGGCCTGGCGAGCACTGCCGACGAGGTGGTAACCGGCGCCGATCTAAGTGCCACTGAGCCGGCGTCGCTGCCGGATCTCATCGCGCGCACCAAGGTGTTTGCGCGCGTCGCGCCGCACCAGAAACTGGAGATCGTCAACGCGGCTCGCGAAGCGGGGCATTTCGTGGCGGTCACGGGGGATGGCATCAACGACGCGCCGGCACTGCGCGCCGCCAATATCGGCGTGGCCATGGGCAAGTCGGGCACCGACGTGGCGCGCGAGGCCGCCGAACTCGTCATCAGCGACGATCATTTCGGCACGATCACGGCCGGCATCGAAGAAGGCCGCATCGCCTACAACAACATCCGCAACGTGATCTACCTGCTGATTTCGACGGGCGCGGCAGAGGTCATCCTGGTCGCGCTTGCGCTCCTGTTCGGCTCGCCGATTCCGCTGCTTCCGGTGCAGCTGCTGTGGCTCAATCTCGTGACCAACGGCATCCAGGACGTTGCGCTCGCGTTCGAGCCGGGCGTGGGCGACGAGCGGCTGTCACCGCCGCGGCCGCCGCGCGAGTCGATCTTCAACCGGCTCATGATCGAGCGCACGCTCGTCGCTGCGGTGTTCATGGGCGTGGTCGGCTTCGGTCTGTTCCAGTGGTGCCTCGCCGCAGGCTGGTCCGAGGACGCTTCGCGCAATGCGTTGCTCATGCTCATGGTGCTGTTCGAGAATGTGCACCTGTTCAACTGCCGCTCGGAGACGCGCTCCGCATTCGCGATGTCGCCGCTGCGTAGCCCGGTACTGATGATCGGCATGGTCGCGGCGTTCTCGATCCACGTCACGATGACCTACCTGCCGGTCGGCAACCTCCTGCTTTCGACACAGCCGGTCGACGCCACGTTATGGCTGCAGCTGCTGATGCTGAGCGTGCCGATACTACTTGTGATGGAGCTGCACAAGCTGTCGTGGTCACTGCGGCACCGGCGGCCGCTCAGTTAGCGATCGCGGCGAGCTGGTCGGCCTGGTACTCGTTGACGAGCGGCTGGATGACCTGGTCCAGCCCGCCCTCGAGGATCTCGTCGAGCTTGTAGAGGGTCAGGTTGATGCGGTGATCCGTGACGCGTCCCTGTGGGTAGTTGTACGTGCGGATGCGCTCGGAACGATCGCCGGAGCCGACGAGCAGTTTGCGCTGCTCGGCCTGTTCGGTCTGTTGCTCGGCGATCTTCGCATCCAGCAGGCGTGCCTGCAGCAGCGACATGGCGCGGGCGCGGTTCTTGTGCTGCGAGCGCTCGTCCTGGCACTCGACGACGATACCGGTGGGCAGGTGCGTGAGGCGCACCGCCGAGTCGGTTTTGTTGACGTGCTGCCCGCCTGCGCCCGAGGCGCGGTAGGTATCGACGCGCAGGTCGGCCGGATTGATTTCCTCGGCCTCGACGTCGTCGACCTCGGGCAGCACGGCGACCGTGCAGGCCGAGGTGTGGATGCGGCCCTGCGACTCCGTGGCGGGTACGCGCTGTACGCGATGCGCGCCGGACTCGAATTTGAGGGCGGCGTAGATGCCGCTGCCCGTGATGCGGCTGATGATTTCCTTGTAGCCGCCGTGCTCGCCTTCGCGCGCACCGAGTATCTCGACGGACCAGCCCATGGACTCCGCGTATTTCGAATACATGCGAAACAGGTCGCCCGCGAATATCGCGGCCTCGTCGCCGCCGGTGCCGGCGCGAATCTCGAGGTAGACGTTGCTCTCGTCGTGCGGGTCCGGCGGGATCAGGGCTTTCTGCAGTTCCAGCTCGAGTGCGTCATGGCGCTCCTTTAGAGTGCTAAGCTCTTCCTCGCCCATCTGCCGCACCTCGTCGTCCTTGTCGGCCGCCATCTCCTCGGCGGCGGCGATATCCTGGTCGATCGATTCGAAGTCGGAAAAGAGCTTCACGATCGGCTCTACGCGCGAATACTCCTTCGACAGGTCGCGGAACCGGTTCTGGTCGCCGATTACCTCGGGATCGGCCAGCAGCCCGGCGAGCTCCTCGAAGCGGTCGCGGACCGACTCCAGCTTGTGCCGTATCGATTCCTTCATGGGTGGCAGCTTACTCTTCTTCGAGGCCGAACAGTGCCCGGGCCGCCGCGATGATCTCGGTGTCGGAGTTTTCGCCCGCTTCGCGAAGTTTCACGCTCGGATTGTGCAACAACTTCTTCATGAGCGCCGCGGTCGCGTATTCGAGCACCTCCTGCCCGTCCGCGCCCTTGGCCAGGCGTTTCTGCGCCTGCTTCAGTATATCGCCGCGGACAGAGTTCGCGTTCTCGCGCAGTGCCGTGATGAGCGGGGCAACCTGCTTGGCGCGTTCCATGTTGAGGTAGCGCGAGATCTCCTCGTCGAGGATGCGGTTGGCATCCTGGGCTGCTGCTTCACGGTTGCCCTGGCCCTCGAGGACGACCTTGTTCAGGTCGTCGATGGTGTACAGGTAGACGTCATCCAGCGTGCTGATCTCGGCCTCGATGTCGCGCGGCACCGCGATGTCAACGGCGAAGATCGGCTTGCGCCGGCGTGCCTTGATGGCGGCTTCCATCTGCGGCAACGTCACCACCGCCGTCGGGCTGGCCGTGGAACTGATCAGGATATCGGCCTCGGGAAGGGTGCCGTCGAGGTCCGATAGCGCCAGCCCGAAGCCCCCGAACTGGTTGGCCAGGTCGTGCGCGCGCGACAGGTTGCGATTCGCCACGAACAGGCGGCCGATTTCCTTGCGCTTGAGGTGTTTCGCGACGAGCTCGATCGTGACGCCGGCCCCGACGAGGAGTGCCGTGTGCTTGCTGAAATCGGAAAAGAACTGCTGCGCCAGGGTTACGGCCGCGTAGGCGACGGAGACCGGGCTCGAGCCGATTTCGGTATCGGTACGCACCTTTTTTGCGACGGAGAAGGTGTGCTGGAACAGCTGCGAGAGCCGTTTGCCGACGGTCCCCGCATCTTCGGCGTCACGGTAGGCATCCTTGAGCTGGCCGAGGATTTGCGGCTCGCCGAGCACCATCGAGTCCAGCCCGCACGCGACCCTGAAGATGTGACGCAGGGCGGCGTCGTCGTCGAGCTCGAACAGGGTGCTCGCGAACGAGGGGTCCAGGTTGTGCGCATCGTGCAGCCAGTCCTGCAGGCGCCGCCGGCCCTCGTTGTCCGCCACGACGTAGAACTCGGTGCGATTGCAGGTCGACAGCAGGACAGCCTCGTCCACGCCCTGGATGTCGCGTACGGCCTGCAGCGCGCCGGGGATTTGCTCCCCAGCGAATACGACCTGCTCGCGAATTTCGACAGGTGCCGTGTTATGGTTCAGCCCGAGTATTTTGAGCGGCATATCAGATTAAGGTACGGCACCGGTCCGGTACCGGGAGGAATTCGTCCACTGGGTACGTATCATAAGCGAACTGAAGGCACAGTTCCTTGTCTGTGTTACGCATACACCGCATTATCGCGGCTGAGCCAGTGACGCGGCCGCGATGGGATGACCAGACACACACCAATGCTTCGAAACCGACGATTGCTGTCCGCCCTGTGGGCCGTGACGGCACTAACCCTGTTTTGCCCTCATGCCTTCGCCGACGACGAGGAGAAGCGCAGCGATGCGGCGGCCCACCTGCTGCAGGCCGAGCTGGCGCTGCAGGGCAGTGAGTACCTCGAAGCCGCTCAGGAGTATCGCAAGGCGGCCCAGATCAGCGACAGCGTGGATGTGGCCCGCCAGGCGACGCGCGTCGGCTACAGCTTCGGCTTCAATGACGAGGCGCTACTGGCGGCGCGGCGCTGGCTGGAGCTGGACGAGGAAAGCGACGAAGCGCTGCTCTACGTCGCGCAATTGCAGCTGCGCCTCGGCGACCTGCGCAAGGCCCGGCGCAACCTGAAGAAGCTGATCGGGCGTGGCGACGAGGGAGCCGAGAGCCGACTGTTGTCGCTGGTGCAGGTCCTGTCCCAGGAGGACCCGAAAGACGCCGACAAGGTGATGCGCTGGCTCGCCAAGCCTTACAAGGACTCGGCATACGCGCAGTATGCGACGGCCGTCATGGCGATGCAGGCCGGCGATACCGACTATGCCGAGGAACGCGCCCAGCGCGCCATCGAGCTCGATCCCGAGTGGACCAAGGCGAAACTCCTGTATGCGCGCACGATGCTGATCGCGGGCCGGCAGGACGAGGCGATCGAATACACCGCGCGCCTCATCGGCGACGACCCCGACCCGGACCCGGATGCGCGCATGGAACTGGCGCTGATGATGATGACGGCGGGGAAAGATGACGATGCGCTGAGCCAGATCAACCAGATACTGCTCGAGCAGCCGTCGCGCGCCGATGCGCTACGCATGATGGCCATCATCAACTTCCGGCTCGAAAACCTCGACGCTGCCTGGGCAGATTTCCAGGACCTGCTGGCGAGCGGCCGCTTCACCATGGACGCGCTCTATTACCTCGCACGCATCGCGGACTTTCGGGAAGAGCATGAACGTGCGGCCCGTCTTTACTCACAGGTCAGGTCGGGCCCGAATGCCGTCGTTTCGCAGCGTCGCGCCAGCGCGCTGATCGCTTACGAGTTGGAGGATCCGCAGAAAGCGCTGCAGGACCTCGAGGAATTCGGCAACAACAGTCCGAGCCACGCGATCGACATGGTGTTTGCCCGGGCGCAGCTGCTGGCATCGCTGGAGCGCTACGACGAGGCGCTCGATTTTTACGACAAGTACGTCATGTACCGGCCCGACGACGAGTCCGCGCTGCTGGGTCGTGCCGAGCTGTTGCTCCGCATGGACCGGCTGGATGACGCGGTCGAGCAGTATCGCGCCGCGGCAAAACGCTGGCCGGAAAGTGCCATGTCACTGAATGCGCTCGGTTACACGCTGGCGGATCGCACGGACGACTACAAAGAGGCCGAGAAGCTGATACGCAAGGCACTCGAATACGACCCGGACAGCCCGGCCATCATCGACAGCCTCGGCTGGGTGCTGTTCAAGCGCGGCAACTACGAAGCGGCTCTGGTCGAACTCGAGCGTGCCTACGAAAAGCTCGACGACCACGAGGTCGCCGCGCATATCGTCGAGGTACTGGTTGCGCTGGAGCGGCGCGACGACGCGCTCGAGGTGCTCGAGGACGCCGAGAGCCGGCATACGGACAGCGAACTGCTGCAAGATGTCAGAAACCGCCTGTTCCCGGACGCCGATTAGCGCACGACTGACCGGCCTTGCAATGCTGGCGGCGCTGTCGCTGACGGCGGGCTGCGCGACCCGCGAGCGCCTCGATCTCCCCGATCTCGGCGGCTGGGACAGCCGCCAGTCCCTGCTCGCCCAGCTCGACGAGTGGGCATTCAATGGACGTATCGGCGTCGCCGCCGGCGACGACGGCTTCAGCGGATCATTGCGCTGGACCCAGGATGGCGACGATTTCGAGGCGACGCTCAGCGGCCCGCTCGGCATCGGTACCGTGCGTCTCGAAGGCAACGGCAGCTGGGTACAGCTGACCGACAAGGACGGCAACCGGACCGTGCTGGAGGACGCGGAACGCGACCTCTACCTGCGGTACGGCTGGACCCTGCCGGTGCGGAGCCTGCGCTACTGGGCGCTCGGCATCCCCGACCCGGCGTTGCCGGCGGAGACCGAGCTCGGCAGTGACGGGCAGCTCCAGAGCCTGACCCAGGGCGGCTGGCAGGTCGACATCACGCGCTACGGCGAGGGCGGTGGCCAGCCGATGCCGACCCGCCTGCGGGCAGCGAGCGAGCAGGCACGCGTCAAGCTCGCGATACACAAATGGTCATTTTTTGACCAACCCGGCCGTTGATACGGGGCCTCGTTGACACCTCCGGGACGTCGCCTCACAATTCGCACGGGCAAGCTGATACGACCGATAAATAATTGGGGCGTAGCCAAGTGGTAAGGCAACGGGTTTTGATCCCGTGATTCGCAGGTTCGAGTCCTGCCGCCCCAGCCATTAAAAGCACAGAGGGGATCGTCGTGGATATTGCAACTATGGCCGTGTTTACGGGCAACGCGCACCCGAAACTGGCCCACGACATCGCGCGCTGCCTCATGGTGCCGCTGGCGCGCGCCCACGTCGGCCGCTTCTCGGACGGCGAGATCAACGTCGAGATCCTCGAAAACATCCGCGGCCGCGAGACTTTCATCATCCAGCCGACCTGCCCGCCGGCTTCCGAAAACCTCATGGAGCTGCTGGTCATGGCGGACGCCGCCAAGCGGGCCTCGGCGTCGCGCATCACGGCCGTGATCCCGTATTACGGCTTCGCTCGCCAGGACCGGCGGCCGCGTGCCGCGCGCGTGCCGATTACCGCGAAGCTTGTCGCGAAACTCATCGGCGCCGCCGGCGTCGATCGCGTGCTGACGGTCGACCTGCACGCCGACCAGATCCAGGGCTTCTTCGATATCGCGGTCGACAACGTGTATGCCTCGCCGGTGCTGCTCGGTGACGTGTGGAAGCACGGCTACCCGGACATGGTGGTGGTCTCGCCCGACGTCGGTGGCGTGGTCCGCGCCCGGGCACTCGCCAAGCGCCTGGACGATGCCGACCTCGTCATCATCGACAAACGCCGCGCACGGGCCAACCAGTCCGAGGTCATGAACATCATCGGCGAGGTCGAAGGCAAGAACTGCATCATGATGGACGACATGGTGGACACCGCCGGCACGCTCTGCCAGGCAGCCGCCGTGCTCAAGGATCGGGGCGCGAAAAGCGTGCATGCCTATATCACCCACGCTGTTCTCTCCGGCCCGGCCGTGTCGCGCATTGCCGAGTCCGCACTCGACGGCCTCGTCGTCACCGACACCATCCCGCTGAGCGAGGAGGCGCAGGCGTGCAAGAAGATCCGCCAGCTGTCGACGGCGGAGCTGCTCGCCGAAACGATGCGGCGCATATCGGACGAGGAGTCTGTTTCGTCGCTGTACGTCGACTGACTGTTGCGGCAGACCAGAGGGTTGGTTCTCTCCCTCATGGTTGACCAGCGAAGTCCTGTCGCTGGCCCTTCGGGCGCGCAAGCGCGTCCAAATTCGCTCCCGGCGAATTTGTCGCCACGCTGCGCGCGGCTGCGCTTTACTTCGGTCGGGAAACAACCCGCCCGGCCTGCGGGGGTTCGCTAGAATACACGAATGCGCATCATCAACAGGCAGGAGGTAGAGCGGCTGTTACCGATGGCGGCGTGTATCGACGTCATGGCTGACGCGATGCGAGCGGCGTCGGGTGGTGCCGTTGCAATGCCGCTGCGCCTTTTTACGCCACTCGCGGACGACAGCGGTTCGTTCGGCCTCATGCCGGGGTCGACGCTCGATCCTCCTTTCTTCGGCGCGAAGGTCATCAGCTTGTTGCCCGGTAACCCGGCGAAGGGATTACCGACCGTTCAAGGCTACGTCTCGCTGTTCGATCACGACACGGGTAAGCCCGTCGCGCTCATCGATGGCGCATCGGTCACGGCCATCCGCACGGCGGCCGCCTCGGGTCTCGCGACGCGTGAACTTGCGCGGCAGGACGCATGCACCCACGGCCTTTTCGGCACCGGCGTGCAGGCGGTGACGCATATCGACGCGGCTGCCTGCGCGCGCGACATCGAGGAGGTCGTCGTCTGGGGCAGGGACGCGGAGAAGACCCGGCGATTCGCGAAGGAGCAATCACGCCGCGTACAGGCCGACGTCAGGGCGACCGATGATCCCGCGGAAGCGGCTGGCTGCGACATCGTGAGTACAGTGACGGCGGCGACGGAACCGGTGCTGAAGGGCGAGTGGTTGCAGCCCGGCTGCCACGTCAACCTCGTCGGCGTGCACACGCCGCAAGCGCGGGAAGCCGATACGGCGGCTATCAGGCGTTCAAAGGTCTACGTCGACCTCATGGAGTCCGCGATGAACGAGGCGGGCGACTTGCTGATCCCGATCGGGGAGGGCGCAGTCGACGAGCGGCACATCCTCGGCGAGATCGGCCAGGTGCTGGCGGGCGCGGTGCCCGGCAGGACCGACGAGTCCGACATTACTCTCTACAAGTCCCTCGGCATTGTCGCCCAGGACCTGTTTGCGGCGGCCCACATCCATGCCCGGGCCGTCGCTGAAGGGGCGGGAACCGAGGTGGACCTCGACTGAGCGTTGGGGTAACATGCGCCGCCCGCAACGGGTTGGTCGCAAGCCCGCGGGTGCCAGGCTCTGGCAAATTGACAATTAAATCAATCAGATAGTGGAGTTCAGTCATGGCTGACGATTTTGATCTGATTGCGGAACTCCGGGAAGACGCAGGGAAAGGTGCGAGCCGCCGCCTGCGCCACGAAGGAAAAGTACCCGCAATCCTCTACGGTGGCGGCCGCCCGCCACGCAACCTCGCGTTTGACCACAACAAGGTCATCCAGCAGCTCGAGAACGAGTCCTTCTATTCCAGCGTCCTCAACGTCAAGGTTGGCGACAAGGAGCAGGCTGTGATTCTCAAGGACCTGCAGCGTCATCCCGCGAAACGCCAGATCCTGCACATGGACCTGCAGCGCATCCGCGAGGATGAGGCGATCCGCATGAATGTGCCGATCCACTTCCTGAACGAAGAAATCGCTGTCGGTGTGAAGCAGGGCGGTGGCAGTGTGTCGCGCCTCATGACCGACGTCGAGGTCGTCTGCCTGCCGAAGAACCTGCCGGAGTATCTCGAAGTCGATATCGCAGAGCTGGAGCTCGACGAGATGCGCTACATCTCCGACATTCCGCTGCCGGAGGGCGTGGAGATCCCGGCGCTCGCGCAGGGCGAAGAGGCGAACCGGCCGATTGTCTCGATCCACATCATCAAGGAAGTGGTCATCGAGGAAGAGGAAGAGGGCCTCGAAGAAGCCGTGGCGGCAGGCGAAGTGCCTGTGGCCGGCGAGGAAGGCGAGGAAGGCGAGGAAGCCCCTGCGGACGAAGAGCCCAAAGAGGACTAGTTGCCGAACCAGTAGCGACCCGGAAGACCGCCCACGGGCGGTCTTCTCGTTTGTACCATTAGTGATATGACGACAGTGCGCATGATTGCCGGGTTGGGTAACCCGGACGACAAGTACCGGCAAACCCTGCACAACGCGGGCTTCTGGTTCGTGGATGAGCTCGCGCGCAAGTTCGGCGGCAGCTTCAGGTACGAGAAGAAGTTCGACGCCGAGTGCTGCAAGGTCGACATCGACGGCAACGATATCTGGCTCGTCAAGCCGCAGAGCTACATGAACCACAGCGGTGGGCCGGTGCGCGCTGCCCTCGACTACTACCGCGCGAAGCCCGGCGAGCTGCTGGTCGCACACGACGAGATCGATCTGCCACCCGGCACCGTGAGGCTGAAGCAGGGCGGTGGTCACGGCGGGCACAACGGCATCCGTGACGTGATCCGGCACTGCGGCGCGGATTTCCTGCGCCTCAGGATCGGCGTCGGCCACCCCGGCGAGAAGGACAGGGTGACCGGCTACGTGCTGAAACGTGCGTCGTCGGATGTCGAGGCGATGGTCGAGAAGAACGTCGACGAGGCCGTTGCCGTGCTGCCCGTATTGCTGGAGAACGGTGTGCACGCGGCTATGAAGAAGCTGCACACGAAGAAAGAAAAGGAAGACTGAGTGGCAATTACCTGTGGCATCGTCGGCCTGCCGAACGTGGGCAAATCGACATTGTTCAATGCGCTCACCGCGGCCGAGATCGCGGCCGAGAACTACCCGTTCTGCACCATCGACCCGAACGTCGGCGTCGTGCCCGTGCCGGACAAGCGTCTCGACGTACTCACCGAGATCGTCAAACCGGCGAAGACGATTCCTACCACGATGGAGTTCGTCGACATCGCGGGACTCGTGGCGGGTGCGTCGAAGGGCGAGGGGCTCGGCAACAAGTTCCTGGCGAACATCCGCGAGACCAACGCGATTGCGCACGTGGTGCGCTGTTTCGAGAATGATGACGTCACGCATGTCACGGGGGTCATAAACCCGGTCGACGATATCGAGACGATCAACACCGAGCTGGCGCTGGCCGACCTCGAGTCCGTGGAGAAGCAGTACGTCAAAGCGGAGAAGAACGCGAAGACGGCGAAAAAGGAAGACATCTACATCCGCGACACGATCGGGAAGATCCGCGATCATCTCGCGGACGGCAACGCCGTTCGCACGCTCGACCTGGATGACAACGAACGCAAGATCCTCAAGGACCTGCACCTGATTACCGCGAAACCCGTCATGTACATCGCGAACGTCGACGAGTCGGGCTTCGAGAACAATCCACACCTCGATGCCGTTAACGAATGCGCGGTCGCCGAGGGCGCCGAGGTCGTGGCGATCTGCGCCGCGATCGAAGCAGAGATCGCACAGCTCGACGAGGAAGACAAGGTCGATTTTCTCGCAGACCTCGGTTTTGACGAGCCGGGGCTGAACCGCGTGATCCGCACCGGTTACAAGCTGCTGGGTCTCGAAACTTTCTTCACGGCCGGCCCGAAGGAAGTGCGCGCCTGGACGACGAAGATCGGGGCGACCGCACCCGAGGCGGCCGGCGAGATCCACACGGATTTCCAGAAGGGCTTCATCCGTGCGGAAGTCATTTCCTACGATGATTTCGTCGCCCACAACGGCGAGCACGGTGCCAAGGAAGCGGGAAGGCTGCGGCTCGAAGGCAAGGACTACGTCGTCCGGGAGGCCGACGTTATGCATTTCCGGTTTAACGTTTGAGGCGATTCAGTGCTGCATAACGTAGCCAGGGTAATAGTTGCGCCCGGCTCGATGCGAGGCCCGGCGGCGTTCGACGAACTCAACGACCAATAGGGACTTTCCGCAGACCCGGTGGACTGGCCGGTGGATGCGCTATATTTTTGTCGTAATGGAAGCCGCGGAGCTTCTTTCCCACCGGGAGTTCGATATGAGCAAACGAATCAATATTCTTTTTTACATAATCACTGCCGGCTTGCTCGCGCCGTTTGCGGGCAACGCGCAGGCGGGCCCGGGCAATGGTCCAGCCGAGGTCGCGAAGATCGAGGTGATGACCCAGAACCTGTACGTCGGTGCAAACGTGTTCCGGCTTTTCGAGCCGGCACCTTGCGGTCCTGCGCAGAGCGTCTTCGAACTGTTCGAAACGGTGAAAGCAACGAATTTCCCCGAGCGCGCCGAGGCGATTGCGGACATCGTTCAACGCAACAAGCCGCACGTTATCGGGCTGCAGGAGGTGTCTCTGATCCGTAGCCAGACGCCCGCCGACGGTGCCATCGTCCCGAATCCTGATGGCACGTTCACCTACGTGCCGAACGCCACGACCGTCGAGTTCGATTACCTCGAACTCCTCGTCAATGCGCTGGGCGCGAGGGGGCTCGATTACGTCGTTGTGGCAGGCGCGACGGCCGAGGATGCCGATGTCGAACTGCCGATGGCGAGCTTTGACGACGAGTGTAACCTCACGAGCATCCCGACCGACCTTCGCCTCTCGGACCGTGATGTGATCCTGGTACGGGGCGACCTCGTGACCGCCAACGCGATGAACGCGAACTTCTCGGTCAACCTGCCGGTTGTGGTTCCGGTTGCACCGGGCATTGATCTTGCTTTCGAGTTCACACGCGGCTTCGGTGCCGTTGACGTGACGGTCGGCAAGTATACGCATCGCGTCGTGAATACGCACCTGGAAGTCGGTGACAGAAGCGACCCGGCAAGCCCCATCAATGCGATCCAGTTTTTCCAGGCCTTCGAATTGGTCAACGCAGTCACGGGCACGGCGCTGCCGCTTACCGTTATTGGTGACTTCAACTCCTCGCCAAGTCCCCTCGACCCGCGGCCGGCCTACGCTTTGATGACACTGTCTGGCTATCTCGACCTGTGGAACGTGCGCCAGGGCCCGTTCGATCCGGGCTTCACCTGTTGCCAGGACGAAGCGCTGCGAAACGAGGCGCCGGTACTGGATGAGCGCATCGACCTCGTATTCACCCGCCTCCCGGGCGATTCCGAACTGCTGCCGATCCGGTCGGATGTTGTCGGGGTTCGCGCGAACGAGAAAACCGTTTCCGGCATGTGGCCCTCGGACCACGCGGGCGTCGTTACCACCTTGAAGTTCAAACGGTGACGGGCCCGTAGCGAACGACCGCGGATAATGCACAAAGGTGAGCTGCCGGCGCTGGTGTTTCAGCGTCGGCAGCTCGGTGAAAACGCGTGTTAATGCGTTTTCCTGGGGGATTCGCTACATCCTGCAGGCAGCTGGCAGGTACTTGTTGGGCAAAGCAGCGTTACCGTTACAGTCCCAGGCAACGCTACCCGGGTTTGTCGCATCGGGCGTCATGGAGAGAATCGCGCCGAGGAGATTCGGATGCGCGGTATTGCCGTAGCTGATTTCGATCGCGCCGCCCGCCACGATCTGGACCTGTGAAACATAGGGGCCGGTAATGCTCGCCGGGGCCGACAGACCGACCGAGTTGTTGCTGGTGGCGAATATGCCAAAGGTCTGGAAATACTCGGCAGCCGCTACCTTGGCCGCCGTGCTCATGTTAATGCCTTCAGCGACCTGCGAACGGATCATGTAGTTGGTGTAGGCCGGGATCGCGATGCTGGCGATGATGCCGATGATCGCGACGACAATCATCAATTCGATCAGCGTGAATCCCTGCTGTAATTTCTTCATCGTTCGTCTCGGTCTGTGGCCGGCGAGAGTCGATGGAGATACTTTGGCAGGTTCGGCTCAACTCTGCGCCCAAGTGATTCACGGCAATAAACGAGACGCGGGTCGCAATTTATGTCATGAAGCACAGAAATGCCCAGTATTGCCGGGGGTTCAGCGCGGGTTGCGAGGAGTTCCCGGGTTCCCGGATATCAACATAAGGTTGAAACCAATCGAACGGGCAGCTAATGATTGTCCGCGGGTTCGGGTTTGCCGGTACCAAATAAAGGTCAAAAGTCATGCGGATACTAATTGCAGTCCAGGTCGCGATTACCTTAAGTCTCGTGGGCCCCTGTTTTGCAGAGCTCGCCGCGTCGGATACGACCCGGGTGGTCATGCTCGGCACGGGTACACCGAACGCCGATCCGGAGCGATCCGGTCCCGCGGTCGCTATCGTCGTAAACGATACGCCGTATCTCGTCGACTTCGGTCCCGGCGTAGTCCGCCGTGCGGCGGCCATGTCGCCAACGTACGGAGGGCCGATCGCAGGGCTCGAAGTGAAGAATCTTCAATACGCTTTTCTCACCCACCTGCATTCGGATCATTCGGCGGGGCTCTCGGACCTGATCCTGACGCCCTGGGTCCTGGAGCGCGACCGGCCGCTCGAGCTATACGGTCCCGACGGCATCGAGCATATGGCGTCGAACGTCCTCGAGGCCTATCGCGCCGATATCGACTACCGCGTCTACGGGCTCGAACCGGCGAACAACGAGGGCTGGCGGGTCAATGCTCACACCGTCGAGGAGGGCGTGGTATTCGAAGACGATAACGTCAAGGTCGAAGCATTCCGCGTGCGCCATGGCACCTGGCCCAATGCGTTCGGCTATCGCTTCACCACGCCCGATCGCGTGATCGTGATTTCCGGTGATGCCGCGCCCGACGAGGCCGTGGAACGGTATACAAGAGGCGCCGATATCCTCATTCACGAGGTGTATTCGGTGGAAGGCTTCAAAAAGCGCGACCCCTACTGGCAGAAGTACCACAGCACCAATCACACCTCGGCCCACGAGCTCGGCGAACTGGCGAGCCGGGCGGAGCCGGAGCTACTGGTCCTCTACCACGTGCTCTTCTGGGGCGCGAGTGAGGAAACGGTGCTCCGCGAGGTGCGGGAGAAGTATGCGGGGGAAGTGGTTCTGGCCGATGACCTGGACGTTTTCTGACCTGGGTTACGTTACATGCACGGGCACCAGGTCACTGTGTGAACTGAGATTTGCGTCTTGGTGATTATTTCCAGGGACCGCTATATTGCTGAATATCAACGGTAAACCGGTCAATTCAGGCAGCCCGACTATGTCCCTGCAGAAAAAGATCTTTATTCTCTTCCTCACGCTCGGCGCCGTGTTCTCTTTGGGCAGTTATGCAGGCCTGACCGCCGTCGTGCAGCCCATTTTCGACGATTTCGAGCGGCAGTCAGCCGCACAATCACTGGTGCGGGTTCGACATGCGCTGGACGCGGAATTCAATGCACTGGAAATCGTGAATCGAGAATATTCGGAATGGGACCACACGTATGAATACGTTCAGGGGCGCCGCGACGACTACGCGGCGGAAAATCTCGACGTAGCCTACTGGAAGAACATCGATGTCGACATGATGGCGTTCGCCGACATCGACGGTAACCTGCTGTGGGGCGCCATCACCGATGAGCAGTCCGGTGAGCGCCTGGAGCTTTCCCGAGAGCTGCTGCAGCCCTTAAGTTCCGAACATCCGCTATTGACCGGAACCTTCGAGTCGAGCGAATTCGGCTTGTTGCGGACGCGCGGCGCGCCGCTGATCGTTAGTTCGCTGCCGGTTCTTACGACTCTGGGTGAAGGCCCGGCAACGGGAACACTGATTGTCGGCAAGTATCTAGACGACGAACGTGTGCGTAAAATCGGCCAGCGTGCCGGAGCCGAACTGCGCTTCGTCAACGTGAATCATCTGGACACCGATATCGACACGCTCGCCAGCTTCAGGCGGGCCGTCTCGTCCGACGACGGAGTCGCCTGGGAGACGACAAAAGGCCGGATTGTCGCCCGCGAAGCATTGCCGGACATTTTCGGTGAGCCGGCGTTCTTGTTCGAAGTTGGCACGCCAAGGGCGATCGCCGGAATCGGCCACGATGCCGTCAACCTGGCACTCATATTCTTCGTTGTCGCCACCGTCCTCTTCCTTCTCGGCGCGTGGATCTTCATGAAAGCCGCCATTGTCGAGCCCGTGACCACGTTGACGCAAAAGGTAGTCTCCATGCGGGAGTCCGGCGACGCCGAACTCGAGCTAAAGTCCGATCGCCGTGACGAAATCGGGATGCTCACTAATGCTTTCGGCAAGTTGACGGCCAGCCTCGGAAACGCCAACAAGAATCTCGAATCCGCACGTGATCGTGCGCTCGCAGTGTCAAATGCGAAAAGCGAGTTCCTTGCCCGCATGAGTCACGAGATACGCACGCCGATGAATGGCGTGCTCGGCATGGTAGAACTCCTCAATCGCACCGCATTGGAAAAACCCCAACGGCAATACACGGCTTCGATCCAGGATTCTGCCGAGTCGTTGCTGGACGTCATCGATGACATCCTCGATTTCTCCAAGGTCGAGGCTGGAAAATTGCACCTCGACAGCGTGGTGTTCGAGCTTAATCCATTTCTCCACCACGTTACGGAAAGCCTGCGGGCCCTGACCGATGAGAAAGGACTCCTGCTGAGCTGCGTGGTGCCCGAGGGAGCGCCCCTTGTCGTCGAAGCCGATCCGGTTCGTTTACGGCAGGTACTGATCAACCTCCTGGGTAACGCGATCAAATTTACCGAGAAAGGTTCAGTCTTGCTGGAGGCGAACGCCGGACAGCGGGATGATGATCATGTGGATGTGACGTTCGAGGTAATCGACACCGGTATCGGCATCGCCCACCACAAGCAGCATCGTATCTTCGAGTCGTTTGCCCAGGAAGACGGTTCGACCACGCGCCGCTATGGCGGCACCGGGCTGGGCCTGTCGATCTGCCGACAGCTCGTTTCGCTCATGGGCGGCGACATTCAATTGACGAGCCGCCGCGGCAAAGGCTCCAGGTTCTTCTTTACACTCACTCTCCCGCTGCGCGCAAAGACCGATGTCGTGGATTCCGCGTTTGATTTCGGCAGCCCGGGTTCGACGTCAGAAGATCTTGCCCCGCTGGCCAGTATGCTTCGTGGCAGGGTCCTGCTCGCTGAGGACAATGCGGTTAACCAGGCGGTTGCGATCGGCATGCTCCGGGCGATGGGCGTCGACATCGTCGTCGTCAATGATGGCGAGGCGGCAGTCGAGCGTGCGATGTCGGAACGGTTCGATGTCATCCTGATGGACTGCCTCATGCCGCTGCTCGACGGTTATGACGCCACGAGGAAAATTCGCGAGTTCGAGGCGCAGGCCGGCAGGCCGGCCGTGCCGGTTATCGCCGTGACTGCGAACGCCCTGCCAGGTGACATGGAGAAATGCGTATCGGCGGGCATGGACGACTACATCAGCAAGCCATTCAATATTCAGCGGCTGTATACATCGTTAACTCGATTCTTGCCGGAGGCGGAGGGAGACTCCGGTTTGCATCGATTGGGCGAAGATGTCAGCTCGGGGATCGAAAGTGGCGGCCCGCAAGATGACGGCGTTATCGACGACAGTGTGCTCGATGCATTATCGAAGATGCCGCAGTCCGGAAGGAACGGCTTGACGGAACGAGTCATTCGTACGTACCTGGGCAGCTCCCGCGCGCTCATGGCCAAGCTGGGGGAAGCGCTGGATAACCGTGAGGCGGCCGTTATTCGGGAAACGGCGCACGCACTCAAATCGAGTAGCGCCAACGTCGGCGCCATGCAGCTGTCTGAGCTGTTTCGGCAGCTCGAGACATCGACGCGGCAGACCGACGAATCCCAGGCGCGGGAGCTACGGGCACAGATTCGCAGCGAATACGAGCGCGTGGTCGAAGCTTTGCGGTTCCGGGTCTCCGCGAACGCCGCCTGAACCGGATAGCTTGACAGTCCTAGCTGTCATCGGGACAATCTCCGCCCCGCTGGCCGAAAGGCCGCACCGGAAAATGGTGATGTAGCTCAGATGCTTAGAGCGGCGGACTCATGACCCGCAGGTCGGTGGTTCATCCGAGCCCGGCGCAGCCGGGCGACAGACGCGCGCAGCGCGCCCGCAGGGCGAGGGCCGGAACGGCCCGAGTCCATTCCATTTACGGTGATGTAGCTCAGATGGTTAGAGCGGCGGACTCATAACCCGCAGGTCGGTGGTTCAATTCCACCCATCACCACCAATTCAACATCCAGAGCCGTCCCGGGAAATCCGGGACGGCTCTTTTTTTAGCATTAGATACAGCGAGTTACGAGGAAAGTCCGTTCGATGCTGTCCGCGTAAATTCATTGACAGCGGGGGCCACTTGGGGGCACTTTTGGGGGCATCTAGCGCCTTTTTCAATACAGATGCCCCCAGAGATGCCCCCAGAGATGCCCCCAGAGATGCCCCCAGAGATGCCCCCAAATGAATCTTACCGTCCAGACCATCAAGAACGCCAAACCGACAGCCAAAACCCGAAAACTATTCGACGGTGGAGGTCTTTACCTGGAAGTGTCGCCAAAAGGCCGAAAATGGTGGCGATTGAAATATCGATTCGGCGGCAAGGAGAAGAAACTCTCATTGGGCGTGTATCCGGACGTCACATTGAAAGAAGCACGCGATCGGCGTTATGAAGCTAAGAAGTTGCTGGAAGATTGCATCGATCCTGGTGAACGTCGCCAGTCCATTCGAAAAGAAGTTCAAACGAAAAGTGCAATTACATTCGAGCTGGTAGCGCGAGAGTGGTTTTCGGGCCATGAACCAACTTGGGCCAAGAGCCATTCGTCGAAAGTAATAGGGCGCCTTGAGAAAAACGTCTTTCCTTGGCTCGGAAAGAAAGCGATCAATAGCATCACGCCGCCACAGATTCTCGAAGTTATCCGCAGAATTGAAGAGCGTGGCGTACTCGAGACGGCACATAGAACACTCGCCACCTGTGGGCAAGTGTTCCGCTACGCAATTGCCACCGGGAGAGCAGAACGGGATGTAACGGCCGACTTGCGAGGAGCATTGCCCCCGATTAAACGAAAACACTTCGCAGCGGTTACCGAACCTGACCAGGTCGCCGTTCTTCTTCGCCAAATCCATGGCTACGTAGGATCAATGGTCGTGCGGTGTGCAATGCAGCTTGCACCTTTAGTATTTGTCCGTCCTGGTGAGCTACGGATGGCAAAGTGGGAAGACATCAATCTCGAGGCTGCCGAGTGGCGATACGTCGTCTCCAAAACAGGCACGCCACATATAGTGCCTCTCTCAATACAGGCGGTCGAAATATTGCGTGAGATCGAGCCGCTGACCGGCGATGGAAAATACGTTTTCCCGAGCGCCCGCAGCTCGAAAGGCGATCGAGCAATGAGTGACAATGCGATCTTAGCGGCGATGCGCGGAATGGGAATAGGCAAGGATGTGATGACCGGGCACGGATTCCGAGCCATGGCTAGAACCATGTTGGATGAAATTCTCGGCTATCGTCCAGAATTAATCGAGCACCAACTGGCCCATCAGGTCAAAGACCCGAACGGCCGTGCATACAATCGGACAAAACATATGGCTGAACGTAAAGCGATGATGCAAGACTGGGCGGACTACTTGGATCGACTGCGGGAGACTGCCAGCAATTAGCTCATCCTAAGAAATGGCCCAAAGCTGGGGAAACAGTACTGGCCGCGGTATGGGCGCGAGAGAACACTCGAGAAGCAATTTTTGATGCGATAACGCGTGAGGAGGTCTACGCCACCACTGGTTCACGCATCCGCGTGCGCGTCTTCGGCGGTTGGGACTTCGAGGCGGATGAGGTGAAATGACAAGACCTCGCTGAGCAACGTTATCGTAGCGGCGTACCAATGGGCGGCGACCTTACAAGTGGACCGGACGGCAAAGCGCCGAGCTTCATGAATCGCGCCTTGCGCGATCCCGACAACGCCAATCTCAATCGCGTGCAAGTCATCAAGGGCTGGCTTGATTCCGACGGAGACACTCATGAACGCATCTATGATGTTGCTTGCGCAGACGGTCGTGCGATAGTCGAACGCCGCTGCGACAAACCGGTGGGGAGCGCCGTTCTTCCTGCGTGGTTGACAGTCGATCGTTAACGCAAGCCCGAACATGTTCATGTTGATCGGAGCCACTCGCGCCGATTGTGGCTCGGGCAAATTGCTGTGGTCCAGCCCCCCCTGCGGGTCCTTTGGTCCACCATCAACGACGTGAGTATGTGTGGAGCTCATGTCATTTGACTGCCGCAGAAGCTTATTGAGAGAGGTTCGCTGTTGCCGATCATCTTCATTACAGGTCACGGTGACATTCCGTTGGCTGTTGAGGCAATGCGTCGGGGCGCCCTCGATTTCATCCGCAAACCATTTGGTGAACAAAATGTTCTCGATCGAATCAATGAGGCGCTGGATATCGAGGATGGCAAACGCCGTACACAGCTCGATAAGCAGCAGGTGCTGGATCAGTTCAACAGCCTTTCCGAACGAGAGTTGGAAGTCTTGGAACTGGTCGCCGAAGGAAAAATGAACAAGGTTGTCGCTCAGGACCTCGGCATCAGCGAGCGGACTGTCGAAGTACATCGATCTCACATCATGCACAAACTCGGCGTGCAAACGCTGGCGCAATTGGTTCGGTTGAAGATCGAGGCGGAAGGGCTCAACGAAACCGAATAAGAGCCGCTCGATGGCCACCTAAACGCTCGGGTGCTGCGGGGTAGCCACAACCGAGCGAGGGGCACCCACAATCGCGGCCCGGGCATTCCCAATAGTCACGCCGGCGAGCCCTCGCGATACTTCCAGTCAAATAAACACACTGATTGGAATCCCTGAAATGCCCGCCACCTGTGACACCGTCTACGTCGTCGACCCGGACGAGTCCGTACACGATGCGATCACGACGCTACTGCAGTCGGCAGGAGTGCACGTTGCTTGTTTTCGCACGCCAGAGGCGTTCCTGAATTCATTTAACTCACGCACTACGCGAGGTTGCTGTTTGCTACTTGAGGCGGAGTTGCCAGGTATTGGGAGCCTCGCCCTGATTCGTAAGGTAAATGATCAGGTCCCTGGTATGCCAATCGTGGTCCTTGCCAGTACCAATGACAGCAATATCGCCGCACAAGCCCTGAGAGCGGGCGCCCTCGATGTAATCGATAAGCCACTGTTCGGCGGTCACCTGCTTGATCGCATTTTAGGCGTGTCCGCGACAGGGACGTACGCCGTTACTTCTTAGTTCACATGACCCTTATCTGGAGAACAATATGATCACGAAAGATTGGTGCAGGACGATTGCCTGGTCCGCGTTAGCGCTTGCGCTGCTCGCGAGCCCAGCATTCGCGCAAATGCACCCCGACCGTATCGCGGAACTCGAAGAGCAGGTCTCGGCATTAGCCGAACAACTCGGTGAGTTAGAAGCCGCGCTCGACGAAGCTAAAGATGCAGAAGGCCTCGATGGTCTGCGCAAGGATGTAGAAGCCAATAAGGTGGCTATTCAGGCAACGCAGTCGGCGACGACGTTTACCGATGCCACATCCGTCACCCACCTGTCGGGCTATGCATCGGCTGACTACGTGAGTGTCGAAGACGGCCCGGCCGCCTTCGTTGCCAACTTCAACCCGATGTTTCACTTCCTGTACGACAACAAGATCCTGTGGGAAGCGGAGCTGGAGGTTGAGGTTGAGGAAAACGGCGATACCAACATTGGCTTGGAATACACCACTGTCGACTGGTTCCTGAATGACAAACTTACGCTGATTGCGGGCAAGTTCCTCAGCCCGATCGGTACTTTCCGGCAGAACTTACACCCCTCGTGGATCAATAAGCTACCGTCTGCCCCACCGGGTTTTGGCCACGATGGTGCGGCACCGATATCTGAAGTTGGCGTGCAATTGCGGGGTGTGGCTCCGATGGGCAATAGCAAGCTGAACTATGCGTTCTACCTTGGCAACGGTCCCAAGATCGAGGGAGAAGATGGTGAGATCCATGCCGTTGAAGCTGAAGGTTTTGCCTCAGATCCTGATGACGAGAAAGTTTTCGGTGGGCGCATTGCGTTTCTGCCGATCCCGAGTCTGGAATTCGGCGTTTCTGGCGCCAGCGGCGATGTAGCAGTTGTTGAAGATGATGGCACCGACATCGAAGGAGATCCGAAGCGGGGTTACGAGGTGGTCGGTTTTGACGCTAGCTATCGCTGGAGGAATTTGGATCTGCGCGGCGAGTACGTCAGCCAGGAAGTGGAAGAGAACCCGCTAAGTATCGCTCCTGAAGGCGGCAAGTGGGAAACCTGGTACGCGCAGGCGGCCTACCAGTTCGCGGAAGGCAAGTGGGAAGGCGTGGCGCGCTACACCGACTTCAAGTCGCCGCATGCTGACGACACGCAAGAGCAGCTTGCGCTCGGCGTGAACTACCTGATCACCCCCAGCGCTATGCTCAAGTTCGCCTACGAGTCGAACAAGGGCGAGCCTGGTGAAATCACTGATGCCGACCGCTGGATCATCCAGATTGCTTACGGTTATTGAGTTCTGAGGAGTTAAGACAATGAGATCGAACACGTTCACACTGATTCCGGTTGCGGTAGTTACCGTGCTTCTGGGAATCGGCCTGCTGGCAGGGCAACCGCCGGCAGTCGCAGAGGAGGCCACGGCCTCAGCGCAAAATGACCCCATGAAATTCGCCAACGGGGCGAAGACCTGGGCCGACACCTGCGCACGTTGTCACAACATGCGTGACCCCAAGTCCTTGCGTGACGACCAATGGCGCGCGGCCATTGCCCACATGCGGGTACGCGCAGGCCTGACTGGTGAGGAGGCGGAAAATGTCCTGGTTTTCTTGCAGCAGAGTAACTAGGAGCCTCGCCATCGTTGTGCTGGCGTCATTCGTGACGCCGGCCATGGCCGAGGACACCGCGACGGGTGAGAAAGTCTACGCACAGACCTGCATCGCCTGTCATGGTGCCAATGGCAAGGGCATGATTCCTGGTGTCAGCGATTTGACTGCTGCCGACGGCCCCTTGGTCAAGTCCGATGATGTGCTTATCGCGAGTATTCGCGATGGCTTAACTACGCCGGGGAAGCCGCTCTCCATGCCGCCCAAAGGCGGGAATCCGTCGCTATCGGATGAGGATATCCAGGCGGTGCTTGCCTACGTAAGAGAGGCGTTCGGCCGCTGACAGGAAAAGGAAAGGGCTTGACATGAATGTGGGATACAGGTCCTAAGCTTGTCGACACTAGGAATCGAAAGTGATGTACGGATAAGACATTCACGATGATCGTGCGTGCCGGCCAGCAGTAGCACCGATAGCGAATACAAACGGTGCTCCAAAACACGGTCAGCCTTCAAGGAGGATGACGGTCAGGCGGAACTTTGACGAAACATCACGTCAAGAATCACAGGGGCAGACGCCCTACAGTTAGGAGATAAATCATGAACAGAAAACTGATAGCAACA
>CAMYJB010000021.1 GCA_947258565.1 uncultured Woeseiaceae bacterium
TTCCAAACAAGTCTGCGAAACCTAGTGATTCAGTTTGCCTAGCAGGTTACGCATTACTTTGCGGGCGAGTGTCCGCGCATCATCCTGCACGAGCAGCAGGCATGGCAGCAGGATCAGTGTTAGCGGCGTTGCGAACAGGATCCCGTAGCCCATCGCGAGCGCCATTGGTGCGGAGAATGGGTCCGATCCGCCAATACCGTACGCCATCGGCAACAGCCCGGCCACCGTCGTTACGGATGTCAGCAAGATCGGCCGCAGGCGGTGTTTCGTCGCCTGGACGATGACGTCTGTCGCAGGGACTTCCGGATCTGCTTCGTGCATCCGGTTCACGAGATTGACCAGTATCAGTGAGTCGTTGACGACGATGCCGACCAGCCCTATGACACCCAGCATAGCGAGAAACCCGATTGCCTCACCGTGGATAGCAAACGCAAATATTACGCCGATCAGCCCGAATGGCACCGCGAACATGACGACCAGCGGTTGCGTGAGCGAGTTGAACAGTAGCAACAGCACGAGGTAAATACCGACTGCGGCAACGGCAAACGCGATGATAAGACTACCCATCGACTCTTGCGTCTCCTCCGCCTCTCCGCCGGAGATGACGCGCATGCCCGGCCAGTCAGACTGGATATCAATTGCGCCGAGGACAGTGGCGGTGGCGAGCAGCGAAGTCGTCTTTTCTTTGTCGATATTTGCCGTGACCGTGATCGTGCGCTCGTTGTCGTAGTGATAGAAGTTGGACGGCCCGGCGTCAATTCGGAAGTCTGCAACTTCCTGCAACTTGACGAAACGACCCGCGCGATTGGGGATGACAAGATTGCCGAGAACCTCTGCCGAGCCCCTTGCCTCCTCCTCGAGGATGACGCGAAAGTCGACATCTTCGTCTCCATACCGAACTGAAGTAACAATCTCGCCGTCATACGCCAAACGCAGGTTCTTGGCTACGTCGGCGACGCTCAGGTCGTGTTCGGCTAGCCGGATGTAATCGAGATTTACGATAATCTGGTCCTTCCCCGACTTATCGTCGCGCTCGATGTCGCTGACGCCGTCGACATTCTCGAGTTCCGCGACAACAGTATCTGCAAGGGAGCGGCGTTGCAGATCCTCGCTTCCGATAATTCGCAGTTGCACAGGCCGGCCAATCGGTGGCCCACCGCTATCGATGACATAAGTGAAATTCTCGAAGCCGTCGAGGGCGCCAGTTTGAGCTCGGAGCGCATCGACGATCTGGTCAGCATTTCGGTCACGCTTCGCGAACGCTTTGAGATAGACACCGATCAGCGCCCAGTTTTCATTCTCACCCAGGTTGTACCAGCCATGCGTGCCAATACGTGTCGTGTAAGACGCCAGTTCCTTGTCAGGTAATGCCGCAATGAGGGCCTCCACCTCCTGGATTCTTTCCTCCGTGTGTTGCAAAGACGAGCCGCTAGGTAGCTCGGCCAGTATGTAGAACTCGTCCGCAGACTGTGTCGGAAACAGCACGAAATCCATGAATTTCGCCGCGTACAGGAATGCCGCGATCATCAGCCCCGCAAACACGGCAATGACGGCGTAGCGAGCGGGCAGGAGCTTCTGCAAGGTTACACGGAAAAATTCGCGAAACCGCACAAACCAACGGTCTTGTGCCGGCCTCTCTACTGCTCTGCCGCCGTGCGCGCCCGAAATTAGGTGCGCGGGCATGATGAAAAGCGTATCCAGTAGCGAGATCGATAGCGCCAGAACGACGACGAGCGGAATTACAAAGATGAAGTCGCCCAGCATTCCCGTCATGAAGAACATGGGGGTGAACGCGAGCGCCGTCGTTACGACCGTCGTAATGACGGGTTTCGCAACCGAGTGAGTACCTTCGACTGCGGCATCGAGTGGCATCATGCCCTGCTCGCGACATCGCCAGACATTCTCGGCAACCACGATACCGTCGTCGACGATGATGCCAATCACAAGGATCATCGCGCCCATCGCGATCGTATCCAGAAAAGCACCGAATACCGGCAACAAGAACAATGTGCCGAGCAGGACGACCGGGATGCTCAGCGCTACCCAGAATGCCGAATGCCAGTTAAGGAATATTGACAGCATCAGCATCACCAGAGCCAGGCCAATCAGACCGTTCGATACCACAACATTCAGACGATTCTCTACAAGGCGCGATTTGTCGTTGGAGAACTCGATATTGATACCTTCGGGTAGCTGCTCCTGGCTTTCCGTAATGAGCTGCTTGACGGCGTTAACAGTACGTATGATGTCCGAGGATTCTTTCTTGAATACCTCGAATGAAATGGCGGGCGAACCGTTCGTGCGTGACAGCACCTTGGCGGGCTCAAAGTCGTCGCGTAACAGCGCCAGGTCTTTGACTCGAATCGTCGATCCGCCTTCGGTGAAGCGCACGATGACATCCGCGGCTTCCATCGGGTCCGCGAACTCGGCGAGTGTTACGATATTCTTCTCGCTGGTATACGACTCGAAGGAACCACCGGTCGCACGGATGTTCCGATTATGAATCGCTTCGACAATCTCGTGTGCTGAGACGCTGTAGCGTTCGAGCGCGTCGTTCGAAATTTCGACCTTTATCTCGCGGTCGAGGTAACCGTACTTATTGACGCTGCGTACGCCCCGCACGGCGAGAAGCGCCTTCTCTAAACGCCGTGCGGCCGTCCGCAGTAGCGAATACGGAACGTCGCCTGTGAGCCCAACTTCGATTACGGGGATGGACGCGGACGTCGTGATTTCCTCGACCACGGGGTCCTCATCGACCTCGACGGGCAAGCCGGATACTCGCGAGACTGCGTCGCGGATATCCGTCTTGACCTTGTTCTTATCGCGCATTTCACGATCGATCCAGATATGCACGATAGAAATATTCTCCATCGAAAACGACGTATACCTGTCGATGCCGTCGACTTCCTTCAGTTCCTCTTCGATTTCATTCGTTACATTTAGTTCGACATCCTCGGGCGAGGCGCCCGGATAACGCGTCGTAACTGTCATCTCGAGCATGTCGACGCTCGGAAAGTTGTCACGCTGAATAACACTGAGTGAACTAACACCCATGAAAATAATTAGAAACGTGAAAACGTAAGCAAGCGTCGGCTGATTTGCGAAGAAACGGATGGCATTCTTCATTGGCGTTGGAAGCTACCGTGCGAATTCTGCTTTGCCGAACATGCCGGGGTACAGTTTGTTCTGCACCGGAAGCGTTGCCTCGACCAGAAATTCATGTGTTGACAGGTTACCGGAGGGGATAATTCGGACAATGGTGGCGTCCAATGCCAGGTCGTTCAGGGCGTCGATCGTTACGGTAATAGCCTGGCCTTTCTCGATACGCGCGATATCCTGCTCCTTGACACTCGTTCGAAACAGTAATGTCGTATGATCCTCGAGGATCAGCAGTGGCTTGCCCGGAGACGTTACGTCGCCCGTCTCTACGTCTTTGCGTATGATCACGCCATCGAACGGTGCCCGGATCTTGGTCTCGTCGAGCATGGCCCTGGCCCGCGCAACTTCAGCTCTTGCGCTCGCCACAGCCTGCTCGGCTGCCGCAACCTTGAAATTTGCGTCGTCGAGATTCTCGGCCGACACGGTGGCCTGCTTCCGCAGGCTGCGTATACGCTCTGCCAATTTCTCCTGGTGTGCCCAGTTGAGTTCCTCCACCCGCAATCGTGCCTCGGCAGCGGAAAGATTAGCGCGCAGCTCCGCATCGCCAATATCCACCAGGACGTCGCCCATTTCGACCCGATCACCCTCGTCGGCATTGACTGCGACGACGCGGCCCATGATCTTGGCAGCAAGCGTCACGGTGCGTTCCGGAACGACCACGCCGGTGGACGTGGGCGGGGGTAGCTCAACCGGTTGCTGGGCGACGGCGATGCCGCAGATTACAGTGAGAATACCGCTAGCGACGAATCTACTCATGGATTACAGGTCTCCTGATTTGCGAACGAACGCCGCAGTCATAAGCATAGCGCCTGCGCTTGAGATTTCATGTATGGCATCAACGCATGTGGATATCAATTCGGGCATTTACTAAGGTCTAAATAATGAACGGCCCGGTTCCAGGCATGGAGCGAGATTCACTGCCGACCGTCCGCCGACAGCAGACAAAAAAACGGCGGCCAGAGGCCGCCGTTTTCTGTTTTTATCAGCAGTTCTTATTACAGGCTCTTGAGGTACTCCACGAGTGCCGCCTGTTCCTCCGCCGTCAGCGGCGCAACAGGTGCTCCCCTTGCCACCAGGCGCGCCACGGCTGCTTCGAGGGTCGCCGCGCTGCCATCGTGAAAATACGGTGCGGTGTAGCTGATGCCGCGCAGGCTCGGGACGTGGATACCGCCCGCCAGGCCTCCCGCAGGAGGCACCTCGGTAATATCCGTGAATAGCCCGGGCCCGGTCAGGTCGGGGCTCGAGTGGCAGGCGGCACAGTTCGCCTTGCCGTAAAACAGCTGAAAGCCTGCCTCGGCTCTTGTTTCATCGAATTCACCCGGCGGCGGGCTCGTGATGCTGCGCATCCAGGCCTGCAGGTCGAGCAGCTCGTCGGTGGTGATATCGTTGCCGGGCTGCAGCGTCTCCGCGAGAATCAGTGCCTCGACGAGTTCCTGCGGCGGCTCGATCGCCAGTTCCGGTGGCAGATTGCCATTGGGCATTCCGAACGCGCCGTTGGCATGCATCACCAGGTCATAAACCGCCTCGGCCTGACTGGCCAGTGCATTGTTGTTGACGCCGTCGTCGAGGAACAGACCATCCCAGCCGAAAGCGTATCCCTGCTCCGCAAGGTCGACGAAATTCCAGATTGACGGATTCATCGTGGGGTTGACCACGCCGTCTTCCAGCGGATTATCAGGCAGTGCCCGAATGTCGAACAAGCCGGCGCCCCAGCTTTGCAGGATATCCACCACCGCCTGGCCAGCACCCTGAGCAAACGGAGTCAACGACAGAATCGTGCCCGCATCCATTCGCGTATTGGGCACACCGTCAAACTGTGGCGCGCCAATCGGCAGCGCCACCGTACCGGCATTGAGTTCGAACTCGGTGGGCGCGGCGTTGACGTGGCAGAGGCTACAGGTCAGGCCGGCGGCGATCATTTCATCGTCTTCGGGGGCATCAGTAGCGTAGACCCCTTTTACACCGATGACGGCACCGGCCTTGATCAGCGCCCGGGTGGTCGCCGGATCAGCGAGTGCCGCATCCTTGGCATCCAGGTCATCGCCGATCATCACCGCCACGATTTCAGCGGGGACCCTGGTCAAATCCACCTGCGCCCCCAGCGATACCGCGCTGACCGGATCGACGTTATTCAGTAATTCGTGAAGCCCAACCACGTTACCGAAGAAGGCCTCGTTACCGAACGTTTCGTACATCAGCACGTCACGTCCACGCTCGACTGCCGGGCCACTCAGCGCCTGCAGGCGCCGGTGCACAACGCGATATTTGCCGCGCATTCGGTCGGTCAGGGAGACGACGGTCGTGTCCGAGGCCCGGTAGAAATTGGCATTCAGACGTTGCCAGCGATTGCGCTCCTTTACCGCAATCTCGCCGATTTGCGGATGCACCGGTGCCGGATCCGCAGAAATCGCAATGCTCACGGGCATTGTCAGCTGCAAGCGGCCCTTGCCACCGGTCTTTTGCAGGCGAATATTGAAGATCGGACTGGCGGGCGTCTGATTCGACCCCAGGTTCTCATCGGCATCATCTCCGTCCTCATCGACGATGGTGACCAGCAGACGGCCATCCCGGCTCAGCGCCCCTGGCGGAATCGTTACCGTGACAGTCGGGTTAACGGGATCATCGGAAAATGTACCGCCTACAGAGGCCGGTACCAGCGCTTTGATCAAAGGCGCATGGTCATTCGCAAATACCGGCGAAGACAGCGTCAACAGTAAAAGGACGTGCAACCAGTTCGGTCGAGCGAGCGCAGTTCGTGCGGCATCAGAAATATTCATTGGTTCTCCCCGGAGGCTATTTTCATGAGGACGCGCTTTCGAAGCACCCTACCCTACAGCCCACGTTGCTTCAGTGACTGAGTCACAGTAAGCAAATACACGAACGCCCTGTGGAGATCCGGCCCCGCTCCGGACGCAGGGTTTCGAGGTCGGCAAGGGCATCGATAACATGGCCTTCGAGCGAATGGTTGCGAGCGTACTGGCCAACGAAACTGCTTCTTATATACTCGTAGCGATGAAAAAGACGGATCGCCGGCTCGGCATGGACCGGGACATCACCCGGCGCGACTTCATCCACGATATCTCGCTCGCCTCGCTGGGCCTCGCGCTGCCTGCCGGCATGGCGGCCCATGCCGCCGGAGGCAAGGCGATACCGGTGGGCGAAAGCTACCCGCCGGTACGCACCGGGATGCGGGGCTCGCACCCGGGGGCCTTCGAGGTGGCCCATGCACTTGCGCGCGAGGGAAAGAAATTCCCCGCGCCGACCGACCTGGACGAGACCTACGACCTGGTGGTGGTCGGCGGCGGCATCAGCGGCCTGGCCGCCGCGTTTTACTACCGCAAGCGCTTCGGCCCCGACGCCCGCATCCTGATCCTCGAGAACCACGACGACTTCGGCGGGCACGCCAAGCGCAACGAATTCCACCAGGGTGGCCAGATGCGCCTGTCCTGGGGCGGCACCATGAACCTCGAGTACCCCCTGTTCAGTGACGAGGTCAACGAACTGATGGCGGAACTCGGGGTGGACATCGACACGTTGCTCGAGGGTTATCATTTTCGTTACGGCAGCGGCCCGAAAGGCAAGCACGCCCTCTTCTTCGATGCCGAGACCTTCGGCCGCGACGAACTCGTGCAGGATTTCAGCTTCCGCGCCGGGCGCGAGACCGACCTGGACGATTCGATCGACCGCTTTCCGATTGGCGAGGAATCGCGCGAGTCGCTCAAGAAGTTCTACGCAAGACGGGACAATGTGTTCGCCGGCAAGTCCGCGGACGAGGCACAAGCGCTGCTGCGCAGTATCAGTTACACGGATTTCCTGAAGAAATACGGAGGGCTGACGGACGAAGCCGCCGCTCTCTTCATCAGGGTCACGCACGGATACGCGGGCGTTGGCGCCGACAGCCTGTCGGCCGCCGAGTGCATTGGCGCCAGCGTGCCGATCACGCACCTGCTCGGCTCGCCCCACCTCAGCGGCTCGGGCGCCACCGACGCGGGCGGCGACGTCGCCATGTTCCCCGACGGCAACGCATCGATCGCGCGGCTTCTGGTTCAGGCCCTGATCCCTGCCGCAGCACCGGGCGCCGATGCCTCCAACCTCGCCCTGGCACGCTTCGACTATTCGAAACTCGACGAGGCCGGGTCGCCCGTGAGGTTGCGCCTCGAATCGACCGCTATCAACGTCGCCAATCGTAACGGGGGAACCAGCACCACCTACGTCAATGACGGCCGGGTGCTGCGGGTAACCGCGAAACACACCGTCCTCGCCTGCTATCACGCCATTATCCCGCACCTGTGCCCCGAGCTTCCCGAGTCGCAGAAAGACGCGCAGAAATACCAGGTCAAGCGGCCACTGCTGGTGACTAACGTGCTGCTGCGCGACAGCAAGGCCATCGACAAGCTGGAACTCTCGGGCGCTTACTGCCCGGGCCGCCTGCACGGCGCCGTCTGGGTCGTAAAAGGCGTCGACACTGTGGGCTACAGCCACGATTGGGACGACTCGGGCCCGGTACCCGTCATGTTCTGGGGCTCGATCGCGCCGCCCGATTCGAGCGTACCGGTGAAGGAGCAACACCGCGCCTCCCGCGCATTATTGCTGGCCATGAGCTTCGACGATTTCGAGCGCGAAGTGCGTACCGTGCTCGACGGCATGCTCGGGCCCGCAGGATTCGAGGTTCAGGACGACATCCTTGCCATCACGGTCAACCGCTGGCCGCACGGCTACGCCTATGGGTATCTCGATCTGTGGGACCCGGAGTGGCCCGAGGGCAAGGCGCCACACGAGATCGCCCGCCGACCGTATGGGAATATTGCTATCGCCAACGCCGATGCGGGTGCTGCGGCGAATACCCACATCGCCATCGATGAGGCCCGAAGAGCTATCGGGGAACTGGGCGGCCGGTGAGCCGATGCAGTTGGGCCGCTACCTGGAACGCGTCGGCTATCCCGGTGAAACTCGGCCCGACATAGATACCCTGCACGGATTGCTGCGCGCGCACATTTGCGCCGTGCCGTTCGAGAATCTCGACGTTCAGCTCGGACGTCCCCTGACAACGGATGTCGAAGAAGCCTTCGACAAGATCGTGCGCAGACGCCGCGGCGGCTGGTGCTACGAGCAAAACGGGCTCTTCGGCTGGGCGCTCGATCAGATCGGTTTCGACGTGACGCGGGTTGCGGCTGCCGTGATGCGCGCGGACCGCGGCGAGGTCTCCGCCGCCAATCACCTGGCGCTGCTGGTCCGCCTGCCGGACACGGACGAGACCTGGCTCGCGGACGTCGGGTTCGGCGGCAGCCTGCTCGAAGCGATCCGCCTGGAAACGAGCGAACACCTGCATGCGCCCTACCGGCTGGGTCTCCGGCGCCTCGAGGACGGGCACTGGCAATTCTGGGAAAACCCCGGCGACGGCGAATTCAGCTACGACTTCCGCCCCGAGGCCGCCAGCGAAGAGGCCCTCGCCCGCAAATGCGAGCTCCTGCAGACCGATCCCGACTCCAGCTTCGTCCTCAATCTGGTGGCCCAGATTCGCTCTGTCGGCCGGCACACGTCATTGCGTGGGCGCGTTTTGAGCGTTCGCGACGGTGCCGCCGAGCGCGTCACCACCCTCGATTCGCCCGAGGAACTACTGGCAACGCTGCGGGATACATTCCGGCTCGAGGTTCCCGAAATCGGCGACTGCTGGCCGCGGATTCTCGGTCGACACGAGCAGCTCTTCGGCAATTAAAAAAATCAATTTAATGTTTAATTACAATTATTTATTGGACAATATTAATGTTATTTTTCATATTATGGACGAGCAAGTTTGAGGCAGTTCTCACTTTCTTCGACCCTTCCCCGGCCCGGTCCTGAAATTGTGACACCGAGTCAGGCGTCTCGGGCGGTTTGCAGGCACTATGGGTCGCTCTGTTCGTCCAGGACCCCGACCGACTCATGTGGCTACCGACACCGATATACGAAAGAACCCCGCAGCTCTGGATGCTCATGGCCGTCCTGTTCGTGGTTCTGGGACTCTACATCGGCTTCGCCTACAAATTGACGATCCTTTACCTGGCACTGGGGCTCCTTTGCGCCGGCCGCGGCTTTCACGTATTGCGCATACGCAGAAATTACAGGCGCGACAGGCGCCTGGAAGTGGAAACTGACGCTGATCCGGCTATTGATTCGGCAGGCAACTAGGACCAACGGCGGAGCGAACTATGTGGATACCGAAGCCCCTTTACGACCATGCACCCGTGTTCTGGCTTCTGCTCGGGGCCCTGTTCCTCGCCGGCGGTATCTACCTCGGCTTCTCTGACGGACTGCGCGCCACGTATTACGTATTTGCCGTGTTCTGCTTCGGCCACGCGGCATGGACCTTTGTCGCACGGCGGCGCTCCCGCCGGCAGCGTGACCTGGATCCCGGCGAAGGTTCGCCCGAGCCTGCTGAAAACACCGAATCTTAGGCGATTCATGCAAATTGGGGTACCCTAAAAGGCCCTGATTGTCGCGGCCGTGCAGCCCGCAGGCCGTACCCATGAGCAAACACCAATCCGAATACTCCCTCGCTGAAGAGCTGTTTCACGCCATCAGTCACGGCGCCGGCGTAATCCTGAGCATCGCGGGGCTGTCGTGGATGCTCTACGTATCGATCGAAGCGGCCGACCCGTGGCGAATTTCCGCCAGCATCGTCTACGGCTCCAGCCTGATTGCCCTCTTCCTCGCATCGACGGTCTATCATGCACTGCATACGTCGCGGCATCGGCAGCTTTTCAAGTTGATTGCAGGGACGTATACCCCCTTTCTACTCGTGGCCATGCGGACGACGACCGGCTGGTGGCTGTTCGGCGCGATCTGGGCGCTGGCAACAGCGGGTATCCTCACGAAGCTCTGGTTCCGCGACCGCTTTCCGAAACTGGCCCTCGCCGGCTACCTCGTCATGGGGTGGCTGGTCGTCATTGCGCTGCCGCAAGTGGTCGACGCGGTCGGTCCCGACGGCCTGGCCTGGATGGTCGCCGGCGGACTGAGCTATACGGTCGGTGCGGCGTTCTATGCCGCCAAGCGCATCACTTTCGGGCACGCTATCTGGCACGTCTTCGTCTTGCTCGGCGGTATCTGCCACTTCTTTGCGGTCATCTGGCACGTACTGCCTGTGTCCCCCGAACTGGCTGTCACAGGCTGACCGGACATAGCGGTCTTCCACGAGGAGCCAGCGACCCAGGCGATATATCATTGGCCGATGCGTTCGAGCCTGCCTTTGCTGCTGAGCCTGCTGTCGTGTGCCGCGGCGCCCGTCGCAGCGGAGAGTGCCGATCCCGACCCGCTGTTTCAGAGCCACGAGACGCTGGACGTCACACTCTCCGCACCCCTGACCACGCTGGTCCGGGACCGGCCGACCGAAGAATACCTCCAGGGGACGCTTAGCTATCGCAGCGCAGGCGGCGAGCCCAGGAAGCTCGACGTCAAAGTGCGCGCACGCGGGCACTCCCGGCACGAGATCTGCGACCTCCCACCCCTGTGGCTGAATCTCAAGAAATCGCAGGTCAAGGACACCTTGTTCCACAAGCAGGACAAGCTGAAGCTCGCGGTTCATTGCGGCAATGCCGAGCGCTACCAACAGACACTGCTGCGCGAATACGTGGCGTACCGGATCCTGAACCTCGCCACGCCCATGAGTTTCCAGGTAAGACTGTTGCGCATTACCTGGGTAGATACGGAAGCGAAACGGAAGCAACAGGTGCGCTACGCGTTCCTGCTGGAACACAAAAATCGCCTCGGCAAGCGGATGGACCGTAAAGACCTGAAGATTGACGAGACGTCCGTGGCCGCGCTCGACCCCGGGCATCTCAACCTGACGTCGATATTCCAGTTCCTGATTGGCAACACCGACTTTTCACCGATCGCGAAGTCGGACTACAACGAGTGTTGTCACAACTACGTACTGTTTTCCAATGACCGGGATTTGCTGATTGGAATTCCCTATGACTTCGACCAGGCGGGTCTCGTCAACGCGCCGTATGCCGTGCCGGGGAAGCAATTCGGCATCCGGACGGTGCGCCACCGGGTCTACAGGGGCCGCTGTGACAACAACGCTCATGTCGAGAATTCCATTGCGCGCTTCAAGGCCGTGCGCAATAACATCTTTGCCCTGATCGAGACGCAGCAGGGTCTGACCCCGAAAGTGCGCAGGATACTCGCAAACTATGTTCAGGACTTCTACGACATCGCCGACGATCCGCGGCAGGTACGGCGCCGGATGCTCGACAAGTGCATCCTCTGACGTATTTAGCAGCAACTCATCGGCTCTCACCTTGTTGCCAGCCGAGGCACGGCGCGGGTGCGCCTCGGTTGGCGACGCAAACGATTCGGTTCTCTGCCGTCCGGCTGTAAACCATCCAGCGTCTCCAGACATGAGCGACAGGGATGCGCAGGTCCGATAGCGCGTGGCGGTGATCGATCAGGACGACGACAGCTGCAGCGAACATCAGCGCCCGCCAGAGGGCGGCGAAAACCCGACGATGCATCGCGGTCCGGAGTTGCGTGCGAAAAAAGTCGCAATGAAACCGTAAGTGCGCTCGTTCGTCGGCGATGATTTCGCGCAAAACGCCTTTCAGGGCACTGTCCGGCAGTCCCTCTGCGAGAACGTGGTAATAGCAGATTCCAACCACCTCGGCCGCGAGCAGGACCATGATCTTGAGGCGCAGCCCGGCAAGCCGCCTGCCGAAGACAAACAGACGGGCCGTCCAGTTGCGCGTGATCAGCCTGCCGCGCAGCGCACGGACACAGCAGGCCAGCAGTTCCGCGTGCCTGTGTTCCTCGGCGACGAACATTGCCAGCGTCTCTGCATAGTCCTCGCCCAGCGACGGGAGCGTGCTGCCCCTGGCCTGACCCACGACAGTGCCGCCGCCGGATTCGCCGAGCTGAAAAATGGCCAGCGAGTGTGCCACCGAGGCTGGAATGCCGGACAGACCCGGCTCGTCCGGCAACAAGCGGACGCCCGGCCGCTCGCGCCGCGCGGCGAAGAATGCCTTCCACTGTGCCCAGTCCGGATCTCTTTGCGTCATTCGACCGCTCCGTTTCGCTATCTTGAAACGGTTGTAGCCCCTGAAGCTGACGCTCCGGGGGTCACAATGTGTCGAAATGTGGCCGCGTCAGTCGTCGGCCCTGAGGATCTCCGGGTATTCGGGCTTCCAGCGATAGTCCTCGATATGTTGCTCGAGGCCGCCATCATCCGTGAAGGTCGCCACACCGTCGGCAATGGCCTGTTTCGCCACGGCAAGACCGACGATACCGCAGATATCCCACAAGCTGTTTACCTCCGGCATTAGGCAGCGCTCCTCGATCGTCGAGGCTTCCAGTGCGTGCGCGAGTGCGGTTGACGAGGCACCGATCATCGAGCCGGTAATCTCGGTCGCCCCGCTGACAATCGCACCCAGTCCGATGCCGGGGAAAACGAACACGTTGTTGGCCTGGCCTATGCGGCGTTTTTCGCCACCAATCTCGACGGGGTCGAACGGGCTCCCCGTCGCGACCAGGGCGGTTCCGTCGGTCCACTTCATGATATCCGCCGGTGTGGCCTCGCTGATATCGGTCGGATTCGACATCGGCAGTATGACCGGATGATCACTGTGCCGTGCCGCATTTTGCACGACCTCCTCCGTGAAGCTGCCGGCCTGGCCGGACGTGCCGATCAAAACGTTACCCTTGTAGGCATCGACAACTTTGGCGAGGTTCCTGCGGTCCTCTCCGACAAGCCCGATCTCCTCCAGCCAGGCTGCAGGCCAAGCGAAATCCCGTTTATTCTTGTCGAGATCGTCGCGGTCATCGCAAACGACACCGCGGCTGTCCAGCGCAATTATGGCGCGCGCGAGCGCCTCGCCGTCGACCCCTTCCTGCCGCAGTTGCCGGCGGATCTGCCTCGCGATGCCGACGCCTGCTGCGCCGGCCCCGTAGACGACTGTTCGGCAGTCGCGAAAATCCTCGCCGCTGATACGGGCCGCTGCATGTATGGCAGCGGCCGCAACCGCTCCGGTGCCCTGGATATCGTCGTTGAACGACGGCAGATGATTGCGGTGGCGATCGAGGACCTGGAAAGCGATGTCCTTGTGGAAATCCTCCCACTGGATGACGACCTTGGGGAATACCGCGCGTGCGGCCTCGACAAACTCGTCGACGATGGCGAGATACGCGTCACCGCGCAGGCGGTGCTTGCGCCACCCCAGGTACCAGGGGTCGTCGAGCAGTTCCTGGTTGTCGGTGCCGACATCGAGGCTGATCGGCAGGGTACGCGCGGGATGAATCCCGGCCCCGACACAGTACAGAGCCAGCTTGCCGATACTGATCGCCATGCCGCCGACGCCCTGATCGCCGATACCCAGTATGGCTTCGTTGTCAGTGACGACCATGAGTTCGACGTCGCTGAACGGCGCAGAGTCGCGCAGCACCTGTTCGATCCGGCCTACGTGCTCCGGCGTGATGAACACGCCCCGCGCGCGACGATAGACATGGGAGTAGAAATGCGAAGCCGCGCCGACAGTCGGCGTATAGACCACCGGCATCAGCTCTTCGAGATGCATGCTCAGCAACTTGTAGAACAGCACCTCGTTACGGTTCTGCAACAGGCCCAGGTCGATGTTCCTGCCGACGGGGTCCTTGTTGAAACAGATCGTGTGATAGGTGCGATCCGCCTGCATCTCGATGTCGTTGTGCTGCGGCGGCAGCATGCCCTCGATACCGAAACGACGACGCTCATCCGGAGTGAAGCCGATGCCCTTGTTATAGATCGGTGCCCGCAGCAAGTCCGACCCGCTCATTGCTACTTTTGCTTTGTCGCCTTCCGGCGTTCTTATGAGCTCAAACTTTTCCATGATTGCGCCCATCATCCGTGTGCATGATGGGCACTACACGCCGTCTCGGTACGGCTGTCAACCGTGGTCTACCCCTACTCGAATTCGCTGCTCGAGGAAGGCGCCACGATTGTCTTTGCCGTGCAGCTGCTACACGAATTTTCTCAGGCTGAGCTACAGTCATCCGTGGTCGGAACGCACGGAAGATGCGTTGCGCTGGCTGGGCGGCCGCGTAACCGAGCTGGCAGCAACCCCCGGTTAGACGGCGCCAGCCTTCTTCAGCGGCAATTCACGCACGCGTTTGCCCGTTGCGGCGAAATACGCATTGACGATGGCCGGTGCGACGGGCGGCACGCCCGGCTCGCCGACACCGCCCGGCGGTGCATCGACGTCCATGATGTGCACGTTGATCGCTTTCGGCACTTCATGCATACGAATGACCGGATAGGTGTCGTAGTTGCCCTGCTCGACGACGCCGTCTTTAGCCGTGATCTCGCCGTGCAAGGCGAGGCTCATGCCGAATATGCCGGCCCCCTCCATCTGCGCGGCCACCCGGTCCGGATTCACGACGAGCCCGGCGTCGATCGTAATCCACAACTCCTCGACATGGAGCTTGCCCTCGTCATCGACGCGCACTTCGGCCACCGCGCCGACCGTGCTCAGGAACGAGCGGTGAACTGCAATACCGAGGCCGTGGCCCTCCGGCAGTTCCCTGCCCCAGCCCGCCATGTCCGAGACTTTCTCCACGATCGCCTTGAAGCGTGCGGTATCGATCGGGTGTACGTCCAGCGATTGCCCGTAATTGGAATACTCGGCGCCGTCTTCGGCGGGATTGACCTTCCTCGACGGCCCCGCGAGGCGCAAAAGATAGTCGCGTGGATCGGCGCCCGCGGCAACCGCCAGCTCGTCGGCAAAACCGCAGACGGCGAACGCATGGTAGATGTTGCAGACGGACCGCAACCAGCCGATGCGCACGTGCGCCTTGGCATCGCCCGACTCCAGGCGCATGTTGGGGATGTCGTAGGGATTGTCGAGCATGCCGAGGCTCAGCTCGAAATTCCCGGGTCCGGTGGCTTCGGCGCTGAACGTGGAGCCAATGGAAGGGAACACGCTGCGATGCAGCCAGCCCGTCGTGTTGCCGTCTTCATCGAGCGCACCTTTCAAATACTGGGCACTGACCGAGTGATAGTAGCCGTGGCGGATGTCGTCCTCGCGCGACCACGACACTTTCACCGGTTTGCCGGTCTGCTTTGCGAGCCACGCGGCCTCGGCCGAGAAGTCCGCTTTCGACTTGCGGCCGAACGCACCGCCAAGCAACGTGACGTTGACCCTCACCTGCGTCTTGTCGATGCCAAGCAAAGCGGCAACCGTACCCTGCACCGACTGCGGATCCTGCGTAGCCGCCCAGATCTCGACACTGCCGTCCTCGTGCATCATTGCCGCTGCTGCAGGCGGCTCCATCGGCGCATGCGACAGGTGCGGCGCATAGTAATCCGACTCGATAACCCTGTCCGCCGACTCGAATGCGGCGTTCACGTCGCCCCGGTTCATCACGGTGTTGCCGTCCTTGCGCGACGTTGCGACGAGCTGTTGCCTGTAGCTTGCCGAGTCGTACTCGGCGTTCAGGCCGGTATCCCACTCGACCGCCAGCGCCTTGCGCCCCTGCTCGGCCGACCAGGTATTGCTCGCGAGCACCGCGACTCCACCGAGCGGGTTGAAACCAGGCGGTGACGTGACGTTCGGCATCTCGATAACCCGCTTCACGCCTGCGACCTTCAGCGCCGCGGCGTCATCGACCGACTTGACCGTGCCGCCGAAAACCGGGCAGCGCTCGATAGAGGCATACAGCATCCCCGGCAGTACCGTGTCGGTGCCATACATTGCAGTCCCCGTCGTCATCGCGACGCCGTCGACCAGGTCCATAGGTTTGCCGATGTAGCGGTAATCCGCCGGGTCCTTGAAGGTTACGTCCTCCGGCACTTCGAGCTCCGCCGCCGACGCGACGAGATCGCCGTAAGCGGCGGAACGGCCGCTCGCCTCGTGGTGCACGGCATGGTTGCGCGCCACGAGCTCCGTGACGGGCACGCCCCACTCCATCGCCGCAGCCGCGACCAGCATTTCCCGCGCCGACGCGCCTGCCGTCCGGAGCAGGTCGAAGTGCTTGCGGATACTGGTCGAACCGTCCGTATTCTGATCGCCGTACTTTGGATCGCCCGGCGCCTGCAGCAGCTCGATGCGATCCCAGGCGGCTTCGAGTTCGTCTGCGATCACCTGCGGTAGCGATGTCCGGATACCCTGCCCCATCTCGGAACGGTGGCAATAGATTTCGACGACATCGTCATCGCGGATATTCACGTATACGTTCGGCGCAACGGTGCTGGCGCCGGCAGCGGACCGTGGGTAACCGAGCGTCATGGCGAACACCAGACCGCCGCTCGCGACACCGGTCTTCTGCAGGAACTCTCGCCTGCTCAGTTTCTCGAAGCCGTTCATGACTGACCTCCTGCCGCGCTTTGGATGGCTTTGCGAATGCGCGTGTAGGTGCCGCAGCGGCAGATGTTGCCGCTCATCGCCGTGGCTATTTCCTCATCAGTAGGATTCGGGTTGCGCTCGAGGAGCGCAGCCGCGGTCATGATCTGCCCCGGCTGGCAATACCCGCACTGCGGGACGTTCAGCTCGCGCCAGGCCTGTTGCACCGGGTGATTGCCGTCGGCAGCCAGCCCTTCGATCGTGGTTACCGACATGCCGGCGGCCGCAGATACCGGAAACGCGCAGGACCGCACCGGGTTGCCGTCCACGTGCACGGTACAGGAACCGCACAGCGCCTTGCCGCAGCCGTACTTGGTGCCGGTGAGTCCGGCGATGTCCCGAATGACCCACAGCAGCGGCATCTGTGGATCGACATCGTGTGTTTGGGGCTCGCCATTCAAAGTAAATTCGATTGCCATCGGGAATACCTCGGGTCGCTGTCGGAGCTGAGACGCGCCCAATGTTAGCACCGATCGATTACCGCCTGTCGCGGCCAAATTGTGACCCGTATGAAGGAACCCCGGGCGGGGGCGCCGGATAATGGCGCCATGTCTTACGGACTCATGCTATTGCCCGTGCTGCTGCCGATCCTGTTCTGGGGGCTCTACCATTACCACAAGGACCGGCATCTGCCCGAACCGCCGGGCCACTTGCTGCTGGCCTTCGGACTCGGGCTGTTGTCGGCCGGCCTGTCCCGGGCGCTCTATGCCGCGCTCGGCTGGGCGTCGCTGCGCTACGACGCACTTGCCCTGGCGGATGGCAACACGCTGGGGCTGTTCGCGTATTCAATGCTCGCGATCGGGCCTGTCGAGGAATTCGCCAAGATGCTGCCGTTCCTGATCCTCGTCCTGGGACTCCCGGCGATGGACGAGCCCATCGACGGGATCATATACGCATCCTTCGTAGCGCTGGGTTATGCGGCGGTGGAGAACGTCATCTACCTGGAGTACCTGACCCCCGCCGAGGCAGCGGCACGGGGTTTTGCGGGGCCGGTCGTCCACATGCTGTTTGCATCGATCTGGGGCTACACGATCGGCTGCGCTCACCTCAGGCGCGACTCGATTCTCCGGGGTACGGCCGGGGGCTTCCTGGTCGCCGCGGGCCTCCACGGGCTTTACGATTTTATCGTGCTGCAGCAATCGCTGAACGCATTGCCCATAGCGGCGGTCATGATAATCGTGGGGTGGATCTGGCGATTACGGCTGCTGCGCGCCCTGCACGACAAAGCCGTGGGCAGCAGCGAGCCCTAGGTGTGATTATAGGGATTGAATCCGTCCTGATCGCCCGGCGCGGCCTCGTCGCCCTCGAGTGTCAGGCCGTCAAGGCCATCGGGCGCGGTCAAGAGGTCCGTGCAGCGCTTCTGAATTTCTGCGAGTCGCAGAGAGACATTTGAGGCGGATAACGGTTCGTCGTCGAATTCCCAGTCCATTCCGGTCTTCCATCGAACACTGTCGGCAAATTGCGACAGTTCCTGGATTTCAGTATAGAGACCAGGTGGCGGCCAAAGTGTGACCCGGATCACACAAAATTCGCCCGGAAAAACCTTTTTCGGGCCTTATGTTCAATACATGCGCCTGCCGCAGGGCGTGATCGTTATTGCGGCGCCTGGCTGAGTACCGCCATCAGCATGACGATGCCCTCGAAGAAATTGCCAAGCCGCAGATTCTCGTTCGGACTGTGCTGGTTGTTGTCGATATTGACGCTCGGCACGATCGCAGCCGGCACACCCAGTGCCTCGATGATCGGCGCGATGGGTATCGACCCGCCCATCGTACGAATCAGGATCGGCTCCTCGCCGTACAGGGTCTCCAGCCCGGTCCTCGCCATCCGGCCGGCGGGAGAATCCATGCTGGAACGGAATGCGCCGTAACTGACGTCGTAGGTGAGGCTGACGATACGGTCATGCTGGCGGCGATCTTCGCCGGTCGGCGCACGATCGAGGACCGTGTAACCCAGCGATTGGATGTGTGCTCGCAGCAAGCCGATCAGCCGCTCCGGGTCCGATTCCTTCACGAGGCGGATGTCGAGTTCCGCCATCGCCACAGGCGGAATGATGGTCCGCGCCTGCTCCCCGACCCAGGCAGCCGACAATCCGCGGATGTTCAGCGACGGATACTGGAGCGCCTCCTGCAGGGTCGGCGCGACGGATTCGGCGCGCGCGACGCCCATGTCGGCGAGGATACTCTGCTCGTCGTCCGGCACGCTCGACAGTATCGCCCGATCGGCTTCCGACAAGCTGACGCCGTCATAGAAACCGGGAATCGTCACAACGCCGTCCGGCGATTTCACCGACGCGATAATGCGGGCGAGGTCGAACGCCGGGTTCGGCACGAAGTTGCCGTAGTGCCCGCTGTGCTGCGCAACCCGTGGCCCATACGTGACCAGCGTCGCGCTCATGATGCCCCGGGCGCCGAACGTTACCGTCGGGCGGTTCGAGGCGTGCGGCGGCCCATCGAAGATGAGTAGCAGGTCGGACGCCAGCAGATCCCGGTGCTCCCGGATTGCCGGCGCCAGGTTGGGGGAACCGAGCTCTTCCTCGGTGTCGATGATGACCTTGAGGTTGTAGGGCGGCGCCGCGTCGAGTTCGTCGAGCAATTCTATTGCCACCATGAACTGCGTCATCGGCCCCTTGGAATCCGATGCCGAGCGCGCGAATACCCGCCAATCCGGGTTGAGACCCTCATCCATCGCTTCCCAGGGAATCTGTTGCCAGTTGCCGTCGTCATCCCGTTCCTTGAGCACCGGGACGAAGGGATTCGCCTGCGCCCAGGCCGACGGATCGACCGGCTGGCCGTCGGCCTGCAGATACACGAGCACGGTCTTGCGCGCCGCTTCGTGGCGACGCTCGGCAAACAGCGCCGGATTGCCGTTCGTCGGGATGCGCTGCGTCCGGAAACCGCGCTCCGCGAAGGCTCCCTCCATCCAGCGCACGAGCGTCTCTATGTCGTCCGGATGAAGGGCGTCGTTCGGCAGAGCGAGAAACTCGCGATACAGCGAGACGGCCTGGTCGACATTGCCGTCTACTGCGTGACGCAGCTCAGCAGGCGATGGCGGCTCGCCGTGAGCAACAGCAGCCATCAACAGCGCGGCCATTATGGCCAGTAATTGCAGTCGGGTCGTGCGGGCAGCCCCCATCCGGTCAGAATCGCAGCAGCGCGGAACCCCAGGTAAATCCGGCGCCAAAGGCCTCGAACAACAGCAACTCGCCGCGCTTGATGCGGCCGTCCCGGACGGCGACATCGAGCGCCAGCGGAATCGAGGCCGCGGAGGTATTCGCGTGTTCATCAACCGTCACGATGACGCGTTCCATGGGCATATCGAGCTTCTTCGCCGCCGCGGAGATGATCCTCATATTTGCCTGGTGCGGCACGAACCAGTCGAGGTCGTGTTTGTCGATACCGTTCTTGTCGAGGGTCTCCCTGGCGATCGAGTCCAGCGTTGCCACGGCGCGCCGGAATACCGCGTTGCCGTTCATCTGGATGAAAGCCTCACTGGCACGCGTGATGTCGTAACCGTTCGATATGCCCTGCGGCACCTGCAGCAGGTCCTCATACTGGCCATCCGCATGAATGTGCGTCGAGATGATGCCGGGCTCGTCAGCCTCCTGCAGAACAACGGCGCCCGCGCCGTCGCCGAATAACACCGCCGTCGTGCGGTCTTCCCAGTCGGTCAGGCGTGACAGCGTCTCTGCGCCGATGACGAGCGCATTCTTTGCGCCACCCGTGCGGATGTGGCGGTCCGCAAGATCGAGTCCGTAGACGAAACCGCTGCAAGCCGCCTGGATATCGAATGCACCGCAACCGCTGATGCCGAGACGCCGCTGCACGATGCAGGCGGTGCCCGGGAACACTTTGTCCGGCGTGGTTGTACCAATAATGATCAGATCGATGTCTTCAGCGTTCAGGCCGGCCATGTCCAGCGCCTGGTTGGCGGCAGCGAGCGCAAGATCGGAAGTCGACTCGTCATCGGCCGCGATGTGCCGCCGCTTGATCCCGGTTCGATCCTGTATCCATTCGTCCGACGTATCCATCATCTTTTCGAGATCGTGATTGGTCACGACGTTTGCGGGCAGGTAACTGCCCGTGCCGGCGATACGTGAATAGCTCATAGTCTGGATCCGTGTGCGGGCAGCTTCTCAGCGCCTCATGAAATCGGCAATGTCGCGCAGGGTCGGGTAGTCGAACAAATCGCTGATGTCGAGCTTACCCGGATGTTTTTCCTCGATGGCGAGGACGATCTCCGTCAGTGTGAGCGAGCTTACACCGACTTCGAACAGATTGTCGTCCGGCCCGATCCTGCGGTCCTTGGAAAACTCCCGGCAGATCGCCTCGAGTTCCGCTACCAGGGGATCGTCATCGAGGTCCTCGACCACCTCGACGTGCGGCGCAAGTCTCGCCATGACCTCATCGTATTCGCCGTCCAGGTAAGCATTCAGCAAATGAACCCGCTGCACCTTGCCGCTCGTCGTCTTGGGGATTTTCGGCACGGGCAGCACGTGGTCGACCTCGAGGCCCGCGTGTTCGCCGATCACGGACCTGACCTGATCGGCAAGCGGCATGAAAGTCTCCAGGTCCCGGCGGTAGAGAACGAATACCAGCAATTCTTCCGTCTGGCGGCGCGATGGCGTTGCACCCGCGACGACGACTTTACCGAGATCGAGGCCGTCGATCTGCGCCACGATCTCCTCGATGTCGTGCGGGTAATAGTTCTGGCCGTTGACGATGATGATGTCTTTCTGGCGGCCGGTTATCACGAGATCACCGCCGACGCACACGCCGCAATCGCCGGTCCGCAACCAGCCGTCTTCGGTGAATAATGCCGCAGTCGCTGCGTCGTCACCGTAGATTCGTTCCGTCACGCTTGCGCCGCGCAACTGGATATTGCCGACCCGGCCCGCCTCGAGCACGCGGTCCGCGTCGTCCGTCAGGCGCAGTTCGCAATCGCGGATCGGTTTGCCGACTTTGACGAAACTCACCGCATCGGCGTCGCCGGACTGCGCAACGTCGTAAGGTTCGCCGATACGCAGGCTGTGGCGATGCATGACCACGCGTGAATAGAGATCACCCGGCGTCCCGATGGTCACGCCGACCGTCGCTTCCGCGAGACCGTACACCGGGAACATCGCGGTGCGCGCAAGACCGTAGGGCTCGAGTGCCGTGAGAAACTCCTCGCAGAGCTCGTACGAGATCGGTTCGGCGCCATTGAGAATCAGCTTCACGCCGGACAGGTCGGTAGCCTCGGGAAGTCCCTTGCGCTCGAACAGCTTCAGGAAATGCTTGTAGCCGAAATTCGGCGAGCACAGCTGCGTCGCGCGCAATTCGGATGCCTTGAGCATCCAGATCAGCGGCCGCCGGACAAATACGCTGGTGTCCATTACCGCGTGGCTCATGCCGGCGGCCAGTACACTCAGGTGATAGCCGATGAGGCCCATGTCGTGGGTGAGCGGCATCCAGCTGAGGCTGCGGTCGTCGTCCGTCCAGTGCAGGCCCTCGACAATCGCGCGGATGTTGGCGCAAAGATTGGCGTGCGTCAGGCAAACACCTTTCGGGTCGCTCGTCGAGCCGGATGAGTACTGGATGAATGCGAGGTCATCCGGGGACGCGTCGTATACCTCCCCATTCGCACCCGGCGCCACATCGGTCATGAGGACCGACCGTGATTCCAGGATCCCCGTGATGTCGTCCATGCCGCCGGACTTCGAGAAGTCGAGCAGCCGCTGCAACAGGTCCATCTCGGTGAACAGCGTACCGCGCTCGAGCTGGCTCAGGATTCGAAACAGCTTGTAACGGTGTTCATCGCTGATGCCGACAGCGACCGGCACCGGCACGATACCGCCGAGCATCGCGGCCCAGTATGCGACGACGAAATTCAGGTTCGACCTGCTGAAAATGACCAGCTCGTCTCCGGGCTGCATGCCCCGGCCCTGCAGTGATCCGAGCAATGCGAGAGCACGATCCCACAATTCCGGGAAACGAATGATGGTCTCGTCGTCTTCACCATCGATAAAACGTAATTCGCGGTCCCTGCCACGCGCCTCATCGAGCAGTTCCGTCAGTGTTGCGTAGAGTTTCATGCGGTCCTTATATCTGCTTGCAGCCTGATGTCCGACCCCGAATGAAGGTTGATGACGAATTCCAGTTCCGGATCCACGTCTTCCACGCGCTGCATACGGAATCTCGGCAGCAAAAAACCCAGGTGAACTTTCATCTCGAGGAACGAGAAATATTCTTCGAGGCCGCGCCGTGGCGCGAGTGAAATCGGGAAATGCGCGCGCTCGTTCCTGGCGAAGCTGGCTTCCGCAAATCGGTCGGCATCGAAGCGATCCGGTCCCGGCGGTCTGCGAACAGCTGAACAGGTATCACTCATTGGACGGGAGACGGCCTCCGGCCTGTCGGAAAGCAGGCGCATTCTACATTGACCGGCCCTCGACCGATACTGCAAACTGGCTGCGCGCGTCACCGGAAAACTCCATTGAGCGATCAGCAACCTGTCGATTTCGAATCTGTCGAGTCGCGCCGCAGTAGCGCGTCATTGCGCCGCATGACGCCCGCGAGGCGGCTCTACTACTTTCTCGGCCTGCCGCTGCTGCGCCTCATCAATTGGGCCTTGCTCACGAGCTACCGCTTTCAGCCCGTCATCGGCGAGCAACATGCGGCCGCCCTGCTGGCCGACAAAACCGTATGCGCGCCCTCTTACTGGCATCAGCATCACGTGGTCTGCTCGGCGTACATGCGCAGCTGGCTGCGGCGCGGCTACAAGTTGTGCTTCCTCATATCCGGCTCGGTCGATGGCGAAGTGCCGGAGCGGGTGGCACGCTCCTGGGGCGCCGAAGTCATCCGCGGTTCCGCCAACCAGAGCGGCGCGCTGGCGTTGCGCGACCAGCAACGTATGCTCAGGAACGGCTACTCGATCGTCACGACCGCCGACGGGCCGCGAGGACCGAAATACGAATTCAAGGCCGGCACGGTGCTGATGGCGAGGATTGCCGGTGTGCCGATCGTGCCCATCGCCTGCGCGGCCGACCGCGCCTGGTATCTCAGGCGCTGGGACGATTTCATGATTCCGAAGCCCTTCGCCCGCGTGGTCGTGGCCGTTGGCGAGCCCTACATTGTGTCGCGCGAGGTGAAACTCGATGAAATCGAGCCGCACAGGCTGAACGTTCAGCATAGAGTCATGTCTCTAATGCAACAATGCGAAGAAGCATTGGATAGCCACCCCGGAGACAGGACTTGAAAAACCTGCCGTTACGACGACTTCTGACGAAGATCATCCTCACCTGCCTGCCGCTGCTCGCAGCGGCTGCCCCGCCGGCGCAGGCGGAGCAGGCGCTCACGCCTTACTCGGCCGAGTACAGGGTCAAGATCAGTGTGCTGAGCGGGCGCCTGACAACGGAACTCCGGCCGCTGGCGGAAGGCTACGAGGCCATCCACGTCATCGAGCCGCGGGGACTCGCGAGGTTGTTGAAGAACGGCGAGATCAACGAACAGTCGCGATTCGCGGTGAAGGACGGCGGTATCGAGGCCACCTGGTACCGGTCGGAGGACTCGTTGTCGAGTGATGCTGGCCGTGCAGAGGTGACCTTCGACTGGTCGACCAGGGAATTGTCGGGCTCCGTAAACGACGAGGAGATCCGCATTATGCTCGACGGCATCGTTCACGACCGCGTCGCCATTCAGTATCAACTGATGCACGACCTGCTCAACGGGGGTCCCGACGAGCGTTACGTCCTTTTCGACATCGACGAGTTCAAGACGCTGACCGTGCGCAACATCGGTGAACGCAGCGTGAGCACACCGGCGGGCGACTTTCAGGCGGTCGGCATCCAGCACCAGGCGGAGAATTCTTCACGGATAACCACCTTGTGGTGCGTGGAAGAACTTGGCTATCTGCCCGTGCTCATCGAGCAACACAGAAAAGGCAAGCTCCGGATGCGCGCCGAACTGAGGACCTACGCTGAACTCTCGACCTGAGGTCAGTCAAGGCGATCGAACGCCTGCCGCAGCGAAAGAAGCTCCTTGTCGTTGTAAGTGACCGATGCGGTCCTTACGAGGACCTTGCCTCCCGCCTCGAGGGCGTAGGTCTCCTGCAGAAGCGCGCCCTCGGCGTCCAGCGTCTGGATGATGTATTTGCCATCCTGCCACCCGGAAGCCCGATCCGCTTCGATTGGCCCCACGTTGACTCGGCGATGTTCCCTGAAGCGGTATTCCTCGACGACTGAGCGGTCGAAGCTGATGAACAACCCGTGCGGCGTTTGCGTGATCTTGAGTTTGCTGCCGGTCCTGAGGAATACGTAGACAGACGGTCCATCGGCACCACGCCGGCTGCGGCTGCGATCCCGTCCCGCCGGAGCCACGACGTCCTCCAGACCGCCGCTGGACTTGCGCTCTGCCTCGCGGATACGGCGCTCCGCGTCGTCCCTCTCCGCCTGCAATTGCCAGCGTCCGGCCAGGCTTACCCCGGCCGGAATAACGTCACCGACAGGGGTGAGCTGCGGCCGCGGCTGCATCACGCATGCCGCCAGCGCAATGCACGCAAAAGCCAGTGTGCCAGCAATTCTGGACATCCTACCGATCCGGCAGCGGAATAAAGTCGGTTTCGCCGGGGACGGCGTCGAAGCGCTGCTCGCGCCAGTCCTCTTTTGCCTGCTCGAGGCGCTCGCGTGAACTACTGACGAAGTTCCACCAGATGATGCGCTCGCCATCCAGCGCGTCGCCGCCCGCAAACATGATTCTCGCCTGCGTTGCGGCGGTGACTGTGCCGCTCGCCCCGTCTTCCAGCACCGCGAGCACTCCCGCGTCCACCAATTCCTGGTTGATGGCGACGCTGCCCTCGACGACGTAGACCGCCAGCTCCTCGGCTTCCGGGATCGCGACCGACTGTCCCGGCTCGAGAATGACTTCGACGTAAAGGGTCTCGCTTTGAGTCGCTACGGGCGACGATACGCCGAATGCGGAGCCGAGAACCACGCGAATATCAACGCCCTCGATGGAGACGGCCGGTATGTCGCCGGCCGGGTAGTGCTGAAACGTCGGCTCGACCTCCTCTGCCGCAAGCGGCAGCGCGACCCAGGTCTGCAGGCCGTGCAGGCGCTGGCCACTGGCCAGTACCGCGTCCGTCACCTTTTCCGAGTGCACGATGCCCTTGCCCGCCGTCATCCAGTTCACGGCCCCGGGTTGGATCGGCTGCACGTAGCCGAGACTGTCGCGGTGCAGGATCTCTCCTTCGAACAGGTAGGTAATCGTTGCCAGGCCGATGTGGGGATGGGCACGCACATTGACGCCCGTTCCCGGCTGAAATTCCGCAGGGCCCATGTGATCGAAAAAGATGAACGGCCCTACGCGCTGACGGCGCTTGTCCGGAAGCGACCGGCGCACCGTGAATTCTCCGAGGTCCCGCGTCTTGGGCTCTATAAGCAGGTCGACGACGCTGTTGCTGGGCATGTCTGGCTCCGTGGTCAGGTTCTCAGGGCGGCGGCCAACTCGCGTGCGAACGAACTGTTGCGAGTTACCAGGACGCTGTCAAGGGAGAGCCATTCACTCAACGACCGGAGTTCGCCGGCGAGCGCATCCGCGCACTGGCCGGGATGCACGCCGGGCTCCTCGTACGCCGAGAGCACCAGCAGCCGGCCAGCCTTGCGGTCCGCTTTGAGATCGACTCGCGCGACAATGCGGTCACCGAGCCGGAACGGCAGCACGTAATAGCCCCACCTGCGCTTCCCGGCAGGTACGTAGATCTCGATACGGTAGTGAAAGTCGAAAAGCCGCTCAGCCCGTGGCCGGTACCAGACGATCGGGTCGAACGGTGACAGCAACGAGGCCCCCGCAACGGCGCGCGGCAATCGAGCGGACAGCGACAGGTAGCCCGGCTCCTGCCAGTTCTCGACGTCGACGCGCGCGAGCGCACCCTCCTCGACCAGTTCCTCGATCCTTGGCGCGGTTTCGCGAGGCGACATGCGAAAGTAGTCGGCGAGGTCGCGTCCCGTGGCAACGCCGAGCGCCGCCGAAGCCCGGCGCAGCATCTCGCGGTCGGCTGTTTCCTTGTCGTGCGACCTGGCCAGTTGACGTCGGGGGATGACGCGCTCCGGGAGGTCGTAGACGCGCTGGAAATTACTCAGGCGGCGTGCCACGGCGAGATCGCCGCGCGCAAAGTGATACTCGAGCGCCCGGCGCGGTATGGAGCGGTGCCAGTCGCCCGGTTTGCGCGTCGGGCCGGGCAGCGGCGGCAGATCCGCCGCGGTCAGTGCGCCGTCGCGGCGAACCTGTTCCAGAGCCGCCTCCAGGTAGTCCCTGTGATCGGCCAGCTTGTGCAGCGGGTTGTGTTTCGATGGCTGATACGCGCTGCGGCGGTGTGCGAGCAACGGCCACGCATCGCTCGGCACGATCGATGCCTCGTGCGCCCACTGCTCCGTGTAGTCGCCGCTGTCATAGACGAAACGGTCGAATCGTCGCCGGTCGTAGGCGCCCAGGCGCGACCACAAGACGAGGTTATGGGCAGGAATGAGCACGTTGACGAAGTCGAGCTGCAGCACCTGCAGCGCCTGCATGGCACGCCGGAAGTGACGCACATCCGGCGCGCACGCGGGCCGTTCCCGGTGCATGTCCTGCGCCGCGAGCACAACGCGCCGCGCCTCCGCAGCGGAAAGTCGAACGCGTCGCCTCATCCTCCGCGGCGATCACGCAGCCCGGCGGCGATATCACCCGCCGCGAGGGCGAAACGGCCGTCGACCGCTTTCGTGTACGCACGGGAGTGCACGGTGTCGATAAGGTGCCACTCGGCCGTACACTGCTCCCGCGTCAGCGTGAGATGTACCCAGCCGCGCCGCCGCGTGTCCATGAAGCGGACAGCCGGATTGACTGCCTGCGTCGCCTCGACGAGCGCGTCCGGCTCGCGCAGCGGCAGGTATTCGTCGAACCCCGGGGACGATACGGACGGCGGCATGATCTCGACCGTGACGGGTGTGTCGTCGCCGTGCGGGATGACATTGTTGGCCATCGAGGTGTGCAGGTCGCCGCTCAACACCACCGGGTTGCGCGCGCGTTCCCTGAGGTCGCGAAGCAAGGTCTCGCGTGCGTGCGGGTAGCCGTTCCAGGTGTCGAGCACCATCGGCGGACTGCCCTCGCTCAGGGCCACGTAGTGATCCAGCTGCTCGCGCGGCAACATCGACGGCCGTTCCCGGTCGAGCAAGGGCCCGAGTTCGGGTGCGCGGACCGGTGCCAGCATGACCTGCTGCCCGATGACCTGCCAGGTCGTGTCCGCCTGCGCCGCGAGCGTGCGCCGTAGCCAGCCTTCCTGGCGATGCCCCAGCATGCGCCGCTCGGGATCCTGCAGCGCCGCAGCCACGGCTTCGGCCGTGACCGAATCGCCGGCGTCGGGCTGCCGGTCGCGGCCGTAGAGACGCGTGTCCAGCATGATCAGAGACATCAGGTCACCGTAGCGAAAATCGCGGAAAATGCGGGTATCGGCCCCGTTCGGTACGCCGCGCACCGGCATCCACTCGAACCAGGCGCGGATGGCCGCATCGCGGCGATCCTGCCAGCGTCCCTCGTCGTCCTGGTGATTCTCTGCGCCGCCCCGCCATGCGTCATTCGCGAGTTCGTGGTCGTCCCAGACCGCGATCAGGGGGTGCCGTCGGTGCATCGCGATGGAATCCGCGTCGGCTTTGTACTGCGCATGGCGTCGCCGGTATTCCTGCAGTGTCGTGACCTCGCCCGCAGGTTCCGGAACCCGGCCGAGCTCTTCCGCATGCTCGGTCGCATACTGGCCCAGTCCGTATTCGTAGATGTAGTCACCGAGGTGTATGACGGCGTCGAGATCGTCAGTCAGCGCTATGTCGCGGTAGACGTTGAAATAGCCGGCCGGATAGTTGGAGCAGCTCACGACCGCAAATCGTGCCCTGTCGACGGCGCCCTCCGGCAAGGTGCGCGCCTGGCCGATGAGCGACACCACATCGTCGACCTCGAAGCGATAATAGAAACTCGATCCGGGCGTCAGCCCGCGCACGTCGACCTTGACCGTAAAATCCCACCAGTCATCCGTCCAGGCGATGCCCTGGCGTACGACTTCCCGCATCTCCGGGTCGCTCGCAACCCGCCATCGCACCGGCAGATTGCCACCGCTCGCGCCAGTCACGCGTGTCCATACGATAAAGCCGTCGGCCAGCGGATCACCGCTCGCGACACCATGGTCGAAGCTGAGCGTCCCGTTTTCCGCGGCCCCGCCGGCGCGCAAAGCGGCCAGCGGCGCCAGGAATGCAGCGACGATCGAACGAAGGAAATCTCGCCTAAGCACTTGGCCCCCGGCTGCTCGGTTAGTATTACGAAGTCATGGCATCATACCGGGGACGATCGATGATTCCAGCGCTAGGCAGGCTCATTTCCGGCGCGGTACTTTGCGGGGCCTTTTCCTTGAGCATCGCCAACGACATGCCGCCTGTCGAGGGTACCTGGCTCAGCGGCGACGGCGATGGCTGGATCGAGATCACGCTGGCCGGCGACGGTCTCAGCGGGGTTATCAAGGGATCCCCCAACGCGGACGATGAGCGCCCCGACAAGGACGAGAAGAACCCGGACCCGGCGCTGCGGGACCGGCCACTTACCGGTCTGGAACTGTTCGGGAATTTCTCCTACGACGGCGATGGACGCTGGACCGGCGGCACGATTTATGACCCCAACAGCGGCAAGACCTACCGCTGCATCATCACCTGGGTGGACGAGGACACGCTGAAGGTCCGCGGCTACGTCGGTGTCCCGTTGCTGGGACGCACCGAAACCTGGACACGCGTGCCGGACTAGCGCTCTCAGGGGACGCTAATCGTCGCCGATGATGGCGTCTGCCTCGATCTCCACGAGCATGCGCGGATCGATGAGGCGGCACACCTCCACCATCGAGGTTGCCGGCATCACGTCGCCGAAGGCTTCCCGGTGGGCGCGACCCACCTCCGCCCAGCGATCAATGTCCGTCACGAACGTCCGCGTGCGCACGACATCGGAGAGGCGGCCGCCGGCCCTTTCGAGCGCAGTCTCGATGACGGCGATACATTGCTTCGCCTGCGCATACATGTCCCCCTCGCCGACCAGCTGGCCATCGGCATCGATAGCCGCGGATCCGGAGATAGCGATGAAACGCCCCGTTCTCACAGCGCGGGAATAGCCAACCTCTGTCTCCCAGGGGGCACCCGACTGCAGGTTGCTGCGCCTGAATTCCGTCATTCTGTTACCTAATAATTTACTTTATTAATCAGATATTAATTCATGTTTTAAAACAGTTTTTTTACTTAGCTGGAGGGCAGCATAGAGTCCCGCGACGGAGGCAGCAAGGTACGCCCCGGTACCAGCCCAAAGCCAGTGTGCCGGTGCCGCCAGGTGCCCCGCGAGCGCGATCCCCAGCATCCCGGCGGGCACGATGACGAGTAACCTGGCCAGTTCGAAGCGCACCGCATAAGGCCTGCCCTCATTCAGCAGTCCGAGCGTATACAGCAACGCCCACAGCAAAATGCACGGCAGCAGGACCGCGTTCGCGCCTGACTCGGCGAACAGTGCTGCGATCCCGAGCGTCGCTGCGACCGCGACACCGAACTGGGCGAGCACGTAGTGGCGCAGCCCACCCGCAACCGGCGGATCGAATTTTTCGAATGCGGCCAGCTCGACAGGCCGCCTGGGAAATCGCGCCTCCACGTCCGGCGGGCGCCACCCCGTACGCCGGAACCAGATACCCAGCTTGTCCCGCCAGCGCCGGGCATGCCGTGCGTCGAACAGCAGGTAGTCGTAGACCTGCAGATTGGCCCAGAACGGGTTCCAGTTGGCGAGCGGTTTACGCACCCCGAAAACTACCGGTTCATCGTCACGCTCATCCTCGAACGTGCCGAACAGGCGATCCCAAAGGATCAGCATGCCCCCGTAGTTTTTGTCGATGTAGATTTCGTTCTGCGCGTGGTGGACGCGGTGATTCGACGGCGTCACCAGGATCCTGTCCAGCGCGCCCATGCGATGCACGACCTGCGTATGCACCCAGAACTGGTAGATCAGGTTGACCGCGTTCACGGTCACCAGCACCTCCAGCGGGAACCCGATCACGAACAGGGGCACGTAGAAGATCCAGCCGAAGAGAAAGCCCGTGCTGGTCTGCCGCAGTGCGGTCGACAGGTTGTAGTCCTCGCTCTGGTGGTGCACCGCGTGGGCCGCCCAGAGTATCGAGATCTCGTGGCTGAAACGGTGAAACCAGTAATAGCAGAAGTCCCAGGCCAGCGCGGCCGTCACCCAGAGCGCAATGCCACGCGGTGAGGCGTCGAACCAGGCGAGCGGCATGTCGATGAGGGCAAAATTCTCGAGCACGAAGCCCCAGGCGATCAGCGGCAGCAGCTTCGTGAAGTAGCCGATCGTCGTGCTCAGCGTACCCGCGCTGAGGCTGTTGATTGCGTCGTTGGCGCGGTACAGGCCGCTGCCGCGGCGCCTGTCGATGGCCAGTTCGGCGATCAACGCCAGCAGGAAGAACGGCACGGCCAGGGCGATCAGGTCCATCCGCGAATTGTAACCGGACTTCCGGCGCTGGCGAGGTCGTTTTTACGGTAAGCTCGCGACCCTGAACCGAACGGACGGATGCATGATCAACCGCGACGAACTGGACGTGCTGCGCGCCGCGCTCGAAAAACTGGAGAGTGGGTTCGCCGATTTGCCGCATTTCGAAGCCACGTTCGATACCGCTGCCGTGTCGACAGTAATGCAGCAGGTTGCCGAACGTATGCAGGACAACTATCCCTACTTCCATCCGCTGTATGCCGGCCAGATGCTGAAACCGCCGCACCCTGTGGCGCGAATCGCGTACGCGCTGTCACTGTGGATCAACCCGAACAATCACGCGCTCGACGGCGGCCGCGCGAGTTCGGCGCTCGAGAAGGAATGCATCGTCGAGCTGGGCAGTATGTTCGGCTGGGATTCACCGCTGGGTCACCTCACCGGCGGCGGCACGATGGCCAATCTGGAAGCTCTCTGGATCGCAAGCCAGTTGCAGCCGGGCAAACGCATCGTCGCCTCGGAGCAGGCTCACTACACTCACGCGCGCATCTGCGAAGTGCTCGGTATTCCGTTCACGGCCGTACGTTGCACGCCAGCCGGACACATGGACCTGTCGCATCTCGACGAGCTGCTCGACCAGGGTAATGTCGGCACTGTCGTGGCGACGATCGGCAATACCGGATTCGGCGAGGTGGATCCGCTACCCGAGATCCTGGAGCGGGCCGGGCAACCCGGCGTCCGTGTCCACGCGGATGCGGCCTACGGCGGTTACTTCACGCTCGCCAGCAAACTGGGCGACAAAGCCCGTGCGGCGTACGATCGTCTCCACGACGCCGACTCCATCGTCATCGACCCGCACAAGCACGGCCTGCAGCCCTATGGCTGCGGCTGCGTGCTGTTTCGAGATCCGGCGGACGGCCGTTTCTACAAACATGATTCCCCGTACACCTATTTCAGTTCGGAGCAACTGCATCTCGGCGAAATCAGCCTGGAGTGCTCGCGGCCCGGCGCGTCCGCGGTCGCGTTGTGGGCGACGCACCGGCTACTGCCGCCGGTCAAAGGCGGTGACTTCGCGCGCGACCTGGACCGCTGCCTTCAGGCTGGCCGGGACTTCTGGTCGCGGCTCGACGCGAGCCCTTCATTCCACCCACTGATGCACCCTGAACTCGACATCGTGGTATACGCGGTCGATTCGCCCGACACGGCCACCGCGTCTGCACGCGCAGCGGAGCTGTTCGAACTGGCCGCAACGGACAACCTGCACCTGGCGCTGATCGAGCTGCCGGCCGAAATGCTGCAAGCCTATGTTCCCGGGATTCGTGCAACCACGGACACCGTAACCTGCCTGCGCTCGGTCCTGATGAAACCCGAGCACGAGGAATGGCTCGAGCCGATCATGTCGATCCTCGAACGCGGCGTCAGCCGCCTGAAATAGTCGACAGCGCCCGCGTCACGATAAAGCCGAGATAGAAACAGGCAAAGCCGCCCACCATCGTGACGGTCATGTAGGAAAAGGAGCCGAAAAGCTCCCCTCGCTGCAGCATCGTGTGCAGCTCCATGACCAGCGCCGACAACGTGGTAAAGCTGCCACAGAAGCCGATGGCGAACAGCAGGCGGTACTGATCCGGGATTATTCCCGCCTCGTTGAACCAGGAGGACGCGGCAACGAGATAGGCGATGACCCCCATTACCAGGCAACCGCTGAGGTTTGCCCCCAGCGTGCCCCAGGGAAACGGCGTGTCACGCTGCAAGGTTACGTTCAGCGCAAAACGTGCCATCGCGCCCAGCGCGCCGCCGACGGCGACGAACAGGTAAGCAAGCGCGATGGCCCTCACGCCGCCACTCCCCTAGACACGGGCAAGCCGCTCGCGCGCGGCGTCGTACTCGGCTTCGATGCGCAGTACGAGATCGTGCGTCGGGAGAACATCGTCGATATTGCCGACGCCCTGTCCCGCCCCCCATATGTCGCGCCATGCCTTGGCATCGCTTTTCGCCGAACTGGCGAAGTCCATCGCCGACGTGTCCACGTCCGGCAGCTTGTCCGGGTCCAGTCCTGCATTCTCGATACTGCCGCGGAGGTAGCTGCCGTGCACGCCCGTGAAGACCGGGGTGTACACGATGTCGGCCGCCTTGCTCGAGACGATCATCTGCTTGTACTCGTCAGGCGCATTTGCCTCGTGCGTGGCGATGAAGCGCGTGCCGATGTAGGCAAGGTCGGCACCCATCGCCTGCGCCGCAAGAATATCGCCGCCGCTCGACATGGCGCCCGAGAGGATAACGACGCCGTCGAATTCGCGCCGGATCTCCTTGACCAGCGCAAAGGGGCTCAGTGGCCCCGCGTGACCGCCGGCGCCCGAGCACACGGCGATGATGCCGTCTACCCCCTGCTCCATTGCCTTGCGTGCATGGCGCAGGCTGATGACGTCGTGGAATACCAGGCCGCCATAGCTGTGGACCGCGTCGACGACGTCGCCCGGGGGGCGCAGGCTCGTGATGATGATCGGCACCTCGTGCCGCACGCAGGTTTCCATGTCGGCGCGCAGCCGCGTATTGCTGCCGTGAACGATCTGGTTCACGGCAAATGGCGCCACCGGGACAGCGGGGTTGGCCTCGGAATAGGTCGCCAGCCGCTCTTTGATGTCCACGATCCATTCTTCGAGGCGCTCCTGAGGTCGCGCGTTCAGCGCCGGGAACGAACCGATGATGCCCGCCGTGCACTGTGCGGCGACGAGGTCGGGCACCGAGACGATGAACATCGGTGCGCCAATCAGCGGGATGCGCAGACTGCGGATGAGGCTGGCGGCTTCGGACTCGGTAGCCACGACCCGCGCGCTACTCGACCGGGGTATCGATCGAGAGAGCTATCGATCCGTTCTCGGCCGGCTTTACGATGACGCTGCCGAACCAGTCGCCCGGCTGGCTGCCGGGCTGGCCGGACAAGGATACCCGGGCGATCAGCTCGAACTCCTCGAAGCCGGACAGTTCCCGCCCCGGCACCATGGATTCCCGGTCGCCGAGCTGCACGACCGCGGGCAACTCCGCGAGCCTGCGTCGCGTGACCGCAATCGGCGGCGAAGGCGCCGACGGATCGCGCGCGATCACGAACACCGTCGCGTCAGCCGGCAGCGCACTTTGCGCAGCCTCGGACAGCGCAATACTGGCGCTCACCACCGCCCCCGCTTCCAGCGGCGCCGGTTCGGGCGCCGACCCGGACTGTGCTGGCTGCTGCACGGCCGCAGCGGCCGGCGGCGCCGGTTCGCCACGCCATTCCGCTATGCGTTGCTCGATAACATCCCGGATGTCTGCAGGTGGATTCGTACCCAGCAACCGCTCCCAGCGGTCGGCGGCAAGGCCGGTGTCGCCGCGGTTGACCGCGCCGAGGCCGCCCCAGAACAAGGCACCCTGGTTGTTCGGCTCGATGGCCAGGGCATTCTCGAACAACGACATCGCACGTTGCGGCATCGTTTGTCCGCCCTCGGCCGCGAGCACGGCCTCGCCGAGCTCGACGAGACCCTGGGCATTCTGTCCGTCTTCGAGTTCGGCGACGCGCTCGAATGCCGCAACGGCCCCGCGGTAATTATTGAGCGACATGTAGGACCTGCCCAGCATGCGCCAGCCGCCGAGATCGTCGGGATTGTCCTCGAGGCGCTGCGCGAGTGCCTCGACCACCTCGACCATGTCGTCGGCCACTTCACCGCCGTGGGTCAGCGCCTGATTTTCGAGCCCCGGGCTGCCGAGCATGGCGTAAAGACCTGCCGACGATGCAACGACAAACAGCACGGCGGCCGCTACCACGCCGAAATTGCGCGAGTTCTCTCGCAGGAACGGCCATACGGCGAAGACCACGCCCGCAAAACTCATCACACCAAGCGTCAACCACAGCATGAGCGTTCTACTCCTCGGCCGCCGCGTCGCCTTCCATGGGCATGGCCATGCGGCGCCTGAGTATATTCACGAGCACGAAGCCGCCGGCGAGCAACAGTGCGATCGGCGCAATCCACAACACCAGGGTCTTGCCCGACATGCGTGGGCGGTAGAGCGCAAACTCGCCGTAACGAGCCACCAGGAAATCGTAGATCTCATCGTCCGTCTTGCCCTCGCCCAGCATTCGCCGGATCTCGCGCCGCAGGTCGCCGGCGAGAAATGCATTCGAGTCCTTGATGCTCTGGTTCTGGCATTTGAGGCAGCGGACTTCCTCGATGATGTGTTCGTAGCGCGCCTGCAGTTCAGGGTCGTCGAAGGCCTTGTCGGTGTCGATCGCCAGCGCCGCAGAGGCCATTGCAAACAGCAGAGCACAAGCAATGAGCGGCCTCATGACGATGGCTCCCCGGCGTCGATGAGCGGCACGAAATCTTCCTGCCAGATCGCCGCGTTCAGCGGGCCGAGGTGTTTGTGCAGGACGATTCCGTCGGGGCTGATGAGGAACGTCTCCGGTGCGCCGTAGACGCCCCAGTCGATGCCGACGCGGCCGTCCGCGTCGAACGCCGAGAACTCGTAGGGGTCGCCGAGCTGCTGGAGCCAGCGCAGCGCTTCCTCGCGATTATCGCGCCAGTTGATGCCGTAAATCGGGATCGCGCCGGAACGAGCCAACTGCATGAGAAAACCGTGCTCCTGGCGGCAACCGCCACACCAGGTCGCCCAGACGTTGACGAGCGCCATCTTGCCCGAGTAGTCCGCCGACCCGACGATACGCTCCGGTTCCGTCAGTGATGCAACCTCGAACGTCGGCGCCTGCTCGCCGAGGAACGGCGACGGTAGCTCGCGCGGGTCGTTGAACAGGCCGAAGGAAAAGACCACGACCAGCAGCAGGAAGACGACGATGGGAATGGCGAATCGCATCAGGCTGTCTCCGCCACTGCCTTGTCGCTGGCAGGGCTTGCCGCCGCGACCATGCGGTAACGACGATCGCTGGCGGCGATCAGGCCGCCGAGCGCCATGACGAGGCAGCCCAGCCAGATGAAGCGGATCATCGGCTTGTACTGCACGCGCACGCTCCACGTGTCCTGCCCGATCTGGTCGCCGAGCGCGACGAACAGGTCGCGGGTCAGGCCCGCATCAATACCTGCTTCGGTCATGGGGCTTTTCTGCACCAGGTACTGACGCTTCTGCGGGCGTACTTCGGCAACGAACTCGCCGTTGCGGCGAATGTCGATGACTGCCTCGCGAGCGGAATAGTTCGGGCCACGGACATCCCTCAGTTCACGCATCTCGTACTGGTACTTGCCGATCTCGATCGACTCGCCGGGACGCAGGGCCCGGTCCGTCTCGATACCGAAGGTATTCACCATCGTGACGCCGAGCACGAACAGGCCGACACCGATGTGGGCGACCGACATGCCGAGCACGGCCGGCGTCAGCTTCACGTTGCTGCGCCAGGCCCTGAGCGGCTGAATCAGTGAAACCACGATAATCCACACGCCCGCGACGCTGCCGACCGCAGCCAGCGCGCCGAATGCCCCGCCGTACATGAAGGGGATGACGATCCCGATCACCAGCGCGACCGCGGCCGGGATGCGCAATCTGCGCAGCCAGGGCGCTGCCGGCTGCGAGCGCCACGCTGCGTGCATGCCCAGGCCCATCAGCAGAACGAGCGGCAGCATCGGAATAGCGAACGCGACGTTGAACCACGGCGCACCGACCGAGATCTTGCCGGCGTTGAGGACTTCGACGACGAGCGGCGCGAGGGTGCCGATGAAGACAAGCAGCGCGGCGATGACGAGCAGCACGTTGTTCAGTAGCAGGAAGGTCTCGCGCGACAGCGGCGCGAAGCCCACCGTGGAGTCGAGCCCCGGCGCACGCCAGGCATACAAGACCAGCGCACTAAGGATGACGACGCCGAGGAAACCGAGAATGAAAAAACCGCGCGTCGGATCGGTCGCGAACGCATGCACCGAGACGAGAATCCCCGAGCGGACCAGGAACGTGCCCAGCAGGCTGAGCGAAAAGGCCGCAATGGCGAGCAACAGCGTCCAGCTCTTGAACAGGCCGCGACGCTCGGTGACCGCCAGCGAATGAATCAGCGCCGTGCCGACCAGCCACGGCATGAAGGAAGCGTTCTCGACCGGGTCCCAGAACCACCAGCCGCCCCAGCCGAGTTCGTAATACGCCCACCAGCTGCCGAGCGCGATGCCGACGGTCAGGAACAGCCAGGCCACCGTCGTCCAGGGCCGCGTCCATTTCGCCCACGTCCGGTCCAGGTTGCCGCTCAGCATGGCGGCAATCGCGAACGCGAACGCCACCGAGAAGCCCACGTAGCCCGCGTAGAGAATGGGAGGGTGTATCGCGAGGCCCGGGTCCTGCAGCAGCGGGTTCAGGTCGGCACCGTCCGCCGGCGCCGGCGTGAGCCGTTCGAACGGGTTCGAGGTCAGCAGCGTGAACAGCAGGAAACCCGTCGACAGCAGCCCGAGCACGGCGATCACGCGCGCCGAAAATGCCTGCGGGAGATTGTGGCTGAAATAGCTCACCGCGACGGTCCAGATCGCCAGGATCAGTATCCACATCAGCAGCGAGCCTTCGTGCGCACCCCACACGGCAGAGACCTTGTAGATCGTCGGCAGGGAGAGCTGCGAGTGGTTGGCTACGTACAGGACCGAAAAATCGCTTTGTACGAACGCCCAGACCAGGCAGCCGAATGCGAAAGCCACAAAGAAAAACTGTCCATTCGCCGCCGTGCGCCCGACGGCCATCATCGCCGCGTCGTTCCGGTGCGCGCCCACGAGCGGAATGATGCCCTGGCACAACGCCAGCGAAAGCGCCAGGATCAGCGCGAAATGCCCGATCTCAGGAATCATTGGCGTTGCACTCCGTGGACAGGTACTGCACGGACTTGGTCTGGTCCTGGACGTGCTTGGCCAGGGATTCTGCGACCTCCGGCGCCATGTATTCTTCGTCGTGTTTCGCCATGATCTTGTCGGCGACGAAGGTGCCGTTGCCGCCCATGCGCCCGTGCGCAACCACGCCCTGACCTTCGCGGAACAGGTCGGGGACCACGCCGCTGTAGGTTACCGGCAGCGCACAGCGCGTATCCGTGACCTCGAACGACATGTCCAACGAGCCCTCTTCACGCTCGACGGTACCGGCAACCACGAGCCCGCCGATCCGGAAATTTCGTTCCTTCGGATAGTTTCCCGCCATGACGTCGGATATCTCGACAAAGAACATCATGTTGTCTTTGAATGCCCGCAACGTGAACGTCGCCGCGATCGCGAGTCCGACCGCAACGAGGCCGACGGCCAGCATTCGCTGCTGCCTGGGTTTCATGCACTTTCCTCCAGCGCCTTGATGCGCACTTCGATTTCCTTATACACGGTCGACTGGCGGGCACGCACCCGCCATTCGTTGATGATCAGCACCGCCGCCGCCAGGCCGAAACAGGTCCAGACGTACGTGCCGTAGCCACCCATCGCAAGACTTTCCATCAGCTTTGACCCTCCGGAGCCAAAATCATTTCCTTAACCCAACGCGTCCGCCGCTCGCGGAACAGCACCTCGGTGCGGGTGCGCCGCAGCAGCAGCGACCCGAACAGGAGCGTGAAACCGAAAATATTCGCCAACAGCGGATACAGCATCCCCGGATCCATCGCAGGCCCGTCCTTGGCCATGATCGTCTGGCCCTGGTGCAGGGAACTCCACCACTCCACCGAGTAATGCACGATGATGACGTTCACAACGCCGACCAGTGCCAGCACCGCACTCGCCTTGTCGGCCTTGGCCGTGTCGTCAATTGCGGCTCTGAGCGCCATGTACCCGAAGTAGAAAAACAGCAGGATCAGCTCCGACATCATCCTTGGATCCGCCCATTCCCACCAGGTTCCCCACATCGGCCGGCCCCAGATCGAGCCGGTCGCCAGCGCGAGGAACGTGAACCAGGCCCCGAGCGGCGCCGCGGAGGCCGCCACGGCGTGGGCGAGCTTCATGCGCCAGATGAGCCCGATGCCGCCGGCGACCGCCATGATCATATACGCCATCATCGACAGGTACGCCGACGGTACATGAACATAGATGATCCGGAACGCATCGCCCTGCTGGTAGTCCATGGGCGCAAGAAACAGGCCCGCGTAGACACCGTAGGCAATGAGGGCCAGGCCCGGCAACAGCAGCACGGCGCTGAAGATCGGGGCAATCCTGTAGAAGTGTGGCGGCGACGCCAGCTGATGAAACCATTTCCACATGGGCGGGGATTCTACTCGTTACTAATACGTAATGCGGCGGCTGTTGCATAAGGCGCCAGACTCAGCGTACCGACCGCGTAGGCGGCCAGTGCCCAGATTCCGGCTGAATAGGTCTCGTTACCGGCCGCGAGCGACACGGTGTTGGCGCCGATGATGAGCACCGGCATCGACAACGGCAGGATCAGCAAGCTCAGCAACGCGGTGCCGCGGTGCAGGCCGACCGTCAGCGCCGCCCCTATAGAGCCTAACAAACTCAGGCTAATGGTGCCGAGCGTCAGGGTCAGCATCAACACTAGGACAACGTCGCTCTGCATTCGATAAGTGATAGCCACGATGGGAGAAACCAGTACGAGCGGCAAGCCGCTCGTCAGCCAGTGCGAGATTGTCTTACCGAGGCCCACCAGTGGCAAGGGCTGCGGACTCACGAGCAGCTGCTCCAGGCTGCCATCGTCGAAGTCGGAAATGAACAGGCTGTTCAGCGAAATCAGCATGGCCAGCAATGCCGCAACCCACAACACGCCGGGACCGCTGAACGTCAGTTGTTCGGCGCTCGGCCCCACGGCCAGCGGGAACAGCGTGCAGACCATCGCGAAGAAGAACAGCGGGTTGAGCACGTCGCCAGGCCGTTTCCACGCCAGCAGCAGGTCGCGCCGGGCGACGGCCGTTAGCCCGCTCATCATGCTGGGCATGTGACGCTCGGAGTCTGTCATTGCAGGATTACCTTCTTTACCGGCGCATCGATCTCGACATCCTGGTGGGCCGCCATCACGCACAGTCCGCCCTTGTCCAGGTGTTCCTTGACCAGACGCATAACCAGGGCGCGGCCCTCGCGGTCGAGGTTGGTAAACGGCTCGTCCAGCAACCAGAGCGGCACGTCCGCGAGCAGCATGCGGGCCAGCGCGACCCGGCGTTGCTGGCCCGCCGAGAGCGATCGGAGAGGCAAAGGCTTGAGCCGGCTGATTTCGAGGCGCTCGAGCACTGTCTCGAGGCTGTCGCTGCCCTGCGGACGCAAAGCCGCCTCGAAGCGCAGATTCTCGACCAGCGTAAGATCCGCCTTGAGTCCGACGCGATGTGCAGTCCATACCAACGCACCATGAAAGACCTGGCGCTGCTCGCCAACCGGCATACCATTCCAGCTCACCACGCCCTTCTCGAGATCGAGCATGCCCACGATGGCTCTCATCAGGCTGGTCTTACCGCTGCCGTTCGAGCCCTCGAGGATCAGTAATTCGCCGGCGTTAAGCGCAAAACTGACACCCCGGAACAGGCAGCGGTCGCCGCGGAAGAGCGTAAGGTTCTCCGCAGATAGTTGTGCAGTCAACGCCTTAGGTCCCGTCGCCGTTCACAGACGCTTTGGTTCAACTGCTCTAAATCCTTTTTATTCATTACTTTAGTCATGTTTCCTAAACAAGATCAGAGAACGCGTCCGCGTCTGTTTGATGCGTATAGGTTTTGCCAATTGCCGTTTGCAGGGCTTACCGCGCGACCGTAGACTGGAGAATCGGGCCCGATTTGGACATAAAAACGCGCGGCGGGCAACGATAACAGCGCGTATTAGGCAACAACAACACGAGCGAATTCAAGCGTATGGACCTAGCCGCGGCAGGACTAAGGGAACAACCCTTCCGCATCCAGGGCAAACCGGAGCCGATTGTATCGTATGCCTCGCATGTTGAGGGGCTCGAAGCGATACGCGCAGCCTGCAGGCAGCCGACCGGTCTCGCCTTGCTGCAGGGCCCACCGCTATCGGGCAAATCCACGCTTATCCAGCATCTTGTCGAGTCGCGCGACGACGACCAGGAATGCGCAGTCGTCGACGGCACCGGCCTCAACGACGCGAGCCTGCTCGAGAACACGCTGCGACTGTTCGGCTATGAAGCCGATTTCAAAACGGAAAACGAATTGCTCGCGATGATACGCGTGTTCGCGCTGCAGCAGGCGGCAAATCACCAGCCGCCGTTGCTCATCATCGAGAACACCCATCGACTGAATCCGAGTGCACTGCATGCGCTGTGCGGCCTCGCCGATCTCAAGTGCTTGAGAGCCCACCGGCTGACAAGTGCGCTCAAGATCGTACTGGTCAGCGATCGGTCGCTCGAGTCAATTATCGAGGCGCCCGCAATGGCATCGATTGCCCGTCGCGTAGCGGTTAACTTCCAGATGCGGCCGATGTCATGCGACGACGCCAAGGAATACCTGCGGGAGAAGCTCCGCAGGGCAGGCAGTGCAATACCGGAGTACGTATTCCCCAACTCGGTATGCGTCGAACTCTGGGACGCGTCAGGGGGCTGGCCCGGCGTGCTCGACCGGATCGCATTATTGGCGCTGTCGCGCGCGGACGCCCTGCCTGTCGCTATTTCTGCAATCGAACGGCCATCGCTGCCTTATTCGGATTGGGACGACGACTCGCTCGCCGAACTCGAAGATGCCGTCGGCGCGATTCCGGAACCGCCCAAACTTTTTGTCAGCAAGGATGGCGACGTCCACAAGGAGCTCATCTTCGATCAGCCCCGGTTACTGATCGGCCGCTCGGAGCACAACGATATTGCCATCCCGAGCCGCTACGTCAGCCGTCATCACCTGCTGCTCGTCAGGCACGGCAGCACCACGTTCATGATGGACCTGAACAGCAGCAACGGCACTTTCGTAAACTCGCGGCGCGTGTCGAACCACGTGCTGATCGACAACGACGTCATTACGGTCGGCAATCACCGGATCAAGTTCTGCGATCCGTATGCGAAGTCCCGCGGTACGATGACCGGCAGCGAATTCACCGACACGGCGATCATGAAGACGCTCGACGACATGCGCAACCTGCTCGCGCAGGAAAACACCGCGATGCTGCCGGTTCCGAGCGAGAACCTGCCGACCTACGGCAACAAGTAGGGCCGCTCAGCCGTAATAGCTTTTCTTGAAGTGCTTGCGGCACATCGAGACATAGCGGTCATTGCCGCCGATCTCGACCTGTGAGCCCTCCCGCACCGCGTTGCCCTCTTCGTCCATGCGCAGGACCATCGTCGCCTTGGTGCCGCAGTGGCAGATCGCCTTTAATTCCTTGAGGTTGTCCGACCATGCAAGGAGGTACTTGCTGCCCTCGAACGGCTCCCCCTGGAAGTCCGTGCGCAGGCCGTACGCGAGCACCGGGATATTCAGGCTGTCGGTGACCTCGCCGAGCTGAAACACCTGCTGCTTGGTCAGGAACTGCGCTTCGTCGATGAGGACGCAGTGCAGCGGAGCATCCGCCAGCATGGACTGAACGAGGTCGAAGAGATTGTCCTCCGGCGAGAACGTCGTCGCTTCCGATTCGAGCCCGATCCGCGACGTCACTTTACCCGCGCCATAACGGTCGTCGAGCGCGGGTGCCATTACGACGGTAGACATTCCGCGTTCGCGGTAGTTGTAGCTCGATTGCAGGAGAGCCGTCGACTTGCCGGCGTTCATCGACGAATAATAGAAATACAGTTTTGCCATCGGGGACTCGTAGCTGACGGAGTCCCGTTATTGTGGCACCGGATGCAGGGCCTTGCACCCGTCGAGGACTCAGGGCCGAAGCTTGAGTACCGTCGCCAGCCTGCGCCGATGACCGTTGCTTCCGGCGCCCCTGTTGATGCCGGATTCTTCCCGGCACTTGTCGCAGACATTTCTCGGCCGGTGGTACGACGAGAATACCTGCGGTATCGGCGTGACGCGCCCTGCCCTGAGGCAGCGGCTGCAGATCACCAGCTTGTTGAGCCGGTTCAGCAGTCGATAATCGACATTGTCCTTGCTGCTCGTGGCCATGTTCGAACTCCACGTGTCCCTGGACACCTTTTTGACAGGCGGCAAACCAAAAAACCAGTAAAGCGGAGCGCAAAGGCCGGAATTGTTAACTGGTCGTGGTTTTCGGTGTGACGCGCTCCGCATCTGCCATATCTCTATAATGTGCCTGTCGCTGCCAACCCGGATTGCCATCGCATGCTGAAAAAGCGCTTATTGTGGACTGCCGTCATAGTGCTCGCCGTCGCCGGTGCCGTTACCGGCCACGTCGACAAAGCATCCGAGGAACAGGCTGAAAATGCGCTGAAAAACGCGCTGGTGACATTCGCCGTCGCCCGCACGCTCAACGGTGTGATCTCGGCTGCGCAGGGCACCGAAGTGGCACTGGAGCCCGGCGGCGTCGGCGTGGTTCTCTCCGTCGGTGAGGTCCTGGACCCGGTCAACGACCTGATCGAACGGTTTTCGGCCGTAATGCTCATCGCCGCGAGTTCACTCGGACTGCAGACGCTGCTCCTGAACATTACCAGCTGGTGGGGCGTGACCGCGTTGCTGTTCGCCGCGGCGGCCGCGTTCCTTGTCGTGATCTGGGCGCCCCGCTCGACGGCCGCGACTTACGCCGGGCCGGCGCTGCGGGTCTTGCTCATCCTGCTCTTTGTGCGATTCGCAGTACCGGTGCTCATCGTCGGCACGACCCTGATCTCCGACGCGTTCCTCGCGCCTGAGCAGGAAGCGGCGACCGCGATACTGCGGGACACCTCGGCGGACATCGAGCGCATCAGCGATGAGGCGCAGGCCGTGCCACCCGACGATCAGTCGTTCATGGACCGCCTCGGCGAAATGATCGACGAGTCTCTCCAGTCCATGCGTGTCGGCGACCGCATGAAGGATTTAAAGGAAAGCGCCTCCAGTGCCGCAGAGCACATCGTCAGCCTGATCGCGATCTTCGTGCTGCAGACGATCCTGTTGCCACTGCTGTTCCTGTGGCTGTTCGTGGCGGGCCTCAAAGGCATCGCCAGCCGCTCGCCGAAGCTGTTCCAGGGCGGCGGTGATGGCGGCCGGTAGCGCGCAGAAGCGGGCCGCTGCCCGCGAACCCGGTCACGATCCGAGATCCGGTCCTACAGCAGGTAATCCGCCACGATTTCCATCAGGTGATCCGACCAGCGCACGGGGAATGGTTCGGTAAGTTCGGGAGACATGGCGAAGTCCGGCGTAAACACCTGCGCGAGCAGCGCATCGACATACGGCGCGTGCGACGTCGCGATATTCAACTCCTTATTGGTTCTAAAGCTGAGCTTGTCCCAGTTCGCCGAACCCAGGCAGGCCCAGCCATCGTAAACGGCCGCCTTGATATGCGACATGCCGGGATAGACGAATACCCGGATGCCGTGTTCGAGCATCGCGTTCGCAGCCAGCACGTTGCTCTTGTTGATCGGACCGTGATTGCCGACCAGCGGCAGGATGACGCGCACATCCACGCCCCTGCGCCGGGCTTTCGCGAGTTCGTAGAGCATCGCGTCGTCGGTGAAATACGCATTCTGGATATAGATGTATTTCTTCGCATTGCGAATTGCCGCGCGCTGCGCACGAAATATTTCCGCGTCGCCCGGGCGCGTGTGCAGCACGCGAATCGGATAGCCGACGTTTTCGCTGTTGTTGTCCCTCGGCTGCAGCGTCGACAGCACAAGACCCGCATCGCCGAATGGACCCGCGTGCGCCCACGCGCGCTCGAATTCCTGTCGAAGGACATCGACCACCGGACCGTGCAGTTCCATCATCAGGTCGTGCCAGACGAAGCGGTACTCCCTGCCGATGTTCATACCACCGGCAAACGCAATCCGGTTATCCACGATGGTCGTCTTGACGTGGTCCCCGGCGACAAGCCAGGGGTTCTTTGATTGGCGCACGCGAATCTTCGAGCCGGATTCGAGCGATTCACGAACGGACTGCGGCCCCGCATAGTCGGCGGGCATCGACTCGTCATCTGCACCCGTCGCGACGATGGTTCCGAGCCCGTCCAGGAGCATGCGGATATCCACCCCTTCGTCCGAACGACGTCTCAGGAGGTCGCGTATTTTCGCGGCAAAATCGTCGTTGTCGAAAATGTACGTGCGGATATCGACGGACTGCGTCGCCGTCGAGATGGCATCGATGTAGCGCACGAAGAATGCTTCGCCGTCGACCAGGTAATCGATCGTCCCGCGTGTCGCTTCATGGCCCGTGATACGGGTAAGCTTCTCTTCCCAGGCGTCGAGATCCATCCCGGGGCCATCGCTGAGCGGTGGAATCGGTTCCGCTTCGAGGGTCACCATCCAGCTCGGCGTCACCGTCTCGACGGCAGCGTCCTTCGCGACGAACAACAGGCGGTAGACGGAAGAGACCGGCCTGGACAGCAATCCGCCAAGATGGCTCTGGGCGACGTGCCCCGTTGATTGCGCGATCTGCGCAGCCTTGCTGGCTGCCGGGCCCTCGGGCGGCGGCGGAGCGTAGCGCACGAAGATGCCGATCGGGATATCCCGGTCGATGAAAATGAACGGCAGCGAATAGCTTCCGGTATCGCCGGTACTGAAGACTATCCGCCGGTCGTCGATGCCCTCCCCGTCGAGGAAGCGGTCGAGCACCGGTTGCGCGCGTTTAATGAAGTCCATGAAGTCGATCGTCTCGGCCACGACATAGTTGTCGGGCTTGTCGATAATCAACCGGGCTTCAAAATTGTTGATGTCGTTGTTGAAGAGAAAATAATCCTCTTCGCCAAAGTGCATGACGATCCCGGTCATGTCGGCCTTCGGCAAAACGGTCTCGAAGACTTCGTCGATGAAGCGATTCCAGTACTTGCTGCTCAGCAATCTTGGAACGATAGGGTCTTCGGGCAGCCTGTCCCAGCGTTTCGCGCGGTGGTACTCGAGCGGCAGGATGAAGGGCCCTGCGTAGTCCCCGTCCGGGCCCTGCCGCAGCGCCGTCAGGTCGACGCGGTTCGACCAGTTGCCCCCGGAATAAACCAGGCCGTCCTCACCCTCGTAAGCGACGAAAAATTGCTCGCTGCCGATGTACGCTTCTTTCGCGACCAGCGGCTTCCTGACCGGCTCATCGGCAAAACGCCCGGGAAGGAGACGGAGATCTTCGTGGGTCGGCTCCTGCTCAGGCTGCTGCGATGTGCATCCCGCCGTAAGCAGAATCCACGACAGCAGGAGCCACGACTTACCTGACCTGAATACCACCAGTACCCCCAGTTTGCGGACACCGCTATGCTCACCCGATTCTCTCAGAAAATGGCAGCGGGAAGAGGATGAACAGGTCCGGGGGCGCAAGTAGTGGCAGGATTTTTACGTATATACGGCTGGCAAGGTGTTGTAGTTCAATCTTGCAAAGCGAAACGGTGGATGCTGTAAAGGGGGGTATAGCCAACAATGAACCCGTTGAACAAGCGCCTCGACCGGGAACGGCGGACCATGGCCAAGATGGTCGAAATCTACTGTAACGCCCGCCACGAGCGCACTGACGCGGCACTGTGCGCGGATTGCCAGGACTTCCTGAACTATGCGGATCTCCGGTTGGAGAAATGCCCCTACGGACTCCATAAACCCACCTGCGCCAACTGCCCGATCCACTGTTACAAACCGGGCCAGCGAGCGCGTGCACGAATGATCATGCGCTATTCGGGCCCGCGGATGCTGTTCCGTCACCCCTACCTGGCACTCGCACACAAGCTGGACGGTTTTCGCAAGGTCGGACACCCTCGTGAACTGACCCGCGAGCAGCGCGCGCAATTGAGGGAACGCTAAGGCTACCCGCTCGATCGATGGCGCCCTTCGTCAGTACTGGCATAATCGACCGGTACTCAGTGAATACTGCAGGTCTGCAATGTCTTTTTACGACGATCACGTGCTGCCGCACCTGATCGACCTCGCATGCTCGACGAAGCCGACGCGTAAACAACGTGAAAAGGTCGTGCACCTGGCCGAGGGCGACGTCCTGGAAATCGGTTTCGGCAGCGGCCTGAACCTGCCGTATTACGATACGGACAAAGTTCGCAAGATCTTCGGCCTCGAGCCCTCGTCGGGCATGCGGCGCAAGGCACGGCCCAATGTCGATGCGTCCCGACTGGATATCGAGTTCATCGACCAGCCCGGAGAGAACATTCCGCTCCGGTCGAACAGCGTCGATACGGTGCTTATCACGTTCACCCTGTGCTCCATCGATGAAGCCGCAGCGGCACTCGAGGGCATGCGGCGCGTCCTGAAGCCCGGCGGGAAACTTCTGTACTGCGAACACGGCGCGGCGCCCGACGCAGGTGTACGCCGCTGGCAGCATCGACTGAACCCGACGTGGAAGCGCTTCTCGGGCGGCTGCAACATGAATCGGGACATTCCGGGTTTGATAGAAGGCAGTGGCTTCCGGATTACGACCGACGAGCGTATGTATATCCCCGGACTCCGGATCCTGTCTTACAACTACTGGGGCATCGCGAAGCCCTGACCCTTCGCCACTTCTGTCGTGCGGATCAGACGGCTATCGAGCACTGCAGCCTGCCGGTGCTTCACTGCCTCGCGATACTGCGGATCGGTAACCATTTCGAGAAATGCCCCGGCGGTGGGATAGCGGGCGATGAAGATAAGGTCCCAGTGTTTCTGCGGCCCGATGAGCACGACTTCCGGCGCGCCTCGCCAGATGATCTCGCCGCCGACGCGGTGAAAGACGGGAGCACTCTCCCTCCCGTACGCGTCGTAAGCTTCCGCACCCGTCGCCTCTCGGCCGTCGTCATAGGCCGCCCTGTCGCGAAAGCGCAGCAGGTTCAGCATCATGATCGGCTCGTCGCGCGGCAGCGCCTTGAACGCCTCGAACTGGCCGCGCTCGGGATCGATGTAATTGGTCATGCGTACCCTCCTTCAGTTCTTTACGTCCGCAATCAACTATCGCCGAATACAGCGTTAACGAGCGCCGTGTTAATGACGACTTTTTCGTTTATGCTGTGGATGGTTCGGGGGCGATTAGCTCAGTTGGGAGAGCGCCGCATTCACATTGCGGAGGTCACTGGTTCGAGACCGGTATCGCCCACCATTTTCTCCGCGACGTATTGGTGCCCGGGGCCGGACTCGAACCGGCACGTCCTTGCGGACAGCGGATTTTAAGTCCGCTGCGTCTACCAATTCCGCCACCCGGGCACGCGATTG
>CAMYJB010000022.1 GCA_947258565.1 uncultured Woeseiaceae bacterium
GTCGGGTAGCCCACAGCGAGATTAAAGACGGAATAAGCATGTAGAGCTCGTAGCGTAGGGCTTGCGGACGTGGGTTCGATTCCCACCACCTCCACCATTGATATGCAAAGCCGCCTTGCTGGCGGCTTTGTGTTTTCTGAAACAGTGTCGCATCGAACCCACGTAGTGGGTTCACAAATCGGCAGGATTGCCGATTTGGACGCTCGGAGTGCGCCCGCAGGGCGAGGGCCATGGATGGCCCGAGTCCATTCCCACCACCTCCACCAACACCGGAAAAACCGCCGCCAGGGGGTTTTTCTTGCTGCTACTGCGCGCCCTCGGCGAGCCGCTTCTTGACGACATCCTCGAGCCTGGTAAGCCCGCCTTCGCGACCCAGCGCGAGGGCTTGCTCGTCATCGGCACCGTTGAGGCTGGCCCGCAGAGCAATCAGCGCCCCGACCCGGTTGCCACTCGCGCAGTGCACGAGTACCGGTCCCGGGTACTGCTGCAGGAGTTCGTCGAGCTTGCGGGCGCTGTCGAATGAGACGTCGTCCTCGCTGTCAATCGGAAACGCCACGTAATGCATGCCGAGTTCCTCCACGAACGCAGCCTCCTCGAAACCGCGATTCTCGTCCTCAGCCCGAATATCGATCACCGTGGCGTAGCCGGCATCCGTAAACACCTCGAGCGCCGCCTTGTCCGGCTGGCCGGCCGCGGTGATGCCATCGACCGGGGCAACGGTGCCGAGCCGGACGACCTGCTCGAGGTCGACCTTGAGGCTCGTAACCGGTGCCAGATCGGCTTCCTGGGCGCCGGCCCCGAATGCCAGGGCCAGCATGACTACTGCACTAATCCGTCTAAGCACGGTATCTCCCGTGTCTCTGCCCGCCTGCGCTCAATCCGCGAGGCTCATGTCCGTGTCTATCTCGATGCCGCGCTCCGTAAATGCCACATCGATCTGCAGGCGCTCGTAAAACTCGGCTCCCACGGTTATGACATCCGAGACAGCCTTGCGCATCTCCTCCGACATTTCATCGTCGTCGTCCTCACGCATCGCCTCAGCCAGCAACGTGTAGTATCGCGCACCGTCGAGGCCCATGCTCATGAATGGCGGAGGCGTCGCGCCCTCTGCCTGCAGCAGCGCCGGCAGGACCGTCTCAGCGTCTTCGCTCACCGAGACCGCGATCGCCGAGTCGGTCAGCGCGATCCAGGCGCTCTCGACCCCGGATTCTGCCTGGGGAAGATCGAATCGGTGGGCCTTGCCGTCCGGCTCGATGGTCATTTCGGCGAGCTGCGGAATCATCACCTGGCCCATAGCCAGTAATCCCTGCGCATTGTCGATCGCGAGCAGGAAACTGGCGTCTATGGATTCCGGGGGCTGTTTCCGGCCCAGGTCGAAGCCCTGCATGTCTTCGACCACGGCCAGGAAGCCGTGGAAATCGTAGAGGACGGGTGGCACCGGCTGTGCAAGCGCCCTGTCACTCGCCGCATAGAGCCCGTTCTGGAATTCAGCCAGGTGCTCGCACTCCCACGGATTTTCCCTGAGCGCGGCGACGTGCGTATCGAAAAACGAGCGTATGGCTTCGGCATTAATGCTCATGCCGAGGGAAAACAGGCCGTCGTAGCTGCGGCCCAGCCCGGGAACAGCTGCGACGAAACCGGCAAATTCGGCGGCGATGTCGTCGCGCAGCTCGATAACCGTGGTCGAACGGATTGTCTCGGCTGACACCTCCTCGTAGCCCGCAACCACTCGCGGAGCTATCTGCGCGAGCGACCGCAGTTCGGCCTTGCAGACGTCGTCAAGCGTGCCTGCGTCGTAACCCATGACATCGAGCAACAACGCGTCGAGACCTTCGGGCTCGTCGATGAACGTGTCCGCCAGGCGGATCGTATCGACGAGACCCACGTACTCGTGACGGTACCCGTACTCATTCGCTATCTCCCGCAACTCGCCGCTGTCCGCAATGCTTTGTACCGGCAGAGTAAGGCCCAGCAGCTTTGCCAGCGCCGCATCGTCAAGGCTCATGGGCGCAACGGTCAGGACCAACGCATCACCGATGGTGGCAATGACCACGCGAATCCCCTCGTCTTCGACATAGCGATAGGGAGTACCGTCGACTTCCGCGACCGCAAGCTGTTCGCCGGCCTTCGCCTCGATTCGGCTGATTGCGTCATCGAACAGACTCGCATCACTCAGCGTTACGCGGAGCACGGGCAACAGGCCGTTGCCGTAGAGTATTGCCGTCGAATCCCGGGTCACCCCGGCCTCTCTCAGGCCCTCCAGCGACATCAGCGACCGGAGTTCGTCCACCACTGCACCAGTCTGCTGCGCCGCTTCGGAATCCTCTCCGTCCCCGGCCTGCGTTTCACTGACGGCGATCCGCAGTAACTCGGAATAGGCCGCCAGCAACCGGTCCACTCTTGGCTCAACCCAGTCCATGAACTCATCGGAGGGCGGCGCAACCGTACCGAATACGTAGGGCGTATCCGCGGGGACGTAGCGCAGCAAACCGCTCGTGTCGGTGAGGGGCGAAACGCTTTCGGGTTCCTCGGTGGATTTGCCGCAGGCAGCCACGCCGAGCGCGCAGACAAGAAGCCAGATGAACGGCCGGGCATCAACGATCTTCAACATAGGAATCTTCCTGATTTAGCCAGAATTCCGCCGGACAACACTCGCCCGGCACGGTGTACACGGCACCGGGGGAGAAAAGTAGCGAGGTTTGGCGGTCTCATTAATGTCGACTGGATCGAATGCCGCCTGTGACGCAGTATACGCAAATCCATGACGAAAGCCGAGCCGCAAGCAGTCATCAGCCTTCGCGATGTCGAGGCAGCCGACCTCGAGGACGTGTTGCGACTCAATGAAGTCTCGGTGCCCGCGGTCAACAGCGTGGACCTGGAGCAAATGCGCTGGTTCGCTGCCCATGCAGCGTATTTCAGGGTGGCTTTGGGCGATGGGGATTTCGCGGGCTTCCTGATCGGCATGCGCCCGGGGACCCGCTACGCAAGCCCCAATTACCGGTGGTTTTGCGCGGCCTATTCGGATTTCGGCTACATCGATCGGGTCGCGATCGCCGGGAACGCCCGGCGACTCGGGCTTGCAACGCGCCTGTACAGTGACTTCGAGGCGAGCCTGCCGGCGAGTGCCAGCGTGCTGACCTGCGAGGTGAATCTCGTTCCCGCCAACGAATCGTCCATGCGTTTTCACGAAGGCTACGGATTTCGCACCGTCGGGACGCAGACGCTGGAGAACGGCCGCAAAAAGGTGGCATTGATGGCAAAGAGCAGAGAATCATGAACGGCAATTCGCGGGAATTCGACATCGTCGTCGTCGGCGCGACCGGATTCACCGGCGCGCTGGTCGCCGAGTACCTCTACGACCGTTACGGCGTGGGCAAAGAACTGCGCTGGGCAGCGGCCGCGCGCAATGATCAGAAACTCGCGGTCCTGCGGGAGTCGCTGGGTCCCGCAGCGACGTCGCTGCCGGTGATCGTTGCCGACACGCTGGACGCGGAAGCGATGCGTGAACTCGCGATGCGCACCCGCGTGATACTGACCACGGTCGGACCCTATGCGCGCTACGGCAGCGAGCTGGTGGCCGCCTGCGCCGAGAGCGGCACGCATTACTGCGACCTTGCGGGCGAAGTGCAATGGATCCGGCGCATGATCGACGCACACGACGCGACCGCCCGGCAAAGCGGAGCCCGTATCGTGCATTGCTGCGGCTTCGATTCGGTCCCGATGGACATCGGTGCCTGGTTCCTGCAACAGGAATCGCAGCAACGCTATGGCGCCTACTGCGACTCGATCGTCCTGCTCGTCAAAGCCATGAAGGGCGGTGCGAGTGGCGGCACGATGGCCAGCATGATGAACGTCATGCGCGAAGCGCGCGCGGACAAGGATGTTGCCCGTGTCCTGGCTCGGCCTTACAGCCTGAATCCGGAAGGCGAACTGCGCGGACCGGACCGCGGCGACCAGCGCGGCGTCCAGTTTGACGCCGATGCAGGGAGCTGGACTGCACCGTTTATTATGGCCACGGTGAACACGCGGGTCGTCCGGCGCAGCCACGCCCTCCTCGGCTATCCCTGGGGCGAGTCGTTCCGCTACCACGAAGCCATACGAACGGGGCCCGGCGTCGGCGGCTGGTCCCGCTCGGCCATGATCACGGCTGGCCTGACGGGCCTTGTCGGGGCGGCTTCTTTCGGCTGGAGTCGCGGGCTGCTCGAGCGTTTCGTGCTCCCCAAACCCGGCACAGGCCCGGACGCGGCGGCGCGCGAAAAAGGATTCTTCAATCTGGAGCAAATCGGGCGGCTGGCCGACGGACACCAGATCCGCAGCAGGATCACCGGCGATCGCGATCCGGGGTACGGCTCGACGAGCAAGATGCTGGCAGAGAGCGCCGTGTGCCTGGCAATGGACGATCTCGAATCCGGGGGCGGCGTGCTCACGCCGGTGGCGGCCATGGCTGCCCCACTGTTGCAGCGATTGCGCACGAATGCGGGACTCAGCTTCGAGATCCGGGACTAGTGGCCGATGACCGTCCCCACGTAGGCATCGCGATCGAAGAGTTCGCCGGCCGGAATCCGTAGCGGCAGGCGGTTGCGCGGCGACGCCACCGGGCAGGTTGAAAAGTCGTTGAACGCACAGGGCGGGCTGTAAGCGCGGTTGAAGTCGAGAACGAGATGCCCGTCGTCGCCCGGCATCGCTGCATACAGGAAGCGGCCTGCCGGGTAGGTTTCCCTGCCGTTGGTACGATCGCCGAATACGAAAAACAGCCGTTCCCCGGACGCGTAGGCCTCGAGCCTGTGGATCTGGCCGTCCTTTTCGAACACGGCCACGCCGGGCGATTCCGGGTTCCAGCCGAGGCCCTCGATCACCGTCCTCGCGGCGACCCGCTTCGGCCGCTCGTAACGCTCCAGTGTCGCATCGATCCGCCAGGACGGATCGATAGGGAAATACGGCAGCTCAGGAAACGACGCCAGCGCCGGATGCTCGAAATCCCGGAGCCGCACCGCGTATCGACCGTCACGTTTTACGACCGTCCACGCCAGCGACCCGTGCGTGATCATGACGGGTTTCTCGGTCGTATCGTCGTCGATCAGTGTCATGGCCACCGGTTCGCCTTCCGAATGCACGGCCACGCCCTCTCGCGGCACCATCACTACCCCGTCGTCCGTCAGGCGAAACTCGCCGATGTGGGGATCCGCGGCAGCCGGGAACACGAGATCATTGCCGGGTGACGAACCGAAGGTCGACGTTTCCTTGTCGAGCCAGAAAAGCCCGGCCAGGTTGAGGAAGCCGGTCGGTGCCATGAGCGAAGCACGGCGGCTCTCCCGCCATGCGAGAACGTCCGCTTCGTGCAGTGCGGTATCGAAATCGTCGGCAGCCGACGAGCACGCCGCATTCAGCACCAGTATGAGCAGCACCGCGGAAAGACGCCGGAGAGTATTCATTCCATCGCGTTCCTTGTCTCGCACAACAGTAAAGCGCAAGTCGTTCCTCACACGTAGTCCATCGAGGGAATGCGGCGTAGCGTATCATCCGGCAAATGAACCGCAACACCGCTTCGCTCACCTATGCCGAATTGCAACCGCAGGACTTCCTCGATGCCCTCGAGGACCTCGGCTTTCGCTGTAACGGACGCCTGCTCGCGCTCAACAGCTACGAGAACCGCGTCTACCAGGTGGGCATCGATGACGACGACGCCATCGTTGCGAAATTCTATCGACCAAATCGCTGGTCCGACGCGGCGATACTCGAGGAACATGCGTTCGCGGCCGAGCTGGAACAACAGGAGATCCCGGTCATTGCTCCCCTCGTGGTCGGCGGCACTACGCTGCACAAGGTAGGAGATTTTCGCGTAGCCGTGTATCCGTGCCGTGGCGGGCGGGCACCCGACCTGGACAATTTCGAGCTGCTCGAGCAACTGGGCCGCTTTGTCGCCCGCATACATCTCGTCGGTGCGACCGCAACGTTCAGGCACCGTCCCGGAATCGACATCGACAGCTACGCCATCGAGTCCATGGACTACCTGCTCGAGCACGACTTCATACCTGTCGAACTGGTACCTGCCTACGAGAGTGTGGCGCAAAACGTGATCGACGGCGTCGGGGCGTCATTCGACCGGGCAGGTGACATACCCCAGATCCGGATTCACGGTGACTTTCACCCAGGCAATGTGCTGGTTGCGCGCGAGCAGCTGCACATCGTCGACTTCGACGATACCCGCAGCGGTCCGGCCGTGCAGGACCTCTGGATGTTTCTGTCCGGTGATCGCGCGGAGCAGGCACCGCAGCTGAGTGCGCTCCTCGAAGGTTACACGCGATTTCGCGATTTCGATGCCCGCGAGCTGCACCTCGTCGAGGCGCTGCGCAGCCTTCGCATCATGCACTACGCCGCCTGGCTCGCGCGGCGCTGGGAAGACCCCGCCTTCAAACAGGCTTTTCCGTGGTTCGATTCGCACCGCTACTGGGAAGACCACGTTCTGGCGCTGCGCGAACAACTGTCACTGATGCAGGAGCACCCGCTCGAATGGCGCCCGCAATGATCGATCAGCGCGACGGCAGCGCGCGCCGCCGAGGTGCAATGTCGAAACGGTCTATCCAGCGGGAAAAAGTCTGCCGGCTCAATTCCTGTAACGCGCCGATCCGTTCATCCGTCTGCTGACGGATTATCACCGGGTCCACCCGGCCCGCCTCGGCGGCGAGCATCGGCTGGTTCGCCGGCACGGTCAGCCACCGTTCGACGAGTGACGCGTTTACTTCGAGATGAAACTGCAGGCCGTAGGCTTGTTCTCCGTAGCGGAACGCCTGCACCTCGCTCGCGGGCGACGTAGCGAGGTTCTCTGCGCCCGCGGGCAGCGTGATACCGTCTTCATGCCACTGAAAGACCAGTTGCCTGCTCGTGAAGCCCGAAATTACCGGGTCTACGCGTCCCGCCTTGGTCAACTCCACCTCGCACCAGCCGATTTCCCGTTCGTCGTTTCTCGCTACACGTCCGCCGAGCGCCTTTGCGAGAAGCTGCGCGCCGAGACAAATTCCCAGTACCGACATGCCGGCGTCCACCGCTTCATGGATGATATCCACTTCGGTTCCGAGATTGGGATAGGCATCAATCTGGTGGGCGTTCATCGGCCCACCGAGCACGATGAGCGCCTCGTATTTGTCCAGCGCCGGGCGCTGGTGAGGGTCCCGGCCGAAGTTGACATAACGAATACGAAACCCTGCCTCCTTCAGCAACGGGTCGAGGGTGCCGAGCGGCTCGTAGGGAACATGCTGAAAAACAAGAATTTTGGGTCTCGCCATGTCTCGGCACACCGGTTTTGCGACGGGTTTGGGCAGTTCCGTTATACCTGCGAACGCCACCTTCGTGAAGGCTGATCCTTATTGCACGCGCCCCGGCATCGCACTACAGTAGACTCAGTCTGAAACTGGCGCCAATCCAAGGAACTCTGGGCCGCGTAACGACTCTGATAGAGTGAGCGTGCGCCTGAACTGCAGCGGGATATCTTAGAATTGAGAGCGAAATTGCGTAGCCTGGTCGGCGGAGCACTGGTAGCGGTGTTCATGGCCGGCTGCGGCGCGAACGTCACGCTCGACCCGGTCACGATTCCCGCTCCTTTGATCAACCCGATGCCGTTGTCGGTCGCAATCCGTATTCCCGCCGAGTTCGAACACTACGTTCACGAAGACGAGGTGCTCGGCCGTGAAAAATGGCGCATCGATCTCGGGCGTTCGAATGCTGCACTGTTCACCCAGCTTTTCGAGTTCATGTTCGACGATGTGACCGTTCTCGGCCCCGACGACGATGCCAGCGCCTTGTCCATCGACGCCCTTATCGAGCCGAGCATCGACGCCTTCGAGTTTTCCGTTCCCAGCCAGAGCAAGACGGAGGCCTACGCCGTCTGGATACGTTACCGGCTCAAGATCTACGACAGTGGCGGTACCGTCTATGCCAACTGGCCGCTCAGCGCATACGGCAAGAGCGAGCGGTTCGGACTCACCGGCGACGAGCCGCTGAAAAGGGCAGCGATACTCGCCATGCGTGATGCCGCCGCGCTGATGATCATGAATCTCGACAAGTCGACAGCCATTTCGGCATTGAAAGACCGTCCCGCCGTGACCGTTGCTTCCAGCCAGTCCGCTGGCGCGGCAGCGCAGGAGGAGCCACCCCGGGAGAAAAGGCCGCAGCTGCCGAAACGTCGTGAAGTGGCCCTGCCGCCTCCCGGGCCTGTGGCAGGGCCCGCGGTACTGTCGATGGACGGGAATGAAGACGAGTCAGGGGAGAACATCCCGGAGGGAAGCAGCAATGACTAAGGCCACTTATCGCTCGGGCACGATGCTGACGGCCGGTTTTGCAGCCCTTGTGCTCAGCGGCTGCATTACGTCGCGCGTCGAGGACGCGCGCGAGGGCATCACCGGCATCGAAGCCGGCGAAGCCATCGTCATACTTGCCAAGAGTTATCACCTCGGCAATGAAACCGAGGACAAGTACATCAGATGTATCGAAGACGCGCTCTCGCGGGGCTCCAGAGGCTTGCGGGTAATCCCTCACAGGCAGTTTGTCGATTCCCTGTTCCCGTGGTTCGAGCCGCGAACGGCCCCGGCCGAGACCGCGGGGCTGCCGAAGCTGATGCAACGACCCGGGGTTGCGGACCGCATCGCGGAGCAGAACGTGCGTTATATCGTCTGGCTCGACGGCGACACCGACCGGGTCGCCGGCGGCGGCAGCCTGTCGTGCGCGGCAGGCCCGGGCGGCGGCGGCTGCTTCGGCTTCGCCTGGTGGCAGAACGATGCGGACTACAATGCCGCGGTCTGGGACCTCAAGGGCCTCGATTCGGCAGGCTCGGTGACGGCCGACGTCAGCGGCACGTCGTTCCTGCCGGCGCTGGTGGTGCCGATCCCGCTGATTGCGCGTGCAAGGGCGGCGGCGTGCAAAGGCCTGGCCGACCAGCTGCGGGACTTCATCGTCGACGAGCCCGAGGTCTGATAACGCCAGGCGACGCGTCAGGCATTACCGCAATCGGCCGGCACGTATGAGTGCCCGCCGGTAATACTCTGCATTCAATGACTCCACCGCTACCGACCTGCCGGTCGACGGAGCATGTACGAACTGCTCACCGCCGACGTAGATGCCGACGTGCGACATCTTGCCGTCGAAACGGAAGAACAACAGGTCACCGGCCTGCAGATCACCGTACTCGACCGCGCCGGCAGCGTTCCACAGCTGGCCGGTCGTTCTCGGTACCGTTTTGCCGGCCACGCGGTAGGCGTACTGTACGAGACCGCTGCAGTCGAAGCCCGTGGGAGACGCGCCGCCGTAGCGATACGCCGAGCCGACCTGCTGCAAAGCGATCCCCGCAGCCCGCTCACCCATGGTTGCAGGCATCCGTTTTGCAGCCGATACTTCCGCCGGCTCAGACTCCACCAGGGTCGGAGCTGCGCAGCCAGCCAGGCACAATGCGCCAATGATGACGAATGCGGTACTGCGAATGCGGCGATCCGGGTGAGCTATCATAGTCACAACTCGATGCGGCGACACGCCCAAGGATACGCCGGGGAGACCCGTTAACGTATGAACTGTTTCTCAGGTTGCCACGTTCGCCGCAAGGGTGCGGGGATCCTGCCCGTGGCGTTGCTGCGACGGCTCGCGTTCTTTCTGCTTGTCGCCCCGGTAATGGCTTGCGGCGGACCGAACTCGGAGACCGCGGAAGACGCTCCAGCGCCTGTCTACGAGATCGACTATCGCGTCACCCCCGACCCGCCGCGAGCGGAGGTGACCGTCGAGATCGAATTGCGGCAATCCCGTCATCTGTTGCGCGAAGTTCGTTTCCGGAAGCGTGGAGCCCAACTTGGCTCCGTCAGCGGCGACGGGAAGATCGTACGTGACGGCGATGTGCTGCGCTGGTCGCCCCCGGAGAAAGGCGGCCGATTGCAGTGGACGGTCAGCGTTCCACACCGCCGCAACGGGAATGGCTACGACGCGTGGCTGGACGACAGCTGGGGACTGTTTCGCGCCGAGGACATCATCCCCGCTGCTACAACCCGGACTGCGGCGGCCGCGCGCAGCGTCACCCGCCTCGAGTTCGACCTGCCGTCGAGCTGGTCAGTAGTCACTCAATATCCGGACCAGGACGGTAAGTTTTTCGTCCACCACGACCAGCGTCGATTCAAGCAACCGAAAGGCTGGATCGTTATGGGCGATCTCGGCGTGCGCCGGGACAGGATCGCCGCGGTCGATGTCGTCGTTGCCGGGCCCGTCGACAACGGGGTGCGGCGGCTCGACATGCTCGCGCTGCTCAACTGGACCTTGCCCGAGCTCGGACGAATCGCCCCCGAATTACCGCCCCGCATAACAATCGTGAGTGCGGGGGATCCGATGTGGCGGGGCGGGCTGTCGGCGCCTGCCTCGCTGTACATCCACGCCGAACGGCCTTTGCTCAGCGAGAACGGCACGAGCACCCTGTTGCACGAGATCATGCACATCGTCCTCGATTTCGACACGGACCGCGAACATGACTGGATTGTCGAGGGATTCGCCGAGTACTACGGCCTCGAGCTGTTACGCCGCAGCGGGACTATTTCCCCGGCCCGATTCGAACGCGCCCGCAAGGCACAGAAGGAGTGGTCGCGCTCTTCAGAACAGCTGTGCGGCGGCCCTTCTTCAGGCGCAATGACCGCCAGGGCCGTGAGCGTGTTCGTGGAGCTCGATCGCGAAATTCGGCGCAAGACAGAGGGTGGCGCGAGTCTCGATGACGTCGTGAACTCCGTCTTGACGACGACCGGCAATGTCGACGTCGACCTGCTGGACCGGCTCGCGCGCGAAATCACTGGCCAAAACCCGGACGCACTCCACATCGACAAGTTGCCCGGTTGCCGTAAGATGGCCCGACCTTAATCGCAGACCTGCTCAACCGGATGGATCGCCGCCAGGACCTCGAAATCATCTTGCGCTCGCGCACTCCCTTGATCGTCATGGAGACCCGCGACGAGGGACGAGTGCTGCGCATGCTGCAGGCTATCGGGATGCAGTCGGCAACCGCCGACTACTTGCCGCTGTTTCGCTGGACCATCACTGATGGCTTGCAGCGACTGGATATCGACCTTGCGCCGCAACTGATGAACTCCGAACCGGCCGACGTACTCAAACACATACGTGCAGTCTCCAAGCCCGGTATTTACGTCCTGCTGGACTTCCATCCCTTTCTCGACGATCCCGTGCATGTACGGCTCATCAAGGACATCTGCATTCACTATCCGGATGTGCCGCGCCAGTTGATACTCATTAGCCATCAGGTAAAACTCCCGCAGGAGCTCGAAGCGTTCAGCGCCAGGGTCGACATGGCACTACCCGGGGAAGCCGAGCGCAAGACCATCATCGAGACCGTGGCGAAGCAATACTCTGCCGAGAACTCCGGGGCGCAGGTGCAGGTCGACCCGAAAGCATACGAGTTGCTCGTCCGAAATCTCGCCGGCCTTACCTACGCGGACACGGAGCGGCTCGCGCGCAACGCGATCCATGTAGACGGCGCAATTACGCGCAGCGATCTGCCGGGCGTCATGCAGGCCAAGTACGAATTGCTCAATCACGGCGGCGCCCTGCAGTTCGAGTACGATACGGCACGTTTCAGTGACGTCGGTGGTCTCAGTCGCCTCAAGACCTGGCTCAGCCAGCGCAAATCGGCTTTTCGGCGTGAGGATGACGCTGCGCACCTGGATCCGCCGAAGGGTATCTTGCTGACCGGAGTCCAGGGGTGCGGCAAGAGTCTAGCCGCAAAAGCGACGGCAGGGATATTCGGCGTGCCGCTGCTCAGGCTCGACTTCGCCGCTCTTTACGACAAGTATCATGGGGAGACGGAACGCAAGTTGCGCGAATCCCTCAAGACGGCCGACGTCATGGCGCCGTGTGTCCTCTGGATTGACGAAATCGAAAAGGGAATCGCCGGCCGCGGCGGTGAAACCGGCACGACGCAGAGGGTGCTCGGGACGTTTCTTACCTGGATGGCGGAACGGGAGTCCTCCGTGTTTGTCGTCGCAACGGCCAATGACATCTCCGCATTACCGCCCGAACTGGTTCGCAAGGGCCGCTTTGACGAAATCTTCTTTGTCGACCTGCCCGCTGCGGGCATCCGCGCGACCATCCTCGCCATTCACCTGACCAGTCGCGGCCAACGCCTCGGCGATTTCGATGTCGAATCGCTTGCCGGGGCCATGCAGGGATTTTCCGGCGCGGAGATCGAACAGGCCGTGGTATCGGCGCTCTACGCAGCACATGCGATGAACCAGCCGCTCGCATCGGAGCACATACAACGCGAAATCGAACAGACCAAGCCGTTGTCGACCGTGATGCGTGAACGCATCAGTGCGCTTCGCCAGTGGGCAGACGGCCGCACTGTACCCTGTGACTAGCCCCTACTTTACGTAATGCCCTCGGTTCGGCTTGCGCCGGCACCCGTATCCTCGTGATAATAGAGGGGTATGGCTAATGACAATAACAAACTAAAAGAATTAGTCTCTGACGAAGAAGATCGGACCGTAGACCTCGAGATCCCGATTCTGCGGAATTCGGACATGGTCCATGACGCCGACCCGCCTGCTGATCTGGACATCGAAGCGATGCAGTTCGATCCTTACATCGCGCCGATCCGCAACCGCGACGCCGTCATAGAGGACCTCAAGGCCGACCTTCGCATCAAGACCGAAACCATTGATCGCCTGCAGTTCGATGTCGAGCGCCTGCGCTCCCGGCGTGTCGGTCTCGAAACCGAAGTCAAGGCGCGCGAAACGCAGACCCGCAAACTCGCGAAGGCCATCGAAGAGGCGAACAAGCAGATCGACACTCTGACTGCGGCGCTGCGGGAGGCGAAAAGATCCTACGACGAAGTCACCGGCCGGCTTGCTTCGACACGCTCGAATCACGAGGAGGAACTGCGGATCCTGCGCTTTGAGCTCACGGAGGCCGCGGAAACCGTGACCCAGCAGGAGCTGATCAACGAGCAGCTCACCACCGACCTTGTCGACACGCGCAGCTTCAAGAACGAACTCGAGCGTATGCTCACGTCGAGCGAGAAACAAAGTCAGGTACGCATCGGCCAGCTCGAGGCCCAACTCGAGAAGCTGAGGAAGCTCAGTTCCGATTACGAGCTGGAGCTCGCCGCCAAGAATGAAGCAATCGCTGACTTGCTCGCGCAGGTTTCCGCCAAGAGCAAGCAGGACGAGTCGATACTGGAGCTCGAAGCCGCCATTGAGGAACTGGACGAAAGGATGGCGGAACGCCTGCAACCTTCGCCAGCTCTCGACAGGGACCGCGTGAGCCGTGTCCTGATTGGCAAGTTCGATGACCAGGAACTCCGCTTCCCGCTGTTCAAGAAGCGCCTGACCATCGGACGGACTGAGCAGAACGATATTCAGCTGCAGGCGCCGCACATCAGCCGGCGCCATGCGGTCGTCATGACTGAAGGCGATGCCACGCGGGTCATCGACTGGGGCAGCAAAAACGGTGTTTATGTCAACTCCAGTCGCGTCACCGAACACTTCCTCGCAAGCGGCGATACCGTGACGATAGGTGACGCGAAATTCCGTTACGAGGAAAGGCCGAAGCGCGACTCCTGACCGGCCGGAACGTTTCTCACGTAACAATATGTGAGCGCAATCACGGACATGTCCGCCGCTTGCAGCTAAGCTGTAATTTCGTTCCAGGGACAGGCATCGAATCAATGCTGGGCAGCGCGGGAAGCAAGTCGGCAAATCTGACCGATACCCGGGACCTCACGCACAGCGCCGGTTCCTTCGTATCCCGAAAAATCTGGTTACCCAAAGGGCTGTACGACGCCCTGCCCTATTTCTACCTCGTCGCCGGCCTCGCTGCGTTCCTGGCAACCCTGTATATCGGCAACTGGCTCTGGGTGCTTCCCCACTACCTCCTGTTCTCGGCGGCCTGCCTGCATCTCGGTGTGCTGATATTACGTCGGCGCAGGCGTTCGCCGGCGCGGCGCGAGTTTACGGAAACCGATTCCGGCTGATCCTGCACCGCAATATGGCTGCTCGTGGAACCGTGAGCCGGGGTTGACCTGCTGCGGACGCTGCGCAAGGATACGCCCGTGTCGACGACGGACAGCCCCGTGGCAGAACCCCGAAATACCGTTCGCAGGATCATCACCAGGGAGGCAGCCCTGCTGCTGGGCTTTCTATTCCTCGGGCTCGTGCTCCTGCCTGTCGCAATCTACCTCGTCGGGCAGGCTATTTTCGGTGATTACGGCGGGGGCTCGTTCGGCCATTTCTACTCCGAATTGAGCAGCCGGATCCGTGCCGGTGATACTGCCGCCTGGTTTCTCGTGCTCTCCCCGTACTTCGGCTGGCAAACGCTGCGCCTCATAGGCCTGGGGTGGCGCCTCGCCGGCCGGCGGCCGCTGCCGCGCAGCCAGTAGCCCGCCGTTTCGAGGAATGTGACCCGGATCACATTTCAGCTGCTAAAATTCGGTTATCGACAGGGCATTGCCGCGGTTTATGTCAACAGCTTGCATTTTGCCGCATATTGCGCCTTATAGTGTTCAGCGGGGGCTGTATTGGCAAACTACATTCCGGACGGTTTCGTGCACTCATGATCAGGCGTTTGATCAACTGGCTGAAAGGCGGCTCCGCCGATGACAGCGACGTGCCGGCGCAGCGACGGCGCCGTGTCTCTGCGCACGCCGCGCTGCACGCGCGCGCTACCCCTTCTCCGAAACCCACGCTCCGCAACGATATCGGCGATCTGCAAACCGAATTCGAAGGCCGCATCGAGAACGTCGGTCCGGGCAAGAACGTCCTCGTCCACGACAGTTATCTCAGTGACGATACGGGTACCCGGGAGATGCTGAAACTTCTCGATGATGCGCCGCTCGACCCCGATGAGCCAGTGGGCATCGACCCGTACAATTCCGGCGAGTTTGATCGGTCGCGGCACTGGAATACCCGCTTCCGCAACTGATCGGGCCCGATATTCCCGGGCCCGGCTCTCGTGTTAGTCTGCGCTGCTTCTGCATTCCTGGAGCAATCGAATGGGGCTGCGAGTTACGTTCGAACTCGGCGAGGATGATCTCAAGCACTTCCGGCTGATCATGCAGCAGGCGCGCACGGCGGCCGCACGTATCGCGCCCGAGGACGTCGTTGCGGCGGCCGAGGATCTGCTGACAGGTATCGAACCGAACGGCGCTCCGGCCTTTATTGCGGAGCGGCTGCAGAAGCTCCGCCTGCTCATCGAGATGCTGTCGGACGTCGACTGGCGCCTGCCGCAGCGCGATGCCGACCGCGTTTTGAGCGCCCTCTCCTATTTTGCCGAACCGGAAGACCTCATCCCGGACGACATTCCGGGCCTCGGTTTTCTGGACGACGCCATCATGATCGAGCTCATCTGCCGGGAGCTGAGACACGAGATCGAGGCCTACCAGGATTTTTGCGATTTTCGCCAGCGCATTCGGCGCGCTTCCGGCCGCCGAACCCGCGTCAGTCGGGAAGACTGGCTGGACAGCCGCCGCAGCGAACTCCAATCGCGAATGCGCCGCCGCAAACGCAAGGACCGCGGCAACAAATCGCGGCGGCACGTCAGCCTGCTGCGCTAGGATCGCTCAGGGCCAGTAATACCAGACGGTGCCCAGCAGGCCCAGCCACATGAGGCCTTGCGCAGCGAACCTGGCTCGGTGGCCGATCAGCAGAGAATAGAAACTCGCAGCGGAAATTGCGGTCATACCGAGAAAGATCAGCATGCTGGACAGTAGCGGCCGGAATTCGTGCTGCAGGCGCGGGTGTTCGTCGCCCAGCAACAGGAAAACGATCAGCACCAGCGCCAGGCTGATCGTGATCGCCGCGCAGGAACCGAGCAAAATGCCGGTGATCATGGCAAGAGGACGCATGCAGGTCTTTCCGGAATGGGCTATTAATCGCGCAGAGCGAGATTTTATGCCAAATACGCCCTTGATCGAAGGGCCGCAGGCATCTAGCCTAGCCCACAGAGCTGCTGTGAAACAAAGTCAGCCGAGTAATATGGAGATTGCCTTGAACAGAGACAACAATTGTCGCCCACGCTGGATCGCCGGCGCACTGCTGAGCATCGTGGCTCTGCCGCTGATGGCGACCACGACGATGGACGACGAGCGGCTGCGCCCGGATCCGCGGCACGAGAGCGTTGGAGAACTGGTCACCGAGTTCATTCAGAAATCCCACTATTCGCATATCTCGGTCGACGACGACCTGTCGTCGCGAGTCATGAATCGGTATATCGAAGCGCTCGACGGCAATCGCATGTATCTGCTCGAGAGCGACATCGCGTTTTTCGAGAATTATCGCTACCAGCTCGATGACATCGTCAGGAGCAAACCGCTCGATCCCGTATTCGAAATGTTCAGCGTCTACCAGACGCGGGTCCGGGAGCGCCTCGACTTCGCGCTGGCACAGCTCGAGTCGGAACCGGACTTCAGCGTCGACGAGGAGTACCAGTTCGACCGCGCGGAGGAACCCTGGGCGAAGACCGCGGCCGAGCTGGACGAGATCTGGCGCAAGCGCGTGAAGAACGACGTATTGCGGCTCGAGCTGGCTGACAAGCCGTGGGAAGAGTCCCAGGATCTCCTGCAGAAGCGCTACAAGCGCTACCTCAAACGCATCGATCAGGTCAAAGCCGACGACGTGTTCGAAACCTTCATGAATGCGTTCGCCCATACCCTGGATCCGCATTCCAGCTACCTGTCGCCGCGTAACTCCGAGGAATACCGCATCCAGATGAGCCTGTCGTACTTCGGCATCGGCGCCTCACTGCAGCTCGACGAAGACTACGTGCAGATCGTCAACATCATTCCGGGTGGTCCAGCGGCCATCGATGGCAAACTCAAGCCCAAAGACCGGATCACTGGCGTTGCGCAGGGCCCCGAGGGGGATATGGTGGACGTCATCGGCTGGCGACTCGACGATGTGGTCGACCTGATCCGCGGTCCCGCCAACACGGTGGTTCGACTGCAGATCATTCCGGCCGGCGCCCTGCCCGGCAGCAGCGAAAAGATCATTGCCCTGACGCGCGACCAGGTGAAACTCGAGGAACAGGCGGCGAAGAGCGACGTCATCATGGTACCGCGCGATGGTCGTGAGTGGCGCATCGGCGTCATCGAGGTCCCGAGTTTCTACCGCGACTATCGCGCCATGAGCAGCGGTGACAAGGACTACACGAGCACGACGCGGGACGTGAAGCGCCTGATCGGTGAACTCGAGGAACAAGGTATTGACGGGCTCGTCCTGGATCTGCGGGGCAACGGCGGTGGTCACCTGACGGAAGCCACCGCACTGTCGGGCCTGTTCATCGACAATGGCCCCGTCGTACAACTGCGTAATTCCAGCGGACGGATCAGCCGTCTGGACGATCCCGACCCGGTCGCTCGCGTGGCCTACAACGGCCCGTTGACCGTACTCGTTGACCGCTTCAGCGCATCGGCATCGGAAATTTTTGCAGCCGCGATCCAGGACTACGAGCGCGGCGTCATCATCGGCCAGCAGACCTTTGGCAAAGGCACGGTGCAGAATCTCTATTCGCTGGACCAGTATCTCAAGCCGGAGGCAGGGCCAGGGTACGGCCAGCTCACCCTGACCATCGGCAAGTACTATCGCGTTACCGGCGAGAGCACGCAGCACCGCGGGGTGGATCCGGATATTTCCCTGCCGTCGCTGATCGATACCGAGCAGTTCGGCGAGAGCGTACGGGACAGCGCGTTGCCCTGGGATACGATCCAGACAACGCGCTTCCGTGCCGGCGAACCGCTCGACAGCACGATCGAGTCGCTCACGGCCAGCCAGATGGAACGGGCCAAGACCGACCCGAATTTCCAGTATCTCATTGACCGGACCCGCGACGCCGAGGAGGCGAGAGCGCGCAAGACCGTGTCACTGAATTACGAGCAGCGCCTCACCGAGCGCGAGGAAGAACTGGCGCGGGAACTCGCACGTGAGAACGAACGGCGCGCAGCCCTCGCCCAGGAACCCCTGGAGAGCCTCGAGGACCTCGACGAAGAGGACCTGCCGGACGTGCTCCTCGATCAGGCGGCCGGTATTGCGACGGACCTCGCCGAGATGCGGGAACTGCAGCGAGCACCGGCACAGACGGCCCAGAATCGGGGTTAATCGTGCGGCTTGCGCGCTGATCGCCGGGTGTTACACTCAGCTATAACACCCATCGGACAGTTTTCCGGAGGTGACGTTGACACGCAAACAGGCACCACCACGTAACGTAGCACCGAACCATGTGAGCGCTATCTTCGCGCTCGCCGTCGGCGCCTGGGCAAATCCCGCGCTCTCCGCGACCGGCGCCGATGCGCGCTGCGATCAGTCCATTGACGCCCCGCCGGCAGCCGCTATCGCTGATACCGAGCTCACGATCCAGTTGATCGATCACGGTACGAATACGAACGACGCGCACGACGAAATTTCTCCCGCAGAAACATCTGTCGACCTCGCACCGGGATCATCCCTCCGGAGCGCGGAACCCCGAATCGACGTCATGCTGCGGCGGATCGCCGATGAAGCGCAAATGCGGCAACCGCAAATGACCGGGCGGGAACAGCCTGATGACCCGAGCGGGCCGCTTACGGTCGAAAAAACCGATGCGGTCGAAGATCCGGCCGCGGCAATCAACACCGGCCAGTCCGACGGCGCGTCCGAGCTTTCAGGACTCTCCGAGGACGAGTTCCTGCGCTATCGGCGGCAGATGTTGCGCAAGGATATTTAGCCCCGCAAGACCGCGCTCAGCGGCTAAGCACGTTTGCCATTCCCCAGTAATTTTCGCCCACAAGATTGGCATCTGATTTGGTGACGACATCGTTCGCATTGATCGCGAACACGGTCGCAACCGTACCTGCAACCGGCACTGCGTCGTCGTCTTCCTGGAAGACCGCATGCTCGGCAATAAGCTCGGCGCGCCGCTTGAGCGCGTCCACGCAGTCACTCGCCTTTTCCATCGATTCGACCTGTGCAGCGATGCGTTCAAGGAGTCGATCGCAATCCTGCTTGTTGCCGTAATTGATCGCGCCGACACTCTTCTCGCTCGATTCCTTGACCAGCGCAATGAGACTGCGGTCGCGGAACTGCAGGTAGAGATGCTGGGCGTAGGCAATAATCATGAAATTGATCGAACGCTTTTCCGGGGTACTCAGCCCCTCCGGATCCGGACGCTCTGCCTGCTCGATCGAATCGAGCTTCGTTAGCAGCGTTTGTTCCTCTTTCCTGGCCGCATCCAGCCGCTCGCCAAGTTCAGCAAGCCCACCGGATGCCGTGCGCCCCCTGAGCATTTTCGAAAGCCCGCTCATCGACTCCACCCGACGCTGCTCCGCGCTGATCTGCTCCTCGAGCGATCGCAGCGTCTCGCGGTGCTGCCCCAGCCCCTTCTCGAGCCTGGCTTTCTGCGCGTTCAACTTCTCACACCAGGCCTGCAGCTGGAATTCCCGCCGCCGATTCTCGCGCTGCTGCTTGAGTTGCTCGGCGAACCTGGCCAGCTTGCCCTGGCAACGCCGGTTCAATGAACGGAGCTGATAGAACACCACCACGGTATGCACCCATTCGGGATCCACGAGCAGGCGTTCGAGGTGCTCGAGCCGCTGAGTTACACGCGCCGTCGCGCCCTGTTGCTCCTTTATCAGCTGCTGCAGGCGGTATTTTTCCTTGTCGAGCGCGGCGAACTCCTTCTTGAGTTCCGCGCGATTCCTGAACAACTCTACGAGCTTGTCGTTATCGTCATCGGGCTCGTTTGCAATTCCGAAGATTGCCTGACGGCTCGCCATATCAAGTCTCTTTACATAATCCGGACCACGGCTACTTCACCGCGGCGTATCGAATCATGTCAATTGCGTATAAGGGAGACTCGGACGTGATCGACAGTTTCAGCAACTGACGCACGGAGCCTGATTAGCGCTCGAGGATCAGGTGCCCCTGGTCGGAGAGGTATTCAAGCCACTTATTGAGAATGACATTGCGTCGCCAGCGCGCGTCGAGTTCGCGACGATTCTTCCTGACCAATTTGCGCAACTCCGCATGCTGATGATCGCCGGCCAGGCTCATCGCCTCGGCCAGGCGGCCATCGAGATACGCGCGTACCTTGATGTCCGGGTCAGCGAGGCGGCCGTCATCCGTCTCGAAATGGTAGGTCAGGGACAACGTGATCGTATAGCGGCACCGCTCGATGATCTCCACGAACAGCTCGCACTCGCCGGCGACCTTTGATCGGAAACAACCGTCCAGCCGCTCCAGCTCCGGAACCAGTTGCAGGAGTCGAAGATAGTTACTCTCGTACAAAGCCATCAGACCGACGAAACTGCGCGGTCTTACGACGGTCTCTGGAACCAGCTGTGAATCGAGTAACATGCGGCCAATATAGCACAGGGTTACCCACTCAAAAGGCAAGCAAATACCGTTCCAAGACGGCCGTCACAAAGTGAAAAATCAGGCTCGAACTCGCCGCTCAACGCCGGTACTATCGAGAATTCGGCTTGCGATTTCCTCGATCGAAAATTCCGTCGTATCAACGTTCGGTATGCCGTAGCGCCGGAATATCTTCTCCGATTCGCGGAGTTCGTAACGAACCTGCTGGGCGCTCGAATAGGTGCCTAGCGGACGTCTTTCCTTGCGTATGTGACGCAGGCGCTCGGGCGCGATCGTGAGGCCGAACAATTTTTGCTTATGTTCCAGCAGAACCTGCGGCAACTCACCACTCTCGAACTCTTCGTCGGCCAGCGGAAAATTGGCGGCATAGACGCCATACTGCAGCGCCAGGTAAAGGCAGGTCGGCGTCTTGCCGGAGCGCGATACGCCGATCAGAATCACGTCGGCCATTTCGTAATTCCTGCTGATCCCCCCATCGTCATTCGCGAGTGCGAAGTTGGTCGCCTCGATGCGACGCATATACGCCTCGATGTCGGTCATTCCGTGGGCCCGCCCGGGCTCGTGCGTGGATTCCTGTTGAAATTCGGTTTCCAGCGGCTGCAGGAATACGTCAAAAATGTCCAGGTGCAGGCCCTGGGCTTCCCGGACGATACTGCGTAGATTGTCCTGTACCAGCGTCGAAAAAACGATCGGCCGAAGGCTGTCTGAATCGCCTGCTGCGTTGATCCGGGCGACCGCTTCGTGTGCCTTGTCATCGGAATCTATAAATGGCAAAGTCACCTGCCGGAATTCCTGACCGTTGAACTGAGTCAGCAGACTGTGACCGAGCGTTTCCGCGGTCACGCCGGTCTGATCCGAAAGAAAGAAAACAGTGCGTTCAGTCATATCCAGCAGTCTCGTCCGGTCGCCGCGATCCGTATCGCAGCGCATCCCCTTTTCGAAGTTCGATTGTCCACTTCCTGCTATGGAACACAAGGGAGCCTAGTTTGGAACCTTATGTCATAAAGCTCGCCGAGCTTGGAATGAATGATGTGGAGCGCGTCGGCGGAAAGAACGCGTCGCTTGGGGAGATGATCAGCAATCTCAGCGAGCTGGGCATTACGGTTCCCGGCGGATTTGCGACGACGGCGAACGCCTACCGCGACTTTCTCGCGGCTGACGGGCTCGATACACGCATTAAATCCCTGCTCGACGATCTCGACGTCGACGATATCGAAGCATTGACGTCCGCCGGGAGCCAGATTCGGGAATGGATCCTGAATACGCCGTTACCCGGGAGGCTGATGAACGACATCCGCATCGCCTGGGAAGCAATGAGCGTCGGCGAGGATATTGCGGTCGCCGTTCGTTCATCTGCGACAGCCGAGGACCTCCCGGACGCATCCTTTGCGGGTCAGCAGGAAACCTTTCTCAATGTCCGCGGCCTGGACCACCTAAACGATGCCCTGCACCAGGTGTTCGCATCACTTTTCAATGACCGGGCAATCGCGTATCGCGTGCACCAGGGATTCGACCACAGCCAGGTCGCACTGTCGGTGGGCGTGCAGACAATGGTTCGCAGCGATGTCGGCACTTCGGGCGTGGTCTTTACGCTCGACACCGAGTCCGGGTTTCGCGACGCCGTATTCATCACATCCTCGTACGGCCTCGGCGAAACCGTCGTGCAGGGCGCCGTAAATCCCGACGAATTCTATGTCTACAAGCCGGCGCTGCGTGACGGCAAATTCCCGATACTCCGCAAGACCCTTGGCGGCAAGGCCATCAAGATGGTCTACAGCGACGATCCGAAGCCCGGCAAGACGGTTGAAACGGTCGACGTTGACGAGGCGGACTCGCACCGTTTTTCACTGAGCGAGGAGGAAATCATCGAACTGGCAAGGATGGCCGTCACGATCGAAAATCACTACCAGCGCCCGATGGATATCGAATGGGGCAAGGACGGCAACGACGGCAGGATCTACATCCTGCAGGCGCGCCCGGAGACCGTACAGAGCCGGAGCGGCCGGACCATTCAGCGCTTCACGCTGAAGGGGCGCTCGGACATCATCAGCAAGGGCCGCAGTATCGGCCAGAAGATCGGGTCGGGTACCGCACGGGTGATTCGCGACGTCAGCGAGATGAATCGAGTGCAAAACGGCGACGTGCTGGTCTCCGACATGACGGACCCGGACTGGGAGCCCGTCATGAAACGCGCGGCAGCTATCGTCACCAATCGCGGTGGCCGTACGTGCCATGCCGCGATCATCGCGCGTGAACTCGGCATTCCGGCCGTCGTGGGTTGTGGCGACGCAACGGATACCATCACTGACGGCGCCGAGGTTACCGTGAGTTGCGCCGAAGGCGACGAGGGAATGGTTTACTCGGGGCGGCTCGAGTTCGAAAGAACCCGGATAGAGCTGGATTCACTGCCGGATATTCCCGTCAAGATAATGATGAACGTGGGCAATCCCGACCGTGCATTCGATTTCGCGAATGTCCCTAACAGGGGCGTCGGCCTGGCGCGACTCGAATTCATCATCAACCGCATGATCGGCGTGCATCCGCAGGCGCTGCTCGAATACGAGTCGCTCGACGAATCGACGCGTAATGCGGTGGACGATCAGATGGCCGGCTATGACGACCCCGTGAGTTTCTTCATCGACCGGCTCGCCGAAGGCGTCTCGACGATCGCTGCCGCATTTGCACCGGAACCGGTGATCGTGCGCATGTCGGACTTCAAGTCCAACGAATATGCCAATCTCATCGGCGGCGACAGGTATGAGCCGGATGAAGAAAATCCGATGCTGGGTTTCCGCGGCGCTGCACGCTATGTCGCCGACAGTTTTCGGCCCTGCTTCGAGATGGAATGTACGGCAATCCGCAAGGTACGAAATGACATGGGTCTGAAGAACGTCCAGGTCATGATTCCGTTCGTACGGACTGTCAAGCAGGGCAAAGACGTCGTCGACCTGATGGCCGAGAACGGTCTCGCGCGAGGCAAGGACGATCTCAAAATCATCATGATGTCGGAGCTGCCCACCAATGCCCTGCTCGCCGACCAGTACCTCGATCACTTCGACGGCATGTCCATCGGCTCCAACGATATGACCCAGCTCGTGCTCGGGCTCGACCGTGATTCCGCGCTTGTGGCCGACGTCTTCGACGAGCGCGACGACGCCGTCAAGGCGACGCTCGCGATGACCATATCCGCCTGCAAAGCGCGTGGAAAATACATCGGGATCTGTGGGCAGGGGCCGTCGGATCACCCGGACCTTGCGCGCTGGCTGCTCGACCAGGGCATCGAGAGCATGTCCCTCAATCCGGACAGCGTCATCGAAACGTGGCTGTTTCTCGCCGGCGAATCCGTCTGACCGGAACCGGGCTCAGAATCGATCGTAGCGCGACCGGCGTTGCCAGCGGATCCGTGGCAGCCATAATCCGAGAACCATTCCAACGACGAGCACCAGTGCTCCCGACATGAACCAGTAGCGGGTCGTCTGACCGGACAGCTCGCGGTTTTCCTGTTCGAGCGTCGCAACGCGAATTTCCTCGGCGGCAAGCTGCTCCCGCAGCTGCTTGTTCTGGTTGTTGATCGCAAGGACGTTCGCGGCGGTACGCTTGATTTCCTCGAGCTCCGCCTCGAGCCCGCTTTTTTCGCGTTCGAGCGTCTCGATCCGTTTCGTGGCAGCGTCATACTCGGACCGTATTGCACCGAGTTGTGCGTTCAGCGACGTGCCGCGCGACGCCTCACTGGTGAGCTGGCTCGTCAGTCTCGCAAGCTGCTCCCGGGCGGCGGGCTCGTTCATCAGGTAACGGGTCAGCACCCAACCCTCCGTTCCACCACCGGTGCGGACGCGCGAGTACCCGGATTCGGCATCCCTCTCCAGGACCTCGAGTTCGGTGCCACTGCTGAGCATCAGCTCGATGGCGTTGCTCGTGGACGGGCCGCTCCGTAACGTAATTTCGAATTCATCGCTCACCCAGGCGGACTCGGCACTGGCGGCGCTCGTAAACAGCAACGCCGACAGTAGCGACGCTGCACAGCCGTTGATCATCGGTTTCATGGCGCAACTATAAGACATGGCGCTTGGCGGTTCTAGCCAAAAATCTTCCAAATCAGTCGCTTATCGGCGACAGCCGGGTAAGTTCCTGGTCCACACGACAAGCAGGTTATTGGCCGGCATCGCGTAAGTCCTTTCCAGTTGCATACCGTTCCGTCCGGCCAGGACCTCCAGGTCGTCGAGGTCGCGAATGCCCATGTCGGCATTTCGAGCCCTGAGCGATGCGTCGAAGGCCTCATTGCTCGGCGTACTGAAGGCGCCGCCGCGGCTGAACGGGCCGTAGAGACAAAAGACGCCCGGCACGCCCAACATCGCGCCTGCGAGTTCGAATGTCCTCCGCACTGCAGCGTAGCTCATGATGTGCGCGGTGTTGGCGGAGAATACGGCATCGAACTTTTTCCCGTCCGGCTCGGCGGTCAGCACGTCGAAGCACATTGGTGCCAGGACGTTTTCGAGGCCTGCATCCGCGATCCAGGCGCGGATTCCGGAATGCGACTGCTCCAGGTCGCTCGTTTGCCACTCCAGCTCGGGCAGCGCAGCGGCGACCGTGACCGCATGCTGGCCGGTGCCCGAACCGATTTCGAACAACGTCGCGCAGCCGCGCAGCTCATGACGAAGAACGCCCAGGATAGGCGCAGCGTTGCGGGCGGCCGCTGCGGCACAGGGCTTGTCCATTAGCCGGCCGCCTCCGCAATCACGGACCGGTCGAAAAGCCGGTCGCGGTACCAGGCCAGTTCTTCGATGGAATCGCGAATATCGCCCAGAGCGCGATGGGTCGACTCCTTGCTAAATCCTGCCGCCACATCCGGCGCCCAATGCCGGGCCAGTATCTTGAGCGTGCTGACGTCGAGATTCCGGTAGTGGAAATAGCGCTCGAGCTCCGGCATCTCGCGCGCAAGAAATCGCCGGTCCTGGCAGATGCTGTTACCACACATCGGCGACGCCCCCGTGTCGACCCAGGCTGCCAGGAAATCGAGTGTCGCCTTTTCCGCCTCTGCGGTACTGGCCGTGCTGGCCAGCACTCGCGCCGTCAGGCCCGACTCGCCGTGTTGACGGGTATTCCACTCGTCCATTGCATCCATTGTCTCCTGCGACTGTGAAATAGCAATGACCGGGCCCTCGGCGAGTTCGTTGAGGTACTTGTCGGTCACGATTGTCGCTATTTCGATAATCCTGTCGTTGACCGTATCGAGTCCCGTCATTTCAAGGTCAATCCAGATCAGGTTGCTGGCGGTGTCGATCAGGGGCGGCCATTCGTTCATTGCAGATCCAGTATCCTCTTATGCAGGCCGTAGTGTACAACGCACGACGGTGCATGGTGCCGCATGGCACGGCATACTTCGAAACATGTGCACGATTTGCCGACAGTCATGATCGAGCCCGAGCCCCTGGTCGTTGCGACCTACAGCCGCCGGATGCGGTTGCTGTTGCCCGACGGCCGCAATGTCGATGCACGCATCAAGGGCAAGCGCCTGAAACCGGTCTGTGGAGACCGTGTCGAAGCCGGCCCGATCCCCGGTGAGTCGGACTGGCTCATCACTGCGATCTGCGAGCGGCGTAACGAACTGACGCGGCCGAACCTGCGCGGCAAGGTTGAGGTCCTCGCGGCCAATATCGACAAGTTGCTGGTGATGGCTGCCCCGGCCCCGGAACCCGAGTGGGCAATCGTCGACCGCTACCTGTGCGCCGCGGAGCTAATCAACGCGAGCGCCGCTGTCGTCTTCAACAAGAGCGACCTGGCTGCCGAATCTTCTGTGGACGAGATCCTCAACGATTATGCGCGTATCGGCTATCCGACGGTGCGCTGCAGTGCAAAGAGCGGCCGCAACATGGACGCCGTGGCCGAGCTGCTGCGCGACGGCATATCGATCATTGTGGGTCAATCGGGCGTCGGCAAGTCCAGCCTGATCAATCGTTTGCTGGGCGACGATCGACTACGCGTTGCCGCAATCTCGGACAAGAGCGGCGAAGGCCGTCACACGACCGTCAACTCCGCCATGCTGCAATTACCGGGTGGCGGCGCCGTGATCGACTCGCCCGGCGTGCGCGACTACGCGCCGGCGCTTCAGCCAGATGAAATCGTCGTCGGCTACCGGGAAATCGCAGCCTCCTCCCAGGCCTGCCGCTTCGCGAACTGCCGTCACCTGCGTGAGCCGGGCTGCGCCGTCAAAGCCGCGGTTGACAATGGAACGATCAGCAAGCGCCGCTACGACAGTTACCGGCACCTGCTCGCGCTGACAACGAAACTGACGAGCGGCCAGTACTAACCCGGCGGCCAGGTCATCGTCCTGCCACCCATCAGGTGCAGGTGTATGTGAAAAACGCTCTGGCCCGCGGCCGCGTTGCAGTTCATGACGACGCGATAACCTTCATCCGCGAGGCCCTCGTCAGCCGCAATCCTGGTGGCTGCCAGTAACAACTCCCCGCTGAGCGATTCGTCACCGTCCTGCAGATCATTCATCGTCGCAATGTGACGTCGGGGAATGAGCAGTATGTGCGTCGGCGCTTTCGGATCGATATCCCGAAATGCGATGAGCGTATCGTTTTCGTAAACGATATCGGCCGCCAGGTCCCCGTTGACGATCTTGCAAAAAAGACAGTCTTGTTCACTCATGAGCTTCCCCTATTCGATCAGCCTGCGTCCGTAGAACGCATGTGACAATGTACCGCCATCGACGTATTCGAGCTCACCACCCAGCGGCACGCCATGAGCAATCCTGCTCGCCTGCACATCGTGCCGCTCCGCGAGATCGGCGAGATAGTGTGCCGTAGCGTCGCCCTCCACTGTCGGATTGGTGGCAATGATCATTTCGCTGATGCCGCCCTCTGCGAGCCGCTGCTCGAGCGTCGTCAACCCGAGTTCCTGCGGCCCGATACCGTCGAGCGGTGACAGGTGTCCCATCAAAACGAAGTAATGGCCGCGGAAACCCGTGGCATCCTCAATGGCCATGACGTCCGCCGGCGATTCCACGATGCAAAGCTGCGTGGCGTCTCGCCCGGTCGCACTGCAGATCGAGCATAGATCGTGCTCGCTCAGCATGCGGCAGCGTTTACAGTGGCCGATTCCCTGCACGGCCTGCAATAACGCGGAGGACAAATGCGTCGCGCCGTCGCGATCGCGTTCCAGCAGGTGGAATGCGATTCGCTGAGCCGACTTCTTGCCGACGCCCGGCATGCAGCGAAGTGCGTCGATCAACTGGACCAACAGGGGCGAAAAGGACATGCGCTATTCAGAACGGCAGGTTCACGCCCGGAGGCAGCGACATCCCCGAGGTCAGCCCGGCGAATTTCTCCTGCACGGTCTTCTCCACTTTCGTCACCGCGTCGTTGAATGCCGCCGTAATGAGGTCCTCGAGCATCTCCTTGTCGTCACCAATCAGGGTGTCGTCGATTTCAAGCGCCTGCAGTCGATGTTGGCAGGTCATCGTTACCTTGACCATACCGCCGCCGGACTCGCCTGTAACGGTCAGCGACGCCATTTCCTCCTGGGCCTTTTTCATGTTCGCCTGCATCTGCTGGGCCTGCTTCATCAACTGGCCGATGCCACCTTTCATTGCTTACTCCTTGCTAGTCGGACCGCGGTGAATCCAGCGGCTCGATCGTATCGGTCTTGAGTTCCGCGCCGAACATATTCTTGAGTGTCTGCACGTTTGGATCAGACTCGAGCGACTTTCGTGCTGCAACCATACGCTCGTCCGCAATGCGATTTTCCTGCGCGTGCGGTGTCTCGGGCGCCGATTTCGCGATCTGGATATCAACGACCAGCTCCTCGCCGAAGTGCTTCGACAAGGCAGCTGCCAGCGCGTCCTTGCGTTGCCGGGTCAGCAAAGAGTCCGACCGCGGATCCAGACTGAAATACACGGTATTGCCCCCTCGCTTTTCCAGCGCGCAGTTGGCGGCCAGCAACCGCAGCGATCCCGTCAGTTCAAGTTCACTCATGATCGCGCCCCATTCCGTGTCCTGCCAGCCTTTAGTGCCGGCTGCCGGCGGCTTCGCCGCCCGAGCGGCCGGTTGTCGGGCTGCACTGGCAGCCGGTTGCGCGGCGGACGGCGCTTTCCCGGGCTTTGCCGCCGTCGGCTTGTCGGCAGAGCCAGCCGGGGCAACGCTGGCGGAATTGGCAGCCGCGGGCTTGAAAGCCAGCATTCGCAGCAATGTCATCTCGGCGCCGCTGCGCGGGTCCGGGGCCAGCGGCAGGTCCCGTCGGCCCGTCAGTGCAGTCTGGTAATAGAGCTGGACATCGGCCGGCTCGAAGAGTCCCGCGAGTTCGGAAAGCACTCTCTCCGCGATCTCGTCATCGGCGTCCGTCGAGCCTATGAGCTGGTACACCGCAATCCGCTGCAACATTCTCGCCAGGTCCTCGAGCAATCGCGCATAGTCCGGAAACTGCTCGTCCAGCTCGGCCACCAGGTCGATGATCGCCGCGGCATCGTCCGCGGCCAGGTTCCTGAGCAACCGGATGACGTGATCACGGTCGATCGTGCCGAGCATCAGCGCCAGCGATTCCTCGTCGACCCTGCCGCCGCAATAGGCGATTGCCTGGTCGAGCAGGCTCAGGGCGTCCCTGAGGCTGCCGTCGGCTGCGCGGGCCAGCATGGCAAGCGCCGGCGTTTCGGCTTCGATGCCTTCCGCGTCACAGATATGCGCCAGCCGGTCCTGGATGAGCTTCGGCGTCAGGCGTTTGAGGTTGAATTGCAGGCAGCGCGACAGGACCGTCACTGGCAGCTTCTGCGGATCCGTCGTTGCGAGCAGGAACTTCACGTGTGGCGGTGGTTCCTCGAGCGTCTTCAGCAATGCATTGAACGAGCTGGTCGACAACATGTGCACCTCGTCGATGAGGTAGACCTTGTAGCGGCCCCTGGAGGGGGCATACTGCACGTTGTCGAGCAGGTCCCGGGTGTCGTCCACCTTGGTTTTCGAGGCGGCATCGACCTCGATGAGATCCACGAAACGCCCCTCGTCGATCTCCCTGCACGCGCTACACTCACCGCAAGGCGCCGACGTTACTCCGTTTTCGCAGTTGAGAGCTTTCGCCAGGATCCTGGCGATCGTCGTCTTGCCGACGCCCCGCGTGCCTGCAAACAGGTAGGCGTGGTGCAGACGCCCGGAGTCGAGCGCATTGACCAGCGCTTTGAGCACATGCTCCTGACCAACCGTGTCCGCAAAGGTTTTTGGCCGCCATTTCCGGGCCAAAACGAGATAGCTCATAGCGAAACCAAGAGACGTAAACCGTCACCCCTAAAGGTCAGCCAGTGTAACGCACCGACCCCCCGCCGCAAGTAGCAAACGGCGGCGGATACGACGACGAAAAAGCGGAGTGGCCCGCGCCAGCAACTCCCCGGCACCCGGCGTCACCGCTACCGCTGCTCCCTTCCGGGCCTGACGGGGTTCACGGCTGACCGTCGCGGGGAAGCCGACGCGGACCGGGCGCGATTATGGCCGCTCTGCGGCGCGGATACAATGTACGCGCCGACAGCGCCGCTCCGCGGCTCAGAACGCCCGGGACAGCTTCACGAGCACATAGCCGCCGTAGAGCGCCAGTATGATGATCGCCTCGCCTTTCTGGATGCCACGCTTACGCAGGAAGAACACCAGCACCGCCAGGGTCAGGAAAAACAGGAATGGCAAGTCGAAGCGCAGGAGGTTGCCATCGAACCGCAACGTCGAGATCACAGCAGCGGCCCCGACGGGCACGAGCGTGTCGAAAATGTTGCTGCCGACGAGATTCCCGACGGACATGCGCGCTCGCTTCTTGATCGCCGCACCCACCGATATGGAAAGCTCCGGGAGGCTGGTGCCAAGGCCGATGATAACGACGGCGACGAATGCTTCACTGATATCCAGTGCGGCGGCTACGGCGATGGCGCCGCTAACCGTCAGTTCGGCGCAAATTCCCACGATACCGAGGCCGGCCGCGAGATACAGCCATGCCCTGGCATTACGAATTAGCCCATCATCGCCGTCGGGGTCGGCGCGTTTTCGCCGATCACCGAACAGAGACGCAAAATAAATGAAGTACACGACCAGCAGAGCGATCCCCTCGGTTCTGGACACGGCGCCGTCGAAACCGAAGATACCGAGGAGCAAGGTCGAGCCCAGCAACACGCTGCCGTGCTGAAAAATCATGCTCCGCGGCAAAGTAAGGTAAGACATCAGGGCCGCCACGCCGAGCACGAACCCGATCTGGCCGAGGGAACTGCCGATCGCCGTGCCGACAACGACGTCCGATGCATCGCCGGATAGCAGATTGATGATCGCGCCATCGATCGCAATCGCGAGTTCCGGAAGATCGCTGCCGATCGACAGGATGGCGACGCCGACGATAAAGTCGGATACGCCAAGCCGTGACGCAACGGTGACAGCGCCCCGGATAGTCAGTTCCGTCCCGTACCAGAGCCCCGCCAGGCCGAAAATCAGCGACAGGTAGTCCAACCGTCTGCCCCTTTACTCCTCGCTGCGAGCGCTGGCGCTCTGCTCACGCACGGCCTTGAACTCGGAACCCGCTTTCCATTGCGGCCAGCGTCGGGAGTTGCCGAGGTCCTCGATAATCGCCTGCAACAGCTCCATGTCCTGGGCGGCTCCACGCAGGTCCCAGTCCGGGTCCCAGGCGTCGCAGGTCTGGTGATAGCAATTGCCGACGTAATCTGCGATCCACTGCTCGCCTGCCTGCCGGCCGCCGTCGACGAGATCGGCGGCCCCCGCGATTTGCATGATCAACAGCACCGGCACGCCACCCCTGGCCATGGGAAAGTGATCGGCACGAAAGAACAGACCGTTTTCCGGGAGGCTCTCGGGTGTGACACTGCGCCCCTGCGCTGCCGCAGCGCGAACGAGATCATCCTCGAGTTCGCTCTGGCCCTCGCCGACGAGAACAACGTCTCGTGCCGGACCGGCCGTATTGAGAATATCGAGACTCAGGTTAGCGACCGTCGTCTCCAGCGGATAGATGGGGTCTCTCGCGTAGGCGTCGGAGCCCAGCAGGCCACTCTCCTCAGCCGTCCAGGCCGCAAACACCACACTGCGCTGGAGCGGCGGCCCGGATTTCAGGACACGGGCAATCTCCAGCACACCGGCGATGCCCAGCGCATCATCGTTGGCGCCCGGCCGCACCGTTCGGCCTTGCTCGTCCGGTTCGCCGGTACCGTATGCATCCCAGTGGGCCGCGACCATCAGAAACTCGTCGGGATGTGCCTCACCCGGCAATATCGCGAGGACGTTACTGCTTTCGAAATGCTCGACGGCGACGGAAAGCTCCGCTTCAAATCGTGCGCCGTCCATTTCGAAGGCCTGGAAATCAGGACTGCGCGCCTGTTTGCGAAGCTCTTCAAGATCGTAACCCGCACTTGCCATCAATGCCGAGGCTGCATCCCCGTGCAGCCAGCCTTGCAGCATGACCGGGGCCGTCGCCATGTCCGCATGGACAACCGCATAGTTCTCACCGGGCGACGACGATGCAACGTTCCAGCCATAGCCCGCGGCCCCGGTCTCGTGAATTACGAGCGCAGCCGCTGCGCCGCGGCGTGCTGCTTCCTCGAACTTGTAGGTCCAGCGGCCGTAGTACGTCATGCGCCGGTTACCAAATACGCCGGCAACAGGCTCTCCCGGTTCCGCGGCAAAGTCCGGATCATTGACCAGGAAGAGCGCGACCTTGGCTTCGAGGTCGATGTCGCCGTAGTCATCCCAGTTCCGCTCGGGGGCATAGGCGCCAAAACCAACGAATACGACCGGCGCATCGATCAAGATCGAGTCAACCTCACGCACGGTACTGGCTTCGATGTTCAGTTTTTGTTCCAGGGGTTGCGGAACGCCGTCCACAACAAACTGCATCGTTGCCGGTGCTTCGACCTGCGTGTGGATCATCGGTACATCGTGTGTCCAGCTGCCCTCGACGCCGCCCGGATCGAGTCCCAATTCGTTGAATCGGCGGATCAGGTATTCGACCGTCTTCCTACCGCCGGGCGTGCCGGGTGCACGCCCCTCGTAATCATCGGACGCCAGTTCCCTGACGATTGCCGACAATCGTGCGGTTTCGATCCGCGCCGGGTTCTTGGCGACGTCCTCATCACCAGCACCGCAGCCCGCAACTGCCGCACCAAAAATCAACCCGGTCAACGCGCGCAGCAACATGCAGATCTCCTTTCGCGTCTTTACTGGCTACCCCGCATGTTGCACCCGCGGGAATCGTTCCGCAATTGCGCGGAAGTGACTGGCGCAAAAAAAAGCGGCGAGCCATGCTCGCCGCTTTCGTTAGGTCATGGCGTGCGTGACTATTCGTTATCTGCCGCCATGCGCCTGTTGGTTCCCAGATAGACGCGCGAGGAATCGCAATCGACCTTTCCGGTGAACAGTTCCTCGGCCTTCATCCAGCCGCTTTCACTGTACTGATCGTAGTCGGCACCCTGCTCTTCCAGGTTCTGCCAGGCCGCGATGAATTTGAAGTCGAATTCTTCACCGCCGCCGCCGTAGGCCGGGAAGAACACCCACATGCCCGACGTCGAACCATGCCCGGACCGGTACTCAGCCCACGCGCTGAGTGCGGGCGAAATATCACCGAAACTCGTGTCATCGGTCATGCTGCAATCCGAAAATGAGACGACGATATTGGAAGGATTGGCACGCTCGGGCGGCTTCTTGTACTCCAGCACCGCGAAGTTGGCATGCGCATTACAGCTCCAGAGTGCATTGAACTCATCCATGACATCGCCGCCGGTGGCAAGCCATCGATCCTGTGCCCGGCCCAGCATCTTCGCGCTGGGCGAGCCACCAATCCAAAGCACGTCGAACTCCTGCTCGGGTCCCGAGTAGTACGGCACCAGCGTCCAGGCCGAATAATCCTGCAGCCCTTGCTCGTCTGCCCATGCATTCCACATACCCACAACCTCGTCGAGATCGGCAGGGCCTTTCCCCTCGTTATAGGTGCAGGCATACAACTCGACCGGCGTTGCCGGGTCCGGCCCCTCTGCAGATTCTCCGTGACTGTCTGCAACGACCGTTCCTGTCGACAGCAACAAGCCGCCGCTCAAGAGCGAGATCAAGATCTTCTTCATTGTTATCCCCTATATTTTTGTTGTATCGGCGGGCCAGACGCCCAGCCAGATGGCGAAGTATAGTCGTTTTTCTGAGACCGCGTACAGAAGCATGGCACGCTGCTGCAGAACTAACGCATGGCAATCTTGGGACAGGCGGGCTTCTTATTGCAACGGTAAGGCGAGTCGGTTCATCCACGTGTCCAGCGCCGGGCGCGGATTCAGATTCTCGTCATATAGCCCGGTGTCCCGCCAGATATGCGCGACGGGATCCTGTTGGAGCGCTCCGTTCCAAAGCGCATCGTAGTCAACCAGGGAAAACCAGACAATGAATCGGGCATCCAGCGTATTCGCCGCGGTAAAGAGCGTGTTCAGGTAGGCATCCTGTTTCGCAGAATCGCTGGCGATGTCTACCCCGAAAGCTGGAATCGTGAGCGTTTCCGCGATCCAGCCCGTCTCTGCTATGGCGACCGGTTTGCCACCTGCCAAACCCGCAATCTGCGACAACCAGTCTGCAGGGAGTTTCGCAGGGTCTCCACGATCCGAATGGTCGAAAAAGACATACGGGTACACGCTGATGCCAACAACATCGATGAGTTCAATCAAGCGCGGTAGCTCCGCGCGTATCGTCGCGGCTGCAGACGAGCCGGGGGACTTCAACGCGACACTTGCCATCAGTTGCACATTCGGGAACTGTGCTCTCAGGGAGCTGGAAACGGCTGCCGTGAAATTAACCAGGTCTTCGTACGCGGCAATGTCGTTGAGAGCAAGCTCACTGACTTCTATACCAAGATTAAAATAATCAGGACTGAAGCGTTGGATCAGGTCTGCCGCAAAGCGGGTGTATGCGGTTATTACATCCGGGTCGTCCAGTGCTCGCGCATCCCACGGTGATGGTAATGGCTGATTCGGAGCGGTCCCCCAATAATCTGCAAGCCCGTCCCGCATTCCATTGAGTGGGCTGAGCGCCAAATACGTTCTCATATTAGTCGGCGTATTGGCCAACCTCGCGCTGATCTCGGCCTCCACCTCAGGCGAATACGGCGTTCCGTTCAGCGCCTCTTCCCAGGGAATGCCGGCATCGAGATGGTGCGCGATAAAGTCGCCTCGTAAAGCTACTTCGGAGTACACGAAATTAACGGCCGTTGGAGTAGCATCGTATGGCCAAGGGGTAAACCCGAGCTCAAAAGGTCTGGTTTCTGCCGGCGGTGGCGGCGGCCCGCCGCCCGAGGAGCCACCACATGCTTGCAGCAAACCGAACAGTGCGGCCAGTTGCAGAAGTTGCAGAAATCGTCGATGCATAACCGCAGATTTTACGCAGAAGCCGGCGACAAAGTTTGTGCGCTACCTCACAGCGTCCAGTTATCGTTTCGCACTGCCGTGCACGACAGGCCGCCGGTGGCCGTTGTGAGCCGGTTGCATGGAGACGAATCGATCGGCCGCTGTCTCGCGGCTGCCCGTCGTCTGATTTCCGAGCCATTTTCCACCGATGACCAAAGCGGACGTTTCATCCAACTCAGTACATCCCCGAATTGACGGGCCGTCCTGGCCTGTCACCATCCATCATCGATAATGGCAAATCCAGCTAAAGCTGGAGACGCAAAGCCACGGGTCCTCGCTTCCTCCGCGACGCTTCCTGCAACGCCACGAAGGACCCCAAGATCGCCGGGCTACCGAGGCTTCAGGAGTTTTTCGTGCCCAACCAGGAGATGATTATGAAGATGGTTCCCAGACTTTTGACGGCCGCGGCTGTAGTCACGTTATGCTCGGCGGTTGGGCCGCAGGCATTGGCCGAAGCCGGGTGGCAGCAGGTCGATGCCTCAGCACCGTTCATCGACCGCACCGGCAAGGCGCGGTTCCCGAGCTGTTCCGGCGCGCCGGAGCCGCCATTCTTCCTTACTCCATCGCCTACCGCATTCTCTTTCTTTTACCGCATGGGTAATTCCGATAAGCTCGTCATCGCCTTCGACGGCGGCGGCGCGTGTTGGGATCCACTCACATGCCTGGGTTCGGTCGTGGCTGGAGATCCGGTCTACGACCCTGTCATCGATGAAACACCCGCCGGTCTGGATGCCACTGGCGGCCTCGCCGATCGAGACAATCCCGATAACCCGGTCGCCGATTACTTCCAGGTGTTCATTCCGTATTGCACGGGCGATCTGCATACCGGTTCGCGCGACACGCAATATGCCCTGCCCGGCCTCGGCGTCCGCACGATCCACCATCGTGGCTACGACAATGTCGTGGCGGTACTGGAATGGCTGATCGACTATTACACCAACGTCGTCGGACACCCGCCGAGGGACGTGTTCGTTGCAGGTGCCAGTGCAGGCGGGTACGGTGCGTTCTTCGCGTATCCGGCAATCGACGAGCTACTGCCGTGGTGGACACGCAAGCGGGCTTTCTCCGACTCCGCGAACGGGATCATCAACCAGGATTTCTACGATCGCGCCCTGACGCCCGAAGGTGTCTGGGGAATCTGGGAGAACATGCCGCCGCAGCTGGCCAATGCATTCGCCTCTGGGCCCGATGCGTTGCCAATAGCGCTGAACCAGAGTCTGGCGTGGAGCTACCCGCGGACCCGCTTTGGGCAATACACGAGGGCGTTCGATGCCGTGCAAATTTTCTATCTCAATATCGCAAAGAACCTGAACTCGCCCGAACTATGGACCGACCCGACGCAGTTAGTGGTGACGGCATTAGAATGGTCGGTGAAAGCTCGCGCAAGCATGGCGATCAGTGCGTTTACGACGTTCAATTATCGCTTCTATCTGGGCGAAGGATTCGAGCATACCGCGATCGCCGACAACAGCGTTTACACGGAGGATTCAGCACAGGGCGTTCGACTTATCGATTGGCTCGACGACATGATCAATCGACGCTTCGTGTTCAGGAGCGACTGGCGCAATGTCACTTGTTTCCAAGATTGCATTCCATAGCGGAGCATCGGACGGCCTGAGAGCAAAGGGCCTTCGCTACGGTCTGACATCACAAGTCACAACGATCTGATCATCAGGGCCCCGCCCCGGCGGCGGGGCTTTCTTATGGCTGCTCTTTGGTATGGCCGCGGTAAATCGGACCAGCCGATTCAGGTCTCGGCGGCAGGGTCTGGCCGGTCTGAGCCTGTCGTCCTAGCTCAAACCAAGCGACCGCTAAGGTGCCGGACGCCGCCGCTCAGCGCGTTGGGGTTATAATTTTCGCCACTGAATCAAAGCAGCCGGTGCTGCCAATCCTGGATCTTTTCCGTGCAAGCGATCATTTTCGACATTGACGGTACTTTGGTCGACTCGATGTCGGTCGATACTGAGCTGTATCTTTCCTCAATAAGGGAGGTCCTCGGCCAAGTGAGTATTCGCAAACTCAGCGATTATGACCATGTGACAGATAGCGGTATTCTCGCGCAAGTTCTCGATGACAACGGATACTCATTCGATCTTGAGGTCGTCAGATCAGTTAAAGCTGTATTCGTAAACGGTCTCAGAAGATACATTCGAACTGCAGGCTCGTTTCCAATCATCGACGGAGCAGTTCAATTCGTTGAGCGCGCCCGAAAGTCCGAAGATCGCCGCATTGCCATTGCTACAGGTTGCTGGCGAGAGTCTGCACTCCTTAAACTTGAAAGTGCGGGGTTCGGCATTGATGGTATTCCGCTAGTCACCGGTGACGACTCGCCGTCGAGAGTCAAGATTATGCGATCAGCTTTGAAGAGGATTGGCGACGATTTTCGGTCGGTCACATATTTTGGAGATGCTGAATGGGACCAACGTGCTTGTGAGAAGCTCGGCTGGAATTTCATTGCGGTCGGCCCAGACTTGGGCGGAATCGAGTCTTACGCCAGCGTTAAACTGTGACTGACCGGCCGATTGTGGCCGAGTGCCGAAGTTATCCAGGGTGAATAGCGTGGGGCCGCTTCACGTTGCATGGCCGCCAGTCGAAAAACCTGAGGTACGATGACGGCTGGTGACCCATACTAGCCGGTCGTGTGAAGCTGCAGACTCACCCGTTTTATCTCGAGAGCGCCTTTGAAACTCGTCACGACTCTTGTTTTCTTGGGATTGTCCAGCGCTGTATTCGCTCCGGCGCAACCAGCCAGGACTGATTCTGATGCCGCCCCGCAGAGGGCAGCGGCAGGGGCCAACTCGCCCTCCGGCGCCACCCCTGCCCTATTTCCAGAACCCTCGCCAAGAAATTCGGGCCGTGAACCGCTTGCCTTCGCCGAGTTCGCGATCTGATCCGCACTGTTCTCTACCATCCAGCTCGCTTTGACGGACTCGGGAGCGGAACACATACTTGACACAGGGCGCTTGTTTTCCTTATCCGTACAGGCGCAGATGCAGTAGACTGGCGCCGGAATCGACGGAGGGTCGTCATGAAGAGAAGCGCACTTGCTCCGCAAGTCAGCCGCCGTGAGGCACTGGCGATGATAGGTTCGGCGGGGATGTTCTCGCTCACCGGGTGTGGAGAAGAGTCGCCGCCCGCGCCCGTTACGCGTGAGGTGGCGTATTTCGACAGCCTGTTGTCCGTCGCGGCGCGGATCGAGGCGGGCGATATCTCGCCAATTCTCCTGACCGAGGCGATGCTGGGCCGTATCGAGGATCTGGAGCCGCAACTCCAGGCCTATGCGACCGTGATGTCGGTCGCGGCGCTGGATGCGGCCGAG
>CAMYJB010000023.1 GCA_947258565.1 uncultured Woeseiaceae bacterium
CTGCGACTTTGTCCGGGCAATCGGGTAAAGCCCGAGTATCGAATTCCGAAACGGCCGCGCAAGCTTTCACGGGGTCTACGAAAGGTGGCTATTCGCGGAAACGCTATTGGTTTACGCCAGCGTCTGTTCTGATAAATTTTGCTAGAATTTCGGGCCGCGAAGCTTAGGCCAGAATAAGCAGGCAAAGATTAGTCGCTTTGCGTCCTTTTGGTCGCTAGTCGAATTCGACATGAGGAATGGCAGGAAGAAAGAAAAAGCTTCTGCCAGGCAGGCTATCATTGTCATCGGTTTGGTCGTTATGGATGCATGGGTCCTGACCGCCTGACCCGGATCGAGGCGTGTTGCCGCGGACGGCCTACAGGCCGGCGCCAATCGCAGCCAGATCGATCAGCTCCATCAATTTGTCCGGCGTGCAGTTTTCGTCGGTATGTTGAACCGCCAGTCTGAAATCTTTCAGATCGAAGTGATAACTCCATTCGCGCACCGGTTTCTGGACCTGGAACACTGGGAACCGGACGACGATATCCAGGTTTTCCGCGGTCTTGACGACATTCGATTCCTGTAAAACATTGACATTGATTTGCTTCATATTGGACGCTTGTCCCTGTTCCACGTTTTCCCATAACTTCTGGTGAATGTTGCTGTCTCCCAGGCTGGACGAGAACAGGCTGGCATCGTCGACGGCCTGCATGACCTGGGCCTGTATTCCAACCCGCTCATCGCTGGCCAGGGGTAAATCCACGCCGGTAAACAGGCTGTAGTTTTGCGAGATCACAACGGGGGTATTAACACCCACCTTCTGCTCGCCCCTGGCGGGTTTGTAAAGTAAAAGTCTGCACTGGTAGATCAATTCGCCAAGCTTGCTCAGGCGACGTGGATCGGTGTTTTTAAGTCCACGCAGTGAATTGTTGGTTTCCGAAACCAGCGCGCTCAAGCTGAGCGTCACGCCGTTTTCTCCCGCCGGCTGATAGTCGTAGACGACCGTCGCGTCACCAAAGCTTAACGTCTTGATTTCCTTGCCGATGTCCTTCTTCCTGTACTGGCAAGGGTGGATCAGCAGCTCGTAGTTGCTTGCATGGCAGGCGCTGAGAGCACCCTGCTGCATCCGGATGACGTAGCCGGCACTCGGGGCTTCGTAGTAACCGGGGTCGTCGTAAATCAGGCCGATCAGGTGCGAAAGATGACTCGCCAGGCTGCGCGCAGCCTTGTTCGGCCGGTAATTGAGTTTAGCTATCGCCGCGTCGACCTTGGCGCGTGTCGCCTCGCGGACGTTAGGCTCCTGATTGACGACACGCGACACGGTCTTTATCGAGACGCCCGCGAGTTCCGCAACATCGTCTATCGTGACTTTCGGCATATATATCAGACCACGTGCGCTATGCAGCGCACTTCACCCCCCTGGCAGACCGGAATTACACCCTGTTCTGACAGCGCTGTCAATCAGCAAGCAGGTTCCCGTGCCCGAGGCGAACGTCGATTTGCCGGATGCGTCCGCTGCGCTGGAACAGTTCGGCACTCAACGGCTCCGGCAGCGACAGTGAAGGCAGCGTCTCCGTCCTCCCGTACTCGTACACCAGCGTCAGCGCCGGGCTGGCCGTCTCCTCCAGCCGGTATGTGACGGGCACCTGGCACCAGGTAAATGCCAGCGCCGCGGCAGGCAGCTTAAATTCCTGCCAGTCGCCCTGTACGTCGAGATAGCGGAACGAACGAGGCTCATCGGAAAACTCAACGGCACGCAGCAGCCCGGGTTCGAAATGCACGGCCCCTTCCCGGACGCGCACACCAAGCTCACCGAAGCGCGTCAATACCTCTTCCTTGACCTGTCCCGTCATCCCGGGTTGCTGCGCGCCGGCGTGTTTCGGCGTGTGCGAATAAGGGTCCATCGGGAACGCACCGTATTCGGACGGCGTCTTGTTGAACCCGATGCCATCCCGGACGGCGTAATACAGTGACGCAAGTCGCAAGCAGGTTTCCTCGTCGGTGTCACTCGCGCGCGCCGCAAAAAAGTTCTCCTGGATCGCAAGAAGCAGCTTCGTAACCATGTGCCAGTAGATGCTGCCGAGGCCTTCGAAGCCGAACATCGCGCCCGACCGTCCCGTGAATGCGCGGTGATTGAAGACCTTCTCGTAAAGTCTCAGCAAGGCGTCGCGTGCGGCGCCGATCTCGTCGCCGTAGTCGGCCTGCAGCGCATCGAGACGACGAACGAGGTCGCCGGAATTACTGAAGTCTGCGTTGAAACGACAGGTGCCTTCTGCATCTTTCGAGACGATGCGGTCGTCGCCGGCCTCGATCATGCGTGCGAGTAACGGGATAGCCTTCACGTCGCTTTCGGGGACACGGTTCTTTTCGAAGAAGCCGGGCAGCGTCCTGTCCGGATAGAGCATGAAGGAATGCTGGTCCGCACGGTAGATGTCGCTCTCGAAAAGTGTGTCGAGGAGCGAACAGGCTTCGCGGGGCGGGATTGCTCCAGAGCTCAGGGCTGCGACCTGGCCCTCCAGCATGGGATAGAGCGTGTCGACCTGTGCGGCGGCGGTATCGAGGCCCAGCAGGTTATAGGCGTTGTAGAGTCCGTCGACGCGCCGGTTGACACTGATACTGTGATCGATGGCGGCGAGCGCGTCATCGAGCATCTTGCGGATGGCATCCGGCGCCTGCTTCACCTTCTCGGAAAACCCTTCCTGCCTGTACACGGTCTCGCGGTAGCCACTCGCCGCCAGCCCCAGTTCCTGCAACGTCTCGAATCGCTGCCCGGGGCTGAGGCGACCGGTGCCGAGCAAAGGCCGGACGCTCTCGAGGGCAGAGGCGGTTTCACTCAGCCATTCGCTCACCTCGCGTGACAGGTCGACCAGTTTCGATTCCGACGCGATGAGCTGCCGCAGGAAGCAGACGTAGCGGCGCATGTAATACAGGGTCACCATGCTGAGACCGTGGCCGACCAGGGCGTTGTTGGCATCGTTCCATTCGGGCCGCTGGGTGTTCAGCCAGATTCCACCACCGAGCACGAAGTTGCCCAGCTTGGCGAGCAGCGGCACCAGCAACTTCTCGAACAGGGTGACCTGATATACTTCGCCGTTGCCGTCGAGGACCAGTTTGCCGTCGGCGCCGCTCCCGGCGACCCGTTCCTCGATGCGTTCGGCAAGCGCTTGATCGAAGACGACCGTGTCCTTCGGGTTTTCGAGCAGATCCTCGAAGGACTTGATCCGGTAAGGAACATTGGCGTAGCTGAAGACAGGCTGGTGCAACAATTGCGCGAGGCGCGTCGGGTGAAATTGTTCAGACAGCTCCAGCAGCTTCTGCAGATAGATTATCTGGTGGTCTCCCCAGTAGCCGATATAGCTCCAGGGGTCGTCGGGCTCCTCGATTTCCCAGTCGATACCCTCCTTGGTGATGCGATAGGGATTGTAGCCGTCCATCGTCGATGCATTGACGAACTTCGCGATCACGTTCTCGATGAATTCCGGGTAGCTGAAGGTCAATGCTTCCCAGTTCTGAAAGATGTCGCGCCAGTTGCCCTCGTAGGAGAGCAGCCGGTTACCCGACTCGTCTTTCAGCCGGATGGCAAAGCGGTTCCAGGGACGGCTCGGGTCGCCGTGGCGGCGTCCGAAGGTAATCGGCAGGTATTCGTAGCAGAGCCGCTCGAGCTGCGGATCCCCGTGCGAGCGGACCATCGAGACCAGCTTATTGAGGTCGAGCGTGTCCGGAAGGCTGCCCAGCAACGCTTCGTTGCGCGAGTAGACGCCGCCGTTGAAGTGCCGCACCGTTTGCGCAAAGTCACGTGCCGATACGTTGTATTGATCGTCGAATATGCCGCCGCGCAGGATGTTGAACAGCACGTTTGCATAGTGATGGCTGCTGACGGTTTCCTGTGCCGATACCTGGAAGCTGTCAGCCGCGGCCATGATGCGTGCGAGTTCGTCGTCGCACATATCGATGGAGCCGGCGATAGCGTCCTCGATATCGGTTTCTCGCTGCAGCCGCTTTCGCAGCGCAACGACCCGGGATTGCGACTGCTCCAGGTCAGCAACGATCTGCCAGCGTTGTGACTGGCCGGGCGGCACCCCGACGGACGCGCTCACGAAATAGGCGCCGCGAATGCCGCGTTTGTGCGTTTCCTGCTTGACGTTTGCCCCCCCGCGAAAAGCGTCCAACTGCTCCGAGGACAGCAAGATGCGGTGGCCCTCGAGCCCGGTGGCAAAGACAGTATTCGCCTTCAGAGACTCGCACGGCTCGGCCCGGTCCGATACGCCGGAGTAAAGCGTGTACGCGCCCAGCCCGGTCGGTTCATCCAGTTCCGTCCATTTGTAGGCATCTACCAGGTTGCTGGCTTTGGCTTGCGCCAGCCGGGGCGTTCCAGCCGGAAGAATGTTTTGCAGACCGTCGAGCACATCGATCTGCATCGGCCGCCCGCCCGTGTTCTGAAGCTCGCAGTGACGCACGAAGCCGAATTGGTCACTCGTCATCCACGTGTATCGGAACGTGAGCTTGAGGTCGTGGTTGACCTCCTCGAAGCAAAGCTTGTTGCCGAGCAGGTTCTTGTAGAGGTGACGACTGACTGCGAACCGCGCCTCACTTTCGCGATTGAATGGCTCCCAGAGCTGCCGGCGCCCGTCAGCCTGTATGCGCAGCACGGTCATGGGCCCGGTATGCGGAATGCTCTCGTGGACCCGGTCGACCGGAATATAAGGAAATAATGCTGTCTCAGGCGAAACCCGGCCAGCCGTCAATCCCCCCGTGGACGACACGAAGAGCCAGTGGTCGGCGCTCGAGATGACGCTGATGAAAAAAGGCGCCATCCGGTCGACGTTGCGTATGGCGTAGTAGCGCTCCCCCGCGAACGTCACGAACTCGCCGGAAACGGAGTCCCCAGCCCTGTAACCTGCGCTAACTGCTTGTTCCATATTCTTATTCCGTATCCACGAGTTGCAGTTCACCGAACAGCCCGGCGTCGATCCAGCCGCGGTCTTTCGGTCCCTCGGGCACCGACTCCGATCCCATGAAATTCTCGCGCAGCTCGCTGCCGTCGTTGTCGCAGTAAGCGAGCATGAGGCCCATCACCTTGCCGGCGTGAAGCGCGACCGGCTGGTTATCGTCAGAGCCATCGACGTAATCGTCGGTGTAGATGTCAATCGCAATTTCCCAGACGACCGTGTTAGCCGTCTGCCTCCAGCGGCTTTCCACGTGATGCGAGTAGTCGTGTGGCCGCTCGTCCGTGCCAATGTCGATAGCCCGGTTGTCGAGGGACATGTGGTAGGCGAAGGCATTGTGGTTGTACTGGTGGTCGCCGCCGGAGTAATCCTCGTCGACAAAAATCTCGACGCAGTCGTCGTCCCAGTACTGCACGAGCGGATCGCGATGGCTGTCGAACAGGATGTCATCGACGACTTCGACCAGGACATAGAGTCTGTCTTCCGTCCACGCCACCTTGAAGCGGCCGCTAAAATCCCCCGCCGCGTATTCGGGGCCGAGCCAGCGATGATCGATAGCGTGCCACTCTGCGGCCTGCCATGCGGGTTCGTTCGCTACACCGTCAATGACGAAAGCTTCGGCCGACCTGGGTGCGATATAACGGTTGCGACCCTCGTAATGCGCCTGGTCCGCGAGCACCGGTGCACAGGTGCCGAGTAGCAGGCTGCCAACCAGTAACGCCGGGAAATGTGTCTTGCCGGGATTCATTGCAGAGACCTCGAAACGGCAATAATACGGTTGACGCGGTCGTCGAGGCCTCGTTCCGAGAGGCCGGCAAGGCTATTGCCGACCCGTTCCTGCCAGGGTCGGGCCGACGATCGGGGTACCGGATTGTCGGGCGAACCGGCAAATATTGTCACCTCCCGGGCCCCGCGAATACTGGCAGGTACGGCTGAATCCTTATCGAATAAAATGTTGTCGTTGCCCCGAACCATAGCGTTTTTTCTCGCTAAATCAGCCGACTAACCCCTGAAGGTACAGGCTGTATGCTTGTAATTCTTGCTGTTGACAGCGCTGTCAGGTTGGATTATAAAAGCAATCTGACAACGTTGTCATATTTTTGAGAGCAGCGCTGTCGGGACAGGTTTCAAAATCGAACGCGGGGCGGCGTCGGGCTGGCGCAGCTCCATAAAGCAGTCTCAGGCTGCAGCTTTTTTGGGGGTTCAAATGCACAAGCCATCTTTCCGCAGGACACCGCTGGCCACCGGCGTTGCACTGGCGCTCGGCGCGACAACAGCATCGCCAGCGTTGGCTCAGCAGGGTTCCGACGACGTGATTGAAGAAGTCGTCACCGTCGGTATCCGCAGCAGTCTGATTTCGTCGATGAACACGAAGCGCAACTCAAGGGGTGTTGTCGACGCGATCACCGCCGAGGATATCGGCAAGTTTCCCGACACCAACCTGGCCGAATCCATGCAGCGGATCCCGGGCGTGTCTATCGATCGTTCGAATAACGAAGGCAGCAAGGTTACGGTTCGCGGCTTCGGTCCGGATTTCAACCTCGTGCTCCTGAATGGCCGGCAGATGCCGACGACCAACTTGAGCGCTGATTCGAACAGGTCATGGGACTTCGCAAACATCGCGACGGAAGGTATCAGAGCCGTCAACGTCTATAAGACCTTCAGCGCGGTCAGGCCCAGCGGCGGCATCGGGTCGACGATCGATCTGATCACGGCGAAACCCTTCGACAATCCCGGGCTGGTCGCCAGCTTCGGTGTCAAAGCGATGTCGGATACCAGCAATGTGAACGGCGACGATTTCACGCCCGAATTCTCCGGAATACTCAGCAACACGTTCGCCGACGACACGATCGGCATCGGTGGTTTCTTCACGTACCAGGAGCGCGACAGCCGCCAGCAGGGTACCCAGATTACTCTGTGGCGCGAGAATCTCGAAGACACGAACCCGCCGGCGCCGACGATGCCGCTCACGGACAACCGAACGGACCCTGACGGCAATACGTGGTATCCGCGGAACCTCGAGAGTTTCGACGAGGATATCAGCCGCACGAGAACGAATGCCCAGCTGGTACTGCAGTGGGCGCCAACTGACATGTTGACGGCGTCGCTCGATTATACGTACGCAAGATTCGAAAACGAGGGCATCAGGGACACCTTCGGCATCTGGTTCGACGGTTTTCCCGAAACGGGGCAAGCCGAAATCGACCAGAACGGCACGTACGTGTTCGTCGAAGAATTCGGCAACGAGTTGTCGTCCAATCAGCGGCTGAACGAGTCGCACAACGAGGTCAATTCCGTCGGCCTGAATCTCGACTGGCAGGTGACGGACGATTTGAACCTTACGCTGGACTTTCATAACTCCGAAGCGGAATCAAAGGGTGATGGCCGCGGAAGCGACGTATTCCTCATCATGGGTGCGCCCTGTATTGACTCAAAGATCATGGATGCGCGGCCCGGCAATGAAATTCCCGACCGGAGGATAACCTGGGCCAGCTGTATTGGCGCGAATCCTGACGGCACGCCGACCGCAGCAACCCAGGATTCCCTGTTCGCGCAGGCGGGCTCGCCTATCAATGATTCCGAAATCCAGCAGCTGCAGCTGGGCGGCGAGTGGTTTAACGACGATGAATACGGCATAACCAGTATTCAGTTTGGAGCGTCTTTCCTCGAAACAGAATACCGGTCCCGAGACTTCAATACGGGTCAGGTCCAGGGTGGCTGGTTCGGCGGAAACCAGGATCTTTACGACGACTCGATATTCGCTCGCATCGATTCCGGCGATATTGCAGACGACTTCTCGGGCGGCGGCGCCAATTCCGATCCCGGCTTCTACTACACGTTTGACTTCGAGGAGGGTCTGACAACGTTCGAAGAGAACTTCTGTCCCGCAACGGGCTCTCCCGGCGCCTGCACGAACGATCAATTCATTTCGACGCCGTGGGACTCGACGCCGGTATCCGATCACAAGATCAAAGAGGATACCCTCTCCGTCTACATGCAGTTCAACGCCGAAGGCGACTTCCACGGTTTCCCGATCACGATGGTTGGCGGGATTCGCTACGAGGATACTGACGTCACGGCGAACAGCCTGCAGCTCGAGACCGAGGCAATCGTCTGGAGCAGTCCGACGGAGTGGAGCGTCATCAGAACTCCCGACCCGGGACTATCCGACGCAGGGGGCGACTACAGCTTGTGGCTGCCGAACCTGGACGTGAGTGTCGACGTTCGCGATGACATGATCACTCGATTCTCCTACAGCAAATCGGTCACGCGCCCGACTCTGACGGCCATGCGGGGCACGACGTCGCTGACGGACCGACCGCAGCCGGGGCAGCGAACGGGTGACGCCGGCAACCCGGCCCTGCTTCCGTTCGAATCCGATAACTTCGACCTGTCGTTCGAGTGGTATTACGGCGAAGGCAGCTACGCCTCGATCGGCTACTACCGCAAGCGGGTCGAAAACTTCATCGTGAAAGAACAGAGCGAAGAGCAGTTCGCCAACCTGCGGGACCCGTTCAACGGGCCCCGCGCCGCGCAGGCCAGGGCCGATATCGCGGCTGCGGGCGGCGATCCGAACGATATTGACGCAATTCACAACCAGATCAATATCAACGCCGGCAATCCTATCGGAACGGCTATCGTCCAGGCGGACGACGATCCGGTGGCAACGTGGAGGATCAGCAGGGATCAAAACCTCGAGACGGCGACGCTGTATGGCTGGGAACTGGCCATACAGCATATGTTCGGCGACTCAGGGTTCGGCGTCGCCGCCAACTACACGACCGTGAGCGGCGATATAGATGTCGATAATACGATCGTAGGATTCCAGTTTGTCCTGCCGGGCCTGAGCGATTCCGCAAACCTTGTGGGCTTCTACGAGGCCGACCGATGGCAGGTTCGTGTCGCATACAACTGGCGCGACGAATTCCTGAGCGGCACGCCGAACAACAGCCCGCAATACACGGAAGAATTTGCGCAGCTGGATATGAACGCGAGCTTCTTCGTGACGGATAATCTGAACGTATTCGTCGAGGGGCTCAACGTCACGAACGAATCGCAGCGTATCTACGACCGCTTCCCGAATCAGCTCCTGAACGCGAACCAGTTCGAGGCACGCTACAACATCGGTGCACGCTACACGTTCGAGTAAGTCCTGAGCGTTCGTGCTGTTCCCCCCAGCACCAGGAAAAGCCGCCTTTCGAGGCGGCTTTTTTTGCTAAAGTGAAGTGACTATCGTGGCAATGTCAGAGCGCGGATGAGCAAGAGTGTACGAAAAATCGTCGTCGTCGGCGGCGGTGCCGCCGGATGGCTAACGGCAGGAACGATCGCTGCCGAGCATAGCGCCGGCGCCGAAACGGGCTTATCGGTAACGCTCGTTGAGTCTCCGGACGTTGCAACGATTGGCGTCGGCGAAGGAACCTGGCCGACGATGCGCCGAACCCTGACAAGGCTGGGCATCAGCGAGACCGAGTTCATCCGGCAGTGCGATGCCTCGTTCAAGCAGGGTACGCGTTTCGACGGCTGGCATACGGGCGCGATTGGAGACCGCTACTACCATCCGTTCTCGTTGCCGCTCGGCTACACAAAGACCAGCCTGATCCCGAGCTGGCAGAATCGCAGGCGGGAGATATCGTTCGCGGATGCGCTTTCCGTGCAAAGCCACATCTGTGAGCGCGGCCTGGCGCCGAAACAGAGCGGCACACCGGAGTACGCCGCCGTCGTGAATTACGGCTACCATCTTGATGCCGGCAAATTCTCGCAGATGCTGCAAAAGCACTGCACCGATGTACTTGGGGTACAGCACATACTCGATCACGTTACCGGGATCAACGCGGCGGACAACGGCGACATCGTGTCGCTCGACAGTAAACAGCATGGTGTGATCGAAGGCGATCTGTTTGTCGACTGCACGGGGTTCGCATCCTTGCTGCTCGGTAAGCACTACGGCGTGCCGTTCATTGGCAGGAAGGACAACCTTTTCATCGACACCGCGCTGGCTGTGCAGGTGCCGTATCCCTCGCCGGACAGTCCAATCGAGTCACAGACGATTTCGACGGCGCAAAGCGCCGGCTGGATCTGGGATATCGGTTTGTCTTCGCGCCGCGGCGTGGGCTACGTCTACGCCAGTGCGCATATTTCGGAGACAGAGGCCGAAGCCGAGCTGCGGGCCTATATCGAGCCGTCGGTGGGTAAGGATGCCGAATCGGTCGATCTCCGGAAGATTTCGATCAATCCCGGTCACAGGCAGGAGTTCTGGCACCGTAACTGCGTTGCGGTCGGCATGTCGGCAGGTTTCCTGGAACCGCTCGAAGCGTCCGCACTGGTACTGGTCGAGTTATCGGCCGAGATGCTCAGCGAGCAACTCCCCGTGACCCGCGATACGATGGACATCGTGGCGCGACGCTTCAACGAGAAGTTCCGCTACCGCTGGGACCGGGTGATCGATTTCCTCAAATTGCACTATGTCCTGAGCGAGCGTGCCGATACGGGCTTCTGGATAGAGAACCGGGACGAGAAGTCGATACCGGACAGCCTCAAGGAACTTTTGACGCTGTGGCACCGGCACTACCCGGTCAATGCCGATTTCAGTCAGATTGGAGAGGTCTTTTCGGCCGCCAGCTATCAGTATGTGCTTTACGGCATGGGCTTCGAAACCGTGCCGGGGCCTGCGACAAGCCGGCCGCCGCCGGACGACGAGGCGGAGAGAATGTTCGCCGAGAACGCCGAGAATACGCGGAAGATGCTGGCCGGACTACCGCGCAATCGTGAACTGATCAACGCGATTAAGGAGTCCGGGCTGAGGGCCGCCTGACGACCATGATCAATCACGCACTGTTGGATAATGTTGCGCACAAAGATGTGCGGATCATCACTACCCGATCGGCGCGGTACGGCGATAATATTGCGAGCATAAGCGTCTTTCCGAGCGAATTCCGCCGCGTGCAGGCGGAGTACCCGATCGTCTTTCGCGAAGATGCGTCTGAGGGGCACTTCGAACCCGTGGCGTTATTGGGCCTCGAGGGTGGCGAGAACCTGTTTCTCGAGGACGAAACCTGGAATGCCCGCTACGTTCCGTTGATGATCCAGCGGCAGCCGTTCCTGATCGGCTTCCAGCAGCACACGGAAGGCGGCGTGCCGGTCAGGGAAGCGGTCATCCACATCGACATGGACAGCCCGAGAATCAGCGAATCGGAGGGCGAGGCCGTCTTTCTCGAGCACGGGGGCATCAGCCCGTATCTCGAGCACGTCACCGCGGCGCTTAAAGCAATCAACGAAGGCCACAAATACAATAGAGGCTTTTCCGACGCCCTCGTCCAATACGAGTTGCTCGAGCCATTCACGCTCGAGGTCGGGCTGAACGACGGCAACAAGTTCAAACTCATGGGTTTTCATACGATTCACGAGGAAAAGCTCAATGCGCTGGACGGCGATGCGCTGGCGAGCCTGCATTCCAACGGTTATCTCGAGCATATTTACATGACGATGGCGTCCATCGCGAACTTCTCCGTTCTGATACAGAAAAAGAACGAGCGCCTCTGAACGGGTTCGCCCGGAAATCTCCTCATGAACACCGCCGGACCAAAGGCTGTCGAATCAATAAACTGCGATCCAGGCAGGTTCCCGGATGGAGTGCTCGGGTCCGAGCGACCGCTGCTGCTGAACGGACTCGTGGCCGACTGGCCGCTGGTCGATGCCGCGAAGCAGTCAGCCGCCGCTGCCGATTCCTACCTGCGTGAGTTCTACAACGGGAAGCCGGTTACGGTCTCGGTCGGCCCGCCGGAAATCGACGGCCGCATCTTCTACAATGACGATCTGTCCGATTTCAATTTCAATATGGGCAAAGCGCGGCTGGATACCTTCCTGGACAGGCTCCGACAGCACCGCGATGACGACAGGCCACCGGTTCATTACGTAGGTTCGACCACCGTCGATTACATTTTGCCCGGGATGCGCGAGCACAACGATCTCTCGTTCGGGGACTTGGAGCCCCTCGTCAGCATCTGGCTCGGCAACCAGACCTGCATCGCGGCGCATTACGACGTTCCCGACAACATAGCCTGTGTTGTAGCCGGCCGGCGGCGGTTTACGCTGTTTCCACCCGAGCAACTGGAAAATCTGTACGTCGGCCCGCTCGATTATGCGCCGGCCGGCCAGTCGATCAGCATGGTGGATTTGAGGGACCCGGATTTCGAGAAGCACCCCAGGTTTCGAACGGCGCTGCAACATGCGCAGGTCGCCGAAATGCAGCCCGGCGACGCGCTGTTTATTCCGAGCATGTGGTGGCACCACGTTTTAGGCCTGGAAAGCTTCAACGTGCTGATCAACTACTGGTGGCGCAGCGTTCCCGCCTGGATGGGCAATCCCATGGACGTTCTGAACCACGCGCTGCTGAGCATCCGTGACCTCCCCGACGTGCAGCGCAAGATCTGGCAGAATATATTCGCGTATTACGTTTTCGAGCCCGATGAAGAGATCGTGGAACATATTCCCGAAGGTGCGCGCGGCGTACTGGCACCAGTCGATGAACTGACCGCGAGAAAGCTTCGAGGCCTGCTTCTGAAACGGCTGAATCGGTAGCGGAAGGAACGAAGCAACCAGGTGCGTTTTGACTAGCGATAACATCAAGAATGTAGTCATCGTCGGCGGGGGTACGGCCGGCTGGATGGCGGCAGCCGCGCTAAGCAAGCTGCTGGGCAAGAACCTCGATATCCGACTGATCGAGTCCGATCAGATCGGCACCGTTGGCGTCGGCGAAGCCACGATTCCGCTGCTCAGCGCTTTTCACCAGCTGCTCGGCATAAGTGAGCAGGACTTCATGCGAGCGACGCAGGCGACCTTCAAGGTCGGTATCCAGTTCGAAAACTGGGGCGCCGTCGGCGACAAATACCTGCACGGCTTCGGCATCATCGGTCAGGATTGCTGGGCCTGCAGCTTTCATCATTTCTGGGCCAAGTCGCGGCAGCAGGGTAACGAAGCGGCGCTGTTCGATTATTCGCTGCACAATCATGCCGCGATGGCCGGCAAGTTCAAACTCGATTTGAAGCACGGGCTGAACTACGCATATCACTTGGACGCAACCCGATACGCGCAGTTTCTCAGGCGGTTCAGCGAACGGCATGGTGTGCAGCGCACCGAGGGCAAGGTGGTCGATGTCGCAACCAATGCGGAGACCGGCGCGATCGAGTCGTTGGCGCTGGAGTCGGGCCAGGCAATCAGCGGCGACCTTTTTATCGACTGTAGCGGGTTTCGCGCGCTGTTGATCGAGCAGACACTGGAAACCGGTTATGAAGACTGGACGCACTGGCTCCCGTGCGACCGCGCTTACGCGGTGCAGACGAAATCTGTCAGCCCGCCGATTCCGTATACGCGATCGATTGCCCGAGAGGCAGGGTGGCAGTGGCGCATCCCGCTTCAGCATCGGGTCGGCAATGGTCTCGTTTACTGTAGCGAATACCTTTCGGACGAGGACGCGAAGCAGACGCTGCTGGATAATGTAGAAGGCGAGACGATTACAGAGCCCAGATTGCTACGTTTCAGGACCGGACGGCGGATCGCACAATGGAACAAAAACTGCGTTTCGCTCGGACTGGCGAGCGGATTCCTGGAGCCGCTCGAGTCGACGAGCATCCATCTGGTGCAGTCGGGCATCATTCGCCTGATGCAGCTATTCCCGACTGCCGGAATCGATCAGGGCGAGGTCGATGAGTACAACGCGCAGTCGAAGAGAGAGTTCGAGTTCATACGCGATTTCATCATCATGCATTATCACGTGACGGAACGGGACGACAGCCCGTTTTGGAACTATTGCCGCACGATGGAAGTACCCGAGTCGCTCGCGCATAGACTCGAACTTTTTCGCAGCAACGGAAGAATATTCAGGGAAAACAACTTCGAGCTGTTCTTTGACGGCTCGTGGTCGCAGGTCATGACGGGTCAGCGCCTTATACCCGAAGGCTACCATCCTATAGTCGACCTGATGTCTGTCAATGAGCTCTCGAAATTCCTCAACAGCATTGCAATGACGCACGTGCAGACTGTGGCAGCGTACCCAGGCCATCAGGAATTCCTGAATGACTATTGCAGAGCCGATAGTCCGGACTGAAGCGCGCGGTCCTGGCATGGTCGATCGACGACACGTTTTGCTCTGACACGCTGCAGATCCTCCGGCGGCGCCATCCTGTTCAGATGTTTTCCACAATTCGCTTGCGGAGCGGGACCGAATCGCATTAGAATGATGTTGACAGCGCTGTCATAGCCAATTCGCTGCACAGAGTTCAGGGGGGTGCACGCTATGGCAAATTATGTAAAGGAAGCTCGATGAAGCTGCGAGTGGGCAATCTGCTCTCCGTTGCTTCGAGGTATGGGTCTTCCGTCATCAGGCTGCTTTCTGCAGCCCCACTTCTCCCTCCGCCCGTATTCGTCTGCCGCAGGCCTGTGGACCCGGCAGCTTGAGTAATCGAAGGTGTAAATATGAGCACTCATCCATCTGTTAGATTCATCAAGCCAGCGTTTTCGGCACTGGTGCTGCTGCTCTTGCTGCAGGCCTGCGGCGGGGTCGATTCCGGTGTCCCCCAGGGAGAATTCGTACCGCCCGTGGTCGACTGGCAACTGGTTTTCGAAGACAACTTCGATGGTGACACGCTCGACGCCAGCAAATGGAACGTCGACGAGGGTGACGGTTGCCCGGATCTTTGCGGCTGGGGCAACAACGAGCTGCAGGTATACAGCGCTGACAACGTGACCGTTGCGGGCGGGGTGCTGCGTATTGAAGGTCGCCAGGAAGCCGACTCTTCGTACACCTCGGGTCGACTGAATTCCAAGGGTAAATTCGACTTCCAGTACGGCCGAATCGAAGTTAGTGCACGCATCCCCAGTGGCCAGGGCACCTGGCCTGCGATATGGCTGCTGCACAGCGATCCCACCATTTACGGTCCGTGGCCGCTGTCCGGCGAGATCGACATCATGGAGGCCTTCAATTACGGCGTTGGCGGCAACCAGTCGACCAAGAGCACGACACATTATGGCCTGCCGATCCCGCCTTTCGATGGCACCGGGTCGACAACAGATTTGTCAGCCAACGCTGACACGAGCTTCCACGAGTACGCGCTCGAGTGGGAGCGTGGCCGTATCCGTTTCTTCGTCGATGGTCAGCACTTCCAGACGCAGATCGTGGATGAGTACTGGACGTACTATCCTGCCGGCGAAGACGGTCTATATGATCCTTTCGGCCCCTACACGCTGGGCCTCGAAGACGCGCCCTTCGACCAGGCATTTCACCTGCTTTTGAACTTCGCCATCGGCGGTGACCCCGTCGGTGATCCGGATGCAAGCACCGCGTTTCCGCAGGCCATGGAAGTGGATTACGTCCGCATCTACGAATGCGCTAACTCGAACCCCGAATCCCGTCGTGGCTGCGGTACGGCTGATGCCTCCGTCGAGGTCTTGTCCGATAACGACGGCGGGCCGCTGGAGGGCGTGAATACAGCCAAGCCCTATATCGAAATGCTCGAGTTGTTCCTCGACGGCCCGGAAACCGTAACGTTGACCGTTGGTGACGAGACCGGCACAAACACACTGCAGGTCGACGGATTTACCGGTGACGGCGCGGTGGTTGTGAGCGACCCGGCGGCCGTTGACCCGGACGACCCCGAGAACATCGTCTGGCAGGTTGCCATCTCCGGCGGCGTCGCAAACGTGTTCCTCGCGTCCCAGGACCTCACGGACGACACGTTACTGGACACTGGTTTCGACGTGTCCGGCAGCGGGCTCGGCGGCGACCCGGTCGGCGAGATCGTATTCGACATGTTCGTCAATTCCATATCGGATGACGCGACGATTCTCGTCAAGCTGGACAGCGGCTTCCCGAACGCGGGTGAGGTCGTACTGCCGTTGTCCGAGATCGCGGTTGGCGAATGGAAGACCTATTCCATCAAGTTCGAAGACCTGGTCGCCAATCCCGGCTTTGTCGAGTGCTGCGGCGGCCAGGGCGTCGACCTCGAAAACGTCGTCAACCCGTTCGTGTTCGAAGTCACGACCGGATCGGTCGCCGTTCTTCTCGACAATGTACGAATCACCAATGCCTGTTACGTGGTCGGCGCGTGTGGCGCGGCGCCGCGCACGAAGGGAATTCCCGACCTCGTCGTGTTCGACGACGCGGTAAACACGGTCAGCTGGGACAGGGGCATCGTCGGGTCCGATTCGGGCACGGGCTTCACGGACTACACGGACCCCGTTAATCCTGCCAACAAGGTGAACTGGGCCATTATCGACGACGCGGATGCTGCGCGCGGCCAGGTTATTGACGTGACGTTCAACGACAGCGGCGAGTTCGGCGTCTGGTTCATCGGCAGCTCGGGCGCAGTTGATACGAATGCCTTCGCCGCCGGTGCCGTGCAGTTCGACATCATCGTCGACGACTACGGCAACAACACCAACGGCATGACGATGAAGGTCGACTGCTTCTTCCCGTGCACGAGCGGTGACAAGAATCTCGGTGTCATCGCGGATGGTGTCTGGGAGACGGTTACCGTACCCGTGTCCACGCTGACCGCGACGGGGCTCGATCTCAGCAATGTCAATACCGGTGTCGTCGTGTTCCCGACCAGCCAGTCCGGCACCATTCGATTCCGGCTCGACAACATCCGCTGGATCGCCGATACGGACGCCGTGCCGCTCGAGCAGATCGATCTGCCGGTGACTTTCGACGAGCCCCTGGTGGACTACTCCGTGATCGACTTCGAAGGTAACTCGACGACTCTCGTCGAGGATCCGACAAATGCGGATAATACGGTCGCCTCCACGGTCAAGGGAGAGGGAGCGCAGACCTTCGCAGGTACCGTGATCGGCACCGACGCTGGTTTCGCGAACCCGATTCCATTCACGGCGGACGAAACGCTGATGTCCATAGACGTTTACTCCCCCGCGGCCGGCGTGCCGGTGATGCTCAAGGTGGAGAACGCCGATGCTTCGATCTTCGCCGAAGTCGTTGTCAACACGACCACCGCGGATGCATGGGAGACGCTGACGTTCGACTTCTCGACGGTCGGCATCGACACGAGCGCGACGTACGCCAAGGCGATTATCTTCTTCGACTTCGGCCAGGCAGGGGTCGGCGACACCTACCTGTGGGATAACGTCCGCTTTGGCGCGGGCCCGACGCTGGCGCAGATCGACCTGCCCGTAACCTTTGACGAATCCGGCGTGGACTACTCCTTCGTCGACTTCAACGGCACGGGCACGACAGTGGGTGATGACCCCGAGAACATGAACAACCGGGTTGCCATTACCGTCAAGGGCGCGGGCGCCGAAACATTCGCTGGCACCGTAGTCGGCGACGGTAGTGGCTTCGCGAATCCGATCCCGTTCACGGCGACGGACACGACGATGAAACTACGGGTTCGCGCGCCGGCGGCGGGTATCCCGGTCATGCTGAAAGTCGAAGCTGCCGGCGGTACACCGTTCGCCGAGGTGATCGTCAACACGACGGCTGCCGATACCTGGGAGACGCTGGAATTCGATTTCTCCACCGTCGGTATCGACACCAGTGCGACCTACGTGCAGGCTGTTGTGTTCTTCGACTTCGGCCAGGTCGGCAACGACGCCACGTACTACTGGGATGACCTGTCTTTGGGCGACCTGTTGCAGCAAATAGATCTGCCGGTCACTTTCGAGGACCCGCGGGTCGATTACAGCCTGAGCGACTTCAACGGCGCCTCCAGCGTCGTGGGGGCCGATCCTGTTGACGCGAACAACACCGTTGCCGCCACCACGAAGACGGTCGGTGCGGATTTCTTCGCCGGTACCATCGTCGGCAAGGACTTCGGCGGCTTCGCGAACCCGATCCCGTTCACGGCGACGGACCTGCGGGGATCATCGTCAAGCTGAAGGTGGAGAATGCGGCCGACAGCAATATCGCTGCGGAAGTCGACGTGCTCACGACGGTTGCCAATGCCTGGGAGCCGCTGAACTTCGACTTCTCGACTGCTCCCGGGTTCGACCCGAACATCGAGTACGGCAAGGCGATCATCTTCTTCGACTTCGTCGTGGACAAGCCCGGGGACGGCGCCACCTATTACTGGGACGATCTCCAGTTCGGGCCACAGTTCTTCCAGATCGATCTGCCGGTCACTTTCGAGGACCCGCTGGTCGATTACAGCCTGAGCGATTTCAACGGCGCCTCCAGCGTCGTGGGGGCCGATCCTGTTGACGCGAACAACACCGTTGCTGCCACCACGAAGACGGTCGGTGCGGATTTCTTCGCCGGTACCATCGTCGGCAAGGACTTCGGCGGCTTCGCGAACCCGATCCCGTTCACGGCGACGGACTGTCCGTCAGGGTGTTCTCGCCGGCTGCGGGGATCATCGTCAAGCTGAAGGTGGAGAATGCGGCCGACGGCAATATCGCTTCGGAAGTCGACGTGCTCACGACGGCTGCCAATGCCTGGGAGTCGCTGAACTTCGACTTCTCGACGGTCGGTATCGACACCAGCTTTGAGTACAGCAAGGCGATCATCTTCTTCGACTTCGTCGTGGACAAGCCCGGGGACGGCGCCACCTATTACTGGGACGATCTCCAGTTCGGAGCCGCACCATGAGCGCACCCATCGCAACTCCCCGCATCAACAAGCAATCCGATCAACGGAGAGACCCGATCATGAAACCTACAAGGCTATTTTGTTGCGCGATGTCTCTCGCCGCGCTAGGCCTGGGAACGCCGCCATCGGCGCTGGCCCAGGATGATGATTCACAGCTGCTGGAGGAAATCATCGTAACCGCCACGCGGATGGAGACGGACCTGATGTCCACGTCGATCGCGGTGTCTGCATTCACGCAGGAAGAGCTGACGCGCGACGGCGTCAGGGACATACGCGATGCGTCGAGCCTCGTTCCCAACTTCGACGTCGCGTTTTCCCCGTCGGACAGCGGCGTGCAGCTGACGATGCGCGGCATCAACAGCAACAACTTTACCGAGATCGGTGACCCCAGCGTGGCGTTCCACGTGGACGGGGTGTACTCGCCGCGGCCGCAGGGCGCAACGGCGTTGATGTTCGACCTGGAGCGCCTCGAAGTGATGCGCGGACCGCAGGGCACCCTGTTCGGCCGGAACTCCGCGGCCGGCAGTGTCAACGTGGTTACGTCCAAACCGTCGACGGACGGGGTCTACGGCACGGTCGGCGCCGAGGCGGGCAACCGCGGCCAGCTCAACGTCCTCGGCACGCTGAACGTGCCGATCGGCGAGAATTTCGCCGTCCGCGGCAACTTCTTTGTCGAGCAGCGCGATGGTTTCGCCGACCAGGACAGCGGCACCAAGGACCTCGAAGGGATCGGAAACGCTGGTCCCGACGGTATTCCGGACATGGACCAGCGCCGCAATCGGCAGCTGTCCGAAGACGAATATTACGGAAACTCGGACCGCTGGGCCGCGCGTCTGAGCGCAATGTGGTTCCCGACGGACACGCTGGACTGGCGCGTGTCGTTCGAGACGGCACAGGATAATAGCGCCGGCTGGCCGATCGCGCCCAATTGCGACGTCAATCCGGACCTGTGCCGCTACAACGGCGGCGGCATCGACTACGTCGATCCGAATATTCCCGGATACCTCGACCTGCAAATGGATGCCGTGCGCAGCCACATCAACTGGGGTTTCACCAACGACCTGACGCTCGTCTACAATTTTGGCTGGGCATTGCAGGAGCGCGTTCAGGAGTGGGACGGCGACATGGGGTGGCGGCCGGTCCCGGGCCCGACGACGGGCTGGCTGAACCGCAACCAGCCCTGGGACAGCCTGTACCTCGCCACCGCTGATTCCAGCTACGAATCGTTCTCGCATGAGCTGCAGCTGCAGGGCCAGACCGGCCGATTTACCTGGATCGTCGGTGCGTTCGACTTCCGTGAGCAGAACGAAATTATTTTCGACGTCGAAATCCCGTTCTGCTGTTCAACAGGAGCTCTCGGCGGAATTTCGTTCGTGCAGCCCGAGCGCAATCTCGAGTCGCAGGCGATCTTCGGCCAGGCGACCTGGCACGTGACGGACCGCTGGCACCTGACCTTCGGCTACCGGTACACGGAAGACGTCCGAGAAGACGTTGGCGGCCGCAACATCGGTTGTTTCGGCGGCGGCGGATGTTCCTGGAGTGCAGGACAGATCCCCAACGATGGCCATCCGCAGACGCCGGGTGAAACCGACGAGCTCTTGCTGCCACAGTTCACGAGCGCCGACCTCGGTCCCGGCATGGGCGCCCAGGACCGCTTCAACAACTACCAGGTATTCGATGTCAACGACAACAGGGAAACGTTCGACCAGGGTAACTGGCGGGTTGGCGTGGACTACGATCTCAATGACGAGACCTTTCTCTACATGTACGCGGCGACGGGATCCAAGTCCGGCTCGTTCGGAGACGGCGTCGACGTGTGCCGCTGTGGCCGAATCGAATTCTTTTCCTTCGAACCGGAAGACGTCCTTAACTACGAGCTCGGTTACAAGGCAACGTTGCTCGACGGGACTCTGAACCTGACAATCGCGGCGTTCTACACCGAGTTCAAGAACAAGCAGGTATCCCAGTTCCGCACGGTCGGGTTCGTCGAGGATCCGCCCGGGGAGCCGGTTTTGCCGCTGCAGGAGATCGGTTCCCTGGTGACATCGAATGCCGGCGAGGCCGAGATCAAGGGCCTCGAAGTCGAGTGGGCCTGGATACCCTGGGAGAACGGCCGGCTGACCGGTGGTATCGGGCTACTCGATACGGCGTTCCTCAGCTGGCCCGGCTATGCGGGCGAAGCATATTTTTGCGAACAGCGCGCTGAGGCAGGTCCGGAATTCGAGTGCGTCCCTCAGGATGATGGTTCCGGCACGAGCAATATCGAGGGTAACGAGCTGCCCTATTCGACGCCGGTATCAATGACCGTCGCCTACTCGCACGATATCTTGCTAAACGGCGGCGCGACTATTACACCGTACCTGAAATTCCATTACGAAGGCGAAATGCACTTCACCGAGGGCAACTTTGACGCGATCCCGGCGCTGTCCGACAAGCGCAACGAGATCGGCACGCTCGACGCTACGCTGCGTTATACGTCGCCAGAGAACACCTGGTCGGTGGAGGCGTTCGTCTACAACGTAACCGATGAACGCTTCCAGACGTACTGGGTGGACAGCAACCAACCCGATGCGCCGTTGTTTACCTGGAACGCGCCGAGGACGTGGGGTGTGCGGTTCGCCTATAACGTAAGGCCGAACTGATCGGCAACAAGCGCTGCCGGGCCCTCAGGTCTGGCAGCGCTTGCAATAGTACGTTGCGCGCTGCCCCTGCACGATCGCGGTGACCGGCCTGTCACAACGGTGGCAGGGCTCGTCTTCGCGACCGTAGACATCCAGTTCCTGCTGGAACCAGCCAGCCTCGCCGAAGCCGCCGTAATAGTCCCTGAGCGTCGTGCCGCCGGCGCGAATCGCCCGCTGCAGAACTTCCCGGATGGATTCGGCGAGGGCTTCGTAGCGCGGCAAGGCGATGCGGCCCGCCGCGCGTTTCGGGTTGATGCCCGCAAGGAACAGCGATTCACTCGCATAGATGTTGCCAACACCCACGACGATACCGGCGTTCATGATGAACTGCTTCACGGCGACACGGCGCCCGCGTGATTTTCGCCACAGGTACTCGCCGCTGAATTCGTCGCCGAGCGGCTCGGGGCCGAGATCTTTCAGCAGCCAGTGTGCGCCGGGGTCATCGCTCCAGTGCAGGGAGCCGAAACGCCGCGGATCGCGCAGCCGCAGGGCGTGTCCGGATCCGAGGCCGAAATCGACATGGTCGTGAATGCCGGCAGGTGTGTCGCGGTCCACGATGCTCACATGACCCGACATGCCGAGGTGCAGGATGGCTGTGCCGTCCGTGGTGTTGATCAGGAGATACTTGGCGCGCCGGTCGACGGACGTGACCGTCTGCCCCGGAAGGTGCCTGTCGATCTCTTCGCTGACCGGCCATCGCAGGCGGCGGTCGCGAATCGTGACGTCCACGATCTCCTGGCCGACGAGATGCGGCTCGATGCCGCGGCGGCTGGTTTCGACTTCGGGCAGTTCAGGCATGCCGCTAGAGTGCCAACAAAGCAGCCAACAAAAAAGCCTGCCGGTGAAGGGCACCGGCAGGCCTCCTCCCATTGGCCCAAGCGTCAGTTATTCGCCGGTATCGACCACGACGTCATCCGCGTCGAAGCAGCCGTCTGTCACGTCGAGTTCACCGAAGACGTAGGCAATCCTGCCCGCCTGGATATCGGCAAAGCTTCCCTCGGCGCTGGTGCCGTCGGAAATAACGGTGATCGTCGCGCCTGCATTGACACAGACATTGACGTCGCCACTCGCGGTTGCGAGCATGAACCCGGGCTCGCTGACCGGTTCGCCAATCGTGCCGCTCAACTGTTCGGGGTCGTCGTCGCTGTCCAGCACGATCAGTGCGGCGCGCAGCAACGCCGGATCGCCACTGGAGACACCTTCCAATTCGATACCCTGGCCGACCTGTAGCGCGTCGGAAGTTAGCATCTCGCCGTCGGGGCCGAAGATCTTCGTGCAGCCATCCTGTAATTCGACGGTGACCTCGATACCACCACGGTCGATGACCAGGAACAGGCCGTCGGCGTCCGGAATCTCGGTAACGATACCTTTCACCTGCTCGGCGCCACCCTTCTCGACGATAATCGCGTCGATATCCGGGTTGCCGTCACCATTGCCGTCGCTGTAATAGCCGATGACGACGACCATGTCGTCGACGGCCAGGGTATCCGCGTCGATGGGGTCTATGGGTATGCCGTCCTGGTCGAAAACGCAGGCGCCCTCGGCGAGGCTGACGTCGAGGCACACATCCGGGTTATCGAGCGCGCAAAGCACGAAGCTACCCGGATCGCCTTCGGCATTTGCCGCGATCCGCCCCTCGATCCGCACGAGCTCGTCGGGCAGCCCGTCCAGCATGAATTTGACCCGCACCACTGGGCGCACGCGGTACTTGCCGTTGCCTGTCTGCACGACGTGGATGGACTTGTTCGCGTCCATGTCCACGTGGGCGACGAGCGTTCGGCCCGGCACCACTTCGATGCCGCCCGGCTCGAGAAGATCGATCCTGCCGTTCGCAGGTGGTCGCGGAAAGTGCGAGTCGCCCTGATTGTCGACGATTTCGAAGTTCTCGATCTGCAGCCGCAGCTTCGTGTAGGTGCCAGCGGCGACCTCGCCCAGTGCGATCGGCACGCTGTAGTTCTCGAGGTCGAGCAGGTTGACGCGCGTATTGCCGCTGTAGATGGCCTGCTGTCCCCGGTCCCCGATCAACGTCGCTTCCGTTACGTCAAAGCTGATCGCCTTCAGATCGTCGGTCGGCAGGTCCGTCAGCATAAGTGCAACGGTGCCCGTGGCCGGGACGGGCTCTGAACCCGGCGAGCCATCGCCACCGCAGGCCGCCAGCACGCCGGCGACCGCAAGCAACGCCAGTGTCGCCCGGATTCGGGAAAAAGTGTTTGTTGCGCTCACAGTCGGTTCCTCCGGTTTCGCCATCGAACAGGCGATTTGGATTGATTCAAAATCAGGCGGAGGAATCGCAACATTAACATCCCTGAAGTGCTGCGCAACTGTCTCAAAACGCCGACAGGTAACATAAGATACGTGCGCATGCTCCGGGCAAAAAAATACCCGCGACGCTGTGCGGGTATTTTCTGAAATGCTTGTGGCGACCGGAAACGCTTACTTGATCTTCGATTCCTTGTAGATCACATGCTTGCGAATCGTCGGGTCGTATTTCTTCGTCTCGAGCTTCTCCGGATGGAGCTTCTTGTTCTTGGTGGCCGTGTAGTAGTGGCCGGTCCCGGCACTCGAAACGAGCTTGATTTTTTCGCGATTACCTTTTGCCATAGTGCAGTCCTCCGGCGCCTCAGATGTGCTGGCCCTGGGCACGCAGGTCGGCTACGACCTTGTCGATACCGTGCTTGTCGATGATGCGCAGGCCCTTGTGCGACACGCGCAGGCGTACGAAACGCTTCTCGGACTCGAGCCAGAAACGCTTGCTCTGCAGGTTCGGCAGGAAGCGGCGACGCGTCTTGTTGTGGGCGTGGGAGACATTATTGCCGCTCTGCGGCCGTTTCCCGGTCACCTGGCACACTTTGGACATGACTAAGTCCTTGATTTAACTGTTTAATGGTACACGACGTGCCCGCGACGGCGGGCACCGAGCGGGCCTTTATACCAGCCCTGAGGGGGCAATTCAAGCGCGCGGCAGGTACCTCGGGCGGCCGGCTCAGAGCAGCCCGCGGCTGGCCAGCGAGGTGGTTCCGGCATCGCCGATGATGAGGTGGTCGAGCAGCCGGATATCGACGAGCTCGAGTGCCGATTTCAGGCGCCGCGTGATCCGTTCGTCCGCCTGGCTGGGTTCGGCGACGCCGGAGGGATGGTTGTGCGCCAGGATCACGGCGGCTGCGTTTGCGGCCAGTGCTTCCTTGACGACCTCTCGCGGATAGACGCTGGTGCCGTCGATGGTGCCGCGGAACAACTCGTCGAATCGCAGCACTCGATGGCGATTGTCGAGGTACAGGCAGCAAAAGCGCTCGTGCGGGAGGTGCCGGAGCTTCGACAGCAGGAAGGCTTCGGTGTCGGCCGGGCTGCGGATGCACGCCCCCACGGGCAGCGACTGCTCGAAGTAGCGCCGCGCGAGCAGCGGGACTGCACGCAACACGGCGAGCCTCGCATGGCCGATCCCGTCTTCGGCCAGGATCGACACGCTGTCGGCATGCAGCAGCTCGCGCAGGGAGCCGAAGCGCTGCAGCAGCCGATGGGCCAGGCCGGCCCCGAACGGCGCGCGACCGCCCGCCCGGAGCAGCAGGGCGAGGAGCTCGGCGTCGTCCGGCTCGCGGCTGCCGGCGTGCGCGGTTCGACCCATGAACGATCCCTGTTACCCGTGCCCGGTGAAAACCCCGATTAGTGCCTTTTCGGCCTATCGATACAAGCAATCAATCTCGACCGGAGCGGTCATTTCTCTGGAAATTCCGCCGAGTGAAAGGCTAAGCTGGGCGCATGAATATCGTACTCGGAATCAGTGGGGGCATCGCTGCGTACAAGACGCCGGAGCTGGTGCGCCGGCTTCGTGAACGCGGCGCCGACGTGCAGATCGTCATGACGGTGTCGGCGGAGGAGTTTGTCACGCCGACGTCGCTGCAGGCGGTCTCGGGGCGGCCAATACGCAGCAATCTCTGGGACAAGGAAGCGGAAGCGTCGATGAGCCACATCGAGCTGGCGCGCTGGGCAGACCTCGTACTGATCGCGCCGGCGACGGCCGAGATCATGGCGCGGCTCGCCGGTGGCGGGGCGCCGGACCTCCTGACGACGTTGTGCCTGGCGACCGAGGCGCCGATTTCGATCGCGCCCGCGATGAACAGGGTCATGTGGGCGAATCCGGCGGTACAGGCGAACCGCAAAACGCTCGAAGAGCGGGGAATGCAGATTCTCGGGCCCGACGTCGGTTCGCAGGCCTGCGGCGAGACGGGCGCGGGCCGCATGCTCGAGCCCGACGCCATCGCCGACGCGGTATGCAGCCCGGAATTCGCCGGCGCCATTGCGGACGGCGTCCTCGCCGGCAAGACCGTGCTTTTGACGGCGGGCCCGACGCGCGAAGCCATCGACCCGGTGCGCTACATCACGAATCGCAGCTCCGGCAAGATGGGTTATGCGATGGCGTCGTCCGCCCACGCGCTGGGCGCGCGCGTCATACTCATCAGTGGCCCGGTTTCACTGCCCGACCCGCGCGGCGCCGAAGTCGTACACGTCGAAACGGCCGAAGAAATGCACGCCGCAACCCACGCGCGGATCGCGGAAGCGGATATCTTCATCGCCGCGGCTGCCGTGTCGGACTACCGGCCGGCCGAGTCCTCTGCCCGGAAGATCAAGAAGACGCACGATACGATGACACTCGAACTCGTGCGCTCGCCGGATATCCTGGCGTCCGTCGCCGGACTCGAGGGTGCGCCATTCACGGTCGGCTTCGCCGCAGAGACCGAGAACGTGCGCGACTACGCGCTCGGAAAACTCGAGAACAAGAAGCTGGACATGATCGTCGCCAATCGCGTCGGTGCCGATTGCGGTTTCGACCACGACGACAACGCGGCGGAAATTCTCTGGGGCGGGGGCGACAAGGCATTCGACAAGATGCCCAAATCCGAACTGGCTGCCGCGCTCATGGACGTCATCGCCGGGCGCTTCCAAGACACGCGGGGTACCGAAACCCAGCCCGCGCTGTCCATCGTTTCCATGAAAGAATGACGGCAGGAAGAGCGGCGGAGACGGCCTTGCGACTGATTGAACTCAAGATCCTCGACCCGCGCCTGGGTGATTCGATTCCGCTGCCGCATTACGCGACGGACGGCTCGGCCGGTCTCGACATGAGAGCCTGCATCGATGAGCCGGTCAGCGTCGAGCCGGGTGCGACGGAGCTGATACCGACCGGGCTTGCGATTCACATCGGGGATCCGGGGCTTGCCGCGGTTCTGCTGCCGCGTTCGGGTCTCGGTCACAAGCACGGCCTCGTGCTCGGCAACCTGACCGGGCTGATCGACTCCGACTACCAGGGGCAGGTGTTCATTTCCTGCTGGAACCGGGGGTCGCAGCGCTACGCGGTTCAGCCGGGAGAGCGCATCGCCCAGATGGTGTTCGTGCCCGTGGCGCAGGTGCGCTTCCAGGTCGTCGAGGAGTTCGACGACAGCGATCGGGGAGACGGGGGCTTCGGGCACTCAGGCACGGCCTGAGCGTATTCAGTCGAGGCCTTTGAGGGCCTTGAAGCGATTGATGTCGCCTTCGAAGCGAGAAACCATCTGTTGCTCGTCTTCGCGGAACTTCAGCAGGTTTTTCTGGTGCCGCGCGATCGTTTCCTGCGTTTCGTTGATGTCGGTGACAAGGTTCTCGTTGATCAGGGGCGCATCAGGATCGTCGCTGTAGGGACGGTACTTCGCCGCTTCCCGCTTCAGCTTGGACAGCCTGCGCTCGAGATTGCGCAGGTATAGCTCCGTCACGCGCGACTGCGCCTGGAACAGCTCGATCCGGCGGTCGCGATGCATGACGATCTCTTCGACGGACAGGTAGGTCGCAAGCAACGCCTTATCGGCGCGGAGCTGAAGCTGCTTCTGCATTTCGAGCTCTTTGGCCTTCGCCTCCGCCGCGAGTTGCTCCTCGGTCTTGCGTCCCTCGAGGTGGTCGACCGTAACGGCATGCTCGTTGAGAACCTGCTTCGGCAGATCCGAGTACTCCGGCGGAATACTGTCGCCGTAGTGAAGCTGGCCGTCTTCGTCGACCCACTTGTAGACGACCTCGGTCTGGCCGGCGACCGCGGTTAGCGACGCAAGCGCAACAAGAAAGCCTGTGGATATCGCGGTTTTAAGCATGGGCCCAAATATGCCATGGAGAGCGTGCCGGAGTTGCGACACAGTTCGCTTTTCAGAGCTTAGTGCCCGTCGTGCATTCTGTAAACCGGTAAACCCGGAAAGTGTGCGGGCCATCAGGCGGCGACGCCGTACCTGCGGCGGTAGTCCGTCACGGGGCCCAGGAATTCAGCGTAATCCTTTGATTCTTCGAGGGTCTCTATCAGATCGTCCAGCCGGATGATGCTGATGACCGGGATGCCCAGTGTCGAATTCAGCTCCTGCACGGCGGACAGCGAGCCCTGGCCGCGCTCCTGGCGGTCCAGGGAAATCGCGAGACCCGCGACACTGGCGCCGTTTGACGTAATGAGGTGATAAGCCTCGCGCACGGCGGTCCCGGCGGTAATGACGTCGTCGACGATCAGCACGCGGCCCTGCAGAGCCGCGCCCACGACGCTGCCGCCTTCGCCGTGTGCCTTCTCTTCCTTGCGGTTGTAGCAATACGGCACATCGATGTCATGCTGCTCGGCAAGCGCAGCGGCCGTCAGCGCTGCGAGCGGGATGCCCTTGTAAGCGGGGCCGAAGATCACATCGAATTCGACCTCCGAAGCGGCGATGGCCGCCGCATAGAAGCGGCCGACCCGTGCGGCAGCGTAGCCGGTATTGAAAAGTCCCGCGTTGAAGAAGTAGGGGCTGATGCGGCCGGACTTCAGTGTGAACTCCCCGAACCGCAGCACGCCGAGTTCCAGCGCCAGGTCGATAAATTCCTTCTTGTAGGCCCGCATTTGCTCCGTCCCGCTCCGCGCTTCTGTATCATGGCCGCCTCCGGCCGCGGCGTCGCGGAGTATGCCACACGCAGCGAGTGATGGGACGCCTGCATGCGGTTCCGGTGTCACCTTATCGACAGCACAGGGAGGGACGGTTTGTTCCGGGTAATCAGCCTCAATGCAAACGGCATCCGGGCGGCTGCGCGCAAGGGATTCTTCGACTGGATGGCGGCCCAGGATGCCGACGTCGTCTGCATCCAGGAGACCAGGGCGCAGGTTCATCAGCTCACCGACGAGTGCTTCTCGCCGGCCGGGTACCACTGCTATTACGAAGATGCGGAAAAGAAGGGCTACAGCGGCGTCGCGATCTATAGCCGCCACAAGCCGAAGAAAGTCCTCCGGGGATACGGCGATGAGGAGTTCGATGCCGAGGGACGGTACATCGAGGTGCAGCTGGGGGGTATCAGCGTGGTGTCCCTGTACCTGCCGTCCGGGTCGTCGGCCGAGGAGCGCCAGGAAGCCAAGTACCGCTGCATGGAATCGTTCACCGAACACCTGAAGAAACTTCGGCGACGGCGCTCGGAGTACGTGATCTGCGGCGACTGGAACATCGTCCACAAGGAAGTAGACATCAGGAACTGGAAGTCCAACCAGAAGAACTCCGGCTGTCTGCCCGAGGAACGCGCCTGGCTCGACAGGGTGTTCGGTGAATATCGCTGGGTGGACGCGTTCCGGACGCTCGACCAGGAGCCCGGGCAGTACACATGGTGGTCGAACCGGGGCCGCGCCTGGGACAACAATGTCGGGTGGCGCATCGACTATCATGTCGTCACGCCGGGTCTGAGGGATCGCGTACTCAGAACCGAAATCTACCGGCAACAGCGGTTTTCCGATCACGCGCCGCTCATCATGGACTACGACTGGGACGATGTCGGCTGAAGAGACCAACGCGGCCCGCGCGGCCTCTCCCGGGTATCGCTATTACCTGCAGCGGCCGGTAATCGTGATGTTCCTGCTGGGGTTCTCCGCAGGCCTGCCGTTCCTCCTCGTGTATTCGACCCTGTCCGCCTGGCTGAAAGACGCGGGCCTGCAGATGAGTACCATCAGTACCTTCGCGTGGCTGGGGTTTGCGTACAGCCTGAAGTTCGTCTGGGCACCGTTTATCGATTCCCTGCCGGTGCCGGTGTTGACGCGGCTCATGGGCCGGCGCCGCAGCTGGATGCTGCTGGCCCAGGTGGCGATCGCCTGCGCGCTGCTGGTGCTGGCAAACACCGACCCGTCGCAGGCCATCGGGGCATTTGCCGCGGTCGCGCTGGCGGTCGCGTTCGCATCCGCGACGCAGGACATTGTCATTGATGCCTACCGTATCGAGAGCGCTGAAATTCGCCTGCAGGGCGTGCTCGCCGCTTCCTACCAGTACGGCTACCGGCTCGCCCTGCTGGTTGCGGGTGCCGGAGCGCTGTACATCGCCGAGTTCGGCTCGTGGCGGCTCGCCTATACCGCGATGTCCGGCTGCATGGTGGTCGGGGTCGCGACGACACTCTGGTGCCGCGAACCCGATGTCGTCGCTGCCGTACGCTCATACAGCGGGCTGGGCTTCGGTGCGCGGATCGCCCATTGGGCGAAACCTGCCGTCATAGACCCGCTGGTCGACTTCTTCAGCCGCTTCGGCCGCTTTGCCCTCCTCATCATCGTGTTCATCGTGTTCTTCCGGCTGAGCGACTACGTGCTCGGCATACTGGCGAATCCGTTCTACCTGGACATCGGCTTCAGCAAGGCGGAAATCGCAAGCGTTGCGAAGATCTACGGCATCGTCGTGTCGCTCGTCGGTGCGGGTGCGGGAGGCTGGGCTGTCGTCAAATACGGTGTCGCGCGCTGCCTGATCATCGCGACGGTGCTGATCGCGAGTACCAACCTGTTCTTCGCGATAATGGTGTACGTCGGCGCGGAGATCTGGATGCTCGCGGTGACGATCAGCGCCGACAACTTCGCGATGGGATTCGGCGGTACGGTATTCATCGCGTACCTGTCGAGCCTCGTCAACCAGTCATTCACGGCGACCCAGTACGCGCTGATGAGTTCGCTGATGAGCATTCTCGGCAAGTTCACGGCCGGCTATTCCGGTAACGTCCAGGAGGCGATCGGCTGGATGGGCTTCTTCGTGTATGCCGCTGCACTCGGGGTGCCCGCAATCCTGCTGTCGATCGTGGTTGCCAGGTACCACGACAGGCTGGTCGGTTCCAATGGAGATGCGTGAGGTAAGAGTGGGGTTGCTCGCGGAACTCGACGACCCGGGGTGCCGCGAATTCACGATCGGAGACGGCGACTGGCCGTTCATGGGGTTCGTGGTGAGACAGGGGGGTGACGTGTATGCCTACCAGAACTACTGCATGCACGTCGGGCATCCGCTGAACTGGGCGCCGGACAGTTTCCTGACCAAAGACAGGTCGGCGATTATCTGCGCGTCCCACGGAGCGCTCTACGATATCAGGAGCGGCGAATGCTTCGCGGGTCCGTGCCCGGGGAAATTGTTGCGCAGGGTCGGCGTTGAAGTGCGCGACGGCGTCGTCTACGTCACCGGGCCTGCGAGCCTGTGAGGCGGAAAGCTCCGCCCTGACTCAGATTTTGTCGAGGAACTCCAGCGGGTCGTGGAACCCGGCCGGCATTTCGCCGTTGAGCCTGCCGACGTAGTCTTCCGGGTCCATGTCAACCGAGCCGGACCAATCCTCCGGCGGGCTGGCCTCGACGAGTAACAAGTCGGGCCAGGACTCCAGGTCGACCTCATCGATCGTACCGTCGAACTGCTGCAGCTCCACGGTACCGCCGTCCTCGTCGAGCGCGACCACCTCGAACAGCGTACCGTTCGGGCGGCTGAACCACTGGCCGATCACGGGGTAGAGTACTGCCATTTCTGTTCGCCTTGTCCGTTCTGTGAGAAGCCCCCACAACCTTATATATAGATCACAATTCGCCAGTTGCAAGATCAGGCGGCTGATTATCGACGCGGAGGAAGCGCCAGTCCCAGATCCGGTGGCCGCGCCTGAGCCCGCGGCGCTCGAACTTGGTGCCGGGCCGGTCGAGCGGCTGGTCGCCCGAGTGCACGCGCCGCTCGGCGCATTCGAAGCGGCCCGACGCGCTCACCGTCGCGTCGATGTGCTCCGCGTAACCGGCCCAGTCCGTGGCGACGTTGAACGAACCGCCCGCCGACAGGCGCTCCGCCACCGTCTCGAGGAATCGCGGCTGCACGATACGGCGCTTGTGGTGGCGTTTCTTCGGCCACGGGTCCGGGAAGTACAGGTTGACCCGCGAAAGGGACGCCGCCGGGATCATCGTGTCGAGCACCTCGACGGCGTCGTGCCGGATCAGCCGCAGGTTCGTGACGCCGGCATCCCTCGCCTTGAGGAGGCAGTGACCGACGCCGGGTTCGTGCACCTCGATGCCCAGGAAGTCGAGACCCGGGTTGTCCGCCGCCTGCTGCACCAGCGTATCCCCGTTGCCGAAGCCGATCTCGAGCACGATAGGTGCCGTGCGCCCGAACAGGTCATCGAACCGTATAGGCTTGCCGTCGAACGCCACGCCGTACGAGGGCCAGAGTTCCTCCAGCGCCCGCTGCTGGGAGGCCGTCAGGCGGCCTGCCCGGCGTACGAAACTGCGAACCGTTCGGCGATGGGGCGGGGTGTCGGAATTCGATGTCATCGGCACGCATTCTATCGCTTGAGCGACGTATGCAAACAACAGTATGCTGTCCGGACTGCAGCAATGCTGCCGGGGGAACGCAATGAAAACCATTACTATTTACAGAGAGATACGCTCCGCGTCCGCTGCACTTTCCGGTCTGGGCGCAGCAATCGTCACAGCGCTTGTCGCATTTTCGCTACCCGCGACCGCGAGTGCACAACAGGGTTCCGCGGGCGCGATGCTCGAGGAGATCGTCACGACCGCGCGCAAGAAGAGCGACGCGGAGAAGGCGCAGGAGGTACCGGTCGCGCTGACGGCGTTCGGCGCCGCGCAGCTCGACGCCCTGTTCGTCAAGAAACTCGACGACCTGAGCTACAAGATGCCGAACGTGCAGCTCGAGGCCGTGGGCACCTTCCCGGGCGTGCAGAACTTCTCGATACGCGGCCAGGGCATCAACAGCTCGATTCCATCAGTCGACCCGACCGTCGGTGTATTTGTCGACGGCGTCTTCGTCGGCACGACCTATGGTGTCGTCCTCGACACCTTCGACCTCGAGAGCATCGAGGTGCTGCGCGGCCCGCAGGGCCTGCTGTTCGGGCGCAACGTCACGGGCGGCGCGGTGTTGCTGCGCAATGCGCGTCCTGACGGCGAATTCGGGGCCAAGATCCGCGTCGGCATGACTGACGAGGAGCAAACGAACGTAGCTGCCGCGATCGAGGGCTCGCTCGTGGAAGACCGGCTGGCCGCCAAGCTCGCCGTCCTCTACGACATGGACAATGGCTACTTCGAAAACATCAACCAGACGATCCCGCCCAATCCCGCCGCAGCGGTTTTCCCGGCGCCCCATCCGCTGCAGCCGTTCTACGCAGAGCCGGCCCTGCGCAGCCAGGTGGGCGAAATGGAGACCCTGCTGGTTCGTCCCACGCTGGTCTGGACGCCGAACGATACGACCGCTATCACGCTGATACTTGAATCCGGCAAGGTGGAGGGCGACGGCGCCGTTTGGGCCAACGTTACGGACCAGCGTGCAGGGACGCTGGCGAATTTCAGCACCACGTCCGATGAAATCGGCTTCACGGAGATCGACTGGTACCAGTCGACGATCGAGCTCAACATCGATGCCTTCGGTGGCACGATTACCAACATCTTCGGCTACCGCGAGGTCGAAGCGGACTCCGCCGCCGACATCGACGGCACGCTGTTGCCGATATTCTCAGCCCCCGGCTTTACGACGCAGGACCAGATCAGCAACGAGCTCCGCTGGTCGGGGCGCTTCACGGAGAGCTGGGACACGACCATCGGGTTCTATTATTTCGAGCAGGACATCGAGTACCGCGAAGGGCGTTACATCTGGTTGCCGCCGCCACTGGGTCCGGCGCCAGCCGGCATCAACCTGACGGTCGCGCTCGGCGGCGACATGCAGGCCGAGAATTACGGCATCTTCTGGAACAACGACTTCTATCTCGGCGACAGCTGGGTGCTTTCCGCGGGCATCCGATACACGGACGAGTCGAAGAAGGCGCAGATCATCACCGCGCCTCCCGGCAGCCCCTGCAGGGACGTGGTGACGTTCAACTGCACCTTCGACAACCTCCAGGGCGACTGGGACAACATCACGCCGAAGCTCGGTGCGCAGTGGAACTTCAGCGACAGCGGGCAGATTTACGGCTTCTGGTCGAAGGGTTACCGCTCCGGCGGCTTCAACTTCCGCAACGCGAAGCCTTTCTTTATCCCGCCGGGTCCGACACGGGAAGAGGAAAACAACACCTACGAGGTCGGGCTCAAGACGGACTTCGCCGACGGCCGCGTGCGCCTGAATGTCGCCGCGTTCTACAACGAGATCACGGACATGCAGCGCGAACTGAATATCGGTGATCCCGACGTCATCGTGCTGCAGGCGACGCTCAACGCGGGCGACGTCACCATCCAGGGCGCAGAGCTCGACCTGGTCGCGTTGCTGACGGACAACTTCTCGATCAATGCGTCCGTCGGGGTGCAGGATGGTGAATACGACCGCATCGACCCCTTCGTGCTGCAGCTCGAGGCTATCCTCGAGGCGGCGGGCCAGCCGAGCACGGTCATCGGCCCGGACCTGCCGCGGCTTGCGCCGTCGAATTACAGTCTTGGCTTCACCTGGGACATCCCCACGGGTTCGATGGGCATTTTCAACATTGCTGCGAACTACAGCTATCGCGAGGGACATCCTTACAACGATTCGAATACCGAGATCTTCGACGACCAGGAGCGCATCGACGCCAGCATCAACTGGTTCTCGCCGGGCGACAGCTGGTCGGTGTCGCTGTACGGCAAGAACCTGAGCGACGAGGCGAACTGGGGCAACCTGACGTCGATCGCCGGACTGTGGACGGCAGGCCCCATGCAGAAGGGCCGCTTCCTCGGCATGGAGGTCAACTGGCGCTACTGAACGCTGGCAGCTGCTAACAAGAAAAAGGCCACTCAGCGAGTGGCCTTTTTCTCGTGTCCCTTTACGATCCGGGGGTCGTGAGGAAACGTCACGGGCCCGGTCTTCTCCGGCCAGCGCCCCTCGATGTTGGCGTAGAAGTCCCGGCAGAAGTCGAGATCCTTGTGCCAGTCTCCCGACAGTCTCAAGGTAGGGCCGATACCGATCCGTCGTTTGCCGTAATCGAGGAAGCCGAGGACCACGGGTACGTCAGCGCCTTCGGCGATGCGATAGAAACCAGATTTCCAGTGGTCCGCGCGGCTGCGGGTCCCTTCCGGCGCGAGGCCGAAATAATAGGATTCGTTGCTGCTGAACATCTCGATGGCCTGGTCGACGGCCGAGCCGGCGCGTTTGCGGTCCAGGGGAACGCCGCCCAGCGCGCTCAGCAACGTATTCAGCGGAAACCAGAACAGTGATTGCTTGGCGAAGAAATGTATGTCGAGCTGCACCGCCACCTTGTAGACGAGCGCCCAGAAACCGTCCCAGTTCGAGGTGTGCGGCGCCGCGATGACGACGGCACGCTTTGCGGTGGGCATCTCGCCGGCCATTTCCCAGCCGCCCGCCTTGAGGATTGCTCTCGCGATTGCCTGCAGCATGACGGTCAGCAGTCGTCGCCGGCGATTCAGGCGTTCGGCCTGCCGGCGACAACGCCGAGGGCGCCGGCCACGAGCAGGCCGCCGCCGATGTACAGGTTGCCCTGCAGCGTGAGCACCAGCGTGCCGGCGAGCAGGCTGGTCATCGCGACGATCAGCCAGTAGCGCTGCTGGCGCTGCGCCTCGAGCTCCCGGCGGATGCGCTCGATTTCGGCGGAACGCAGGTCGAGCGCGAGGTCGCCGGCCGTCGCTCGCTCGGACAGTTCGCGAATCACGCCGGGTAATTCCCGCAGGGCCTGGCGCAGCTGCGGCAGGTTCTCGCGGAGATCGTCGATCATCGCCCGCGCACCGACCTGTTCGTCCATCCATTGTTTCAGGACCGGCCGCGCTGTCTTGAAGATGTCGAGTTCGGGGTACAGCTCGCGGCCCAGGCCCTCGATGTTGAACAGCGTCTTGTGCAGCAGGATCAGCTGCGGCTGGATTTCCACGTTGAACCGCTGTGCGACGCGGAACAGGCGCATCAGGACCTGGGCGAACGAGATCTCTGCGAGCGGCTTGTTGAAGATCGGCTCGCAAACGGTTCGAACGGCCGTCTCGAGCTGGTCGATGCGTGCGTCGTCGGGTACCCAGCCGGAATCGAGGTGCAGCTTGGCGATGCGGTAGTAGTCGCGCTCGAAAAAGGCCAGGAAATTCTCGGCGAGGTATTGCTTGTCTTCGGGATTCAGCGTGCCGACGATACCGAAATCGACGGCCGCGTACTTCGGGTTCTCCGGGTCCTCGACATTCACGAAAATGTTGCCGGGGTGCATGTCGGCATGGAAAAAATTGTGCCGGAACACCTGGGTGAAAAATATTTCCACGCCGTTTTCGGCGAGCTTCTCGATGTTGGTTCCGGCCGCTCGCAGAGCCTCCATGTCGCTGATGGGGATGCCGTGGATGCGCTCCTGCACCAGCACCTCGGGCCGGCAGAAATCCCAGTAGATCTCGGGCACGTACAGCATCTCCGAAGCCTCGAAATTACGCTTCAGCTGTGCCGCGTTGCCGGCTTCGCGCATCAGGTCCAGCTCGTCGATGATCGTTTGTTCGTACTCGCCGACGACTTCGAGCGGTTTGAGGCGCTTGCCGTGTTCCCAGTACCTCGTCGCCAGCGCGGCGATCGTCCGCATGACCTCGAGGTCCCGCTCGATCTTCTCCCGAACCCCGGGGCGCAGGACCTTTACGACGACCTCGCTGCCGTCCGCCAACTCGGCCGTATGCACCTGTGCGATCGATGCGGCCGCGAGTGGCTCCCGGTCGAAGCGACTGAAGACCTCGTCGACGGGTTTTCCGTAGGCGGATTCCAGTATTGCGATGGCCTGTTCCGTGGGGAACGGCGGCACGGCGTCCTGCAGCTTGGCGAGCTCATTGGCGATGTCCGGCGGCAGCAGGTCGCGGCGTGTCGAAATCGCCTGGCCGAACTTGACGAATATCGGCCCGAGCTCCTCGAGCGCGAGGCGGATGCGCTCGCCTTGCGGTGCGCTGCTGTCGCGGCGCCGCGGCGCGAGATAGAAGAAGAAGCGCAGCGGGCGCAGCAGGTGCGTCGCCGAAATGAATTCATCGAGACCGTACTTGACCAGGACCCGCTGGATGCGGATCAGCCTGAAGAAGGTCTGGCGCGGCATCATCGCGGAGTTTCCGCGAGGCGGCCGATGCGCGCGGCGAGCCGGTCGACATCGTCGCGCAGCTCGTTGACGTGCTTCGAGAACTGTTCCACCTCGTAACGGCTTGGCACGTCCCGGCTCTCTTCCTGCAGGTATTCGCGGATGTTGTCGCCCATGATGGAGCGTGCCTGGCGGGCCCATTGCCCGACCGCCCTCGCAAGCTCGCCCAGGCCGTGCGCCGCGGTGTCGCCGATGACCGCGGAGAGTTCTTCCTCGATGTCCGGCTTTGCGTGCGTCAGCAATTGCTGGAAAGCCTGCGCGGTTGCTGCATCGCCCGTGAGGTCCAGCGAGCCGTCGCGAATCGAGTCTTCTCCGGCCATCAGTGCCAGCGACACCAGCGAGCCCGTGATGACGACGTCCGGTTCCCCATCGTGGTTCATGGTCATGTACAGGGCATCCCTGCCGATCTCGAAATAGGCAGAGAGCGCAGTATCGCGGACCCGAATGGCGATCAGCTTGCCGTCGAGTCGCTGACACAGCTCGCCCGCCCGGGTGGACTCGCGGATGTTGCGGTTGAGCACGCGCGCGATCGGTTGCAGCAGGGATTCGAGCGGGTTCATCGCGCCGTCAGATCTTGTAGCCGGTATGCAGCGCGACGATGCCGGCGGAGAGGTTGTCGTAGCGGCAACGCTCGAAACCGGCTGCCTGCATCATGCCGAGCAGGGTCTCCTGGTCGGGGTGCATGCGGATGGACTCCGCAAGGTACTGGTAACTGTCCGGGTCCCTGGCGATGAGCTTGCCGAGCAGGGGCAGTACTTTGAAGGAATAGAGATCGTACGCGGGCTTTATCGCGCTCGACGGTTGCGAGAATTCGAGTATCAGGACTTTGCCGCCGGGTTTCAGCACCCGCTGCATTTCGGCCAGCGCGGCGTCCTTGTCGGTAACGTTGCGCAGCCCGAAGGCGATGGAAACCCGGTCGAACGTGTTGTCGGCAAACGGCAGGGTCTCGGCGTTCACCTGCGCCAGCTCAACGTTGCCCGCGATGCCGGCGTCGACGAGCCGGCGCCGGCCGTGCTCGAGCATCGCAGCGTTGATGTCGGCAAGCACGACGCGCCCCCGTTCACCCACGATACGGGCAAACTCGCGCGCAAGGTCGCCCGTGCCGCCCGCGAGGTCGAGGATGACGTGGCCCGGCCGCGCGTTCGCGTGCTGGATGGTGTAGCGCTTCCAGAGGCGGTGCATGCCCCCCGACATCAGGTCATTCATGATGTCGTAACGGCTCGCGACCGAGTCGAAAACCCCTTTTACGAGGCCGGCCTTGTCGTCGACGGGCACATCCTCGTAGCCGAAATGAGTGGTGTCGGCAGGCTTGTCGGGGCTGTCCGTGTTGGGCGCCATGGCGGGATATCGTTACTGTTTTTGGCGAGCATACCCTGCCGCTTCGAGCCGGTCGAGGTAACGCAGCCAGTTTGCCTGCATGTCCCGGCCCAGCTCGTAGAGGTATTCCCAGCTGTACAGTCCGGTATCGTGGCCGTCGTCGAATACCAGCCGGACCGCATAGTGACCGACGGGCTCGATATTGACGATAGCGACATTCTCCTTGTCATGCTGCAGCGTCTCCTGGCCGGGGCCGTGCCCCCTGACCTCCGCGCTCGGCGAATGCACGCGCAGGTATTCGAAGGTGTATTCGAATATGCTGCCGTCATCGAAGCTGATTTCGAGCAGACGTGGTTCTTTCTTCAGGCGAATTTCCGTCGGCACACTCATAATGACAATCCTCTCGCGACCCGGGGGAGCGATTCCCGAACCGCAATTCGAAACCGGGAGCGCGGGCCGGGGCGCGCTCCTGCAATAACCATCAGAGAATATACCTGCTGAGGTCTTCGTCCTTCGACAGCTCCGCAAGGTGCTCGTCGACGTACCCGGCGTCTACCCGTACGGCCGAGCCGCTCTTGTCGGACGCCTCGAAAGAAACCGTCTCGAGCAGGCGCTCCATGACTGTGTGCAGCCGGCGAGCACCGATATTCTCGGTGTTCTCGTTGACCTGGTAGGCGACTTCAGCGATGCGCTGCACGCCGCTTTCGGTGAACTCGAGCTGCACTTCCTCGGTGGCAAGCAGGGCGCCGTACTGGTCGGTCAGGGACGCGTCGGGCTCCGTGAGAATACGCACGAAATCGCCGGTCGTGAGCGACTTGAGCTCGACGCGGATGGGAAAGCGCCCCTGTAGCTCGGGAATAAGGTCAGACGGCTTGGATACGTGGAAGGCGCCCGAGGCGATGAACAGGATGTGATCCGTTCTCACCATGCCGTACTTGGTGTTGACCGTGGAGCCTTCGACGAGCGGCAGCAGGTCTCGCTGCACGCCCTCGCGCGAGACGTCCGCACCGTGCGTCTCGGAGCGCCTCGCAACCTTGTCCAGCTCGTCGAGGAAAACGATGCCGTGCTGCTCGACAGCCTCGAGCGCCTGCGCCTTGAGTTCCTCCTCGTCCACCATCTTCGCGGCTTCCTCATCGGTCAGCTGTTTGAGCGCCTCCCTGATCTTGAGCTTGCGCGTACGGCGGCGGTTTCCGCCGAGGTTCTGGAACATGCCCTGCAGCTGGCTGGTCATTTCCTCCATCCCCGGAGGAGCCATGATTTCCACGCCCACGGGCATGGCCTGGACCTCGATCTCGATCTCGCGGTCGTCGAGCCGGCCTTCACGCAGCATCTTGCGGAATTTCTGCCGCGTCTCGCTGTCACGCGACTCCGGCTCGCTGTCGGCCGTGAATCCCACGGATGGTGCGGCCGGTGGCAACAACGCATCGAGTACGCGCTCTTCCGCGGCATCCTCGGCACGATGCCGCACCTTGGACATGGCGTCTTCGCGTGTCATTTTTACGGCAACATCCATGAGGTCGCGGATGATGCTGTCGACCTCGCGGCCGACGTAACCGACCTCGGTGAATTTCGTGGCCTCGACCTTGATAAAGGGCGCCTTCGCCAGGCGGGCCAGCCGGCGCGAGATTTCCGTTTTGCCCACGCCGGTCGGTCCGATCATGAGGATGTTCTTGGGCGTGATCTCGCTGCGCAGCGGCTCGTCGACCTGGACGCGGCGCCAGCGGTTGCGCAGGGCAATGGCGACGGCGCGCTTGGCCTCGTCCTGGCCGATGATGTGCTTGTCCAGTTCCTGGACGATCTCACGCGGTGTCATCTGTGACATCAGCCCAGTTCCTCCACGACGACGTTGCGGTTGGTGTAAACGCAGATATCGGCGGCGATACCGAGCGCTTTTTCGACGATGTCCCGGGCGCCGAGCTCGGTGTTGAGCAGCAGGGCTTTCGCCGCCGCCTGTGCGTACGGGCCACCGGAACCGATCGCCATGAGGTCGTCCTCGGGTTCGATCACGTCGCCGTTGCCCGATATGATCAGCGACGCCTCTTCGTTGGCCACGCAAAGCAGCGCTTCGAGCCGCCGCAGTCGCCGGTCGGTGCGCCAGTCCTTGGCCAGCTCGATGGCGGCCCGAGTCAGGTTGCCGTACTGGTCGAGCTTCGCCTCGAACAGTTCGAACAGGGTGAAAGCGTCGGCGGTACCGCCGGCGAAACCGGCAATCACCTTGCCGGCGGCGAGCGAACGGACCTTGCGGGCATTGCCCTTCATGATGGTGTTACCCATGCTGACCTGTCCATCGCCCGCCATCGCGACCTTGCCATTGCGGCGCACCGAGACGATGGTGGTCCCACGAAACTGTTCCATGATGCTATTCCTGGGTAGTCGCCCGGCGGGGCGGGCGGTATTGCGCGCGCAGCTATGGCTTGTTCTTGGCCCGGGCGCGCGGATGCGTTTTGTCGTATATCTGGGCGAGGTGCTGGAAGTCAAGGTGAGTATAGACCTGGGTCGTCGAGATATTGGCGTGTCCCAGGAGTTCCTGTACGCCGCGCAGGTCGTGACTCGACTCCAGCAGGTGCGTGGCGAAGGAATGCCGGAACAGGTGCGGGTAGACCTTGGAGTCGATTCCCTGGCGCCGGGCCCAATGGTCCACCCGCGCCTGCACACTGCGCCGGCTCAGGCGCGAGCCGCGGTTGCTGACGAACAGCGCAGGCTCGTCCGGCGCCGCCAGCGTGGCGCGCGATACGTGCCAGCGGGAGAGCGCCTGCAGCGCCCGGGAGCCGACCGGCACGATGCGGTCCTTGTTGCCCTTGCCGGTGACGCGGACCGTCGCATCCTGCATGTCCACGTCACCGACATTCAGGTCGGTCAGTTCGGCCAGCCGCAGCCCGGAGGAATACAGCAATTCGAGAATTGCCCGGTCGCGGTCGACGAGCGGGCCGTCCCCGGGGATTTCGAGGAGCCGCGCCATGCGGTCGGCGTCGAGATTCTCGGGCAGGCGCTTCGCACCTTTGGGCGCGGATACCGACTGCACCGGGTTATGCCTGACGTGCTTCTCGCGCAGCAGGTAACGGAAGAACGTGCGGGCTGCGGACAGCCTGCGCTGGATGCTGCGTGCGGAGAGCCCGCGACGAAAACAGGCCGCCGAGTAGCTTCGAATGTGCTCGGCGTCGAGATCCGACCATCGGCCTGTACCGGTCTCGTCACACCAGGAGTGCAGTGCATCGATATCGCGGCGGTAATGCTTGCAGGTCTCATTCGACAGCCGGCGCTCGAGTTCGAGGTGGCGGATGAAGGCGTCGATCCAGTCGGTTTCAGCGGCGTCCACGGCTCCGCATCAGTATCGGTTCAGAGCGCCGCTAACGAGGTCGCTCACACGGGTCAGGAAGTCGATGCTCATGCCCGGGTGAAAGCGTTTCGAGTCGACGCTGCCGATGGCAAGGAAGCCGATGCTCGCCTTGTTGCCCAGGGGGACGAGTGCGACCGACCCGATGTCTTCGGCGTCCGCCCTGAACAGGAAATTGCGCTGTGCGTCACGTACCTGCCCGCAACGGGGGCCGCTGCCTTTCAGGAAGGTGGCAAACGGACCCAACGCCTCGTCTTCCCGCCGGATGACGCGAAAGAACCGTCCGGCGTCGACATCGTCGAAGCTATCCGGGTTGCCGAACAGTACGAGTACGGCCTGGTCGGCGCCGAAACCGGAGCGCATGGCTTCCTCGATCGCGGCGACAGTAGCATTGAGGCCATCGGCCGCCAGCAGGTGAATGCCGAGCTCGTGGATCTTCGCGGCCAGAACCTCGTTGTCGCGCGCCACGTCGATGAGCTCCCTTAGCTGGCGCTCGAGCCTGACTTCCTTCTGCCGCAGCATCGAGACCTGGCGTTCTACGAGCGACACGGTGCCGCCGGCCTCGTGAGGAATACGCAGCTTGCCCAGGACCTTCGCGTTGCGTTCGAAAAAGTCGGGATGTGCCGCGAGATAGTCGCAAACCGCCTGTTCCGATAATTCTTCCTGGATGTATTCCGGCTTCGCTTGTGTGCTCATAGATCGATAGTTCCCTCGCTGATTAACTCGGCATTCCCGGTCAGCCAAACCGCCTCGCCACCGCCGCGCCAGCTTACCATGAGTTGGCCGCCGGGCAGATTTACGGCGACGCTGTCGTCCAGGTGGCCAAGCCGCTGCCCGGCAACGACCGCCGCGCAGGCGCCCGTGCCGCAGGCAAGCGTTTCGCCCACGCCTCTCTCGTAAACCCGGAGATCTATGGCGTCGCGGCCGCGAATCGCCATGAAGCCGACGTTCGTGCGTTGGGGAAATCTCGCATGTCTCTCGATCAGCGGTCCCAGCCGCTCGACGCGGGCCGTGCGGGTGTCGGCGACCTGGAGTACGCAATGCGGGTTTCCCATGGACAGCACTGACACGTCGTATTCGGCGCCGTCCACCGCCAGCAGGTAACGGTCTGCCCGCGCATCGGCGACGAACGGAATCCGCGACGGCTCGAACTCCGGAGGGCCCATGCTGACCGTGATACGTCCGTCCTCTTCCACCCGGGCCTCGACGATCCCGGACGGGCTGTCGAGTTGCATGGTCCGGCGCTCGCCGGATTCACGCGCGAGCATCCGCACGACGCAGCGGACGCCATTGCCACACTGTTGCACCTCGGAGCCGTCGGCATTGAAGATGCGATAGCCGGCGTCGAGGCCGCTTTCGCGTGGCGACGTGACCCACATGAGCTGGTCGAAACCGGGCCCCGTCGTTGCGTCGGCCAGCCGCCGCAGTGCATCGACGGTCGGGGGTTCCACGGTGCGTACCCGGCTGTCGACGACGAGTATCCGGTTGCCGGCACCGTGCATTATCAAATAGTCGAGTTCCACGTTATCTCTGATGGACTTTTGCGCCCTCTGCCTGTAGTTTACATAACCCCTCGAAATGCCCGATAACAACACTTTTTCAAAAACCGCCTGGGGAGAATAATGCGGCACATAATGGTTTTGAATGCGAAGGGTGGCTGCGGCAAGAGCACCCTTGCAACGAATATTGCATCTTACTTTGCCACGGAGGGCGCGTCCGTCGCGCTCGCAGATTACGATCCACAGCGGTCGAGCCTCGACTGGCTGGAACGGCGTTCGGAAGACCGGCCGGAGATTGTCGGCGTTGCCGCATTCGAAGACGGCTTCCGGCACGTCCCGCGGTCCGCGGATATCGTCGTCGTCGACGCTCCGGCGCGCTCGCACGGCAAAGAACTGACCGAACTGGTCAAGCACGCGGAAACCCTTATCGTCCCGGTGCTGCCATCGACGATCGACATGCAGGCGACGACGACGTTTATCGAGGAACTGAAGAACGTCGGCAAGGTGCAGCGCAAACAGGCGAAGATCGGCACCGTCGCGAATCGCGTTCGCGATAACACGCTGATCTGGGGCGACCTCGACGAGTACCTGACGAAGGTCCGCGTGCCGTATATCGCGGCATTGCGCGAAGCCCAGAACTACGTGCGCGCCTACACGCGCGGCCTCGGCATATTCGAGCTCCCGGAATACCTGGCCTGGCCGGACTGGGAGGAGTGGGAGCCGCTGACGGCCTGGCTGCGGAGCAAGCGTAGTCAGCCGTAGGCCCGAGGAGATCCTGCAGGAGCGGTTCTCGAAGCGCGACCGTGCCTTTTCCTCCAGGCGGGCCGCTCCGATACCTTTTCTCGTCATGGCTCGCCACGCTGCGCGCGGCTGCGCTTTACTTCCTCGAAAAGGCAATCCTCGCGGCCCGCCCGGTGATCACACTGGCGATCATCGCTCCGCCTGCGCGGGGCGGTCCGGGGCGTTTGTCGACCGAAGTAAAGCGCAGCGCAGCGAGCCATGAGGGAGACAAATGCCCCGGCCGCCCGCCGGGACGAGAATGGTCGCGGTTCGAGAACCAGCTCCTACTGATTTGCCTCTTCGGCGAGGGCCGCCGCGATGCCGTCAGCGGCGTCCGCGTATACCGGGGTTACGCGCAGGACGTCGCGCATCTTCGTCGTGTCGACGACGCGGGATTCCCTGAGGAAAGAGAGCCGCATCGGCGAAAAGGTCTGCCGGGCCTCCGCGAGGCTGATCGTCGGGGGCGGCGGCAGCCCTGCCTGCCGCGCGACCTCGTTCGTGAACCAGGTGCCGGAGCGATGGTCGCCGTCGCCGACGTTGTAGACGCCGTCAGGCACATCGGCCGACAACGCCGCAATGCAGCAGCGTGAAAGATCCTCAACGTGAATGCGGTTGCCAGGATTCGCGTCCTTTTCCTCGAGCACCGGCACTGCCGTGCGAATTCGATCCGTACCCAGGCGCCCCGGCCCGTATATCCCCGGCACACGCAGCGCGACCGCCGTCGTGTGCTGCCCGGTGCACCAGCCCGCCAGCATCCGCTCGGCGGCAAGCCGGCGCTCTGCACGCGCCGACTCGGGACGCGGTTCACTGCGCTCGTCCACGCGTTCGCCGTCGCGGTTGCCGTAAACACCCGTTGTGCTGAGGTAGACGAGCCGGGCCGGTGGGTGCGGCAGCAGCGCGAGGAACCGGGCGAGCCTCGGATCGCCCGGCTGATCGGGCGCCGGTGGCACGGAATAGATGACCGCGTAGTCCTCCGGCAGCTCGACGCGCAGCCGCTCGTCGTTGTCGAGATCGAGCCGTTCGTTGCCGGTTCGCGAGCGGCCCATTGCGACAGCGCCCGGCAGGCGCTGCAGAACACGGGCACCCGTGTACCCGGCACCGACGAACAGCGTAATCACTTGCGGACCGTCTTGAGGTGCGGGATGGCCGTCTTCGGGGGTTCCGCGACGAGCCCGAGGCCCTCACGGAATGCGTCTGCCGCGGCGTCGCCTTCGCCGAGCCTGTTGAGCAGCTGGCCGTACTCCTGGTAGGCCTCGGGCGTCGGCCGCAGGGAGATGACGGTCTCGAGGTAGCTGCGCGCCTTGCCCCACAGCTCGTTGCGCAGGCAAAGCCGCGCGGTGGTGAGCAACAGGTCGGGGTCTTCCGGGTGATCCGCCAGCCAGCCCTCGGCTCGCTTGAGCTGTTTCGACGCGTCGGGCCCCTCGACGAGGCCGAACAGGCGCACCAGCGGCCCACGCCATTCCTTCCTGAGCGCCGCTGACAGTTCCTTCTCCGCCTGCTCGTGCCTGCCGTTCCTGATCAGCGCCGAGAAGTAGGCATCGAGCAGGTCGATGTCGGCCCGCAGGTTCCGCGGCGCATTCTTCCAGGCCGCCTGCGCCGCGTCGCCATCCTGGGCGCGATCGAGGTTCTCACGGTGCACGCGGATGGTCCATGTGCGGATCGTGTCCCGGGTGATGCGGCCTTGCACCTTGAGGCGCGGCAGCAGCTTTTGCAGGTTGTCCCAGTCCTCGAGCCGGTAGTAGAGCTCGCCGAGCAGGCCGAGCGCGTAGCTGTGATCGCGCGAGTTTTCCGCGATACGCTGCAGCGTCGCCAGCGCCTGTTCGTACTGTTTGCGGTCGAGCTGCAGCTCGGCCTGCGTCAGGAGAACCGCGTTGGTTGCCGCGGGCGTGTGTTCGTAGGCCAGCTTGAGCCACTCGTCGCGGCGCTGGTCATTGCCCTGCAAATGCGCGGCGCGTGCCGCCTGCAAGTAGTTGAAAAGCGGCGCATCGCTGGTGCTGGCGGCCCGCGCGAGGAGCTTCTCGCCGCGCGCGAAATTGCCTTCCGCGACTTCGATCATGCCGCGCATCAGCTTCTGCCCCGCACGCCCTGCGCGGTAACGGCCGGCGGCCTCGCCGATCAGGCGGGGCGCAATAACGAGCTTCCGGATTGCCCAGACGGCGACCACGAGCACGATGGCGATGCCGAGCAGGACCGGCACGGACATCTCGACGAGATAGCCGCGAAAGTTGATCGCGACGTACCCCGGGTCCTGCAGCAGGAAATGCGCCGCAAATGCGAAAACCAGGGTCGCAATGACGACGATGATGCTGAATTTCATTGTGCGGTCTCGGACAGCACCCGGAACTGGCGTATCAGCCGCAGCGATTCGGAAATGTCGGGTGCCTTCACCACGACCATGCTGTCGCGAATCTCGGCGATCGTGTCCTGCACGCTTGCCACCTGCGCGCTGCCGCTATCGAAATATTGCGCGATCAGGGCATCGGCATCCTCGAGGCTCTGCTCGAATACGGCCTGTTCGCCACGCAGGAGCGCCAGCCTTGCCGCCTGCAGCTGCAGCGCGAGATTGCTGCGGATTAGCTGCGCAGCATCGGGCGTGAGCAGTACCCGGATGTCCTCGTCCGGCGGGGTTACCTTGACGAGCCCCGACATCGCATCCTTGACCGAGGCCCAGGCGCGACCGGCGGCCCCCGCCTCCTCATCGGGCGCGCCTTCCGCTGCTGCCGCGGTGCTTCCCGCCGCCCGCAGCGGCAACGAATCAATGACGCGTGCGAGGCTCGCGAGCGTCAGCGTTACACCCTGCAGGTCCGGCTTCTCCATGGCTTCGAGCGCGGCCAGTTCATCGGACAGGGCACGCCTCACATCGGTAAGCGCGGGATTGGCCATCTGTACGACGCGCTCGTCGGCCATCTCCAGCGCCAGCATCGCAAGCTGCGGATTGTTGCCGAGCTGCAGCTGCGCGTTGGCGATCTGCATGTAGTACTCGGCTTCCGCGAGCAACCAGGTATCGCGCGCACCTGCAGAGGCACCCTGTAACGCGGCAAGGGAATTTTCGAGATTCGACATGCGTCCAGGCAGCGAATCCAGCATATCGGCCCGTCGCTCGAGTTCGCCCTGCAGGCCGGCGATACGCGACTCCAGCGCCTCGTCGCTCGATGCGAGGTCGTCGAGGCTGCCATCAAGGCTTGCCAGGGACTCGCGGGACTCGTCGACACGGGCAGCCAGGCGCTCGAGTGACTGGCTGCTCGCCTCCTCGGCGGCGCGGGTGCGGCGGTCCTCGACGATCATGTAGCCAACGGCCGCGAGCGTCAGCAGCGACAGGAACAGCGCCAGCCAGGCGACCGGCGATGTGACGCGAGCAGGCTTCGCGACAGGCGCTGGCGGCTGCTCGGGTTCGGCATTTTCGACGGGCTCGTCGCCGCTTTCAGCCGGGACTTCCGGTTCTGCGGGCGCGGGGCTATCGGCCTGCGGCTTCGCGGCGGCGGCTTCTGCCGATACCGGCTCCTCGTCGACGGCGTCTGCCGACACGGGCTCCCCGGTCCCGGCTTCCGCCGTTTCCTTGTCTTTTGTTTCTTCGCTCATGGGTTCTGTCCGGAACTGTGAGACACGAGGGTCGCGATTGCGCGCACGATCTCGTCTGCGCCCGGCCCGTCCGCAAGTGTCGCCGGACAGCCGGGCAGCCGATTTGTAATCTCTTTTATCACACGAGCCGCCGGCGTAACCAGTCGCGTTTTGGCTAATGCCTCGTGGCCGGATTCGGGCAGCATTGCCAGCAGATTGCGGAGCGACTCCAGGCTCATGACGATTATGACGGCGATGTCCCCCGTCTCGAGCTGCCGTACCAGGTCCGCAATTTCCGCATCCGGGTAGTCCGGCGTGCGGCGGGCGTAGACTTCCAGGTATTGCACGCTTGCACCGCGCTCGCGCAGCGTCGTGGCCAGCAGCTCGCGCCCGCCGTTGCCGCGAATGATGCGGATCGTCTTGCCGCGGACGTCGTTCAGCGCCGGCTCTTCGAGGAGGCTCTCGCTGTCGAAACCGCTTGCCGGCCGGATATCCACGATCCGGGCCGCTGCTTCGATCGCGGCCGCGGTTGCCGGACCGACGGCGGCGATGGCGCCATCCCCGGACCACGCCAGTCCGTGCTCGACGGCATTGCGGCTCACGAATATGACGATGTCGGGCTCTGACAGTGTGGCGAGGTCGGACGCTATGTCCTGTGGGCTGCGAGCCGCGATCTCGATGACCGGAAACACGATGCTGCGGCCGCCCGCCGCCTCGATGGCCGAGATGAGCTCTGCGGACTGCCCGGCAGGGCGCGTAACAAGAATGCCGGCGCCCGCGAGGGGAGCGTCAGCCATCCGCTGCGGCCGCCTGTTCGAGGAGTTCGCCGGCACCCTGTTCGAGCAGCGATGCTGCGAGCTGCCTGCCGATCTGTTCCGCGTCCCCGGCCGGGCCCTCGATCGAGTCCCGCAGTGAGCGGGTACCGTCCGGCAGCGCAACGAGGGCGGTCAGGTGCAGCCGATCGTCGGCAATGGTCGCAAACGTGGCGACCGGCGACTGGCAGTTCGCCTGCAGGGTCATTGCGACCGCGCGCTCTGCTGCCGTCGTCCTGGCGGTCTCTGCATGTTCGAGTTTCGCCAGCGCGCGCCGGAGATCCGCGCGATCCGCAAGGCATTCGATACCGATGACGCCCTGTGCGGCGGCCGGCAGCATCTGTTCGGTCTCGAATTGCTGGCGGATGTGCTGCTGCAGGCCGAGCCGCTCGAGCCCGGCGGCGGCGAGGATGATCGCATCGTACTCACCGGCCTCGAGCTTCGCCAGCCGCGTATTCACGTTGCCGCGCAGCGGCTCGATGACCAGGTCGGGACGCATCATCCGCAATTGAGCCTGGCGCCTGAGACTCGAGCTGCCGACCCGCGCCGCGTCGGGCAGCGCGTCGAGCGAGCCGTAGTGACTGGAGATGAACGCATCCGCGTGGTTGGCGCGGTCCAGCACGGCGGCCACACAAAAACTCTCCGGCATTTCCGCCGGCACGTCCTTCATCGAGTGCACGGCGATATCGGCGTCGCCTTTTTGCATCGCGACTTCGAGTTCCTTGATAAACAGACCCTTCCCGCCGATCTTCTGCAGGCTGCGGTCAAGGATCTCGTCGCCACGCGTCGAAAGCGGTAATAGCTCCACGTTGTCGACGTCGTCGAGTTGCTGCAGCCGCTGAGCGACGTGCTCGGCCTGCCAGAGGGCGAGCGCACTCTTGCGTGTGGCGATTCGGATCAGCAATGGTCTTCAACCTCCCTTCAGGCGCCGGCGGACGTCCGCGAGGTGCCGACGGCTGATTATCAACTCGTTTTCCGGATCTTGCGAGCCATCGCGCAGCACGACGTGGTGTTTGCCGTCTGTGGTCTTTGCGAGCCTGTCGATCTTGTCCACTGCCACGACGGCGCCCCGGTGGATGCGCACGAAATCCTCGGCGAACTCCTCCTCCAGCGATTTCAGCGAATCGTCGATAAGATCCTGGCCGCCGGCATGGTGCACGCAGACGTATTTCTGGTCGGCCTGGAAATAGCGCACGTCCCGGATCGGGATGAGCTTCAGCTGGCCGTGAGACGTCGAGCAGACATGTTTTCTTCGCGATTCCATGCGCGAAGCCGCCGCGACCTCGGTGAGCGTCCCGGCCGCGAGTCTTGCCGCCTGTTGCAGTGCGCTTGCGAGCCGCTCGCGCCGCACGGGCTTCAGCACATAGCCGATAGCGCGCGCATCGAAGGCATCGATCGCATACTCGTCATAGGCTGTGGCAAAGACGATGGCAGGCGGCGAATCCAGCTTGTTCAGGTGATGCGCTGCCTCGATGCCGTCCAGCCCGGGCATGCGGATATCCAGCAATGCGATGTCCGGGTTCGTTTCGGCGGCAAGCCTGACGGCTTCTTCGCCGTTACCCGCCTCGGCAACCACTTCGTACTCGTCGAATTCCTCGAGCAGCTGCCGGAGCCGGTCACGCGCGGGCTTTTCATCGTCAACAATCAGGACCTTCATGGGTGCATTACGCCTCTCCCTTCTCGAGAGGGAATCGCAGGCTGACCGTAAACCGGTCGCGCTCATCGGAGACTTCGACAGATGCGCGATTGCCGTAGGCGAGTTCGAACCGCTGGCGGATGTTTCTCATGGCCATCTTGTTGCCGCGCTTCGAGCGCTCCGTACCGGTCGCAACGGGGTTCGACATCGAGATCAGCAGGTCCTTGCCGTCTCGCTTCCCTGTGACGCGCACTTCGCCGCCGTCGGGCAGCAGCTCGACGCCGTGATAGATCGCATTCTCCAGCAGAGGCTGAATGGTCAGGCTCGGGATCAGCGCTCGCATGGGCAGGTCCTGGACGTCCCAACGCACGCGCAAACGCTCGCCGAGCCGCAATTTCTCGATGCGCTGGTAGATCGCTGCCGTCTCGAGTTCCTGCTTCAGCGAGGTTCGATTCTTCGCGGTGTTGAGATTGGCGCGTAGCAGGTCGGACAGGTCTTCGACCGCCTCTTCGGCCTGCCGGGGATCCGTGCGTGTCAGGGAGGCGATCGTATTCATGCTGTTGAACAGGAAATGCGGGCGGATGAGTGCCTGCAGCGCGCTGATTCGCGCCTGTGCTTCCAGAACGATGCTGCGCCGCCATTCACTGGAGACGTAGAGATAGCGCATGCCGAGCGCAATGACGATCGCGCTTACCATGAAGGTCCGGAACAGGAATCCCGCGTGTGAGTCCTGGATGATCACGGATTCCGCAAAGATGCGGGTCAGCTGGTACGCGATCTCCGCCAACACCAGGCTCATCGCGAGCAGGATGACAAAACCGAGCGCGAAAGCCCGGGTCTTGCCGGCCGCCTCGAGGCGAGCGCGCAGCAGGCACATGAGCGCGCAGCCCAGCAGCGCAAGCCACAGCACGAACAGGGCGGTTTTCGAGAGCTCGAAGAGGAATCGCCCGGAGTCGGTGGTCCCGGCGAGCGTTAGCACGATGGCCACCAGCGCCGCGACGAGCACGACGACGAATACCGTGCCGGTTGCACAGAAGTCAGGCAGGTATACCTGGGACTCGGGCTCCGCGGAGTTGCTGGAACTGGGGGCTTCGGCCAAACCTGGCGCTCCTCACGAACTGAGTCCGGATTGTAGCGCCGGGTGCGAAGCTTTTCTCTAGTGTCCTGTCTGGACTACGAGCAGGTTTCCTGGATGGCTTCTTCGGCTTTGCGCCGCGCTTCGAGAATCTGCTTGTCGTCGAGATACTCTCGTTCGCCGGACTCGTTCTGGCGATAGAGCCGGTGTGCCTGCAGGTATGACTCGAGGCGAGCGCGATTCTCCTGGCACTTGGCGGCACGCGCTTCCGTTTCGGCCCGCGCCTGCGCTTCCGCTTCACGCCGGCTTGCCGTTTCGCTGCGCGCTTCTTCAAGGGTTTCCATGTAGTTCTGACGCCGCTTGACCTGGGCACTGACGGCAGCGTTACTGGTCCCGGTGTAGGTGATACCGAGGCGCTCTTCGCCGGATTCGCCGCTCGGGCGGTCCACGTAGTGCACGTTGCCCTCTTCGTCAACGTACTTGTAAATCTCGCCGGCGAAGGCACTGGTCGTCAGGGCCACGGCAGAAAGAGCGAGTACGAGAAGTTTGCGATTCATGACGTACCTTCCGTGTAGAGATCATGCTCTGCATTGCATTGAACAATATACGCATTAGACCATGCCAGCCTCGAAACTGCCGTGATTGCGTTCACAGGCAGAGTGCGCACTGCATCTCGGTTTTTACGGGCGCAAAAAAGCGGGCCCGAGGGCCCGCCAAGTCCTTGCTTTCAAGGGGATTTTGCTTTCCTGGTAGGGGACCGTGGGGCCCTGCGAAGCGCCATTTATGGCAAATCGCAGGGCCCGGCTTATGTCGCTATTCGGCCGACGTGAATTCCGGGTAGGCCTCGAGGCCGCACTCGGAGATATCCACGCCTTCGTACTCCTCCTCCTCGGAGACGCGGATGCCGAGGGTCTTCTTGATCGCGAACCAGAACACGAAGCTCGTTCCGAATACCCAGGCGAAGATCGCGAAGATGCCCATGAGCTGGGCGACGAGCGACGCATCCGGGTTCGTGAAGCAAACCGCGAGCAGGCCCCAGATGCCGACCGTGCCGTGAACCGAGATGGCGCCGACGGGATCGTCGATCTTGAGCTTGTCGAGCATCACGATCGAAGCGACGACCAGCAAGCCGCCGACGGCACCGATCGTGGTGGCGGCGAGCGGCGTCGGCGTCAGCGGTTCCGCGGTAATTGCCACGAGCCCCGCGAGCGCCCCGTTGAGCGCCATCGTCAGGTCGGCCTTGCCGAACCACAGGCGCGACAGCAGCAGTGCGAACACGAGACCGCCGGCAGCGGCCATGTTGGTATTCACGAATACCAGCGCGACCGCATTCGCTTCACCGACGTCCGACACCTTGAGCTCCGACCCGCCATTGAAGCCGAACCAGCCGAGCCACAGGATCAGTGTGCCCAGTGCGGCGAGCGGCAGGTTGGCACCGGGAATGGCGTTGACCTGTCCCTGCGGGCCGTACTTGCCCTTTCGGGCACCGAGCAGCAGCACGCCCGCAAGCGCCGCCGCGGCGCCGCACATGTGCACGACACCCGAGCCGGCGAAATCGAGGAAGCCGGCAGCGTCGAGCCAGCCTGCGCCCCATTTCCAGAAACCCTGCACGGGATAGATGAAGCCCGTCAGGATTACGGCGAACAGGAAAAACGACCAGAGCTTCATGCGCTCGGCGACTGCACCCGACACGATGGACATCGCGGTGGCAACGAACACGACCTGGAAGAAAAAGTCCGACAGGTTCGAGTAGTAGGCGTCGCCCGCGAGTACCGTGTCGACGTCATTGTCCGCCGAACCCAGCAAGCCGCTGCCGAGGGTGCCGAGACTCTGGAATACGCCGCCTTCGTAGGCGCCGGGGTACATGATCGAATAGCCGCACAGCATGTACATGATGCAGGCGATCGAATAGAGGCCGACGTTCTTCGTCAGGATCTCGGCCGTGTTCTTGGCACGCACCAGGCCGGACTCCAGCATCGTGAAGCCCGCGGCCATCCACATGACCAGCGCCCCACAGACGAGAAAATAGAAAGTGTCGAGCGCGTAGGCCAGCTCTGTGGCCTGCGTCGCTATCTGAGTTACTTCTTCCACGACAAGATTCTCCTTATACGTTATACGGCTTCTGCGCCGGTCTCGCCGGTGCGGATGCGAATGGCCTGCTCGAGGTCGGTGACGAAGATCTTGCCGTCACCGATCTTGCCGGTTCGTGCCGTGTTGGCGATGGCCTCGATAACCTGCTCGGCGATGTCGTCATCGACGGCGAGTTCGATCTTGGCCTTTGGCAGGAAGTCGACGACGTACTCGGCGCCGCGGTAGAGCTCCGTGTGGCCGCGCTGCCTGCCGAAGCCTTTGACCTCGGTCACGGTGATGCCCTGTATGCCGATGTCGGCGACCGCCTGGCGCACGTCGTCGAGCTTGAAGGGCTTGATGATCGCGGTGATCAGTTTCATGAGTGGATTCCCCTTGCTTGCAATGTCAATCAAACGCGGGGCGGGTGATTGCCCACCCCGCCTATCGTGGTCAGAGATCGAAGGACTTGCCGATCGTGAAGATGAGCGATTCGTCGCCATCGTTCCCGACCAGATCCTCGTTGGCGAGGATCAACGCGATGCCGAAATCGATCTCGGCAATCGTGGTGCCATAGCCGAGTTCGAGATAGTCGCCGTCGAAATCCTGCGAAAATGTGCCGAAGGTGCCGTAGAAACCCTCATGCTCGAATGTCAATGCGGCAAAGGTGTAGTCGAGCGTCGGCCCGGTGAAGTTGTCGTAACGGCCGATCGCGACGTCGAGCGACAATGAACTGAACGCACCCCCGAGATTGATCTCCTGGTAGGTGTCGTCGAAGTCGCCCGTGTAGAAGTAGCCCGTGTAGCCGACGCTGAAGCTGAAGTCTCCGACGTCTGCGCCGTAGCCGAAGTAGCCATCGACTTCGAGGCCGTCGCCGACGTCTGCCGCCCAGGTACCGACGTAAAAGCCGCCGGATTCGTAGTCGAGGCCGCCGCTCGCCGAAGACACCTTCTGCAGGATGCCGCGGAAATGGTATTCGCTCGCCCAGCCGACGTTCGCCGATGCCTGCGCATTCGCTGCGGCGCTGGCCGCCAACAGGGCGGCCACCAGGCCCATTTTCAAAACTGCTTTCATTGTTTTGCTCCCATAAAAGTTGATTGGCCCGACTGGCCGCTCGTCACCTGCTATGCAGCAGTATTCGTGCCAGTTTGATTAAAATTCATTGATTTCAATAAGATAAGAGCACTGCACTGCAGCAATTGCACTAATTTGGCGCAGACCGAAAGCACATTGGTGAGCCAGCGTCGATTCGCCGAGTTTCGCCGCGATTCGGGGCTGGTCTTTTTGCCGGCGCTCAGGTATCAAACGTCTATGAATGACAATTCAATCGAAGGTCTGGCGAAGAAGCTCGCCGACTCGCTGCCCGGCGGCCTGCGTTCGATGCGCGCAGACCTGGAGCAGAATTTCCGTTCGGTATTGCGCGGCGGGCTGGAGAAACTCGACCTCGTCACGCGCGAGGAATTCGAGGTACAGGAAGCCGTGCTCGCCCGCACCCGGGAAAAACTCGAGGCGCTGCAGGAGCGCGTCACCGAGCTGGAAGAAACTCCGGACTAAATCCGCGGGAGCGGTCATAAGACCGCGACCAGGGCCAAGGAGGGCCAGTGAGTATCGCGATCCTGGCGAGTCGCGCGCAGCTCGGTATCGAGGCGCCGCCCGTTACCATCGAAGTGTTTCTGTCCGGCGGGCTGCCGCGCTTCAACGTGGTCGGCATGCCCGAGACGGCCGTCAGGGAGAGCAGCGACCGCGTTCGCGGCGCGATCATCAACTCGGGGCTGCCGTTCCCCAGGCAGCGAATCACGGTGAGTCTCGCGCCTGCCGACATGCGCAAGACGGGCGGGCGCTTCGACCTGGCCATCGCGCTCGGCATTCTGTGCGCCCAGAAGGCGATCCCGGCGCGCTCGCTCGAGAGCACCGAATTCCTGGGCGAGCTGTCACTGAATGGCAACCTGCGTTCTGTGCCCGGTGTGCTGCCGGCTGCGCTCAGGGCGGGGGAAGCCGGTAACGCGGTCGTCGTGCCGCGGGACAATGCCGGCGAAGCCGCGCTCGCGCGGTGCGCGGTTTACCCGGCCGCAACCCTGCTGGACGTGATCGCACACCTCAAGGGCGCCCGGCGCATCGAGGCGGCGCCGGACGCGAGGCCCGAAGCGGCCGATTCAGCCGGACCCGACCTCGACGAAGTCCGCGGCCAGTCGCGCGCCAAGCGCGCCCTGGAGATTGCAGCAGCCGGCGGCCATAACCTGCTGCTTATCGGGCCGCCGGGCACGGGCAAGAGCATGCTGGCCCGCAGGCTGCCGGGGATCTTGCCGCCGATGAGCGACCGCGAGGCCCTGGAGACAGCCGGGGTGAATTCGGTGCTCGGCCATCGGATCGACCTGTCGCGCTGGTGCCTGCGGCCGTTCCGCGCGCCGCACCATACGGCGTCGGCGCCCGCCGTGGTTGGCGGGGGGCCGGGCCCGCGGCCGGGCGAGATCTCGCGTGCGCATAACGGGGTGCTGTTCCTCGATGAGCTGCCCGAATTCAGCCGCCACGTGCTCGAGGTGTTGCGCGAACCCCTGGAAGCCGGCGTCATTACGATATCGAGGGCGGCACAGCAGGCCGACTTCCCGGCACGCGTGCAGCTGGTCGCGGCGATGAACCCCTGCCCCTGCGGTTACCTGGGGGATACGCGAGGAAGTTGCCACTGCAGCAGGGACCGGGTCGCCGGCTACCGCAGCAAGATCTCGGGGCCGTTACTCGATCGTATCGACCTGCGCGTCGAAGTCGGCAGGCCGCCGGTCGACACCTTGCGTGATGCCGGCGCGGGCGGCGAGCGCAGCGACGCGGTCAGAAAACGCGTCGTCGAAGCCCGGACACTGGCGCTCGACCGCAGCGGGGTGCGCAACGCGGAACTCCAGGGCGAACGCCTGGAAGCCCTCTGCGCAACCGGCAACGAAGGACAGGCATTGCTCTACGAGGCCATCGAGCGATTCGCGTTGTCGGTGCGTGCGTATCACCGCGTGCTGCGCGTGTCGCGAACGATTGCGGACCTTGCGGGCGCCGCTACCGTCGGCGCCGCGCATATCGCCGAAGCTTTGTCGCTGCGAGCGTTGGAGCAACGCGTCACTGCGGAGTGATGAACCCAGGGGAATGAAAGATCGTGGCCGTTACTGCGACTCGGCGACCATGTAGTCGACGGCGTTGGCGACTTCCTCGTCAGAGAGGTCGGTACGCCCGCCCTTCGCCGGCATGTAACCCGCCGACCCCTGGTAGCCGTTGATGGCGTGATCCTTCAGCAAGTCCATGCCCTGGGCGATGCGCGGTGCCCACGCCTCTGCATTACCCAGCACCGGCGCGCCGCCGATGCCGGCACCGTGACAGGCCAGGCAGGCGCTGTTGTAAACCTGGGGACCCGACAGTGCAGTCGCAACGGGTTCCGGTTCCGACACCGTCACTGCGGTGGGTGCCGCGGCAGCGGCTTCCTCGCCCGGCAGATACACCTCGCCGACCGGACGAATACGCTCGGCCACGGCCGCCTGGTACTCTGCTCCGTCGCGCTTGTAAACGTCTTGTGTACGATCCGAGATTTTCATCGCGAGGACGAAAATACCCAGTGCGGCGATGGCGAGCACGCCGATCACCAGCGAGTACATGTCGAAAAACTTCTGGTCGCGATCCAAGGTCCTGCTCCGCTTTATTATGTAGTACCGACCGGGCAAACCCGGGCTGCAGGGCCGGAATTATATATGGAATGTGACATCCGTGGGGCCGTCGCGGTTTAATCGCTGCTAGTCTCGCCCCACAACCAACCATGATGTCCCGGCCTGGGCTCCCGGGGTTTCAGCGGACTTTCGAGGGGAATGCATGCGCTACAGGGCACCGACACTGATGCTGTTGCTGCTGCCGCTGCAACTCCTCGCCGGCGAAGACGAGCTTGATCCCGGCGCGGGCTATTCGTCGGGTGCATTCGCTTACGAGATCGAGCCACCGGCCGGGACCTGGGTTCGGTGGGCGGCGCTCGCGGACGATTATGCACATGCCGATGTCGGTTACCTCGGAGTCAACGGCTACGGTGCGGTTGTCATGCCGGTTTGCTGGCAGGGCGACAAACCATCGCAGCTCGCACTTCTCGACGTTTTCCTGTCACGATTCGGCGAGGACTACCCGACTCCGTTTGTCGACTCGGAATCGGACGTCAGCAAAGCTAATGCGAGCGGCAGCTATCTCGTCGGCAACGAGGCCGTCGATGGTGAGGACTACACCTATCATTTCTGGATCGTTGCCAGCGAAAGCTGTGCCTACACGCTGGCGGCGTGGGGGCCGGCGGACGACGCCCGCACGGTCCGGGACCTGCAGGCACTCTGGGAAAGCCTGCAGCTGCACGGCTCGCCCGCGATCCTCGAAGGCGGCGGATCGGATGCGGAGAAAACCGCAAACGCCTTTTTTCTCAATCAGGTAGGCACGCACTATTTCGAGGCCCGCAGCTATCGCGCCGCGTTCCGGTTCCTGTCGCAGGCGGCCGATCTCGACGCCGGAGAACCGGCCTACGTCATGAATGCGCTGCGCGTGCTGGTCGAAATAGACGCCTACCAGGAAGCCTATGAATGGCTGCAGATGCGGCTTTCGCGCTACGACGACGATCTCGTCGTGCGCAGCTGGGACGCCTGGCTCGCCTACCAGAACGAGGATACCGACAAGGCCCTGCGACTCTACGAGGAACTGTTCCGCGAGGGCTATCGTGAGGACGACGAGTTCGCGCTGTACGTTGGCCTCCTCGCTGACCAGGAAAAATGGGAGAGAGTCGAATCCGAATTCGCCAGGTATGCCGAGGAGGGCATGAGTGAAACCTTGCGCAAATTGCAGGCGGAGCTTCTGAGCCGACGAGGCAATTATGAAGAGGCGCTCGCGATACTCGACAGCATGATGGAGGGACGTCCGTTCAGTGCCGACCTCGCGTACGCGAAGATCGAGGTGCTCGACCAGCTGGACAGGCCGGCTGAAATGCTGCAGCTCGCGGAGCTCCTGATCGACAAAAACTACCGCTCGCTGGAAAGTTATTTCTACAAGGGGTACGCCGAGTACCAGCTCAAGTCGTACCTGAAGGCGCGGGATTCCTTTAGTGCGGCGCTGAAATACTCGCCGGCCAGTTCGGTCGTCCAGGAATACCTTGCGAGCATCAACAGTATTCTCGGTGAAGGTGAAAACGCCAGTATCAGCGAAGCCCTGCCGGCGGTTATCCTGCCGGCCGAGCTGCAGTCACTGGTTGACAGCGCTGCGTTCGACGAAACCATCGACGGCTACGGCGCCTGGTTCCTGAACCGTATCACCGGTTACGCATTTGACGGCGGCGATACCCTGTCCAGGACGCTGGTGCAGCAGATAAAGGTGCAGGACGCACAGGGCGTCGCGAATTTCAGCACGCTGGAGTTCAACTTCGATCCGGCTTTCGAGCAGCTCTATGTCAACAAGCTCGTCGTGCGCAATCGGGAAGGTGACAAGGTCGCCGAGGGAGACCGGGCCGCTTACTACGTGACGAGCACGGTCGACGGGTACGAGGCGAGCACGGAGAAAACCGCGCACCTGCCGGTGCCGAGTCTCGCGCCCGGCATGGTGATCGAGGCCGTCGTTACCAAGCGTATCAATGTCGAGAAAGACGCGTTTCCCCTGGACATCCACTATCTTTCCAGCAGCCGTCCGATCGGCTACAGCGCCGTATTCGTCAGCGGCAACCACGACAGGCTGCGATACGAGTCATTCGGCATCGCGCCTCCGGTCACGCGCAACGGATCGCTGGTTTGGGAAATGGCGAATCCCGTCGTGTACCGCTGGGAGCCGATGCAGCCCTGGTATGACCGCATGCTTCCCTGGGTAACGATCGGAACGACGAGCGCGAGCTGGAGCGAGGCCGGGAACGACTACCTTGCAATCATCGACGACAAGCTGCAGGCGGAGCGCGTGGCGGACAGGGCGGCGCGCCTGGTCGAGGGTATCGGCGACACGCAGCGCAAGGTAGAGATCGTCAGCCACTACGTGCAGAAAGAGCTGCACTACGAGGCCATTGAGTTCGGCCGCCGCGCCTACGTACCCAAGACTGCACGCGAGACACTGCGTGACCGCTACGGTGACTGCAAGGATCACGCCGTCCTGCTGGTGTCGATGCTGAAATCCGTGGGCGTGCCCGCGCAGCTGGCGCTCGTCAACATCAATCAGCGCGTCCTGCCCGAACTGCCGAATATCGACCAGTTCGATCACATGATCGTGTCGGTGCCGCTCGATGACCGGCGCCTGTACATCGATTCGACCGACAAGGACCTCAGGCTCGGTGCCACACCGCCGCGTTACATGGCCGGGAATCATGCACTGGTGCTGGGTGAAACGCCGGAGCTCCTGGCGATTCCCGAATTTGCGGTGGGCGATTCCGGGCTGCAGGTGCAGCGCGACATCGAGCGCATCGACGACAATCAGCTCCGCGTGACCGAGGTCGGCGTGTTCTCGGGTTACCAGGCCGCGGACATGCGCGGCCAGCTGCGCGAGATCGAGTCATCGGAAATGCTCGGAACGATGCAACGGTGGGTCGCCGACCGGTATTCGGACGCGATCGTCGAGGATGCTTTCGTCGACAACGTGTTCGACGCCAGCGGTGAGCTCGTCGTCGAACTGCAGTACCGGCTGGCGATAGACACCGAGTCGTTCAAACTGCCGGGATTCTTCGAGGCGACGTTCCTGGATTACGAACGCCTGCCGGAGCGGCGTTTCGGCTTCGAGATTCCGGCGCCACTCACCGTGTCGACGGTAACGACGGTGCGGCAATCGGCGGTTTCCAAACTCGCGATCGCAGCGAAGAAGCCGGACGCGGACGAGTCGCGTTTCGGCAGCTGGCGGCGCAAGATCGATAGCATCGATGACGGCTGGATACTCAGGCTCGACTATACGAGCGGCCACGACGAATACGGGCCGGAGGATTACAGCGAATTTACCGACTTCCACCGCAGGCTCGTCGGTTCCATCGAGCAGCCGATGGTGATCGAGTAAGCCGGACGCGGTTTTCTACGTATTCCAATTCCTGCGGATCATCCTCTACACTGCGTTTTGGAAGCGAGTTGCAGGAGCGGTTCTCGAACCGCGATGAATCGCGCCCCCGGGCGCGCTCCTGCAGCGGCATGTTCACGCGGTCGGACCGCGGCAGCAGGAGACCCGAATGGATGATTTTGATGACCTGGTCGCCGATCTCAAGCAAAAGCGCGACGAACTGCGGCTGAAGATTCACCTGGCCTCGAAGGAGGCGCAGGAAGAATGGCAGGAACTCGAAGAGAAGATGCAGGAATTTTCCTCGCGTGCGGAACTCGGCAAGACCAGTGAAGGTATTGGCGACGCTCTCGGCAAGGTGGGGGAGGAACTCAAGCGCGGCTATCAACGAATCCGTAGCGCCATCAAGGAAGACTGAACTCCCAACGCAGGCTTCGTCGTGCAGCTGCGGAGGCGCACAGCCTGCGGGCGGCATGGATGGACGACGTGCGCGCCAACCGCTGACGTTAGACTGTCAGCGAAAAAGTGTGCTGTGGGCACGGTTTACCATCGCCCGCCCGGTGCTATAGTAGCGGCGATTTCGCTGATCGAGGGCAAGGCAAGATGGGTCTACATAGAGCACGCGGGGCGCTGTTGCGCCTGGTTTCCGTTGCCATTATCTGCATGGGATTCACGCAGGCGGCGCCTGCGGGAATGATCGGCACCGCATCCTTGCTGGATGACGAATCGAGGGCGGCAAGCGTGTCTCGGGTCGAGATCCTGCTGGCGCGCGACGACGTGGCCGGGCAGCTGGCCGCGTTCGGGGTCGACCGGTCCCTGGTTGTCGAGCGCCTGAACGGACTCAGCAATGCCGAGCTGCTGGAACTCGAAGGCCAGCTCGATTCACAAATAGCGGGTGGAGACCTCCTGGGAGTCATCGGCGCGGTATTTGTGGTTTTGCTGATTCTCGAGCTCGTGGGCGTGACGGACATCTTCAAGAGCATCTAGCCGCGGCGTGATGTGCGGCCTTGGTAAAGTATTCACGGAGAGCCGGCTCGTGCCGGCTCTTTTCGTTTTGATCAGCGGCTGCGCCACGATCCCGCCCTCGGTGAGCGAGCTACCCGAGTCCGGCCGCGCTATCGAACTCGAGGGCACCCCGTTCTACCCGCAGGAGCGTTACCAGTGCGGGCCGGCCGCACTGACCACGGTGCTGGCGATGAGCGATGCCGACGTGGCGCTGGATGATGTCGTCAGCAAGGTGTACCTGCCGGGCCGGCAGGGCAGCCTGCAGTTCGAGCTCATGGCCGCGTCGCGAACTGCGGGGCGCATGCCGTATCGTGTGGATGGCACGCTCAAAGCGATCTGGAAGGAACTCGAGGCAGGCCGCCCGGTACTCGTGCTGCAGAACCTGGGTGTGGCGGCCATTCCTCGCTGGCATTACGCGGTCGTGGTCGGCATCGATGCAGAGCGCGGGCAGATCATTCTTCGCTCCGGCACGCATAAGCGCCGCGTCACGCCGATCAGGACCTATCTGCATACCTGGCGGCGCGGCGACTACTGGGGAATGGTCGTGCTGGAGCCCGGCGAACTGCCGGCTGCCGTTGATCGGTCCCGATACTTCGCCGCGGTCACGGCGCTCGAAGAGGCGGGGCGTGCCGAAGCGGCGGCGGCCGCGTGGCGGGCCGCCCTGCGACAATGGCCCGGCGATACCGTGCCCCTGTTTGGCCTCGCAAATGCGTACCTCTTGTTGCAGGACTTTGCAGCGGCCGAAAAGGCGTATCGCGATCTGCTCGAGCAGGATCGCAGCCTGCTTGCGGCTCGCAATAATCTTGCGCTGACGCTGGCAGGGCAGGGAAAATATGACGCTGCCATGGAGGAGATCGGTGTCGCTTTGTCGGCTAACCGTGACCCGGCAATGGAGAAGGAACTCAAGAATACCGAGGCGACGATTCGGCGTCGTGTGGCAAGCGGCGAACGGTGACGCCGCTCTAGCGAGCCGCCTGCTCGGCGTCGTGTTTCAGGCGCATGCTGAGGCCACGGCTGACGTGGAGCAGGTCGCTGATCTTTCGCACGAGCGAGTCTTCATACTTGTCGAGCCGGCCGTCGGCGTACGCGACCTGCCACAGCAGGCTGACAATCCGCGCCTTCTCGTCTTCCTGCAGGTTGTTGTGAAGCAGCTGCGTAAATTCGTGCAGCGACACGAGGTTCTCCGCCTTGTCGTCCGCCGCGTTGACGAGTTCGGCGGCGTCCTCCGGCGAAATCCCGAAATGCGTCTCGACGAGGTCGAGCACGCGCTCGAATTCGCTCTCATCGAAGACATGGTCGGCACGTGCGACGTCCAGCATCAGTACGGCTGTTGCCGAACGCAGCGCGGCTTCTCTGCTCTCGCCGCCCGCCTCTCCGGACTGCGGTGCCGAAATTGCATCAACGACCTGGTTTATGAATTTCTTGATCATCGGTATCGGGGGCGCCCTTGACTGCCGTGTCCCCTAAATATCGAGGACGGCAGGCTGGTTTTCAACCGGGTGCGCGTTTCGACGGGTCCTGGCGATATTGGCTTTGACCCCGTCGTCGCGATGGGTTCATTATTCGCTGGTGCCCGACCTTAACCACAGCTTCGTCCGACGGACAGGTCGTGCGCTTGCAGGATTGCTGCTTGTGCAATTGTCGTCGTGTGCAAGCGTTGAATCCGGCGAACGTCCTGAACCGGGTGCTCTCGAGAAGGACGCAGCGCGTGGTTCCGACGAGTTGGCCGTCGAGGCACCGGTGCCCGTCTCCGTCACCGAGCACCCACTACCGGAGGAGTGGGTCGGGGAGGAGCCCGTAACGGTTGAGCCGGAGCCGCTTCTCGACCGCACTCAACGCACGGTTGAAGACGTCGTCGAAAGTACCGCCCAGACGGTCGACAACCTGTTCGGCTCGGCGGACGTCGAGGAGGAGGCCACCGTGACGCGCGGACGACTTTCCGTCGGGGCGCAATGGGACCAGCGCGACGGACTGCGCGAGCGTATCCGCCTGAAAGCGCGTTTCGGATTACCGGCGCTGAATAAACGCACCAGCCTCTTGCTCGGCCGGGGCGACGTCAACGATTTTGTCGACGGATCGGCCGACGACAACATCGACACCCTGCCGGACCGCTTCAACGACTTCGAGGATGAGGACTGGCTCCTCGGCATCGGCTACAGCCGGGATGGGAAACTGCGGCGTGGGTGGTCTTTCGGTGCGGGCGTGCGCATGGCGACGCCGCTCGAACCGTTCGTCCGGGCGACCTATCGCTGGCACAAGGCGTTCGGCGACAACTGGCTGTGGCGGGTCGAACCGCGTCTGTTCGTGCAGAATCAGCGCGGCGCCGGCATATCGATTCAGAACGTGCTCGATCACGTTTTCAATGACACCTGGCTACTGCGATCCTATTCGATCGTCGTCGCCGAGGAAGAGGTCGAAGGGATCTCGTGGACGACCAAGCTCGTCGCCTACCAGAACCTGTCGAAAAAGGACGCGATATCCTACGCCGCCTACTCCACCGGCGAGACCGACTACGAGGTGCCGGTCCGGGACTATGGCTTCGAGCTCCGGTACCGTCGGCAGATCTCGCGTGAGTGGCTGTTTATCGAATTGCTGACCTATGTGAACTGGCCGCGTGATTTCCTGATCGAAGAGCGCGAGCGCAATCTCGGCGTCGGCATCGAGTTCGAAATGCAGTTCGGCGAGTGGCCCGGACGGCCGCCCCTGAAACAGGATTAGCAAGATGGATTCACGGCAATGACTCAAGTGCTTGCGCGTGCGTGCGTGTTGCTCGTTTTCCTCGGTGTTGCTGCCTGTACACAGGATGCCGGCCCGCCTGTTGCCGTGGCCGACCCGGAGCGGGCGCGGCTCGAAGCGCGCGCATCCCGCGTCGAGATCATTCGCGACGACTTCGGCGTGCCCCATATCTACGGCGAGACCGACGCCGACGCGGTGTTCGGCATGCTGTACGCACAGGCCGAGGACGACTTTCCGCGCATCGAACGAAACTACGTCTGGGCCATCGGCCGGCTGGCGGAGATCGAGGGCGAGGGCGCGATATTCAGCGATCTGCGAGCGCGCCTGTACATGTCCGTCGACGAGGCGAAAGCGGCGTATGCATCCGCGCCCGACTGGCTCAGGGCGCTGTGCGATGCGTGGGCCGACGGTCTCAACTACTACCTGCAGACGCATCCCGAGGCGCAGCCGGAGCTGCTGACCCGCTTCGAGTCATGGATGCCGATGTTCTTCAGCGAAGGCTCGATCGGTGGCGACATCGAGCAGATTCCACTGGAGCGGATCGCCCGGTTCTACGGCGGAGCCGATGCCGGGGAGGCGATTGCGGCGGCCCGGGATATCGAGGCGGAATTCGCGCCGCCGGGCGGTTCCAACGGTTTCGCGATAGCGGGCGCGCGGACCGAATCGGGCGACGCCATGCTGCTGATCAACCCGCACACCTCGTTCTATTTTCGCGGCGAAGTGCATGCGGTGAGCGAAGAAGGACTCAATGCTTACGGTGCGGTGACCTGGGGCCAGTTTTTCATCTATCAGGGCTTCAATGAGAAAACCGGCTGGATGCACACGTCGACCTACGTCGATTTCATCGACGAGTTCGTCGAAGACGTAAACCGGGTGGACGGCGAACTCGTTTACCGCTACGGCGAGGAGGCGAGGCCTGTGCAGGTCTCCGAGATTACGCTCAGATACAAACACGGCGATAGCGTCGGCCAGCGAACATTCACCGTCTACCACACGCATCACGGGCCGGTGACGCATGAAGTCGACGGCAAGTGGACGGTGACGAAGATCAACTGGGATCCGGTCAATGCGCTCATCCAGTCGTACACGAGGACGAAACTGGACAACTACGACGAATTCCGGGAAATGATGAATATCCGCACGAACTCGTCAAACAACACGGTGTTCGCGGACGCGGAAGGCAACATCGCCTATTTCCACGGCAACTTCATCCCGAAACGCGATGCGCGCTTCGACTATTCACAACCGGTGGACGGCAGCGACCCTGCGACGGACTGGCATGGACTGCACACGGTCGACGAGGTGATCACGATACTGAACCCGCCGAACGGCTGGATCCAGAACGCGAACTCGACGCCGTTCACGGCAGCCGCGGAGTTCAGCCCCAAGCGCGAAGACTACCCGCCTTACATGGCGCCCGACGACGAGAACTTTCGCGGCGTGAATGCCGTGCGCGTACTCAGCGATGTCGACGACCTGACGCTCGACAGGCTGATCGAGCTCGCCCATGATCCCTGCCTGCCCGGATTCGAAACGCTCATCGGCGGTCTGCTGGAGGCCTGGGACCAGGCCGAACAGGGCGACGCAGCAGTCACCGAGGCGATAGAGTTACTGAGGGACTGGGATCTCACAACCGGCAAGGACTCCGTGGCAATGTCGCTCGCGCACTTCTACGGCATGAACTACCTCGATCGGAACACCGCGCCGGACGGCATGAGCGAAATGGAAAAGATCGACTACCTCGGCACGGAGACCTCGCCTGCGGAGCGTCTCGAGGTTTTCGCCGAAACACTCGCCATGCTGGCGGACGATTTCGGCGACTGGCGCATGCCCTGGGGCGAGATCAATCGCTTCCAGCGGCTCTCGGGCGCTATTGATCTCGACTATGACGACGACAAACCGAGCCTGGCCGTCGGCATGGCGAACAGCCGCTGGGGTGCGCTCGCCGATTTCGGCGCAAAGCGCCACGAGGGGACAAAACGTCTCTATGGCGACAACGGCAACAGTTTCGTCGCGGTCGTGGAATTCGGTGACACGGTGAGGGCGAAATCGATCCTCGTGGGCGGCCAGAGTAACGACCCGGACTCGCCGCACTTCGACGACCAGGCCCCGATGTACGTCAAGCGGCAATTCAAGGACGTTGCTTACTACCGGCAAGAGGTCGAACGCCGTGCCGAGGAGCGCTACCGGCCGGGACAGCGTGGAGCGGCGCGCTGAGATGCAGGACGCCGCCGCTGACTACCATGATGTCGTCATCATCGGTGCAGGGCTGTCCGGGATCGGCGCCGCATGCCATCTCAGGGAGGCGCTGCCCGACGTGGATTTCGTCATCCTGGAAGGCCGCGAGCGGATGGGAGGCACCTGGGACCTGTTTCGCTACCCGGGCATTCGCTCGGACAGCGACATGCACACCCTCGGCTACCGGTTCAAACCCTGGAAGGACGCGAAGGCTATCGCGGACGGACCGGCAATCCTGCAGTACATTCGCGAGACCGCCGATGAATTCGACATCGGGGACCGAATTCGCTACCGGCACCATCTGACCAAAGCGGAATGGTCCAGCGACGACTGCGCATGGTCGCTAAATGTAGCGGTCGGTGAAGAGAGAGAACTGCGCCGGGTACGCTGCGGATTCCTGTTGATGTGCGCCGGCTATTACAGCTATGAGCACGGACACACGCCCGATTTTCCAGGGCGGGAGCGCTTCGCCGGCGATATCGTGCACCCGCAGGAGTGGCCCGAAGACCTTGAATACCAAGGCAAGCGCGTGGTGATCATCGGCTCCGGGGCGACCGCCGTCACTTTGCTGCCGGAGCTTGCAAAGACGGCCGGGCACGTGACCATGCTGCAGCGCTCGCCGACGTACATGATCGCATTCCCCGACGAAGACATCATTGCCAAGGTGCTCGGCAAGATTCTGCCTGCGAAGCTCGCGTATCGGATTACACGCTGGAAGAACATCCGCTTGCAGGCATTCATCTTTCGGTTTGCACGCAAGCGACCCGGGCTGATGCGCCGGTTCCTCGTCGGGCAGGCGCGAAGAACGCTCGGCGCGAGCTACGACGTCGACAGGCACTTCAATCCTCACTACGATCCCTGGGAGCAAAGACTCTGCCTGATACCGAACAATGACCTGTTCGAGACGATTCGCTCCGGGCGTGCGTCCGTCGTGACCGACCGCATCCGGTCATTCACGGAGAACGGCATCCTGCTCGAATCCGGCGAATCGATCGAGGCGGACATCATCATCACGGCAACGGGTCTCGACATCGTCGTGCTCGGCGGCGCCGAGTTTCACATCGACGGCAAGCGTCTCGACTTTTCGGACGCCTACACCTACAAGGGTGTGATGATCGAAGGGGTGCCCAACATGATCTCGACCTTCGGCTACATCAACGCCTCGTGGACGCTCAGGGCCGACCTCATCGCCCGGTTTTCGTGTCGCGTACTCGGGCACATGCAGGACAAAGCTTACCGGAAGTGCGTGCCCGCATTGCGTGTCGAAGACGAGGGCATGGAAGCGAAGCCGTGGGTCACCGGTTTCTCGTCGGGCTACCTGCAGCGTGTGATGGAGCAGCTGCCGAGCCAAGGCGATCGCGAGCCGTGGCTCAATTCCCAGGACTATTTCGCCGACCGCAGGAAGTTCCTGGAAGACACGCTGGACGACGGCGCGTTGTGCTTCGACGACATGGTGCCCTGCATTAATGCGCGTCCGGGAGGCATGAAACGCCATCAGCCGCCGTGGCCCCACCGCACTCCCAGAACGAGATGAACGACGTCATAGCCTGAGTTGTTGTCTGCCAGCCCAGCGTTCGAAATGTGCAAGTAGCGGAGAGCCACACTCGCTTGTAGGTCTTGCTGCAAGGGAATCAACCAACCGGCCCCGGCATGAAGCGTGAACATCCAACGGCTGCCATCAGCCGGAAACGAATTACCCGCGGCAAACTGTATTCCGCCGCCCACGTCCAGGTACGGCAACAGCGACGGGCGCCAGTTGGGGTGCCAGCGAAGCAGCAGATCCGAGCCGATACCGATACCGCTGCCCCCGGGGATATCGCCTATAGGTTCGGCATCGAGGTAAGACAGTACCCAGTCCTGGTGCAGCACCATGCGTTTGCCGCCGAGCAGGCAGTATCCGTACATGGCGCGCCAGGGATGGCCCACTTCTGCGCTGCTTACCTGAACGGCAGGCACGGATACACCGGCTTGACGATAGCCGCAGGGATCTGGCGATTCCGCCGACGCTGTCGCGCTACCGCCCAGGGTGGTCAATACTGCAACGCAGGACATTACGATGCCATTGAACGTGTCGGCTTTATGAATTACTCGTTGGCCGATCATCGCGCTATTGCTCAAGTCACTGTTCGTTTACGGCGCGATGACCTTGAGGGCCCGCAGAATCGGTGTTTGCCGCTGCGGCGGCATCGGAGTTTGCGATGCTGATGCGTCAGAATGGCTGCCGCGCAGACCGGTCTTAGCAGGCAGGTAATAGTTGGGGGCGAGCGCGAATTTCGACGTATCCGTGCCGGAAACCGCAGTCCACGGAGTGAGGAGCGAGGCGCCGATAGCGACCTGAGTTCCGTTCAAGAAATCTCGACGATTGATCTTGTGTTTCATCCGCTTCGAATACCTGTTCACGGCGTGCTTAACGCGCCGAGCGCCATTTCCAGCTCGTGTGTCAGGCGAAAAGAAGGCCGGTCGTTCAGGAAGACCGCCATGCCCTCGCCAACACGTTGTTGGCAGTTCTGCAGATCCGCCGCTGCCGCGCTGGCCATGCCCTTTTGTAACAAGACTCTGGCGCGAATGAATCGGACCAGCCACAGGTCGACCGTGGCGACGGCGGAATTTGCGAACCCGACCGCGGCATCCACGTCCTGACTCGCGGCGGCAACGCTCGCCTTGATGCCCAGCGCATAGGCTCGATGCGGTCCCGAGAGGCTCCTCGACATTTTGTCCGCGATCGATATGGCGGCCTCGGTGTCGCCGAGCTCTATCAGTGATATTGCGGCCGGGACCAGGATGGCGGGATCGTCGGGAGCCGTTGGCACCAGGGAGTCGAGCAAGACCCTGGCTTTTTCGGTTTCGTTCATTCGCAGTAGCACTTCGACTTTCATGGTCCGTTTCAAAGCTACCGTGTGGGTTGCAGCGAGCGCCAACTCATCTTCGATCGCGTTGTCGAGTATCTCCAGGGCGGCCCTGTAGTCCCCGCGATAGATAGCGAGGTCGGCGAGCCCCTCCGCCGCGACAGATCTCGCGAACTGATCCAGGTTCGTCATGTGCTGGTAAGCCTGCTCGGTCTCGGCAAGGTCACCGGCAGCCGCGGAAGCCAGCGCGAGCACGAGGAACGAATAGGCATTACTCGGGTCGTTGGCAATTACCGTATTCGCAACGTCCGCCGCCTCGTCGAAGCGACTCGCATACATCGCATAGAGCGCCAGGTTCGCGCCGTAGCCGCTATGCCCCGGATAGCGTTTCGTGACCTCCCGGCCGACTTCGAGAGCACGTTCGAAGTCCATGGCATAAAACGCCGTAACAGCCAGGTTGTTCTGCGCGACATTGTCGGCCGGGTACTTTTCGACGAGCGTTTCGTACGTCTCGAGCGCCTTCTCGTAGTTGCCCTGGTTGATCATGAAATAGTTGCCGAGCGTCCTAAGTCGACCGCGCTCGGTCAGCCTGTCGAGTCGCGAAAGTGCTTCCTGCCAGTTCGTTGTCGCGGCATCTGAATTGCCCAGGTACTGCTGCGTAAGCGCGAGGCCCGCGTGTGCGCGTGCAAAATCGGGATCGAACAAGAGTGCCTGTTCGTAATGAATAACGGCCTCTTCGAGCTTGCGGTCGAGCTGCAGGTTTTGCGCTTTGAGGTATTCGGCCGCAGCCTCGAGGTTGGTAACGGCAAAAGATTCGCTATCACCTACGCCGATAGCTCGATCTGCTTTGCCGAGCTTCTTCCTGACTTCTGCGGATATGTCGACTATCGCGGTGAGGACGTCAGCATCCGATTTCACAGTCTCCGTCACCGTGAATATTTCCTGCTGCTCGCCGGCCGTGACCGTGTTGACCGAGACCGTCAGGCCGTCCTCGTCTCGATTCACAGAGCCGCTTACGACGATGTCAATGCCCTCGCGCAGCGCAATCAGCGCCGCGGTTTCCGGGTTGAGCGCCGGGGCTTCAGGGTCTGCCCCTGGCAGGTTAGCGGCCAGGTCCGTTGCTGCTTTCCTCGGATAGGCGCTTACGAATGGTGCGACCTCCAACCCCACGAGCAAGAAGTCCTCGAGCACCCCGCTGAATAGTTCATTGCCGGTCTGGTTTTCGAAGTCGGCGATCAGGATGGAAACGGACTCGCGTTGTCCCTCGGGGCTGCGAAGATTGCCGTATACAGATAGCAATAGTGCAGCGACGAGAATCGCAATAATTGCGGCGTTCATGCGCCGGTCGAACTGCGTGTCAACGATGCCTTCTGTATCGATGTCGGCAGTACGTTTGATGCCCTCGCTCGTGATCTCGAAAAACCAGGAGAAAATCAGCGAGAAAGGCAGGCCAACCGCGAGCACAATAATGATCGTCTGCAATACCTGCTCGGAAGCATCGAGGACGCCCAGCAGAACATCGGCAATCTGGACGACGAACCAGGCCGTGACCGCGTAGCTGATAGCCGCACGAAAAACGTTTCTGCGGCGAAGCTCCCTGATGAAGTTGGCGATCATTGTCGTGGCCGCGTCGGGCTTGCCTCCAGGTGTCGGGACAGGGGGAATTCAATAATGCCGGACCTTGTCGTTCTTGATTGAGATCTCGAAAGCGATTATTTCGCAACAGTATATCTGCTAGACTGATTGCATAAGAAATCTAGTTAGAACAAAAAATCGAACGAAACTAGTTCGATCGTGGATCCGGGGGGGTTCCGATGTCCGATCGTCTTATACAGTGCGCCGCGTACTTGTTTGTTCCGTTGTTCCTGTCATTCAGCGTCTGGGCGCTTGCGCAGGACGCCTCGTTAATCGCCGGGCAGAACATCAACATGGTGTCGGGCACCGAGTGGCCCAACGGCGATCCGTTCCTGCAGCGCCAGAACGAGCCGACCATCGGCGTCAGCACTCGTAACGAGCTCCATCTCATGGGCGGCTCGAATGATTACCGCACCGTCGACCTGCCTGGGCTTCCCGAAGGCAGGACGATCGGCGATTCGTGGGTCTCGTCGTACTTTTCCTACGACGGTGGCGGCCGCTGGGAGTCGACGCTACTACCCGGTTATCCGCAGGACACGTCAGCGGAAGGGCTGGAATCGCCGCTGAAGACTGCCATACCGGGCGGCTACGAAGCGTCGGCCGACCCCGTTATCCGGCCGGGAACGCACGGACTCTTCTATTACAGCGGCATCGCGTTTACGCGGGGCGACAGTCCGCCGAGCGGGGGCTTTGTCGCGACCTACATTGATCTCAACAACGATGAACGCGGCGACACGATCAAGTATGTACGTACGACCCTGTTCGATCAGAATAACGATGGAACGAGTTTCATCGACAAGCCATGGATCGCTGTTGACAAGCCGCGCGATCTCACAACGACGATTATCGACGTTCCGATCGACGGCGGGATAGTGTCTCAGGAGGTCCAGTGCGGAAACCTGTATGTCGCGTATGCCCGCATTCAGGGTGAGGGAAGTGCTGCGACAAGCTCGCAAATCATGTTTACGAAGTCAGAGGACTGCGGCGCGTCATTCAGTGACCCTATCGAACTGACGCTGCCCGATACTATCAACCAGGGTGCTGCGATAGCAGTGAGCCCGATTGACGGCGATATACGGGTGGCATGGCGACAGTTCGCGAACGCGACTCTGAATTGCACACGCGATGACGACTTTTGGCGGAATGATGCCGACGCCTGGCCCGTCAATGAGATCGAGATTGGCGGTATCACTTATGAAAGTGGCGATACAGGGTCTCTCTTTCCGGGTGACGATAACCAGGGAGGCACACCGTGGTTGGTATTGCGGCAGTTATTGTCCGCATGGCTTAACGTGTTGAGCGGCGCGGATCGCAGCGAGATCGTTGATGTCATGAATAATGCGGAGGCCTGGCTGGTTCAGTATCCGCCCGGCTCGAAGCCAAAGAAGAAAGACAAGCAGAAGGGCAACAACCTGCGCAAAATCCTCCGCGATTACAATCAGGGCAAAATCGGACCCGGAAGCTGTGACGACCTTCTTGGCGACGGCTCCGACGGTATGCTCAGCGGCATGAATCCGAACGCGATTCTCGTCACGACTTCAGAGGACTTCGGGGAAACATTTTCTGAGCCGGTGGTGATCAGCGGCCCAAATTACTTCCCGTTCGAGCAGGGCACGACCGAGTTCTCGTTCCGTAGTACGGGCTACCCGACTATGACCTTCGATAGGTCAGGTCGGTCGTATGTTGCATGGACGACACGTGGCCTCGCGGTGCCCGACTTCGACGAAGTCGGCGGCGATGGTCGCATCGTGCTTACGACCTCGAATGACGGGATTAACTGGACGTTCCCGCTACCGGTCGATGAGCCCGAAGTGCCCGGTCACCAGCTGATGCCGGCGCTCGAGTACAGTCGTGAGCAGGTGTTTCTGCTGTACTACGATTTCCGTGGGGACGTCTCGCAGGTCTTCGATCGCTTCATTACAGACCTTCCTGTTGACGCGACCACGCCACGGCACAGTGTCGACGTGCGCGCCGCCGTTGCCGATGCCGCCGACGTGCCGATATTCACGGATTACACGGTACTCGATAACCGGTCGACGCAGACATCCAAGTACCCGTTCCTGATTCTCAGTGACGAGAGTTCGAACCCGGTTAGTCAGCAGACCGAGTACAACCCGCCGAATCTGCCTATGTTCAAGGGCGGGCTGGTACCGTTCTTCGGCGACTTCATCGACCTGGCCGCGTTGCACTTCGTCAGGGACGATATGGGTAACTGGGACTTCGATACGGATCCTGCCAATGGTCCGCCCGTGCTGCACGCGGTCTGGACCGACAACCGCGATGTCGTCGCGCCACTCGACGGTGACTGGACCAGCTACGTGCCGCCGGGCAGCGACGGCTCGACCAGTATCTTCGATCCCGACCAGGCCACCCCGGTCTGTACCCCGGGCACGTTGGACATCGATCGTACCAGGATGCGCAACCAGAACATCTACACGTCGCGTCTCACCCAGGGCATCGCGGTTGCCGTGCCCGGCAACAACCGGCCACTCGGCACCGTCCAAAGAGCATTTGTCGCGTTCGTGCAGAATCTGACCGATACCGACAAACTGTATAGACTCGAGATCCTCAATCAGCCCGTCGGCGGCAGCGCGTCGTTCGACCAGTTCGCGCTGCAGACGCAGACTGACGAAGTCGTCGAGCGCAACTCGAGTATCGCTAAATCTATCTACGTGAGCTCCAGTGACCCGCTTGCGTCGGTCGAAATCGAGGTGTTCGAGGTCGACGCCAGCGGCACGCCAGTGGCAAATGGCCTGAAAGCCACAACGCGCATCAATGCGGACCCATCCGCACCGTCGCCCGAGGCAGGCAATATCCTCGACGGAGAAGTCTATACCCCGGCCATTTTCAACCCGGCCATTTTCAACCCGGCGATCTTCAATTCCGCGCTTCTCGGCACGGGTGACGTGGGCATCTACAATCCGGCCATCTTCAACTCGGCCATCTTCAACAACCCCGAAGACGCCGAGTTTACGCAGGCCGCGCTGCAACAGCTGGCGTTGCTCAATCCGGCGATCTTTAATCCCGCAATCTTTAACCCGGCGATTTTCAACCCGGCCATTTTTAACCCTGCCATCTTCAACCCGGCAATTTTTAATCCGGCCATTTTTAATCCGGCCATCTTTAACCCCGCGATCTTCAACGTGGGTGTTGCCAACCCGGCCATTTTCAATCCGGCAATCTTCAACCCGGCGATCTTCAACAGCTCGCTGGTCGAGACGTCGATCGTGGTCGAGAATACCGGCAACGCGACGGCCGCCTACAGCCTTAACCTCGATCTGGAGAGTCCGCCCGACGGCTTCCTGTTCCAGGTGATGGTCTACCGGACTTATACAGTTCCATCCGTAGAGGGATGTGAGCTGGCCGAGACTGTCATACAGGAGCAGCTCGTCAGTGAGCTGACGCCGGACGTGACGGGTAGCCTCCTGAATCCGGAGGCTCCGACGTTCTACATCCCGCCGGACGACAACGTGGTCGTGACAGTTCGCGTGGTGCCCGATCCGAATGCTCCAATCCCGGGCGACCCGGGGACCATTGACGAGCTCGACGAACTTAACCTGTCTCAATCCGTGGCGCCGCAGGCCGTCGATACCGAGAGCGTCGCCGACGGTGAGACGGAACCGACTCCTGTTGTGGTACTCGCGCCCGTGGTGCCGCCACTGGTCATCGATGCAATCGCGCTGATCGACGGCATGGTTGCCAGCTCTTACACGCAAACGCTCACTACGACAGGCGGCAACGGCACGCCCGTCACCTGGTTGGTGGTGCCAGGCACCTCACTGCCCCCGGGACTTTCGCTAAGCCCGGCCGGACAGATAACCGGCACTGCGATCGCAGAAGGCGTGTTCAACTTCGACGTGCGCGCCAAGGACGATGTCCAGCAGACCGAGGAGAGCTTCAGTATCACCGTATTGCCCTCGGGCGCCGGCGCGACGTTTACGGAAGCCGTGATCTCCGGGGATTCGGATATTCTGAATGACGGTACGTTCCTCGCAGCCAGCAATTTCGGTGTGACTCCCGCTGCCGTATCCGTCAACTCCGTTCCGTTTGGCACCAGCCAGGCGGGCTTTGGCGGACCCTGGGGTCCGGGCGGAGGCGATTTCTCAACGGACGCTTTCAGTCCCGACCTTGACGCACTGCTCTCCAGCCTGCAATTCAGCGGAACGCTTTCGCCAGTGACGTTCACAATCGCAGGCCTGACGCCGGGACAGACCTACCGGCTGCAATTGCTGTTCTCAAATGATCTGAATCTCACCGGCAATAATGTCGCAGTCTCCATCCAGGGCGACACTTATGTACTGGATGACTGGCAGGACAATGCGATTAACCTGCGTGCCGAATTCGTGGCATCGAGCCCGTCCGTTGTGGTCACGTTCCAGCCCGGCCCGACCTACGTGCCCGGCAGTTTCCCGGCCGATGAACCGGGCCGGGCGGTGTTGAATGGCTATGCACTGCACGCGGGGCCGTTTGTAGCGGGTCCGGTTGTTGATCAACAACAGCCGGTAATTGACCAGCTTGCCGGGGGCTATGGAATCTTCCAGGTTCCGATCACAAATGGCTCAGGCCAGACACTGGTGCAGACTGTAACCACAGGTATTACGGGTTCCCTCGATGCTGTGTTGTTGCCTGTGCAGTGTTCTGTGAGCGCCCAGCTTGTGGTACGGATCGAGGGGCTAGACGGCAGCGGCGAGCCCAACGGTGCCGTTTTTGCATCGCAGGTTGTGAGCGGAATATCCTTCCCGCAGTTCGGGTCGAATCCGCCGTCGTTCAGGCAAGTCGCTTTCTCCAGCCCGGCGTTATTCAATTCCGGCGACCGGTTCGCGATCGTTATCGAATCACCGGGACAGAATGGTTGCGACATGTTCAGGGGGCCATCGGGCGACCCATATGCCGGTGGGCAGGGCTTCTTTGATTCACGACCGCCAAGCAACTTGCGGCCGTTGAACCTTGACACGGGCAACCGCGATGACCTCCCATTCCAGACGCTCGTGACGCCGGGTCCGGGACCTGTTGTGACCGGCGGCTCGATCGGTAGCCCGACTTTCAACACTCTTTTTGCAGAGATAGGTGGCCCGGGCATTAGCTACTCTTTTGATCTGATCAATACCGGAGCAACGCTTTCGCCCTTCGTCGTCGTTCAGGGCTGGATTGACCAGCCGGGCGCCTCCAGGGCAGCCGGAGGCGCTCAAGTCTCTTGCGGCGCCGGCACCGGCGTACTGCCAAGCGGGACGTGCCCTTACAGCGGCAGCCTGGCCTCGAACAATACGGCGTCGGCCGGCTACGGTACGCTTACAGCAGGCCCGGCAACGGGGAGAATCGAGCTAAAGGTCGACAACGTGGTGATCGATACGATAACGGTGTCGATAACGCTGACGGCGCCCTGAGCACCTCATGGCGAGTGGATTTCAACTTTTCGACCGATCCCTTGAATGCGACGCTGTATGTTCGCGACTGCGTTCGTACCGAACTGTTCTTCAATCCGGCGCTTCCCGCCGGCGTGTCGTTCAGCGCGGAGATCTTCGATCCGTTCAATGTGAGCCTGGGAAGCCGACCGACTATTGGACCGCTTGGCGCCGCATCATCGTCCGTTGGGTTCGAGACGTTCCCGAGCGGTGCGAACTTCGATTTCCAGTTCGGAGCGGGGCACCAGCTGCTCAACTTCTCGCAGGCGTTAAACAGCATCACGAGCATCCGATACCGTGGCCAAACGCCTTGTAACGGTACGGGCACGAATAGCGAGTGGATGCCGGGCACGCTCACCCCGCTGCCGTAAATTGAGCCAGTCTGCTTGGGCGGTGTGCGCCAAGCGGACTATCTCGATGAGCTATTGAGCAGCATAAGGTCTCCGGAAAAGGCCGATACCTTGACTACGGTCTGTAGCCAGGAAAGCCTCGGGTCAGTGCGTCACACGTCCTGAAAATTGCAAGACAACGCCTCACTGCCCGGACAGACAGTGAACACGGCCAGATGGGTAGCGACGAGTTCGGTGTCGCACCGTGAGGTGCCATTTACGACGCGGAGTCGCTTTTTCGACTCGCAGACGCTGCTTGCTATGCGGCGAAGAACGCGGGCCGTAACAGAGTACATATTGTCGACCCGCGGACCGATTTGCTCGATACCCAGAGAATTCGCGGAAAGAGCGCCAAACCGGCGATGTGAAACGAAATCTGGCTTCAGAGACAGAGGGGATTGCCCTTGTAGGCTGCAGAGGCGAGAATATCCGACCTCCAAAGCGCCCGTAGCTCAGCTGGATAGAGTACTGCCCTCCGAAGGCAGGGGTCACAGGTTCGAATCCTGTCGGGCGCGCCAATCTTTTCAAAAGGTTACGCGGCATTCGCTGTTCGGCGAATTGCCGCGGTGCCC
>CAMYJB010000024.1:0-73311 GCA_947258565.1 uncultured Woeseiaceae bacterium
GCGACAATTTTTTGCTCAAAATCGACTTTGGCTTGCCGACTGGGCTTCGGTTTGTCCGAAGTTGTTGCTGAATCGCCACAACCGAATCCCCCTCGGCGGAGGCCCGCCGGCCCTCGCCGCTGGTGCTGATTTCAAATATGTCGCCTCTGACCAGATTGGCGTCGCACCCGGCCAAGCACGCCGACGCAATCTGCATCACACTCGCGGACCTAACCCGATGTAATTAAAAAGGGTTTCGGGACACTCCGAGAATCCTCGGCCGAGGTGCAAATGAGCAGCAGACCGCGACGACGACGGGGCGCAGGCCGGGAGGCCAAGCGTGCGGCGCGGCAGCAATCAACCGCCGAGGTGGCTGCATGGATCGAGCGCAGGATTCCTTACTTCGAGGTGCTCGACGACGAGGCGCTCGAGCTGATTGAACACAACGCGGAGACGGTGCTCGAGGAGATCGGCATCGAGTTTCGCGAATTTCCACGGGCGCTGGAGCTGTGGCGCGAGGCCGGCGCCGATGTCGATGGCGAGCGCGTGCGTTTTCCGCGCGGCCTCTGCCGCTCCATCATCCAGGCGTCGGCACCGAAGGAATTCACGCAGCATGCACGTAATCCCGACCGCAGCGTCAGGATCGGCGGTGATCGCACGGTGCTTGTGCCGGCCTACGGTTCGCCCTTCGTCCGTGACCTGGACCAGGGCAGGCGCTACGCGAAGATCGAGGACTTCCGCAATTTCGTGAAACTGGCCTACATGAGCCCGGGCCTGCACCACTCCGGCGGCACGGTCTGTGAGCCCGTGGACCTGCCGGTCAACAAGCGCCATTTCGACATGGTTTACAGCCATATCAAGTACAGTGACAAGCCGTTCATGGGCTCCGTGACGCATCCCGAGCGTGCCCGCGACACCATCGAGATGGCGAAGCTCGTGTTCGGCGAGGAGTTCGTCGCACAGAACGCCGTGATCACGAGCCTGATCAACGCGAACTCGCCGCTTACCTTCGACGACACGATGCTCGGCTCGGCGACCGTCTATGCCGAGAACAACCAGGCCACGGTTATTTCGCCGTTCCTTCTCGCGGGCGCGATGTCGCCCGTCACCGTTGCCGGCACGGTTACCCAGATCCTGGCGGAAGCGCTTGCCGGCATGGCTTACGTGCAGCTCGTGCGGCCCGGTGCGCCCGTGATCTTCGGCACGTTCGCAGCGGCCGTGTCCATGCAGTCGGGGGCACCGACGTTCGGCACGCCCGAGCCGAGCCTGATCCTGTACGCGGCCGCGGCGCTCGCGCGACGGCTCGACGTGCCGTTCCGGAGCGGCGGCGGCTTGTGCGCCTCGAAGATCCCGGATGCGCAGGCGGCTTACGAGGCGGCCAACACGCTGCAGACGTCGGCCCTGGCCGGCGTGAACTTCATGCTCCATACGGCCGGGTGGCTAGAGGGCGGCCTCTCGATGAGCTACGAGAAATTCATCATGGATGCCGACCAGGCCAGCATCATCGGGGTGATGCTGAAGGGCGTCGACCTGTCCGAGAACGGCCAGGCGCTGGACGCGCTGCGCGAGGTGGGGCCGGGCGCGCATTTCCTCGGCGCCGCCCACACGCAGGCGAACTTCGAGCGGGCTTTCTACCGCTCGGTCGTCGCGGACAACAACAGCTTCGAGCAATGGGAACAGGACGGCTCGCTCGACGCGGCGCAAAGGGCGAATGCGATCTGGAAGCGCATGCTGCACGAGTACGAGGCGCCGCCGCTCGATCCGGCGGTGGACGAGGCACTGATCGACTACATGAATCGCCGCAAGTCGGAATTCGAGGACCGGGATTACTAGATGGCTGACGAAGACCTGAACAGCGACGCGGCAGGCGAGGACGAGGAAGACATCATCCTCGCCGACCTACCGGACGATCAACTCGTCGAGCAGATGCACGATGATCTCTACGACGGGCTCAAGGAAGAGATCGTCGAGGGCACGCAGATTCTCCTCGACCGCGGCTGGTCTGCCGAGAAGGTCCTCAACGAAGCACTCGTCGAGGGCATGCGCATCGTCGGCGTGGATTTCCGCGACGGCATCCTGTTCGTGCCCGAGGTCCTGCTGGCTGCAAACTCGATGAAGGGCGGCATGGAGCTGTTGCGCCCGTTGCTGGCAGAGACCGGCGTGAAGCCGATCGGGAAGATGGTCATAGGCACTGTGAAAGGCGACATCCACGACATCGGCAAGAACCTCGTCTCCATGATGATGGAGGGTGCCGGTTTCGAAGTCGTGGACATAGGCATCAACAACGACGTCGATGCCTACTTCGCGGCACTGGAGGAACACCAGCCCGACATTCTCGGCATGTCGGCATTGCTGACGACGACGATGCCGTATATGAAAGTGGTCATCGACGAGATGGTGAAGCAGGGCGTGCGCGACGATTACATCGTTCTCGTCGGTGGAGCGCCGCTCAACGAGGAGTTCGGCCAGGCCGTCGGCGCCGACGGTTACTGCAGGGACGCGGCGCAGGCCGCGGAAATGGCCCCGCAGTTGCTGAAAGAACGGCGGGAGGCTATCGGTGCATAAGACGGTGCTCGTCATCGCCTGCGGCGCGCTCGCGCGAGAGATTAGCGATCTCAAGCGCAGCTGCGGCTGGAGCCATCTGCGCCTGAAGTGCCTGGACGCGAAACTGCACAATCGTCCGCAAGAGATTCCACAGCGCGTGCGCGAAGCAATCCGCGAGTCGCGCGCAGATTACGCGCAGGTTTTCGTCGCCTACGCCGACTGCGGAACCGGGGGTGCGCTGGACGATGTGCTCGAGGAAGAAGGCGTGGAACGCCTGCCCGGCGCACATTGTTACCAGTTCTTCGCCGGGAGGCGGCGTTTTTCGCGGCTGTCGTCGGCGGAGCCGGGCACGTTCTACCTGACGGATTTCCTCGCGCGGAATTTCGAACGACTCGTCATCGAGCCGCTGGGCCTCGACGAGCACCCCGAACTGCGCGACGCCTATTTCGGCAACTACGCGCGCCTGGTGTATCTTTCACAGACCCTGGATGCCGGCCTCATGCAGGCGGCGCGGCAGGCCGCTGATCGGCTGGCACTGGCATTCGAACACGTCCACTGCGGTTACGGCGAACTCGAATCCGAGTTCGCCGCGCGCTTCTCGAGGTGGGACGATGATCAAGAAGATCTGCGTCTACTGGCGTGACATCCCGTCGCAGGTGATCGTGCAGCGGGGCCGGCAGCGCGAGAAGTCCATGCTCAGCGCGCGATTCCAGGAGGCGATCGACCGGGCTGCCATGCGTGCGGGCAAAGGCGGGAGCGATGCCTACATCGCCGAATGGCGCCGCGAAACGGCCCGCTGCGACGTGGAGGGCGACCTGCGGCAGATCGCGATGCGCGAGGCATCGCGGCTGGAGTCGGAGTTCAGCAATGACCGGCTCAAGGCGCTGATTCGCAACCACGGCTCGGCCGACGGGCTGTGACGATGTACCGAATGCGATCGTGGTCGGTGCGCAATGCCCGCTGGCTCAAGCGAGTGTACGCGGGCTTCGAGGCGGTTCTGGTCTGGTTCAGTCCGCTGCTGCGCCGCATCGGCTACGAACGCCTCGACCGGCCCTTCGCTGCGATAGAGAAATTGACCAAGGGCGTGCTGCTCGACTCGCAGAACTGCGGTCAGTGCATCGTCGGCTTCACGGGATTGTCCTGCCCCATGAACTGCCCGAAGAAATTGCGCAATGGCCCCTGCGGCGGTGTTCGCCCCGACGGCAACTGCGAGGTGACGCCGGACATGCCGTGCGTCTGGGTGCTGGCCTGGGAGGGCAACAAGCGCTTCCGGGAGAACGGCTACCCGATTCAGACGGTGCAGCCGGCGGTCGACAATCGCCTGATCGGCAAGTCTGCCTGGCTGCGTGAGGTGCGGCTCAGAGAGGGTGTGAAGGAGAGTGTGGCGCATGAAGTTTGACGACGAGCCCCTGGTACCGGGCCATCCGTTGCCCATCCGCCCGGGGCACTATTCGCCGGGACGGCTCGAGCGCGTTCTGCGAGCAGGTGCTTTTGCAGTCACCGCCGAGATATCGCCGCCGGACTCCGCCGACCCCAATGAGGTCTATGAGCGTGCGTCGCTGTTCGATGGCTATGTCGATGCGATCAACGCGACCGATGGCTCAGGCGCTAACTGCCATATGTCCAGTGTCGGCATGTGCGCGCTGTTGACACGACGCGGTTACGCGATGGTCATGCAGGTATCGGCGCGCGACCGCAATCGCATTGCGATCCAGGGAGATGTGCTGGGCGCGGCCGCGATGGGGGTCTACAACATACTCTGCCTGACGGGGGACGGCGTCGACGTCGGCGATCACCCGGAGGCGAAGCCCGTGTTCGACGTCGACTGCATGTCGATGCTGGGCATGGTTCGGGGCATGCGCGACGACGGGCAGTTCCTGAGCGGTCGCAGATTAACAAGTCCGCCGAACGTCTTTCTGGGCGCCGCAGCGAATCCGTTCGCACCGCCGCTCGACTACCGTCCGCTCCGCCTCGAGAAGAAAGTGGCTGCAGGGGCACAGTTCGTGCAAACGCAGTACTGCTTCGACATAGACCTGTTCAGGAAGTATATGACTGCCGTCCGGGATGCGGGCACGCATGAAAAGGTGTTCATCCTGGCGGGCGTCGGGCCGCTGGCGTCGGCGCGCTCGGCCGAGTGGATCCGCGGCAACGTGCCGGGCATACACATTCCGGATGCCGTGATACGGCGTCTCAAAGGTGCAGATGACGAGAAAGAGGAAGGCGTCAGCATCTGCGTCGACATGATCAACGAGCTCAGGGAAATCGAGGGTGTGCATGGCGTGCACATCATGGCGTTTCGCCAGGAGCACCGCGTCGGCGAGATCGTCGAGCGCTCGGGCGTACTCGGCGATCGTGAGCCGTGGCGGCCGAAACACGACTGGGAAGAACTGGCACCCTCGGAAGACGAGGTGGCCCGGAGCTAAATCCCGCTGGCGGACGAGCCGGCGATACTCGCCGACGTCGTCAAGCTGGTGCAGTCGATCACCGACGTGCCGCTGTCGATCGATTCGTCCATCGTCGCGGCGCTGGAGTCCGGATTGTCGGTTTACCAGGGCAAGGCGCTGGTGAATTCCGTGACGGGCGAGGAAGAGCGGCTGGAGTCCGTGCTGCCGCTGGTCGCGAAGCACAGTGCAGCGGTCGTCGCGATCTCCAACGACGAGACCGGTATCTCCGAAGATCCCGACGTGCGCTTCGACGTCGCGAAGAAGATCGTCGAACGCGCGGCCGATTACGGCATCCCGCGCGAAGACGTCGTCGTCGATCCCCTGGTCATGCCGATCGGGGCGATAAATTCGGCCGGCATGCAGGTCATGCACATCGTGCGGCGATTGCGCAACGAACTGCAGGTCAATACCACCTGCGGGGCGTCCAACGTGAGTTTCGGGCTGCCGAACCGCAACGGCATCAATGCTGCGTTTCTGACCATGGCGATCGGTGCGGGCATGACCTCGGCCATCACGAGCCCGCTGCATGCGGAGGTGATGCAGGCGGTACTGGGTGCGGACGTCATGATGGGCCACGATCCGGACTGCGCCAGCTGGATCCGCAAGTACCGCGAGCCGACCGCGGCGGGCGAAGGCCGTGGGCGCGGCGGACGCGGTGCGCGGCGACGGCGTCGACGGTCGGGCTGAAGCCATTGGCCACGCAGGAAGCCAAGATCGTGTTCCTGCCGTCGGGGCGCCGCGGCGTGTTCCCGCACGGCACGCCGTTGCTCGATGCAGCGCGCAGCATCGGTGTCGACGTCGATTCCGTATGTGGCGGCCGTGGCCTTTGCGGGCGCTGCCGGGTGGTGTGCGCGGTTGGCGATTTCAGCAAGCACGCGATTCATTCGAGCGCGGATCACCTGTCGCCCGTCGGTGAGGCCGAAAATCGCTTTAGCGAGCGGCGCCGGCTGCTCGAGGAGAATCACCGCCTCAGCTGCCAGGCGCTCATCCAGGGCGACCTGGTCATCGATGTGCCTGCCGAGAGCCAGATGCACCGCCAGGTCGTGCGCAAGAAAGCCGAGTATCGCGACATTACGCTCGACGCGAGCGTGCGCCTGCACTATGTCGAGGTGCAGCGAGCCGACCTGCGTGAGGCGACCGGCGACCTGCAGCGACTCTCCGACGCGCTCAACTGGGAATGGCAGCTGGACGGACTCGACTGCGATCCCGTCGTGCTCCCGGAACTGCAACAGGTGCTGCGCGATGGCGACTGGCAGGTGACCGTCGCGGTGCACGACCAGTCACGCATCGTTGCGATCTGGCCGGGATTCAGGAGCTACGCTTACGGCCTCGCGATCGATATCGGTTCCACGACGATTGCCGCGCATCTCTACAACCTCACGACCGGCGAGAACCTGGCGACGGGCGGCATCATGAATCCGCAGATCCGCTTCGGCGAAGACCTCATGAGCCGTGTTTCCTACGTGCTCATGCACCCCGAGGCTTCGGGCGAACTCACGGACGTCGTTCGCAAGGGCATCAACGATCTCATCGAGGACGTCGCGCGTGAGGGCGGGATCGGCCCCGGAGATATCCTGGACGTCACGATTGCGGGCAATCCCGTCATGCATCACCTGTTCCTCGGCATCAGTCCCGTGGAGCTCGGCGGTGCGCCGTTCGCATTGGCCACCGACGGCGCGCTGCATCTCCGGGCGCGCGATGTGGGCCTGCAGGTCAATCCGGGTGCGACGGTTTACGTGCTGCCCTGCATCGCGGGGCACGTCGGAGCGGACGCGGCGGCGATGGTGCTGTCCGAGGAGCCGCATCTGCTCGAGGAAACCTCGCTCGTCGTCGACGTGGGCACGAATGCGGAGATCGTGCTCGGCAATCGCGATCGCCTGCTCGCCTGCTCGAGCCCGACCGGCCCGGCCTTCGAAGGCGCGCAGATCAGCTGCGGCCAGCGAGCCGCGGCGGGTGCCATCGAGCGCGTGCGCATCGACCGCGAGACGCTCGACGTCCGCTTCAGCGTCATCGGTTCCGAGCTCTGGTCGGACGAAGCGGCTTTCGCCGAGTCCGTGCAGGCGTTCGGCGTTACCGGCATTTGCGGCTCGGGGATCATCGAAGCCGTCGCCGAGATGTATCTCGCGGGCGTCATCAGCGAGGACGGCGTCATCGATGGCAGGCTTGCGGAACGCAGCTCGCGAATAATCCCGCATGAGCGGACCTGGACCTTCGTGCTCTACGAGGGTCAGCAGAGGATCGCCGTCACGCAGAACGACGTGCGGCAGATCCAGCTCGCGAAAGCGGCCCTTTACGCGGGAGTGAAACTGCTGCTCGACCGCGCCGGCATCGAAACGATCGACCGGATCCGGCTCGCGGGCGCCTTCGGCAGCCATATCGACCCCATGTACGCGATGGTCCTGGGACTGATCCCGGATTGTGAGCTCGGTGCCGTCGAGTCCGCCGGCAACGCTGCGGGAACTGGAGCGGCTATCGCTTTGCTGAATACGTCGACGCGCGCCGAGATCGAGACAGCCGTTCGTGACATCGAGAAAATCGAAACGGCGGTCGAGCCGGGATTTCAGGAGTACTTCGTCGACGCGATGGCGATACCGAACAAGAGCGACCGTTTCCCGAAGCTGTTTTCTGTGGTGAGTCGTCCGCAAACCGGAGCGGGATCGATTGGTGGCAACAGTGGACGTTCAGGGCGCCGGCGGCGGCGTTCGAGGTAATCGCCGTTGAGCAGACCCGACGCATCATTGCTCCGCCATAGCGATGCACTCGAAGTGCATTGGCCGTCCGGGAAGGTGAGCCACCTGAATTTCCTGTGGTTACGCGATAACTGCGGTTGTGAAGAGTGTCGGGTCGTCCAGACCAACGAGAAGCGCTTCATGATCAGTGACGTGCCCGTGGACATCGCGCCGCTCGCAGTCAGCCTGGACGGCAACCGGCTCGCCCTCGTCTGGCCGGACGGTCACGAAACGGTTTATGACGGCGCGGATATCGAGGCAGCGTACGCGCCCGATAGTGTGAAATGGACGCCCTGGGACAGGCGTTTTTCGCCATCGCGGTACGGGTTCCAGGCGTTCCTCCGGGACGATTCGGCCGCGTCGGCCGCAATCACCGAGTTCCTGGACACGGGCGCGATCATCCTGCAGCAGGCGCCGGCGCAGCCGGGAACGCTGGAGTCGCTGGCGCCGCGGCTGGGGCCGATTCGCGAGGTCCTGTTTGCTCGCATCCATGACGTGAAGATCGACCCGAGCGGTTACAACGTGGCGCACACGTCCAACGCGCTGCCGCCGCACAACGACTTTGCCAGCTATTCCTGGCCGCCGAGCGTGCAGGCGCTGCACATGCTGGTCAACGAGGCGGCCGGCGGCGAGTCCGTTATCGTCGATGGCTGGAACGTTCTGAACGCACTGCGCGAGCGCCACCCCGGCCACTTCCGGGCGCTGTGCGACACGCCCGTTCCTTTCAGGGAGTTCGACGACGACAACGAGACCTATGCGGTCGCGCCACTGGTGCGCTGCGATGGCGACGGCAATATCCTGTCGCTGCGATTTTCGAACCAGCTGATGCAGGCGCTGGACCCCGGGGCTCCCGGCGTCGGCGAATTTTATCGTGCGTATCATGCTCTGTGCGGCCTGCTCACGGCGGACGATGCCAAGGCGAGGTTTCGTCTCGACGGCGGCGACATATTGATCGTGGCGGCTCACAGGGTTCTGCATGGACGCGAAGCTTTCGCGGCGGCAGGCCGGCGACACCTGCAGGACGCCTATTTCGAACTCGACAACGTCAGGAACCACCTCGTCGTTCTGCAACGCAAGGGGGCACATATCGATGACTGACAAAGTCTCGTTTACGGCAATGGAACACGGCACGCGGGAAGACTACGAACTCCTGGCGCGCCATGATCGGGAATACGCTGCGCAACTGGCGGACAGGGTCATGCAATGGCTGCTGCAGATGGACGGCGAGTCGCCGTACCAGATCAGCCGCCTCGAGCACTGCCTGCAGACGGCGACGCGCGCAGAGCGCGACGGCGCCGACGACGAAACCGTCATCTGCGCGCTGCTGCACGATATCGGGGACATCCTGGCACCGAATAGTCATTCGGCCGTGGCTGCCGATCTGCTCGCCCCGTTCGTGAGCGAGAAAAACGAGTGGATCGTCCGCCACCACGGACTGTTCCAGGGTTACTACTACTTCCATCATTACGGCATGGACCGCGACGCGCGAGACAGGTACCGCGGGCATGAGTACTTCGATGCGTGCGCGGACTTTTGCGCCAGGTGGGACCAGGTCTCGTTCGATCCCGAATACGACACATTTCCGCTGGAGCATTTCGAGGCCCGATTGCGCGCCTTGTTCGCGAAGGAGCCCAGGGCTTTTATCTGAGGACAATGGAGTAACGAGGCGCATGAAAGAGCAGGCAAAAGTGGTAGTTATCGGCGGCGGCGTAGTGGGTGTCAGCGCCCTCTATCACCTCGCGAAAAAAGGCTGGGGCGATGACGCCGTGTTGCTCGAAAAAGCCGAGCTGACATCGGGGTCCACCTGGCATGCCGCCGGCCTGTTGCCGTTGTTCAACATGAGTTACAGCGTCGGCCAGGTCCATAAATACTCGGTTAATCTCTACAACCAGCTCGAGGAAGAGACGGGGCAGCCCGTGGGCTTTGCCCGGGTCGGCAACCTGCGCCTTGCGATGAACGACGACCGCATGGACGAGTACTACCAGTACGCGGCGACCGCCCGCACCATCGGCATCGACGTGCGCTTCCTGACGCCGGCAGAAATAGGGGAACTATGGCCGCTGTGCAATACAGACGGGCTCGTGGGCGGCATTTTCCATCCGGAGGACGGCTACATTCAGCCGGCCGACCTCACGCAGGCGCTGGCGAGGGGAGCGCGTGCGAGAGGCGCCACGATCTATCGCAACACGGCCGTGCTGAACATCGAGCAGGCGACGTCAGGTGGCTGGGTGGTCGAGACGGAGAAGGGCAGCATCACCTGCGACCACGTCATTTCGGCGACCGGCAACTACGCGCGCAAGACGGGTGCCATGGTGGGCCTCGATATTCCGGTAATCCCCGTCGAGCACCAGTACCTCGTAACGGAGCCGCACCCGGCGCTGCAGCAGCGCAAGCAGGACGGCCTGCCCGAGATGGGCGTACTGCGCGAGTCGGACGGCTCCTGGTACCTGCGCGAGGAGAACAACGGTTTCATTCTCGGCCCTTACGAGAAGGGCGCGCCGGCCTGTTACGTTGACGGCCCCGATCCGCGCGCCGAATACGAGCTGTTCCAGGAGGACATAGAAAGGCTCGAGCCGCACATCGAGGCAGCGATGAACCGGGTTCCCGCCTTCGGCGAGGTGGGCATCAAGAAGGTCTATAACGGGGCGATCGCCTATACGCCGGACGGCAACCCGATCATCGGCCCGGCCTGGGACCTCGACAATTTCTGGCTCAACGAGGGGCACAGCTTCGGCATCACGGCGGCCGGCGGTGCAGGCTGGCAGCTGGCGGAATGGATCGTGGAAGGCGAACCGACCATCGACATGCTGGGCGTCGAACCCCGGCGCTTCGGCGATTACGCGACGAAGAAATACCTCATCGAAAAAAACGAGGAGGCGTACTCGCACGTCTTCATCATCCATTACCCGGACGAGGAGCGCCCTGCGGCCAGGCCTTTGCGAATGGCGCCGTGCTATGAGCGCATGAAGGATCGCGGCGCCGTGTTCGGCCAGAAGTTCGGCTGGGAGCGGCCGAACTTCTTCGCCACGGACGGCATGCCGCAGGAAGATGACTGGTCGTTCCGGCGCTCGCGGTGGTTCGAGGCGATCCGCAGGGAAGTCGCGAACACGACCGAAAACGTCGGCCTGCTGGACATGACCGCGTTTGCAAAGTGCCGTGTGTCGGGTCCGGGCGCGGAGGCCTTCCTCGATTACTTCGTGGCAAACACGTTACCGAAGAAGGTCGGCGGCGTGAGTCTCGCGCATGCGCTCAACAGGAATGGCGGCGTGCATTCCGAATTCACGATCCGGCGGGAGCCCGGCGACTCGTTCTACCTCGTGTCGGCGGGCGCCCTGCAACGGCTCGATCACGACTACCTGAAGAAGCACATGCCGCGCGACGGTTCGGTGCAGTTCACGCAGCTGACCGGCGCCTGCGGCGTGCTCGTGCTGGCAGGACCGAAAGCGCGCCTTCTGCTCGAGCGCGTGACGGACGCGGATTTGTCCAACGAAGCGTTTCGCTGGCTGACGGCGCAGGACATCGTCGTCGGTATGGCGCCCGTCAACGCGATGCGGGTGAACTTCGTGGGCGAACTCGGCTGGGAGCTGCACCACCCGATCGAATACCAGAATCACATATTCGATGCACTGTTTGCCGCGGGCGAGGACCTCGGCCTGCAGCCCTTCGGCATCCGCGCCATGGACTCCATGCGGCTGGAGAAGTCGTACCGAATGGTCGGCACCGAGCTTTCGATCGAATACTCCGCCTACGAGTCCGCCATGGATCGCTTCATCAAGCCGGACAAGGGCGATTTTCTCGGCCGCGACGCCTTGCTCGCCCGGCAGAAGGCGGGCATGGACAATCGACTCGTGGCGCTCGAGGTCCACGGTGTCGATGATGCCGATGCCCTGGGCAATAATGCGCTCCTGAAAGATGCTGAACTGATCGGGCGTGCGACGGGCGGCGGCTACGGCTTTCGCGTCGGCAAGTCGCTGGCGCTGGGCATGGTGAGGCCGGAATTCGCGGAGCCCGGGTCCGGACTCGAGATCGAGATTCTCGGCAAGACCTATGACGCGACGGTCATCCCCGACAGTCCGTTCGATCCGAAGAATGAGCGCTTGCGGGACGTAAATGGAGCCAATGACTGACGCGACCGGACAATGCCTCTGCGGCGCGGTACGCTACGCCGTGTACGGATCACTGCGCCCGGTGAGCTATTGCCACTGTTCGCAATGCCGCAGGACCAGCGGGCACTTCGTTGCCGCGACGGCCTGCGACGCCGCGGCACTGCAGCTGCTGAAGGATGCGGGGCTGCGCTGGTATCGGTCGTCGCCGGGAGCCGAACGCGGATTCTGCGGCGATTGCGGATCGAGCCTGTTCTGGAAGCCGGATCACGGCCGCTACGTGAGCATCATGGCGGGAACCATGGATTCGCCGACGGGTCTCCATGCTGATGAGCACATTTTCGTTGCGGATGCGTCGGACTATTACGTGCTCGCAGACGGGCTGCCACAATTCGAACATTACCCGCCGGGAACCAGAGATGCGTAAGTACTCCGCTTTCAGTCTCGTTCGCAACGCGCTCAGCCACAATCGCAAGTGGCGCGAGGCGTGGCGCAGCCCGGATCCGAAGCCGGAGTACGACGTGATTATCGTCGGCGGGGGCGGGCATGGCCTCGCCACCGCCTACTACCTCGCGACGGAACACGGTGTTCGCAACGTTGCCGTGCTCGAGAAAGGCTGGATCGGTGGCGGCAATACCGGCCGCAATACGACGATCGTGCGCTCGAATTACCTGTGGACGGAGGCCTCGCTGCTGTACGAGAAATCCATGCAACTCTGGGAGGGCCTGAGCCAGGACCTCAACTACAACGTGATGTTCAGCCAGCGCGGTGTCTATAACCTGGGCCACACGCTGCAGGACATGCGCGATATCGAGCGGCGCGTCAATGCGAACCGTCTCAACGGTATCGATGCCGAGGTAGTCAGCGCCGAACAGATCGGTAAAGCCATTCCTTTTATCAATACGTCGCCCGATGCGCGCTACCCCATACTCGGGGCGTCACTGCAAAGGCGAGCGGGCGTGGCGCGTCACGACGCGGTCGCCTGGGGGTTCGCCCGTGCCGCAGACGCACGCGGCGTTGACATCATCGAGCAGTGCGAGGTCACCGGGATCAATCGCGACGGCGGCAAGGTGACCGGTGTAGAGACGACGCGCGGCGTGATCAAGGCGCCCAGGATCGGCGTGGTCGTGGCCGGGAACGCAAGCGTGCTCGCCGCGATGGCGGGATTGCGCCTGCCGATCGAAAGTCATCCGTTGCAGGCGTTCGTATCGGAGCCGCTGAAGCCCGTGATCGATACCGTGATCATGTCGAATGCGGTGCATGGCTATATCAGCCAGTCGGACAAGGGCGAACTCGTCATCGGCGCGGGCATAGACGCCTACAACGGTTACGGCCAGCGCGGCAGCTTCCAGACCATCGAGCATACGATGCAGGCGATTATCGAGTTGTTCCCGGTGCTCAGCCGCGTGCGCATGCTGAGGCAGTGGGGCGGCATCGTCGACGTCTGTCCCGATGCCTGCCCGATTATCTCGAAGACGCCCGTCGGCGGTCTCTTCTTCAACTGCGGTTGGGGCACGGGCGGTTTCAAGGCGACGCCCGGCTCGGGCTGGGCGTTTGCGCACACGATCGCAGAGGACCGCCCGCACGAGCTCAATGCGCCGTTCGACCTCGAGCGCTTCACGACCGGCGCATTGATCGATGAACACGGTGCCGCGGCGGTAGCCCACTGAGGAGACGCAGATGTTGCTTATCGAATGTCCATGGTGTGGCGAGCGGGCCGAAACCGAGTTCAGCTATGGTGGCGAAGCCGGCATCACGCGCCCGGCTGATCCCGGTGCGCTCAGCGATGCGGAGTGGGCCGACTACCTGTTCAATCGCAGCAATACCCGCGGTGCACACCGCGAACTCTGGAATCACGCCCAGGGCTGCCGCCGCTGGTTCGGCGTCGAGCGCGATACCGTGACGTACAGGATCTCGGGCAGCTTCCGTCTCTCCGGCGCTTCGGACAACCGGGAGGCCTAGCCGACGATGCAGCCGCAACGACTGCCAACCGGAGGCCGGATCGACCGTTCGAAGCCGCTCATCTTTCGCTTCGACGGGCGCAAGTTCGAAGGCTATGCGGGAGACACGCTGGCGTCGGCGTTGCTCGCAAACGGTGTCTCGATCGTCGGTCGGAGCTTCAAACTGCGGCGGCCGCGCGGCATCGTGGGAGGCGGGGCAGAGGAACCGAATGCCATCATGCAGATCGGCAAAGGCGCGCATGCGCAGCCGAACCTGCGCGCGACCCAGGTCGAGCTTTACGACGGTCTGGTTGCCCGTGCTACCAAAGGCTGGCCGGGTGCCAGGTTCGATCTCGGCGCCATCAATGACGCCTTCGGCAAGGTCTTCAGCGCCGGGTTCTACTACAAGACGTTCATGAGGCCGAAGTCCTGGTGGCACCTTTACGAACGCGTCATCCGGGCATCGGCAGGTTTCGGGCGGGCGCCGGTGGAGAAAGACCCGGACCACTACGAGCATCGCAATGCGCACTGCGATGTACTCGTTGCCGGCGGTGGCCCCGCCGGACTCGCGGCCGCCCTCGCGGCCGGGCAGGCGGGCGCCCGGGTCATGCTGGCCGATGAACAAAACGAATTCGGCGGGTCGCTGCTGGGCGCGAAGCGGAACGTCGGCGACGCACCTGCCGAAGAATGGCTCAGGCGTACCATCGAGTCGCTCGCCGCGCTCGACAACGTTACGTTGCTGCCGCGTAGTACGGTGTTCGGCTATTACGACCACAACTTCCTGGCGATCGCCGAACGCTGCACGGACCACCTGCCCGAGGCAGACCGCGCGGGCGTGCGGCAACGACTGTGGCGGGTGCGGGCGAAACAGGTCGTGCTCGCCCAGGGCGCGTTCGAGCGGCCACTGGCTTTCTGCAACAACGACCGGCCGGGCGTGATGCTCGCGTCGGCCGTGTCGCAATACATTCGTCGCTACGCGGTGCGACCGGGCAGGCGCGCCGTCGTCTTTACCAACAACGATTCCGCCTACGAAACCGCTCTCGACCTCGCGGAAGCCGGGTCGTCGGTAGTCATCGTGGACAGTCGCGCGGGCGGCGCAGGGCCGCTCGGGGAGCGCGCCGCGCAGGCGGGAATATCCGTTATTGCCGGCCATGTCGTCACGGACGTGGTGGGGCGGCGGCGCGTACGCGGCGTGCAGGTTGCGGGCTGGTCGGGCAATCCGGCTTACCTCGTGGAGAGTTCGATTCGTATCGACTGTGACCTCGTCGCGATGTCCGGTGGCTGGAGTCCGGCGGTGCACCTGCACTCGCATGCCGGTGGCAGGAACGTGTGGGATGCGGAGCGGCACTGCTTCGTACCTGGCGAAACGACGCAGGCAAACGTCTCTGCGGGGTCCTGCAACGGCACCTTGTCGTTGCGCGGTTGCCTCCGCGAAGGCAACGAGTCGGGGAGAGCGGCGGCATCACGCTGTGGATTCGAGGCACCGGATATCGAATTGCCGTCCACGTCAGAGGGTCACGAAAACCCGCTGCAGCCGCTCTGGCGCGTGCCCGCCGATGCGGAGCCCGAGCGCTGCCCCAAGCAATTCCTGGACTATCAGAACGATACCAGCGTCGCGGATATCCGCCTGGCCGTGCGCGAAGGCTACCGCAACGTCGAGCACGTCAAGCGCTACACGGCGCTCGGCTTCGGCACCGATCAGGGCAAGCTGGGCAACATCAACGGCATGGCGGTGCTCGCGGAATGCCTGGGCAAGTCCATTCCCGAGGTCGGCACGACCACCTTCAGGCCCGCGTACACGCCCGTCACCTTCGGTGTCGGCGCCGGCGAAAATGTCGGCGACCTGTACGATCCCGTACGCAAGACCGCAATCCACGAATGGCATGTCGCCGCCGGCGCGCCGATGGAAAATGTGGGGCAGTGGCACAGGCCCTGGTACTTCCCGCGTGACAACGAGGACCTGCACACGGCGGTAGCACGCGAGTGCCAGGCGGCGCGGCAGTCGCTGGGCATCATGGATGCATCCACGCTCGGCAAGATCGACGCCCGCGGCCCGGACGTCGTCGATTTCCTGGAACGCATATACACGCACAATGTCGGCACGATGAAGGTCGGCCGCTGCGCGTACGGCATCATGCTCGGCGAGGACGGCATGGTGATGGACGACGGCGTCATGGCGCGGGTGGGCGAGCAGCGCTTTTATCTCACGACGACGACGGGCGGTGCGGCGAATGTACTTGCATGGCTCGAGTCGTGGCTGCAGACCGAGTGGCCCGAGCTGGAGGTGTTTCTCACGTCGCTCACCGACCAGTTCTCGACGATCGCTGTCGTCGGCCCGAACAGCCGCAGGGTTCTCGAGAAGCTCGGCTGCTCTATCGATCTCGACAAGGACAGTTTCCCGTTCATGACGGTAAGAGATGCGGAACTCGGCGGGTACCCGGTGCAGCTCTTTCGCGTCAGCTTCTCAGGCGAACTCGCGTTCGAGATCAATATCGACAGCAGCTATGCGCTGCAAATGTGGAAGACTGTCATGGCAGCTGGCGAGGAGTTCGGCATAACACCTTACGGCACCGAAACCATGCACGTTCTGCGTGCGGAGAAAGGTTTCGTCATCGTCGGCCAGGACACGGACGGCTCGGTGACGCCGGTCGATCTCGGCATGAACTGGCTACTGTCGAAAGACAAGGATTTCCTCGGTAAACGTTCCCTCGCGCGCCCCGATTGCGTACGTGACGATCGCAAGCAACTGGTCGGGCTGCTGTCTCCGGATAACGGCACGGTGCTCCCTGAAGGAACGCAGCTGGTGGAAACGCCGGATGCGCCGGTGCCCGTGCCCATGTGCGGTCACGTCACGTCGAGCTACATGAGCGCCTGCCTCGGGCATCCCATCGCGCTTGCACTCGTCGCAGGCGGTCGTGCACGCAAGGCCGAAACGATCTATGCGGCATTGCCCGGGCGGGAGCCGATGCCCGTGACCGTCACCGCGCCGGTTTTTTACGATCCGAAGGGAGAACGGCAGCATGTCTGAGCTCCTAACGCGACGCCACGGTCTCGAATTTTTGCTCGCCGAATTGGGCGGATCGCGCATGGCTGATCCGGGAGCGAGCGTCACGATCCGCGGCGATCTCGGGCACATCAACCTTCGCGGTCGTGCATCGGATGCAGGTTTCTTGCCGCCGGTCGAGAAATTGCTGGGCCAGGCACTGCCGATAGAGCCGAATACGGTTTCCGGTGAACGTCACCAGGTATTCTGGCTCGGTCCCGACGAGTGGCTCATCGTCACACCGGCCGCCGGGGCGTTGGAACTGGCCGAGCGCCTTCGACAGGCGACATCGGGCACCCATGCGTCGGTCAACGATATCAGCGGCGGGCAGATCGCACTGATGTTGCAAGGGGCGGAGTGTCGTGAGTTGCTGGCCAAAGGTTGCGCCCTTGACCTGCATCCGAGCGTGTTTGCAGCCGGCGACTGTGCACAAAGCGGTCTTGCCAGGGCCAACGTCCTCTTGGCACTAATGGACGCAACGCCCACGTTCATGATTGTCGTTCGCCGCAGCTTTTCTGACTACTTGTGCCGTTGGCTCGCGCATGCCGGCAGCGACGTGGGCATTGCGTTCCGGGACGCCTGATCGAATGATGACGCCGCACGCGCGGCATTGAGTTCCGCCAGACCGCAATTCATACTCCGGGCGATGAGCAGGGGTTCGAGCCCGACGCAAGACCGCGCGACACAACGGTTGCCGAACCGTTTCGGTTTCCTGCTGATTGAAGACTTTACGCTGATCTCGATGTCGTCAGCGATCGAGACTTTGCGCATGGCGAATCGACTCTCGGGAGAAGACGTCTACGCGTGGAAGACGATCTCGGAAACGGGCGAGGGGGTATGCGCGAGCGATGGCTTGTGCATCAGTGCGGATCGCGGCATCGATGATCCTGACGTGCTCCGGGATATCGACGCGATTATCGTCTGCGGCGGCAGACGCGTGGAAAAGCGCACTACCGAGCCGGTGCTCCGCTGGCTGAGGAAAGCGGCTAATGCCGGCCTGCAACTCGGCTCGACGTGCACCGGGAGTTTCGTCCTGGCGAAGGCCGGGCTGCTGGACGGCTACCGCTGCAGCATTCACTGGGAGAACATCGCGTCATTGACGGACACGTTTCCCAGGGTCCAGGTGCGCCGCAGTATCTACACGATCGACAGGGATCGTCTGACAAGTTCTGGCGGGACGACACCGATCGACATGATGCTTTACCTGGTGCGCAGGCACTGCGGTCCGGAGGTAACGGCAGGTGTCGCCGAACAGTTCGTTTACGAGCGGGTCCGCAACCCCGACGACCTGCAGCGCGTCCCGTTGCGTCACTTCGTGGGTAAGCAGTCAATGAAACTGGTCACCGCGGTGGAACTCATGGAGGCCAACATCAGGGAACCGATCAGTCAGATCGAGCTTGCCGACTACGTCGACTTGTCGCGCCGGCAGCTGCAGCGGCTATTCCAGAAATACCTGCTGTGCACGCCGTCGCGCTATTACCTGCAGTTGCGTTTGCAGCGCGCCCGGGAGCTGTTGTTGCAGACGGACCTGAGTCTCGTCGAGATCGGAGCGCAGACCGGCTTCGTATCCAATTCGCATTTCAGCAAGAGTTACAAGGAGTTGTACGGTCATTCGCCGAGTAGCGAGCGTCGCGGCGGCCGGGTATCGTCAGATTCTCAATGAACCGTGATACAGGTGCACGGCGCCGAATGGTTGACTTTGTGGGACACACTACCAAGCAGTAAACTGCCGAAATCTCCGAGCCCCCGGCTGCCTATGACGATGCAGTCTGCCTCGTTTTCTTTCGCCGACGCCACGATCTCGGCAGCCGGATCACCACCGCGTAATTCAGTCGTTACTTTATCGCGAAGTTTCTCCCCGGCGATCTCGCTCGCCGCATCGATCAGCGTGCGGCCGGCGTTCTCTATCTGCTCGCGTCCGGCGTGAATCATGATGGATGCACCGCCAAGCACCATCACGCGGTCCGCCGCCGAACCTTGCGGAACGTGAACGATGTGCAACGACGCGTCGAATTTCTGCGCCAGTTCGCTGGCGAATTCGAGTGCCTTTTTCGAGTATTCCGATCCGTCTACCGCAACGAGGATCTTCTGCAACATGCCTGCCTCCGGGGCTGATGTCGTTCTGTTACCATACAGAACATGGATTAACAGTGTCGAGGACGACAAGGTAGCCGTAAATGTTTCTGACGGAAGACAGCGATCACTCCGGTTCTGCTGATACGCTCGGCGGGCGCATTGTTCATGCGCGTGAAGCGCAGGAACTGACGACGTCGCAGCTGGCCCGGCGTTTGGGCATCAAGACCGACACCTTGCACGATTGGGAATCAGATCGCGCGGAGCCGCGGTCCAATCGTCTGCTGACGCTTGCCGGGATGCTCAACGTAAGCCCGACCTGGTTGCTGACCGGAGCCGGCGAGGCGCCGGTCGATGCGCTTAATGAAACAGAGATGATGCACATCCGCGAGTGTGTCGAACGAATGCGCGAGCAGGTAACGACGGTGGTCGACGAACTCGAGCAGTTACAGAAGCGCCTCGAGTCCTACGAGAGCTACCGGGCCTGACTGCCCGACGTCGAGATTCCCATTCAGGCCAGCTTCGCGCCGTTAGGTACTTCACCGTCGACGCTGGCGAGTACGACACTATTGTCGTCGCGATGGAAGCCGGTGACGAGGCATTCCGACTTGAACGGCCCGATCTGTTTCGGGGGGAAATTGACGACCGCGATGATCTGTTTGCCGACGAGATCCTCCACGGTGTAGAGATCGGTGATCTGAGCGCTCGACTTCTTGCGCCCGATGTCCGGGCCGAATTCGATGAGCAGTTTGTAGGCGGGCACGCGGGCCTCGGGAAACGCCTCCGCACTGACGATCGTTCCGGCTCTTAGTTCGACCCGTTCGAAGTCGCTCCACTGGATTGCGTCCATCTAGCTCTCCTCTTCCGTCAGGTGCTGGATTTCTTCGTCATAAACCTGCGACGCGGTATGCGCCGTCGCGAGTGCGTCGCCGAACGCCATGTGTGCCTCATCGGGCGTGCTTTCCCGGCGTAGCATGCGGTATGCCACGAACACGGCGAGACACAGATGCACCAGCCCGGTAAACGCGAACATACCTGCTGCATTCGTCCACGTCATGAGCGTCGACGCGATGAAAGGTCCCAGGATCGCGCCGATGCCGTACATCAGCAGGAGGCCGCTCGAGATCATGACGTAGTCGTCGGCCTCCGCGAAATCGTTGGCGTGCGCGACCGCAATCGCGTAGAGAGGGAAGGCGATGGCGCCCCACAGCAGTCCTGCGGCGCTGGCTGAGATGAACGTCAGGCTGCCCGTCCACGTTACGATTCCCCCCGATATGCCGACGCCAATTGTTGCTGCCGCGATGAGGATCTTGCGACGACCTATCTTGTCCGAAAGGTAGCCTAGCGGCCATTGCGACAGTGCCCCACCGATCACGGTTGCCGTCATGAACCATGCGGCGAGCGACGGCTCGGGCGTGATGGAGTTCGTGAACACCGGTGCCAGCGACCAGAACGTGCCGTTGGCGAGCCCGGTGGCGAGGCAGCCAATGGTCGCCGCCGGAGAGATTCGAAACAGCCGCCGCACGTTCACGTCGACCCTTTGCGGAATCTCCGGCGAGGGTGAGGTCGAAAGCGCGACCGGAATTGCCCCGAGCGATACCAGGACCGAGGCGATCGCGAAAAGCTGCAGGCCGGACGGATCATAGAGCAGCGTCATCATCTGGCCGCCCGCCAGCACGGAGAGGGAAATCATGACGTACGTCGAGAACACGATGCCGCGATTCTCGTTCGTGGCGCGTTCGTTCAACCAGCTCTCGATGACGACATAGAGAACGGCAAAGCAGAACCCGGAAAGCATGCGCAGCAAGGCCCACGCGACAGGGCTCAGGAAGAGCCCGTGTACGAGCGGTGCCGCCGAACCGAGCGCCGTCATCGCGAGAAACACCCGCACGTGGCCGACGCGGGCGACCAGATCGCCACCACGCAGGCAGCCGAGCGTAAAGCCGAAGAAATAAGCCGCGCCCATGACGCCGATCGAGACCGTTGAGAACGCTTCCAGCGAAGCGCGAACGGGCAGCAGCGTGCCCTGCAGCCCCTGGCCGGTGAGCAGTATGGAGACGCCGATCAGGAGTGCGGCAACGGGGGCGAGAGCATGCTTCATGGCAGCGAATTCTGGTCTTTCGAACGGCGCTTTGGAAGCAAAACCTTGCTCAACCTGTCCGGAGAAAATCGCTGGATCCAAGATGACCGGAAATGACCAGCCGAATCGGTATCCGGACAAGAGCGGCGTGGCCCCGATCCGGAAGATCAACGTCGTCGCCGGGATCGAATCCCGGCATGGACGGAGACGGACGATGACGAGTCTTTACGAATCAAAACCGCGACAGCGCCGCCTGGGCTGGGTCTGGGTGTGGGCCGCTCTCGTGATCTACTTCGCGTTCGAAGTTGCGAGGCTGTCGTGAATACGCGCTGCGCGAACATCTGGGTCTACGACGACGAAGGTCGCGACGTGGTTCCGCCGTTCCTGGTGGGAGAAGTAGCCGGCAGCCTGTCGATCGACGCGGATCGCGAACAGCTTCGGCGGTTTGCCAAGTCCATCCTGGAATGGCTTGCTCGCACAGAGCGAGACGGCGGTGCCTCAATCCACAGGCTTCAATAACGCCCGGGTGTGGCAGTCTCAGCCTTCGCGACTGCGCATGATCGGCCGCGCGACGCCAACCGTGAGTTTCTCCCCGAGAACTTCACGCCGGAAGCGAAACAGCTCCGCAGGCCGGCCGCGCCCGACGGTCGACGTACGGCCCACGGATTCGACAAGGTCGGCCGAGGTGACCAGGCGCCGGAAGTTCTGCTTGTGCAGTTTCGCGCCGGAGAGTGCCTCGACGACGCGCTGCAGCTGCAACAGCGTGAATTCACCCGGCATCAGGTCGAACACCACGGGGCGGTACGCCAGCTTGCCGCGCAGCCGGCCGAGCGCGGTTGCGAGTATGCGGCGATGGTCCGAAGCCAGCGGTATCCCCATATCGGCATACACGGACACATCGTCCGGGCAGGGTTCGCCGCTGACGGCGCAAGCGTCACGAACGGCCTCGTAGACGAGTCCGGCTTCATACAGGAGCTCGAATCGCTCATGCGCCAGTACGGCGTCCATATCCGAGGCTGCCGCGCCACCGAACGTTACGTTGACGCGTTCCTCGCGCTCCCTGCGCTTGTGATCCTTCTTCGCCTTGTTGGCCCATGCACGCAGCGAGGGCTCGATGTGCTTGTCGAGCACGGCCGGCCGGCCGCGCCGCCAGTCCTCCCAGGGCATGAAGCTGTACCAGTCGTGCCATTCGGCGTCGTAGCTTTCCACGACGTCTTCGTGCGTCAGTGCGATGTAGGCGACGGAGACCACTCGGGGACCGCCCTCGATCTCTACCGGGTCGCGAAAACGGTTGCCGAACGTATAAAGTTGCTCGACGTAGTAGAGGTCCAGGCCCGTCTGCGCCTCGACCCAGCGCCGCAGGCTGCTCTCGAGGCTCGGATGGGTGGCCGGCTCGAACGGTCCGTTCGGCAGCGCGAGCGCGGTGTGCCCGGGCGTCGATGCCTCCCCGCGGTTCACGATCAGCAGGCGCGGCGTCTCGTCCGTCACCGCAACGATGACGGCGATCAGGTTCACCACGGTTTCCGTAAAGTTCTGTTTCAATTAACTTTTTTAGATTGACGACCGGTTGCTGCCGGCATTCTGCTTGACACACTATATGCTCTGCGTGAGTATAAACAAATATGCTCACTTGGAGCATAAATATTTGACCCCATATACAGAACAGCTGCACGAAACGCGGGTGATCCATGCTTGCCAATATTGACTACACGCCGGAGGTCGCTGCGGCGACCGCGCCATATTACGATCACGTAAAGACCGTCATTCCGGCGGTCGAATGGCCCGTGCACGCCCCTTATGTCGCGGCGATCAACGCGCTCAAGAAGGAGCGCAACGCCGTGGTGCTGGCGCATAACTACATGACGCCGGAGATATTCCACTGTGTGGCCGACATTACCGGCGACTCACTCGCGCTGGCCCGCCGGGCCGTGGAGACGGACGCCGACGTCATCGTGATGGCGGGCGTGCATTTCATGGCGGAAACGGCAAAGTTGCTGAACCCCGAAAAGACGGTACTCATTCCGGACATGCGCGCCGGCTGCTCCCTCGCCGAGTCGATCACCGCGGCGGATATCCGCGGGCTGCGTGAAAAGCATCCCGGGGTACCCGTCGTCACCTACGTCAACACGTCAGCGGAGGTGAAAGCCGAGTCCGATATCTGCTGCACCTCGGGCAACGCCGTTGCGATCGTCGAGTCACTCGGCTGCGAGGAAGTCATATTCCTGCCCGACGAATACCTGGCGAACTATGTCGCGCAGCAGACGAACGTCAGGATCATCACCTGGAAGGGCCATTGCGAGGTGCACGAACGGTTCACGCCCCAGGAACTGGAGGAGTATCGCGCGAGCTATGACGACCTGACGATCATTGCGCACCCGGAGTGCCCTCCGGACGTTCTGGCGGTCGCGGACTTCGTCGGCTCCACAGCGCAGATGAGTCAGTACGTCGAGACCCGGCGGCCGAAACGCGTGCTGATGGTCACCGAATGCTCGATGAGCGACAACGTGGCGGCCGATGTGACCGACGTGGACTTCATCCGTCCCTGCAACCTGTGTCCGCACATGAAACGCATCACGCTGGCAAAGATCTACGAGTCGCTCGAGAACCTCGAGCCCCGCGTCGAGATCGACCCGAAAGTCGCGGAAAAAGCGCGCCACGCCGTGGCAAGAATGCTGGAACACGGTTAGGAGCATCGTCATGCAGGAAAACCGGCCCATCGATATCGCAGCCGATGACATCGTCGTCGTCGGCAGCGGCATGGCGGGACTCATCACGGCGTTGTCACTGGCCCCCAGGCCCGTGACATTGATTACCAAGACAGCAACGCTGGAGAGCGGTTCGAGCCTGTGGGCCAAAGGCGGCATTGCTGCGGCGGTCGGGCCCGGAGATACGCCGGAGGCCCACGCCGAAGACACGCTGTCGGCGGGTGCCGGCCTCAGCGACCCGCGGCGAGCCCTCGCGCTGACCCGCGAAGGCGCAGAGAGCCTGCGCCTGCTGATTCACGAAGGCGTGCCCTTCGATCGCGCGCTGGACGGTACGCTCGAGCTCGCCCGCGAAGCCGCCCATGGCCGGCCCCGTATCGTTCATGCCGGCGGCGATGCCACCGGCCGCGTGATCATGAGCGCGCTCATCGAGCGGGCCCGCAGGACGCCGTCCATCACTATTCTCAGGAGCACGTTCGCCCAGGACCTTATCGTTCAGGATGGCGCGGTTCGGGGATTGCTCGTCTTCGAGCACGGCAAGGGATGGAGTTGCCGGCATGCATCGCACGTCGTCCTCGCGACGGGCGGCATCGGCATGGCCTGGTGGCACACCACCAATCCGGCCGAATCAACGGGTGACGGCCTGGCGATCGCCGCGCGCGCCGGCGCGGAACTTACCGATCTCGAATTCATGCAGTTCCATCCGACGGCGCTCGCCATCAATACCGACGCCGGTAACGCAAACCTGCCTTTGCTGACGGAGGCGCTGCGCGGGGCAGGAGCGCTGCTCGTGGATGAGGGTGGCGAACGCTTCATGACGTCCATTCACCCCGAAGGCGAACTGGCGCCGCGCGATGTCGTGGCGCGTGCGATCGAGCAGAAGCTGGCACGGGGCGGCAGCGTGTACCTCGATATGCGACCCGTCGTGGAGAGCGGTCACGCGGGCGAGTTTCCGGAGGCCGTGCATGCATGCCGCGATGCAGGCCTGGATCCCGCACGCGATCTCTTGCCCATCGTCCCGGCAGCGCATTATCACATGGGCGGCATTCACGTTGATGACGACGGCCACAGCTCGCTCGAAGGCCTCTGGGCCTGCGGTGAGGCTGCGAACACGGGCGTCCACGGCGCCAACCGGCTCGCGAGCAACTCGCTGCTCGAGGCGGTGGTCTACGCGAGACGGGTTGCCGGGGGCATTCGACGCATGCATACATCGCGCGACGAACTCCCGCTGCCCATTACCGACGCCCCCGACGCGCCGCTTCCGGGAACCGGTAAAGACCTCGATGCGATCATCACGGATACGCGACAGTCGGTATCGAAGCACGTCGGTATCGTCCGTTCCGGACCGGGACTGCAGCGCGCACTGCGGCAGTTCCGTGCGCTGGATTGGCGGCTCGGCCAGATCGCCATGGGCGAAATGCATGACCCGGCGGCATCGTTCGATCGTGTGCTGCGGTGGAGCGAGGCGCGAAACCTGCTGCTCGTCGCACGGCTCGTCGCGCTGGCGGCACTCGATCGCGAAGAGAGCCGTGGCGCGCATTTCCGCGAGGATTTCCCCATTGCGCTACCGGAATGGCAACGCCGCCAGTCGCTGACGGTGGACCGGCTGGCATAAGCGTGTTGCGGCCGCGATCTCGGAATCTGCGGACTGACAGCCTGCCCTCGATACCCGAAACTCGTATTATCAGGTTGCGCCTGAGCGGAGTTCGTTGATGTCGGTGGCCCTCTTCAATCGTGCTGTAGTCGCGGCAATGCCGTTCGTGCCGCGGCCGCTGGTCTGGCGATTCTCGCGTCGCTACATAGCGGGCGTAGGTCTGGAAGATGCTTACAGGACGGTGGGTGAACTCAATGCGTCGGATTGTTCCGCGACGATCGACGTGCTCGGAGAAGACAGCACGGATCGGGAACAGGTGCAGTCGGCCGTCGACCTGTACCTCGAGGCAATTCGCGACATTCATGCGAAGTCGCTCAACTGCGGAATCTCGATCAAGCTGTCCGAACTGGGCCTGCGATTCGATGTCGCGGGGTGCCGGGCAGCAGTACGCACGCTGATCAGGAGCGCCGCCGATCACGGCAGCTTCGTCCGGATTGATATGGAGGACTCGAGCGTGACGTCAGTGACGCTGGACATCTATCGCGAGATGAGGCGGGAGTTCGAAAACGTCGGGATCGTGATCCAGTCCTGCCTGCACCGCAGCGAACAGGATATCGACGAGCTGATCGGGGAAGGCCCCGCCGACGTCCGCCTTTGCAAGGGCATCTACATTGAGCCCGACGAAATAGCATTTGTCGATCCGGACGAAATACGTTGCTCATTCAATAGACTACTCGAGCAATTGTTCGACGGTGGCGCGAGGCGCGTGGCGATCGCGACGCACGATCCACCGCTCGTCGAGCATGCCGAAGCGTTGATCGGGAAGATGGGCGTAAGCAAGGATCGCTATGAATTCCAGATGCTGCTCGGCGTGGCCGGTACTCTGCGTCGCGATCTCGTCGCGCGTGGCCATCCGCTGCGCGTCTACGTGCCGTTCGGGGATCGCTGGTATGCCTATTCAATGCGCCGGCTGCGCGAGAATCCGAATATCGCCGGGTACGTCGTGAGCAATCTGTTGAGCCGGAGTTGACGAAAAAAACCGCCTCCCCCTGACGGGTGAAGGAGGCGATTTTTTGTTCCGGGTTTGGTCGGGGTAACTGGATTGGGCGTGCTTCGCACGCCTGTCGCGCGACTGCGTCGCGCTCGGATGAACCAGAAAGCCGGTTCCATCCTGAACCACCAATCCAACAAAAAACGGCCGCCCTTTCAATTCAGGGGCGGCCGTTTTTCGCTGGATTGGTCGGGGTAACTGGATTCGAACCAGCGACTTCTACCTCCCGAAGATAGCGCTCTACCAGGCTGAGCTATACCCCGATGCGAATCTCAGGAGCGGCGGCGTACCGAGAAATCGGCGATGGCGACGAGGGCCTGCTTGTAGTCCGAGTCGGGAATTCCGGACAAGGCGCTGATTGCCACGTCGGCGGCTTCCTGAGCGCGCGCCGCAGTGTACTGGAGCGCCCCGGTGGATTCAACGATTGTCTGGACCCTCTCGAGATCGTCGAGCCCGCCCTCGCGGATCGCATTGCGAATCAGCTCGCGTTCCTCGGATGCACCGTGCTGCATGGCGTAAATGAGCGGCAGGGTCGCCTTGCCCTCGGCCAGGTCATCGCCGAGATTCTTGCCGAGTTCGTCAGGCGATGCATCGAAGTCGAGTGCATCATCCACGAGCTGGAATGCCATGCCGAGATTGCGGCCGTACTCGACCATTGCCGCTTCGTCCGTCCCGGAGCGTTCTGCGAGTACTGCGGCAATTTGTGCCCCCGCTTCGAACAGGCGCGCCGTCTTGCGGTAGATAACCTGCCGGTAGGCCTCCTCCGTCGTGTCCGGGTCGTGTACGTTCATGAGCTGCAGCACCTCGCCCGCCGCGATGGTATTGGTGGCGTCGGCAAGTATTTTCATGACGCGCATACTGCCGATGTCGACCATCATCTGGAAAGCGCGGGAGTAGAGGAAGTCACCGACCAGGACGCTGGCCTGGTTGCCGAAGACCGTGTTCGCCGAATCCTGGCCGCGGCGCCGCGACGACGAGTCGACCACATCGTCATGCAGCAGCGTGGCCGTATGGATGAACTCGATAATCGCTGCCGCGCGCACATGATGCTCGCCCGCGTAACCGAAGGCGCGCGCGGTCAGCAGGACGATGAGCGGCCGCAGCCGCTTACCGCCGCTGGCCACGATGTAACGGGATACCTGCGAGACCAGCGCGACGTCGCTCTCGAGACTCTTCGAAATCAGGCGGTCGACCGCCTCCATGTCGTTCCGGGCGAGGTTGCTGACGGCGTCGAACGTGACCGTTTCTAATGGTTTTTCTGCTGCATGCATAAGCATGCGATAATGCCTGAAAGAATCGTTCCAGGCGACCCGGGAGGGGCCCTGTCCGGTGCGCTCAGCGGCACCGCAAGCCTTTGAAAAGAAGCCGGAATTTGCGGCTGTCCGGCGTTGACCCGGGGCGGTGGAATCTATAGAATTCCCGCTCTTTTGCGATGTCCGCCGTGCGAGAGATCCGTGTCGAACTCGAGGCGCCCGCAAAAAATACTTGATTCTCAGTAAGTTGCGCAATAACGCGGCTTACGCGACGGAGCAAACACGATGTATGCGGTTTTTCGCACCGGCGGCAAACAGTACCGCGCGGCCAAGGGTGACGTCCTGCGCCTCGAAAAAATAGAGGCTGACGAGGGCGCTACGATTACGTTCGACGAGGTTCTGCTTGTCGGAGAGGGCGCTGACGTCAGGGTCGGCGATCCGCTTCTGTCCGGCACTTCCGTCAGCGGCAAGGTTCTGAGCCAGGGCAAAACGAAGAAGGTCAATGTCGTCAAGTTCAAGCGGCGCCAGAACTACTTGCGGCAGGGCTCACACCGGCAGTTCTACACCGAGGTAGAAATCACCGGTATCAGCGCTTCCGGCGCGAAGAAGGCTGCGCCGAAGAAAGAAGCGGCAGAAAAGCCTGTGCCGACAGAAGAGGCCAAGGCCAAGCCGGCAGCGAAGAAAAAAGCAGCTAAGAAGACGGCTGCCAAGAAGACTGCGTCGAAGAAAACCACCAAGAAGAAGACCGCTGCGAAGAAGACCGCAGCTAAAAAGAAAGCGGCAAAGAAGACTTCTTAACAGGATAGGTACAGATCAATGGCACATAAAAAGGCAGGCGGCAGCAGTAAGAACGGCCGCGATTCGGAAAGTAAACGCTTAGGCGTCAAGATTTTCGGCGGCCAGCAGGTCACTGCGGGCAACATCATCGTGCGTCAGCGCGGTACCCGTTTTCATGCTGGCGTGAACGTGGGCATCGGCCGCGACCACACGCTGTTCGCAAAGAAGGACGGCCATGTCAGGTTCGAGCGAAAAGGCCCGAAAAACCGTCAGTTTGTCAGCGTCGAGTAGTGAGCACTGCCGCGTGCCGGCCGGCGCGATGATCGTAATTTACGAGACCCCGCGATAGCGGGGTTTTTCGTTTACGGAGCTACAATCCCGCCATGAAATTCGTCGATGAAACAAGCATTCGTGTGCAGGCCGGTAACGGTGGCCACGGCTGTCTCAGCTTTCGCCGCGAAAAGTACGTCGAGAGGGGCGGCCCGGACGGCGGCGACGGCGGTCATGGCGGCAGTGTCTACCTGGTCGCGGATGCGGCTATGAACACCCTGGCGGACTTCCGTGTTGCACGAAAATTCAGGGCCGAAAGCGGCCAGGGCGGCGCCGGCAGGAACAAGACCGGCCGCTCAGGTAATGATCTCGACGTGCACGTGCCGTGTGGAACTGCGGTTCACGACATCGATACCGGCGAGCTGATTTGCGACCTCACCGAGGACGGCCAGCGCCAGAAGGTCGCCGCGGGTGGCCGTGGTGGCCTCGGCAACACGCGCTTCAAAAGCAGCACCAACCGGGCGCCGCGCAAGACGACGAACGGCACGCCGGGTGAGGGCCGGCACCTGAAGCTGGAGCTCAAGGTGCTGGCCGATGTCGGGTTGCTCGGCATGCCGAATGCGGGCAAATCGACCCTGATCAGCGCCATGTCACAGGCCAGGCCGCGCATTGCAGACTATCCGTTTACGACCTTGCATCCGAATCTCGGCGTGGTCCGCGTGGGCATGCTGCAGAGCTTCGTGATGGCAGACATTCCGGGACTCATCGAGGGCGCAGCCGAAGGAGCCGGCCTCGGCATACGATTCCTGAAACATCTGCAGCGAACCGGACTTTTGCTTCACGTCGTCGACATCGCGCCGGTGGATGTCAGGGAAGACCCCGTGCACGCGGTGCGAGCGCTGGAGCACGAACTCGGGAAGTTCTCGGTCGAGCTGGCAGAAAAGCCGCGCTGGCTGGTGCTCAACAAGATCGACCTGCTGGATGATGAGACCCTCGCGCTCATCCGACAGGATTTACTCGAAAAGCTCGACTGGAGCGGCCCCGTATTCGCGGTAAGCGCGGCGACGGGCGAGGGCACCGACGCGCTCGCGCAGGCCATCATGCAGGAACTCGAAATTCGCCGCGACACCGAAGAAACGGAAACCTGAATTCCACTCCGGGCGACTTGCCGTCGCCCTTTTACATCGACCTCCTCTGACCGGACATAAGTCGCGATCGCTGTCACAGTTCGGGCCTAGAAGTCCCTCCTCGAGTCCGCAAATTGGACGTGGTTCTCAGCCTGAAACCCGCGTCATTGCTAGCATTTAACCGTGGCCGTGGATGTCCGGGTAATGCCTGGAACCACGGTACGGAGCTATTCGAAGCAGGGATTATGTGATGCGAAGGGACGGCGGTTTTACGCTGATTGAAATGATGATCGCGATTGCGCTCGTTGCCATATTGCTGGCGACGGCGGTCCCTGCGCTCGACGATTTCACCAACGACGCCAGGCAGACAGGCGCGATCAACGACTTTATTTCATCGATGCACCTGGCTCGAAACACCGCCATCACGACGAATTCGCGCGTCACGATGTGCGCCAGCGCATCGGGTACGAACTGCGAGGTCACCTCCTGGGATAACGGCTGGATCGTATTTGGCGATCTCAACAGCAATGGCGCGCTCGATGCTGGCGAGACAATCGTTTCCGCCTCGGCCGCCGTTGACGGCCTGAACATTCAATCGGGTGAATTTCCGGCGGCGCTTATGTACCGCCCCAATGGCCGGGCGATGACTGCTGCATTGACCGGAAATTCCGGCGAATTCGCAGTCTGCGACTTCCGCGGGGCCACGCACGCCAAGGTGATCCTTGTCGAGTTGTCCGGCCGCCCCAGGATGTCGAAAACGAAGGCGAATGGTGCGCCTCCAACCTGTATCTGACCAACCGGGAATACGGAGACCGCGTGTGCTGAATACGAGCAACAGACTGCAAGGCTTTTCGCTGCTGGAACTGCTAATTGCATTGGTGGTATTCAGTATCGGTCTGCTCGCGATTGCAGGCCTGCAAACCGTGTCCAAGCAGGCGAACTTCGAGGCAGTGCAGCGCACGACCGCAGCGCAGGTCGCTAACGGTCTGCTCGAGGACATGCGGACCAACGGCAACGGCATCGCTATCTATGCCGCCGCGCCGCAGCTCGGGGGCGGGGTAATCGGTGCTGAGCCAGCCCCGAATTGTCGCGACGGCAATGAGTGCAATGCCGCACAAAAGGCAGCACACGATCTCTGGTTCTGGGAGCAGGTGCTGGACGGCAATCTCGAGACGAACGGCGGAATTGCCGCGGGCGGTCTCGTTCTGCCGTCGCTCTGCATAACCGCCCCCGCGGGTGGTGGTGCGGGGGCCTACACGGTGACGATCGTCTGGCGCGGCACGGCCTCGATCAACTCCAACATCGCAAACCCCTGCGGTACGGCGAGCGGCAATTACGGTGCGCAGAATGAGTTCCGGCGCATCGTGCAAATCCCCACCTTCATCGACCCCAATTTCTGAGCAAATCGCCATGCAGAAGCCAGACACCAAATTGCAATCCGGATTCACCCTGGTCGAGATCATGGTGGCGATGGTGCTGTCGCTGATACTCGGCGTCGCGATCGTGACGGTGTTCGTCAACAACAGCCACAGCTTCAGCCAGGACGACAACGTAATGCGCATGCAGGATGACGCCCGCTATGCGCTACAGCAAATCGCCTTCGATCTCAGCATGGCCGGGCACTACGCGGAACTGCTGTCGCCGGCGGCCGTTACCCCGGATACAAACCTGGCCATCGGAATGGACTGCGGACCGGCAGGAGCCACGAACTGGGCTTACCAGACCACGCAACCGGGGACGGGTGATTCGCTTTCGCTCGTTGCAATCGACAACGTCACGAGTGCCCAGGTGGTGGCGGGCCACTCCTGTTTTCTCAATGACGAGGTGGCGCCGGGAACCGACGTTGTCTCGATCAAGCGTGTGGCCGGCGCCGAGGCGGCGGTATTCAGGGACGGCGCCGTCTACCTGCGCACCAACGGCACCGTGGGACTGATGTACCTCCAGCCGTTGACGGGCACGCCGACCGTTCCCATAGCGCTGCCGCGGACCGAGTGGGAGTACCGTCCGGCGATCTATTACATACGTCAGTGGGCTAATGTGCTTGGAGACAACATCCCGACGCTGTGCAGGAAGGCACTTGGTGGTGCGGGTCCGAGCATGCAGACGGAATGCATCGCCACCGGTATCGAAGACCTGCAAATCGAATACGGCATCGATACGAGCGGCGACGGCAACCCGAACGTATACATGTCGGCGCCGACGCTCGCCGAACTGCAGAACGTCGTCTCGGCACGTATTTACCTCTTGGCACGCACCACGGACGTGGACGTGCGCTACACCAACCAGAAGTCGTTTTCGATCGGCAACGCGCCGGTCTACACGCCGAACGACTCGTTTCACCGCCGCGTCTATTCAACGACGGTGTCGGTCCAGAACATCCGCAGCATGAACATGATGGGATTTTGATATGAGCAGGCAATCCACAATACCCAGGAGCAGGCAGCAAGGTGCCATTCTCGTGATCGCGTTGATGTTCCTGATAGCCATCACGCTGTTGACGCTATCGTCAATGCGCGCCACGAACATCGGTCTTTACATGGCGCAGAACGAGGAGTCGCGCATCGCCGCCGAGCAGGCAGCGCAGGCGCTTGCAGACGCCATCGTCGCAAATCCGGGTGCCACGCCGGTATACGGATTGCAGGGTTTCACGGCCTGTACCACGGGGCAGACAGACTGCGACAGATACGATCTGCCGGTCGGGGACCCCGTGCTGGAAGCGGCCATCGCGTCTGATCACATCAGCGCGCGCGTCGAGCGCGTGGGGCCGATATTCCGGCCGCCGCCACGCGTCGTTGAATCGAGTATCGACAAATTCACGAGTGCGGGATTCCGGGTCACGACAACCTACGACCGCATGGACGAAGGGCTGGGACGCCAGCAGGTATCGCAGGGCGTACTCGTCCTCGTGCCCAAGCAGTAATCCCCAGATTGGGAGTATTGAGCTATGGACACCATTATCAGAAAGATCGCAATCAGCACGGCGCTTGCGGCGCTTGTATGCACGGTCGGATCGGCGCGGGCAGACGATACGGACGTCTACCTGAATCCCGGATCCGGCTTGCCGGCGGGCAGTGAGCCGATGGTAATGTTTTCGATCGACTATCGACCCAATCTCGGCTCCACGGCGTGCAACGGGAACGAGTGCGACACCCTGATCGCCGAAGGTTATATGAGCCCGAACGGGCCCTATACGTTCTTCGACGTGTTGCGCGGGGCGCTCAAGAAAGTGTTCGAACCCCTCGAGGGCGTGCGGGTCGGCCTGATGATCAATCACAACAACAATAATAATTGCGAAGGCTTCGGTCGCACCAACAAGTGCAGCAACGGCGGCTACATCGCGATGGGCTTCGAGCGCCTGGAAGCGAATGATGCGAACGGCGCGAAGGCGCGTTTCCAAAGTATCCTGGATTCGATGCCGACCCCGCAGGGCAACGTCAGCCATCCCTACCAGGGCAAGGAACTGTTCTTCGAGTTCTTCCGCTACCTGACCGGCCAGGGCGTCTACAATGCCCACAACGGATACACCGATTTCGGCACGAAAAACACCTTTAATCTCGATACCGATTATCCGGCCATCGCCTGGGATCCGCTGATCGAGTGGGGGCCGAAGACGAAGCCCCGGTACGTCAGTCCTCTCGAGAATGCCGGGGCCTGTTCGAAGGTCTACACCGTGAACGTCATGTTCCAGGTGTCCCAGCAGGAGGACGATTCTGATGCCGCGATTATGGATCCGGTCGGAAGCGGCGGATTCGGCTCGCCGCAGCGGCAATTCCCGGACGTCGTTCAGTACCTGTACGACGCGGATCTGGCGAACGGCAACTACGGTTCTGTGCCTGACCTGGAAGACAAGCAAAACGTCATCTCCTACTTCATCGTTGACGGCTCCAAGATCAACACGACGACTCGGGGCTACGCGCGGGCCGGCGGCACGGGCGTGCCGCTTGCGCTCAGCGAGAACCCCGATGAACTCGTCGAAACCCTGAACGAGATCTTCAAGCAGATCCTCAGCGTCAGCACGACCTTCGTGGCCGCATCGGTACCGGTGAACGTATTCAATCGCGCCGAGATCACGGACAACGTCTACATTGCGCTGTTCCAGGTTGACGGACAGGCGCGTCCGTACTGGGTCGGCAACGTGAAGAAACTGAAGATCGCGGGCGCGAACAATGCTGCGTCGGCGGGTACGATCGTCGACTCACTCGGTGACCCGGCGGTCGCGGCCGATGGCAGGATCCGCTTCGATGCGCTGACGAGCTGGACCGATCCGGTCCAGCTGCCGCCGGCCGACCTGGACGCGGGTGAAGTCAACGGCCGCGACGGGCGGACCGTCGCGCGCGGCGGCGCCGGCCAGCGCATTGCGGGCTTCCTGGGCGACGGGCCGCGGGAAGCAAACGGGTTCGGCGGACGGACGATTTACTATGACAAGACATCGTCGTCGCTCGCCGACTTCAATGTTGATCCCGCGACGGCGGCGGAACTGCAGCCTGACTTCGATGTCGCGACGGTTGCGGAAGCCGAAGAACTCATCGCGTACGGGCGCGGGCTCGACGTTGACGACCTCGATGGCGACGACGACAGGAACGATGCCCGCGAGTGGATATTCGGCGATCCGCTGCATTCGCGGCCGCTGCCCATCAACTACGGTGCGATCGGCGGATTCAGTGAGCCGTATAACCCCGGTATCTATGTCGCGGTCGCCTCGAACGACGGCATGCTGCGCATGATCCGCAATACGCGCACGAGCGGCGGTGATACCGGTGAAGAAGTCTGGGCATTCATGCCGCGCAAGTCGATGGCAGCGCAGAAAGTTCTGCGCGCCAACGGCACGGGCATGAAGCACCCCTACACGCTGGATGGGGCGCCGGTCGCATTCATCTGGGACAAGAATTTCGACGGCAATATCGTGGCCAACGATGGCGACCGCGTGTTCCTCTATGTCGGCATGCGCCGTGGCGGAAAAGCCTACTACGCGCTCGACGTAACCTACCCGGAATCGCCGCGGCTGATGTGGACGATCGAGAAGAGCGGTGATTTCGCCGAACTCGGCTACACGTTCTCGAATCCGCGGGTAGGGCTCGTCAAGACCGCAAGTGGCGCGCGTCCCGCCGTGATGTTCGCGGGCGGCTACGACCTCAACAAGGACACGCGAGGCAGCGTCGGCACCGACGACAGCGAGGGCAACGCCCTGTTCGTCGTCGACGCCGTTACAGGCAGCCTGATCTGGAAGGCCCGCCGCGGTTCGGGTGGGGCCGGAAGCACGGTCTTCGAACACCCCGGGCTGACCGACAGCATTCCCTCGACGCTGACGGTAGCCGACACCGATGGCGACGGCTTAACCGATCGCATGGCCGTCGGTGACACGGGCGGCAATATCTGGCGTGCCGATATCGGCGGTGATGACACGTCGAAGTGGAAGCTGTCGGTGCTCGCATCCGTTGGGCGCCACGCCGCCGGCAGTTCCGGGATTGTCGACGACCGGCGATTCTTCCACCGGCCGGACCTGGTGCCGACCAAGGACGGCTACGGGCTGTTCGACGGCGTTGTCGTCGGTTCCGGCAACCGCGCGAATCCGCTGGACTCCGGCGGAGTCACGTCCGATTACGTCTACATGATCAAGGATCGCGGCACGGCGGTGGGCAGCGGCGTCGACACCGGCCTGCAGCACGTCGATTTCGGCGACGTTACCGACAACTGCCTCCAGTACGATCCTACCTGCAGCGTCGACCTCGAGGACGGCTGGCGCCTGAACATGCAGGACCCCGGGGAAAAGGTCCTGGCGACGCCGCTGACCGTGACCGGCAAGGTGTTCTTCACGACGTACCTGCCGCGCGGCGGCAGCTCGGCCACGGCCTGTGCGCCGTCCGAAGGCGCCGGGCGGCTATATGCCGTGTCGTTGCAGAACGCCACTGCCGTCATCAACTACGATACCAGTGACGATACGTCCGATGACCCGGATGCGCCGAACTCGACCGCCGACCGCAGCGTGGAACTGATCTCGGCGGGTATCCCGGCCGAGGTGGTGTCCATCCCGCCGAACAAGATCCTGCGCCCTGACCTGCAGATCGACGATGTCAATGCCGCAACCCGGTGGCGCACCTACTGGTTCCTGAACGAGGACGGCGATATCCAGAACACGACAACGACCGGCGGAACCACCCAGCCGTGAACCCGACAGGGAGTTTTTCGATGCCTAGTGAGAAAGCACCACAGAAGCAAACCGGCGTAACGCTCATCGAGCTGATGATCGTGATCGTCATTCTCGCCCTGGTTGTGGGCTTCGCCTACCCGTCCTACATGAACTACGTCGTGGACACCAAGCGCACCGCGGCCACATCGATACTCCTGCAGGTGGCCGACCGGCAGCAGCAGTTCTTCATGGACAACAAACGCTTCGCGAACGACCTTACGAACCTGGGTTTTGCGAATAACCCGCTCGTGATTGCGGACGACGGGCGCACGATGGCGAACGCTGCCGATTCGGCAAGCACCTATTCGGTCGCGCTGACAAATGTCACGGCGACCACCTACACGATCACCGCGGCGCCGCTCAACAGCCAGGCGGCGCGGGATGCGGAGTGCGGCTCGCTGACCCTGAATCAGACCCTGACGAAGGGCAGTAACGGCGGCAGCGACTGCTGGAAGTAGCGGCGGGAGGGCTGCAGGAGCGCTTCTCGACGCGCAATTTCCCGAAGCAACAAAAAATGCCGCCCATCGAGGCGGCATTTTTTATCCGGTGTGGTCGGGCTCAGGCCGAGAGTTCTTTGATGCGCTTGTTAAGGCGGCTCTTGTGCCGGGCCGCCTTGTTCTTGTTCACGATGCCCTTGTTGACCATCGAGTCGATGACCGGCACGGCTTGCTTGTAGGCGGCCTGTGCCGCATCCTTGTCACCGGCCTCGCAGGCCTTGATGACGTCCTTGATCTTGGTGCGCACGCGCGAGCGCAGGCCCATGTTGTGCTTGCGGGTCTTCTCCGCCTGCCTGGCGCGCTTCTGTGCCGACTTGATGTTTGCCACTGGTGGTTCCGTGTCCTGCTCTCAAAGAGCCGCGTATTATTCGTGGCTGGCGGGTGAATGTCAACGCCTGATTCGGGTCCCTAGCACGCCCGGGCGCCCGTCCTAAATGCCTGATTCCATGAATTTTCTGGGCTAAACTGAACGGCCTTATGACGACCGAAAACGAAGCCCCCGACGCTGCGCCCGCCGGTGCCGGCGTACATCCGAGCCGGGTTTCCGGGCAGCGCCTGATCGCGAAGACCTCGGTCGTGAGCGGCATGACGTTGCTGTCGCGGATTCTGGGACTCGTCCGCGACGTCGTCTTCGCGCGCTTCTTCGGCGCCTCGCTGGTCATGGACGCCTTCCTGGTTGCCAACCGGATTCCGAACATGCTGCGGCGCTTCTTCGCGGAAGGGGCGTTTTCGCAGGGTTTTGTGCCGGTGATGGCGCGCTACCGCGAGCGGCACAACCACGAAGATGCCCGGGAGTTCGTGGATGCTGTCGCCGGGACCTTCGGCATGATCCTGTTCCTCGTTACGCTCGCGGGCGTAGTCGCCGCGCCGTTGCTCGTGGCGATCGTCGCTCCGGGTTTTATCGGCGAGGACGGCCGCTTCGAACTTGCGACGCTGATGCTCCGCTTCACGTTCCCGTACCTGTTTTTCGTCTCGCTGACCGCGTTCGCGGGCGGCATCCTGAATACCTACGGCCGCTTCGGCGTGCCAGCGTTTACGCCGGTTATCCTCAACGTCGTGTTGATTGCGGGGGCCGTCTGGCTGTCGCCGCGGCTCGAGGAACCCGGCATGGCGCTTGCCTACGCCGTGTTCATCGCGGGGCTCTGCCAGCTCTTGTTCCAGGTACCCTTCCTGATGCGCATTCAGGCGTTGCCGCGGCCGAAATGGGGCCTGCAGCACGATGGCGTTCGGCGCGTTGCGAGACTGATGTTGCCGGCGATATTCGGCTCCTCGGTGGCGCAAATCAATGTGCTGCTCGGCGGCATCATCGCATCGATGCTCGGTGTCGGGAAAATCAGCCTGCTGTATTACTCGGATCGCCTCATGGAGTTTCCGCTCGGCCTGTTCGGCATCGCGCTGGCGACCGTCACGCTGCCGTATCTTGCGCGGCAGGCCGCTAACGAGTCCTACGACGAGTTCGCCGATACGCTGGACTGGTCGATGAAGCTGGTGTTGCTCATCGCCGTCCCGGCCGCCATCGGGCTCATCGTTCTCGCCGAGCCGCTCGTGGCCACGATCTTCTACGGTGGCGTATTCACCGGCGGCGACGTCCGTATGACCGCGCTGGCGCTGCAGGCGTTCGCCGTCGGCCTGATCGGATTCTCTTACGTCAAGATCCTTGCGCCGGCGTATTTCGCCCGCGAGGACACGAAGACGCCGGTGAAAGTCGGCCTGATCGCACTTGCGGTAAACTTCGTGCTGAGTGTCAGTCTCGCCTGGTACCTGACTCGCATCGGCTTTGCAGGCTCGCACGCGGGGCTCGCGCTCGCTATATCCGTCGCAGCGTTGCTCAATGCGTTCCTTTTATATCGCGGCCTGCGGCGGGACGGCGTGGTTCGCCACGGCAAGGGCTGGGCATCGCTGTTGCTCCGCACCGTGGTGGCGAACGGGGTCATGACGGCTGTCCTGATCGCGCTGCAGCGGCCGCTGTCCTGGTGGCTCGAGACCGGTATTTTCGAGCGCATTACCTGGCTCGCCACGGCGATACTGCTGGCCGTTGCGGCCTACTTCACGGTGCTGTTCCTGCTCGGCATGCGCAGTGCAGATTTCCGGCTGAGGCAGAACTGACGTGCGGCTGGTGAGACACCTGGAAGACCTGCCGTATCCGGACCTGGACGCCGGCAGCGTCGTTACGATCGGTGCCTACGACGGACTGCATCTCGGTCATGAGCAGCTGCTCGAGCGAGTTACTCACGTTGCCGCAGACAGGGGGCTGACCGCCGTCGTAATGAGTTTCGAGCCGACGCCGAAGGAATTTTTCGGTGGATCGAGCCCGCCCGCGCGATTGATGCGGTTTCGTGAAAAGTTCGATAGCCTGCAAGCGCACGGCATTGACCTGTTCTATTGCCCGCGATTTGCAGCGCCGATGCGGGATATAGCGGCGCCGGATTTTATCCGCCGGATTCTCGTGCACGGCCTGAACGCAAGGTATCTGGTGGTCGGGGATGATTTTCATTTCGCACGCCGCCGCGAGGGCACGATCGAGCATCTCAACGCTGTCGCAGCCGCGCTCGACTACGACGTCGAACAGGTGCCGAGCGTTATTGTGAATGGTATACGGGTGAGCAGCACGGCGATTCGCGACGCTCTGGGCAGGGGCGATACGAAGACGGCCAGCAAACTGCTCGGCCGTCCGTACCGGATGTCGGGAAAAATCGTAAAAGGCGACCGGGTAGGGCGGACGCTTGGCTATCCAACCGCCAACGTCGATCTGCGCCGGCGGCAGAGTGCGGTTATGGGGATCTTCGCCGTGCGCGTGCACGGCCTCGAGGGCGGTCCGCATGATGCCGTGGCGAGCGTCGGCTCGCGACCGACGTTCAACGGCACGAAGCCCATACTCGAGGCACACATATTCGACTTCGACGAGGACATCTACGGCAAGTACATCCACATAGACTTCATCGCCTGGCTTCGCGACCAGGTGAAATTCGACCTCGTCGAGGATCTGGTTGCGCAAATGGACGCCGATGCCGACAATGCGAGATCCGCACTTGCCGCAACCGCCTGAGAGGCCGGAAAGATTGGAAGCGAAGCAGGGTCTGAACCGTTTCATCGTCTGGATGATCTTCGCCATCCTCGTGGTCGTCGCTGACCAGGCCACGAAGGCTGCGATTATCCGCTGGGTGCCGCTGTACGGGGATGTGCCGATCAACGATTTCATCAACCTGACGCATCAACAGAATACCGGCGCGGCCTTCAGTTTTCTCGCCGGCGCTGGTGGGTGGCAACGCTGGTTTTTCGTCGTGCTGGCCTCGGCGGTCAGCGCGGTGCTGGTCGTGTGGCTGTGGCGGATCCGCGCCGGCAATCTGCTGGTACTCTCGGCTGGGCTGACGCTCGTGCTCGGCGGGGCGCTCGGCAATCTCGTTGATCGCATCCGGTTCGGCTACGTGACCGACTTCATCCAGGTCTGGTTCGGCAGCTGGGCATTTCCGTCCTTCAACGTTGCGGATTCCGCGATAACGGTCGGAGCGGCCTTACTGATAATCGACTCGCTGTTTCTCTCCGGCAAAGAAAAAGCGGCGCCCGGAGAGGCGCCGCCCGATTAGTCCGTCGCAGCGAACGGTGTTCGCGCCCGTGCCCTAACGCGTGCGCGTCCAGCAGTTCGTATCCGGAAACGACTGTTTCACGTTGCGGCCGTTAATCAGGAACGTGCCGCATTTGCCCGCTTCCGGGTCTCCCGGGATGTTATAAATCGCCTGGGCCGTGAAGTTATTGGCGTTGCAGGTTGTAACGTCCACCGTGTAGGTTCGTGAGTCGGTGACGAATCCGGCCGCCAACGGGAACCCGAGGCGCGTCATGTCGCAGGTGTACGTGTTGTTCTGCAGGTAGAAGCGCTCCTGGTTGGTCGCGATCCGCAACAAGGCGGCTTTCGCCTCGTTGCGATTCGCCCGCGCCACGAACTCGCGGTAATTGGCGCATCCTGTGCACGAGCTTTCCCTGCATGCGCTGCCTTGCGGTCATTACTCGATCCCGTCCTGGGTCCAGAGCGTGCGAACCGGGAAGTTCTCGAAGCCCGGGTCGAAGCATTCGACACCGATACAGCCGATCGGTGGCGGCGAGCATGCGTCACCGGTGCAGCCCTGCTCGGGGCTCGGGAACAGGAAGGCCGGCGACGGTGCAATACCGCCCTGCGCCAGTTCCGCGACGCGTGCGTTGTCTTCCTCGCCAGGCACGATCGCATCGAGATTCGTGATCGGGTCGCCGTTCACGACCGACACGCGATACAGGAAGTTGCGGCCCACGCCCGCCGAACAGACAGCCGCGCCGGCCGTATCGGCCGAAAAGGCGACGAAGAAAACTTCGTTGTTGAAGGTCACCGAGTTCGAGAATACCTTCTGATCGGGCGGTAGCGTGAATTTCCAGCCACGCTGGTTCTGCCCGATCGCGGTGCCGACCTGGCCGCTGATTTCGACGAGCTCGGAATCGGTGACCGGCGTGAACGCATCGTATTCGGCCTGGGTTAGTGGCGTGAATACGTTCCTGTCGCGAATGGAGTAGAAACGGTCCGTGTTCGAGTCATCCAGCGGATGCGCGCGATAGCCGCTGCCGAGACTGATCGCGATGAAGCGCCGATTCAGTGCATTGTCGTTGAAGACCGATACGTCGGGGGCCGAGTAGAACCGCCGGGTATCCTCGACGGCCGGCGAACCCGTGCCTTCGGCACCCAGCTGCGCGACGACGCCGCCGGTAACCAGCGCATCCGTACCGGTGCCGCCCGGCGATTTGCCGCTGAAGATGTCGAAGCGCAGGATCTGCCCGCCCATATCCGACGCATACATGCGGTCCGCAAAACCGTTGCCGTCCAGGTCGACAACGCGAATCTGCGTCGCGATTGATCGCGTCATGCTCGGCAGCTGAAGGTCCGCGCCCGCGTCGCGACCCGCGCGCCACAACACATCGCCCGATTGCAGATCCAGCATGTAGATGCCGGCGCCTTCGACGTCCGGTGTCGACGGATGAGAAATATTGTCGTGAGCCGTGTCGTAGCCGCCACCAAAGATGACGACTGCCTTGTCGTTATTCAGGCCCGGATCGACCAGGTCGACCCGTGCGACGGTCGGCCGCGACCAGGTCTGGCCGAAGTCAGGCGTGCTGATACGCCATTTGACGACCGGGTTGCTCTGGTCCGTGACGTCCAGCGCGTAGTAAACATTACCGCCGCGGCGCATGCCGAAAATGATGTAGACGAAGTCGCCGTCGCCAGGCTCGATGATGCCGTTGTCGTTCCGGTCTGCGACTACCGGCACGATGTCACCGTCGACGCCGTAGAACTTGAAGGGTGCTTCCGCATTGAAATAATACATCGGCAGGTTCTGGAGGTGCTCCTTCGGTATGAAAGACCACAGTTCCTCGCCGGTATCGCCGCGGATCGCGTGCACCGAGCCCTGATTCGTTGCCGTGAATACGACGACGTCGGGATCTGCCGGGTCACCACCGTAGACGACGGCGGCGGGCTGCGAGTGCAGCGGGTCGCCCATCTGCTTGATGATGGTGGTTGCCGGATCCAGGTCTTCGTCAGTAACGTCCTCGCCGCGCACCCAGCGAATGAGTTCCTCGATGGTCGGTTCGCCGGCTGCGCCGGTCAGACCGAAATCCGCGAGGGTGTACGAGGCGACATTGGACGGTGCGAGCGCATTGGCAGCCGCCGTCAGGTCGTTATTGACGGTGTTGTTCGTGAATATCCTGCGGCTTGCCGGGATTGGCAGGTTTTCGACAGCGCCACCAATCGTGATGTCGTTGCCGTCCGCACCCGTTGTCCAGAAGCTGGCTGCGGAGTCATAGAACGAACCCGTGTTCGGGTCTACCGCCGGTACATCGAAGCGGTCTACGATCTGGCCGTCGGAAACGCGATACTTCTTGAGGTTGCCGGGCCAGCGGACGCTCTCGCTCGCCTTGAAGGTCGTGAGATACAGGTCATTCAGGTTCTGCGTACGGTTGAACGCATTGACCGCGACTGCCGGAGCCGCAAACGACAGGTTACGGTCCTGGATGTCGTTGACGATCTCCAGCAATGCCTGCGCGAGGCTCGTCACGTCATCGGCCCGGAAGTAGTTGCCGCCGCCGCGCAGAGCCGCCTCCTCGAGGATCGGCAGGTCGATTGCGAAACCGATCGTGTGCGTGGTTACGGTCTGCACGCCCGGCAGGTTCGGGTCGATGTCGTCGTTGAACAGGTAGGCCGCGATGTCGTCCAGGCAGGCGCCGTTGCCGGTGCCGGTGCAACCGGAATAGCCGAGTGTCGCGCCCCAGTTCGGCAGGCTGTCGACCAGGGGCGCCGCGCCGACGTCCTCCGTCGGCGCGCCGTCGGTGAGGACGACGTTGAAGTTCTTGGCGCACGCAACACTGGTCGGTTGCTCATAGACATCCGGGTTCGTCGAGACCAGAGCGAGCGGATCGGTGGTGTGCTCGCTGATGAGGTTGCCGTAATGGGCGGGCAGGCCGCGCCAGTAGAGGGCCGACTCGAAGACTGTCTCGGCTACCGGCGTCCAGCCGCCCGAGGGGATCAGACCGATCGTGTTGACGAGCTCTGTACGGTTCGTATCCAGGTCCTTGAGGTCCTGCAGTACCGGCCCGCCTTCCTGGTTGTTGAAGCGCATGATGCCGACGTTGATGCCTTCGATGGAGTTCAGGATTGCCGTCGCCGTGTTCTGCACGATGTTGATTTTCGAATCCATGATCGTGACCGGATTCTCGAGATAGTTCAGGTAGTTGCCGTCGAACACCGTGATCGACTGGCTCGTCGGCCACGAGCCCCAGTTGATGCGGTCTTTCTTCACGTTCGTGTAGGGAGCGAGGTCCTGGCCACGCTGCGCGTACAGCTTGCCGCCATTGACGCCATCGCCGTGCTCGCCGTCGTCCTTCGAGCACTCGACGATGTCCGTCTCGTTGCCCGGCTCGACTTTCTGCCAGTGCACGGTGTCGGTGAGCCCGAGGAGGATACTGAAGATACCCGAGGCGCCGTCGCGGTGCTGCGCCATCCGGCCGCGGTAGCTGCCGATTCCCTGGATCCTCCTGTCTGCATCCGCGCACAGGAAGGACGACTCCTGGAAGCGCTTGGTTGAACTCCCGCAATTCGGTATGACGTTCTTGTACTCGGTCCAGTACAGGTAATTCGGGTCGCAGGGTGTGGCCCCACCGGCATAGGTCAGGGCAGAGTCATAGACCTCCTTGGTCTCCTCCTCGTCACCCATACTGCCGGAGGAGTCGATGATGAGCATCACGTTCGGGATCTGCTGCACCCGGTCGGGGTTTATCAGCAGCAGCTCCGTGTCGTCGGCGAGTGCGGGCATACCGCAGGTCATGGCCAGCAGCAAGCCGGCGGACGTCCATGTTGTCTTCTTGAATACGGTTTTCATCGTTCTGTCCTCATAGTTCCGTGCGAGGGCAATCAGTCCTTAGCCTGGCTGACCGGGTGTACCGAAACGCGCGTCACGCGATCGGACTCGAGATGGTGCAGCACCGTTACCGCCGTATTGCGGCGATCCGTAATGGACATCAGGCTGCGCTTGAACTTGTCGAGTGGCAGGCTATTGCCGTCCAGGATCCACTGCGCGTCTGAGCTGGTCCGCTTGGTCTCGTAGGGGCACTCGTCACAGGGCTTGTAGGCCACCGTGCCGCCATCGTTCTGCGGCAGGCGCAGATCCGAGAGCCGGACCTCGTGGGCCTTTGAGACCGTGCGGAACTGCGCCATGGCGGGCAGCGCGACTCCGAGAATGATGGCGGCGATCAATACTTTGAATTTCATGGGAATACTCCGTTCCTGCTACCGCTTACAGCTGTGGACCCTGCGGTCCGACAACATAAAAAGCCTGTGTGTGTACCGCGCTGGAGTCGCGGTCCGTGGGGGTGCCCGGCGACCGTTCCGATACGGCCGTCGCCGTGGCGAGAAAATGATAGGCCACGACGCCGCTGCCGACGCCGAGGCTGAATGCCCGGTCCGGGACGATCGTGGGCACACCCTCCGGCTGGATTTGCGCCGTGACGGAATCGTAGGAGTTGATGTACTGCGTGACGGTTACCGTGCCGACCGAGTTGAACTGGCCCTGCGCAAGTGCGGCCTCGAGGCCGGTCTCGGCAGCCTGGAACGCGTTCTCGTAGTTCTGGTCGTTGCGCGCCATCGCGAGTTCGGTGGTAGCGGTGCTCATACCCGAGACGGCCAGCACCGTAATAACGACGAGCAACAGCAGGCCGACGATAAGCGCCGCGCCGGATTGCTGGGTGAAATTCGTCTGCGTGGTCATGATTCGTTCTCTTAATCAAATCCTGGTATTGCGCAGGAGGATCGTCTTCGATACCTGCATGCGGCGTATCTCGTCGTTGAATGTGCCGAGATTGACGTTACCGGGCGCGTAGACCTGCTGATCATCGACGCCGGGCTCGCGCACAAGCCCGCGGACCACCAGCGAGACCCTGGCCGTCAGCACCCTCGCACCCGGGAGATAGCCGGGAGCCCGGGGGTTGTAAATCTGGTCGCCCGGGTTGACATACCGGTCGACCGTGTTGTCTTCGTTGACGTCGATGCCGAGCTGAATCTGTAGGTTTTCGACGCCCGGCGCGATCTCCTGGTCGAAGATCGCCGAATTGACGCCCTGGATACCCAGCACCTTGCGGCGCAGCGTCGGTACGCCCGGAATCAGGTCGGAATTCGCATCCACGTAGTAGCTCGATACCATCAGGTTGTGCGTGGCCGACTGCGCCGGGTCGTACTGCGGCGGGATAATTCCGTCATCGATGATCTCGCCCTGGGTTCGCGTCGACTGTATTTGCAGGCGACCGGCTTGCAGCGGCACGGGATTGACGGAGGCGCGCCGCACCGTCAGCACGTCCGAATTCGCCTGCGCGACATTCTGTGGCGGGCAGGTGAGTCCCATGACATTATCGAAGCCGTCGACGGGTACATCCAGCTCCAGCGACCAATCCTCGCTGCAATCCAGCGGCACGGCGAGTATCTTGGGATTCACGTCACCCAGCATCGTGCGGCCTTCGATCGAGAGCCGCCGGCTCGTGCGGCCCCAGTTGCTGGCCATGCGCAGGTCCGCCTCGATCGTATCCAGCGCGAACTGCGCGGTTTCCTGCACCCTGGCGATCGACTCGTTGATGGTGAATGCCTGGCGGCTCTGCGAGTAGATCTGGATCGCGCCGATCATCAGGAACGAGCCAATAGCGAGCGCCACCATCAGTTCGACAAGGGTGATGCCGTGCTGCCGGCCGCCGGGTTGATTGACTGTTATGCGCATTGCCATCGCTCCTAGAACGGGTTGACCGGGATGGTGACGACGTAGCTGGGCGGCGTATCGAGATCGGTGATACCGGGCTCCTCCCAGCTCACGGTGATGGTGTAGAGCGGCGGGACGACCGTGTCGTCGTAATTCACCGTCACGTCGCCGCCGCCGGTCGGCGCCGTGCCCGGCAGTGAGCCACCGGCCTGCTGCTTCCAGAGGAAGACATCATGCAGGGCCATGCCGGCCACATCGCAGTCCATGCCGGCACCCACGCAGCCGTTATCGGCGCCCGCGGGGTCGGTATAGGAAATACCCGCGGTCGGATTCGCGCGGATGCGGTCCGCCACGTCGCCCGCCAGCGCGACGGCCTGGTGGCGGAACATCGACGTGCGTCCGGCCTGCAGGCTCTGTACATAGAGCCCGGCGATGCCGAGCATGCCCACCGACATGATGATCAGCGCGATCAGCACTTCGATAAGCGAGAAGCCCTGTTGTCTGTTCGATAATTTCGGAAGTGGCATGGCGGTGATTCCCTGGATATCGTTTACACGCGCGATCACGGGCAGGTTGCGCCCATCGCCGTCAATGCGTTGTCGATCAGCGCCAGGTCGCGCACGATCGTGGCGCGGCCGAGCGGCGTCGATACGAACAGCCGCGCCGCTGAATTGCCGCCCGCAGCCCTGACATTGCCGCGCTCGTCGCAAATCACGACCTGCGATACCGGCGGGTTGCCGCCCGTATCGAGCCGGCCGAGACCGCTCGGTGCGTACATGAAATAGGTGGCGCCGTTGGCAATCCGCAGCAGCACCCCGGCATCGGCCGGCGGATGCGTCCGGAGAATGGGCTCGCCCGCGTCTCGTAACTGGTCCGCGTTGTCGTCGATAAAGACGACATAACCCTGGTTCCAGGTGCCGTCGCAGGTAGCTGTGCCCGTCGGGTCTGCGCTGGCGCAGATCGTGACGTTGCTCTTGGCATGCGCAGCCTCCGTACGCGCCATAAGGAAGGCAGCGTGGAGGTCGTTGGCGGTACTGGTCATGCGGCTGTTCAGCGTGTAGTTCTGCAGGTTGGGGATGCCGAACGCCAGTATGGCCGCCACCACCATCAGCGTGATCATGAGTTCGTAGAGCGTGAAGCCCAGCTGCCGTCGCCTGTCCATGCAAGCAATATATAGCGCCGGAACCCGCCGCTCCCGGGTATCCGACAAGCGGTCGGCCATGGCCGACGAGCGGTGGTTTCCGGCGGCCCCGATTTAACCTAATCCGCACAGGAATACGCGGTTCCCCGGGGCGTCCGCTCGGCGACGCGTGGCCGCCCCGTGTAACTGACCACCAGCGCCCTCGGAGTCACGCGCCCGGCGCGATCGCAGACGACAAGCGTGCCGTTGGTGGCCCGGAGGAACGTCGCTCTGAGCGTGAATCCGCGCCTGTTGGCGGTGATCTTCAGGGATGGGTTCGCGAGGTGCCGGTACAGCAGGATTTCGCCGTCATCGAGGTCCGGCGGCTCGTCGCGGTCGGCGTTTTCGAACACCAGGAATCCGCCGGACCAGTCCCGGCCAGGGTTGCAGGACACGCCGTTCGTGGTGGGGCAGAGGGACACGAATTGCCTGCGCATGATGGAGCCCTTGCGAGCGAGATGCACGGCGTGAAACAGCGCATTGATCTCCACGCGCTGGGCGCTGCGGGCCTGCAGTGCCGAAAACGAGGGCAGGCCGAGCGTGACAATCATCGCGGCGACCGCGATGGTCAACAAGAGCTCGAGCAGCGAGTAGCCTTGGTCCCTGGCAGACATTGCTGGTTTCCTTTCCGTTGCGGCAACATGGCACACCACACGCCGACCTGCAGCGAGTGAATCGGCCGGAAAGTGCCGGATTGGCCGGTCGATCGCCGCCACTGGTCATCGCTCGCGGTATTTGGTTTATACTCAGTCCAGATTCAACTTCCAGGGGTCCCCATGTCGCGGTCCGACATCCTTGCATTGTTCGAGCAATTCGGCATTCTCCCAACACCACAACGTCTGGAAGTTGCTGAAATTCTTCTGGAAAAGCCACAACACATGTCGGCGGACCAGATCATCGACCGGCTGCGTGAGGCTGGCAGCAGCGTGTCGAAAGCCACCGTGTACAACACGCTGAATCTCTTCGGCGAACGCGGCATCGTCAGGGAAGTGATGGTTGACCCGGTGCGCAAGTTCTACGATTCCACGACGCACCCGCACCATCACTTCTACAACGTCGATACAGGCGAACTCCGCGACATCCCGGACGAGCAGGTCCGTTTCAGTGAATTGCCGCCGATGCCCGAGGGCACCCGGAGCGACAGCATCGAGGTGCTGATCCGGATCCGGGGCGAGGGCTGAATCGGGGCGAGAGCCCTGCGAGACTTCCCCATTCCGGTGCGTGCCGCTATACTGCGCGCCCTCGCCAGAGTGCCGAAGTAGCTCAGTTGGTAGAGCAACGCATTCGTAATGCGTGGGTCGGAAGTTCGAGTCTTCTCTTCGGCACCATTTCGACCGACTCAATAGCCCCCGCCGCGGGGCTTTTTTGCGTTCGAACGGCGTCACGGTGTCCGAATCGCGGCCTGCGTCACCTGCCGCGCACATGTGTCGCACGATGGCGACGGCGGCAAAAGTCAGATCTGCCAGACAGTTACGAAGCTTACATAATGCTGCCTCGCAGCAAACTGTCCCTTTTCTGAGACAAACGGTTAAAAAATTGCGTGCCCGGCGTCCCCCGGGGCCCGCATACCTTTGCGCTTCCCGGCCCAATTCCGAACTTGGCACGGGTCTTGCTTTATGTTTAGTCGTGGGACGGGTGGTCGACTTGGGCCGCTGCAAAGGGGCGTGATCACCGACTCACCGCCGCCACGGTGTTCAGCCCGGCGGATGCAGAAAAGATAACTGACTGAAACGCGGTCCGCAGCGTGCGGACTGCCTGGCCGATTGTTGTGGAATGATAATTCAGGGACTACGAAAGCTTGCAGGCATACTCATAACGGCAACTCTCCTGAGCGGTTGCCTGGAATCCGCAGCACCGCCCGACGGGAGCGGCCTGGCCGCCGGTCAAGGCGGCAATAGCGCGCCCCGGATCAGCGGCGACCCTCAGTACGTTGCCGTCATGAGCGAGGCGTACTCGTTTACGCCGGGTTCCTCTGATGACGACGGCGACCCGCTGAACTTCAGCATCCGTAACAAGCCTGCCTGGGCGGCATTCGACGCCGCCACGGGCCGCCTGCGGGGAATCCCGCAATTCGGCGACGTCGGCACCTATGTCGACATCGTAATCTCGGCGAGCGACGGCCGCGCGACAGCCTCGTTGCCGCCCTTCTCGATTGCCGTGAGCCGGGACGAACTCGGCTCCGTTACCCTGGAGTGGGTGCCGCCGCAGGCCAACACGGATGGCTCGTATGCCGGCGACCTCGCGGGTTACGTCATTTACTGGGGCACGGAGCCGGGCAATTACGAGCAGACCGTGCGGATCGACAACGTCGGCCTCACGGCCTATGTGCTGGATAGCCTGCGCCCGGCTACCTATTACTTTGCGGCGACGGCGTTCAATTCGGCTGGCATCGAGAGCGGTTTCTCCAACGAAGTGACGCGTTCCGTGGTGGTGAACTAGACCGCTTCCGGATAGCGCCTGTTAGGATAGGCGTCGTCATCCAGGAGGCCAAATGAACTCTGCCATCCGTTTCGACCCGACCGGGTCATTGCGTGCCGTATTGGTTGCGGCCCTGTTTGTCGCTCGAGTCGCGGACGCCGCGACGCTCGTCGTCGCCAACAAGGCGGAAGCCACGGTGTCGTTGATCGAACTCGGGGAAGGTGCGGTGGTGGCCACCCTGCCGACCGGTGAGGGCCCCCACGAGGTCGGTATCTCGCCGGACGGCCGGTTCGCGCTCGTCACCAACTACGGGACTCGCGAGCGCGGCGGCAACAGCCTGACGCTCATCGATATTGCGGCAGCCAGCGTGGTCAAGAACATTACGTTGGGCGACTACGGCAGGCCGCACGGTGTCGAGTGGCTGGATGACACGCAGGTGGCGGTCACGGCCGAAGCCAATAAGGCATTGATCGTCGTCGATGTCGAACGGGAGAAAGTCGTGCAGTCGATTGGCACGGACCAGGAGATCTCGCACATGGTCGCCCTCGATGCCGAGCGTGGCCGTGCCTACACGGCGAACATCGGCTCAGGCTCGGTATCCGTCCTGGACCTCGGCACGGGAGCGCGAGCCTCGAATATCGCTACCGGCGACGGCGCGGAGGGTATCGCGGTGTCGGCGTCCGGGGAATACATCTGGGTGACGAACCGGGCCGCTGACACGATTACGATTCTCGACGCCGACACGCTGCAACAGGCCGGCGAGATTGCGTCGGAAGGCTTCCCGATACGCGCGACCGCAACGCCCGGGGGGCAGGTGCTGGTTACGCGCGCCAGGGCAGGTGACCTGGCCATTTACAATGCGCGCACGTTCGAAGAACTTCGAGTCGTCGCGTTCGACCTGGAGAGCATGGACGTCGAGGAGCGCCTGTTCGGTGACCGCTTCGGCGACAGCTCGGTGCCTATTGGCGTAATCGTCGATTCCGCAGGCGACCGCGCCTGGGTCGCGCATGCGAACGCGGACGTTATCACCGAGGTCGATCTCGGCACCGGCGAAGTGGTCCGCACGCTGCGTGCGGGCAAGGAGCCCGACGGTATGGGTTTCTCGGAGCTTCCGGTCACACGCTGATCAGCCGGCGCCGGGGCGAATGGTTACGGCGAGCTAGTTGCGGCGCAGGTGATAGTCGAACGACGGCCGCATACTGCCGTAGCGGTTATTGATCCAGAGGATCAGCATACCCTCCACCCAGCGCGCATCGCGCAGCGGGCCGACGTCGATCGGCTCGAGGCCCATACCGGCGACGAGTTCGGCCACCTTGTCCTTTGCGCGGCCATTGTCGCCCACGAGCGGGATCGAGACCGGCCCGCCGGCGGAATCCACGTCCACCATCGTTTTCCAGTTGAGGGTATTGAAGGCTTTGACGACATGGGCCCCGGGCGCGGCCGCCTGGATGATTTCCGCATTGGAGGTATCGACCGCGTGTTCCAGGCGATTCATGCGCCGCTCCAGCGGATTGGTCGGATCGATGATGATCTTGCCCGAGAGGTCGCCGAGACTCTTCGTAATCTCCTCGACCAGCAGGCCCGGAACCGCGAGTACGACGATGTCCGCCTGTGCCGCGGCTTCGGCCGGGGTCGTGGCGGAGGCGAGATCGCCGGTCTTCTCCACCAGGTCCTTCACCTTGCCGCGCTCCGGATTGCGTGAACCGTAGATGATTGTATGCCCCTGCCCGGCAAATTCCGGGCCGAGCGCGCCGCCAACGTCGCCGGTGCCAATGACGGCGATCGTGTCGGCGAGGGCGGGCGCTCCGGCGACCAGGAAAACGGCGGCGACTGCGAATCGAAAGGACATGGCGTGCACTCCTCGGCGGCAGAAATCGCGATTATACGCTGCGCCGGCAGATGACAGCGATCAGTACCAGACGGCCATGTCGAATCCACGAGCGTCATAGACGGGTATGCTCGGCAGTCGCTCCGCGCGGCTCGTGGCGATTCGCTTTGCCGACCAGAGCATCGCGAACGCGTCGAGGATGTCATGCCGGGACGCTTCGGCATGCCGGAACGCGGTCAGAGCCTGGTACAGGGCCTCGGACGGGTAGATGTCGCAAAGGTAGCTCAACTGATCACGAAAGCGTGGCCTGCGGCCGTCGCGCCTGTCCCCGGCCGTACCGCCCTGCAGCTCGAGGAAACTGAGGTGCGGATGCACCTCGTACAGGAAATGAGCCGACCCCGGATTGGCTTTCATGAAGTCATGCACTTCGCGAATCTTCTCCGCAGGCCGCCGGTAGCGATCACGAATGCCGGGCTCTCCGTCGTCCGGCAGCTCGTGGTGCTCTGCGAGACTCAACGGTGCATCGACGGTTACGACCTCGTAGCGCTCCAGGCGCCGCATCGCCGCCTCGAAGCTCTCCGCTACGAACCAGCTCCAGGGACCCGGTAGCGGCGTTTCACGCAATACGAACCAGCCTGCCTTTGAACCTACAACGGCTGCGATTCTGCTCATCGTGCTTACCTCTCGATGGGTTTGGTCATGCACGTAGCATATTGGGGCCGTACGCGAGCGTATTGTCCGATCAGGTCAGCTTTCTGGCTCTCCAGGTCAACCTCTCAACGCCCGGCAGGTCTCGCTCTCGAGGTATTTCTGACACGATTTCGGGAGAGGAATTTACGGAGCGCCTATAATGGAGACCATGAAGAATCTATATGCCGCAATCGTCGTGCCCGGGCTGTTGTTGCTTGCCGGCTGCGCAGAAAAGGGAGACAACGTCTACCGGACATGGGTCGGGCCGGATCGATCCAACATGGCGATTGTCACGCTCGAGCTTGGCGATGATGTCCGGGATGTGACCCTTCGCGAACGAACCTTGCCCCGGTCGGACTACGGGACGATCCTGCTGCTGCCCGGCTATTACGTGCTGCAGGAGAAGGATGGTCCGAGCATCGCGATCACCATTGACCCGGTACTCGTCAGTGTCGAGCGGGCAAGGGCCAACGGCGAACTGATCCTCGGCCACACGTACACGCTGCAGGCCGGCAAGTCGAAGGAGTCAGGCGATCGCGCGCTGTGGATCGAGGATGCCCGCAGCGGCGAGGTATTCATCGATACGCGGTGAAGCCGTTGACCCCGATTATCGCTGCTGGGCGTTATATGTGAATGGCTTTATTGATTGGATTCTGCGAATGAAAGAAATCTCCTGGATGCCTGTCCTGGTCCTGCTGCTCGGTGTCGCCGGATGTGCACCGGACGCGTCGGACGTTGCGGAGTCGCCCACAGAATCTGCAGCGCCGGCAAAGAACGTCAGGCCTGACGTGGCGCTGACGAACACCTATTGGAGGCTGATCGAACTGAACGGTGCGGCCGTGGGCCCGGGCGAGGGCAAGGAGCTGCACATGATCCTCAGAGGCGGGGACCAGGTCGGCGGTTACGCAGGCTGCAACCAGTTCACGGGCTCGATGAGCGTGACTGACGACGGGCTGTCTGTCGGGCCAATCGCGAGCACGCGGCGTATGTGCCAGGGGGTCATGGAGCAGGAGTCTGCGTTTCTGCAGGCGCTCGAAACCGCGCAACGCTATTCGATATCGGGCGAGGACCTGGCCATCGAGAACGCGAATGGCGAGGTCACGATGCGTTTTGTCGCCGTCTACATGGAGTGACCGTGCTCCACGGCGCTTACACGCCTTCTGCGGGATACGGGAAGTCCTGTGGAGCCGGCAGCCCCTCCTCGACCCAGCTGCGGATACCCGCATCGCAGAGGGCATAGCCCCAGTTGATCAGGCGCCGCTGCGTGACCGGGTCCTTCGCCTCGAGATCGGTACGGATGCTCGCGAGCTCCTGCGTCCTGTTGAACGGGCACGGGAGACTGTCCCTGACGGGGTATTTACGGACGTCGGTGCGCATGCTCCAGTAGGTGCCGTGGCGCTCGTGTTCCACGAACGACGTCAGCAGTATGCGCTTGCGCAGGCTGCGCACCTGATTGTTGATCGTCTTGACCACGCGATAGGTCTGCATGATCCACTCGCCGGGGACCTTCTTCTGCGCCGCCAGGTCGGCGCCGGCGTCGGAGCAGATTACGGTCTTGTAGTTCTTGAAGACGGTTTCGAGCCCGAGGTTGTCGTACACGCCGCCGTCGGTCAGCAGCGGACGCGTGGTGAAAGGCGGGCCCTGCAGGCCGTCGCCGCTACCCGGTGTGAAATCCTCATCGCGGTATCTGAACCTGGCCGGCGACAGGAACGGCGGGAACGCCGACGACGCGCCGACGACTCTTGCGATCGTGTCGGCGGGTTTTTCGATACGGCCGACGCGCCAGTCCCGTGCGGCACGTTTCGAGAAACTCCACAGTGCACCGGACTGCAGGTTGGTGGTGTTGAAGACGAAGTCCGGCGAATTGGGCAAGTCCTGTAGCGTCAGGTCGCCGAACAGCCGCTTGCGGTAGATGCGCATTACGCGCTTGTTGACTGTGCTGAAGATGGCCGCGGGCAGCCCAGAGAGGATGGTCACCGTCGAGCGGTTCGCAAATTCCTGCACCGGTGCGGCGACGTGCTCGCGAAACCTCTCGGAAACCCCCGGCGAATCGACGTCCAGCTTGTGCCAGGCCAGCCCGAGTACGCCGGCCGTGATCGAGCCGCCGGAGACCGACGAGACGCGCTGCAGCGAACCGAGTTCGCCGTGCTTGCCCCAGCGATGTTCCGTACCCAGGTAGCCGAGTTCGGCAAGCCGCCAGACGACGCCGAGATGAAACAGCATCGCGCGGTAGCCGCCTCCCGAAAGGCACAGGCCGATGCCCTTCCTGAGAATCGGCTCCATGGGTGCTTCGGTACTGACCGGTGTTAGATCGAAGTCCGTCATGGTGAAGCCGTATTATGGACCAAAAAAAACGGGCCCTCGACGAGGGCCCGTTTCGTTTGCCAGTGGTGACGCGTCAGTCGAAGTACATCCGCAGCGTCAACCCGTACGTACGCGGCTGGTTCGGGTAGCCGCTGTAGCTGAACGGTACAGCCAGGTTCTGGAAGGTCGTCGGGAATGCACTCTGCAGGTACTCGTCGTCCGTCAGGTTGCGGCCCCAGAGCATTGCTTCGAAGCCGTTATCCCAACGCAGGCCGATGCTCGCGTTGACCATGCTGACCTCGCGCGATGCGACGTTCGCCGGCACGTTGGAGATGACCTGCACCTCATCTTCGAAGTAGTACTCGGCACGCACGAAGCCGGACATGGTCGCACCGATGTCGAACGACCAGCGTGCCCAGGTATTGATGCTGGTCTCGCTGACACCCGGGACCTTGGTGCCGCTCAGGTCGGTGGGGCCGAAGATGCCCGGCGCGTTCTGGTAGTCGTCGTAAACCGGATCCAGGAATGTGCCCGCGATGAACCACTCGAAGTTCTCCGTGAGCGCCCAGAGCACGTCGATCTCGACGCCCGTCGTCGATTGTTTACCCGCGTTGACGAGGACGAAGCCGGTTCCCTGGAAGACGTTCTCCTGGAAGCCCTCGATTTCCTGATCGAAGACGGCCAGGTTGAACGACCAGTTGTCGAACGCGCCCTTGAGGCCGATCTCATACAGCGTGGAGTCCTCGGGTCCCGCGAAGCGGGTACCGGACTGCAGGTTGGGCACGCCGAGGCCTGCGTCGACGAGTTCCTGGGCGTCGAATGGCAACGAGTCGCGCGACAGGTTCCACGACGTGGCTTTGAAGCCGGTGCCGGCGCTGACATAGCCATTCAGCTGGTCGGTGATGTCGTAAGCAAAGCGTGCCGTCCAGGTCGTCTGATCGTCCTTCGAGTTACCGGGCTCGACCGAGTTCGGGAAATTGGCGAAAGGTGGCAGAATCTGCACCGCCTGCAGGGGCAGGAACGGGTTGCAGATTTCGCCGGGTGCGCCGGTGCACTCCACGCCCTTGAACTGGTTTGCAACATCCAGTGCGGCCGCCTGACAGGCTGGCAGTCCAATAACGCCGCAAGTGCCATCGTCGATCAGGCTCTGCAATGTCGCCCCGAAGATCAACGGCTCGCCGATGTCGTCTTCCAGATCGACCCAGGAAAAGACGTTGTCGTTCGCCGTGCTGACAGAAACGTCCTTCTCGTCCTCGGTGTAGTTGATGCCGAGCGTCACGGTCGCGCGGTCCGTCAGGGCAAAGTCGACCTGTGCGAACAGCGAGAGCGCCTGGTTGTCCAGCAGGCCCGTCTCGATCGTGCCCTGGCCGGTCGCGAGGAAGCTTCCCGGGCCGATAGGACCGACACCCACGCTCTCACCGAGGCCCGGCGCGAGACCGAAGCCGGCAATCGTCTGCTCGAGCAGGAGCACCGGCGACGGCACGGCGGGATCCAGGACTTGCGGCAACGTGTACGCGCCGGATTCAACACCCGCCAGTTTGGTCATCGTATCGACGTAGGGCCGTGCGCCTGCACCGAACAACACGCCGCTGTTCTGCTCGACGTCCTCGTCGAACCAGAACGCGCCGACCAGCCAGTCCATTTTATCGGTCGAACCCGACAGCCTGAATTCCTGGGTGAGGGTCTCCAGCGTGGTGTCGGTCAGGTTGGCCGCGGTTTCGTTCAGCAATTCCGCAGTCGTGAAATCGCCGTCGGAGTTGTCGAAGCGCTCCAGGTTACGGAAGGCCGTGATCGACGTCAGCAAGACCGCATCGCTCAAATCCCAGTCGAGCTGCAGCGACACGCCACTGTTCTCGATCTCGTTGACGGCGTCGAAGTTGAAGATTCCGTTGTAGGAAAACGGCTGCTCGGCGATGTAGTCGCCGCCGACGCCCGGCGAGCGAATACCGATCGCCGCGATGCCTTCGGCAAGGTTTGCCACGCCGCAGCAGTTCTCGTCGATCTTGTCGTAGTCGGCGATGAAGCGGGCCTCGAAGGTGTCCGAGGGTGCCCACAGCAGCTGTCCGCGCGCGCCGTAGCGGTTCAGCTCGTTGAATTCGGTGCCCGTTTCCAGGTTGGTGAAGTAGCCGTCGCGCTGGTTGTAGTTGCCGGACAGGCTCCAGCCGAAGGTATCCGAGAGGGGACCGGTTACGTCGCCCTTCACGATCACCTGGCTGTAGTCACCGTATGTCAGGGACGCAGACCCGGAGTAGGCGTCGAGGGACGGTTTTGCCGTCACGACATTGATGACGCCGGCAGACGCATTCTTGCCGAACAGCGTGCTCTGGGGTCCCTTGATGACCTCGATGCGCTCGAGATTCGGGAAGTCGGCGATGCTGGCTGCCGAACGCGACCGGTAGACACCGTCCACGAAGACACCCACGGACGGCTCGACACCCGCGTTGTTGGCGCCGTTGCCGAAGCCGCGGATCAGGAATGTCGCGTTGGCGCTCGACTGCAGCTGGCTGACCCGCAGCGAGGGCACGAGAAACTGCAGGTCCTTGATGTCCAGCACCTGAGCGTCGTTCATGACGTCGGCGGACACAACCGCTACCGCTACCGGAACTTCCTGCAGCGTCTGCTCGCGTTTCGTCGCGGTAACGAGAATTTCTTCGAAAATGGCCACGTCCGACTGCTGCTGAGCGAAGACGGGCATGGCGACGATTATGGCGATCAGGGTCAGGACGCCACGAGAAATGGTCTTGATAGTCATTGGATCCCCCACCAGAGGTTGGCAAAAGCCTATAGATTTCCTGAGGATATGCGATCCAATTCAGGTAAGCAATAGCACGAATCACAGTATGAGCGGCGGGCTTGTTCCGGTTCTTGGAGCAGTCGCAGCAACCGCGGTTCAATGTCCCGAACAGCTTTCTTCACGGCCTCTTCGTTTCCGCGGGTCCGGGTATTCTTCCGGCGCAATTCAAGCTAGCTGGCTTGCCTGATTTCATGGCGTGGCGTCACGCCGATATTTTCGATCAGGAAGCGGGTGACAGCTTTGCACGAATGCTGGCGCGCCCATGCGTCGCGCTGTCGTTCGGCGCCATTCCGGGTGATAGCCGAGCGCTCCAGGGCCGCCAGCAATTCGCTATCGCCCAGGTTCTCAGCTTCGCGCCTCGATAAATCGAACAACTGCTCGAGGGTCTGCATCAACGGCTCGGTCTCACCGCTCCCGGAGACAATGACGGGCGCGCCGAGGCCCCACTTGCAGGCGCGGAAGTGGTTCTCGAGTTCCATCCAGTGCGGAAGCCGGGCCGGAAATGCCGAGTCGGGCATCTTCGGGTCTTCTGCGACGACAACCAGGGCACGTACGAATGCGGCGATTTGCGCAATGCGTTGCGCATCTACCTGAGCGTCGAATACGCGTATCTCGAGTGTGCCGAGGTCACCGTGCGGGCGCACATCCCAGTGCAGGTCGCGAAAACTCTCGACGGTCCGGGAACGAACAGCGGCGCTCAGCATGCGATTGAAGTGCGCCCAGGATTCGAAATACGGCGGCAATCCGTAGGTCGGATTCGACGCCAGCAGGCGCTGCCGGAAACACGAGTAGCCCGTGTCGACGCCGTGCCAGAAAGGCGAATTGGCACCGATCGCGAGCAGGACCGGCAGACAGGGCGCAACGCGGCGCATCGCACGGATCGCCGCGTCGCCGTCCCGGCAGGCGACATGGATGTGCGTCGCGAAGGTGACGGGGTGCAGCGCCGCAGCCCCGCTTCGTTCTCCGGACAGGCGCAGGTAACGCTCCGACGGCGTGACGATTGCAGGCTTGCGATCGAACGGATGCGTGCCCGCTGCCGCGAGCCGGAGACCCAGCGGCCTCGCGTGCGCATCGATGCGTGCCAGCACCGAGCCGAGTGATGGTTCGAGATCAGCCGCCGTCTCGCACGGTGGTGTATTGATTTCAATGCAGCACTGCAGGAATTCCGGCTTGATCAGCGCGTGCTCGCCGAGTTCTTCGGAGAAGGCCAGGATTCCGTCAGCAAGCTCGAGCGAGTCATCGCGAAGAAGCTGGAGTTCCCATTCGCAGCCCAGTGTCGGATTCGCCTGGGGAACGAACTTCATGGCTCGGCCGAAGCGTAATGGCGCAATGCCCAGCGCGCGATTGCGTCGAAAAATTCTGCGCCGATCGGCAGGACGTCCTCGTCAATGTCGAAGCGTGGGCTGTGCAGCGGGATGGGTTCCCAATCCGGGCGCCGCGCGCCGAGGCGGAAGAAGGCGCCGGGCACGTGCTGCAGGTAGTAGGAGAAATCCTCGGAGCCCATGCTTGCGTGTGGTGACGTCCTGAGCGCATCCTGGCCGTACACGCTGCGAACGCAGTCCCTGACAAGTTTGACTTCCGCGTCCGTGTTGATGACCGGCGGATAGCCTTCATTGAGTTCGAGATGGATCTCCGCATCGTGCAGTTCGCCCATGGCCTCGACCATGCGGCGGATGCCTTTGTGGATGTGCTCGCGCGTGTCGGGGAAGGTCGTGCGAATCGTGCCCTCCAGCCGGGCCGATTCCGCAATGACATTGGCGGCCGTTCCGGCCTCGATTTTGCCGACCGTAACGACCGACGGATGCACAGGATTGGTCTGGCGCGAGACCAGCGTCTGCAGCGTGGTAATCAGCAGCGACGCGATCACAACCGCATCGATCGCCTCGTGTGGTCGTGCACCGTGACCGCCCCTGCCCCTGATAGTGATGTGGAAACGGTCCGACTGCGCCGTCATCGCCCCTTTCCGTATCATGATCTTGCCGGTCGGCCATTCGTGGGTGACGTGGCCGCCGAAAATGGCGCGCACGCCGTCGAGCGCACCGGCGTCGATCATCACACGTGAGCCGCCGCCGCGTTCCTCGGCGGGCTGGAACACGACTACCACGTTGCCGTCGGGTGGGTTCTGGGCCAGCGTCGCTGCGGCGCCCAGGACCATGGTCATGTGCGCATCGTGGCCGCACGCGTGCATGCGGTCGGAGTAGACCGAGCGGTAGGCCGGATCAGTAAGGTCGCTGCCGGGGAGTGCGTCGAGCTCGGCGCGTAACGCGACCGTCGGCAGCGCCGGGTCGGTCGTAATGCGCCCGATGATGCCGCCACCGGGTCCCGGGTACGAGCAGGGGATGTCGAGGCGCTTCAGTTCGGCAACCACCCGTGCGGCCGTCTCGGCTTCGCCAAAAGACAGCTCCGGATGCCTGTGCAGCCAGCGTCTCAGTTCGACGGCGTGGCGTCGCCGGGCGTCGACGTCAGCCGGCAATTTTTCAGCCAGTTCAGTCACTTGAGCCTCCCTGCCGGCATAGTTCAGGCTACCTGACGGGGACCGGTGTGGCTATACGAGCATGTGCCTAGTTCGGATGCTTTGTGTACATATAACACTGTTCTTCGTGTGCTTTAGATACTAAGATATCATCATGCCGTACACCTATGATCATCCGCATCCGGCTGTCACGGTCGACGTCGTGGTCTTTGCGATCAGCGACGGGCGCCTCGCGGTCGTCCTGATCCGGCGCGCCCAGTGGCCGCACGCCGGCAAGTGGGCGATACCGGGCGGATTCGTCGGCATTGACGAGAGCCTGAAGCGCGCGGCCTGGCGGGAGCTGAGAGAGGAAACCGGGCTCAAGGCCGGCCACCTCGAGCAACTCGGCGCGTTCGGTCGTCCGGACCGTGACCCGCGCGAACGGGTGATCACGGTTGTCTACATCTCACTCGCGGCTGTCGATCGGCTGCGGCTGGAAGCGGGCAGCGATGCGGCAGACGCGAAGCTGTTTTTCGTCGACGAATTGCCGGAACTCGCTTTCGATCATGCCCGGATACTGGGGCATGCGGTCGAGCGCCTGCGGGACAGGCTTGATACGCAAGGCGTCGTGCAACGATTGATGCCGCAAAGTTTTACGTTGACGGAATTGCAGCGGGCTTGCGAATCCATCAGCGGGGCACCGACCGACAAACGGAACTTTCGCAAGAAACTCAGGGCGCTCGATGCCGTGGAACCGACAGGCGAGGTCCGGCGTGACGGCCCGCACCGCCCTGCGCAACTCTACCGCGCAAAGCGGTAGCAACGTGCCCGGGCGCGCGAGTCGTCGCCCGGGCGGGATTTTTCGAGGTCGGCAAGCCCGCCTGTGACGGCAGGCTCGCACGTCGGGAGTGCTAATCCTCCAGGTCGACGACTTTTGCGTCTGCAGCGTTCCTGGCGACGCTGCCGATACCGTTGTCGCGTCCGGATTCAGAGTCGTAACTCTGACTCACGCCGATAACCTGGCCGTTGGAAGCCTTCAGGTTGAAGCGGAACTTGCCGCCGGCCGTCTGCGTCTTGTCGAAACGCTCCGGAATGGCGGCATTCTTGCGAACGGATTCGATCCCGTTATCGCAGCTTCTCTTGCTGCTGTAGCCTTCGCTCGACAGGATGGTTTCACCATTGCCTGCTTTCAGTCGAAAACGGTGCTCGCCCGCCTTGTCTTTGTAACATTCGAATTTGCCTGCCATATCAAACCTGCTCCTTCATGTTTTTGTGATTGATGCCAACGGCATCCTCTGGGTTGCGGTAATCGCGAGACGGAATATAACGCGACCAGCCGTGGGTACACAAAGTCCTTGCAGGATGCCTTGCCCGCCGCGAGTCTTTGCGCCACAGTATGCGGCGTGCCTGCTCCGGGCACATGACAGAGGACTCGATTTGCTGCCAGAGCTCACTGACAAGGAAGCCCGCGTCATCGGTTGCCTGATTGAAAAGTCCGTCGTGACGCCTGATCAATACCCATTGACGCTCAATTCGCTGACCAACGCCTGCAACCAGAAATCGTCTCGCGACCCGGTCATGAATCTTTCGCAAGGCGAGGTCCAGCATACGATTCGTGATCTCGAGGCCAAGCACCTCGTGCGTACGGATGAGAACTTCAAGAGCCGCACCGAGAAATACGTGCAGCGCTTCTGCAATACCCGTTACAGCGATTTCCAATTCGACGACGCTCAACTCGCAATCGTGTGCCTGTTGCTGTTACGTGGCCCGCAGACGCCCGGCGAGCTCCGCTCTCGCAGCGGCCGGTTGCACACGTTTGCAGACAATTCCGACGTCGTGGCCGCGCTGACGAGCCTGATCGAGCGTGAGGGCGCGCCGCTGCTGGTCAGGCTTCCGCGGACGCCGGGCCGCAAGGACTCCGAGTACATGCACCTGTTTTCAGGGCCTGTGGATGTCGAGGCCTACGCGAGCCAGGCGCCTGCCGAGCGGTCGTCCTCGAGCCGGGCCAGCGTCCCGGATCTCGCCGAACGGGTCAGCAGGCTCGAAGCGGAGCTCGCCGCCATCAAGGAACAGCTCGGCATCGAGGATGACTGATACGCCGTGAAGCCCAGCACGCTACGGATCGGTTACCGGTACCGCCCCAAGCGTCTTGCGCCGGCCTATGACGCGATCGTCATAGGCTCCGGCATGGGCGGATTGACGACCGCGGCATTGCTTTCCGAACTCGGCTGGCGCGTTTGCGTCCTGGAACAGCACTACACGGCGGGCGGCTACACCCATTCGTACGAACGCAACGGCTACGAATGGGACGTCGGCGTGCACTACATTGGCGACGTCGGCACGCAGACTCGCACCCGCAGGATGTTCGACTTCCTCTCCGGCGGCAAGCTCGCGTGGGCGGCGATGGCGGACGAATACGACCGCTTCTACATCGGTGACCGGGTCTTCAATGCGATGGCCGGCAAGCAGGCATTTCGCGACAACCTGGTCCGTCAGTTCCCGAACGAAGAACACGCCATCGATGCCTACATGGACCTCCTGCGGCAGGTCGGCCGGGCGCTGAGCGATCTCGGCATGGAGAAGGTCCTGAGGCCATGGCAACGCAAACTGGCCGCGCCCGTCGTGAAGCTGCGAACGCCGGGATTCATGTATCGCAGCACCTACGAGGTGCTCAGTGAACTGACGCAAGACCCGGACCTCATCGCGACGCTCTGCGGGCAATGGGGCGACATGGGCCTGCCGCCGAAGCAGTCCGCGTTCATGGTGCACGCGATGATCGCGAGGCATTATCTTTACGGCGGCTTCTACCCGGTCGGCGGCAGCTGGCAAATCGCGGACAGCATTATCCCGAAAATCCAGGCCGCCGGTGGCGAGGTGTTCACCTACGCGCGGGTCGCCAGGATCCTCGTGGAGGACGACGCGGTAACGGGCGTCGAGATGGCAGACGGCCATCGAATCGATTGCGGTACCGTGATCTCGTCCGCCGGTATTGCCAATACCTTCGAGAGCCTTCTGCCTGCCGGTGTTGCCGAGCGATACGGCTACGCGAACAAACTGGACGCCGTCCGGCCGAGCTTTGCGCATCTCGGGGTTTATATCGGGCTTAAGGGGACCGCCGACGAGCTCGGCCTGCCCAGGACCAACTTCTGGATCTATCCGCACAATGACTACGACGCGGCCGTCGAGACGTTCGTGAAGGACAGGCACGCCGAATTCCCGGTCGTTTATATCTCGTTCCCGTCGGCAAAGGACCCCGATTACCTCAACCGTCACCCGGGCACGGCCACCGTCGAAATCGTCGCCCCGGCACCCTATGAGTGGTTCGAACCATGGCAGGGCACGACCTGGGGCAAGCGCGGCGAGGACTACGACGCGTTCAAGCAACACCTGGGCGAGCGCCTGCTGCAGCATCTCTACGACAAGCTGCCGCAGCTGCAGGGCAAGGTGGATTACTACGAAGTCTCGACGCCGCTCTCGACCGAGTGGTTTGCCGCGTATCGGCGCGGCGAACTCTACGGGCTGGACCACACCGTGGAGCGATTCAGGCAGGACTGGCTGGGCCCGCGAACGCGCATTCCGGGCTTGTGGCTGACCGGGCAGGACACGCTGACCTGCGGCGTAACGGGTGCGATGATGTCGGGCCTGCTGACGACGATGGCGATGGTCGGCATGCGCCGGATGGCCCCCCTGATGAAGCAGATTTACTCGTAGGTCACGGCCCGTATACTGTCCGGCAATTACGCGGAGGGACTCCAGGATGCTCAGAAACGCGCTCGCTTTGACGAGCCTTCTCGTTGTATCGATCGGCTGCGGGCCGCGCGGCGAGGAACAGCTACCTGCCGAACCCAGGGCTGCGGCGGATGCCGGGATCGAAGAGTCGGCGGATTCGCGCTTCGACCGGGCGCTGGACGACATGACGCGCGCATTTTTCTTTCACCACCCCGAGCTCGCTACGAAGTTCGGAGTATCCGAACTGGCAGTGCCGCGGACCGCACATCGCCTCATGAGCCGCTCGATCCCGGGGGAAACCGGGCGCCGCGAGGAACTCGGTGCCGCACTCGACAGGATGCAGGCCATTGACCCCGAGGAGCTGACGGGCGGCCGGTCGCGGACTCATGCCATCGTCACGACCCTGATGTCGGGCGCGCTGGCGCCAGCCGAGGTGGCCGAGTACGGCACCACGATCGACGGCTTCGGCTTCTGGTACCTGCCGTACACGATCAACCAGTTGTCCGGTCCCACGGTCGATATTCCGAATTTTCTGAACAACCAGCAGCCGGTGACTAACCGCGAGGAGGCCGAGGCGTACCTGGTCCGGCTCGCGGCCGTTCAGGGCGCATTGGACGGGGCGCTCGAAAATGTTCGTGCGGCGGTGGCGAAGGGCGCGATCCCGCCGGATTTCGTGGTCGACAAGTCGCTGGCGGTTGTCGAATCGTTTGTCGGCGCGCCCCCGGCACAGAACGTCATTTACACGTCTTTCCTCGAGCGGCTCGACGCGGCTGGCGTCGAGGGCGCGGCGGCCTATGCCGAGCGTGCGCAGGCGATCATCGCAGGGCAGGTTATCCCGGCGTACCGGCGCATAGGAGACTACCTTGCTGAGATTCGGCCGTCGGCGCCGCACGACGCCGGCATCTGGCGGCTGCCGGAGGGCGAGGCGCTGTATGCCGCGATGGTCCGGCACATGACGGATTCCGAGCGATCGCCGGAGGAAGTCCACCAGATCGGTCTCGACGAGGTCGAGCGCATCACGGGCGAGATGGATGCAATCCTGCGTAGCGAGGGCTATACAAAAGGCTCTGTTGGCGAGCGCATGCAGCAGCTGAACGTGGAGGAGCGTTTCGTCTACCCGAACACAACGGAAGGGAAGGCGGCGCTCATTGCCGATGCACGTGCGCAGATCGACGGGATCAGCGAGGTGCTGCCGCAGTGGTTCGCAACGGTGCCGAAGTACCCGGTGGAAGTGCGCCCGGTGCCCGAATTCAGCCAGGCCTCGGCGCCGACCGGTTACTACAACCAGCCGGCGAAAGACGGCTCGAGGCCCGGCATCTACTGGCTCAACGTGCGCGACACGGCGATGCATCCCCGATTTGCGCTGCCCACACTGACCTACCACGAGGCCATACCCGGTCATCACCTGCATTTCTCGACCGCGGTCGAACAGGACAGCCCGCCCCTGGTCACGGCAATGTGGTCCAACGCGGCGGGCGAAGGCTGGGCGCTCTATTCCGAACAACTTGCGGCCGAGATGGGCATGTACGAGGACGATCCCTACGGCGATCTCGGCCGTCTTCAGGCCGAGCTGCACCGCGCCGTGCGCCTGGTCGTCGATACCGGCATGCACGCGAAAAAGTGGAGCCGCGAGCAGGCCATCGAGTACATGATTGCCGTCGAAGGCGTTGAGGAGGGTACTGCCGTCAGCGAGGTGGAGCGCTATGCGGTGTGGCCGGGCCAGGCGCTGGGTTACAAGCTGGGCATGCTCAAGATCCTCGAGCTGCGCGAGGAGGCGCAGCAAGAGCTTGGCGACGCATTCGACATACGCGCGTTCAACGACACGGTCCTGCACGTCGCCTCTACACCGTTACCGTATATCGAGGCGACGGTCCGCGACTGGATCCGGCAGGCCGATATGTGACCTGTGATCCACGACGTCCTCACCGATATCGTTCTGCGCTGATTGCCGCCCGATAGTGCCGCGCATGTAATAAGCGGCCGGAAGCGCCGGTCTGCTTGTGCATGCGCTCACGACTGGTTGTATTCATCATAGGATGGCTTATCGCTGCCGCGGCCACGGCCGCCGAGCAGCGGGTGGCGCCCGACTGGACGCTAACGACGCCTGACGGAGAGCCGGTCACGCTAAGCGATATTTCCGCAAGGCGGCCGGTGATCCTGCTGTTCTGGGCTACCTGGTGTCCGTACTGCAAGGCTCTCATGCCGCACCTGCAAAGCATCGACCTCGAATACGGCGATGAAATCGAGATTCTCGCAATCCACTTCCGCGACGACAAAGGGGATCCCGTCGGGTTTGTCCGCGACGCCGGTTACGACTTCACGTTGCTGACGGACGGCAACCACGTTGCAAAGCTGAACGGCGTCTGGAGCACGCCGGGTGTGCTGGTCGTCGACAGGTACCGGAACATACGCTTCGATCTTTACGCCGTACCCCGGCGTGAGCTCCCGAACAGTAATGAGGAACCGGACCACCGCAGCAAAGCCGCCTACCGGGCCCCGTACTGGGCCGCCGAGATTCGCAAGAGCCTCGATGCCGTGTTGGGCGAGACGCCACGTTGACGCATGTCACAATTACCCGCGCGCCGCACGGCTTGTAACGGCCGGCGTTGCCAGGAAACGCCATCGGGATACCTGCGAGAGTTGTTGACTCGCTACTGTTGCGTTGACAAAGCCGCGGCGATCTCCGCCGCCAGGCGCGCATTGTTGACGACGAGTTCGATATTGGCATCGAGACTTCGGCCCTCGGTGCGTTCGGCGATTCTCGCGAGCAGGAAGGGCGTCGTGTCCTTGCCGGTGACGCCCAGCTCTTCCATATCCGCGATCGCGTCAGCGATAACGGCGTCTATTTCGCCGCTGTCCAGCGCGTGGGCGTCAGGAATCGGGTTCGCAATGACCATCCCTCCGGATAGCCCCATATCCCGTTTTGCCTGCAGGGCGGCGGCGATATCGGCCGGCGTATCCGCCCTGTAGTCCACGCGGAAGCTGCTGGACGCGCTAAAAAACGCGGGCAGGTCGTCGGTGCAATAGCCTACGACCGGTACGCCCTTCGTCTCGAGGTATTCCAGCGTGCGGCCAATGTCGAGCACAGACTTGACGCCCGCGCACACGACGGCAACGTCGGTCCTCGCGAGTTCCTCGAGGTCTGCGGAAATGTCCATCGTCTCGTTAACGCCCCGATGGACACCGCCGATGCCCCCGGTTGCAAACACACGGATGCCCGCCATCGCCGCGACGATCATCGATGCGGCCACCGTGGTTGCACCGTCTTCGCCACGACTTACGACGAACGGAATGTCACGGCGGCTCGTCTTGATGATCGCCTGACCGCGTTCGCCGAAACGGCGGATTTCATCGGTGGTCAGCCCGGCCTTGAGTCGACCACCAAGGATGGCGATCGTCGCCGGAACTGCTCCGCTGTCCCGCACCGTGCGTTCGACGCGAAGCGCCATCTCGACATTCTCGGGATGGGGCATGCCGTGACTGATTATGGTCGACTCGAGCGCGACGACTGGCTCCCCATCTCGAAGCGCGCGTGAGACCTCCGGGGCTATGTCCAGGTATCGGTTTGCGGACAGGGGCATTTCGCTAAAGTTTCAGCACCCGCTCGATCGCCGTCAACGAGAGCGCAGGGCTGCTGGGCGACCGGTCCGCGACAGTGACCTGCGCGGCAGCCCCGGCAAACTGCAAAGTGCCTTCCAGCGGCCAGTCCTGCAAACGCGCATAGATGAGCGCCGCAAGAAACGCGTCGCCGGCCCCGGTCGAACTCGTTACGTCGCCGCCGTCCTGCTCTAAGGTGACGTGGCCGCGATCTTTGCCGGTGCTGTAAAACAGCCCGTCATCGGCGCGTGTCAGGAACAAGCGCTGCACGCCCTGGGCGTGAAGCCAGTCCGCCATCCTGTCCAGGTCGGGCCCGGTCTTCGCCTCGAATCCCGTCAGCGCCTCCGCCTCCGCAGGGTTTGTCTTCAGCGTATGCAGGGTTCCGAGGTAGGGTTTCAGCCGCATCGCCTTGGCCGTGGATACCGTGTCGGCAAAGACGTCGTGCCGCGGAAACGTGTTGACGACCCAGGCCAACGCGTCATCCGGGAGATTGGCATCGACCACGAGCAATGACGACTCGCCGATGGCGTTGCGCAGCGGCTCGAGCCGTGCCGCCGTCAACTGATCCATGATGTCCATGTCCGCGACCGCAACCTGCATATCGCCACATCGGTCCAGCACGGCAAGGTAGGTGGATGTGGGCGCAGATTCCAGTTCCTGCACGAAGCGCATGTCGATGCCGGCTTCACGCCCGTGAGTGAGCAGCATCTTGCCGTGCGGATCCTTGCCAACCGCCGTGACCAGCCGGCAATCGACACCGAGCCGGGAGAGGTTTTCGGCAATGTTGCGTGCGACGCCGCCGGGCGACACGTGCACCGACCCCGGATTCGAATCCCGCAATCGCAGCGGCTGGTAGGCTGCGCCGTGAATATCGACGTTCGCACTACCTATGACGCATACACGTGGGGAAAGCCTGAAACTCATCCCGGCCATACCTGTCGTCTCGGGGCGCACAGCATAACCCAATCCGACTCGATCTGAAGTGCCGTCTTATTGCACTGCAGCATAAAAAAGCCCCTGCAGGGCAGGGGCTTGCTGCACGAATTTGATCAATGTTCAGTCTTTGAACTTGAGTTCACGCAAGGTGTATGTGCTGCCAATCGTTCGCAGCTCGCCGCGGTCGATATTGGCCTCACGCATATCGTCGGTTGAACCCAGGATTTGCGTACCGAGGTTCTCGAAGTATTCCACTCCGCGGTCGAATGCCGCCCAGTTCTTGAACGTAACGGTCAGGAAAAGATCGGGCTCGCCTTCGCGCGGGTTCACGTTGCTGTACATGCCATAACGGATGATGTCGCCATCTTCCATCTGCGCATCGAGGAATTTCCGCCAGACGTTGCTGAGGTCGTTGATGTACGCGTTGAACATGCCGTCCTTGGTGTGTACTTCAGTCACCTGCAAGACATAGCCCTGCTCCCAGCCGCGCGAGTGGTCCTGAGCGAAAACCGAGGTGCTGCCAAGCGATGCGAATATGATCAGTGACAGGACTGCAATAAGCTTGTTTTTCATTAAGTTAACCCTCTTTTCTCCAATAAGTATTATTAAGAAGTGCGGCCGCCCATTGTTGCTCGGGCGGCACGAGTATACGCAATTCAAATTGAATAGTTTCGAGTATTACGATCTACCGGTCGGTCCGGTGCTCAGGCATTCTCGAGCAGGTTCTCGATGACGGATTCATCCTGGCCGACAACGTCCTTGTCGACGGATGCGTAAGGCTCCTCCCTGACCGCGGTCGCGAACTCCTGGCGCAGCAGGCCAAGGAATCGCGGCGCAGCAACCACCGCATAACCCCGGCAGGTGCCCTTGTGGGATTCCGCGGCAATCTTCTCGGCGATTTCTTTCGCAAAAGCTTTTGCAACCTGCTGCTGGGGAGCATCCCTGTCGCCCGCCATCGTGTGCCGGCCCTGGCCGTGGCTGTCGAAACTGCGGCCGCCGCGGTCGGAGATCAGTTCCCCGGTCTTCTTGCGGGCGGTCTCGTTGGTGAAGGTGCGCAGCTTGCGCAAGGGGCCCGTCATCGTATCGCGCGCGTAGATGATCGCGCGGTACTCATCCGCGACTACGACCAGGTAACGCTTATCATCGGCTGAAATGGGCGGTGTCATGGCGGCCTGCCAGCGTCATCTCGACATCTTCTTTATGTGCCAGGTTGCGTTCAATCGCAACGCGGGGATGTACGTATTGTGCCATCAGGCGCTGTCTTGCCAGTGTATGGGTGCGGAGGCTGCCCGGGAGATTCAAATGGCGTTCGAGTTGCAGTTCTTTGGCGCAACGGAACGCGTAACCGGGTCGCTATACGTGCTGCGCGCCGGTCCGCACACGCTGTTGCTCGAATGCGGACTCGTGCAGGGTGGCCGGGAAGAGGAACTCCGCAATCGCGAAGCGTTCCCGGTCGACGTCGAGAAGATCGACGCCGTCGTCCTCAGCCACTCTCACATCGACCACTCCGGACGCATACCGCGTCTCGTAAAAGAGGGGTTCGAGGGGCCGATCTATACGCATGAAGCCAGCCGCGCCTTGTGTGCAATCATGCTGCCGGACTCCGGCTATCTGAACGAAAAGGAGGCCGAGTGGGAGAGCCGGAAACGGCAACAGAAGAACCTCTCGGCCATCGAGCCGCTCTACACCCAGGCGGATGCCGAAGCCTGTATAGGCCAGTTCGTGGGCCTGGAATATGAAACGCCACGAGAGATTCTGCCCGGACTGACTCTGACGCTTTACGATGCGGGTCATATTCTCGGCGCATCCATGGTCGAGTTGACGTACACCGGGGACGCGCGAGCCCGCACGCTCGTTTTCAGCGGCGACCTCGGCTACCGTGACGCGCCACTGATGGACGCGTCCAAACGCCTGACCCGCGCCGACGCCGTGCTAATGGAGAGCACCTACGGCGATCGCCTGCACAGGCCCATCGGCGAAACGATCGACGAATTGACCGAGGTCTTCGATTCGGCGCGGGCCGCACAGGGCAACGTGCTTATTCCCGCCTTCACGGTCGGGCGCACCCAGGATCTGCTGTACCTGATGGCCGAGCACTTTGAGAGGTGGCGCCTCGACGACTGGACGATCTTCCTCGACAGCCCGATGGGCATCAAGGCAACCGACATCTACTCGCGTTACCGCCACCTGTTCGCGGCAAAATTGTTCGAGCCGAGATCCGACAACCCGGAACTGCCCAATCTCTATGCAACCCGCACCGCCGAGGAATCGATGACGATCAACAAGATCGAGTCCGGCGCGATCATCATCGCGGGGAGCGGCATGTGCACGGGAGGCCGTATTCTCCACCACCTCAAGAACAATATATGGCGGCCGGAGTGCCACCTGGTGATCGTCGGTTACCAGGCGATCGGCACCCTCGGGCGACGGCTGGTGGACGGCGCAGAGGAAATACGGCTGTGGGGCGATACTTACCGCGTGCGGGCGACAATACATACGATCGGCGGGCTCTCGGCGCACGGTGACCAGGATGACCTCGTGGAGTGGTACGCGAGTTTTGCCGACAATCCACCGGTTTATCTGGTGCACGGCGAGGAGCGTGGGCAGTTGCCCTTGCTGAAGCGATTACGCGATGAACTTGATGCACCCGCCGAGATCGCGCGTTACCAGCAGAAAATCGTGATCGGCGGGTGAGGTTCACGCCCTCACGTTCCTGAAGTCGGACCAGGCCGTAGCGAACTGTTGCCTGCAGGTATCGATGCGCTCCGCTTCCACCTGCATGAGTCGGGCCGCGGTGTTCAGCCATTCACGGCCGCTGGCGTCATTCGGCAGGGACGCCGAATAGTCTGCAAGATGTGCCTGTGCGGTAACCGCATCCTGGTGCTCGCCCAGAACGTCCTGGATTCGCTTAACCGCCTCCGTCGTGTCACGCCACTTATCGGCCTGCACGGTGCTGAAGAAGTCGAGCAGGTAGCGAAAACGCTTCGTCTCGATACGCAGCTTATGCAGCTGTCTTGCCGGAGAGTCGGCTTCGATCGCGTCACCATGCGCCAGGAGCTTGTTCAGTGCCGCATGGATGAGTTGATCGGCGCTGGCCGCGATGCTGAGCTTGCCGAATTGCTCTTGCATGTCGCCGGGTGGCCCGGCCGCAATGAATTGCGCCAGGTCGTCCTCGAGCATCGCGCAGCGTTCACTTTCCAGCACATCGGCGAGGTGTTCGTAGGCAGTGATCGTCTGCTGCCTGAGGAAATGCACGTAGTGGTCTGTGTCACCTGCCTGGGATTCCCTGGCGCCCCGTTCGGTAACGTCCGCATCCCGCGCGCGGCCGAGGTTCTGCGCCAGCCAGCGCAGCTCGGCGTTGAAGTGGGCGACTACAGCGTCGCCAAGAACGTTGCGAAACGCCTTCAGGATCGTTCGCAATCGCCGGCTCGCGACGCGCATCTTGTGGACGCCTTCCGGATCGATACCTTCCAATGCGCGCGGGTGCTGTCGTCGGATAATCTGCGATTGCTCTGCAAAGTATTGGTACAGGAGCGTCAGCACCGGGTCATCTTCAACGAGAGTTGTTGCCTGTGGCTGCTCGAGTATCGAATCGATTTCCAGCCCGGCAGCCTGCAGTCCGCGTTCGAACTTGCTGTACTTCGCCGGCATCAGTCCGGCTTCGTCGCGCAGCAACGTCGAAATGGTGTCGAGGTCGGCCGTGTCGCCGGATACAAGCTCCAGCTCCAGTTCCGTGAAGTCGAGGATCCCCGTCGCCTTCTCGGTTCTCTTCTCCGCTTCAATGCGCGATCGATCCAGGTCGAGTTCGATTTGCACCGGTTCAGGGCCGGTCCCGGCAATCTCGTACACCGTTCTCTCGCTCGTAACGCGGAACAGCTCTGCGACCGGCATGTGGCCGACAATGCCAGCGAGCCCGTCACGCACATGTCCCAACGGCAGAGAGAACGAGAGCTCTGCGTCCTCATCCGGAATGGGCTGGCTGATCTCCTCGCGGACGAATACGCTTCCGCCCGGACCGTGCAGCGATTTCAGCGTCAGCTTCGCCTCGCCGTTCCGGCGCCGGACACGGCAGGCCCAGGCGGCAGCCAGGATGGACCAGTCTTCCGTGTCGAAGTACCGGTCAACATGTATCGTTGTCCCGCAATCCTTCACTGAGAGACCATTGGCAGAGAGCACCCGCAGCGCTTCCGCAACCTGCTCGGGCCGCCGTATGATGAATTTCGCCTCGATTTCTCTCATTGCTTTGTTTGCCGCCTGTCCGGGTCTCGAGGCGACCGGTGAAGATTACATTAAGGGGGTGTGAATAGAGAGGATCGACACCGTCTCGGGTGCCGAATTCCGATCTGCGTAGCGGAATTTCCTGGGAAGTCCCGGTATGCTGGCGTCGCTGCGGCAGAGGTACGGCGGTTCGTGCCCGGCATTCAACAGGGAGACCGAATGCAAATCTGGTCACAGGCAAGCCGGCTCGCTGCGCAGACGCCGGCGGAGCGCAACCGCTACGTCGATTTTCTCAGGGCCGTATCGATTCTGGTCGTCGTCGTCGGCCATTGGCTGATCGCGACTGCACACTACGTGGACGGTACGCTCACTCCCGGCCACCTGCTCAAATCCGAGCCCGGCACGCAGTGGCTGACGTGGCTGTTCCAGGTCATGCCGATTTTCTTCATCGTCGGCGGCTACTCGAACGCAGTGTCGCTGGAGAGTGCCCGCCGCAAGGATGATACATTCGCCGTGTGGCTTGCGGCTCGGCTGAACAGGCTCGTTGCGCCGCTGCTGATCCTGCTGATCGCATGGAGCGCCATCGCGCTGATCATGTATCTGGTCGATGCCAGGCCGGCCGTTATCCAGTTCACGACGAAGGCCGCGTTGATTCCCACGTGGTTTCTCGCCATCTACATCATGCTGGTGATTCTCGCGCCGGCAGCCTACCGTGCCTGGCGGCGCTTCGGGTTTGCATCGTTCTGGGCGTTCGTCGCGCTGGCCGTACTGACTGATTTGGCGTTCTTCGCGGCCGACCTGCGCTGGCTCGGTTGGACCAATTACTTCTGGGTCTGGCTTGCGGTTCACCAGCTCGGTTTCGCCTGGCGTGATGGGCGGCTGTCGAGCCCGGTAATGTTGCTGGTTTACTCAGCGGCCGGTTTCGTCACGCTGTACCTCCTGATTAACCAGGGGCCGTATCCGCTGGCGATGGTCGGGTCGCCCGACGAGGGGCTCAGCAATACGCGCCCCCCCAAGGTAACGTTGATTGCACTCGGCATCTTCCAGTTCGGTTTGTTGCTCGCGCTGGAGGGTCCGATGCGGCGCGCACTCGACAGCCTGCGCCTGTGGACGGCGACCGTGCTGATCAACAGTATGATCATGACGCTCTACCTCTGGCACATCACCATCATGACGCTGCTCGGCACGGTTCTCTACTTCGCTGGCGGCTTCGGCTTCGGGATCGAGCCGGGTACTCCGGCGTGGTGGTGGACGCGGCCGATCTGGATTGGCGTGTTGCTGGTGCTCCTGTTTCCCGCGGCCTTCGCGCTGTCGCCGCTCGAGCGGCGGGGACGGAGCCCCGGAGCGAAGATCCCTTCGGCGGTAAGGCAGATCGCAGGCGCGATCCTGCTCTGCCTCGGCATCTCGCTGCTGGCTGGCTTCGGTTACGGCGGCGGCGTGTTCACCGGGCAGGATATCGTGTCATTCGCCCTGGTCGTGGTTGGCGCGGAACTCAGCGGGCTGCTGCCCAGGCTCCGGCGC
>CAMYJB010000024.1:73444-83099 GCA_947258565.1 uncultured Woeseiaceae bacterium
ATGTGGCGCGATCTCGAACGGACCTGCAAAGCGCTCGGGATTCCCTTTCAGCGGCCGTCCGAGTTTCCGCGCAACGGTCTGCTCGCCGCGCGAGTGGCCTGCTGTTTCGATGGCGAGCCGTGGGTCCCGGGTTTCGTGCGGGCCGTTTATCGCGCGAACTTCGTCGTGGACACCGATATCGCCGATCCCGTCGTGATCAGTAGCTGCATTGCCGGAGTGGGTCAGGACCCCGACGCCGTGCTGGAGCAGGCGCAGACGCCGGAGTCGAAACAGAAACTGCGCGAGCAGACCGACGAAGCCATGCGGATCGGTATTTTCGGCGCGCCGACCGTCATCGTCGGCGACGAACTGTTCTGGGGCAATGATCGGCTGGAGGACGCGCTGGTCTGGGCGAAATCCTGATTACCAGTGCCCGGTCCCTGGCTCGCCCTTGAACGGCCCCACGACGTCGGACGTGATCCAGCCGCCATAGAACCGGCCGGGCTGCGGCCGCACCCGCTCGCCATCCACGTAACAGGCGATGCGGCCCGGATAGAACGCGTAGAAATTGCGGATTTTTTCGAATCGCGGCCGCGGTCGCGAATAGATCCACGCGACCGGCCCCGAGGGATCGCGGGCCAGCGCAAAATAGCTGGCTGCGCCTTTCCACTCACACACCGAGCTCCCCGAGACCGGGATCAGTAACTCGGTGTGAACGTCGTCCGGCGGCAGGTAAAAGGTCGGCGGGCTGGCCGTTTCCTTCACTCGACAGCTGGCCGTGGTACGCGCCAGGACCGTGTCGCCGTCTTTTACCTCGACCGGGCGGCCACACGCCTCGGCAACCGGTGGGCGGGGATAGTCCCAGACGGACTCCTGGCCGGGACCCGGCGCTTCCGCAAAATCGGGGCGGGTCTGTCCGCGGTGGTCCCACACGGTGCTATTGGTCTCCCTGTTCGAACTGCGGATAAAGACGGTTGACGAATGGTGTGAGGGCTATGACAAGCGTCTGCGCGTAGATGCTCTCGCGCGTATACCGGCCTTCCGTCAGCAAGCCGTAGGCGCCGCCTCCCTGCTTGCTGTTCGCGGTTGAAAAAACGCGGTCATTGGCTTCGCCGAGTTCCATGCCAGCGTCAACCAGTTCTTTCACCGCCGGCGGCAGGGGGAGGGTGACACTTCGCGCCTCGCTGACGTCGCCCTCGCGGCCCTTGACCGCCATCCAGGCGAATGCCATCAGCTGTCCATCGAGCACCTCGACGCCGCCCTCCAGGCCGACCCAGAAATCGGCGCCGGGCTCGGCATGATTGGCGCTCAATGCCCGCGCCCTCGCGCCCTCGCGCGTTTTTGCATCGGAGTCCGGCTGGTCGCCGACGCCCGAGGCGACGTCGATGCCGCTCACGTCGATGGATGCTCCGGGGAATACGGCCGCAAACGCCTTGTTCGCCGCGCCGACCTTGACCGGGTTTTTCGAAGCGACGATGACTTTCACGGCGCGGATCTATTCGCCATGCGGGAAATGCCGCCGCCGGTACTCGCCGAGATCCCAGTCGCCGAGCGTCGCCGCGGCGTCGAAGGTGCTGCGGAGGAATTCGAGCAGGGTCTCGTCCGGGGTTTCGGAGGTTCGGACGACATCGAGCGGCAATACGAACTCGCCCATTGCGTCCAGCCAGTAGGCGCCGTCAGGTGCCACCGATGCCTCGCCGAAGCCCTGCGGCGTGGGGTAGGCATACGAGTAGAAAATAGGCTCCGGAAACGCGTCGCCACCCGGCCAGAATCCGGCGCTGCTGACCTCGTGCGAGTAGGCCTCCTGTGCCACCCACAGCGGCATGTTGGGCAGGCCGCCCGGGTGATCCGGCGCCTCTCGACCGGAGAATCGCGTCACGGCGAGATCGAAGCTGCCCCAGAAGAAGTGCACGGGACTCGCCTTGCCGCTGAAGTCCGCGCGGAATTCCCTGAAGACACGGTCGGCCTGGAACAGGACACGCCAGAAGCGGTTTGCCGCATCGGCGTCGTAGGAATTGTGTACGCGGTCCTGCGGGAACGGAATGGCATCCTCGACCTCGTTCGGCGTTGCGTTGATCGCGACGGGATAGCCCAGCTCGTCCAGGTTCGACAGGATCGCGTGGTAGAAATCCGCCGTGTCCTGCGGCACCAGCGGAATGGATTCGTCGCCGCCGTCACAGGTATGTATGCGAAGCTGATGATCGATGAAGTCGAAGTCGATGCTGAACGTGCGCTCGCCGTGAGGGATCGCGCCGGTGGTCATGCCGCGCGGCGTTACGTAGAGGGTCACGTGCCAGGAGTGGTTCAGCCAGGGCGACTGCGTCATGCGTATCTTGCCGATAATCTGCGTCCACATGTGCAGGGTTGACGCCGTGTCGCGCCAGTCGGTGTAGGGCAGGGCAGGCCATCGATTCGCGCCAGGTCTTTCGTCACTCATGGGTTCGCTCAGCTCCACTGATGCGCAGCAACATATCATCGCTCGCCCGCCCCCGAGGTTCACTGCCAGCGTGCGTCGAGGAAAGATTATGTATCGACACGAAAGATTCGGCCAGCCTGGAAGCGTGGTCTCTGCAACGGCGCTTATGGCGAATTGAAATAAGGAGCCGCAGACACCTATACTTTCGCGAACTTTGCGGAACACCTATCAGTCGCCAACAGGGGGTATTCGATGAAGAAGATTCTGCTCGCCGCGCTAGGCGTGGCATTAATTCCGGTCCCGAGCGTCGCTGATCACGCCTGGAGCACCTATCACTGGGCGCGGACGACGGCGTCGTTCGATCTGACGATCGTCAACAGTACGACGAGCGACTGGGACGGGTATGTGTCGCAGGCCGTAATGGACTGGAGCAATTCGAGAGTGCTGAACCTGGTCGAGGACATAAACGGCAATACGCAGAACCGTGTTCGCCGCCGCTGCAGCGGGCCAACCGGCCAGGTACGCATCTGTAACCTCGCATACGGCCAGACGGGCTGGCTGGGTATCGCCGGTATATCCATAAACAGCGACGGCCATATCACCACGGGCTACACGAAGCTGAACGATACCTACTTCACGATGGCGTACTACAACAATGACGCGTGGAAGCAGAGTGTCACTTGCCAGGAGCTGGGCCACAACGTCGGGCTTGGTCACCAGGACGAAGACTTCAACAACGGCTCATTGTTCAGCTGCATGGACTACCAGGATCCGCCGTATGCGTTCCCGAACGGTCACGATTACGAGCAGCTCGAGCTTATTTACGGCCACACGGACTCCGAAAACACCTACGCCGGCGGTGACGGCGGAGGCAATGGTGGCGGCGGCACGTGTAATTCGCCTCCCGGCAAAGGCTGCAACAAGGGCCGTATCAACGGGCAGGTGAACGGCGATATCGGCTGGGGCGTATCGCTGGGACGTCGCGGTCAGCAGGAGACGTTCATTCGGACCGACCCGGATGGCACGCGGCATATTACCCACGTGACCTGGGCCATCGGCTACTGATGCTCGATACACGTGCGATCCGGCTCGCACATATCGTCGTTTCGACGCCCGGTGGTCTCGCCTGCTAGGTAACATCCACGATAGCCATGCACGCAGCAAAACCGTAAAAAAGGCGTAAGTTGGGGGCTTGCTCGGGCAGCAAAAACCTCAGGATCCACCGCCAGGCGAGACGGGGATGTGTAGCGATCGACAACGGGGAGGGGGAGATCCCGGTTCCGACATGAGGACGCGGTTCATCGAAGCGCTGACTTATCCGCGCATGTTGATGACGTCAACCATCGACATCGACAGCTGCCCCATGCACGGCTATTTCGACAAGACGCTGGATGCCTGCCTGGTCTGCGACAAGGGTATCGAGTGCCTGTGGCTGAACAACCACGATGAGTTCAGCGTGCTTGCAAGGAAGCCCATCGAAGCCTTGTTCGAGGCCTTTACGTTCAGTATCGACTACGTCGATGCCTACGTGACGCGTGACAACCACAACCCGCGCCGCTGCGCGTGTGAAACCTGCCACTGGCTCCGCGAAGCTCGCCATCTCGTCCGCGAGTACAAGAGCCAGTCGCCGCGCTCCTCGAAAGCCTGAGTCCGCATAAAACTGTCCTGTTGACCAGTTATTCTGCGATCATCGCGCTGCTAGACTTTATGTTCAATCGCATTCATGGGCATCGGGGTTAGCGGGGATTGACGTTGCTCGACCTGGCGAGTGATAAAAAAATGAATAAGGTCGTCGTCCTCAATCCGAAGGGCGGATCGGGGAAGACGACCCTCGCCTTCAGCCTGGCCGGTTACCTTGCCCAGACAGGGCGCACTGTTGGGCTGCTCGACATGGATCGTCAGGGCTCGAGCACCCACTGGCTGGGGAACCGCCCCGATTCCCTGCCGAAAATCCATGCCTTGCCCGCACCTGCGGCTGCTTCTGGCACGGTCGAGATTCCGGCCGATGTCGACACTGTCGTCATCGATGCGCCTGCCGGCCTTGCGGGCGACGAGTTGATCGACTACACCTGTGGAGCGCACGCGATCCTGGTGCCGGTCCTGCCGTCCGATCTCGATATCCACGCGGCATCGCGGCTGATTACCCAGCTCCTTCTGAAAGCCCAGGTGAGCCGGCGCAATGGCCGCCTCGGAATCGTGGCGAATCGCGTCAAGGAACGCACCGTCGCCTACAGGCAGCTGCTGAGGTTCCTCGACCGGCTGTCAATCAGCCTGGTGGGCGTGCTTCGCGACAGCCAGAATTACACCCACGCGGCCGCGGATGGCCGCTGCATCCATGAGATGCCACCTTCGCAGGTGCGCAGGGACACCGAACAGTGGCAGGCCATCACCGGCTGGCTGGAAGCACGGCTCGAGCAGCCGTTGAGCGGGCGCGACTGGTTGCGGCCTGCCGCGCCCGGGAAGCCGAAGCGACGGCTGCGGCCCGCGCTCGTGGTACCGGCAGCCGCCGCTGCGGTCGGCGCGCTGGCCATCGCGATGTGGTTCCTGGCTGCAACCCGGCAGGAACCGGTCGAGCCAGCACCGCAGCCTGTCTCGCCCCAGGTAGCTTTTCAGTCTACGGATGTCGCGCCAATCGAGCGTCGCCTGACCACGCAGCCCGGGCCGCAGTCCCTGGTGGAAGACTCCACCGAGCAGCCCTCCGCAGGCGAGGCCTTGCAGGAGCGCTGGCAGCTCACGGGTGTGGTCAGCGCGAACGGTACCGATGTCCTCATGCTGAGCGACCGCGAAGAACAGACGACGGTTCGCCTGAGCGGCGACAGCGATCTCGACGGCTGGGCCGTCAAGGAAGCGGGCTCCAACTACGCCGTGCTGGTCCAGGGCGAGGATGAGGTCCGCCTGGTGCTCAATGAAGACAGCGCTCCGTAAGCGTCGCTAGCAGCCTCCGAATTTCAGTTCCGACGCGCCAACTTTTTGTCGGCCCGGCAGTACTTCCTATCGATCTCGGCAACAGCTGGCAAAAATCTATGAGCGATGATCGCACGTCGCTGTCGGACATGGCTTTCGCATTCCAACACTCGCCCGGCAGCGCCGGGACCCACGGCATGATCGGCGCGAGCAGGCCCATGCGGGTGCTGTTGGCCGCGCTGCCGAGAGTTGCCGCCGCTGCATCACCATTGCTCATCGCAGGCGAGCGAGGTAGCGGCAAGACCCTGCTCACGAGCGCCGTGCACAGGCTCTCGGGTCGCGCCGGCGGACCATTGGTGGAGGTTGATTGCGCCGCCGTGCCCGACAGACGGGTTCGCACTGCGCTTTACGGTGGGCTTCAGTCGGCCGACGGTGGCACCCTGGTGTTGAACGGTATCGGGAATCTGTCGGTAGACCTGCAGGCACGCCTGCTGCGCGCTTTGCGGGCTGAAGAATCGGACGTGCGAATCATCTCGACCACCGATACCGACCTGGAGCAGGCCGTGGAGAGCGGCCGTCTCCGCGAGGCGTTGTACTACCAGCTCAACGTGTTGAGCGTCAGGGTTCCGCCGCTGCGCGAGCGCGGCAGGGACGTACAGCTGCTCGCGGATTTCTTCCTCGCCAGGTTCACGAGCCCGAGTTCGCGCCGGCGTGTCGTCGGCTTCTCGGCAGAGGCGCGCCTGGCGATGCAGCAGTGGAGCTGGCCGGGAAATGTCCGCGAACTCTTGAGTCGCATCAAGAAGGCAATTGTCATGTGCGAAAAGGGGCCGCTCTACAGCAGCGACCTCGAACTCGATTTCGAGCATCGCGTTCACGGCCAGTTGGTGATGACGCTGCACGAGGCCCGCGATGCGGCGGAGCTCAGCGCCTTGCTGACGGCGCTGACTGCCGCCGATGGCGACATGGCGGTGGCCGCCGAAAGACTCGGGACGTCGCGAGCGGCGCTCTGTGGCCTGATGCAAAAGCACCGGATCGACGTAACGTCGCCGCAGCTCGTTGTCGACGCCAACGGCTGAGCATTCGTCGCCCCCGTTATGTGCGTGACACGCTGACCCTTGATCGGCTGATTTTCGCCTATAATTAAAAATAACAGGTTGGTCGGCCCATCAAGGGGAATGAAGATGCCTGTCCAGAAGCTGAAAGACTATCTCGACGAACACGACGTCCGGTATGTCACCATCAGTCACTCGCCAGCCTACACCGCGCAGCGGATCGCAGAACTGACGCGCATCCCGGGTAAGGAACTCGCCAAGACCGTCATCGTCAAGATCGACGGCCAGTATGCGATGGCCGTCCTGCCCGCGTCGCGTCGTGTGGACCTCGATCATCTCAAGAGCGCGCTCGGTGCAGATGACGTGGTACTGGCCTCGGAGGACGAGTTCAAACGCCTGTTCCCGGATTGCGAAGTCGGCGCCATGCCGCCGTTCGGCAATCTCTACGACATGGGCGTCTATGTCGCCGAGCAGCTGACCGAGGATGAAGAGATCGCCTTCAATGCGGGCTCGCACACCGAGCTGGTACGGATGGCTTACAGGGACTACGCGAACCTCGTGACGCCGCAGGTCGTTTCTCTGACCTAGTCACGGGCTCGCGCGGAATCCTTCCGGCGTTTACTCGTCGAGGAACTGGTGCAGCCAGGCGTTGACCTGCTCGTGCCAGTAGACCGAGTTGTGCGGCTTCAGCACCCAGTGATTCTCATCCGGGAAATACAGGAAACGGCTTTCGATGCCGCGACGCTGCAACGCCGTGAACGCCGCGATGCCCTGAGTCACCGGCACCCGGTAGTCCAGCTGGCCGTGAATTACGAGCATCGGGGCCTGCCAGCGGTCGACGAATAACGCCGGGTTTTGCTTCTCGTAGCCCTCTGGGTTTTCGAAGTAGGGCCCACCGTGCTCCCACTCGGGGAACCAGAGCTCTTCCGTCGTGTAGTACATCGACCGGTTGTCGAATACGCCATCGTGGTTGACGAGACAGCGGAAGCGGTCGGGCCACTGGCCAGCGATCCAGTTGACCATGAAGCCGCCGTACGAGGCGCCGAGGGCGCAAACGCGCTGGCCGTCGAGGAACTCGTAGCGCTCCAGTGCCGCGGCCAGGCCCAGCTTGAGGTCTTCGAGCGGCTTGCCGCCCCAGTCGCCGGAGATGCTGTCCGTAAAGGCCTGGCCGTAGCCGGTCGAACCATGAAAGTCGATCATTACCGCGGCAAAGCCTTGCCCGGCGTAAGTCTGCGGGTTCCAGCGATAATGGAAACGATTGGAAAAGCTGCCTTGCGGCCCGCCGTGGATGAGGAACGCGACCGGGTATCTTTCGCCGCGCTTGAATCCCGCGGGTTTTACGACAAAGCCGTAGACGGTATCGCCGCCGGCACCCTCGAAGGAGAACTGTTCGAACTCGCCCATGGTCACCCCGGCGAGCGTGCGCGAGGCGAAGTTCGTGATCCTCCGGGTGTCGCCGGTGCCGCGATCGAAAACATGGAGCTCGTTGGGTGAAGCGAGGCTGTTCATGGCGTAGACGATGCGGCCGCCGGCATCGTCGAAGGCGGTGACGGAACCCTCCGGCACCAGCTTGACGGGCTCATCGCCATCGAGCCGGACCTGCCATAGCGTCTTGTGGCCGACGTCCTGCGCATTCACCAGGAGCGACTTGCCGTCACGCGCAAAAGCAATCGAGGACGGCGAGCGATCCCAGTTTTCGGTAAGGACACGGGTCTCGCCCGAACGCAGGTCGCGCAGGACGACCTGGTACTGGTCGGATTCGAAACCAGGGCGCGACATGGCCAGCCAGGCCAGGAAGCGCCCGTCGGGACTCACGACCGGCGTGGTATCCCAGGCCTCGTTGGCGCTCGTCAGGTTCTCGGGTTCACCCCTGCCGTTCATGGGCATCGCGTAAATATCGAAATTTGTCGAAGACGGCTCGTCGCGGTTGCGCAGGCGTGCCGCGAAATACAGCGTCTTGCCGTCCCGCGATATGGCGTACTCCTCATTGCCGCCCCAGACCCGTGATGGCACATCCGCATCGAGACGGGTCAGCCGCAGCGGCGTCCCGTCCGCCACGCCATCATCGTTCAGCGGGATCGCGAACAGCTGCGAGCGCCGCTCATCGAGCCAGTAGTCCCAGTGGCGCATGAACAGCTGGTCGTAGCGTTGCCCGGTGACCTTATCGTCGTCCTTTGCGGAATTACGGTTGGCGGTGCACTGGAGGTCGTCGCAATCGAGGAACACGGAAAGCGACACGATTAGCCGGTCACCCGTGGGCGACATCCGGAATGTGCCGACGTCGAGGGGCAGATCCGTCACGGGCTGCGCCTCACCGCCGTTTACGGGCAATCGCCAGACCTGCGTGGTCTCGCCGCGTGACGACAGGAACAGGATATGGCGGCCGTCCGGCGACCAGGCGGGGCTCGTGTCGTTGGCCTCGTGGGTTGTAAGCCGGCGCGCTTCGTCGCCATCGATCGTGCTCAGCCAGAGATCGTAGCGTCCCCTGTCGGCCTCCATGTCGGTGTGGCGTACGGCGTAGACGACCAAATCCCCGGCGGGAGACACGGCAGGAGCACCGACCCGGTCGATTCGCACGAGATGCGCGGCTGTAAACGGATCGGCGTGTGCGACCGAAGTGGCCAGGCACGCGATAGCAAGACAAACAAAATGGCGCGTCATTTGTATTCTTCGTATACGGGGGGAAGCCCGTTAGTCTAGAGGAGGCGGAGGCTTTGGCAAGCTTGTGATTGCAGAGCCGCCGACAGGCAGCCATGCCCACGCATATCCAGGCCCAGACGAGCGCGGCGACATTGCCGGGTGATATCCTTGTGTCTCGGCCACCCACGGGCGTTCGAATGCGGCACAGCTTGTTGAAAGGGTTCTACCTGCAAGACCTGTTGATCGAGCCAGCCAGCGGACGCGTCTCCGGGCCCGGCGTCGAGGCGCACCTCAAACCCAAAGCGGTTGAAGTTCTGCTGCACCTCGCCGAACGACCCTTCGAACTCGTCGAACGCGACGAGTTGCTGCAGGCGGTCTGGGGCGACAACGCAGGTAGTTCGGAAGCACTGACCCATGTAATCAGCGATCTGCGCAGCTGCTGCAAGGACCATGCGAACAGCCCGTCCCTGATTCAGACAGTGCCCCGGCGCGGCTACCGGTTGCTGCAGCAGCCGCGACTCGTCGAAGAACCCGAAGCTACTTCCGAGACCGGTGTGTTCCCGGCCCCCGACGAAGGCAGTTTCATTGGCAATCTGATGCGCCGCGGCGTCGTGCAGGCCGGTGCGGCGTATCTGGTTTTCAGCTGGTTGCTGATCCAGGTGGC
>CAMYJB010000025.1 GCA_947258565.1 uncultured Woeseiaceae bacterium
TGACGGAAGACTGGGCGCGCGAGCTCAGGCAGTCGCTGCTCGTATGGCCGGCTTCCGCATATACGCCGGAGGAAGCCTTCGAAGAGCTCCGCGAGCACTGGCTGGGCAAGATTCTCCTCGGTACCGTGCGCCAGCAGACCGCGTTGACCGACCGCGAGCGCCTGCTGGGCTTCCTCCGCAAACTCTGGAAGCTCGACGAGCTGATGGCCAGAGAAAAAATCGGCCTGCTCGAGATGAACCCCTTCGTTGTCGACGCGAGTGGCGATTTCGTTGCACTCGACGGCGTCGGTCTGCGATCCACCGAAGCAGATGCAGAGATCGGCCCGGTACCGTTGCAGGACGACAGCTTCCTCAATCCCCGCCGGATCGCAGTCGCGGGTGTCTCGGCGAAAACCGGCAGTGTCGGCGGCCTGATCCTCGAAAACCTGCGCCACTCGTCCTTGCCCGGGAACGGTCTACTTGTCATCAAACCCGGCGTCAACGAGTTTGCCGGTGTTCGCTGTGTGCCGGACATTGCCGCGCTGGCGAACGAACCGGTCGACATACTGATCATCGCTTTGCCTGCCGATCGCTGCATTTCGATGATTGAGCAGCTGTGCGCCCAGGAAGGTGGTGCAGCGGTGGTTTACATCGTCGCCGGCGGAATCGGCGACGGCGCCGACCGGGAAGGATACGGCGAGCGCTTGTCCGGACTCATCGCGTCACGCCGGCAGGCAGGCGAGTGGGCGCCGGCCATCGTCGGTCCCAACGGCCTCGGCATGCTGCTGTCGCCATTGCAGCTCAACAGCCTGTTCATCCCTCAGAGCAAGCTGAATGTCGAGTTTGCGCCAGACTCCGACGTTGCGCTGATCAGCCAGAGTGGCGCCTTCCTGATTACCCGCCTGTCGCGCCATTCCAGCCTGAACCTCAAGTACGGTTTCTCGATTGGCAACCAGCTGGACATGAAGCTGTCAGATTTCATGGCGCTGGTCGCACGCGACAAGTCCGTGCGCGTACTGGGCATCTACGTCGAGGGTTTCGTGGGCGGCGACGCCTGCGCGGTCGCGAAGCTGGTCGAGCAGTTCCGTAAGGAGAACCGCCACGTCATCATCTACAAAGGTGGTCGTTCGCAGCTCGGAAAGTCAGCGGCAGAGAGTCACACCGGCGCCATGACCGGCGACTACCACGTGCAGAAGCGACTGCTGCACAAGGCCGGGGCGGTCATCACCGAATCATTCAATCAGTTCAACGCGGTGCTCAAGTGGATGGCGGCCTACCCGGATCTGCGCACGCTCGGCAAGCTGGCGATCGTCACGAACGCGGGTTACGAGACGGTCGGTAGCGTCGATACGCTCGGCGACAATGACTCCGAAAGGCTTTACCAGCTCACCGAAGGAGACCGTGCCGCCCTCAGCGAGGTGCTCGAGCGTCACGGCATGCAGGGGCTCGTTGCCCCGTCGAACCCGCTGGACCTGACGCCGATGGCCGACGAGGCGGTTTACGTCGATTGCGTCGAGGCGATGATCGGGTTCGGCGCCGGCGTCGTCATGCTCGGACTGGTGCCTTTGTCGGAGCAGCTCGACACGCACCAGCTGAGCCAGGCGGAGGCATTTGCCGCCAGGCTCAAATCGCTGGCGCGGTCGACTGAACGCCTGGTCGGCGTCGTTATCGACGCCGGCGTGCCCTACCAGCGCTACAAGGCCGTGTTCGAGCGCGCGGGATTTCCCGTTTTCGACGGCATGGACATGGGCGTACTCGGCATTAATGTCCTGAAGAACAGCCGTTGAGCCGTCTATAATGCTATGCACTCGCTGCAGCCGGGCTTCGCCAACAGACCGGTCGGGCACCTTCAACGCGGATTGACGACTCGATGAACCGTACCTCCGAAAATTTCCACAGCGGCATCCGGCGGCACGGCATCCGGGTGGCCCGGCTCGTCGAAGACGCCGGCCTCAGCATCATCCTATTGGCGACGCTGGTCGCCGGCGGCATCGAAATTCACCACATGTGGGTGCAGCGAAACGTCATGCTGACGGACCTGCTGCTCATGTTCATCTACGTAGAGACGGTAACGATGGTCAAGGTCTACTGGGAGTCGGGCAAGCTGCCGGTCAGGATGCCGCTCTATATTGCGATCGTCGCGATCGCGCGTTACGTGATCATCGACATCAAGGACATGGATGCCCTGCGGGTGATCGCGATTTCTTCGAGCATTCTCGTTATAGCCATAGCCGTCCTGATCGTGCGCTGGGGGCACGTCAAGCTGCCCTATCCCACGCGCCGCGAAGCCGAACGGGACGCCGAGTAGTCGATACACATCGACGAAGGAGCCAAAGGTGTTTTCAGAAACAATCAATGCCCGGAACTTGATCGGCACATTAATTATCATGAGCGCAGTACTTTGCAGTTCAGGCTGCGCAAGTGACAGCTACGCCGCCAAGGGCGCGGCCAAAGGCGCGGGGACGGGAGCCGTAGCCGGCGCGGTCGGCGCTGCGGCGACGGCGCTTATCTTTGGCGGCAACGTTGGCGAAGCAGCCGCTCGTGGCGCGGTCTACGGTGGGGCAAGCGGCGCCGTCGTCGGCGGAATGTCGGGCGCCGAGGTGGACAGGCAGGTCACCGCGCAGGAACGCGCCGAATATGAGAAGCGCCTGCAGAAGTTCAGGGAAGACATCGGCACCGATGCTTTCAATGGCTTCGTCGCTCTCGCCGAATGCAAGCACGAAGTTGCCCTTGCTAACGCACGTGAGGCGCAGAAATCGCGCAACCGGGACTTCGCCCTGGGCGGGCTCTGGGTCGAGGCGCTGACAGAGGCCGATCGCGGGCAGACCGGGGCCGCGACCGCGATGTTGCCGGCCATCGCGGAGAAGGACCGCGAAATTAAGGACGTCGCGGGCGCGCAGGTGCGGCTCGACGAAACGCTTGCGGAAATCGGCGAGATTCGCGCTCGATACGACTTGCCGGTGTCTTGCGAGACCGGATGATCGCCCGAACCTGACCAGTAGGACGGAGATTCGCGTGGCCGCTTCCAGCTTGCTGACCCTGCTCGACGATATCGCCACGTTGCTCGACGACGTTTCGGTCCTGACCAAGGTTGCCGCGAAGAAAACGGCCGGCGTCCTGGGTGATGATCTCGCACTCAACGCGCAACAGGTAACGGGAGTGCGTGCCGAACGCGAGCTTCCGGTCGTCTGGGCGGTGTTCAAGGGTTCGGCGCTCAACAAGCTCATCATGGTGCCCGCGGCGCTGTTCCTGAGCGCGGTGTTTCCCTGGATCATCACGCCGCTGCTCATGATTGGCGGCGCTTTCCTGTGCTACGAGGGCTTCGAGAAGGTTGCGCATCGACTGCTCCACCCGCCTGCGGAGGACCAGGAGGAGCATGCGAAGCGGCTGCAGGCGGTCGCCAATAGCAAGGTGGACATGGTCAAGTTCGAGAAGCGGCGCATCCGCGGCGCAATCCGCACCGATGCCATCCTGTCGGCAGAGATCATCGTTATCTCGCTGGGTACGGTGAAGGACGCAGACCTCGCCGTTCGCATCGGCGTGGTGTCGCTCATCGCCGCGGTAATTACCGTGGGCGTTTACGGCCTCGTCGCCGGAATCGTCAAGCTCGACGACGTCGGCATGCACCTGATGGAGAAGACGGGCAACTCGAGGCTGGTCGCGGCGCAAAACCGGCTCGGCGAAATGCTCCTGCGCTTTGCGCCGAAGATGATGAAGACATTGTCCGTGCTCGGTACCGCAGCGATGTTCCTCGTCGGCGGTGGCATCCTCGTGCACGGCGTGCCGCAGCTCGCTCTGTTACTGCACGACGTCGAGGACCTGGTGCACGAACTGCCGGTTGCGGCCGATCTGTTCTCGGGAATTGCGTCGATGATATTCAACGGCATTGCCGGAATCATTGCCGGCGGGGTGCTCGTTGGCCTGAAGGAGCTGGTCAAGCGGCTCAAGCCTGGAAAGGCGTGATAAAGACCGCCTGGCTCGTATGAGTCACTGGCCCGGATCGACGATCCAGTCCGGGTCCTCGAACTCGCCGATCACACGGACGTCCACGAACTCGGCCTGCTCCGCAATGATGCGCTGAACTTCCGCTGCTGGGTTTGCCTCCATCGCATCGCGCTGCGCCTTGCTGTCCCAGCTCGCGATGGCGAGCAGTTTGTGATCGTCGCCGATCTTTCGATGCAGCCGCGTGCCGCGTGCCCCCGGCGCCCGCTGGATGATCTCGCTGGCGCGTACCCAGGCATCGGCGTAGGCCTCCGCCGTGTGCCCCGGGCGCACATGCACTTCGAATACGAAAATCACGGGTACTGCCGCCCGGCTTCGTGTACCTCGCGGCCGAATGGCGCGAGGACGCCCCCGGCAAGTTTGAAACACTGGATGCCGAACGGAATCCCGATGATCGTCAGGCATAGCACGATACCGCCCAGCACGTAGCCGAAGAAGACCACGAACCCGCCGAAGACGAAAATCAGGATGTTGCCGAGGAAAGTCATGGCGGCCCCACTCGAACCAGTGACAGCAATGCTACACGAGTGCCTGCTACCAGGTCCGTTCGAAGATGATCCCGATGATCGGGAACGCGTCGTTTTCCTCGACGACGTTGACGCCGCGGCGCGGATCGAATTCCTGCGAGTTCGAGCCCGGACCGCCGTAGACGTTGATGACGTCGATGAAGGCGACGAGATCCACCGGCCCGATCGGCCGCCGGTAGTCCACGCGGATGTTGAGCGAGTGATAATCCTCGAGGCGAAGCGCGTTCTTTTCCGTCAGCTCTTTCGAAAACCGCAGCGGCTGGCCGGGACCGAGGACGTCTTCATTGATGATGAAATCATCCGTCGGGCGGCCGTTGGCCCACTTCCAGCGGGCACCGACTTTCCAGCGCTCGTTGATCTCCCAGCTGCCGCCGATCGAGAAGAAGTTCGGCCGGTTGAAATCCGCGTCGTACTTGCCGTTGCCGTCGTTGTCGTCGTAACGCGCATCGTTGTACGAATACGTGGCGTTGGCCGCCCAGCCGTTGTCGAAAAAGCGGGAAACCACGACGTCGACGCCGTAATTGGTACCCTCGCCGTCGTTCGATACACGCCCGCTGGTGCGGCCCTCGGCCACCACGAGATCGTCGAGCCGCTGGTAGTAAGGCTCGACGAGCAAGCGCCAGTTGCGGCCGAAGTCGTGCTGCAATCCTACGCTGAAGTGCGTGATTTCTTCGTTCGAGATACCGGAATTATCGGGGCTGGCGGAGCGCACGAGAAAGCGGGGCGACTGGTAGAAGATGCCCGCGGTCGCCGACAGGCGTGTGACGGGCGACAGGCGCCAGTTTGCCGCGAGGCGGGGCGACACGAGCGACTCGTCGGCAAAGCCGTCACGGTCATACCGCAAGCCCGTGCGCAGATCCCATCGGCCAAACTCGAAGACCTGCTCGCCGTAGGCGGTGTAGTTCGTCTCTTTCGCTGCGAACGCGGAGTTCACATTCTCCGGGGTCAGCACGATGAAATTCTGGCCCGGCGGGCGCGGGTCCGTGCTGCGATAAACGAAACGGATCCAGTCCTCGCGCAGGACTGTCGAGTAATCGACGTCTGTCTGCACGACGCGCAGGCCCATGCTCAGGGGGCCGAAACGGTTGATGAACGAATAGTCGCTGCGCCAGCCGAGTTCGGTTTCCTTTTCATCGACCGTGATCAGGCGCTCGCGGACGGGGATCTGGTCGGGCGGCGTGCCCGCGGGGACGAGATCCGGGTAGGCCTCGCCTTCGGAGCTCGACTTGTCGCTGTCGCGAAAATAGACCTTGTTGGTCCACTCGCCGGTGTCGCCGACGAGACGGCGCCAGGTAAAACCCAGAAGGCCGAGATCCTGCTCTGAATCGAGAAGTGCCACGTCTTCGAAGTCCGGCGACTCGAGCACATTGTCGATGTCGCGGCTGTAGGTTTCCGGCGCGACGATGGCAAGAACCTCGAAACTGTTGCGACTGTCGACCTCGGTGACCGTCTTCAGGATAAAGTCGGAAAGCTCGGGCTGACCGATGTCTTTCTCGTCGATCATGTCGAACACGCGGCCGAAGTCGAAGCTGCGGGCTGTCAGGAACAGCGTCGTGTCGTCGTGGAAGCCGCTCGGTCCGTCATAACCGAGTTCGAAGCCCGCGATGTCGATGCGCAGGCTCGCACTGGGCGTCGGGCTGCCGCCGACTACGTCGAGCTGCAGCAGTGAGCCGGAGCGCCCGGAGTAAGCTGCGCTCCAGCCGCCCGGCGAAAACTCGGCGCCCTGTATCGAGTTGGGCGCGAATATCGAAAAGCGGCCGCCGCCCCCGATGTCTTCTTCCTCGCCGAGCGTCTGGTCGAAATGCACGACCTTGTCGAAGGGCAGGCCGTCGACGAAGATCAGGTTGTCGCGCGGGCCGCGGCCACGCACCGAAAAATTGGCGAAGTCGCCGGTCGATATGAGCCCCGGCAGCCCATCCAGCGCGCGCATCACGTCGCTGCCTGCACCCACGGCGCTGCGCAGTTCCTCGCGGTTGAGAAAAGTCGAACTGACAGCGCCATTCAAATCCGCCTGTACCGCTCGCGCGATCACGACGACCTCGTCGAGTCCTGCTTCCACCGGCAGCATCTCGAGGCGCACCGGGGTGGTACGGCGAGCAACGACCCGGATACTCGGTTCCAGAGCCTCGATGAAGCCGGTGCCCGTCGCGTCCAGGGCATACAGCCCGGGCTCGAGCGCCACGATACGGGCAACGCCGTCACCGTCCGTCGTTGCATTGAACGTCTCGCCGTCCCTCGCGGTGATAGCGACACTGACGCCCTCGATCGCGCGCTTCGTTTCCACACTGACAACGCGGACCTCGATGCCGGTTTCGCTGGCCTGCACAGCGCATACCGGCGCCATGCTGAACCCGACGATACCTGCAAGCAAACAGACTGTGAGTCCGAATCGCATAAACCTCTCCACCTCTCCCGTTGTTAAAGGCTAACGGGGTATTGCGGTCACGCGGTGACAGCTTCGTAACGGCTTGTATCTAATTGTCACGCCGTCAGGGTCGGCGTGGCTCGAAGTATTCGTGATGAACCTTACCGCCCGCAATCGTCACGAAGCTCGACTCCGGCACTTCCTGCCAGTCATCCGCGAGACCGGTCAACGGCTCCGATACGATCGCAAACGTTTTGGACGAGACGCGATCCGCCTCCGGCGTTACGTCCTGGAGCGCTTCGGCATCCGTGCTGTGGAACAGCGAGCGCGATTCGCGCGCGCTCGAATATCGAACTGCGTAGAGATTCTCGCCGTCGCTGATACCGAGTGACATCTGCAGTGGGTTCTCGATACCGTGCTCTTCCGCGATCATCTCCACAAAGCCGGCCATGCGGGCGATGCCGCTCGCCACGTCGCCGGCCATGCCGAAGCTCAGGGCCAGGTAGAACATGATCTCCGAATCGGTCGTACCGTCGACCGAATTGAAGAGTTCCGGCGCGATGGCGAACAGGAGCTCGCGCCGGATCCGTTCATAGCCCTCGATGGTGCCGTTGTGCACGAACAGCCAGTTCTCGTGACAGAACGGGTGGCAATTGCTGCGCTGCACGGCCCCGTCGGTGGCGGCCCGGATATGCGCCACGAACAGCGAAGCCTTGATCTGCTGCGAAAGTGCGCGCAGGTTGCTGTCGTTCCATGCCGGGCGCACGTCCTTGAAGACGCCGGGAAATTCCCGGTCGTTGTACCAGCCGATGCCGAAGCCATCGCCGTTGGTGGTCGTTTCACTCGACTTGGCCCGCAGGCTCTGGTCGATCAGCGAATGCTCCGGTTCGAAAAGGGCTTCGTGGAGATAAATGGGCGTGCCCGAGTACGCGATCCAGCGGCACATGGCGTTCTCCCGTGATGGCAAGGAACCCCGATGATAGCGCGAGCTACGCGAATCTATCCGTTGCGGATTTCAGCTACAATAGACAGGGTCGGCACCAATTTCTGGAGCGGCACCATGCAGGATATGCTCAGCAAGCTGCGAAGCATCACCAACGATGCCACGCTCAACCCCGCGCAAAAGGCGCGCTACCTGTCCCTCGAAGCCGAAAACTCGCTGGCTTACCCGTCACTGGATGCGGAGACACAGCGCGCACTGGACGAGCGGGTCATCTGCGATATGTACGAAGGGCATGCGCCGTACAAACCGCGCTATGTCCTGCCCGACTACAGCGTTGTATTGCGAGACGGCAGCGACTACCTGGAGCTGCCCGTACCGGAAACGCTCGACGAGGCTATCAACACGCTGATGATCGCGTACCACCACGTGCCCTCGGTGACGGGCATGCCGGTGTACATCGGGCAGCTGGACGAGCTGTTGTTGCCATTCTGCGAGGGCGTGAGTGACGATGCCCTGTACGAGAAGATCAAACTGTTCTGGCGTTACCTCGATCGCACGCTGCCCGATGCGTTCATGCATGCCAACATCGGCCCGAGCGATAATCGTGTCGCCCGCGCGATCCTGCGTGTCGATGCGGAGCTCAGACAGATCGCGCCCAACCTGACCCTGCTCTACGACCCGCAAAAGAGCGGCGACGAGATCCTGGCGATCGCCGGAGAGAACATTGCAGCGTGCTGCAAGCCGCACATCGCGAACCACCCGGTGCACGCGGATGCGTTCGACGAGCGCGGCTACGGCATCGTCAGCTGTTACAACGTGCTGCCTCTGGCCGGAGGCGCTTCCACGCTCACGCGCGTCAACCTGAAAGAGGTCGCCCTTCGAGCCGATGACGAGGCGGGTTTCTTTGCCGACACCTTGCCGCATTACCTCGAACTCAATTTCCGGCTTACGCAGGCGCGCGTCGACTACCTCTTCGACGAGTCTGGTTTCTTCGACAGTTTTCTCGTCAACGAAGGATGGGTCGACAGGGACCGGTTCACCGCGATGTTCGGCGTCTTTGCCATGGCTGAAGCGGTCAACCTGCTGCAGGACACGGAAGGACGCGAAGGCCGCTACGGATTCGACGAGGTGGCGAATGCGCTCGGCCACAGGATCTCCGCGGCGATTGCCGAGGCGATAGAGGCCCGGCCACTGGACAAGGTGTGGCGCGGCCATGCACTCCTGCACTCACAGGCGGGACTGAGCGACGACAGCGAAGCAACGCCCGGCGTGCGCATTCCCTACGGCACCGAACCGGACCCGGTCACGCACGTGCAGGCGCTCGCGCCGCACCATCAGTATTACGACGCCGGGATCAGCGAGATACTCACCGTGGACGAGAGCGTGACGAATAATCCCGAGGCGCTGGTGCAGTTGTGCAAGGGGGCGTTTGCCAGCGGTTTCCGCGAGTTCACGGTGAACGTCGCCAGCAACGACCTCGTGCGCGTCACCGGCTACATGGTCCGGCTCTCGGATATCCGCAAGTTCAGGGATCAGCAGGGCTCCCGCACGAATACGACCGTGCTCGGGGCGGAAGCCGCCGAGATGACCGGCATACTCGAGCGCAAGCCGCGCGTGGTGAGCAATGAACTCTCCCCGGGCTACGGTCAGTAAGATCCTTACCTATTCGATCGTGGACGGGCCGGGAAACCGGCTCGTCATCTTCCTGCAGGGATGCAATTTCGACTGCACCGCCTGCCACAACCCTCACACCATCGGTGAGTGCAATCACTGCGGCGACTGCGTGCCTGCCTGCCACGCCGATGCACTGTCGCTGGTGGACGGCCGGATTGTGTTCGACCCGCTCACCTGCGACCAGTGCGACGACTGTCTCGAGGTGTGCCCGATCAATGCCAACCCCATGGTGCGCGACTACGACGTTGCGGACATCCTGGAGCTGGCGCGCAGGCACCGGCCGTTCCTGAGCGGGATCACGGTATCGGGTGGCGAGCCGACCAGGCAGCTCGGGTTTGTCGTCGCGCTATTCGAGGCGATCAAGTCGGACGAAGCGCTTGCAGGGCTCGACTGCTTCATCGACAGCAACGGTTATCTCGACAGGTCGGGGTGGGAGTCCCTGCTGCCGGTGACCGATGGTGTCATGCTCGACATCAAGAGCTTCGATGACGCTGTCCACCGCGAGCTGACCGGTAAGGAAAACCGCAAGAGCCTGCGGTCTGCGCAACTGCTGCATGAGGCCGGCAAGCTTTACGAGCTGCGCTTCCTGCTGGTGCCCGGCGTGACTGACGGCGATGATGAACTCGACGGGCTGATCGATTTCGTCGCGGGTCTCGGGGGTGATGTCCGGGTCAGGCTCAATGCTTTCCAGCACCACGGTGTCCGGCCGCAGGCGCTCGAGTGGGAGAAGATGCCGCGAGCCGGCGTGGGCAAGGTCGCGGCGCGGCTGCGCGGGGCGGGTATTAATAATGTAGTAACACCGGCGGTGTACCTGTAGCACCTGGTCGATGCCCGGCCCGGAGCAATCTCAATACCGATGGTGCAGGATACGCCGCGCCGCCTGCGCGATGTCACTGCCGAACGATACGATTCCTTCTTCGTGACCGCCCATGACGGCAACGCCCTGTAGTTCGAAATCGGTTTCTTCATAGATCCGCCGGAATTCGTGCGCCATCTCCGGCGTGCCGTAGGACACGTCGCGCGACGTCGTCGGGACGCTGTCGATCAGCTCGTTCCACATCGCGGCGTCGTGCACGTGGACAACGGCGCGAATGGCCGGATCGAGCGCGTAGATCGCGGCATGCGTCAGCGCCTCCGATGATGCCTGCACCGGCCCCTCGCAATGGACGCGGTTGGCGCCGATGTCACACCGGGTGACACGGGCGTAGTGACGTTCATCGGTTCGCTCGATGTGCCCGGTCTGCGTGCCGCTGATGATGAACGTGTCCGAATCGCTTTCGCGGATGCTGACATTGCCGAAGCCGACGCCATGCTCCGGGTAATAGCCGATGAGCCCCTGATCGTGGAGCCGGTTGCGCCACGCGTTGAGCTCCGCGACGGCCTCTGCCGGCAAGGGTGGCGCCTCGCGCCAGTTGCATTCGTACTTTGTATAGCCTTCGTCGATCACGGCTCCTCGCCGGCACGTTCGGGGAACAGTGCGGCGAGCCCTGCCTCGCTGGCGTCACAGACGCCGCGTTCCGTGATGAGCCCGGTTACGAGCCGTGCCGGCGTGACGTCGAAGGCATCGTTCCTGACCGGGGAGCCTTCGGGCACGATGCGCACTTCCCGGATCGCGTCCCCGTCCAGCCCCGAGACATGTGTTACCTCCTCTGCGTTACGCTCCTCGATGGGGATGTCGCGCAAGCCGTCGGCAATGGTCCAGTCAATCGTGGTCGAGGGCAGCGCGACGTAAAACGGGACGCCGTTGTCGTGTGCGGCGAGTGCCTTGAGATAGGTGCCTATCTTGTTGGCGACGTCGCCGGAACGCGTGGTGCGGTCCGTGCCGGTAATGCATATGTCCACGCGGCCGTGCTGCATCAGGTGGCCGCCGGCGTTGTCCACGATGACGGTGTGGGGAACGCCGCTTCGTGCGAGTTCCCAGGCCGTCAGCTGCGAGCCCTGGTTGCGGGGCCGCGTCTCGTCTACCCAGACGTGGATGGGGATGCCGCGCTCCTGCGCAACGTACATTGGTGCGGTCGCGGTACCCCAATTGACCGTTGCCAGCGAGCCCGCGTTGCAGTGGGTCAGTATGTTCACCGGTTTGCCGTTATTGCCTGCGGCAATCGCGCCGAGAAGCTCTGCACCGTGCTCGCCGATGCTGCGTGAGATGGCGATGTCTTCGTCGCAGATCGTCTCCGCCTCGGCACGCAGTTTCGAGACCATCGCCTCGCTGTCGGATGCATCGGCAAGCACCGCCAACATGCGTTCGAGCCCCCAGCGAAGGTTGACGGCCGTCGGTCGCGTCGCCGCCAGCGTCTTTGCGGCCGAGCGCACGAATTCGAGCTGCCTGTCGAGCGATTTGGCGGATGAACAGGCTTCGAGCGCCGCAAGATAGAGACTCCAGGCAGCCGTCGCGCCGATCAGGGGCGCGCCGCGTACGAGCATGTCCCGGATGGCAATCGCGCCGTCGGCGTGAGTTCGGAGATCGACCACCTCGTAGCGGTGCGGCAGGCGGCGTTGATCGATGATCTGTACCGTTGTCGGGTCGTCGGGATGCAGCCAGATGGTTCGAAAGTGTTCGCCCGCAGGGATGTTCATGCGCCGGCCGATCTACCCGGAAGTAACTGCGCGCGCACGCTCCGCGACAATCGGGTCCCTTTTGTTGCGGTGAGGCCGAAACTCATCGTCATCGAATTCCACGTCCATCACGGCACGACGCAGACGAAGCACCGCCGTATTCGTGCCGCCAACGAACTTGTTTTCCCGGTGGTGAATGAGGGCGCCGTCGACCTTTGCGAACTCGGAGTACTCGGTGACGAACCGCATGGTTGCGCCGTGCATTGTCAATGTCCCGACTACCTTCACGATGTGCCAGGTGTCCGTGTCGACGACATACTCTGCCTGCAGCCCGTCTTCCGCGAGCATCAATGCCAGGTATCCGTCACTCCGTGTAAGTCTGAGGGAGTCGATGCGATCGCGCAGCGTGAGTGGCGTATAGAAACGCATGAGCTGCAGCTGCATTGCGCTTCTCTGCATGTCACTCGCCGCTGCCGGCTCGCGATCGTCGAAAATGGCATATCCGGCGTCGCCGTCCAGTACCCGCGTCTCCTGTTTGTCCGGGTAGGTCAGCTCGACCTTGAGTTGCCCCGGCAGGTGAATGCTGCGCTTGTCGGTACCCTGCTGGTTCCTCGTCAGTGCCAGTAAGTCCCACTCCTGGACAATGCTGTCGAGCTTGCGCACGTTCTCCTCGCCGCCGTACGCGGTGATCATGTTCTCCAGGACGTCGGCAAGTGCTTCGGCGCGGCCGGCGACGGGCGCCGAGAGGACGATCATCAGAACGACGAGATTCAGCCGAAACAGCATGCTCTTCTCGTCGCGGCCATCTGTCAGTGGAGCGTACGCCCGGCCTTGTCGCCGGGCTCCGATTCCGCGTCCGGGCTCAGCGCCTCGACGGATTCGTCCTCTGATTCGGCCGTCACCTGCTCGTCCGCCGGGGCCGAGGTCTCGACGGTCGGTGCTTCATCCCCGGCAAAGTCGCGCGGTGCCTCGGCTTCCAGCTGCTCTTCCGCGATCGATTCGAGTATGGCTTTCGGCGCGAACGACAGTTTCACGTCGACGTCCTCGCGATCGCATAATGCGTCGGCCCCGCCCGCCATGTGCTCGTAAAGCTCGCGGTATTCACGGCCGATGGCCTTGAAGTGCTCGGCGGTCTGGCCGAAATGCTGCGTGACCTCGCGCCGGTAGTCGTCGAATTGTTGCCGGACCTCGTCGGCCCGGGTGGCTTCGCCGCGCAAGCGCATATGCGCCAGCCAGAATCCCAGTCCGCCAGCGGCCGCCAGCAGACCGATAGCGCCCAACACGATCAGTATCGTTTCACTCATGGATTGCCCTCCGCGATGTGCCCTTCGATGGTAATGAATGTACGTAAACAATGCTATTTCATCGGCCGGTCGCTTGTGGGAGCATCGATCCTCCAGGAAGAAGAATGGGGATTCATCATGGGATTCGCACTATCGGACATGACGTTGACGAGCTCTGCCTTCGAGGATCGCGGGCCGATCCCGACCCGGCACACCGGCGAGGGCGAGGACGTTTCGCCCGCATTTAAGTGGAGCAAGGTACCGGAGGGCACGCGCTCTTTTGCATTGATCTGCCACGACCCGGACGCGCCACTCGTGTCGCCCGGCACCTACGGCTTCGTTGCTCTACGGGATCCCGGGGTCGGTGACGGAATTACCCGAAGGCGTTGCCGGCTACGTACAGGGCGTGAACAACTTCGGTAATGCCGGTTACGGTGGGCCGATGCCTCCTGAAGGTCACGGTACCCACCACTATTTCTTCTGGCTGCTCGCCCTCGATTCGGAACCGGCCCTCGACGCCGGCCTGACGATGTGGGAACTGCTGGAGAAGATCGAGTCCAACGTGATCGGCGCCAATCGCCTGGTCGGCACCTATTCCAGGTCATAGAGACACATGCTGGTCAGGTTCAAGACTACGGCTGCCTATCCCGAGATCACGATGTTCGGCGATGTGGCGCTGAAGCTGCTCGGAATGATGGGGCGCCGGGAAACGGTGCCGAGCGCTATCGGTGCGGAGGACATACCGCGGGCGCTGCAGTCGCTGCGTGAAGGCATCGCTGCCGCTGATGCCGCCCTCGAGGACCAGCCGCCCAGTGATGAGGAAGAAGGTGATGAGCGGCGGGTGAGTCTGCACAATCGGGCGCTGCCGTTGATCGAGTTGCTGGAAGCGGCACAGAAAGAAGGCGTAGCGGTAATGTGGGAATAGCAGAGCGTCCGGACTGCCGTCACTCCACGAGATCCCAGTAAGGGCGCCCGCCGAATCGGTCCTCGAGCATATCGACGAAGAGCCTCACCTTCGCTGACAGGTGCCGGTGCCGCGGATACAGTGCACACAGTGTGATCCCGGGCGGAGCGTAATCCGGCAGGACCGTGCGCAACTCGCCTTCCTGCAGCGCATCGCCGACGATAAACGTCGGCAACAATGCGATCCCCTGGTCATGGATCGCGGCATCCTTGAGGACGTCGCCGTTGTTGGACCACATCACACAGCGGATCGCGTACGTCCGATCACCATCGGGTCCGACGAGCCGCCACTGGCTGCCCGAGTCCAGGTAACCGTAATGCAGGCAGCGATGTTCCCTTAGTTCAGTCGGGCTGCGTGGCTCACCGGCCTGTTCCAGGTAGGCCGGCGATGCGCACAGTACCCGTTTCGCAGGCACGATCTCCCGGGCGATCAGGCTGGTCGACGGGCTGGCTTCGCCGACCCTGAGCGTTACGTCGAAGCCTTCCTCGATCGGGTCGACGAAGCGATCGTTGAGCACCAGCTCGACGTGCACGTCCGGATGCGTCGCCATGAATTCGGCGACCAGCGAAGACAGGTGGAGGGTACCGAACGACATCGGCGCGTTGATGCGCAGGGTGCCGGTCGGGCGCTCCTGCAGCTCCTTTATCGCGGCGATGGCCTCGTCGACGTCGTCGAGTATCCGGATGCAGCGATCGTAGAACGCGAGCCCGGTTTCCGTCGGGGTGACCTGCCGTGTGCTGCGTCGTAACAACTGCACACCCAGCTCGTTCTCGAGATTGATCACGGCCTTGTTGACGACCGAGCGCGACAGCCCGATCCTGCGCGCCGCCGCGGCAAAGCCGCCTTCGTCCACGACGCGCGTGAACGCGCGCATGCTGTCCAGCCGGTCCATCCCCACTCCCGTGAGAATTGTCGCTTATTTGGCGACAGTATGTATCAAATTTGGCTAATTGTCTTTGACAAGGACCGATAGCAAAATAGTCCTTGGTTGCAGAACAGTCGCATTCAGGGAGTCCAACATGCTTGCCATCCGACACTCGGAAGATCGTGGCGTCGCGAACTTTGGCTGGCTCAACAGCCGCCACACCTTCTCGTTCGGCCACTACTACGACCCGAATTTCATGGGTTTCGGGCCGCTGCGTGTCATCAACGAGGACCGGGTCCAGCCGGCCCAGGGCTTCGACACCCACGGGCACAGCGACATGGAGATCATCTCCTACGTGCTCGACGGGGCGCTCGAACACAGGGACAGCATGGGCAATGGCTCCGTCATTCGTCCGGGCGACGTCCAGCGCATGTCGGCGGGCACGGGGGTGCGTCACAGCGAGTTCAATGCTTCCGACACGGACCCGGTGCATTTCCTGCAGATCTGGATACTGCCGGAGAGCAAGGGGCTGCAACCGAGCTACGAGCAGAGGCATTTTGCTGCGGATGAGAAACGCGGCCGGCTGTGTCTCGTCGGTTCGCGTGACGGCCGCGACGGTGCCGTGACGATTCACCAGGACGCCGACCTGTATGCCACCGTGCTCGGCGACGGCGATGCCGTGAGCCACGAACTGGCCGAGGGCCGCAAGGGCTGGGTGCAGGTCGCAACGGGCAGCGCGCTGCTCAACGAGGAGCAGCTTTACCCGGGCGACGGCGTCGCCGTCGAAGGCCCCGCCACGTTCCGGCTTGCTGGCTCGTCGGAATCGGAGATACTGTTATTCGACATGGGTTAAGGCGTACGAAGATCATGGAGCATTACTATTTCCCCGGACCCTGCGCGCCCGGTGAACAGGGTCTGATGCGGTAAGTCACGATGAACGATCCGATCAACGGTGATCTCTCCGTTCGCGCAGCTGCCGACACCGAATCCATGGAGTGGACGCCAAGCCCGAGCGGTACCGTATGGCGTAAACGCGTCCACCTCGTCGGCGCACCCGAGTCCGGGCAGGTGACGTCGATCGTCCGCTACGAACCGGAATCGTCATTCCCCGCCCACGACCATCCGGAGGGCGAGGAGATACTCGTGCTCGATGGCGTTTTCTCCGATGAGCATGGCGACTGGCCCGCCGGCACCTACCTCCTGAACCCGGAGGGATTCCGGCACGCGCCGTACTCGAAGGGAGGGTGCCTGCTGTTCGTAAAACTCAGGCAGTTTCCGGGTCGGGACAGGCAGCACGTGGTTATCGACACCACGAAAGCCGATTGGCAACCCGGCGCCGACCCCGGCATCAGCCTGATACCGCTGTATGCGCAGCGTGGCTACGCTGACACGATGCGACTCGAGCGCTGGCAGCCGGGCACGGACCCGGGCGTCGTGTCTTACGAGCACGGCGCCGAACTGTTCGTGCTCGAAGGGTCGTTCAGCGATGATGAGGGCGAATACGGGCAAGGCAGCTGGCTGCGCCTGCCCGAAGGGGCGTCTCATCATCCGCGCAGTGAGCGAGGCTGTACGCTCTACCTCAAGCAATCCGGCCTCGCGTATCTGCGCGCTGCGGATTGACGCGGCCAGCGTGTATTATCCGGTGCCATGAGCCGACCCTGTTTTCGTTTGCCAATCCCTGTCAGCGGCGCCCTGGCGCGAATCGGAGCCATCTTGTGTCTCGCGACGATCACGAGTGCTGCCGCCGGCGAGGACTGGGGTGCGATGCAGCTACTGGGCCGTGAGGTTCCGGCAGGGACGAGCGCGCGTTTTCCGTTCGTCCCCGACAGGACTTTCGAAGCGTCTTACCTGAACATGCCGGTCTTCGTAGCACGGGGCGCCGCAGCCGGGCCGACGCTTTGCCTGACCGCGGGCGTGCACGGCGACGAACTGAACGGCGTCGAGATCGCAAGGCGCGCGTTTTCGAATATCGATCCCGACGTATTGAGAGGCACCGTCATTGCGTTACCCGCGATCAACGCAGAGGGCGTTCGAACCGGCAACCGTTACCTGTCGGATCGCCGCGACCTGAACAGGGCGTTTCCCGGCAGTGCGGGAGGCAGCGTGGCGAGGCTGATAGCCCACCTGGTGTTCGCGAAGGTCCTGGTGCATTGTGACGCACTCGTCGACCTGCATACCGCGTCGAACGAACGCACGAACCTGCCGCAGATTCGTGCCGACATTTCCGATGGCGAAATCCGGGAACTCGCCGTTCATTTCGGCACGGGCATCGTTATCGCGGGCAAGGGGCCTGAGGGCAGCCTGCGCCGCGAGGCAGCAAAAGCAGGCATCCCGTCCATCATCTACGAGGCGGGCGCGCCGCACCGCTTCCAGGAAGACGAGATCATGCGTGGTACGACCGGCATAGAGAACGTCATGGCCTATCTCGGCATGACGGATCGGCCCGAAAAGGAGATTCCGGAATCGAGGGTCTACGAACGCTCGCGATGGGTGCGCGCGTCGAGGGGCGAGGGTGGCTTCTTCTTTCCCGAGGCAGGGCTGGGAACGATCGTGGAGAAAGGAGAGGTGCTCGGCAAAATCATCGACCCGCTAACCGACGAGTCCCACGCGGTAGAGTCGAGCGTCAGCGGCGAGATTATCGGCATGGCGTTTTCGCGGCCGGTGCTGTCGGGCTACGCGCTTTTCCACGTGGCCTGGCACACAGCCGACTGAATCGGGCTATCCCGCCTGCACGATCGTCCAGATGCCGATGACGATGAATCCCGCGCCGGCGATGTAGGACAAGTAGCGGGGATCCACGTAGTGCGAGATCACGGAGCCCGCTGCCACGGCGATGGCCGAAGACAAGATCAGCGCCAGCGACGCGCCGATGAACACGGTAGCCAGGCTTACGGACGGCTTGCTCGCGAACAGCACGGTCGCGAGCTGCGTCTTGTCTCCCAGTTCGGCCAGGAATACAGTTCCGAATACGACGAAAAGAACTTTCAGGTCCATGATCAAGGGTGCTCGCAGTGACTGGTCGCGGTGACGACAAGTCTAGTCTGAAGGACAGGCTGACGACAGCCGTTCCCGAGCTCGTGGATGCCGATGAAGCAGTGCTCGAGCGGCTGCTCGACAACGCACAGGTCGTGAAGCTGGACCACGACCGGTTCGTCTTTCACGCTGGAGACCTCTGCCAGGCATTCCTCATTCTGCTCGATGGTGAGGTGCGGGTGCAGCTCACGGCGGAAAACGGCCGCGAGGTCACGTTGTATCGCATCGGTCCGGGCGGCTCCTGCATCCTGACAACCTCATGTCTCCTCAGCGACGAGCACTATCCGGCTGAGGCCATTGCCGAGTCGGATGTCGAGGCTCTCGCGATTCCGGTTTCAAGCTTCCAGTCGGCGCTCGAGGGGTCGCAGTGGTTTCGTCGTTTCGTCTTCGACGGGTTTTCGTCGCGGCTGACCAGCGTGATCCAGAAGATCGAACAAATCGCATTCACAGCGATCGACGTGAGGCTCGCCGGCGTGCTCCTCGAGCTCGACAGGAAGGGCGTCGAGAAGATCACGCACCAGGATATCGCCGTGGAACTCGGCACGGCCCGGGAGGTCGTCTCGCGGCACCTGAAGCGCTTCGAAAGTGAGGGCTGGGTGCGGCTGGGGCGCGGCCGGGTGGCGCTCATCGACCGTCCCAGGATCGAAGCGCTGGCGGGCCCGTCCTTCGGTGACTGAGTCACTGACGCCGGGCTGCTCCTGGCTCAATATCGAGACCGTATTCGAAACCTCATATTGAGAGAACAAGGAGAATCATCATGGCATTCAAGAACGAAGGTACGATCGATCGTGTATTGCGGGTTGTCGCCGGCGCCGCGCTGGTGAGCCTGGTCTTTGTCGGTCCCGAAACGCCCTGGGGCTGGGTCGGCCTGGTTCCGCTGGTTACCGGCCTGGTCGGTAACTGCCCGGTCTATTCGCTGCTCGGCATCAGCACCTGCCCGGTCAGGCAATAAACCGGCACCCTGGCCGGCGGCGCCTCCCTTCCGCCGGCCAGTTCTTCTCTCCCTCTCGCTGACCGGCGCATCCGTACAACTACCTACCTGAAAATCACGCCAGTCCGGGAACCCTCTGGCGCGCGAGCCCGTGTAATGACCTGAGCGATGCGAAAAACATTCGTTTTGGGCAAGCAAATTACATAGCCGGGCTACCGGCAAAAGGATATTGAAATGAGCAGAGGGAAGAGATACTTGCCGGTACCGGTGGTGCTGGCAATGGCGCTTCTGGCGTCACAGGGGGCACATGCGTGGCCGAGTTGCGGCGACATTTTCAGTTCAACCTATCCCAATTCGCAAACCGACGATGCGTTCCTGCCGGATGATTCCTGCCAGGTCTGTCACCGGTCAGCCGGTGGTGGTGGCAACTTCAATGGCTATGGTGAGGATCTGCTGGCGAACGGCGCATCGGGTGCCGGATTCAGCTGCACCAGCGTTGATTTCACAGCGGCACTGCGCGCGGTGGAGAACCTCGATTCGGACAATACCCAGAGCCTGAATCTGAATATTGCCGAGATCGAGGCGGGTACCCAGCCGGGGTGGTGCGATGCGCAGACCCCCGGTTGCAGCAATGCCGGCGGCACGCCGCCGAGCGTACCGCTCGATCCCGCCGATCAGCCACCGCCAAACAATCCGCCGGTCGCCGATGCGGGGGGACCGTACTCCGGCGAAGCCGGCACGACCCTGATCCAGTTCGACGGCTCGGGATCGAGCGATGCGGACAATGACAGCCTGACGTTCGAGTGGGAGTTCGGCGACGGCACTCTGGCGACCGGCATGATGCCGACCCACACCTACGCAGCGGCCGGCGTCTATGAGGTCAGGCTGGTGGTCGACGATGGCCAGGCCAGGAGTGATCCTTCCGTTGCATCGGCAGAAATTACGGCGCCGCCGGTCAATATCGCGCCGGTTGCCGATCCGGGCGGGCCATACGCGGGCGAGCCCGGCCAGACGATCACCTTCGACGGCTCCGCATCGGCGGACCCGAATGACGATCCGCTCACCTATAGCTGGAATTTCGGCGACGGCTCCCCCGCCGGCAGCGGTGTCAGCCCGACGCACGCCTATGCAGCGGCCGGCAATTACACCGTTACCCTGACCGTGAATGACGGCGATCTGAACAGCGATCCGGTAGCGACGACGGCGGAGATCGCCGTGCCGCCGGCGAACCGCGCGCCCACCGCTGATCCGGGCGGTCCGTACAGTGGTGATACCGGAACGGCGATCCGCTTCGACGGCGGTGCGTCCAGTGACCCTGACGGGGACGCACTGACGTATGCCTGGGACTTCGGGGACGGTGCGGCGGGTACTGGCGCGACGCCGGAGCACAGCTACATGGCCGCCGGCGTCTACGAGGTTTCGCTGATCGTCAGCGACGGCCAGCTCGAAAGCGCGGCAGCCACTACCCGGGTGGAGGTTGTCGACCCCGTAGCAGGTCTGCCGGACGATGCAGCGCTGTACGATGCCAACTGCGGCGCCTGCCATGGCGATCCCTGGGACGGTCCGGCTGTCGACGACATGCTGCCCGGAATCAGGCGCGTCGCCGGTGCACGCAGCTGCAATATCGCCGGCTCGATTTTCGGCACCAGCGTGTACCCGAACGGGGTGCCCGAAATGCAGTTCCTGCAGGGGCTCACGGAAGCCGATATCGAACAGATCGCGGCGTACCTGAACTCCCGCGATGCCAGTGGCGAGCAGCGCTACGTCACGACCTGCGCCGGCTGCCACGGCGAGGATGGCTCCGGCGGCCGCGTGGACGAAGACGTACATGGCGATTCTGCGGACGAGACCTGGGAAGCCATCTACGACGAGGAAGAGATGGTCTACCTCGCCTGCATGCCGCGTTCGGACATCGATATGATCGCGGACTTCCTCGGCACTCTCGATGACGACTTCGATGACGACGGCATCGACGACGACGAGGACGCCGACGACGACAACGACGGCATCGATGACGACGCCGATCATGACGACGACAACGACGGTCGCAGTGACGACGACGAACGCGAAGACGGCACCGATCCGCGTAACGATGACACCGACAACGACGGCGTCAACGATGGCGACGAGCACGAAGACGGCACCGATCCGCGCGATAGCGACTCCGACGACGACGGACTCGAGGACGGTGAAGAGCGTGATTACGGCACCGACCCGAATGATCCGGACACCGACGACGACGGCAAGCCGGACGGTGAGGAAGTCAAGGTACTTGGCACCGACCCGCTGGTTGCTGACACGACGACGGCAGACGACAGTTCGGGTGGCGGCGGCACGACCGGGTTGCCACTGTTGCTGACGCTCCTCGCGGTCCTGCGCCGCAGGTTGCAACGGTAGCCTTTGCAGGCCGAACGGGGCGGGTCGCACTGCGGCCCGCCCCGTTTCTCATTGAGGTTCCGGGAGGGAAGCTGCTAATTTAGTGTCTGTCGCGGTTCTCGAACCGCGACCAGGTAGCAGCACATTGAAGATCAAACGCAAACATTCCCTCGGTGTCGAGGAAGCGCGGCGGCGAGTCGACCGCGTCGCCGAGGAACTCGGCGGCAAGCTGAGGCTGAGCTCGGCGTGGGAAGGCGACCACCTGCGCGTGCACGGCAAGGGCGTTTCCGGCCGCATCCTGGTTTTCGAAGACAGCGTCGAGGTTCATGTGCACGTCGGGCTCGCGATGATGATGCTGCGCGAGCCCATCCGCGCGGCGATCGAGAGTTCGATCGACCACTACATCGACTGATCGCTCAGGAAGCAATCTCCACTGCCGGTGGCTTCCCCGCGGCACTCTTCTTGCCGCGAGTCGCCTGCTTCCGGGCCGCGGGCGTGCCCAACATGGCTTGCCTCAGGTCGTCGAAAGAGGCTTCGATACACTCGGCGTAAAACTCCGGATCCGGCATCATGTCGCGGCAGGCAGTGACCGTAATGGAGACCTCGCCACCACAGGAAACGACCGTGTGGAAAGCGCCCCACTGGTCGAACGGAGGCGCAGTCCCCATGACCCTGGCGAGCTTCGCGCCGGCAAAATACAGGGGGCCGTGGTCGATAGCGACGTTGCTGATCAGCGTATTGAACAGCAGCGTTTGCGACTGCACACCAAGCGTGACAAGCAGCGGATACAGGTTCCTGGCGACCGGCGCCGGCAGGTTCATGGGAATGCGGGTCAACGTCGCCTTGCCGAGTGCGGCCGTTGATGCCTTGGCGCCCAGGGTGTCGTCGCGAATCGCATGCAGGCGCTCGACAGGGTCTCTGATGTCGGTGTGCAGTGACGGCGTCATGATACTCAACAGGTTCGGCCGGTCCCGACTTTCTTCCATCGAGCCGCCGACGTGGATCGGGCATCCCGCGACGAGAGGCAAGTCCGGCAGGCTTTCGCGGGCCTGGAGGTAATAGCGTATGCCGCCGGCAATCACCGTCAATGCAACATCGTTGATGGTCGCGCCCTTGCAGCCTGCACGGATCGCCCGGAAGTCCTCGAGGTCGAAAAAGCGGCCGCCGATCGAGCGGTTCGGCGTCACCCGGCCCGGGTTGAGAATCGTGACCGGTACCGGAGTCTTCGACGTCCTGTCGCGGGTGAGTAACATCCTCAGGGCACCCGGCAACGCGAAGAGCAAACCGAGGCCCAGCTTCGTCGAACGCAGCGCCGTGTTGAGTGGGGTTCGTGCCAGCAGGTTCAGGGCCCCCGGCCTGTTGTTGTCGCCCGGCCCGATCGAGGGCCGGTAGGACGAGGCGTCGGCCGGGAGGGGTTCCCGATCATGCATGATGGCCTGCAGGTTCTGGCCGGTGGCGCCGTCGATCGCCGCGTGATGAAATTTCATGAATACGGCGAACGCGGCTTTCGGGAAACCCGGGATGTTCCCGAGACCCCCGATGACGTGCGCCATCCACAGCGGCCGGGAATGATCGAGCTGCCGCGCCTGCAGGCGCGCAACCTGCGCCATGAGCTGTTCCCAGTCGCCCGGCTTCGGCAGCGAGATATGGCGGACGTGATATTCGAGATCGAAGTCCCTGTCCTCGGTCCAGTACGGATAGTCGAGTGAGAACGGCACCTCGACCAGCTTCTGGCGAAACAGGTCGACACGGTCGAGGCGCTCCTGGAACGTTGCCAGGATTTCCTTGAAGCGCACCTCACCGTTCGGTGCTGTCGACGGATCGTATACCTGCAGGCACCCGACCTCGAGTGGTGCGCGGTGATTCTCGGTGTAGAGGAAAAGCGAGTCCATTCCGGATAGTTGTTTAAGCATCGGCCTGTCCGTTTCAGCGCGACCAGCTCAGCAGGCGGTCGAGCGCATACATGTTGAAGGGCTGCCAGTCGTCTTCGGGCTGCGACAGACGATCGGCGATGATGAACAAAACCATCGGGTTAACGACCATGCCGAGATGGCTGGACGTGACCCGGATATTCTCGACGTTCGGCGAGACCAGGTCCTGCGCGATGTCCGCGGACACGATCCCGTCGGAGTTGCTGTAGATACAGATACAACGCACGTCCGGCAGTGGCGCGGCTACCTCGCGCATGAAGCTCATGAGTTCGCTGGTAATCTCTTCCGACGAGGTCCGGCGGAAGACGCGGAATATTGTCGTCGCCTCCGGGGCGTCGGCAAGCGGGCTGCCGAGCACGATGACCTGCCGCACGAGTTCGGGCCTCTGTTTCGCAATCTCGCGGGCGATGACGCCGCCCTGGCTCCAACCGATCATCGTTGCGGGCTCACCATGTTTCTCGACGACTTTTTCGAGCTTCTCGAGCATGCGTTTCTCGTAGTCGATGCGCTGGTAGCCGATACCGAGGTTGGCGCCGAGACCCCACGGATAGGGCACGTAGCCCCAGCGTTCGAGATAGCGCCGCATCGCGAGCATGGCCGTGTCGTCACTCCTGTAGCCGGGTAACGTGATGACCGGATGACCGTCGCCGCGGGGGGCGCGCTTGAGAAACAGGTGCGCCGGGAGCAGGCACACGAGTTCGAACAATGCCCGCAGCGGCTCCGCGATCGCGTAGCCGAGAGCAGGCGGTTTCGCCCCGATACCGGGCCTGTCGTCGTCGGGTGCCATTCAGCAGATCTGGCAACGGCTGTTCACAGCGCTATTTTACGCTTCGGTAACGCCACGCTGAGGCAGGGACACTACGTATTGAACGCGAATTTTATTTCGGTCATCGTAAATTTGCGGCTTTGACGGCGGCCGAAGCGGCACACGGAGGCGGCCCAGTGGAACCCTATGAACACTTTACCCGGGACATTGCCGCAGGCTTGCGCGGTAAGACGACCGGGGCGTTCTTCGACTTCGATGGCACCGTCATAGCGACCCACTCCGTCAGGGACATGTTCCTGGAGCGCCTCAGGAACGGCGAGATCAGCAGCCAGGAGCTTTTCGACCTCGGCGACATGGTCACCCGCTACCTGCTGAATGTCGGCGGATTCGAGGATGCGCTTGCGTCCGCCGTGCGGAATCTCAATGGCATGCCCGAGCACGAGCTGATCGAGCTCGGCGAAAAAGTGACGCGCGAGCATCTCGCCGCGGAGATCTTCCCCGAGGTACGCGCGATGATCGCCGCGCACGAGCGGCAGGGGCACACGGTCGTCATCGTGAGCTCCGCGACGCGCTACCAGATCGAGCCGGTCGCGAGGATCCTCGGCGTGCGGCACATCCTGTGCACGGAACTCGAGCGGGAGGACGGCCGCTTCACGGGCAGGCTGGCGGGCGAGCCCTGCTTCGGTGAGAACAAGCTGCTGGCGGCACGGGAATTCGCCCGGCAGCAGCGCGTCAGGCTCGACAAGAGCTATTTCTACACCAACGGCATCGAGGACCTGTCGCTCCTCGAAGCGGTTGGCCACCCCGTCGCGATCAATCCGGACGGCAAACTCGCGGCCGTGGTACGTGACAACGGCTGGCGGGCCGTTCACCTGGAAAGCCGCGGCACGATCGGCGTCGGTGACGTCGTGCGCAGTGTGCTGGTCTACGGCACGGCACTGCCTCTGCTCGCCGCCGGGTTGCCGCTGCGCGCGTTCGGTGCCTCGGCGCGCGAAGCAACGAACATCTCGCTCGGCGCCTGGACGAGCGTTGCATCGGCGATCGCCCGGCTGAAATTGCTCGTCGACGGTGAAGAGCATCTGTGGGCCGATCGGCCGGCCGTGTTTATTTTCAATCATCAGAGCGCAGTCGACGTGCTGATCACGGCACGCATGCTGCGGGAAGATGTTATCGCCATTGCGAAAAAGGAGATCAAGCACCAGCTGCCGATGGGCATCGCATTTACCTATACGGGCACGGTTTTTATCGACAGGGAACACGTCGGCGATCCGCAGCTGGCGCTCAAGCCGGCGGTCGACGCGCTCAGGTCCGGCCGCTCGGTGGTGATCGCGCCCGAAGGCACGCGCAGTCGTGACGGCACGCTCGGACCCTTCAAGCTGGGCGCGTTTCACATGGCGAGGAAGGCTGGCGTGCCGATCGTGCCCATCGTGATTCACAACGCGCAGGATGCGTTGCCGTACAAGGGCGTCGTCGTTCGCCCGGCAGAGGTCAAGGTCACGGTGCTGCCGCCGCAGCCCACGGACAAATGGAGGCTTGCCGACGTCGAGTCCCACGCAACACGTATTCGCGGGATGTACCTCGACGCGCTGGGCCAGCACGAGCAGGCCATCAGTGCGTAGTGCGGTGCGATGACAAAGACAGCCGAGTTTTCCCGGGTTGCATCGATCGACGAGCGAGAGGTTTTCAGGGACGAGCGCTTCCTTGCCGCGCTGCGGGCGCTTTCGGAACAGCAGCAACGCCGCTACGCCGATGTCGAAAAAGACGCGCGTGACTGCCTGCAGGAACTGGCGGTGCGTCCGGCCGACCGCTACCTGGATTGGGTGGCGGCGCTCGCACGATTCATGTACACGCGCAGTTTCGAGCCGGAATTCGACGTCAATACGGAGGCGTTGCAGGAACTCAGGGAGCTGTCGCGGACGCACCCGATGGTCTTCCTGTGGTCCCACAAGTCCCACCTGGATGGTTTCGTGTTCATGCGGGCCCTGTACGATGCCGGCTTCCGGCCGCAACCACTCGTCTTTGCCGGCATCAACATGAATTTCGCCGGTTTTGGTCCGTTGGCCAGGCACTCCGGCGCGATATTCCTGCGCCGGAGTTTCAAGGACGACGACGTATACAAGCTCGTGTTGAAGTACTTCATCGACTACCTGGCTTCGCGGCGCGTGCCGCTGTCCTGGTCGATTGAGGGCACGCGTTCGCGCACGGGCAAGCTGCTGCGGCCGAAACTCGGGCTGATTCGCTGGGTCATGGATGCGTACGAACGGGCATCCATCGACGACGCGCTGTTCGTGCCGGTCGCCATCAGTTTCGACCAGATCCCCGAGATGGACGATTACATCGCGATGCAGCACGGCGTGCCCAAGCGCAAGGAATCGCTGAAGTGGTTCATCGACTACATTGCCGGCATGAAGGCCAAGTACGGCAAGGTATACGTGCGCTTCGGAGAGCCGATCGCGCTTGCGGACACGGTGCCTGCCGCGGGTGACCTCGGGGCAGGCACGCACGTGCAGAAACTCGCATTCGAAATCTGCAGCCGCATCGAGCGCTCCATTCCGATCACGCTGACGGATCTCGTGACCCTGGTGCTGCTGGCAGCCAACGGCCGCGCGCTGGATGCCGGCCAGATCTGGCGCCAGGCGAGGGATATCGCCGGGCTCATCGAGCGCTGGCAGCTGCCGATGGCAGACGATCTGCAGCTGGGCGGCGTCGAGGACCTGCAGCAGACGCTTCGCACGCTCTCGGAGACCGGCCTGCTGCAGTGTTTCTCGAAGGGCGCGGCGCCGGTCTACGTCATAACGCCCGGTCGGCAGCTGGCAGCAGCCTATTACCGCAACACCATCGTGCACTATTTTCTCGAAGGCGCACTCGCAGAGGTCGCGCTGGCCGCATCCGTTTCCGACGGCGCGAAAGACGCGTTCGAGCAGGAGCTGATGCGCCTTCGTGACCTGCTCAAGTTCGAATTCTCTTTCAAGACAAAGGACGAGTTCCTGCAGAATTCGCTCGGTTATCTCGACGAACGGTACCCGCACTGGCGGGATTGCTCCGGGGTTCTTCCCGCCGGCGCAGTACCGATGTTCGGGCAGAGTATCCTGCGCTCGTTCATTGAAGCCTACTGGATTCTCGCGGGCATGCTGGTCAAGCGCGGCTGGCGCCCGGTGACGGCCGATGAGGAAACGGCGCTGATCGACGGCGCCCTCGCGCTCGGCCGGGAGATGCTGCTGCGAAAGGAGATCAGCACCGAGGCGGCCCTGTCCCGCCCCCTGTTCGCGAGCGCCATGCGGCTCGCGCGGCATCGCCGGCTGCTGGATTCCGACGACCAGGACATGAAGAAGCGCCGCGAGGCGTTCGCGACCGACGTGCAGCGGACGCTGGCGGCGATCAACGTGCTGCAGGATATCTACGACCGTCCATTGAACGGTTTTCCCGTGCCCGGGTTTCGCGACTCGAGGTCGACCGCATGAGAGGCAACCATGCGCCAGCTTAGTGGTTCAGACGCTTTCTTCCTTTATTCCGACAAGCCTGGGCGTCATCAGCACCTGTCGACGATCTATTTGTACGATCCGTCCTCCGCGCCTGGCGGGGGCGTGGATTTCCGGACAATCCTCGACCACGTTGGTGAGCGCATCGGCACCTCCCGGATTTTCCGGCAGCGGCTCGTCGAGGTACCGCTCAATGTCGACTATCCCTACTGGATCCACGACGATCACTTCGACCTCGAGTTTCACGTGCGTCATATCGCGTTGCCGGAACCGGGTGACTGGCGGCAGTTCTGCATCCTCGCCTCACGGCTTCATTCCCGGCCGGTGGATATGCACCGGCCGGTCTGGGAGATGTACGTTATCGAAGGCCTCGATAACGTTTCCTGGCTTCCCGAGAGCGCTTTTGCGGTGCTGGTAAAGGTTCACCACGTTGCGCTGGACGACGTGACCGAAGACGATTTCACGATCGCGCTTCATGACCTCGAGGCTGTTCCCGAAGCTGCCGAAACACAGCGGCGCTGGTTCTCCGAGAAGCAGCCCGGCGCTGTGCAGCTGCTTGCGCTCGCCTGGTTCAACAACACGATCAAGCTGGTCGAGACCGGCCAGTCACTCTTCGACAGGATCCCGGGCATCGGTGCAAATCCGCTCAACCCGGACGACGTGCTGCATTTCGACCAGGAGCGTGCGCCGGCGACGCGCTTCGACGACCGTATATCGCCGCATCGCGTGCTCGCGCCGTTTACCGTCGATCTGGCCGCGCTGCAGCGTATCAACGCCGCCCTGGCAGACGCGACGCTGAACGACATGATCTTCGCGATCTGCAGTGGCGCGCTGCGGCGCTATCTCGCCGACAAGAACGAACTGCCCGCGCGATCCCTGTATGCACTCGTGCCGCTGCACGTCCACGACCGGGACGACGACGGCGTGCCGGGCCATCGGGTGCAGTTGATACGCATCAGGCTGATGACGCAGGTCGACGACCCGCTGGAACGGCTCGCCATGATTCGTGAAGAGATGCAGGAAGCGCGGGCGCTGAAGCCGCTCAGTGCGCGGGAACTGGCCGAAATGCAGGACGTGCTGCCCTCGGCGGCGATGACGCTTGCGGCCCGGTCCATCAGCGCGGAGTTTGGTCCGGGCAGGCGCTACCGTGACAACCACAACACCGTCATCTCGGTGCTCCCCGGGCCGTCACGACCACTGTACCTGTGCGGTGCGAAGCTCGTGGGCTTTACGAGCATGGGGGCACTCATGGACAACCTGGGGCTCAATCACACGGCGACGATCTATGATGGCAAGGTCACGATCGCGCCGGTCTGCGACCGCCAGATGATGCCGGACCCGGCGTTCTACTACGAGTGCCTGCGCGCGTCATTCGACGAGCTCGCGACAGCGGCACGGTGCGCCGTCACCAGGAAACGCGCAGTGAGTTCGACCGCCGCAACGGTCCTCAGCGAGTAGTAGATATCGAAGGCGTGCTGGGCGCCGGGAAACTCGGCGTAGCCCACCGCATGTTGCGAGTGCTTGCGAAGCCGCCGCTCGAATTCACGCGCCTCGGGCGCCGGCGTCAGGCTGTCGCGATCGCCCTGGAGTATGAGCCAGGGTACCGACGCCTGCTCGACGTGGTCCATCGGCGAGGCGGCATGGAATCGTTCGGGTTCGGTGTCGAAAAACGCTTTCACGACGTGCGGTCCAATCAGCCGGTCAATGAAAGCCCGGCCGTGCACGCCCATGCGGTTGGTGAAGTCGTACACGCCGTAGTAAGTCACGATGGCCTGCACCGATGCATCGCCCTGTTTATTTCCGGGTTCCGGCGCCGCGTTGTCGGTCAGTGCAGTCATCGCGGCGATGTGTGCGCCCGCCGAATTGCCGGCGATTGCGATGAAATCAGGATCGACGCCGTACTCGTCGCTGTGTTCGCGCAGCCAGGCAACGGCGTCTTTTGCATCGACGACGTGGTCGGGATAGGTGGCACCGGGACTCAGCCTGTAGTTGGCGTTGGCGCAGACCCATCCGAGCGTGGCGAGGTGGTTGCATAGCGGCAGTCCCTGTTCGCGCTTGTCGCCGAGGACCCAGCCGCCCCCGTGCAGGAACACGAGGCCAGGCCGCCTCCCGTCGTGACCCGAACCGCGGTAAATGTCCATGGCGAGAACGCGCCCGCTGCGCCGCGAGAACGGCACGTCGCGGACGACAGAGACGCCGTCGCGGAGCCGCGGAATCGGCCGTAGCAATAAACGCCTGGGGATTGGCTCGACAGGGTCCAGTTCGAGTTCGGCCGCGACGGCGTCGGCGATGGAAGCGGCGCGCAGGCTGGGCAGCCAGAGAACGAGCAGGACCGCGCTCGAACCCAGTACGAGCAGCAGTGCCAGCTTGCCCGGCCACGCCTCGAGCGCGCCGAACAGCGCAAAGCCACCGGTGAACAGGAGTGCCAGCGCGACATGGAAAAGCGCGAGGTCCAGGGTCAGGAACGCGAGTATCCAGCTCGGCACGAGCGAAATCGGCCCCCTCAGCGGCCTTGCCGCGTTGACGACGATCGCCGTACCGGCGAGGGCAACCAGGAGGAACAACCAGCCTGCCATAAACCTTCCAGGGTGTTTTTGTCTGCGTGCACCGATTGTGGGTGCAGCAGCCCGCCCACATCAAGCCGTGTGCGACAGGCCGTCAGGATCCATGCTGGCGTTGCCACATTGCCACGAACGTCGCGCCGGACGGTGACAGGCGGAAGTTGCCGTAGCCGTCTGTCGTCCCGATTACGGTATCCAGCATCTTGTTCCGGCGCAGCTTGTCGACGCTGCGCTGAACCTGCGAAGGGCGCAGCCTGAATTTCTCCGCGATCTCCGGCGCCGACATCGCCAGTCCCGGCCCGCGGGCCGCGGCGGAGCGCAGCACGGCAAGGTCGAGATCGTCGAAGTCGATCTCGGGCACCGCCTCGATGCCGTCGTCATGGCGCCCGGGCACGAATTCGCGCAGCCTGCAAACCACCCGGGTTTTCAGGCTGCCGGCAGACTGTTTGCCTCGGTACCAGGCGGTGTGGAGCACGGCGGTCAGATTACGCAACAGGCTCTGGCAGTAGCGGTACAGGCGCCAGGCAATAATCGCCATCAACAACCAGAAGAACCCCGACACGACGGTGGCCTGCACGACCGAATCGCCGCCGGATGCGACGCCCCAGTTCGCGGCGGTAACGGGCGCGACCTCGGCAAATTTCGACAGCACGAAGTCGCCGGGCGCGAGGTAGATCTCGCGTAGCAGGGCGCCGATTTTCCGCAAGGTGGTGAGCCAGTTATTGATCATGTCGCTATGAGCGAGACTATGTGTCGATCGGGCCGATCGCACAGTGACGCGATTCACATTCCTGTTACTGGCGCTTCGGCAGCCGGGCCGGGCGCATACAGGTACAGCATGGATTTGCGGGTCAGTTCACAGATAAAACGGCCTGTTTACTAAACACTAGCGACTGTCCGTGACTCTGGCGCGACGGCGCGCAATCGCGGCAATTGCATATGGATTATGTAATACAAAAAGGGACTTGAACGATGTCGAGATTTATCCGCACGTTGATGTTGCTCCTGCTCGCCGGCGGCCTGTCCGCGACGAGTACGGCGCAGGACATATCCGGGGACGATATGCGCAGTCTGGACGGCCAGGTCCAGGAAATTAAGTCCGATGTCCTGAGCATCGCCTCCGAACTCAGCAACCTCGAGGAGCGTTTGCTGTATCCGTCGAACACCCAGGTCGCGCTTTTCGTGGCCATCGAAGGCGACGAGAATTTTCGCCTCGACGCCGTGAAGATCGAGATCGATGGCGAACTCGCCACGCACCACATCTACAGCTACAAGGAGCTCGAAGCGCTGCAGAAGGGCGGTGTGCAGCGGATTTACACCGGGAACGTGCCTACCGGTGACCATCAGCTCAGCATCACGATGATCGGTCAGCTGAAGAACGGCACCGAGTTCAACAAGACGGACCAGTTTGCTTTCGCCAAGGGCGTCGAGCCCAAGGCGCTCGGCATCACCCTGGCCGGCCCGGGCCTCGGCAACAGCGGAATTCGGGTCGGAGACTGGTAGTCCATGTTTCGAGCACCGTTCTCAGGGATCGGGCTCCTGCTGATCGCCAGTCTGGCAACGAGTCCAAGTCATAGCGAAGAGCTGAAGGATCTGTACTTCGGCGAGGCGCTCTATTACGCGCACCAGGGCTACTACTTCGAGGCGCTGGAGCGGCTCGACGCCGAAGTCAGCCAGCACGCCGGGCTCGATGAGCCCGAGCTCGATACGCTCTACATCCACATGGTCGATGCGGAATTCTCGCTCGGCGATTTCGAGCTGCGCTACCGGATGCATCACCGTGCAGGCCGCGCGATTACGGCCGTACTCGAGGGCGCCGTCGACGAGATCGTGCGCAACGATGCCGCGTATCGTCTCGCCCGGATCCATTTCCAGAAAGGCCAGATGGACGATGCCCTCCTCGCGCTGGATCGCATCGACGGCAAGATCCCCGAAGGTATCCGGGACGACATCGAGTTCCTGCGCGCCAACGTCTACCTCGCCCAGGAGAAGCCTGCGGAGTCTTTCGAGGTCCTCAAGCGCCTGCAGGGGTCCGACAGCTACGGTGGCTTCGCGGCCTACAACCTCGGCATCGCCTATCTCCAGGACGGCCAGCGCCAGGAGGCGATCGAGCAGCTCGATCGCGCCGGGAAGATCGACACGGGCGATCCGGCGGAGCTCGCGATCCGGGACAAGGCCAACCTCGTGCTCGGCACGATCCTGCTGGAGGACGGCGAGTACGACCAGGCGATGCCGTACCTGAACCGCGTCCGTCTCGACGGGCCGTTCTCTAACCAGGCGCTGCTCAGCGCGGGCTGGGCGAGCCTGTCCGCCGAAAGGTACGATCGCGCGGTCGTGCCCTGGCGCATCCTCGCCGAACGCGAGGTTACCGATGGCGCGACGCAGGAGGCCATGCTGGCGCTTCCCTATGCGTACGGGAAGCTGGACATTCACGGGCGTGCTGCGATCTATTACGGTCGCGCGCTCGATGCCTTCGGCGCCGAGGTCGGCAAGCTCAACGAGTCGATCGAGAGCATCCGCGAAGGCAAGTTCCTGGGCGCGCTGGTCCGGGAAGAAATCCGCAAGGACAAGGACTGGGTCATACGCCTGCGCTCTCTGCCCGAGACGCCGGAGACCTACTACCTCATGGAACTCCTCGCGACGCACGACTTCCAGACGGGGCTGCAGAACTATCTCGACCTCGCCGACCTGCGCAAGAAGCTCGTCAGCTGGCAGTCGAGTTTCGATTCCTTCGACGACATGGTGGCGATACGTCACGACCACTACGAGCCGCTGCTGCCGGACGTGGACTCGAGCTTCCGTGAACTCGACTCGCGCCTGCGCCTGCGCAGGGAACAGCACAAGATGCTCGTGCGCCGCCGCGACGATCTGCTGACGACTCCGCGGCCGGAATTTCTCGCGACCCGCGAAGAGCAGGCCGTGCTCGCCAGGATCGAATACATCGAGGAACAGCTCGAAGATGCAGCGACGCCGTTCGAGGGGGCACTCGTTCAACGCATGCAGCGCCTGAAAGGTCTGCTGATGTGGACGCTCGAAACCGAATATCACGACCGCCTGACGCAGTTCGACCAGAATCTGCGCACGCTGGACGAGGCCATGGTGGTCGCGCAGACGCAGTACGACCAGTTCGTGCGCTCGCGCCAGGCCGCCACGCACAGTTTCGAAGGCTACGAAACGCCCATCAGCCGGCTTCGTGCCCGCGTCAGCGAGGCGATCCAGAGGGTCGACCTGTTGATGAAGCGGCAGGGCCGCCAGCTCGAGATTGTCGCGATCGATGAACTCATGGCGCGCCGCGGCAGGCTGGAGAGCTACCGCGACAAGGCGCGATTCGCACTCGCCGACAGCTATGACCGGGCCACCCAGGCGCAGGCGAGGAGCGAGCTCCAGTGACCCGGCGGATCATCTATCTCCTCGGCGCCGTAACGGCGAGCCTCACCGGCTGCGCGACGGTTACCGAGCAGGGTACGCTCGCGGAACTCGGCAGCGTACAGCCCGACGTCGAGGAGGTTTACCTCGAGGACGGGCTCGAGCGCGCCGCCGAGAGTTACCGGCGTTACCTCGAAGAAACCCCCGAGACCGCACGGACACCGGAAGCCATGCGCCGTCTCGCAGACCTGCAGATCGAACAGGCCTACGGCGTGATCGGCACCGGCGAGGTTGTCGAGATGGCGGCGGCGGACGCCGCGATCTCGAAGCCGGTGCAGGCCCCGGCAATGGCGAAACCGGAAGCTGCCGACATGCCGGCGCCCGCAAGCGCCGCGCCGCCGCAGCGGGCCGGTTCGGGCACATCGGTAACGGCTCCTTCCGGGCCGACGGAGTCCGAGCAGGAATTCGAGCAGCGCGCCTCGCAGCGGCAGGAACTGCTGAGGGAGGCGTCGGCGGACGACGATCTGCTCGCGGGTGCGGGCGGCGAAGCGATCCCGGCCGGTCCCCGGGAGGCGATCGAGACGTACAAGCAGATTCTCGAGACCTACCCGAACTACGAGCGCAACGACCAGGTGCTCTACCAGATGTCGCGCGCCTACGACGAGATCGGCCAGCCCGACGAGGCAATGAAGGTCATGGATCGCCTGGTTGCCGAGTATCCCTACTCGAAGTACATCGACGAGGTGCACTTCCGGCGCGGCGAATACTACTTCGTGCGCAAGAAATACTTCGATGCGGAAAGCGCTTACGAGGCCATCATAACGATGGGCAGTACCTCGTCGTACTACGAACTCGCGCGTTACAAGCTTGGCTGGGCGCTGTACAAGCAGGAACTCTATGAAGAGGCGCTGCACCAGTACATGGCGATGCTCGATCACCGCCAGTCGATCGGCTACGATTTCGACGCAGCGCTCGAGGAGAGCGAGGAACACCGCGTCGCCGATACCTTCCGCGTCATCAGCCTGAGCTTCTCGAACCTCGGCGGGCCCGAGGTGGTCGACGAGTACTTCTCCGCGCACGGGCACCGCATCTATGCCGACAAGATTTACGGCAATCTCGGCGAGTTCTACTTCAGCAAGCTGCGATTCGACGATGCCACGTCGGTGTACAAGTCCTTTGTCAACCTAAATCCGTATCACCGGGTGTCGCCGTACTTCAGCATGCGGATCGTCGAAATCTACGGCGAGGCGAATTTCCCGCAGCTCGTGGTGGAATCGAAGAAGGAGTTCGCGACGCGCTACGCCGTGGATGCCGAGTACTGGCATCGCTTCGACATCGGGGACTCGCCCGAGGTCGTCGGCTTCCTGAAGACGAACCTCAGCGACCTCGCGAATCACTACCATGCGCTGTACCAGGAGGAAGTGTTTGTCGACGAGAGGCCGCAGAATTTTGCCGAGGCCTCGCGCTGGTACCGCCAGTTCCTGTATTCGTTCCCGTCTGACGGGGAGACCCCGCAGGTCAACTACCAGCTGGCCGACCTGCTGCTGGAGAACGAGGATTTCGCGGAAGCGGCGCTCGAATACGAGCGTACGGCGTACGATTACGAGGCACACGAGCAGGCATCGGCCGCCGGCTACGCGGCGATCTACGCGCACCGTGAAGACCTCAAGATTGCCACCGGCGCGCGCACGCTCGAGGTCAAGAAAGCGACCGTGGAGAGCTCGCTCAGGTTCGCCGAGACCTTCCCGGAACACGAGCAGGCGCCGGTCGTACTCGGCGCCGCAGCTGACGACCTGTACGAGATGAAAGACTTCGTCGTCGCCATCGACTCGGCACAGAAGCTCATTGATCGTTACCCCGATACGGACAGCGAGCTGCTGCGTTCGGCCTGGGCGGTCATCGCGCACTCGTCGATCGACCTGGCCGAATACCCGGACGCGGAAAACGCCTACAAGAACGTGCTCGCACTGACGCCCGCCGATCACGAATCGCGGCCGGCCGTCATCGACGGTCTTGCCGCGTCGATCTACAAGCAGGGTGAACAGGCCAACCTGCTCGAGGACCACCGCACCGCGGCGAACCACTTCCTCAGGATCAAGGTGCTCGCGCCGACGTCGGACATTCGCAGCGTCGCGGAATACGATGCCGCGGCGGCGCTCATGAAGCTCGAGGACTGGTCCATGGCGTCCGGCGTGCTCGAGGAGTTTCGGACCTCGCATCCCGATCACGAGCTGAACACCGAAGCCACGAAACAGCTGGCCTACATCTATCGCGAGGACGGGCAGACGGCGCGCTCGGCGGCCGAGCACGAACGCATCGCCGCCGAAGCCACCGACCCGGTACTCGCCCGCGAGGCGCTGCTCACGGCGGCCGAACTGTATGACGAGGTCAACGTGCTCGGCGACGCCGTGCGCGTCTACGAGCAGTACGTGATCGAATATCCGCGGCCACTCGATTTCGCCATGGAGGCGCGCAACCGCCTCTCCGAGATCTTCAAGGCGGAGTCCGACTACGAGCGCTATTACGCGCAGCTGCACGACATCATCGATGCCGACAGGGAGGCGGGTGTCGATCGCACCGATCGCAGCCGCTATCTTGCGGCGAAAGCCGCGCTGGTGCTCGCCGAGCAGAGCTACAAGCGCTTTGCAGAGCTTGAGCTGGTGCAGCCGTTCCAGGAGAGCCTCGAAGAGAAGCAGCTGCGAATGGACGTGGCGATGGCCGCGTTCGAGGCGCTCGTCGACTACGAGGTAGCCGAAGTAACGGCCGCCGCGACGTTCTATCTCGCCGAGATCTACTTCGACTTCAGCGCGGCGCTGCTCGAATCCGAGCGGCCAGACGGCCTCAGCGATGCGGAGAAGGTCGATTACGAGATGGTGATCGAGGAAGAAGCCTATCCCTTCGAAGAGCGCGCCATCGCCGTCCACGAAGAGAATTTCGAACTGCTTTCCGTGGGCGTCTACAACCCCTGGGTGCAGAAGAGCCTCGACAAGCTCGCCGTGCTGATGCCGGGACGCTACGCGAAGAACGAGATCAGCGGCGGCTTCGTCGGCTCCATCGACCGCTACGCCTACCGCATGCCGATCGCGCCGAAGATCGGTATCGATGCAGAGGGCGACGGCGACATCGCGGGCGCCGAGAGCGACAAGGATGCGGTGGAAGCTACCGCGCAGATGACCGACGGTCCCGTGCCGGGCAAGGATTGAGCAGTGAACCTACGAGACATGAAGATAATCCTGTTCGCGTTGTCCGCCTCGCTGATCGCTGCCTGTGCAACGACTGAGCCGGGACCGCCGCCGTCGCGCATCGAGATCCAGGAGCAGGTTGGCTTCACGATTACCGAAGAGGGACGCATTGGCGGTGACGTGCGGGCCGATTACGAAACGGCGTTGTCCTACCTGCAGCAGGGTCAGCACGAGGAAGGCATCGAACTGCTCGAGCAGGTTGCCAGAGCCGCGCCCGAGCTGAGTGCGCCGCGCATCGATCTCGGTATTGCGCAGCATCGCGCAGGTCACCTGGAGGCGGCAGAATCCAGCCTGCTGCTCGCGCTCGAGTCGAACCCGGAACAGCCGGTCGCGCACAACGAACTCGGCATCATCTATCGCAAGACGGGCCGTTTCACGGAGGCCCGCAAGAGCTACGAAGCGGCGCTCGCCGTCTACCCGGGGTTTCATTTTGCGCGCCGTAACCTGGCGATACTCTGCGATCTCTACCTCGCGGACCTCGAGTGCGCACTCGAGAACTACGAGGCGTACATGAAGACGGTGCCGAGTGACGACGAAGCGTCGATGTGGATCGCCGACATACGCTATCGCCTGGACCAGTAGGAGGCGACATGAAGAGATTATTGCTGATAGCCGCTGCCGCACTATGCCTGAGTCCGGCCGCGTTCGCTGAAGAGCCCGACGAGGCTGCAGAGGCGGTCGCGGAAGACGAAGCACCTGGCGAGAAGACCGGCGACGGTATCAATCAGCCGAAGGCCATGTCGGGAATGTCCATCCTGGGCAACGAGGAGGCACCCAAGTCGCTCGTCATCGTGCCGTGGAAGTCGTCCGAGCTGGGCGACAACATCAGCCTGTCGGATACGCTCGACGATCGCGCACGTCCCGTGGACAAGGAAGTGTTCCTGAGGCAGCTGCACTTCTACGAGATCCGCTCCGGCAGGGCACCGGATGAGGGCTGAGCAGCCGGCGGCGCCGGCAGTGTGACGCCCTTCAAAGATTCCCCGTCGCCGCCGGACATAATGCCCTAACGTGCGCTGCGTCACATTCAAGCCGGTAGCCGAAATCTATTCTAGAGGCTGTCCCGGGAAGGACCCGGGACGTTCCGTCAAATGAGGGTTTGGAAATGGACTTTTTCTATTCGATTGTAGGTTTCTTCTCATCGGGTGGCCTGTTCATGTACCCGATACTGCTGGTGTTCGCCGTCGGTCTCGGGATCGCCATCGAACGCTACGTCACGCTGTCGATGGTGACGAACAAGAACCAGCTGGTGTGGGAGAAGGTACAGCCGCTGCTCTCGAGCGGTGAGTTCGACGAAGCACGCAAGATGACCAACGAGGACGATTCCACGATCGCGCAGGTCCTGCACATGGGCCTGTCCCTGCAGGGCGCCGTGCGCCGTCGCGAGGACATCGAGATCGCGATGGAGGAGAGCATGATGGAGATCGTGCCGCGGCTCGAGAAACGCACGCCGTACGTGGCGCTGGCGTCGAGTATCGCGACGCTGCTCGGGCTGCTCGGCACCATCATGGGCCTGATCCAGGCGTTCACCGCGGTCGCGAATGCGAATCCCGCGGAGAAGGCGGACCTGCTGTCCGCGAGCATCTCGGTGGCGATGAACACGACGGCCTTCGGCCTCATGGTCGCCATTCCGCTGCTGATCGTTCACGCGGTACTGACGAGCAAGACCGGCGACATCGTCGACAGCCTCGAGATGGCCACGGTCAAGGCCCTGAACGTATTCTCGCGGCGCGCCAAGCGAGCGGCCCAGGAGGCCTGAGCCCAGATGGCCAGGCGGCATCATTACAAACGGCGGACCAAGGGTCCTGCCCACGAGATCGACGTCACCACGTTCCTGAACCTGATGGTGGTGCTGGTCCCGTTCCTGCTGATTACCGCGGTGTTCTCGCGCCTCACGATCGTGGAACTCAATTTGCCGAGTTCCGCGGGCGGGCCGTCGAACAACGAGGACACGTTCCGTGTCGAGGTTGTCGTGCGGGAGACCGGCATGGAGATCACCAACGGCACCGCGATGATCGCGTCGATCCCGAAGAAGGACGACGAGTACGACTTCCAAACCCTGTCGGACTTCATGATCGAGCTGAAGCGGGAATACCCGGATCACGATGCCGCTTCCGTGCTGATGGAGGCTCACATCCCTTACGACTACCTGATACAGGTGATGGACATCGTGAGGAGCGTCGAGCTGCCGGTCGAGGAGGCCGTGGAAGGAGAGCCGGAGTTTGAACTCTATACCCTGTTCTCCGAGATATCCGTAGGAGACGCGCCATGAGGAACTCCCGGCGTATCAAGCGCATGAAGCGCAACCGCGGCAAGATCACGAAAATGAACCTGACGTCGCTGATGGACGTGTTCACGATCCTCGTGTTCTTCCTGCTCGTGAATTCGGGTTCCGTCGAGGTGCTGGATGCACCGAAGGAAGTGCAGCTCCCCGAATCGAAAGTCGAAACCAAGCCGCGCGAGACCGTGGTGATCTTCGTCAGTCCCGAAGACGTCCTGGTGCAGGGACAGCCGGCCGCCAGGGTGGAAGAAATCCTGGCCGCCGAGGACGGCGCAACGGACGTGATCACCGCGCGCCTGGCGGAACTCAAGCAGAACGTCGTGGGGCCTGCAACGCTGGCCGTCGCCGGCAGTCTCGAGGTCACGATCCTCGCGGACAAGTCGGTGCCGTTCATCGTGATCAAGCGGATCATGTCGACGTGCACGGGTGAAGGCTACGAGAACGTGTCGCTGGCCGTTCTCCAGAAATCGCCGCCGCAGGTAGCGGCGCTGTGACAGCGCATGGACGAGGTTGGCTAAGGTGAGCTCAGATCCTTCATTCGAAGAACAAGAGGCGCTGAAACAGACGCTGTCGTCGCTCGAGGAGCTGCGCCTGAAGGAGCAGCTACAGCGCTCGGAGCGCGAGCTCGAGGAACTCGAGCAGGAGCTGCACGCGATCGAGGGCGAACTCGAAGCGCAGATCGAGAAGGGTGCGCGTTACGAAGTGCTGGCCCGACTGTGCGAGAACTTCGAGGAGCTCGACCAGGTCGGCGCCTCGTACCTGTTCTGGGGCGACCTCGAAAGACCTCACAGCACCGCCGAGCACCTCGAGAGCGTGCGCGGCAAAATCAACGAATTTACCGATGAGGTCGCGCGGATCGAAGATCGCCGCGACGCCGTCCTGGACAGGATCGGCGACAAGAACCGTGCGATGGATTACCTGTATTACGATCTTCGCGACGCGACCGAGCGCGAGGAGAGTCGCAAGGCCGAGTGGCTCGTCGAGCGCGAAGACGCCGACGTGCCGGCCCGCGCGCTGGTCATGCCATGGTCGCGCGGCTACGAGGAAGACGCCCGTTTTCGCAAGTCGGTGCTCGCGTCGCTGCTCGTATGCCTGTTGCTCGGCTGGCTGTTCAACATCATCGACCTGCCGATTCCGGAGCGAGCCAAGCTGATCGAGGTCCCGGAGCGCGTGGCAAAACTCGTGCGCGAGGAGCTGCCGCCGCCGAAGCCGGAACCCGAGCCGATCATCGAAGAGCCGGAGCCGGAAGAACCGGAGCTGGCGGAAGAGACGCCGCCGGAGCCGGAAGAAATTCCCGAGGCCGCCGAGCAGCCCGTCGTGGCCGAGTCGGCGCCGGTGGACACGAAGGAACAGGTCAAGTCCAAGGGCATCCTCGCCTTCCGCGAGAGTTTCGCGGCGCGCGCGGATCTCGACACGAAGGCAAAACTCGGTTCGCAGGCGCGTTTGAGCACCGCGGGCGAGAACAGCGTCGGCCGTCCCGAACGGTCGATGGTGACGACGTCTGCGCCAGGCTCGAGCGGCGGCATCAACCTCTCCAGCATCAGCCGCGACGTCGGTGGCGGTGGTGACGGCATCGAAGGCGTGGCGGTCAGCCGCGTCGCCAGCTCGATCGGCGGCGGCGAAGGTCCCGACCGGCCGCTCAGCGCGGGCGTTGCGGCCGGCCGCACCGACGAAGAGATCCAGATCGTGTTCGATCGCTACAAGGCGTCGCTCTACAGGCTCTACAACCGCGAACTGCGCAAGGACCCGACGCTCAGGGGCCAGATCGTGCTGCGCCTGACGATCGAGCCGGACGGCAGCGTCTCGATGTGCGAGCTGCAGACCTCGGACATGGGCGCGCCGGCCCTGTCACAGCAGGTCTTGGACCGCGTGCGCACCTTCGACTTCGGCGCCAAGGACGTGGCGGCGATGACGATCATCTACCCGATCGATTTCCTGCCCGCCGCCTGAGACTTCCGCATCCTGCTTGACATAAGCGCCTGCAGGGTGACGTACCTGCGGGCTGTGCCAATTTCCTGCTCATCTGGTGGGCTGCCCCGTTACATAAGTGCTGCTCGAAAGCCCCGGCCGGCGGCGCTCCGGGCCTTGCACCGTGCGGGGTTCACGATATTCGCAATCGCTCTCCACGGGCTTCCGATCGTGTGATGCAGTTCATTACTTCCGCGGGCTGCTTGCGCGATCATTTACCTCTGGATTGAGGCAAAGCCGTCGAAAGGCGGCGACGCAAAGTCACCGGCCTAAAGGGCGAGAAGACCCAAAGGTAGCGGGACTGCTCGACGATCGCAGTTAACTCGGGCCGTCCTCAGGATGAGGATATAGCGCACACGGATCGCTAGCGAAAACCATGGCCCATTTCGACGGACTCAAACACCTGTTCGGCAGCCGGATAGTCTTTCGGCTGTTTGCCGTGCTGCTGTTGTCCTGGGCAGCGGCACCGGCGGCGCATGCGCAGGCGGTCGATTGTTCCGATTTCCCGAACGCAACGATCGACGGCACCGTAGTCATTCCTTCACCGTCGAACATCAACGTCGACACGGACTGCACGATTCGCAATTTCGAGCAGGGCGTTAATGAACTCATCGCGAATATCTCGTTCTTCACGCAGCCGGGCCAAACCCCCGACCGCCACCTGCTGATTTTCGACAACGTCTACCACACGGGCAACATGTCTTGCGCCGTCGTCCTCGATCACAAGATCTGGTTCGTCAATGGCGCGTCGACCGACGTGCAGGAGAAATGCCAGAATCTCCTGATCCCGGTCGAGAAGATCGACAAGCAGAACCCGCCCGGGGACGCGGCGACGGTCGGTGTGCCGTTTACCTACACGCTGGTTATCCCGGTGCTGTTCGACGCCAGCACGCAAGCCGTCATCGACGACCAGGGCTCGGTGAACGAACTGCACAACATCCTGGTTACGGACGATCTCAACGCGACCGGCGTCGACCTGACTTACGTGAGCCATACCGCCTACTGGAGATCGAGCGGTGCCCCGGTACCGCACACCTTCGACAACACCAACGGATTCCTGACCTTCGATATTGGCCCGAACGTCCCGGCGGGCGAGCAGCTCATCATCGAGCTGCAGGTCGTGCTCGAGGACACGCCGGTCAACAGCGTCGGCACGCAGTTCATAAATACCGCCAAGTGGGAATTCGGCCGCATCGTCGACGGCGAGTTCTTCGAGCCGTTGCCGGGCGAGTGGGGTATCTCGGACCCGATCACGATCGGTGGGCCGGATCTTGTGGTTACGAAGACAGGCCCGGCCACGCTCGGCAGCACGCTCAATCTCGGTGAGTGGGGCACGTTCACGATCGACGTGCAGAACACAGGGACGACAGATGCGTGGGAACTCCAAATACTCGACAAGCTGCCAAACACACCTGCTGGCGGGATGTGTGATACGACGCCAGAGATTCTAAGCGCACAAATCTTCGAAGCGGACGGTATCACGCCGGTTCCCGGGAAGGGTCCGCTGGTGCAGGGCGTCGACTTTTCATTCGATTTTACTCCCACGTGTTCGCTATGGCTGACAATGTTGCCATTTACAGCTCCAGCGATTAGTGCAACTCAACGGCTCATCATCGACTATAGAACGCGGCTGGACGCCGACAGCCAGGATGGTGCTCAGCTGACAAATGTCGCAGGAGCGACCCGATGGTCCAATGGGGAACCAACCGATAGCAACCGTATTATTTACACGCGCGTTGTTGATTTCGGAACGCCCGGCGTGCTCGACCACCAGGACGCGCATACGGTCACCGTCGATCTGTACGGCTTCTTCTTCGAGAAGACCGTTGAGAACCTGACTTCTGGTGTCAACCCCGCAACGACCGCACGCCCGGGCGATACGCTTCGCTACACGCTGCGCCTGCAGACCACCGATGGGCCCCTCGACGACGTCCGGTTCCAGGATGACCTCGGCGAACTCAATGCGCTCGCCGTGTTTCAGCCCGGCACGCTTTCTATTGTGCCGGGCACGCTCCCGCCCGGCGCAACCGACAATAGCGATCCCAACGGTGGCACCAACAGTGCGGGCTCGATCGACATCCGCAACATCAGCTTACCCGCCTCGAGCGAAGTCTCCATCCAGTTCGACGTCACGCTGAACGCCGCACTGCTCGATGGTGCGCTCGTCACCAACCAGGCCGACCTGCTCGATCCGGCCGGCACCAAGCTCGTCGACAGCGACGACCCGAACGTCAACGGCGTATCGAGCCCGGATATCTTCGGCGACGAGGACCCGACCCAGGTCCTCATCCAAACGGTCAAGCCGACCGCGCTGGCCAAGGCGAATACGCAAGCGACCGCGACAATAGGCGAGACGTTCACCTACAGGATTTCGATCCCGTCCACGCCGCACTCGGCGCCGCTCTTCGATGTTCGCATCCTCGACGACCTGTTCGCATCAGCGGCAGACCTCGAGTTCGTCGGCGTCACCAAGGTGTCCGGCTCCGGTGCGTGGAACCCGGTCAACACCGGCACGCCGGGCAACCTCGTTATCGAGGACCCGGCGACCGGCGTCGACATCCCGATCGGCGAACAGATCGTGCTCGATGTCACGGTGCGGCTGCAGGATACGGCGACCAACGTCGCCGGGCTGACGTTCACGAACACCGCGAGCTACACCTACAACCAGCTCGACAACAGCCCGGCCACGCAGCTCGACGGTCTGCCGGGCACGACGGAACCGATGACCATCATCGAACCCGACCTCACGCTCGAGAAATCCGGCCCGCTGCAGATGCGCCTCGGTATCCCCGAAACCTTCACGCTGAATCTGCACAATGTCGGCGACTCGCTCGCATACAATCTGACGATCGACGACCGGCTGCCGAACCCGGCCGACGGCGGCATGTGTGACGCGGCGCCGACTCAAGTCACGGCGCAGCTGTTCGCCGCCGACGGCGTCACCGCCGTCGCTCCGCCGCTGGCCGCTGGCACCGACTTCGATGTCGTGTTCAACGGTGACCCGAACTGCACCTTCGTTATAACGACGTTGACACCGGTCGCTGCGATCGGCCCCGACCAGCGCCTGATCGTCACCTACGAGGCGACGCTCGACGCCGACACGCAGTTGAACGCGGCGCTGACGAACATCGCGGGCGCGACGGAATGGTTCAGTCTCGACCAGTCCGCCGCCGATGCCGCATTCGCACGTACCTACACGCGCACCATCACGGACGGCACGGTCGGGGTGCTGGACCACGAAGACGCCCACACCGCGGTCGAGTTCACGCCGCTGCTGGTCTTCGAGAAGACGGCTGTCAACGCCACGACGGGCGAAGACCCGGCAACGGTCGCGACTCCCGGCGACACGATCCGCTACGCGCTGTACGTCGAGAACACGACCGATACGCCGGTCACCGACTTCACTATTGTCGATGAGCTCGATCGCCTCAACGGCTTCCCGTCGTTCCAGCCGGGTACGCTGAACGTCATCTCCATCCCGGCCGGTGCCACGGACAGCTCCGATCCGAATGGTGGTGCCGCCGGCACCGGCCAGCTCGACATCGGCGGGCTGAACCTCGGTGGTGTAGGCGACAACCTGAGCATCGTGTTCGAGGTGCAGCTCGCGCCGGTGATCCCGAACGGCAACTTCGTCTACAACCAGTCGCAAATCACCTACGTGGGCTTCCCGGTCGCGGTCAGTGACGACCCGAACGTGAACGGTCCGGCCAACCCGACCGTACCGGGCGACGAAGACCCGACGCAGATCCTGATCCGGTCGGCACCGCTGTTCGACGTGGACAAGATCTCGACCTACCTCGATGGCGACCCGAACGTGTTGCTCGCCGGCGAGTCGCTGCGCTACACGATCACCGTACAGAACATCGGTACCGACAACGCCAGCGAAGTCCGCATCGTCGACCTGGTCCCGGCCAACACGACCTACGTCGCCGGCAGCACGACGCTGAACGGTGCCGTGATCGCGGATAACGCAGCGGGCACATCCGCGCTGACGGACGGCATCCTGATCAACGCGCCGCAGGACACGACTGCGGGCGTCCTGAACGCAGGTGTCCCTAATAACGTCGCGACGATCACCTTCGACGTCACGGTCCTACCCGACCTGCCGGACGGTACGGTTATCTCGAACCAGGCATTCGTGAGTTCGCCGCCGCACGGCATTGCAGACCAGCCGTCCGACGATCCGCGCACGGCCGTTCCGGACGATCCGACGCGCGACATCGTCGGCGCGTTGCCGCTGCTGTTCGCCACGAAGTCCGCCGCGTTGCAGATCGACCTCGGTTCGCCGGGCATCGTCGATCCGGGCGACACCCTGCGCTACACGATCCAGGTCTACAACAATCGTGATGTGCCGGCGACGATCGCGCGGCTCGCGGACGTCGTGCCGAACGACGTCACGTACGTTCCGGATTCAACCACGCTGAACGGCGAAGCCGTTGGCCAGCCCGACAACGGCGTGTTCCCGCTCATTAACCGCATCGATATCAGCTCGGCCGACCTGACGCCGCCGCTGCCGGGCGCCGCCGAAGGCGTGCTCAGCCCGGGCGAGTCCGCGACCGTGCAGTTCGACATGCAGGTAAATGCCGGCGTGCCTGCAGGAACGCAGATCGTCAACCAGGCCGTCGTCTACAGCGCCGAACTGCCGAACCTGCTCACCGACGGCGACGGCAACCCGTCGACCGGTCCGGAGCCGACGGTCGTGATCGTCGGCGATGCGCAGCAGCTGACCATTGCCAAGGACGTCGCAGTCGTCGATGGTGGGCCGGCGATCGCCGGCGCGACGCTCGAATACACGGTCACGGTCCGCAATGCTGGCGCCGTGCCCGCGCTCTACGTCGCGATCACCGACGACCTCGACGCCATCAACCCGGGCTACCTGAGCTACGTCGACCAGTCCGCGACGCTGAACGGCGTTGCCGCCGGCGTGAACTTCGCGGGCACGACGATCACCGCCGACTACTTCAATGAGTACGGCGCATTGCCGCCGGGCGAGGCGGCCACGCTACGTTTCCGCGCGGTGATCAACCCGAACCTCGTCGACGGCACGACCGTTACCAACGAAGCCGAGGTTGCCTGGAACGATCCGCTGCAGACGGCGACCGCAAGCGTCTCGATCGACGTCGGCGGCGTGCCGGGCGGCGGCATCCTGAGCGGCTCGGCGTGGCATGACTCGGATTTCACGAACACCTTCGAGGCCGGCGAACGCGCCCTCGAGGGCTGGACCGTTACGCTCACGCGCGACGGCCAGCCGATACGCTCGGTGCTGACCGACGTCGACGGCAACTACTCGATGATCGGCGTGGTGCCGAACTACCTGAACGGCGAACAGTATGCGCTCGTATTCAGCGCGCCGGGCGCAGGCGCACGCACGGCGCTGCTCGGCGAGACCGACTCCGACTTCACCGACGGCCTGCAGCGCATCGACGACATCGTGGTGCAGGGCGGCAGCAACCTGCGCGACCTGGAACCTGCCGATCGACCCGAACGGCGTGATCTACGACTCCGTCAGGCGGGCGCCAGTACCGAATACCGTAGTAACCCTCGTCGATGCGCGGTCCGGCGCAACGCTTCCGGCATCGTGCTTCGACGATCCGCGGCAGCAGGACCAGGTCACGCTGGCCGGCGGCTATTACAAATTCGACATCAACTTCTCCGACCCGGCCTGCACCAGCGGCATGGATTACGCGATCCGCGTCACGCCGCCGGGGAGCGGCTACGTTTCCGGCGTCTCGGAGTTCATTCCGCCGACGTCCGGCGAGACGACGGCCGCATTCGACGTGCCGCTGTGCCCCGGCTCGGCCAACGACGCGATCCCGGGCACCGCGCAGCACTGTGAAGCGGCGCCATCCGAGTTCGCGCCCCCCACCTCGGTGGCGGCGCAGAGCGCGGGCACGGTGTATCACACGCATTTGCGTCTCGACGGTTCGCAGCAGCCGGGCTCGGCGCAGATCTTCAACAACCACATCCCGCTCGATCCGCGCCTCGACGGGGCGCTCTCGATCAGCAAGACCACATCGCTCGTGAACGTGTCGCGCGGCCAGATGGTGCCGTACACGATCACCGTGAGTAATTCCTTCGGCGCCGACCTGTCCGACGTCGCGATCGTCGACCGTTTCCCGGCGGGCTTTCGCTACGTCGAGGGCTCGGCTCGCTTCGACGGCGTGAAAACGGAACCGGTACTCGTCGGGCGCGAGCTGCAGTGGCCGAACCTGACGCTCGCAGCCGACGGGCGCCACGAGATCAAGCTGCTGATGGCGGTCGGCGCGGGCGTCAGCGAGGGCGAGTTCACAAACCGTGCCCAGGCGATGAGCGCGCTGACGGGTGGCGTCCTCTCCGAGGAAGCGACGGCGACCGTGCGCCTCGTGCCGGACCCGACCTTCGACTGCACGGACGTGACCGGCAAGGTGTTCGACGATGCGAACCGCAACGGTTACCAGGACGGCGGCGAGGAAGGCATCGCCGGGGTCCGGGTTGTGACGGCGCGCGGCCTCGCCGCCAAGACCGACAGCTATGGCCGTTACCACATTACCTGCGCGATCACGCCGAACGAGAGCCGCGGCAGCAACTTCGTGCTCAAGCTCGACGACCGCACGCTGCCGAGCGGTTTCCGCGTCTCGACGCGGCCGGCGCCACGCGCGGTAAGGCGCTGAGGATCAACTTCGGCGCCTCGATCCACCGCGTGGTCGGCCTCGATGTCGCCGATGCCGTGTTCGAGCCCGGCACGATAGAGATGCGCCCGCAGTGGCGGCCGCGCATCGAGCTGCTGCTCACGGAACTGCAGAAAGCACCGTCCGTGCTGCGACTGTCCTACGTCGCCGACGTCGAGGACGAGGCGCTCGTCAACCGCCGCCTGGATGCACTCAAGCGCGAGATCATGACGGCCTGGGAGGGGATGGACTGCTGCTACGAGCTGGTCATCGAACCTGAAATCTTCTGGCGGCTCGGGGCGCCGCCGGAACAGGCCAGGGAGGCGGACAAATGAACGCCGTGACGAAGCTTGGCTACCTGCTGCTGGGAGGATTCGTGCTCGCCGCGCAGCACACTTACGCATCGAACGTCGACGAGGCGCCGATCGGCGAGGCCGTCGAGCGGCACCTGTCGATCGACACCGAGTACCAGCGCTGGGCGCAGGATCCCGACGACGTCGATACCGAGATCGGTGACGAGATCGAGACCCGCGAGACGCTCGAGGATGCGCTCGAGACCGTGAAGCTCAGCGGGCTGGTGCCGGACATTTACTTCGAGACCGGCGTCGCGCAGATCCCGGATTCGACAGTTATGTCACTCGGGGAAATCCTCGATCGCATGAAGGACCGCATCAACGTGCGCCTGCACCTCATCGGCCACGCGGACAGCCAGCCGCTGTCGCCGCGGCTGCAGGCGATCTACGGCGACAATGCCGGGCTCTCGCGCGAACGCGCGGGCCAGGTCGCCGAGCATTTCCAGACGTCGCTCGCGTTGCCGCCCGAGTCCATCTCCTTCGCATGGGCCGGCGACACGCAGCCGGTCGCCTCGAACGAGACCGCGGAAGGTCGCGCGCTCAATCGCCGCGTCGAGGTCGAGGTGTGGTACGACGAGGTCGTGGACAAGGTGGCGCTCGAGGAATTCCTGGTGCCGCACGAGATCAAGCGCGTGAAGGTGTGCCGCATGGAGACGGTGTGCAAGCTGCGTTACGTCGA
>CAMYJB010000026.1 GCA_947258565.1 uncultured Woeseiaceae bacterium
TCGAAGCAACACCTTAGGCAAAATCTAACTAAAACCGGTGCTCCGCACGATGGCTCAACGACTCGCTTACTGGCAACGCAGTCTCGCAATTCTGTTGTTATGCGCGGCGGGATTGTCGTCACCGGCAATTCGCCGCTACATCGTCGAACATTGTCTCAAGTGTCTTTTGCCTATGCCTACGGGCTGGTTCCACTGGCAGTGCATCGCGCGCGGGCGCCGCGTCAGAAGGAGGCAGCGGACCCGGGATCCGTCCGTCTGCGCGCCGGCGACGTCGTTTTGGTGCAAGGGACTCGATCGGCACTCGACGCCGCAAAGAACGAGGCCAAGATGCTGTTGGCTGATGGCACGATTGAACTTCCCAGGGCACACCGAGCCAAACGAGCGTTGCTCGTCTTGTTCATTGTGATCGGTGTCGCCGCGGCAGGACTGCTTCCGATCTCGATCTCTGCACTGATCGGCGTCGGCGCGATGATTGCGCTCGGCTGTCTTTCCTGGAGGGATGTCGGGCGGTCCCTTCCGATTGCCATCATCATGCTCATTGTTGCCAGCCTGGCTATGGGCAAAGCGCTGGTTGTAACGGGCATGGCCGACTTTTTTGCTGTCGGTCTCGTTCGCGCAACGGGCAATTGGCCCGTACCCGTGATTCTCAGCGCGTTCATCCTGATCATGGCTGTGTTGACGAACCTCGTCTCCAACAATGCTGCTGCCGTGATTGGTACGCCAATTGCGATTGCGGCAGCGCAACAGCTTGGTGCCGAGCCGCTGCCTTTCGTGCTTGCGGTTCTCTTTGGTGCGAATATGAGTTTTGCAACGCCGTTCGGCTACCAGACGAACCTGTTGATACTTAGCACCGGGGGTTACCGTTTCGCAGACTTTTTGAGAGCAGGTGTTCCACTGATCCTGATTTTGTGGATCGGTTTCTCCATTGTCCTGCCTTTGTGGTACGGCCTCTGACAGGGATTTTGTCTCGATTTTTGCGTCACCAATTGCCTCAGAATCGCTTAGAATCGAATTACTCTCACTTTTATGCTCAGCCAGACCTGAGTGAGACGTAACTCCCTGATATGCGGGTGTAGTTCAATGGTAGAACATCAGCTTCCCAAGCTGAGAATGAGGGTTCGATTCCCTTCACCCGCTCCAACCAGGCCGAATAGCCGCTAAAAAGGTAATAACAGGCTCAGGCATGATCAAACTCATCGTTGCGGTTCGCAAACGCCCGGATATGAGCGTCGAAGAATTCCAGGATCATTGGCGTACTCGCCACGCGGAACTGGTTCGGAACAGTCCCGCGACGGCGAAGTACATCCGTAAGTACATCCAGTGCCACACGATGCCCGGGCAGTACGAGCAGGGTGAAGTAGCGTTCGATGGTACGGCGGAACTGTGGTTCGACAGCGTCGCCGATATGGAAGCCTTCTACAGTGACCCGGACTACCTCAGGGACGTCCAGCCGGACGAACCCCGGTTTGCCGACATGAGCAAGACCGTCTTCTTCGTAACCGAGGAAGAGTTCGTTCTCGACAATATCTGATCAGCCGTGCCGATCGTTCCGAGAGTTTTTCTTACCATCTGCCTCTTTGCGGTCGCCCTTGGGGCCTATGCCCAGTCGAGCCCCACGGCAGGCGACCTGACAGGCACCCGCCCCAGCGAAGGTGGCGCGGCGGACGAGATCACGGTGCGTATCGGCCTGCTGGACATCGCCGAGATCAACGACCGTGAGCAAGTCTACATGGCCGACCTGTTTGTTGAAGTCAAATGGCAGGACCCCCGTCTTGCCGTGAATGGCAATGCGGGCGCCGAACTGCGGACTTTCCCGCTCGATGCGATCTGGAATCCGCGCCTTACGGTCATCAATAGCCGAGGCCTCGATTTTCTGTTGCCGGAAGTAGCGACGGTTGATCGGCAGGGCAAAGTCACCGCGCGACAGCGGGTTGCCGGTCCCCTTGCTGTCGACCTCGACCTCCGCAACTTTCCGTTCGATACGCAGCGCCTTCCGATCAACGTCGTCTCGTACCAGTACTCGCAGTCGGAAATCGTGTTTTCGGAGGAGAGTGAACTGGTGGCGAGGCTCGACGACCTCGGCGGCAAAGGCTGGACGTACGAGGCCGTGGAGCCGGAACGGTCCGTGTACCGCCTCAAGGAGGGTGGCCGCGGCGGATCGCAGATCTCTTTTGCCATCATGGCGGAGCGCCAGGCCGGCTACTATGTGTTGACGCTCGCATTGCCGATGTCGCTGATCCTGTTCCTCGCCTGGATGGCGCACTGGCTGCCCGTTGACGTCATCCCGCCCCGCATGGGCACGGCGACCGCAAGCGTCTTTTCGCTGATCGCATTCGGCGTCAGTTTCCGCCTGACACTGCCGAAGATAGCCTATCTAACTGACGCAGATCGCTTCGTTCTGTATTCGACGCTGCTCGTCCTGGTCTCACTCGCGGTCGTTGTCGTGACCATACGTTGGGCGAACACCGACCGTAAGGCCGCCGCAGAACGCCTGGCGAGACAGGCGCGCCAGGCTTTTCCCTTCCTGTATGCTCTGATTATCCTGTTGACCTTTACCACCTGAGCAGAGAAGAGGGGACGGTGACCTCAGTCGCGCGAAGCACCCTGGCCGCCGCTGCACTGGCCTCGCTAGCCCTGCCCGTCGATGCGGCGGAGTTCTCGGGCTACCTCACATTGACGACGGATTACGTATGGCGTGGCGTCACGCAGAGCGACGGGGATCCGGCCGCCCAGCTCGGTGGTGAAGTGAGTTTCCAATCGGGTGTCTACGCGGGCCTGTGGGGGTCGACGATCGACATCGATAATGGACCCGATCGGCAGCGGGACGCGGAAGTTATCTATTACCTCGGCTACGGATTCGATGTCAGCAGTCACTGGACCCTGGGCGCGAGCGCCGTCGTTTACACCTACCCCGGTCAGACGGGCTCTATCGACTACAACTACGAAGAGTACGCGGTGAGCGTCAATTACGATGACCGTGTGTGGCTCGAGTACGCATACTCACCCGAGTATTACGGGTTCGACATCGAATCCCACAATGTCGAAGTAATTACCGAGTGGCCGGCCGGCGAATACCTCGTCGTCGGGGCGGCCGTCGGCTATTTCGATTTCTCGGATTTCCTGGACGACAGCTATGCCTACTGGGATCTCGGTGTTACCTGGCCGATCAGTCGATTCAGCATAGACCTGCGCTACCACGACACGAGCGGCCCGGTGCTTATCGTCAGTACGCCGGACCGCTGCGACGAGCGAGTCGTTCTGAGTCTGCGCGTAGCGTTCTAGATGCTGTCAGCTACCGCAGCCGAGCGACGGATCGGCGGCCCGCAGTGCAGCACACGCGTCTACGGAAACGCGGCCGTCTTCCGTGCCGGCCTGCGATTGCCGCAGCACCGCCTGAATCTCACCGGTATCGGAATTCGGCGAAATAGCGAGGACGAGCGCGACGACGCCGCTGACGTGTGCCGCAGCGAGGGAGCTGCCGGAGCGGAAATCGTAGTTGTCGTCCGGAACCGCGACCAGGATCTGGTCTCCCGGCGCGAAAATCGAATCGCCGGATTTCGCTACCTCGGTCGAGCTGCTGCTGACGGCGATGACCTGTTCCATGCTCGCCGGAAACTGCTGCGAGTCGTCGGCATCCTGCGGCCGGGCCGCGATCAGAACGACGCCGAGATCGTGAGCGGCGAGCAGCAACCGGTGAATCAGCGCGTCCTCCGGTCCCGCCAGGCTCATGTTGAGCACATCGGGCGGGTTCTCGAGCAGGGTATCCAGTGCCTGAGCGAGCGTGAAACTGTCGCAGACGGCCGTATCGAATTCCGCTTGTGACCAGCACGCGACGAACAGGTCCAGCTTTGCCTCCGGAGCCACGCCGACGATACCCCTGGCATTGTTCGCCCGCGCGGCGATGACGCTGACCACGGCCGTGCCGTGATTGCGGTCGATACTGGACGCATCGCTGGCGAAGTCTTCGATACGGCGAATCCGGCCCTTGAGGTCCTCATGCCGCGCGTCCGCGTTGCTGTCGATGACGGCGATGCGCACGCCCTTGCCACGCGAGTAGCGATGTGCGGCAGTAAGGTTGAGTGAGTTCAGGCCGTGCTGCAGCTCGGCATAGGTGTCGTCATAGCCCCCGGTTGCCGCAACGTTGGCCGCGAAAACATTCAACGGCTGCGCCGACTCCACCCGTACGTCGGCGCGCAGCGCTGCAATAACGCGGTCGCGGTCGGCCCCCTCTGCGACCCGGTAGACAAAGCAATACACGGCCAAAGACTGGATGGGCCAGTCCGCGACCTGCTCCAGCCCGAATTCCCGGGCCACGGCGTTGGCCTGCCGCCTTGCCGCCGTCGAGATCGTGTAGCGCTTGCGGGCACGGTAAGGCGCGCTGGTCGTGGTCGCGTGAATCTTCGGGTTCTCGAAGGTGACGAGGATGTCACGCTTGGGATCCCTTTCCTCGGCGATGGCCGTCGCCGGGACGGCGGCCGCAACCACGATAATTGCAGTGGCGAGGCAACGAAACATGGGCTCACTCCACCGGTAGCTGCACAGCGACGAATGTCGCCGTCGCAATCTCGGGGCGCGATTCGATGCGATCGGCGTATTGCTCCAGTTCCGCCAGCGTGACCGGACCGAGCCCCAGCGCAATCCGGTAGGTACGGTCGTTCAGCGGCACTGCCAGCTCGCCCGCACCGATCGACTCGAAGAACTTGCCGTGTGTCTCCGTCGCCGCACCGGGCACGAACTGCACTTCGAGCACGTAGTTGATGGACTGGTTGACGGCGGGTGACGTTACCGTTTCGAACAGCACGGGCTGGGCCGCAGGGCGCGGTCCAAACTGCCAGGCGACGGTGATAGTAACAGCGGCGATAGTCGCCGCCGCCGCGATCCATGGCCATGTATGGCGCATTGCCGGACGGCCGGTGTTGTCGAGCGTCGCAAGCAGGCGGTCCTTGTCCGGGGATGGCACGAGAGGTGCGGGTGAGCCGTTGCGCACGGCGCGACGAACTTCCGTCAGCATTTCGGCCTCGCTCCGGCACTCGGCGCATTCCTCGATGTGCTGTTTGACACGGCTACGTTCGGATTCGTCGAGCGTTCCGTTGACGTACCAGGGGAGCAGTCTTACCAGCTCTTCATGATCGTCCGTTTGCGGCAATTGATTCACTTGTCTTCTCCCTGCGAGTCGGCTGCGCTCGCCGAGGCCTGTAATTGCTCCCTCAGCTTGCGCCTCGCATGAAACATGCGTGTCTTGACCGTGTTGACGGGGCAGTCAGTCACCGTCGCTACCTCGTCATACGACAGACCCAGATAGAACACGAGTTCCACCGCAAGGCGCTGCGTCGGAGGCAGCGTTTCGATCCCGCGGCGTACCCAGTCTTCCTGTTCGAGCGACGGGGCGTCTTTGTCCGGCAGGGCATCGACTTCGAGGTACGACGTAATCGACAGCTTCTTGCGCGACAGGCGTTTCAAAGCCTGTCGATACGCGATGCCGAAGATCCAGGTTGACGGTTTCGAAGCCCCCCGGAAACGCCCTGCGCTCCGCCAGACGGCCAGCATGATGTCATTAACCAGTTCCTCGGCGACCGAGTGTGATCGGGTCAGCCGAAAAACGAACTTGAACAGCCGCGCATGGTATCGCGCGTACAGTTCCGTCAGTGCATCGCGATCCTCGGCGGCGATGAGTTCCAGCAAGGCGAGATCCTCGGAGTCCTGGCCCGCAAGCTGCGATATTTTCCGTGATCCGCCCATAGTCCGCGCCGATATCGTCGTGCTCGTGTCCCGTATAGGTGCCCGGCCGGCCGCAGAAAGTTCAATACCTCGTGTTTTGAACCTTTTTACGCCATCATCCGCACAAAGGCTTAGACCCGTTCAAATCGAGAGGAGTGATTCATGCGGAAAACACGGCCTGCGTTTCGGGCAACACTGTGTCTGATTCTAGCAGCGTTGGGGTTGAGCGGATGCACGGGCGGTGACGGCACCGGTCTGGATATACCGCCACCCCTCGAGGCGACTTTTTCATCGATCCAGGCAAATGTGTTCACACCCACGTGTGCCACAGCGGGTTGTCACCAGGGCGCGAGCGCACCCCAGGGACTGCGGCTGGAAGAAGCCGTGAGCTACGCGATGCTGGTCAACGTTGCGAGTTCGGAAGATCCCGGCGTACTTCGCGTGGCCCCCGGCAATCCCGGTGCGAGCTACCTGGTACAGAAAATCGAGGGATCGGCATCCGTCGGTGCGCAAATGCCGCTCAACGCAGCGCCCTTACCACAGGAGACGATCAACGTAATTCGACAGTGGATTACGGACGGCGCGCTCGACGACCGCGCCGCATCGCAGGACCCGATTCGGGTCACGTCGCTAACGCCCGAACCAGGCAGCGACGGGCTGGCTCCTGGCGAGATCGTCGCGACCTTCGATCGCGAACTCGACGTATCGACGTTAAACGCGAATACGTTCCTGCTGGAGGGCAGTGGCGGCGACGGCACCTTCGGTGACGGTAACGAGACTGCGGTCACTGCGGCGGCCATCACGACACCCGCGATGACACCGACGAGCGCGACGTTCGACCTGGCCGGCGTCACGCTGGGGGACGACACCTACCGGGTCCGTTTGCTGGGATCGGGGCCATCGATCATTCTCGATATCGATGCAAACGCCCTCGACGGCGAGTTTGCGGGGACATTCCCCTCCGGAGACGGGGTCCAGGGTGGCGATTTCGATGCCACGTTCACCGTTACGACCCCGAGTTCCGGCGCGACGCTCGACGCCATTCAGGCCGCGGTCTTCACGCCAACCTGCGCGACCGCTGGCTGTCATACGGGGAATGATCCTCCCGAGGGTCTGAGACTCGATGAAGGCTTCAGCTTCGACAACCTTGTCGACGTGCCGAGTAGCGAAGTTCCGGAATTGCTGCGCGTCGAGCCCGGCAATCCGGATGACAGCTACCTCGTGCAGAAGATCGAAGGAACCGCCGCAGAGGGCGCCCGGATGCCGCTCGGCGGAGCCCCGCTCGACCAGAACCTGATTGACGACATACGGGAATGGATTACAAATGATGCGACTCAATAAACTACTTGCGCCGCTGGCGTTGCTGGCAGTCTTTTCGGCACCGGTTGCCAGCGCCGAACCCTACATTGCGATCTACAAGGGCCTGCAGTGCTCGGCGTGCCACACGCACCCCGGCGGTGGCGGCAAGCGCAATGCGCTCGGCAACGCGTACGCGCAGACCGAGATGCCGGCGCAACGCGTCGGCGACGGCGATCTCTGGACGGGCCAGATCTCGAAGTGGTTCGGTGTCGGCGGCAACGTGCGCGGCCAGTATCGATACATCGATACGCCCAACCAGGAGGAAATCTCCGAGTTCGACGTCAGGCGCGCGACCCTGTACTTCGAGGCGACGGTCATACCGGAGCGGCTCTCCATCTACGTGGACCAGCAGGTCGCTCCCGGAGGCAGTCTCAATCGGGAAGCCTACGTCAAAGTTCGCAACCAGAGCGGCAACTGGCATCTCGCTGCGGGCCAGTTCTTCCTGCCGTACGGTCTGCGTCTCGAGGACGACTCGGCCTTCATTCGGCAGGCAACCGGCAGCAATTTCAATAATCCCGATCGCGGGGTGCAGATCGGCTACGAGAACGACGCGTTGTCGACGATACTTTCGGTGACGAACGGCAGCGGCGGCGGGTCCGAGACCGACACCGGCAAGCAGGTGAGCTTCATCGGCAGTTACGTCGTGAGTCGCTGGCGGGTCGGTCTGAGTCTGAACGCCAATGACAGCGATATCGGCGACAGGCAGATGTACGGCGCGTTTGCGGGCCTCAGGACCGGCCCCATTGCGTGGCTGGCAGAGGTCGACTGGATCACGGATGATTTGCCTGCGGGCGGTGAGCAGGATGCCCTCGCGAGCATCGTCGAGGGCAACTGGCTTTTCATGCAAGGCCATAATCTGAAGGTATCGTACGAATACTTCGACCCGAACGATGCCATCGACGAAGACCACCAGGTTCGCTACAGCCTCGTCTATGAATACTCGCCGATGGAGTTCGTGCAGGGCCGCGCGGGCGTGCGTGTCTACGACGGCATCCCGCAGGTGGACGCGCAAAACCGGGACGAGTTCTTCCTCGAGCTGCACGGGTACTTTTAGAAGCGGTCTCACCAGTGCCCGTATCCTGTTAAATTGGGGATATGGGTAACGCACAGAAGACGGCCGGCGTGCTGGGGGGCATGGGCCCCGAAGCGACGGTCGATTTCATGGCCAAGGTAATCGCGTTGACGGATGCCGAACGCGATCAGGACCACGTGCGCATGCTCGTCGATCACAACCCGCACGTGCCGAACCGGCAGGACGCGATCCTCGGTGACGGGGAAGATCCGGGGCCTGCGCTCGCCGCCATGGCCGCGGGCCTTCAGGCCGGTGGTGCCGATTTTCTGGTCATCCCCTGCAATACGGCCTACGTGTTCGAAGACGCGATCCTCGCCGCGACGCATATCCCGCTCATCAGCATCATCGGCGTGTCGGTCGCGGCGGTCCAGGATAGCGCGCCTCACGCAGATCGCGTCGGACTGCTGGCCACCGACGGCTGCCTGCAGTCCGGGATCTACCAGGCCGGTCTGGAAGCGGCCGGGCTCGCGGCCGAACTGCCCACTGCCGATGAACTCGGGGAGCTGATGTCGCTTGTCAGGGCGATCAAAGCCGGCAGGCACAGCGACGAGACCGCTCGCGCCATGGCAGGGCTGGGCGAGGCGCTGGTTTCCCGCGGCGCCGGCGCCATCATCGCGGGCTGCACCGAGATTCCGCTGGTGCTCGGCGAGGATGCCGTCAGTGTGCCGCTGATATCCTCGACGGACGCGCTGGCGGAAATAACCGCCAAGCTTGCCACCGGCGCGATACCGCTGCCGGCCTGCCTGTAGGACTCACCACGGAACAGAGCATGCACTTATCACGATTTCCCCGCGTATCGCTGGCGCATTTGCCGACGCCGCTCGAGCACCTGCCGCGGCTGAGTGGACATCTCGGCGGGCCGCAGATCTGGGTCAAGCGCGACGACTGCACCGGGCTTGCGTCGGGCGGCAACAAGACCCGCAAACTGGAATTCTCAATGGCCGCGGCCATTGAAAGCGGTGCCGACACGATCGTAACGGTCGGCGCCTACCAATCCAACCACGTGCGGCAGACCGCGGCAGCCGCCTGCAAGCTCGGACTCGGATGCGAGGTGCTGCTCGAGCACCGGGTCGACAAGCCGACCGAGGACTACCTGAAGTCGGGTAACGTGCTGCTGGATCACCTGTTCGGCGCGAATATTCGTGAGTACCCGGCCGGAACGGACTTCGACGCGGCGATGGAAGAGGTGGCTGCCGACGTGAACGGCGGCGGCGGTCGCGCCTGTATCATCCCCGGCGGCGCATCCAACAGGATCGGCGCGCTCGGCTACGTCAATTGCGCACTGGAGCTCGTGAACCAGGCCAACGAACGGGGCCTGATTATCGACCATCTCGTTACCGCGACGGGCAGTGCCGGCACTCAGGCCGGTCTCGTCACCGGGCTCAAGGGCATGAATGCGAATATTCCGCTTCTCGGCATCGGTGTCAGCGCACCCAGCGACGAGCAGGAACAAAAGGTCTACGAGCTCGCCTGCGAGACGGCCGACTACATCGGCGCACCGGGTGCGGTCGAACGCGGGGACGTTGTCGCGAACTGCGATTACGTGGGCGAGGGCTACGGTATTCCCACGGACGCAATGAACGACGCGGTCCTGTTGCTCGCCCGCCTCGAGGGATTGCTGTTCGACCCCGTATACAGCGGCAAGGCGCTCGCGGGCCTGATCGATCTCGTCGGGAAAGGCCATTTCGACGGTGCGAAGAACATCGTGTTCCTGCACACGGGCGGGTCGGCCGCATTGTTTGCGTACGCCAGCCAGTTGAATCTGGAGTGACCGACCGGGACATGACCGTGGCCAACATCATAGATGACATCATCGGAGTCGTCGGCGCAAAGGGCGTGCTCACCGGCGCGGATGTGGCGGCACGCCCTGCGTCCTGGCTGCGCCCTGAACCCAGCCGCGCGAAAGCGATCGTGCGTCCGGCGAACACGGAGGAAGTAGCCGCGATCATGAAGCTGTGCCATGCGGCCGGGCAGGCCGTGATTCCCGTTGGCGGCAACACCGGGCTCGTCGAAGGTGCAACGGCAGGTGAGGACGACATCCTGCTCTCACTCGAACGCATGAACGCCATCGAGTCGCTCGACGAGACCGGCTGTACGATCACCGTGCAGGCGGGCGTGCCATTGCATACCGTGCAGGAACGGGCAGCGGACGCGGACCTCATGTTCCCGGTGGACTTCGGGGCTCGCGGCAGCGCGCAGATCGGTGGTGCGATCTCCACGAATGCCGGAGGCAACGCGGTGATTCGCTACGGCATGATGCGTGAACAGGTGCTCGGGCTCGAGGCGGTACTCGCCGACGGTACCGTGGTGTCGTCGATGAATCGCCTGCTAAAGAACAATGCCGGCTACGACCTCAAGCAGCTCTTCATCGGCACCGAAGGCACCCTCGGCATCATTACGCGCGCCGTCCTGCGCCTGCGGCCCGCACTGCGCAGCCGCAACACCGCCTTCGTCGCGGTGGACGAGTATTCGCACGTGCCGTTGCTGCTGAAGAGTCTCGGCAGTTCGCTCGGCGGCAGTCTCACCGCCTTCGAAGTGCTCTGGGAAGACTTCTACGACACCGTGGTCGTCGATCGCGACCGGCATGCGCCGCCCGTCGCAGCGGGGCATCCCTGGTACGTGCTCATCGAAGCGCGCGGCGGCAAGCAGGAAGAGGATGCCGAACGTTTCCAGGCGGCGCTGGAAGAAGCACTCGAGGCCGGCCTGATCGTCGACGCCGCATTTGCAAGCGGCGCGAAACAGCGCGAGGCGATGTGGGCGATACGCGATGACATCGACGGCCTCGCGGAAATCCTCGACCCGGTGATGGCGTTCGATGTGAGCCTACCCATTGCGCATACCGCGGATTACGTATCGGCCGTGAAGCGGCGGCTCAGCGAGCGCTGGCCGGACGGTTTTCGCGGCACTTCGTTCGGCCACCTGGGCGACAACAATCTGCACTTCCTGTTGACCGTCGGCAGTAAGGATCATGGCGAGCAGCGCGAAGTCATGGAGATTATCTACGACGAGCTGAAGCCATACCGGGGTTCGATTTCCGCGGAACACGGCATCGGTCTCGAAAAGCGCCCGTTCCTCGGCATAACGCGCAACGACACCGAAGTGGCGCTGATGCGAGCGCTGAAGCAGGCTCTCGATCCGAAAGGGTTACTCAACCCCGGCCGGATTTTCTGACCATCGCGAGTTGACGTTCCAGTCGTGCACGGAAGCGCTGCTCCGTGGCCGCTGATTTATCTCGGGATGCCCTGAATCTTGTCCTGCCGGTCACGGAACAGGTTGGCAACGAACTCACGAAACACACGGTGGCGAGCGGTATCGCGGAGATCGGGATGCGTCAGCATCCACAGGTTGTAGTTCGAATACGGTTCGCAGCCCGGGATGCGAACCACGCCGGGAAGCGCATCGCCGACGAGGCAGGGCAGCGTCCCGAGGCCGAAGCCGCACTGCACGGCTCTCGCCTGCAGCATCGCGTTATTCAGGTAACCGTAGGCCGGGATGTCGGGAAACGGCGAGTTTCGCACCCACTCGGGATGGGGCTCGTCTTCGCCCCAGCCGATCCAGCGTGCCGTCGAATCGCTGGCGTGCGGATCGTGACTCTCGAGGTACGTCTCGCTCGCGTAGTAGCAGCTCCAGACGGCCTGCAGCTTGCGGCCAACGAGGTCTTCCGGGGGCAGGTGATCCTGGCGGTAAAGCCGTAAGGCAATATCCGCCTCGCGGCGGGAGAGATCGAACACGTCGTACGAAATGAGCATCTTCAGGTCGATATCGGGATAACGCTCGGTGAAGGTCACGAGTTCGGGCATCAAGAAGAAGTAGGCGAGTACGTCCGGCATGGTGAGCGTGATCTCACCGCTCAGGCTCGCATCGCTACCATGCAGCTGGCGGTCCGCGGCCAGGATGGCCTCTTCGGCCTTCAGCGCGGAGTCGAGCAGCGTCTGTCCTGCAGGCGTCGGCCGGTAGCCCGTGAAGTCACGGTCGAAAAGCCGCGCGCCGAGATCCGACTCGAGCCGCTCGACCCGGCGCACCACCGTCGAGTGGCTCATGCCCAGCGCCTGCGCGGCGCTGCGCGCAGAGCCGCGGCGGGTGAGTTCGAGGAACAGCCTTACGTTGTCCCAGTCGATGGTCGATAATTGCACCACTATGTCTCATTATTTGGTCTAGTGTAACGAAAATTGTCCACTTACACTGGCCGCCAGTCAAGCAATGAGAAGAGAGGGACCCAGGGGTAGACATCATGAGCGGCACGGACTATATTCTTGACCGATCAGTTATAAATAGATACGACTTATGGCTCAGCCTGGACAGAAACGATCGGTCGGACGACCCCGCGAATTCGACGAGCAGCGCGCCCTCGAGGCCGCCATGGACGAATTCTGGAAGAAGGGTTACGAGTCGACGTCGCTCAGCGACCTCTGCTGCTGCACGGGGCTGCACAAGGGCAGCCTCTACCAGGCCTTCGGCGACAAGCACCAGCTCTTCATGCGTTCGCTCAACCATTATGCCGACCGGGAGTTCAAGGACATCGCCGCGGCGGCGTACCAGCAGGAATCACCGCTGGACAGCATTCGCACGGTCGTGCGCATGGTCTGTGAGCATGCGGCCGAGGGCAGGGGGTGCCTCATGATCAACAGCATGGTCGAGCTTGCCCCGCACGACCCCGAGGTCCGGGAAATGCTGGCGAAGGAAGGGCAGCGGCGTATTGGCGTCATGGCCCAGCTGCTGACCAGGGCCCAGGAACTCGGCGAAGTCCGAGCCGAACTGGATCCGCTCAGGCTTGCCCAGCAGTTGATGGTGGGCCTCGCCGGATCGGCGGCGCTGGTGAAGGGCCTGATCACGACTGAGGAAGTCATGAGTCTGCTGGAGTCCATGATCGACCTCTGGACCTGACATTTTTTTGACTAATTTATGACCGATTGGTAACAAATTATATAACTGGAGAGAAAAGATGGGTACGTACTTCAAGGCAATCGACCGCTTCGCAGCTGCGCTGACACGGGCGGTGATCGCGCGCCGCTGGCTGGTGATCGCCGGCGCCGTCGTGCTTGCGGCCGTCGTCGGCGCTGGCGCCAGCCGGCTCGAGTTTTCCACCAACTACCGGGTGTTCTTCTCGGAGGCGAATCCCGAGCTGCAGGCGTTCGAGAACCTGCAGAACACGTACACGAAGAACGACAACTTCTTCTTCGTCATCGAGCCGCGTGCAGGGAGTGCATTCGATGCCGAGACGCTGGCCGCGGTCGAAGAGCTGACGGAAGCGGCCTGGCAGATACCGTATGCCATCCGTGTCGATTCCGTCAGTAATTTCCAGCATACCTACGCGACCGAGGACGACCTGATCGTCGAAGACCTCGTCAGCAACGCCGCCGCCCAGGATACGGATTACCTCGCCGACCGCCGCGACGTTGCACTGGCGGAACCGTTGCTGCGCGACCAGATCGTCACCGCCGATGCCGGCGTCACGGCGGTCAACGTGGTACTGCAGTATCCCGAGAAAGGGCTGATGGAAGTACCGGAGGCCGTCGGGTTCGCACGGGACCTGAAGACACAGATCGAGACCGACTATCCGGGCGTGCAGATTCACCTGACCGGCGTCTCGATGCTCAACAACGCGTTCGCCGAGACGGGCATGACGGACGCGGGCACGCTCATGCCGCTGATGTTCGTGGTCATCTTCGCGCTGACCTGGCTGATCATCCGCTCGTTTACGGCAACCGTTTCGACGCTCGTCGTCATCGTGCTGTCGACGATGGTGGGCATGGGCGCGGCCGGGTTTGCGGGCGTGAAGCTGACGCCTATTGCGATGTCCGCACCAATCGTGATCCTGACGCTCGCGGTCGCCGACTCGATCCACATCCTGCTGTCATTGCGCGGGCTGATGCGCGAGGGACTCGACAAGACTGCCGCACTCGTTGAAGCGGTGCGCATCAATTTCCTGCCGGTGTCGATCACGTCACTGACGACGATCGTCGGTTTCCTGTCGCTGAATTTCTCGGACTCGCCGCCGTACTGGCACCTCGGCAACATCACGGCAGTGGGTATCGCCGCGGCCTGGCTGTATTCACTCACCTTGCTGCCGGCACTGATCAGCGTGCTGCCCTATCGCGCGAAGCGCTCGAGCGGTGACGAATGGTCGCAGCGCGCCATGGAGCGGCTTGCGAATGTCGTGATCGGCAATTACCGCAGGTTCTTCGTCGGCGTGGGCCTGGTCACGCTGGCCCTGATCGCTTTCATACCGACGATCGACTTCAACGACCAGTGGGTCGAGTACTTCGACGAACGCATCGAGTTCCGCACCGACTCCGACGAAGCGCAGGAATTCTTCGGCCTGTATCCCATCGAGTACTCGGTGCCGGCGGCAGGACCGGGCGGCGTCAGCGAGCCGGAGTACCTGGCAAACCTCGAGCGTTTCGCAGAGTTCCTGCGGGCGCAGCCGCAGGTCACCCACGTGTACTCGCTGTCGGACATCATGAAACGCCTGAACCGCAACATGCACGGCGACGATGACGCGTATTACCGGATACCGGGCGACCGCGAACTCTCGGCGCAGTACCTGTTGCTCTACGAGTTGTCGCTGCCCTACGGGCTCGATCTCAACGACCGCATCAACGTGGACAAGTCGGCGACGCGCGTGACCGCTACGGTGAGCCGCGCAACGACCACCGAGACCAAGCATTTCTTCGCGGATGTCGACCAGTGGATGAACGACAACTGGCCGGCCTACATGCGCACGGAGCCAACAAGTGCCGCCGTGATGTTCACGTACATCAGCGAACGCAACATGCAGAACATGATCGCGGGCACCATACTGGCCATCGCGGCCATCGCCGTAATCATGATGTTCGCGCTGCGCAGTGTGCGGCTCGGCGCGCTGAGCCTCGTGCCCAACGGCCTGCCCATCCTGACGACCTTCGGTGCCTGGGCGCTGCTGGTCGGCGAGGTCGGCTTCTCGGTGGCGACCGTTGCGTCGATATCGCTGGGCATCATCGTCGACGACACGGTGCACCTGCTTTCGAAGTACGTGCGCGCCCGGGACGAACGCGGACTGACAGTCGAGGACTCGATCCGCTACGCGTTCCGCAACGTCGGCACCGCGATCGTCGTCAACACCGTCATCCTGACGGCAGGCTTCCTGGTCATGACCACCTCGGCGTTCAAGATGAACGTCGACCTCGGTCTCATGACGGTGCTCGCCATCGTGTTCGCGCTGATCCTCGACTTCCTGTTCCTGCCCGCGCTGCTGCTGCTCGGCAAGCGCGATCGGGAGCCACGTGTAGCAGGACAGCTCGAGCTGCAGGCATCGACGACCTGAACGAATTCAATTACGTATTTAAAGAGGAAAGACCATGAAACTCAAGACAACGATAGGCATGATCCTGATCGTATCGTTCGCGCTGGCGTTCGCGGCCACGGCCGATGCATCGACCCCGGAAGAAAAGGGCTTCGAGATTGCGGCCCGTTCCGACCGCTCCGATATCGGCTTCGGCGACAGCGAGGTGGAGCTGCAGATGATCCTCCGCAACGCGGCGGGCCAGGAGTCGACGCGTACGCTGAAGATCGCGACGCTCGAGAAGCCCGACGAGTCCGTCGGCGACAAGAGCCTGGTGCTGTTCGACACTCCGCGCGACATCGAGGGCACGGCGCTGCTGTCGCACGCGAAGATCCTCGATCCCGACGACCAGTGGCTCTTCCTGCCCGCGCTGAAGCGCGTCAAGCGGATCTCGTCCAGCAACAAGTCGGGCCCGTTCGTCGGCAGCGAGTTCGCGTTCGAGGACTTCACGGCGATCGAGCTGAACAAATTCAGCTATCGCTACATTGGCGAGGAACCGTGCGGCGACCTGGTCTGCGACGTGATCGAGCGGTCGCCGCGTTACGAGAACTCCGGCTACACGAAGCAGGTCTCCTGGGTGGACCAGGCCGACTTCCAGATTCGTAAAGTCGAGTTCTACGACCGCCGCGGCGATCTGCTCAAGGTGCTCGAGCTCAAGGACTACCGCAACTACGACGGCATCTGGCGGGCGCACGTGCTGAGCATGACCAACGTGCAGACCAACAAGCAGACCGATCTCGTTTACGGGGACTACCGTTTCGGGGCCGGGCTGTCGGAGAACGACTTCGTCAAGGGCCGGCTGAGCCGGCTGAGGTAGTACGCCATGAGCATTCGCACAGCACAATTCGCTGCACTGGCCCTGCTCGTGGCATCGTCGGCGGCCGTGTCCGACGATGTCGCCTGGGACTGGTCGAGCAACGTCGAAGTTCAGTCGCGGCTCTTTGCCCGGAATGCCCTCTGGCCCGGCCAGGGATCGCAGACTGCACAGGTTTCGCTTGCCGCTACCACGGAATTGCGCTGGCGAAATGGCGACGGTGACCAGCGGGCGTCGATCATCCCGTATCTGCGCCGGGACTCGGTGGACGACGAGCGCAACCTCGTCGACCTGCAGGAAGCCTACTGGGCGCGCGAGGGCGACTCGTTCGAGCTGCTTGCGGGCGTCAACACCGTGTTCTGGGGCGTCACTGAGTCCGTGCATCTCGTGGACATCATCAACCAGACGGACGCCGCGGGCGACATCGACGGCGAGGACAAGCTGGGCCAGCCGATGGTGAACCTCGCCTGGCAGCAGGACTGGGGTTTGATCAGCGCCTACGTGCTGCCGTACTTCCGGGAGCGCAACTACCCGGGTATCGACGGCCGCCTGCGAACGCCGATTCCGGTTGATACCGATCGTCCCGTCTACGAATCCTCGAGCGAGCAAAATCACGTCGACGTCGCGCTTCGCTACAGCCATTACATCGGCAACGTCGACATCGGCCTGAGCGTCTTCAGCGGCACCAGCCGTGAGCCGCGACTGGTGCCCGCGAATGACGCGCCCGTGCTGCTGCCACATTACGACCTGATCGACCAGTTCGGCGTCGACCTGCAGTACACCCGCGATGCCTGGCTGTGGAAGTTCGAGGCGATCGCGCGCAACGGCTACTCGGAAACATTCACGGCAGCCGTCGGCGGCTTCGAATACACGCTGTACCAGGTCGGGGAGTCGGCAGCAGACCTCGGCCTGTTGCTCGAGTACCAGTATGACGGCCGCAGCGAACTCGAACCGTTTACGACGGCCGATAATGACGTCTTCATCGGCGCACGCTTTGCGCTCAACGACGCACAGGACACGTCGGTGCTGGCAGGCGTTGCCTGGGACACCGGGACGGGCGAGACGTTTTTCAATGTCGAGGCCGAGCGACGTATCGGCGACAGCATCACCCTGGAGCTGCGCGCGAGGGCATTCTCGGGTGCCGGCCCGCAGGACCTGACGTACGCTGTCGTCCGCGACGACTACGTGCAGATCCAGCTCGCGAAGTATTTCTAGCGCGCGTACTATTCGCGCCATGCAACCGATACTCGACGTCAGGAATCTCAACAAGACCTACGCGGGGGGCTTAGAAGCCCTCAAGAACGTGAGTCTGGAGATCGAGCGCGGCGAGATATTCGGTCTGCTCGGCCCGAACGGTGCCGGCAAGACGACGCTCATCAGTATCGTCTGCGGCATCGTCAATCCCACCAGCGGCAGCGTGCTCGTGGGCGGTCACGACATCATCAGGGATTACCGCGCCACGCGATCGATGATCGGCTTGGTGCCGCAGGAGTTGCCGGTCGAGACCTTCGAGAGCGTCTGGAACACGGCGAGGTTCAGCCGCGGGCTGTTCGGCAAGCCGCCGAACCCGGAGCACATCGAGAAAGTACTGCGTTCGCTGTCGCTGTGGGACAAGAAGGACAGTCCCATCATGGGACTGTCCGGCGGCATGAAGCGGCGCGTGCTGATCGCCAAGGCGCTGGCGCACGAACCCGAGCTGCTGTTTCTCGACGAACCCACCGCGGGCGTGGACGTAGAGCTGCGGAAAGCGATGTGGAACGTGGTGCGGGAGCTGCGGGAGTCCGGAACCACGGTTATCCTCACGACGCACTACATCGAGGAAGCCGAGCAAATGGCCGATCGTGTCGGCGTAATTAACCATGGTGAAGTGGTGCTCGTGAGGGAGACCGCGAGCCTGATGCGCGAGCTGGGTAAGAAGCAGTTGCAGCTGATGCTCAACGAGCCGCTGGCGGAGATCCCCGTGTCATTATCCGGCTACGGCCTGGAACTGCAGGACGACGGTAACGAGTTGATCTACACCTACGACTCACAGCGCGAACGCACGGGTATCACGACTTTGCTCGGTGAACTCGAGAACGAGGGCATCTCCTTCCACGACCTGAATACCTCGCAGAGTTCGCTGGAGGAGATCTTCGTCGACCTGGTGAAGAGAGAGCGATGAACCTGCGAGCCGTCAGTTCGATCTATCGCTTCGAGATGGCCCGCATGCGCCGCACCATCGTGCAGAGCATCGTCGCGCCGGTTTTATCGACGTCGCTGTATTTCGTGATTTTCGGCGCTGCCATCGGTTCGCGCATCACGGAGATCGACGGCGTGAGCTATGGCTCGTTCATCGTGCCGGGCCTGATCATGCTCTCCATCCTGACGGAAAGCATTTCCAACTCGTCTTTCGGCATCTATTTTCCGAAATTTACGGGCACCATCTTCGAGGTGCTGTCTGCGCCTATTTCATTTTTCGAGATACTGCTCGGCTACGTAGGCGCAGCGGCCACGAAGTCGGTCATCATCGGCACGATCATCCTGATTACAGCGAGCTTCTTCGTCGATATCCATATCGCGCACCCCGTGGTGATGGCGCTGTTTCTCGTGTTGACCTCGATCTCGTTCAGCCTGTTCGGCTTCATCCTGGGTATCTGGGCCGACGGCTGGGAGAAGCTGACCATCGTGCCGATACTCGTGATCATGCCGCTGACGTTCCTCGGCGGCACGTTCTACTCGATCAGCATGTTACCGCCCGCCTGGCAGACGATCAGCCTCTTCAACCCCGTAGTCTATCTGGTCAGCGGTTTTCGCTGGAGTTTCTACGAGAATGCCGACGTCAGCGTGGCGCTGAGCCTCGGCATGACGGTGTCCTTCCTGATCGCCTGCCTGCTCGTCGTACGCTGGATTTTCAAAACCGGCTACAAGCTCCGCACCTGACGCCCCCTCCCAACACCACCGCCCCCGCGCATCAGGCGGCACGGTCATTTCTCTCCCTCATGGTTGACCAGCGACGTCCTGTCGCTGGCCCTTCGGGCGCGCAAGCGCGTCCAAATTCGCTCCCGGCGAATTTGTCGCTGCGCTGACATCCATGGACGGATTAACGTCGCGGAGCACAGGGATGTGCGAGAGCGACGATACTTCGGTCGATAAACGCCCGAGCCGCCTGATTCGTACCGTCGATCACGGCAGAGCCCGGCTCGGGGTGCTTGTCGACGAGGCCTAAAGCGAGCGCAGCGAGCAGACCGTCGACAAGCAACGCAGGCCGGGCTCTTTGCCCCTGGGGCGGTGGTGTTCGGGGAGACGCAGCCGCCTGATGGGCGGGGGCTAGGGCGGTCCCTTACTGTATTCGTCGATGATCTCTTCGATGGCGGCAGAGCAGACCCGGCAGAACGATTCCGTGCGCGTGAACATAAGGCAGTTCTGCTCGGATCGGTAATAGCCTTTGGCTTCATAGTTCGCGCCTTCGAAGGCTCCCACTGCGTCACGAAATTCCGAACGGCTGAACAGGTCCTCCGTGAATTCCTTCGTATAACGGAACAGGGCGTTCATCTCGTCTTCCGAAACGTTCGCGGCGCGCATCTCGGCGCGTCTTTCCTGCACGGCGATCGAGTGCTCCTCGAACGCCTGTTTCGGCCACGGCGTGGGTAGTGGGGTACTCGGTGTGGCCAGGTGCTTCCATTTGAGTTCCGCCGGATCGAGCAGGGCCGTTACATTGGGCTCATAGGGTTCGACGATCGTGTCCGGGGGTTCGTACACCGCGGCACTGGTGTAGTACTCGTCCGCGAGCCCCGCGAAGTGGTGACCGAACTCGTGCACGAACAGGTAGGGCGCCCATTCGCTGTCAGCGGCTGCCGTGCTGAAAAGGCCGTAAATGCCGCCGCCGCCATAGACCTCGGTGTTGGTCAGTATCTCGATGAAATCGTAGGGCGTGGAGGAGGCGATGCGCCGCATGTTTCTATTGTCGAAAGTCAGTACGTAACGAACGGCGCGGAACGCATCGTAAGTCGTCCCGAGCGGCGTATCCCGATAGGTGTGCGTCGACGGGCGGGATACGCCGGATTCGGCAGACGCAGGTGCGAGCGCCCAGACGTTGAAGTCATCTTTCCGCTCCCTGAATGGACTGGTCGCAAACAGAATATCCGTTAGTTCCTTCGCTCTGGCGATGAACTCGTCGTGTTCGTCTTGTGTGTACCCGTCGCCGAGGATCAGCAGGTCGACTTTCGTTGCCGGATCGCCGTTGTCGAGGATTGCAACCACGCGGTCGGCGTAAGCTGCCGACTCGCGGTGCACCATGTAGTCGTTCGGATCGATCGGCAGCCGCCAGATTTCGTCGAAACCGTTCTGCGCGTTGCGTTTTTTCAGGACCAGCTCGAATTCGTCGGCCTGCGCCGGAAATCGCACGGACTCGTGATACGTGCGATTCATGTGCCGCGCCTCGCGCGTCGTTTCCCACTCGCCGTAGATGCTGCTGAAACTCCGCGACCAGGCGACCGCACCGCTGTCGGGGTCCACAATTTCGAACAGGTACTTACCCCTCAGCGTTTCGTCGATCGGGTGATGCATGTTACCGGTCCAGGACAGCGGTTCGAGCACGACCCGATCGAGACTGAACATCTCCTCATCGTGATTTCCCGAGTGATAAAAGTCGACGCGCATGGTGGCCGGTGCCTGAGCCAGCACGGGGCCGGTGAGGGATAAGGAAGCCAACACGAGAAATACGGTTCGTTCGATGCTCATTCCGGCTCCTTGCAGCGATAGCTGCTTCCTTTATAGCAAATACCGTTGCCGTATACTGACCGCGTGCACCGCTACGTCACAATGTTCGCCCTCGTCGTCGCGGGCGAAATCGTCTTCGGCCTGCCTTTTCACACGGCGCGTTTCTTCCGCCCCACGCTGCTCGAGGTATTCGGCTTCACGAATACGCAACTCGGCGACCTGTTTGCCGTCTACGGCATTACGGCGATGATCTCGTACTTCCCGGGCGGCGCACTCGCGGATCGTTTCCCGGCACGTTCCCTGCTGACCGCCTCGCTGTTTGCGACGGGAGCGGGTGGCGCGTTCATGGCCACCATTCCGCCGGCGATGCCCATGGGGCTGTTGTACGGCTTCTGGGGAATTACCACGATTTTTCTCTTCTGGGGCGCGCTGATCCGCGCGACCCGGGAATGGGGCGGTGAATCGACCCAGGGACTTGCGTTCGGTGTCCTCGAAGGCGGCCGTGGTCTCGTCGCCGCGCTCATCGCGAGCCTCGCGCTCGCGGTGTTCGCATCGATCATGCCCGAGAACGCGAACCTTGCGACTGATGCGGTCAGGCGCGACGGCATGCGCAGCATCATCCTCGTGTACACGGTAGCGGCGCTGGCTGCCGGCCTGTTGACGTGGCTCACGGTACCGGTGCCCGACGCGGCGGGTCACAGGACCCGGCACCCCTTGCAGGGTATGGCGCGTGTTTTGCGCAGGCCGATCATCTGGGCGCACGCAGCCGTAATCGTATGTGCATATTGCGGTTACAAAGGGCTCGACAACTACTCGCTCTATGCGGTCCAGGTGCTGGGCATGGACGAGGTGCGAGGCGCCGCCCTGTCGACCTACGGCGGCTGGATACGGCCGTTCGCCGCGATCGCAGCGGGTATCGTGGCCGACCGCTTCGATGCCGCGCGTTCGATCGGCGTGGCCTTTGCCGTGCTGATGGTCTCCTGGACGCTGCTCGGCCTGTCGTCCATGGATGCGGCATCGCTGAACCTCGTCTACCTGAACCTGTTCGTGACGTTTATCGCCGTGTTCGCGCTGCGCGGTATCTATTTCGCGCTGCTCGAGGAAAACCGCACGCCGCCCTACCTGACCGGCGCGGCCGTCGGCCTGGTATCGCTCGTCGGCTACACGCCTGAAATCTTTTTCGCACCGATTACCGGCCGGATACTCGACGCCAATCCCGGTATCGTCGGTTTTCGTCATTACTTCCTGTTTCTTGCCGCCATCGCGTTGCTTGGTATCTGCGTGGTGCTGGTGTTACTCAAACTTCGTCGCATGGGCAAGCTCTGGCCTGCGGATAACGAGCCGGACGCCGGCGCCGTGGTGAAATAATCCGGCGCGCCGCGCGGTCTTGGTAATTGTATGCGCCTTTACGAAACCTTCAGGCAGCAGGTGCAGCGCAACATCGTTGCGCTCATCAGCGTATTCATTGCCGTCAGCAGTCTCAGCTACAACACCTGGCGTAATGAAAAGACCGAGCTCAACCGAAATCTTCGGCAGGGCTCGTTCGAAGTGCTGTTGAAGCTGGGTGAGATGCGCGAGCTCGTTTACCACCTCGAGTACGACAGAGCGGTGATCGAGCGCAGCGCGGAACGCACGGGATGGGTGACCGTGTTTGTAATCCGGGACCTAGCAAGTGTGCTCGAGGCACCCGTACCCGCTGCGGCCGAGTCCCTGTTCGACGCCTGGGCCGAACACTGGGACGGACTTGCTGCACGTAACGAGCAAGGCGAACTCGACGGCACGAGCCGGCGCGCCATCGAAGCGGAGATCGATCGCCTTCGAGACATGACGCTCGAAATGCTGCGGGGGCTCGAATAATACCGGTCCCGCTTGTCTCGCCTGCACGCGAGGACCATAATCGACCGCCACATTCCTTCCGGGAGATGTCATGAATAAATGGTCAATCGTGTTCCTTGCCGCTTTCGTCACTGCCTGCCAGCCTGCTGCAGAGGCGCCGCCTCCCGAGGCTGCCGCCGAGCCGGAGCCGGCGCTTGCCGATGAGCCGGCGGCCGGGGATGTGCTGGCCATGGTGCTCGCCGCGCAACCCGACGACGCAAAAGCGCGATACGAGTATCGCCATCCCGGTGAGACGATCGAATTCTTCGGTATCGAACCCGGCATGACCGTGGTCGAGGGCCTGCCGGGACGCGGCTGGTATACCAAAATACTGTTGCCGTATCTCGGCCGCGACGGCCGCCTGATCGGCGCAAACTACCCGCTGGACCTCTGGCCCAACTTCCCGTTCGCGACTGAAGAGTTCATGGCGGAGATGTCGCAGTGGCTCGAGAACTGGCCCGCCGGCGCCGAGGAGTGGCGCGGTGAGGACGGGGCGAGCATTGGCGCATTCTGGTTCGGCGCCATGCCTGAAGAAATGGCGGGGACGGCGGACGCCGTGTTCTTCGTGCGCATGTTGCACAACGTCTCGCGCTTCCAGTCGGAAGGCAAGGGCGACTATCTCGACATGGCGCTGAACGATGCCTATAACGCGCTGAAACCCGGCGGCGTCCTCGGCGTGGTGCAGCATCACGCGCCCGACGACATGTCGGACGAATGGGCGAACGGCTCGCACGGCTACATGAAAAAGCAGTTCGTCATCGACAGGATCGTGGCGGCCGGTTTCGAATTCGTAGCCGAGAGCGACATCAACGCCAACCCGAAAGACCAGCCGGCGGCCGACGACATCGTCTGGCGCCTGCCGCCGACCTTCGCAACGAGTGGCGACGATGAGGAACTCAAGGCGAAGTATGCGGCGATTGGCGAGTCCAATCGCATGACGCTCAAGTTCAGAAAGCCGGAGTAGGCTTCAACGGAAGCGCCGCTCGTATTCCGCTTCGATCGGCGTGTGTGCTTTCCAGAACGCCTTGGGTTCGCGGCCGCTCAGCACGTCCTCGAGAATGTCGAGGTGCGTGTGCCAGCCGCCGGATGCGCTGATGAGCTCGTCGTAGGAGGACAGCTTGCGGTGCGTGAGCACCAGGCGCACGTTATCGCCCATCTCTTCGAGTTCGTAGCAAACTTCCGAGTGACCATCATCGAAGTCCCAGGTATGCGCCAGCAGGGTTTTCGGTTCACATCGCGTGACAGTGCCGCTGTATGACGGGGTCTCTGGCAGATCCTTGTATTTCTCGGGCGGGTCGATGTCCGGCTGCGTCGACAACGACGCGTTGTGAAAATTGAGCTCGACCTTGCCGCCGACCCGGAGTTCGGTCTCACCCCCTGCAAGCCAGGTCGCCCGCTTCACGCCGTCCGTCAGGTATTCCCAGACGCGATCGATCGGGCCCGGCAGCAGCCGCTCGAAGCGCACGGTGGATTCGTCGATATGTTCGCCGTAGTGACTCATGTCTTTACCCCCTTCAGTTCGGATCCTTTAGGGCGCGCTCGAGGTCATCGAGGCGCGCGCCCCAGAAGCGCCTGACGCTGTCCAGCCACGCTTCCAGCTCGTCGAGACCGTCGGCATTCAGCCGGTAGATGCGACGCTGCGCGTCCTTGCGGACACGAACGAGCCCCGCCTCCCGCAGCACCCTGAGGTGCTGCGAGACGGCGGGGCGGCTCATGTCGAACTGACCGGCGAGATCACCGAAAGCGCATTCGCCGGCGGCGAGCGATTCGACGATCCGCCTGCGGGTCGGGTCTGCGAGTGCCAGGAAAGCGTCCATGGCACTATAATAAGTAATTACTTAATTAAGTCAATACTTATTTTAAGACCCCGCCCGGCAAGGGCCGGAACGTCCCGAGCCCAGCGTCAGGCGCTGCGCAGCCGTGCGACGACGGGTGCCTGCAGCGCGAACTTGCCGGGGCCGAGCAGGGCCTGCGCGATTGCGGCGACCGCAAGAAACGCGGGATATTCCCAGCCGCCGTTGGCGTTGCTGAATACCCAGCCCGAGCCGAAGTGGACGTAGACGGCGCCCAGCAGCACCGGCAGCAACGCGATGGAAACCGCGGGCACCGCGATGCCGGCGAGCAGCAGCACGCCGCCGCCGATCTCGGCAAAGGTCACGATGTAGGCGAGCCAGCCCGGGAAGCCGACCTGCTCGAAGAAACCCACCGTGCCCGGCAGGGTGAATACCATTACCTTGAGAAGTCCGTGGGCGACGAACATCGTTCCGAGGGCGAGGCGCAGCAACAGCGCTGCAATGTCTGTGTTGCGGTTCATTTCCTGTCTCCTTTTTGCCTGATTGTCAGGCCACCTGCGGTGCGAGCCGCGGGGCCGTGTGAATGAGTTCGGCGATGCGAACGCGTGCCGCATCGATGGATTCTTCCGCCTTGCTGTTGAGCTGCTCGGCTGCGATCACTTCGACGTCCGTGATGCCGACGAATGCGAGCGCGTGCCGCAGGTACGGCGTCGCGAAGTCGACGGCGCTGTCAACGGGCACGCCACCGGAGGCGATGACGACGTAGGCTTTCTTGCCTTCCAGCAAACCTCTTGGACCGTTTTCCGTGTAGCGGAATGTGAGCCGCGCACGTGCGACCATGTCGACCCAGGCTTTCAGTGCTGCCGGCACGCCGAAGTTGTAGATCGGTGCGCCGATGACCAGGACATCGGCGGCCTTGAGTTCGGCGACCAGCGCGTCAGACTCGGCAAGGGCCGCGCGCTGCTCGGCGCTGCGCTCTTCCGGCGCCGTGAAGTTGGCATTGATCCACGCGTCGTCGACGAATGGCAGGCCCTTGTTCAGGTCACGCCGCGTCAGCTCGACCCTGCCGTGGCGTTCCTCCAGGGCGCCGATGAGGTCGGCGCTCAGCATGCGGCTGACGGAGCCGTCGTTGCGGCCGCTTGCGGCCACCTCGAGGACTTTGAGCGGCGTCTTCCGTGTCGTGTCTTGCATGTTGCGTCTCCCGTGTTCTTGCCCGTAGCGGGTCGATTACGTTGAGTGCAGTCTGACTATTGACCAGCGATCGATAAACCGTAATATCAGAACAAGATTGTTCTCGTTAAGGCAACAATATGCGCCGATTCAAGGACCTTGAGGCGTTTATCGCCGTCGTCGAGTCGGGCAGCTTTACCGCTGCCGCGGAGCGCCTCGATATTGCCAAGTCAGCCGTGAGCCGCCGGGTCTCGGCGCTCGAGGAACGGCTGGGCGTGCAGTTGCTGCGGCGAACGACCCGCCGGCTGAATCTCACCGAGACCGGGCAGAGCTATTACGAGCACAGCGCCCGTATCCTCGCCGATCTCGACGAAGCGGACGCCGCCGTCCTGCAACAGCACGGCGAATTGCGCGGCAATCTCCGGGTTGCGCTGCCGCTGTCCTTCGGTTCCCGCCACATGTATGAGCCGATCGCGGAATTCACCCGCCGGCACCCGCGCGTGAGCTTCGATCTCGATCTCAACGACCGCCGCATCGACCTGATCGCCGAGGGAGTGGACGTCGCCGTGCGCATCGGCCGGCTGGCCGACTCGACGCTCATCGCGCGGCGCCTGTTCGAGGCGCGCACGGTGGTATGCGCGTCTCCGGAATACCTCGAGCGGCGCGGCACGCCGCAAACGCCGGACGACCTCGCGGAGCACGATTGCCTCCTCTACAGCAATCTCCCCGATCCGACGAAGTGGGTCTGCACGGACAGGGAGGGTATTCGTCATTCGATCGACGTGCCCGCGACGATGACGGCGTCCAGCGGCGATTTCCTGTGCGCGTCCGCGAGCGAGGGGTTGGGGCTCGTGTTGCAGCCGACATTCATCGCCGGCGAGTCGATCAGCCGGGGCGAACTGCAGCCCGTGCTGACCGACTACCAGTGGCCCGTGACCCCCGCGTACGCGATTTACCCGCCTACGCGGCACCTCTCGTACCGTGTGCGCGAGTTCATCGACTTCCTGGTGGAGCGCTTCGCCGGGGTACCGTACTGGGATCGCGATTGCTGCTAGCCGCGACGCTGAAGGCCAGGCATAACTGTCCGGCGTAATAGAGCGGCAGGCCGAGCACGTAGGTCGGGAACGGCGGTTCGGTGAAGCGCAGTGCCGCGACGGACAGGTCGGAGAGGTAAAAAAGGCAGGCACCAATCACGATCAGCGGGGTCGCACCGGCACCTCGCGTGCCGAACGCAGTAATGACCATGAGGCTGATGACCGCGGTGTAAGAACGCACAGGCCACATCAGCTCCGGCGGCACGTAGGGATGCAGCCAGAGCAGCACGCCGACCGCGATCGTGAGGACAGGGACGAGGGCAGAGAATATCCAGCGCCTTGCGACGCCAAGATTCACGAACGCCGTTACGTAGGCAATATGGGCCAGGAGGAAACTCGTGAGCCCGAGCAGGAACCAGCGCTGCGATGTCCCGATGAGAAACGCGTCGCCGAACCAGGACAGCACGAGGCCCGCAAGCACGACCGCGCCATATCCCGACAGCAACGCTCCGACGGAGACGGCCGTCAGCACGAAAGCGGACGACGCGGTGAGCTTCGCGGCGGCGGCGATCACGGGCCGATCGAGCAGCAGTGCGGCGACCAGTACGACGCAGCCCGCGGCGCAAAGAAAAGCCAGCGCCAGGGCTTTGCGATCCTGAACCGTAGCGGACGACAACTGTGTTACCTCCGGGGCGCGCGGCAGGGTTTTCGAAAATAACAGATCGGGGCGTTGCTCACGCGTGTAAACATTTGCCGCTCCGGCCGGTCCCATATAGTGTTTATACGAAACGGGACACCCGCAGGATTGCCGATGACACGCACTATGAAAAGCCTTGCGGCCGCTGCACTGCTGACGCTCTTCGTGGGCTCCGTGCACAGCGCCCAGTTCATTCGCGAGTTTCGCGGTACGAACAGCGGCATCACCCCCGCATTCACGGTGGCCGCGCCGTGGATTCTCGACTGGCGCCTGGACGGCGATTACGATCAGCTCGTCGCGCTCGAGGTGACGCTGGTCGAGGCGAAGACCGGCCGCCACATTGGCCAGGTGCTGAACACGAAGCGCAAGGGCAACGGCGTGCGGCTGTTCAACCGGGGCGGCACCTACCAGCTGCGCGTGAGCGGTTCGCTGGCGCGCTGGACGCTTAAGATCCAGCAGCTCACGCGCGAAGAAGCCGAACTCTATACGCCCAGATAGGCGCGTCAGAAATAGTCGGGCGCGTTGCCCGGACGCCATTTGATGTTGCAGCCGATACTGGCTTTCTGCGCATCGGCAACCGGCTCCCCGCTCAAAACGGCCTCGAGCGCCGCGCGCAGGTCGCGACCGTCCACCGGCGCGCTGTTCGACGGGCGACTGTCATCGAGCTGCCCGCGGTAGACCAGCCTGCGGTCTGCATCGAACAGGTAGAAATCCGGCGTGCAGGCGGCGCGATATGCTTTGGCGACGTCCTGGCCGGCGTCGTAGAGATAAGGAAAGACATAGCCCCACTCGGCCGCTTCCTCTTTCATCTTCTCCGGGCTGTCGCCGGGGTGAGTGGTGACATCGTTGCTGTTGATCGCGTAGATCGCCACGTCCCTGTCGCTGTAGTCGCGGCCGATGCGCGCCAGTTCCTCGCGCACGTGCTTGACGAAGGGGCAGTGGTTGCAGATGAACATGACCACGTAGGCGGCCGCGACTTCCCGGAGGCTGTGCACCGTGCCGTCCGGGTCCGGCAGCGAGAATGGCGGCGCCTCGGTGCCCAGCTCGAGCATCTGTGACTCGACTGCAGCCATATCGAACTCTCCCATATTGTTGACAGGTTGTGCGATCATGCCCTCTGGCTCCGAATCACCGCAAGGGCCCTCGTGGTCGACGTAACAGCGCCAAAAACCAGCGCCATGATTACCCTCGCTGCCGTCGTGGTGGTCGTCGCGGGAATGAAAGCGGCGTCGGCACTGATCGTGCCGTTCATGATCGCGACGTTCCTGGCCCTGATCACCGTGCGGCCGATGCTGTGGCTGCAGGCCAACCGGGTGCCCACCGTACTCGCGGCCCTGCTCATCGTCCTGACGATCCTGACGGCCCTTACGGTCGTCGGCGTCGTCGTGGGTCGCTCCCTCGCCGCGTTTACGGCGGCGTTGCCCGCCTACCAGCAGCAACTGCAGGGCCTCATGGACGGTGCGGTCGCCTTCTTCGCCCAGTACACGGACAGCGACCAGTCCGTCGAGCGCGTCGGCGACCTCATCAACCCGGGCTGGGCGATGGGGCTCGCGGCCACGCTGCTGAACGCGGTCCGCGACATCATGACGAACACGCTGCTGATTACCTTCACCGTCATCTTCATCCTGCTCGAGGCGTCGAGCTTTCCCACCAAGATCACGGCCGCCTTCGGCGAGTCGGCGCGCTCGCTGACCGGTACGCGGCAGTTCCTCGACGACCTCGGCCGTTACCTCGGTATCAAGACCCTCGTCAGCATCGTCACGGGACTGCTCGTCTGGCTGCTGACCTGGGGGCTCGGCCTTGATTTTCCGAGGCTGTGGGGCATGCTCGCGTTCCTGCTCAACTACATTCCGACGCTCGGCTCCATCATCGCGGCTGTGCCCGCGGTGTTGCTGGCGCTGGTGCAGCTGGGTGCTCCCGAGGCGACGGCCACGGCGATCGGTTTCATGGCGATCAATATCGCGTTCGGCAACTTCATCGAGCCACGACTGATGGGCTACGGCGTCGGCATTTCGCCCCTGATCGTATTCGTCGGGCTGATCTTCTGGGGCTGGGTCTTCGGGCCGGTCGGCATGCTGCTGTCAGTGCCGCTGTCGATGACCCTGAAACTGGCCCTGGAGAACGATGAGCGAACGCGCTGGGTTGCGGTTTTCATCGGGTCGCAGCGCGACGCGCAGCACAGCCTTGCCACGGATGACGTAAAAGACTCCGGCTAGGCCGTTTCGGCGAATTCGTCGTCAGGCTCGGTTTCCTCGAGTTGCTCGAGGAGATTGATCGCCACGGCCACGAAGTCGGTCTCCGTGATGATGCCTTTCAGCATGCCGTCGGTCACGACGGGCAGACAGCCGATGCGGTGTTTCTCGAGGAACAGCGCTGCCTGCCTGAGGCTGGCGTGCTCATCCACCGTGGCGACGTCCGTTACCATAATGTCCTTCACGATCACATCGGCCGGATGAATACTGTTGTCGGGGTCGCGCAGGATGGAGTCGGTGGCTGCAAGCACGTTGGTCAGTGTGACCAGGCCGATGAGCGTATTGTTGTCGTCGACCACGGGCAGGTGATGGATCTTGTTCCTGTGCATCAGTTCGCGCGCCTCGGCGAGATTGGCCGTCGGCAACAACGTGATCAGTTCCGTCGTCATGATGGCTTCGAGGGTGAACATCGGCCGCTCCTGCATTCGCTGTAATTTCAGTCTACTCCGAGCGCCCGGCGGCACTATTGCGATTTTCCCCTACATACAGGCGGCAGAAGCGGTTCTAGAGTTGTTCCTGCCCCTGACCGCCGCCCGTTCAGTGCCGGTATAGCGGTGGCGGCTATACTGGCAGGGACGAATCGGAGGTCGCATGCGCCACCTGACCACAATTGCCGCACTCCTGCTGGCGGGCTTTGCCTGCCACGCGGCAGAACCTGCCACGGATGCGAAACAGATCGTCCGCGCCGCTGTCGATCACTGGCGCGGCCTGTCCTCGTACAGCGAGATGTCCATGGTGATCCATCGGCCGGACTGGGAGCGGTCGATGACGATGCGCGCCTGGACCATGGGCGACAAGCAATCGCTCGTGCGCGTCATCGAGCCGAAAAAGGACCGCGGCAACGGCACCCTGACCGACGACAACAACATGTGGACCTTTTCTCCCAAGGTGAACCGGGTCATTAAGATTCCCTCGTCGATGATGGGCCAGAGCTGGATGGGATCCGATTTCTCGAACAAGGACGTCGCAAGGGCGGACGACATCGTCGACCAGTACGACCACACCCTGCTCGGCAGCAAAGAGGTGGACGGCATAACCGTCTTCGAGATCCGTTCGGTGCCGCACGAGGAGGCCGCCGTCGTCTGGGGACGAGAGGAGCTGCTGATCCGTGAGGACCATGTCGTCCTCGAGCACCGCTTTTACGACCAGGACGGCGAGCTCGTGAAGGCGCTCGAGACGCTCGCGATCGAGGAGATGGGCGGCCGCACGATCGCCAGCCGCCAACGCATGGCCAAGGCGGACGCACCCGAGGAGTGGACCGAGATCGCAGTGAACTCCGTAGAATACGAGATAGACATCCGCGACAGTCTGTTTACGCTTTCTAATCTGCGTAATCCCAGGGACTGACCACCGTGAACCTCGTCCTGCGCCTGGCCTGGCGGAACCTGTGGCGTCAGCCGCGCCGCACGTGGCTGACGACAGGTGCGATGGTGTTCTCCAACGTGCTGCTCGTCTTCATGATCTCGCTGCAGTTCGGCATGTACCGGCTGATGATCGAAAACTCCCTGCAGGCCTTCACCGGGCACATGCAGGTCCAGGCGCGGGGCTACAACGACGACAAGAAGATGCGCCAGACGGTGCCGGACATCGTGGCCCTCGCAAACGACCTGCGGACGGAACTCGGCAGCGACGAGGTCGCCGCCCGCGCAACCGCCTTCGCGCTCGCCTCCAGTGACGACCGCAGCTACGGGATTGCGGTGTTCGGCGTCGAACCGGAATTCGAACCACGGGTGTCCAGCATCCCGGGGCTGGTGCGCGACGGCCGCTACCTGGACGACAACGATGCCGCGGAGATCATCATCGGCGCGGTGCTCGCTCGCAACCTGCGGGTCAAGGTGGGGGACGAACTCACGCTGCTCGGCAGCGGCAGGGACGGCTCGTTCGCAGCCGTCGTCGCCAACGTCGTGGGGATTTTCGACAGCGGCGTTGCCGAGCTCGATCGCACCATCGCGGAGATGCCGCTCGGGCTGTTCCAGGACGTGTTCTACATGCACGGCTCGGGCCACCAGGTCGTCGTGAATGCGCCGCGGCTCGGCCAGGTTGCCGAGCTCGGGCAGCGCGTCGCCGGCCTGCTACCGGAGGACCGGGATCTTGTAGTGCAGGACTGGGACGCGCTGCTCCCGGGCCTGAAGCAGGCGATCCAGGCGGATATCAGCAGTGCCGTGTTCATGTATGGCGTGCTGGTGATCCTGGTCGCATTCAGCGTGCTGAACACCCAGCTGATG
>CAMYJB010000027.1 GCA_947258565.1 uncultured Woeseiaceae bacterium
TGGTGTTCCGGTTGTCACGCCAGTGGCATTGCCGGGTAGCTATATACGGACGGGATAACCGCTGAAAGCATCTAAGCGGGAAGCCCCCTTCAAGATTAGGTTTCCCTGGACCCTCGAGGTCCCTGAAGAGCCCTCGAAGACTACGAGGTTGATAGGCTGGGTGTGGAAGTTCAGTAATGGATGAAGCTAACCAGTACTAATTGCTCGTGAGGCTTGGCCATATAACGCCAAAAAGCTCTTGATGTATGCGACATGTGTGCGACACGAAGAAATACTTCTCAGGACGTCAAAAACTATCCAGATTGTTATTAATTCTGGAAAAAGGTGCCGGATTTATTTTCCGGCCACGCCGGAAAATAAATCCGGCACCTTTTTCTAACCGGTTTGCCTGGCGGCAATAGCGAGCGGGAACCACCCGATCCCATCCCGAACTCGGAAGTGAAAACGCTCAGCGCCGATGGTAGTGTGGGGTCTCCCCATGTGAGAGTAGGACACCGCCAGGCTCTTGAATACAAAGACCGCAGCTTCAGAGCTGCGGTTTTTTTTTGCACGCGCCTTGCCGAACCCTCGATGCTCTGATATCAACATTCAGCTATGCGCTTCTCTGAAGTTTTCTTGCGCCTTGGCAGTACGTTGGTCGCCTGGATGGTCCTCTTCACGCACGTTGTCTGGCTTGCCGCGCTGGGGCGCATAGGTTGTGGTCCGGACGGCGACGAGTTGCACCTTGTATTACTCTGGTTCGTGCCGTTCGCCGTAGGTTTTTCATTCCTGCTGCACATGACACGTCCGTTTCCAGAGATAGACCGAATGCTGCGCTGGCTGGGCGTGCCGTGGGCGGGCCTTGCTGCTGCCGGTATCTATGGCAACTGGTGGTCGACTATTGCGGTCTATTCGAGCGGTCACGGAATCTGTGCCGACGCCGACTTCGTTCCATGGCACATGATCTGGGGGCCCGTGCAGTTGATCGGACTCGCCGTCGTTGGCCTCATGGTGTTGCGCGTCTGGCGTCATGTTTCCGCAAATGAATGAACAGAAACGCGGCGATCGACCGACTTTCGCGGCATTGGGGCGAATTGCAAATACCCTGAGACGGTGATAAAAAACCGCCGTGATGCTGCACTAACCAGTCAAATTTTACGCACATCGTCACGGTCGAGCGCTGATCCATAACTGATCGAACCTCGCATACCTATTGGGGAAAATACAATGTCAATGATCTCAGAATTCAAGTCTTTCGCCATGCGCGGCAACGTAGTCGATATGGCTGTCGGCATCGTCATCGGAGGCGCCTTCGGGAAGATTGTTTCGTCTTTCGTTGCGGACGTGCTTATGCCGCCAATCGGTCTCGCGCTCGGTGGCGTAGATTTTTCCGACCTGGCCATAACGCTCAAAGATGCGGAAGGGGAGGCGGCCGCTGTGATGATGAAGTACGGCGTATTTATTCAGACTATCATCGATTTCCTGATAATCGCGTTCGCTATATTCCTCGTCGTCAAAGCGATGAACGCCGTCAAAAAGAAAGAGGAAGAGGCGCCACCGGCACCGCCCAAGCCGAGCAAGGAAGAAGAGCTGCTGACCGAAATTCGCGACGCATTGCGAGCCAGGTAGCAGGAAGGCATAGCAAAGCCGTTCCCGGAGGGGAACGGCTTTCTTCTTGCACAAACGAAAGCTGATCAGCTTTCGTGGATTTCCCTCAACGTGCGGCTCTCGATCTTGTCGACTGCGGAGGAAAGTGTCTCCTCGTAACAGGCTTTGGCGTCAGCGTGAGCCTTTAATGACCGGACGACCGAATAGGGTTCGACGCCGCAGAATTTCTCGGTGGCCTTCTGCAGACGGCCATACAGCGCCTTCGCGCCCGTCACACTATGAATATTCAGGTCCGAATACGAGACCGACATGTAGTCGTCCCCGATCTCGCTCGGCGCTGCGGCAAGACCAACAAGCGGAGTTGCCAGGCCTGCGACCAGAATAATGCTAACGAACTTGGTTGCTTTTTGATTTCCCATGATGCCCTCTCCAACAATCAAGATTTCCAGTACCCAAACGTAAGTGACATTCGGAAGAATTCCGTTTTGCATACGTTTGAACCTTAGATGTACGGAGTTGGAGATTCGTCGCGGTATGGTACTAACAAATCGTTATATTCGAATCGATGAACCGCGCAGGCGTGACGGAACTTGCGCACGCGAAGTTTGTCGATCGGGCGGATCAGTCCGTCTTGAGACGTAGCGGTTTTGCGGTAGTCAGCCCATTTGCTGAGACATCGCCAGCGCTGCCGCGCTCGCGCCGGCCACTGACCAGCCGCCGTCGACTGGCAGGACGACGCCGCTTATATACTGTGCAGCATCGGACGACAGGAACATCGCAGCCTGACCGATCTCGTCGACCGAGCCGAATCGCTGCAGCGGCACACTCTTCTTATACTGCTCCGCTATCGCTTCGCTCGGCGCCAGTCTCCGCATGCCTTCGGTGTCGGCAATGGGGCCCGGTGCGATGCTGTTGATGCGAATCCCGTAGGGTCCCCACTCGAGCGCGAGCGTCCGCGTGAGCATGTCGACACCGGCTTTCGCGGCGCAGACGTGACTCTGCATCGGCATTGGCACGAAAGCCTGCGGCGCCGAGATGTTGATGACCGAGGCGCCCGGCTTCTTCAGGTACTGGAACGCGGAGCGCAGCACGTGAAACGAGCCGAGCAGGTCGATGTCGACGACCGACTTGAAGCCGTTCGGTGACATGTCGTTGGCGAGAGCCGGAAAGTTGCCCGCAGCGCCCGATACCAGGATATCGATAGTGCCGGCAGCGGCGTCGTGCTCGGCCAGGGCCGCCTGTACGGCCTCCGCGTCGCGAACGTCGAGCGCGTAGCCGGACGCATCGGAGCCCAATGACTTCAATTCACCGACGGCCGCATCCACCTTTTCCCGAGAGCGGCTGGCAACGGCCACATTGGCACCAGCCGCCGCAAACGAGCGGGCAATGCCGAGGTTGATGCCGCTCGTGCCGCCAAAAACGAATACGTTGCTGTTCTTGAAGTCGAAAGTCGTTGTCATCTGTTGGCCTGGACGCGCCGATCGAGCGTGCAGTGTGTTGCGCTTTGCGCTGGATTTCAATCACGTAAGCAAAACAGTCGGGGACTTGTGCGTAAGTTCAGGCGAATGATCGCGAGACGCCTTGGCCTGGCCGCAACATCGGGCGCGCGCAACTTTGCCTGCCCGGGACCCGATTTGAAGTCGGCCACTGCGGCGCACGTCGTTTCTTTTGAGCGACGCGGGACAAAAACAACGCGCAACTGCTTGCAGGATGTCCGCGTTTCGCAAGCAAAAAAGGGCGAAAATCAGGTCTAAGTACCTGATTATCAGTTTATTTCAGTCGAAACATTTGACTCGGGCTGCCGACCGGAGAATAGTGGCGCGATGTGCATGTCGTAATTATGCAACGCCCTGGTCACAAGATTATGTGTGCTGAGCAACGAGGGCCTGTTGGTTTACGGCACGTTTGGGGCACCAACAATCAGGATTTCTGACAACTCACAACAGCAACAACGGCAGGAGACTCACGCAGTGAAAGCAATCAAAAAAATTCAGCAGGGGGCACTATTAACTCTCTTCGCTCCTCTGGTTATTTCGTTACCGCAGCAATCCATTGCGCAGGGAACTGGCGCGCAGGACGATGGCCCGATTGAGGAGGTCATTACCACCGGCACCCGCAGAGCGGATCGCTCGGCCGCCGACTCACCCGTGCCGATTGACGTCATATCGGGCTCCGAGTTCCGTCAAAACTCGTCCTCTGATATCCAGAATTTGCTGCGCACGACGGTTCCATCATTTGACGTAAACACACAGCCCATCAGCGATGCGGCGACCATTGTACGGCCGCCGAACATTCGTGGCCTGTCGCCGGACCAGATACTGGTGCTGGTCAACGGCAAACGGCGTCATCGCGGTTCCATCATTTCGTTCCTGGGCGGCGGTGTTTCCGACGGTGCCCAGGGCGTCGATATCTCAGCTATCCCATCTCTCGCGATCAAGCGCGTCGAGGTTCTCCGTGACGGCGCTTCCTCGCAGTACGGTTCCGATGCCATCGCCGGTGTTATCAACTTCGTTCTGAGAGACGATGCTGAGGGCGCCGAAGTAGTGGCCAACTATGGCTCGACAAGTGAAGGTGACGGCAACAACTATCGCATCGCCGCCAATGTCGGCCTGCCGCTTGGCAATTCGGGATTTATCAACCTGACCGGCGAATACAGTGACGTAGAAGGTACCGTTCGTTCGGTTGTCCGCGACGACGTTACGGCAATGATCAATGCCGGCTATACGCCAGCGTCCGACTTTCAGACCATCAACAGCTACACGAATGAAGTTCCCCATTACTGGGGCCAGCCCGATGTCGAGGACGACATCAAGTTTTTCTTCAATTCGGCCCTCGCACTGGGTAACAGTGCAGAGCTCTACGCTTTCGGTAACTATGCGGAACGGACCGTGGCGGGCGGCTTCTTCTATCGAACGCCTCTCGCCGCAACGTCCGGGGGCCAGCGCGCCGGCGTATACCGCGGGCCCCTGGTCGATCCTGCGACCGGTGCGGAAGACCCGAATGGCGTTACCTCCGTGCTCGTCGGCGATCTTGACGGACTCGGCACCGGCGGCACGTGCCCGGCCGGCATCCCGTACACTGACTTGATCCCTGACCCGACCATCCTGGCAGCGGTAACGGCCGACCCGAACTGTTTCTCCTTCCTTGAAACGATTCCCACCGGCTTCGTTCCCCGCTTCGGCGGCGACAACGAGGACAGCGCACTGTCAGTCGGCATCCGCGGTGACTTCAACCTGGGCAGCGGTCTCTCCTACGACTTCAGCCTGTCGCAGGGCTCGAACCGGACGGACTTTTTCATCCGCAACACGATCAATGCGTCACTCGGCCCGAATACGCCGCGTGATTTCGTTCCCGGTGGGCAGGAGCAGACCGAAACGATTGCCGATGCAGGCTTCGTCTACGGTGTAGATGCGGGACTTGCCTCGGATCTTAACGTCGCGTTTGGTGCCCAGTATCGTAAAGAGGAATTCGACCTGTTCGCCGGAGACCCCCAGTCGTTCGCGCTCGGCGTACTCGCCGACCAAGGGTTCTCATCAAGCTCGAATGGTTTTGGCGGATTTCCGAATTCGACGTCTGCTGATCAGGACAGTGTTGCCGTCTACGTCGACCTCGAGGCTGATCTGACCGACAAGTTGACGCTGCAAGGCGCGGTTCGGTACGAAGACTTCAGTGAATTCGGCGATACAACGGATTACAAACTTGCCGGCATGTATCACGTGACTGACAGTTTTCGAATCCGCGCCGCCTACTCGACAGGCTTCCATGCGCCGACGGCCGGGCAAGCGAACATCACGAACGTAACGACACAGAACGTGGCTGGTGTGTTGATTGACCAAGGTACATTGCCGCTGTCATCAGCAGCTGGCCAACTGGCGGCCGATTTCATCGAGGCTACGGAAGGCGGTCGTCCGACGTTGGGACCGGAAGAAGCAAGCAACCTGGCGTTTGGTGTCGCCTTCGATATCGGTATGTCGAGCTGGACGGTCGACTTTTACCAAATCGAAGTCACGGATCGCGTTGCGCTCGGCGCCAACGTGGACTTCCTGGACGCGCTGAATTTCACTGGTAGTGAAGCTGGCGTCGTCCCACCCCTCTACACGACCGTTTCGGAAGCGCTGACCGGGCTGGACGCAGCCGGCGTGATCAATCGACAGGAGTTCATCGGCCTGGACGATTTGTCGGAATTCCGGTTCTTCTCCAACAGTTTTGATACCACCACTACCGGTATCGACATTGTAGGAAAGTTCGGTTTCGAACTCGGTAACGGCGATTCCGATATCACAATTGCCCTGAACTACAACGACACGGAAGTTGACAATGTTGGAACAATCAACCCGATCGACGCGGACCGTGTGGCCGCACTCGAAAACCTGCTGCCAAACTACAAGGGCGTCGTAACCTGGACGCACGTCGTGGGTAGTCTGCGCACGCTGCTGCGTGCAAATTATTACGGTGAGTGGGACGATACCGGCAACGACGTTCCCGGGATGAGCGCGGAAGTACTGATAGACGCAGAAGTCGCGTACATGTTCCGGGACAACATTGAGTTCATTGCCGGCGTCGACAACCTGTTCGATACGTATCCTGACGACAACCCGTTTGCGGGTGATTTGGGCCAGATCTACTCAGAGGCCAGCCCGTTCGGATTCAACGGAATGTCGTGGTACCTGCGGGCCCGGCTAACCTTCTGAGTTCACTTCAGCGTGATCAAGAAGAACCCCGCCACGAGCGGGGTTTTTCTTTTTCGCGGGCCCGGGGGCGCGATTTTCCTATCGCGCTTTCGTTAGCGGTTCGATCCAGTTGAGCCAGTCAGCCATCACTTCGTCGCGGTTGATCTCGTTGAGCATCTCGTGACGGCCGTCGGGATAGATCTTCAGCTTCACGCGTTGATGCAGCGTCTGCATGTAGCGCATGGCCAGCCGCGTCATGCCTTGCTCGCCGCCGACGGGATCTGCGCTGCCGCCCGTGATGAGGATAGGAAGATCTGCCGGTATCCGCGTGAGGGCGTGATTGGAGCCGAGCTCGAACAGGCCGCCCAGAAAGTCCAGCCAAAGACCGCAGGTGAACGGACCTCCGCACAGCGGATCGGCCACGTAGCGGTCCACCTCGACTTCGTCGCGGGACAGCCAGTCCATCTCGGTCCGCACCGGACGGAACGACCGATTGAACGCGCTGAAGCCGAGCGCATTGATCAGCGCACTGTTGCCGCGTTTTCCGACCCGCAGCGATTCCAGCTTCGCAAGTAGTCTGGCCGGCAACACTTGAATGCGCTGCGGCCAGGACGACCCGGAGAGCAGCAGACCCCTGAGTCGAGCGCCATAATGCATGGCGAATGTCTCCCCTATGAAGGATCCCATGCTGTGGGCGACCAGGAAGACCGGTTTCGAGGCATGGGCTTCGCGAATATGGTCGTTAACCACGCGCACGTCCTCCACCACCTTGTGCCAGCCGTTCTCGTCGGCGAAGTAACCGCGCTCGCCCTCGGAGAGCCCGTGGCCGCGGTGGTCGTGACCGTAGACCGCGTAGCCGCGCCCGACGGCGGTCTTGGCGAAGCGTTCGTAGCGCTTGATATGTTCACCGAGTCCGTGCAGCAGCTGGATGACGCCGACAGGTTCTCCCACTGGTTTCCACGCCTGCACGTGAATCTCGTGGCCGTCTTCGGCGGTGAGGGCGATTTCTTCGTGGCGTGATTCGTTCATACAGGTTGCGTTTCCGGACGTGAAATGGCGGCCAGGCCGAGTATGAGCAACATACCGAGTTTGACAAGTTCCAGCGTCGAGTAGGCCGCGTGTGCGATCGAAGGTGGCGGCTCGGTCCCGGCAAGGATCATGCGCGACCGTTCGGCCAGCTCGGGCAGAAGCCATACCGTTTGCAGCAGGACAATGAAAGCAAGAATAGAGCAGACGGCCCACCATTTGCGGGCATTGCCGGAGACGCGGACGACGATCAGCAGCAGGATCAATGCGACGAGTTCCGCCTTGTTCAGCGCCGTGAAAATCACCCGCGCAACGTCGAGCGACATCGCACGAGTAGCGGCCGATGCCGCGAACTGCGCCGGTATTGCCAGCAACGATATTCCGGCGGTCATGCCGAACCACGTCAAACACACCCAGCCCGGGTTGCTCAGTGCAGAGCGGATCCGCGCAGTTTTCGTCTGTTTTATCATTTGCTCACCTGCCGGGAACCGCCGGGCTTGTATTCGGGCATTGCGTGGAGCAAGCTCCGCGCAGGTTCGGCGCACGCAGACTCTATGACGATGACTACAGAATCACAACTGGCCTCGAGTGTACTGATGATCCGCCCGACGCGCTTCCAGAGCAATCCGCAGACGGCGGATTCGAATGCTTTTCAGACCGAGCCCGAGGCGTCGCCGGCCGAGCAGCAACGCGCGGCATTGCGGGAGTTCGAAGGATTGGTGAGCGCCCTGCGTGATGCGGGGATCGATGTCCTCGTGTTCGATGATACTCAGCAGCCCCACACGCCGGACTCGGTGTTTCCCAACAACTGGGTCAGCTTTCACGCGGACGGCACGGTCGTGGTGTACCCCATGGAAGCGGAGAATCGCCGTGGCGAGCGGCGCATGGACATCATCGACCACCTCGATACGGAGCTGGGCTTCCACGTGCGAGAGGTCGTGGACCTTTCGCACCACGAAGCGAACGGCCACTTCCTCGAGGGTACCGGCAGCATGGTCCTGGATCGCGTGCATCGAGTCGCCTATGCCTGTTTGTCATCGCGCACGCACCTCGATGTGCTTGGCGACTTCGCGCAGCGAATGGACTACGACGTGGTCGCGTTCGAAGCCGTCGATCGCGACGGCGTGCCGGTCTATCACACCAACGTATTGATGAACGTCGGCGAGAGATTCGCGGTGATCTGCGACGCGGCAATCACGCGCGACGATCAGCGCAAGGCGGTGCTCGAGCGGCTGGAGTTTACGGGCCACGAGCTTGTCCTGCTCGATTTCGACCAGCTCGAAGCGTTTGCGGGCAACATGCTGGAGCTGCGCGCAACGGACGGAGTGCCTGTGTTCGCGATGTCACGCCGCGCCTGGGACTCACTCAGCCCTGAACAGCGGGCTGGATTCGAGGCCAGCGGCCGCGTGGTGACTGCCGCGATTGACGATATCGAGGATTCTGCGGGCGGCAGCGTTCGCTGCATGCTCGCGGAGATCCACCTGCCGATAACCGCAACGACTGACTGAATCGTTGCCAGGCGCTTCGGTTATACTCTTACAGCCCACCTGCACGAAGAAGAAGTACAGAAGCATTGCGAGCTCCGGGGGGAACCCGGCGGTCTGCCGGCATAAATCCGAAGAGAGAACTCATGGGCGATAACAAAGACAGAATCCTGATGTGTCCGCCGGACTATTTCACCGTCGACTACGTTATCAACCCATGGATGGCGGGCAACGAAGGCTCGATGAGCCTCGAGCGCGCGAAACGGCAGTGGGAGAATCTGCGCGATGCGATTGCCGAATTCGCCGAGGTCGTGGAGATCGACCCGCAGCCGGAGCTGCCCGACATGGTGTTCACTGCGAATGCCGGCGCGGTTTACGGTAACAAGGCGATTGCGAGTCACTTCATGCCGCATGAGCGCCGCCCGGAGGAAGCACACTTCAAGACCTGGTTCCGCAGCAACGGTTTCGAGCTGCTGGCGCTGGATGAGAAGATCGGTTTCGAAGGCGCCGGAGACTGCCTGCACGACCGGCGCGGGCCATGGCTGTGGACGGGCTACGGCTTTCGCACCGAAATCGAGGCGCACGAGGAGATCCGCAGGTTTTTCGACCTCGAGGTGGTCTCGATTCGGCTGACCGACGAGCGCTTCTACCACATCGATACCTGTTTCTGTCCGCTGACGGACGGGTTCCTGATGTACCATCCGCCTGCATTCGATTTCGATTCGCGCATGGCCATCGAGACCCGCATTCCGCCGCACAAGCGCATCATCGTCGACACGATCGACGCGGGTAATTTCGCCTGCAATGCCATCAACATCGGGGATCGCGTGTTCCTGCACCAGGCCTCGGAGCCCCTGAAAGCGCGCCTGATGCTCGCCGGTTTCAAGGTCCGGGAAATCGAACTCAACGAGTTTCTCAAGGCCGGCGGGTCGGCCAAGTGCCTGACCCTGAAACTCACCGAACCGCTGCACGGTTGATCGGCCGTGGGTACGCCGCATCGTTATCGGATATCGCCGCTCGACCCGGCTGCACATCTGTTCGCAGTACGCCTGACCGTCGCGAGCCCGGACGCAGAGGGCCAGGTATTTGCAATGCCCGCCTGGATACCGGGCAGCTACATGATTCGCGACTACGCGCGCAACGTCGTATCGATTCGCGCGGAATCGGACGGCCTCGACGTACCGCTGACGAAGCTCGACAAGAGCCGCTGGCGCGCGGCGCCCGTGGAAAAACCGCTGACACTGGTTGCCGAAATCTATGCCTACGACCTGAGCGTTCGCGGCGCCCATCTCGACAACACGCACGCGTATTTCAACGGGCCCTGTGTATTCTTCGCCGTATGCGGCCAGGAGGATACGCCCTGCGAGGTCGAGATTGTGCCGCCCGCCGGCAAGGCCGCAGCGGGCTGGCGGGTGGCCACATCGATGCGCCGCAAGGATGCGCTGCCGTACGGGTTCGGGACCTATGCAGCAGACGACTACGCTGAGCTGATCGACCATCCGGTGGAGGCCGGTCACCTGTCAATCGGCGAGTTCGAGGTGCACGGCATACCGCATGCGATAGCGATCCGCGGCAAGACGCGGGTCGACATGGGCCGGCTCTGTCACGATCTGCAGACGCTGTGCGAACGTCACATGTCCCTGCTCGGCGTTCCGGAGGGCTTCGATCGCTACCTGTTCCTCGTGCATGCGCCCGGCAGCGGGTACGGCGGCCTCGAACATCGCTGGTCGTCGAGCCTGGTCTGCGCGAGAGACAGCCTGCCCGCCCGGGGCGACGACAGGATCGGCGACGCCTACCGTACCTTCCTCGGCCTGGCGAGCCACGAGTACTTTCACTCCTGGAACGTCAAGCGTATGAAACCGGCGGCGTTCACGCCCTACGATCTGTCGGCGGAGTCGTACACGGGACTGCTGTGGGTGTTCGAGGGCATCACCTCCTATTACGACGATCTCGCGCTGGTGCGTTCCGGGCTCATAACCGAGAAGAGTTACCTGGAGCTCCTGGGGCGCACGATCACCCGCGTTCTGAGAGGCGGCGGCCGGCTGCGGCAGAGCGTCGAGGAATCGAGCTTTGACGCGTGGACCAAGTTTTACAAGCAGGATGCCAATGCACCGAACGCGATAGTGAGCTATTACGCAAAGGGTTCCCTGATCGCCCTCGCACTGGATCTCAAGCTGCGCTCCGAGACGGCAGGCCGCATTTCGCTGGATCACGTCATGAAGGCGTGCTGGGAACGTTGGGGCGACCGCGGTGAGGGCGTGCCCGAAGACGGTTTCGAAGCAGTGGCAGCGGAAGTGTCGCAGCTCGACCTGGATGACTTCTTTGCCGCATCGGTGCGGGGAACGGGAGAGCTGCCGCTCGAGGCTTTGCTGCATACGCACGGCATCGGGTACAGGCTCCGCGCGTCTTCGGGGAGCAGCGACAAGGGCGGAAACAAGCTCGATGACGCCAGGCAGCGCAGCGTCTGCTTGGGCGCCACACTCACGGAGACGAACGGCAGGTCGATCTTCGCAGCGGTGATGAACGGCGGGCCTGCAGAGCTCGCGGGTATAGCGCCGGGTGACGAAGCAGTGGCCCTGGACGGATTGCAGCTGACATCCGCAAACGCCGACAGCCGTCTCAAGGCCTACCGCGATGGTGACGAGCTGGACATCGTTGTCTTTCGCGGGGACGAACTCGTAACGACGCGCATCCGTCTTGCGGCGGCACCGCTGGATACGTGCTACCTGGAGTTGATCGAGGATGTCGAGCTGGACGTGGAGTCGCGCCGCATGGCTTGGCTGCATGCCTAGGCCGGTCCTGGCAGTCCCGTGCCGGTCGACGTCCTGAAGGGCCCGCACCTGCGCCTGTTTCTCGGCGCGGTGTTGATCAGCCTGTCACCGGTCTGGGTGAAACTGGTATCGGTGTCGCCGACGACCAGCGGTTTCTATCGCGTTGCGATCGGCAGTGTCACGGTCGCTGTACTCATGGTCCTCGCCCGGCAGAGGCTGCGCCTCTCGAAGCGCGCCTGGATTCTGGTCGGACTCGCCGGTGCATTTTTCTCGCTCGACCTGTTTTTCTGGCACCGCTCGATCATTTACGTGGGCCCTGGCCTGTCGACCCTGCTCGCCAACTTCCAGGTGTTCATCATGATGTTTGCGGGTGTCGTGCTGCTGCGGCAGAAGCCCAGCGTGACGCAGCTGCTCGCGGTCCCGCTCGCGCTCGTTGGTCTCGTGATGATCGTCGGCCTCGACTGGCAGGGCCTGCCCGGCGACTACAGGCGCGGGGTCATCTTCGGTTTGCTGACTGCGATCATGTATGCGGGTTATCTGCTGTCGCTGCGTGGGGCACGCGTCGGTAGCGAAAATCGCTTGCCTCTGGCAGAGGTTGCGGTGGTTTCGATCGTCTGCACACTGTTGCTCGTGGTCATTGCCCAGGTCGAAGGCGTGTCTCTCGCAGTGCCGGACTCCTCCGACATCAAGTGGCTGCTGTGCTACGGGATCCTGTCCCACAGTTTCGGTGCCCTGCTTCTTGCGAGCAGCCTGCCGCAGGTTTCGACGACCGAAGCTGGCCTGGCCCTGCTGTTGCAGCCGACACTGAGTTTCGTGTGGGACGTTCTGTTCTTCGGCCGGCCCATGCAGCCCGTGGAAATCGCCGGCGCGGCGATCGCGCTTGCTGCGATCTACCTCGGCTCGCGAGCGCGTTTATAGGCGTAATTAGGGGACAGTGACTTTAAGTGCCAGGCCCTTTGGCCTGGCACTTAAAGTCACTGTCCCCTAATTACGCTCTACAGGAGGCGTAATGCGCCCGGCAAAACCTCAATCTCGAAATCGGTTTGCAGCGGCTGCATCTCGCCGTCGAGGTGCGATGGCACGGCCGCCGACGCGGACACGTTCACCCGTCGCACGCTGGCGTGCACGATTTCGGTCTCGTGCATGTGGTCTCCGCGCATTAGCTTCGGCAATAGCTGCAGGATACGGCCGCGCGTAACGGGCGCGGCAATCAACAACTCCAGCACGCCGTCTTCGTTGCTCGCCATCGGCGCAATATGAAACATGCCGCCCACCCACGGTCCATTGCTGACACTAGCAAGCGTAAGCGGGCCGTCCCACTGCAATTCGTCGGATTCGATGAGGATTTCCGGCGTCGCAATGCCATCCACCATCGCCTGGAAAATAGCGGCCAGGTAGACAAGATCGCCGATCGGCCAACGATACGAGCGGGCGATCTGCGTGACTTTTGCATCCAGACCGATGCCGGCGCCGTTGGCAAACCAGCGGTCGTTCATCCGGCCGAGATCGATGCGGCGCGGTTTCGCGCCGTCCGCAATGCGACGGGCGAGAAGCGTCGTTGCCGCTTCCCAGTCCAGCGGGATGCCCGCGGCTTTCGCGAAGTCGTTGCCGGTACCGACGGGCACGACACCCAGTGCGGCCTCGCCACCCGCTGCCATGATACCGTTTACGGCTTCGTGGATACTGCCATCGCCGCCGGCCACAATCAGTTGTGTGATGCCGCCACGCATTGCCTCCGACACCCGGTTTTCGAGGTCGCCGACGCCGACGCTCTGGTGCACATGAACGTTTATCCCCGCTGACTCCATCAACCCCTGGATACGCGGCAAACGCCGTTTGGCCCGGCCGCGACCGGCAGTCGGGTTCAGGAACAGCGCTGGATTCCGGGCCGTCATCGAGTGACCGTTGGTGCAGGGCACCCGATGCTACAATGCGCCGGTCGCCACTGGCAAAGGTTATCCGTGATGCTCGAACTCGGCGTCAAGTTCCTGCTCAGCTACTTCCTCGGCTCCGTTATGGGCGCCATGGTCATGGGCCGCATTCACGGTGGCGTGGATATTCGTACCATGGGCAGCGGCAACGCGGGCGGGACCAACGCGCTGCGGACGCAGGGGGCGGCCTTCGCGCTGGGGGTCGTGCTCATCGACATCGGCAAGGGCGTGGTGGGGGCCGGCGTCATTCCATTGCTCGACCTGCCGTTCGTCGGGATCGATCCCGCAATCTCGCGCACCTGGCTTGCGCTCAGCTGCGGTGCCGCGGCCGTGTTCGGCCACGTCTGGCCGTTCTACCACGGCTTCCGCGGCGGCAAGGGTGCGGCAACGTATGTCGGGACCTTCATCGCGCTGAATCCGCTCCTCATCCTGCCGCTGCTGCTGGTATGGGCGCTGGTCGTCGCGCTGTCGGGGTTCGTCGGACTTGCGACAATGACGGCCGCGGTGTCCGTTCCGGTATGGCTTGCCGCGACCCGGCTACCTGCCGACCAGGGCCTGTTCATCTATTCCACGGCCATGGCGATGTTCGTCATCTTCTGGCATCGCTCCAACATCGAGCGCATGCGCCAGGGTACGGAAAACCGCAACGAGGGGCTGATGCTGTTCCGCCGCAAGGAACGGATCACCAACAATGAGCAGCATTGATTCCGCGACGATCCTTGACGCATTGAACCCGGCAAGCGTTGCTCAGTTGGCGCAGCTGGAAGTCTTTCCCGAAATCGAGTCGACCAACGCTTACCTGATGGCGCAGCCCGCGCCGGATATCGGGATGCATCGGGTCGCAATTGCCGGGCACCAGACGGCGGGTCGGGGGCGCGGCGACAAGCGATGGTTATCGGCGCCCGGCTCGAGCCTGTGCCTGTCGATCGCTCACACGTTTCGCGAACGACCCGGGAATCTGTCCGCAATGACGCTTGCTGTCGGCGTGGCAGCAGTACGTGCGCTCCGGGATACGGGTATCGATGACGTCATGCTGAAATGGCCGAACGATATCGTTGCGTGCGACGGGAAGCTCGGCGGCATGCTGGCCGAATCGCATTGCGCCTCGGTCGCGAATGCGAGCATCGTGGTCGGCATCGGAATCAATCTCGACCTGCCGCCGACACTCGTCGAGCGCGTGGATTCGGATTGGGCCCACGCGCCGGTCGATTTGAAAAATGTCCTGGGCCGGACTGTGTCACTCGAGCCGCTGTCTGCCCTGATGATCGACCACGTCGTCGATGCGCTGTTTACGTTCGAAGAACACGGCTTGCGCGCGTTTGCAAAAACCTGGAGCGAGCGAGACTGGCTGCGGGGGCGCGACATCACCGTGCAGCAGCCCGGCGGTGCGGTAAGCGGCACCGCGTCGGGTATCGACCGCGACGGTGCGCTTCTCGTAAAGGCCGAAACGTCCGTTACCCGGATCATTTCGGGCCCCATCCTCGTCGATGGGACAGGGGGGCCGTCGACGTGAAAGCGCTGCTGCTGGACGTCGGCAATACCCGCCTCAAATGGGGTGTACTCGATGACGATCGGATCCGCCGGACGGGCCACATCGCGATGCAGAAGATTCGGGACGAAGGGCTCGGCGTGCTCACGTCGCGCCTGCCGCGAGGCGTCGACACCGTGCACGTGAGCAATGTCGCCGGGGCGACGTTTGCGACCCGGCTGTCCGGCGTAATCGGAATGCACTGCGATTGCGATGTGCACTTCGCGAAACCGGTGCGTCAGGCCTGCGGTGTTCGCAATGGCTACCGGCATCCGCGGCGCCTGGGCGTCGATCGCTGGGTGGCCATGATCGGCGCCTGGGCGGAACTGGCGTCGGCGTGTGTCGTCGTGGACGCCGGTACCGCTGTCACCATCGATGCGATCGACGCCGACGGGCAACACCTCGGTGGCCAGATCTTTCCGGGCGTCAGGCTCATGCTCGAGGCGCTGGCGGCGAGCACCAGCGACATCCCCGCCGTCAGCCGGCGGCTGACGGCGGCTTCCGGTCTCGACATCTTCGGCGACACGACCGGCAAGGCGGTCCAGAATGGCGCGTGGAACGCGGTTGCGGGCGCTGTCGACCGGGCGATTACGACTTTGCGATCAAACGCTTACGATCCTCAAGTGCTCTTGACCGGGGGAGATGCCTCACGCATGCTAACGGCGCTTGGCACCGAACCCCTGCATCGTCCGCACCTTGTCCTCCAGGGTCTGGCCCGAATGCTGCAAGACACCGTCGACGACGAGCGATGAAGAACCTGCTGTTACTGCTGCTGCTTGCGAACATTCTCTACTTCCTGTGGGGCTGGTTTGCAGACGAGCCGCCACAACCCGGCGTCGCAATCGTCGACGAGTCCGATCTCGGCCCCCCGCTCGCGGTAACCGCCGACCGGTCGGCCGAGGCGGTTGCGAGTGTCGGCGCCGTGCTCGGTTCCGGCGAACCGTCCGACCTCGAGGCGGTGGTAGGCCGTTCCTGCGTGACAGTGGGGCCGTTCCGGGCAAGCGCCGATGCGGATACCGCGCAGACGCGTTATTCGGGCGAGGGAATGCGCGCCGAGATACGCTCGGCCGTCGGACAAATCTTCGTCGGCCACTGGGTACAAATTCGCAACGTGGAGAGCCGCGCCTCGGGCAACGAAATGCTCGGCAAGCTGCGTGAGGGCGGGCTCGGCGACGCCTATCTGGTGGAAACGGAAGACGAGGGCATCAAGATTTCCCTGGGGCTCTTCGGCGACATCAATGGCGCCGAGAAAATCGAACTGCAGGCCAAGGGTCTCGGCTTCAATGCCGAGATCACTCCGCGCATGAACGAGGGCACCGTGTATTTCGTCGACATCGCACTGCCGCCGGGGCGGGGCGCCAGCACGATCATCGAACAGTATGGCGAGGACAAAGTGAAACTGCGTGATGCTGCAAACTGTCCGCAGGGCCGGTAGGGTGACGCAGGCCCTTGAGTCCTCGAGGCGAAAAGCGAATAATTCGCGACCCACGCGGTCCATTGCAGGAACAGCGCCGGCATAGCTCAGCTGGTAGAGCAACTGATTTGTAATCAGTAGGTCCCGGGTTCGACTCCTGGTGCCGGCACCAAGCCTAAAGGGCCCCATGACGGGGCCCTTATCACTCGTGTTCAACCATGATCAGCTCGTCGGCTGCAAAGCCGAGATCGCGCGCCTTTGCGATGAGTCTCTGCAGTACTTCCGGGTTCATCTCCGGTGTCCGGCTGAGGATCCACAGGTATGACCGGTCCGGTCCCGCCACCATCGAGTACTGGTAGCCTTCCTTGTCCAGCTCGATGACGTTATAGCCGCCGTAGAACGGCCCGAAGAACGACACCTTGAGGTGACCCACGTCGTCGTCGCCGACGAAGTAGGCCTTGCCTTCAGCCTCGTCCCATTCCCTGTCTTCGTCGTTGTAACCGCGGTTGATGACCTTGACGCCGCCGTCATCGCGAAGGCTGTAGGTGGCCGTGATGTTGGAGAGACCGCGTTCGAAGCGGTGGTCGAGGCGCGCAATTTCGTACCAGGTACCGAGGTAGCGATTCAGCTCGAACCCGGAGACGGTTTCCACGCCATCGGGCGTTCCGGAACAGGCCGTTACCAGCACGGCCAGGGCCGCCAATAACGGAGAGAACCTGATCTTATTGCTGTTGCTCATCTGGACGGTTACTCGCGGTGTGTATCCCGTGCGAAACTATATCAGCGAGCGCCGGGGAGCGGGCGGCTTTCCCCGTCATTCATCTCAGATCCGTACGAGGCGTCAAATGAGTTACGAAGAACACCACAGGGTGCACCGGGTCGGTTGGTTGCGAGCGGCGGTGCTTGGCGCAAACGACGGCATCGTGTCCACGTCCAGTCTCATCATCGGCGTCGCGGCGGCACATACGACGCAGGAAAATGTCCTGCTCGCGGGTGCGGCCGGCCTCGTTGCAGGCGCCATGTCGATGGCGGCGGGCGAGTACGTGTCGGTCAGTTCGCAGTCGGACACCGAGCGGGCGGACCTCGAACTCGAAAAGAGGGCGCTCGAGCAGGACTACGAGCTGGAGAAAGACGAGCTCGCGACTATCTACGTCAAGCGGGGTCTCGAGCCCGCGCTGGCGGATGCGGTTGCGCATCAGCTCATGGAGCACGATGCCCTCGCCGCACACGCGAGGGACGAGATCGGGATCTCTCACAAAGTGAACGCCCGGCCGGTGCAGGCAGCGTGGTCGTCGGCTGCGACCTTCACGATCGGTGCAGCGTTACCGCTGATCGTCGCCTGGCTCGTAACCGGCGCGAACCAGATCTGGGCCGTTGCCGTAGCTTCCCTGTTCTTCCTGGCCTTTCTGGGCGGTCTTGCGGCCCGCGCCGGCGGCGCGCCGATACTCATCGGCGCCGCCCGGGTCACTTTCTGGGGCGCGCTGGCAATGGCCCTGACCGCGCAGGTCGGTCGACTGTTCGGCGTCGTCGCCTGATTGACCGATTACGCGTCGAGTTGGCGTTCGATCTCGATTGCCAGTTCGATCTGTTCCAGTTCCCGTTCGATCTCCTGGATGCGCTGGATCAGGGTGCGAACTCTCGGCAACGCAAATTGCTGGGAACCGGTGTGGTCTGCCCTGACGCGGTCCAGCTCGGCCTGTGCTTCCTCCCTCTCGCGCTCGAGATCGCGCCGCCTGTCACCTTCGTCGCTCATCGCAGATCTGCCTGTCTCGTCATAAACCTATAGTACCTGAGTTTCCGATGTCTCAGGACCCGTGCTGCTCCGCCAGGAAGTCGCCGAGCATCCGGAACTCCTCTTCCCGGTCCGTGCCCTTGCGCCAGGCGAGCCCTATGGTGCGGTAGCTGTTTTCCTCGAGCGGCTGCATCCTGACACGCGTGTTTTTCATAATTGCCGAGTCACGCGCCATTTCCGGAAGGAAGGTGATACCGAGATCGGCGTCCACCATTTCCACGAGCGTGAGCACGCTGCTGGCGCCGATTCGGCGGATCTTTTGCGTATTTCGAATCTTGCAGGCGGCGAGGGCATGGTCTCGCAGACAGTGGCCGTCCTCGAGCAACAGGATGCTGTCGGCATCGAGCCGATTGAAGCGATAATTGTCCGGGTCTACGCGTTTCGTGCCCTGACGATACGCCAGCGCGAATCGATCCTTGAAGAGTGGCAAGGTATCGACGCCACGCATGTCGTAAGGAAACGCCAGCAGTATTACGTCGAGCTCACCGTCCATCAGTCGCTCGTAGATACGCTGTGACTGGTCCTCGTGAAGGTAGAGCGCGAGCTTCGGATGCCTGCGCCGCAGCTTCGGCAGGGCAGCGGGCAGCATGAACGGCGCAATCGTCGGTATGACTCCGAGGTGCAACTCACCGGTCAGCGGCTCGCGCTGGCCCCGGGCCATTTCGACCAGGCTCTCGACATCGCGCAGGCACAGGCGCGCCTGCGTTGCGATCTGCTGGCCCATCGCAGTAATCGTTACGCTGCGATTGGTGCGGTCGACGAGCTGCACCTCGAGAAGTGTTTCAAGCTCCTGGATCGCATTGCTGAACGCCGACTGCGAGACAAAGCAGGCCTCTGCCGCGCGGCCGAAATGTTCCGTTTCGGTCAGCGCGACGAAGTAGCGCAACTGCTTGATAGTGGGTAATTTCACTGATCGATTTTATCGCAGATAGTGATCGTATTAAACCATTTTATTTATGAATTGCACAGCCCTAGACTGACCAGTATCAAAACACAGAGACCAAAGACGATGGAACTCAATATTGGCATCAAAGCCGAAGACAGGCAGCAGATCGCCGACGGCCTGTCGAAGCTGCCGGCCGACCGCCGACCTGCTGACTCAGCGGATGCAGATTCATGAAAAAAACGCCTGGATGCTGCGAAGCATGCTGGCCTGATTACCGGGAAATTCCAAGGAGACAACCATGTTCAAGAACATCGAAGGACAACGCGTACCCAACGCCACGTTCAAGACGCGCCGCGATCACGAGTGGGTCGACCTGACCAGCGGTGATATTTTCGCCGGCAAGAACGTTATCGTATTCTCGCTGCCGGGCGCATTCACGCCGACGTGCTCGTCTTCGCACGTGCCTCGCTACAACCAGTTGCAACCGTGGTTTAAAGCTAACGGCATCGATGACGTGATCTGTGTATCCGTAAACGATGCATTCGTAATGTCCGAGTGGGCGCTGTCACAGAGAGCCGACCGCATTACATTCCTGCCGGACGGCAATGGCGAATTCACGGACGGCATGGGGCTGCTCGTCGGCAAGGAAGACCTGGGTTTCGGCAAGCGCTCATGGCGCTACTCGATGCTCGTCCGCGATGGTGTGATCGAGAAGATGTTCGTCGAGCCGGAGGAGCCGGGCGACCCGTTCCACGTCTCAGACGCGGACACCATGCTCGAATACCTGGACCCGCAGGCGGAGAAGCCGCACGACGTCACTGTGTTGTCACGCCACGGCTGCCCGTTCTGTGCGAAGGCGAAGGGCCTGCTGCGCGACGCCGGCATCGAGTTCGAGGAGCTGGTGCTGAACAAGGATTACACGGACCGAACTCTGCGTGCCGTTGCCGCAGCGACGTCTTACCCACAGGTATTCGTCGACGGATCGCTGGTCGGCGGTGCCGACGACCTGGAGCGCTGGCTCCGGGAAAGCGGCAAGGTTGCATCTCGCGACGCTGCGTAAGTGCGCTGATTCTGTAGTACAGAAAGGTACAGTCGAACCTCTCCCCCGATCGACTGTATTGATTCAGGGGCTGGCCGGTTCTAAGCTGGTCAGCCCCTTTTTTTTGTCCAGAATCGACGAGAGCATCGCGCCATGCAGATCGCAGACCAGGCATTACTCAGGAACCAGGCTTACATCGATGGCCGGTGGTGTGACGCCGACAGTGGAGAAACACTGTCCGTCCTCAACCCGGCCAATGGCAGCGTCGTTGCCGACATCGCGAAATGCGGGACTGCGGAGACGCGCCGCGCGATCGAGGCCGCCGAGCGGGCCCAGCTCGAATGGCGCCAGACCACGGCGAAGGAACGCGCTGCGATCCTGCGCAAGTGGCTGGAGCTCACGATGGACGCGCAGGAAGATCTGGCGCAGATCATGACGGCGGAGCAGGGCAAGCCGCTCGCGGAGTCGCGCGGCGAGATCGCCTACGGGGCCAGCTACATCGAGTGGTTCGCCGAGGAGGCGAAGCGTGTTTACGGTGACACGATCCCGCAGCCGTCCCCGGACAAGCGAATTGTCGTCATCAAGCAGCCGGTGGGTGTCGTTGCGTGCATCACGCCCTGGAATTTCCCGAACGCCATGCTCACGCGCAAGATCGCGCCGGCGCTGGCCGCCGGGTGCACGGTCGTCTGCAAGCCCGCTAACGAGACGCCGTTGTCCGCACTGGCAATGGCCGAGCTGGCCGAGCGCGCCGGCGTGCCCAACGGCGTCATCAATATCGTCGCCGGAAACACGCGGGAAATCGGCGCGGAGCTGACGAGCAACCCGATCGTCCGCAAGCTGACGTTTACCGGCTCGACCGAGGTCGGCAAGCTGCTCGTGCGACAGTGTGCGGACACGATGAAACGCACCTCGATGGAACTCGGCGGCAATGCGCCGTTCATCGTGTTCGACGATGCAGACGTGGACGAAGCGGTAAAAGGCGCGCTCATCTGCAAGTTTCGCAACGCCGGCCAGACCTGCGTTTGTGCAAACCGGATTCTCGTGCAGGACGGCATCTACGACGAGTTCGCGGAAAAGCTCGCAGCAGCCATGGCGGATCTCAGGCTAGGTGACGGAACGGAGGACGGTGTCGACGTCGGACCGCTGATCAACGAGAAGGCAGCGAACGACGTGCTCGAATTCGTCGGTGACGCGGTCGCGCAAGGCGCGCAGGTCGCTGCAGGCGGGCAACGCTCGGGCCTCGGCGGTTGTTTTATCGAGCCGACATTGTTGACCCACGTCAGTGACGACATGCGCGTGTTCAGGGAGGAGATTTTCGGTCCGGTGGCGCCGCTGTTCCGCTTCAAGGACGAAACCGAGGTCATCGCTATGGCGAACGATACCGAGTTCGGGCTGGCGAGCTATTTCTATGCACGCGATCTCGGGCGGGTATGGCGTGTCGCGGAGGCGCTCGAGTACGGCATTGTCGGTATCAATACCGGGATAATCTCGAACGAGATGGCGCCATTCGGCGGCGTGAAAGAATCAGGCCAGGGACGCGAGGGTTCGCGGTATGGCCTCGACGACTACCTCGAGATCAAATACATGTGCCTGGGCGGTATCGACGCCTGACGTCCCTGCATACAGGTCCGATTCTGGCTGGTTTTGGCCGGGGCGGGGTCTATACTCTCCCCCATGACGCAGCATGAGATCTACGAGCGAGCAAGGAAATCCCGTGACGCGCGCTTCGACGGGCAGTTCTATATCGGCGTGAGGACGACCGGCATTTACTGCCGGCCGATATGTCCGGCAAATACGCCGAAGAGCGAAAACGTCACGTTTTTTCCGACTGCCGCTGCGGCCAGCGAGGCCGGTTACCGACCCTGCCTGCGCTGCCGCCCGGAATGCGCGCCCGGCACGCCCGCCTGGGGGGGATCGTCGGCGACGGTGCGCCGCGGCCTGAAGCTGATCGCCAGCGGTGCGCTCGACGACAGCAACGTCGAGGACCTGGCCGCGCGTCTCGGCGTGACGAGCCGGCATCTGCGGCGGCTGTTTACGAAGCATCTTGGCGCGAGCCCGCTGGCCGTCGCCCACACGCAGCGACTCCATTTCGCGAAGCAATTGATCGACCAGACCAGGCTACCCATGCAGGACATCGCGGCGGCTGCTGGCTACGGCAGCGTGCGGCGCTTCAATGATTCGTTCGTCAAGACCTACGGCCGCCCGCCGCGCGAGCTGCGGCGCGCAGCAGACGGGATTGCTGACGTCGATCCTGCAACCGCGCTGACCGTGAAGCTGCCCTGTCGCAAGCCCTTCGACTGGCCAGCGTTGCTCGCATTTTTCGCCGCGCGCGCCACTCCCGGCGTCGAGTCGGTGGTCGGCGATCGCTACCTGCGGACGGTCAGAATCGAGGGGCAGCCGGGGGTCATCGAACTGCAGCCGGATGCCGGGAGTGTGTTGCTCACGATGCACGCTATCGGCACGCCGAACGTCTTCCCCGTCGTGCAGCGCTGCCGCGAGATGTTCGATCTCGATGCGCCGATACAGGATATCGCGAAGGTCCTCTCCCGGGACGCAGTTCTCAGGCGTTTGCTGCACTCAAACCCGGGCGTTCGCGTGCCCGGGGCCTGGGATGGCTTCGAACTGACGGTGCGCGCAATACTCGGGCAGCAAATCTCCGTGAAAGCGGCGACGACGATTTCCGGGCGTATTGCGAAGGCATACGGCGAACCGGTAGGGGACCAGGGTTTTTCCGGACTCACGCACCTGTTCCCCGTCCCGGAGCGCCTGGCGCGAGCCCGCTTCAACGCGCTGGGCATCACCGGCAGTCGCGCCGCGACGTTGCGCAACGTGGCCCACGCGGTGCTGGACGGGGCGCTCACGTTCGACGTCTCGCAGGACCCCGCGGCGTTCCGGGAGTCGTTGCTTGCTATTCCCGGCATCGGCGAGTGGACGGCCCAGTACGTCGCCATGCGAGCACTGAAGAACCCGGACGCGTTTCCGGCCGCGGACCTCGGCCTGTTGCGCGCATTCGACGGACCCGGCCGGCAGCGCCTGCGGCCGGCGCAACTCGAGGAATTGTCGCAGGGCTGGCGCCCGTGGCGCGCCTACGCTGCACTGTTGTTATGGAACCCGGTACCGGGTTCCGGAGGATGAACGATGTACTACTGCTACCTTGATACGCCGATCGGTGAATTGCTGCTCGCCGGCGATGACGATGCCCTGTGCCTCGTGAGTTTCCCCGAGGGTTCCATGCGCAGGGATCCCGAGCCCGACTGGATCTACAACGAAAAGCCGTTCAGGGCAGCCAGGCAACAGCTGACGGAGTACTTCGCAGGTGAGCGCAGGGAGTTCGACCTGCCGTTGAAACTCAGCGGGACCGAGTTCCAGATGAGCGTGCTGAATGCTCTGCAGAAGATCCCGTACGGTGAGACCACGTCTTATTCGGACATCGCCGAACGCATCGGCCGGCCCAGGGCCGTGCGGGCGGTGGGTGCCGCCAACGGCCGCAACCCGATACCGATCATCGTGCCGTGTCACCGCGTCATCGGTAGCCATGGTGACCTGACGGGATTCGGCGGTGGTCTGGACACCAAGGAGGCGCTGTTGCGCCTCGAAGCCGAACATTCACAGTTTCCGAATGTGGTCTGACGGCCGCCCGGGTCCGCGAGTGTGTCCCGTCAGAGCCTGCGCCCCTGCAGGCGCTGCACGACAGCGGATGGCGTGACGCCGTCGAGCACCCGGTCGTCGCCCTGCAACTCGGTGAAGCGCGATTCCAGCGGCAACACACCCGCCCAGATCGGGGTCTCGTAGTCTTCGTCCTCGTCATCAGGCATGCCGTCCGAGACCTTGGCCGAGGCCGATTCGATGCCGAGCCGGATGACGCCGGTCATCTTTATCTCCCGCTCGTGCGGTGTGCGCAGTTCGTCCCAGCGCCCCGGTATCGACTGTTCGCTGATCACGCGCAGCGCTTCGACCTTGGCATCGTGATCGTCGACGAGCCGCGGCGTGCCGAACACCGTTACCGAGCGATACCGCATCGAGGAATTGAACGCCGAGCGCGCGAGCACGATACCGTCGAGCAGAGTCACGTTGAGGCAGGCCCGGTCCGACCGTTCGAGCAGCCGTATCACGCGCGCTTTGCGGGCGCCGTGCAGGTACAAAGCGTCATCGACGCGGCCGTAGATCATCGGCACGATGACAGGCGCACCTTCCTGCACGAAAGCGACGTGGGCAACGAGGCCGGCATCGAGGATCGCGTGCACGGTCGCCTTGTCGTAGTGCGCCTTCTTCTGCAGCTGGCGGACCTTGTTGATGTGACTGATGCCGTAGGTGTCTTTCATCGGGTGAGCCTCATTGCAGGAACCTGGGTGCGAGCGTCATGGCGGCGGCCGCCACCAGCGCAATGCCGATCAGGTTGAGCGCGAGCCCGGCGCGCGCCATTATCGGAATAGTCAGCATCCCGGAACCAAAGACAATCGCATTGGGTGGGGTCGCAACCGGCAACATGAACGCACAGCTCGCGGCGAGCGTCACCGGGACGGTCAGCATGATCGGGTCGAACCCCGCCTCGATCGCGATCGCGCCCACGACGGGCAGGAAGGTCGCCGTCGTCGCGGTATTGCTGGTCAGCTCGGTAAGGAAGATGATCATCGCGGCGGCGGCGGTGACGATCATCCACAGCGGCAGATCGCCGATCGCCTGCAGGCTCGTACCGAGCCACTCGGCAAGGCCCGTGTTCGATACCGCGCCTGCAAGCGACAATCCACCGCCGAACAGGATCAGTACGCCCCACGGCAGGCGCTCCGCGTAATTCCAGCGCAACAGCAACGGGTCCTCTCTGGAGCCGCTGGGAACGATAAACAGGGCGATAGCGCCCGCCATGGCGATACTGGAGTCGTCGAGCGCCGCAAGCCCGGGCAGGTGAGTCAACAACGGGCGGGTCATCCACAGGAGCGCCATGCAGGCGAAGATGATCGCCACCCGCAGTTCCGGAACGGAGATGCTGCCCATCTCCCTTACCATCCGCGCGAGTTCCGATCGCGCCTCGCCTGAGGTCACGAAATCCACCTTGAAGACCAGGCGGGTCAGAACAAGCCACGCCAGCGGCAGCATGACGAGGGCGAGCGGAATCCCCACGAGCATCCAGCGCGCGAAATCGATCTCGCGGCCATAGGTGTCCTGCATGAATGCGGCGAGCAGCGCATTGGGGGCAGTACCCACGAGCGTCATCATTCCACCGATCGACGCACTGTAGGCGATGCCGAGCAACAGTGCGCACTGGAAGTCCCGTCTCCTCTTCTCCGACAGCGTCGCGACCGAACCGTGGATGACGCCGATGATAGATACGGCGATCGGCAGCAGCATCATCGTCGTCGACGTATTCGTAACCCACATGCTGAGGACCGCGCTCGCGATCATGAAGCCACCGATGAGAGAACGTCCGTTGCCGCCGGCGACCTGCAGCACGTTCAGCGCGATGCGCCGGTGCAGGTTCCAGCGCTGCATCGCAAACGCGACGATGAATCCGCCGAGAAAGAGATAGATGACCTTGTTCGAATAGGGTCTCGCCGTGTCGTGAATCGACGCGATATCGAGCATCGGGAACACCACGAGCGGCAGCAGCGCCGTGGCCGCGATTGGTACGGCTTCCGTCGCCCACCAGACCGCCATCAGGCTGCCGATCGCCGCCGTGCGCCATGCCGAATCGCCGAGCCCCTCGGGCGTGCCCGCCAGCAGCATGACGATTGCAAGCAATGGACCGAGAAACAAACCGACCCATTGGTGTCTTGCGCGCCCTTCGTGTCGTTCCTCGTGGGTCAAATCGTTCACCCGGTGGTCGATTCGCGAAAACCAAGGCGCAAGAGCGTATCGCGTTCACCGTTGATCGTCGCGATTTTTTGCGCATTATCTACATCTTGTGGATTACTCGCGTTCCTATACAAGATGTAGTAGCATTCCGCCGGTACCAATCCGGTACGCACGGAGATGAGATGCAGTAAGGCAGTGCAGGCAAGTCGCCATGCCGGACGCATGAATCTGTGGCAGGTGTTACGTGCTTCCTCTCAACACGTCACCTGAAGCGGGCAGCGATAGATCGGTGCTTGCGACCAGAGACTAAGCGGTTTGCGTGTACGGAAGCAGTACTACGCGGGATTCCATCGCGACATTGACGTTTTGATCATTCCCGCACATTGCTACCCGCCCGAGCCATCTTCCGCTTACTGTGCCGCCCAGTTTCTGGGCGGCTTTTTTCTTGCCCGGTTCCAGCCCGAGCCGGTAGGAGATGCAGCATGACGTTCCCGTCGCCTCGCGGGCTTTTCTTCATTGCAATGGCCTCGCAGCTGGCAGCCTGCGCGCCCAGCCAACCGGATGTTCCGTATCCTGCCTATGTGCGCGTCGACGAAATACCGGACGTTTTCATCGCCGGCCTGCCCGGTGTGCGTGCCAAGGGACTCGTCGGTGCTAACAGCGACAGCGCAGGTGGCGGTTATCGGATCGACCTGCCGTCGTCGTGGCAGGGCACCAGCGGCGCGTCACCCGACAAGACGCTCGAGATTTTCGTGATCGAGGGTGAATTGAGCGTCGCCGACGTCAGTCTGAAGCGCGGGGGTTATGCCTATCTTCCGCCCGGAACGCTCGGCTTCAAACTGAAGTCATCGACCGGCGCCCGGATCCTGTATTTTCTCGACGACATCGAGCCGACCGCCGTGATCCGGACGCCGCTGATCCTGGAGAGTGGTTTGATCGACTGGGAGGATACCGGGACACAGGGCATTGCGGTGAAGGAACTGCGGGCCGACCCGGGTTCCGGCGCCCGGACCTGGCTGCAGCGCATCGAACCTCGCGCCAAGATTCCCTGGCAGTCATCGACGGCAAATCGTGAAGGTTACTTCGTTGTCGGCAATTACACCCACAGCGAGTGTGTCGGTACCGAGGTTGCGACGGACGTGTATTTCCCCGGAGGCTATGTTTACCGTCCGGCTCACTCGATCAATGGCGGACCGGACTCGTTCGCGGCGACAACGTCTATCTGGTTCTTCCGCGAGTTGACGGACGCAGACGAAGTCACTCACGAACGCTGCGAGCTAGCTGCGACGGGTTACTGAGCCGGCAAGCGTCCCGACGCACGATCTGGTTATGCCGCAGGAGCGCGCATCGGCGCACGACGGGGACAGCGCTGCGTACGAAAGGCATTCTGCTACGGCGCAGTCGCGGTCGTAATGACGCGGCGCGGCGCCGGCCAGCCCTCGACAGTACGGCCGGGATCTTGCGGGTCCAGTGCCTCAGCAAGCGACTCGAAGCGCATCCACTCGGTCGAGCGCTGCTCCTCGCTCGTCGTGACCGCGGTGTCGACGATCTCGACATCCCGAAAACCGCTGCGCCTGAGCCAGGTGGTCAGCTCCGCCAGCGTGGGCAGGAGCCAGACGTTTTTCATTCGTGCGTAACGGTCGGGCGGCGTCCAAGCACGGGATTCCTCGCCGGGTAGGAAGATCGTCTCCAGCACGAGCTGCCCGCCGCGCCGCAGTGTCGCGCGCAGCTGCTGCAAGTGGTCCAGTGGCGACCGCTGGTGATACAGGACACCCATTGAAAACGTTGTGTCGAATGCGCGGCATGCTTGCGGAAGCTCGTGGAGTCGCAGCGGCAGGACAGTAACGGGGCGCGGCGGCAAGTGCGCCGTTACCGCGAGAAACTGCATGACATACAGCAATGTCGGGTCGATCCCCAGCACGGCGCCGGCGCCGGCATCTGCCATGCGCAGGGCGTAGTAACCATTGCCGCAGCCGACGTCGAGCACGCGCCGGCCCCTCAACGGGGCGATTGCGCCCTCCAGGCGCTGCCACTTCAGGTCGCTGCGCCATTCGGCGTCGATGTGCACCCCGCCGACGTCGAACGGTCCCTTGCGCCACGGTGCGAGCTGCAACAGCAGCTCACGATTTTCGGCATCGCTGGAAGCCGAATGGAGCTGCACGATGACCTCCCGCCAGCGCTCGAAGTCGCCGTGCGCGGATGGCGACATCCGTTCTCTCTGCAGCGCCAGCAGAGGATCCAGCCAGTGCTCGAGCTGCAGTTTCCCGAGTACGTCAGCGAGCGCAGAGGGCTCGGACACGGTCATCGGATCGCGATGATGGAAACAAAATTGAAATAGCGCAGCCACACGGCCGCGCTGCTGAAGCCGGCACGCAGCAGCCGGTCGCGGTGCTCATTGACGGTCTCCGGCACGAGGACGTTCTCGAGCGCCGCACGCTTGCGGCTGATCTCCAGGGCACTGTAGGCGTTTCGTCGCTTGTGTTCGTGGTGGAGGTCTGCGAGCAGGGCCTCCATCGCCGGGTCCGGGTCGACCACCTTCTCCGACAAGACGAGCAGGCCGCCGTCATTCAGGCCCTCGAAGATGCGCACGATCATCGTCTCGCGTTCGGCGACGGGCAGGAACTGCAGCGTGTAGTTCAGCACGACCATGGACGCGTTCGACAGCCGGGCGTCGAGTATGTCGCCAGGAACGACCTCGATCGGCGCACCTGCCGGGTCGCGCAGGCACTCTTCATGAACGATGGTGCGGCATCGTTCGATCATTGCCGGCGCATTGTCTATTGCAACGATACGGCAGTCCTCGGCGCGAATCCCCTGGCGCAAGGCAAGCGAAGCCGCGCCAAGCGAGCAGCCGAGGTCATAGCAGTTAGTGCCGGCCCGGACGTAGCGCGCCGCGAGCGAGCCGATCGCCTCCAGCGACGCTGCGTAGCCGGGAATCGACCGCCGCAGCATGTCAGGGAAGACTGCTGCGACCTCTTCGTTGAAGCTGAAAGGTTCGATTTCCCCGGTTTCGACTTCGCCCGCGACGGTATAGATCTTGTCTTCGCTCATCTCTCTCACTGCAGGCCAGGTTCCGACGCGGCTGGTACAATTCCGTCCCGATATGCTACGCGAACTTCACCAGGAACTCGGTATCCCCGGCGATTACGGCAAATCCGGCGGCCCGCCCGCCTATGACGAGGCGGACGACCTCGTGGACGTGGGGCCCAACCTGGTCGGCCGCATGCAGCGCCTTGCGCCGGCCGCCGCAGAGCGATGGCAGGCGATGGTCGAAGCGGCCACTGGCGACGGCATTACCCTGCTGATCGTCTCCGGGTTCCGCAGCTACGAGTACCAGGCGGCCTTGATTCGCAAAAAAATCGAAGCAGGTCAATCGATTACGAATATTCTCGAGGTCAACGCCGCGCCCGGGCACAGCGAGCACCATACTGGCCTGGCGGTCGATATCGCGACGCCGGGATCGCGGCCGCTCACGGAGGAGTTCGAGGACTCCGCGGCATTCCGGTGGCTGGGGGCCAACGCGGGCCGTTTCGGCTTTTCCATGTCCTATCCGCGGGACAATCCCTGGGGCATCATTTACGAGCCGTGGCACTGGGCGATGAATGGCTGAAAGCGGGTTGTGCCGCGGGATTCGGCCGATGCCGCATAGCAAAAAAAAGCCCGCTGACGGTTGACAGAGAAGGGAGGCGGTTAGACAATAGCCGGCTTGTGTCCGCGGAGGGGTACTCAAGCGGTCAACGAGGGCAGACTGTAAATCTGCTGGCTATGCCTACGTAGGTTCGAATCCTAGAGGGACGGCCGCGAGACACGATCTGAACCATGTGCGTAACTGGGTTGGCAGTACGCCGAGGGGAAGACACAGACAGATTTAAAGATCCGGACGGTTTGACCAGTGACGACTGTCAGGATTTTTGCACGTTCGAAAAACGTGTGCGGCGAAGGATTTAGCAGGTAGTGCGAGGCTGAACGAAGACGCTTTGTTGAATTGCGGGTGTAGTTCAATGGCTGTCCGGCAGCACGCCGAACTGCCAGGCCAGCGACGGAGATTATAGATTTAGCAGGTAGTGCGAGGCTGAACGAAGACGCTTTGTTGAATTGCGGGTGTAGTTCAATGGTAGAACCTCAGCCTTCCAAGCTGATGATGTGGGTTCGATTCCCATCACCCGCTCCAGACGAGGTCTGAGCGCAGGATCGTTGCCCACATAGCTCAGGGGTAGAGCACTTCCTTGGTAAGGAAGAGGTCCCCGGTTCAATCCCGGGTGTGGGCTCCAGACTCTGCCGGTGGAAATTTGAGAGTGCCGTGACCCGAGATCGCGGTGTTGGAAACGCAAAGATCGACTTACAAACTTAGATAAGCAGGAAAGACTCATGTCTAAAGAGAAGTTTGAAAGAACAAAACCGCACGTAAACGTAGGCACGATCGGTCACGTTGACCACGGTAAGACGACGTTGACGGCGGCGTTGAC
>CAMYJB010000028.1 GCA_947258565.1 uncultured Woeseiaceae bacterium
TGGTGGAGGTGGTGGGAATCGAACCCACGTCCGCAAGCCCTACGCTACGAGCTCTACATGCTTATTCCGTCTTTAATCTCGCTGTGGGCTACCCGACGGGCAGGGAAAACTCACAGCCAGTTCAGCAAGGATTTAACGGATTGAGCCCTGAACATGCCCGCACCGCGGTCCTATGTCGGTGACTCCCGTGATCCGGACGCATAGGCACGATCCGGGCGGAAGGCTTAGAGCTGGTTTTTAGGCAGCTAAAGCGTAGTTGTCGTCGTTGGCAACTATAAGTGTTACAGCTGGATTTACGAGGTGGTCTGTCCCTCGGCATGCACCCGGAGTTTCGCGACCCGCGTCGAAACCAGGTCACCCCCGTGAACCCATAGTGTATGGCCTAAACGCAATATTGCAACGCAGCGGACCACAATTTCGGGCCTGCAAATATGAAGAATTGGCATTAATAGTAGCTAATAAGTCATTGATATTAATTAATGTTTTAGTATCCTCTCTTTTTGGCGGGCCCAGTCGCGGTCCTTGTCGGCAGCACGCTTGTCGTGTTGCTTCTTGCCGCGCGCCAGCCCAACCTCCAGTTTGACGCGGCCCTTGCGCCAGTGCAGGTCCAGCGGCACGAGGGCGTAGCCCTTGCGTTCCACGGCGCCGATCAGGCGATCGAGTTCGCCGCGATGCATGAGCAATTTGCGGCTCCGTGTCGGGTCTGCGTGTACGTGAGTCGATGCGGACAGGAGCGGCGAGAAATGCGCGCCGATGAGGTATGCCTCCCCGTTCATGATCGTCACGTAGCTTTCGGTAAGCTGCGCACGGCCTTCGCGCAGGCTTTTGACTTCCCAGCCCTGCAGCGACAAGCCGGCCTCGACACGGTCCTCGATGAAATAGTCGTGCCGGGCCTTGCGGTTGGCGGCGATGATATTGCTCTTGTCCGGCTTCTTCTTGCTCATGGCGTCGGCTCCGCCGCAAGGCGGCAGGGGCCGGGATTATACGGAATTCTCGGCCACAGATAGCGTTGCATGCGGGCCGACCCGGGCGCCGGCTTTGTTGTCAGCTTTGGGAAATTGTATGAGAATCGCGCCTTCCGCCGCCCCGAGAGAGCGAGAATGCTTAGCAACCAGGCTGCCGAATCCGGCAAGCGCAAATCACTGCACGGGCACTGGTCATCGCGGATGGCCTTCGTTCTGGCGGTCACCGGCTCGGCCGTCGGTCTCGGCAACGTGTGGAAGTTCCCGTACGTCGCCGGCCAGAACGGCGGAGGTGCATTCGTCATCGTGTACCTGTTCTGCGTCGTGCTGGTGGGTATGCCGGTGATGATGTCCGAGATCCTGATCGGGCGTCGCGGGCGCCGCAACCCGGTGGCGACGATGGCCCTGCTGGGCGAGGAAGAGGGCAGTTCCAGGCGCTGGCAATGGGTCGGCGGCATGGGCGTGCTTGCCGGTATCCTGATTCTCTCCTTCTACAGTGTCATCGCGGGCTGGACGCTCGCCTACATCGTCAAGAGTGCGACAGGCGCGTTCACCGGCGCGGATGCAGAGCTTGTCGGCAGGCACTTCGACAGTTTCGTTGGCGATTGGCGCCTTGTCGCCTTCTGCCACACCTTATTCATGGGCCTGACGATATTCGTCGTCATGCGTGGTGTCGAGCGCGGCCTCGAGCAGGCCGTCCGCTTCATGGTGCCGGCACTGCTGGTCCTGATGATCGTGTTGCTGGGCTATTCGATTACCTCGGGGCACTTCGGCGAGGGGCTGGCGTTCATGTTTACCCCGGACTTCAGCAAGCTGACCTGGGACAGCGTGCTGGCGGCGATGGGCCAGGCGTTCTTTACCTTGTCGATCGGTATGGGCGCCATCATGGCTTATGGTGCCTACCTGCCCGAGGAGACGTCGATCATAGGCGCCTCCGGCGCGGTGGTCACTGCCGACACGCTGATCGCGATTCTCGCAGGCCTCGTGATCTTCCCGCTGGTCTTTGCGAACGGGCTCGATCCTGCCGACGGACCCGGACTCGTATTCCAGACGCTGCCGCTGGCCCTTGGCCAGATGCCCGGTGGCGCGTTCTTCTCGACCCTGTTTTTTATCCTCTTGTCATTCGCGGCGTGGACGTCTGCGCTGGGCCTGATGGAGCCGGCCGTTGCGTGGGTGGTCGAGCGCTTCAACAAGACGCGCGCGCAGGCCGCGGTCATCATCGGCGGCACGATCTGGCTGCTGGGCTTCGGGACCGTGCTGTCGTTCAACGTTTTCGCCGAGGTGAGGTTCTACAAAGGCACGGTTTTCGAGAACCTCGACCACCTCACCAACAACATCATGTTGCCGCTGGGTGGCTTGTTTATCGCTGTGTTTGCAGGCTGGATCATGTGCAGGAATTCGACCGCGGAAGAACTCGGCGGTGCCGGTCTTTTTTACAGGCTCTGGCGAGTCCTGGCCCGTTTCGTCGTGCCGGTGGGCATCCTGTTCGTATTTCTCAAGTCGGTCGGGCTGCTGCCCGAGCTGTCATGACCGGCCGCGGAATCTGCAGCGCCTGATCTCATGCGCACGATAGCCCGCAGTGCGCTGGTGCCGTACTCGGCGCAGCAGATGTACGTCCTCGTCGAGGACGTCGAATCCTACCCGGATTTCCTGCCGTGGTGCGGTGGCGCGGTGCTCCATTGGCGTGACGGGGATGTACTGGAAGGCTCCGTCGAAATGCATGTCGCCGGACTGCGCCGCAGCTTCAGGACACGTAACAGGATGCGCGAGTATGAAGCGATCGACATGGAACTCGTCGAAGGGCCGTTCAGTCACCTGAGCGGCGGCTGGCATTTCAAGGGCCTCGATCACCTGGGCTGCAAGGTTTCGCTGGAGGTCGAATTCGAGGTCAAGAGCCGCGCAACCAACCAGTTGCTTGCACGCTACTTCGAGCAAATCTGTAATTCCCTCGTCGATGCCTTCGTGCGCCGGGCAGAGGACATCTACGGCGGTGGAGTGACCGTGGATGGCTGAAAGCGTGGCCGTGGAAGTTGTCCTGGCGACGCCTGCGCGGCAGGTGCTCCTGGCCGTGAAAGTCGAGGCAGGGGCGACCGTCGAGGATGCAATAGCCGCATCGGGCATCGCGGCGCGTTTCCCGGAACTCGCCGTGGAAGAGATGGCTGTGGGAATCTGGGGCAAGCCCGTCGGGCGGGAGAGCACCGTTGCGGGCGGCGATCGAATCGAGATCTACCGGCCCCTGGAAATCGATCCTCGTGAAGCGCGCCGCCAGCGAGCGCTGACGGAAAACAAGTAAGGCTCAAAGGCCCTCGGCAAGGTCCCGGTTGCGCTGAATTTCACTCACCGTGTCGCCGTCGAACAGGATCGTCACCCAGCGCTTGGCGGTAGCGTCGTTGCGGCCGATCGTGATGTAGTAGACGTAGTCCCAGCGGTCCCGGTGAAACGGATCGTCGACCATCGGTGTCCCCAGCAGGAACCGGACCTGGTTACGGGTCATGCCGACTTCGACCTGGTCGAGATCCTCTTCTTCAACGATATTTCCCTGCGAAATGTTGGCGCGATATACGCAGCCCGAGGACATGAGCAGGAACCCCATTGCTACAGCGAGGGCTATCGATGTGCGAATCGAAAAGTGCATTGAGGATTAACCGGATCCCGAGTCTGGAACTTGAGCGCAGTCGCGCCTGTAGAGCCGCGCTGCCATCTGCGTCATAATAGGCGCGCATCATACCTTCTTGCCAAACGCTGCGATAGGCGCTCGTCCATCGTGCGACCAGGGATACCGTTAATGGAGCAACGTCACGAATTACGCAAGGCCGGCCTCAAGATTACGCTGCCGCGCCTCAAGATCCTGGAGATCCTCGAGAGCGCCTCGAATCGCCACCTGAGTGCCGAGGATATCTACAGGGATCTGCTGGATTCGGGCGAGGAAATCGGTCTTGCTACGGTCTATCGCGTGCTCACGCAGTTCGAGGCAGCCGGCCTCGTCACGCGTCACAATTTCGAGGGGGGGCACTCCGTCTTCGAGCTCGATGATGGTGAGCACCATGACCACATGGTTTGCGTCGAAACGGGTGACGTCATCGAATTCACCAGCGACGAAATCGAGCGCCTGCAGCACGAGATCGCTGAGCAGCACGGGTTCGAGCTCATCGACCACAGTCTCGTGCTCTACGTCAAACGCGACGACGGGTCGGGCGCGGAATAGGCGGTCCTCAGGCGCGCTTCTGCGGCGCGCCGGCAAGCATCTCGGCGGCGTGTTCGCGCGTCTTTGCCGTAATCTCGACGCCTCCCAACATGCGCGCGAGCTCGTCGACGCGTTCCTCCTGGCCAAGTACATGGGCGCCCGTGCGTGTCGCCTTGCCGTCGGTCACCTTGCTTATGCGGATGTGATGGTTCGCCAGGCTCGCGACCTGCGGCAGGTGGGTGACGCACAGGACCTGGCGGTCCCTCGCTACCTCGGCCAGGCGCCGGCCAACCATCTCGGCGACACCGCCGCCCACGCCGCTGTCGACCTCGTCGAAAACCATGGTCGGGATCGTGCTGCCGTCGCTCGCGATGACCTGGATCGACAGGCTCATGCGCGACAATTCACCGCCGGAGGCCACCCTGGACAGCGGCATCGCGGGCTGGCCGGGATTGGCGCTGATCAGGAATTCGATCTCGTCCAGGCCGCTGGCGCGTTCCGCGCCCTCAGGCAGCGGCTGCAGGGCGATCTCGAACCTGCCGCCCGGCATGCCGAGGCCGGCCATCGCGTCGCTTACCGAGCCTCCGAATTTTTTGGCGGCGGTCTTGCGGCGCTGCGACAATTTTCCGGCAAGCTGGCGGTACGTCTTTTCCGCGTCCTGTGCCTCCTGTTCGAGTTCCCGGCCGCGCTCTTCGGCGTGCGTCAGTTCGTCGAGTTCCGCGCCAAGGCGCGCGCGTAACTCCGGCAGGTCCGCCGGTTCGACGCGGTGTTTGCGCGCGATGGACTGCATGGCATCCAGTCGCTGTTCAACCAGGTCCTGCCGGCCGGGATCCATGTCGATCGAATCCCCGTAACGCCGCAGCGAGTCGCCGGCCTCGGCAACCTGTATCCCGGCACTCTCCAGCAGGTCCACCACGGCGGACAGCTCTGCGTCGAACTCGACGAGCCCCTGCAGCGACCGTTGCGCCGCAGCCAGCATGCTGGCGACGTTACCCGAGTCGTTGTCAGTGAGACCGTCCAGGGCCGCGGCGACGCCTTCGGCGAGCCGGCCACGGTTGGCCAGGCGCTGGGCCTCGGCCCGCAGCTCCGGGTATTCGCCGGGCCTCGCATCCAGCAATTCGAGTTCCTGCAGCTGAAAGGTCAGCAGGTCGACGCGCGATTCCCGGTCCGCATCCGCGGTTCGCAGTGCTTCGAGCCGCTCGAGCAGCGACGTCCAGTGCGCGAATGCGCCTGCAGTCTGCTCGCGCAGCGCCAGGAGCCCGCCGTAATGATCCAGCAGGTCGCGCTGGATGGCGCGGCGACCGAGCGACTGGTGGAAATGCTGGCCGTGGATGTCGATGAGCATCTCGCCGAGCGTTTTGAGCTGCTGCACCGGAACGGCATTGCCGTTGATAAAGGCTCGTGACCGGCCGTCGGAACCGATGACACGGCGCAGCAGGCACTGGTCGTCCTCGTCGAGGGCCTGCTCCTCGAGCCAGGCGCGGGCGCGAGGCAGGCCCGACACGTCGAATTCGGCGGCGAACTCGGCACGTGTCGCACCGCTGCGCACGAGTTTGCCACCGCCGCGCTCGCCAAGGACCAGCCCGAGCGCGTCGACGAGGATCGACTTGCCGGCGCCGGTCTCGCCGGTCAGCACGGTCATTCCGGGTTCGAATTCGACCTCGATCCGGTCGACGATCGCAAAATCCCGCACCTGCAGATTCACGAGCACGGCTAGATGCTCTCCGGCGGCAGATCGCGCTTGCGTGAATCGTGCCCCCAGTGGAGTTTCGAGCGCAGGATGCCGAAGAAATCGTATCCCGGCGGGTGCAGCAGTGTCAGTCGCGTCTCCGACGCGGCGACCAGCAACCGGTCCTGCGGACGAATCTCGCCCATCGAATGGCCGTCCGCCATGATTTCCGCCCGCGTGTTCTCGCGTTCGAGGAGGCGGAGCTCGATGCCCAGCTCCGCGGGAATAACGATCGGCCGGTCCGACAGGGTATGCGGTGCGACCGGTACGACGACGACTGCATCGAGACGCGGCTCGATAATGGGGCCGCCGCAGCTGAGCGAGTACGCGGTCGACCCGGTCGGCGTCGCAATCACCAGGCCGTCCCCGGCATGCGTATTCACGAAGCGGCCCGACACACGGGTAACGAAATCGAGCATGCGGCCGGTTTCGCGGCGCTGCAGGACGACGTCGTTCAGCGCGAGCGCTGTGGTTTCCTTCGCATCCGGGCGCTCGAGCCGCGCCTCCAGCACCAGGCGCTTGTCCGTTGTGAACTCGCCGGCCAGCACGTGCCCGACGCTGTCCAGCATTTCCTCGGGTGTCACGTCTGCGAGAAATCCGAGGCGACCGCGGTTGATGCCCAGCAAGGGCACATCGCCGCGTCGCGCCAGCTGCCCGGCATAGAGCATCGCGCCATCTCCGCCGATGGCGATGATAAGGTCGGCAGAATCGGCGAGGTCCGATTCGGGAACGCGCGTCGCCCCGATGGCCAGTGACATGTCCTCGGCAGCCAGGACCTCGACGCCCGCCTGCGTCAGGTAGTCCGCCAGTACGGTCATTGGCTCGGATACGCGCGGGTCTTCATGGCGCCCCATGATCGCTACTTTGTTGAACATAGTTGCCATGTTGCGTTCGCTTTCGATAGTCCGTGGCGGGGCGCCTGTGCGGCGATTGTTGCAGACCCTTGACCGGTCGCCAAGCCGTTGCTAGCTTGTTTTGCTACCGTAACACAGCACGCTTTTTTCGCTGTTCTCGTTTCCTGTAAATGTCGGCAGAAGCAGTCAGTTCCTTACCCAACGAACGCGCAAGCCACCTCCTGCGGGTGCTCATCCAGCGCTATATCCGCGAGGGCGAGCCCGTAGGTTCGAGGACGTTGTCGAAGGATTCGGGTCTGGACCTGAGCCCGGCGACTATCCGCAATGTAATGGCAGACCTGGAGGAGATGGGACTCGTTGCCGCGCCCCACACCTCTGCGGGTCGCGTGCCGACGGCCAGGGGCTACCGGCTGTTCGTCGACACGCTGGTTCGCTATCGCCAGCCGCGGGGCAACGACTTGCGCCGCCTGCAATCCCAGCTGCAACGGAACGTCGACGATCCCGATTCGCTCATCAGCTCCGTATCGAACATGCTCTCCGAAATCACGAGCCTTGCCGGTGTCGTCACGGTACCAAGGGGGCAGCAGGCCACCTTGCGGCAGATCGAGTTCCTGCCGCTCTCGGACCATCGCGTGCTGGTCATACTCGTGATCAACGATCGTGAAGTGCAAAACCGGATCCTGCACCTCGACCGGGAGTACTCCGAGTCGGAACTGACGCAGGCGGCGAATTTCATCAATGAAAAGTACGCCGGCATGGACATGCATCAGGTCCGTGAACAACTCGTATCGGATCTCGACGACTTGCGGGATTCGATGAACCAGGCAATGCAGGACATCATTGCGGTTGCCCATTCGGCATTTGCGGGAGCTACCGAGCCCGGCGGTGAATTCGTGCTGACGGGCGAAACCAAGCTGATGGATTTTGCGGAACTCTCGGATATCGAAACCCTGCGGCGGCTGTTCGAAGCGTTTTCCAGGAAGCGCCTGATACTCGATTTGATGGACCGCAGCATTGACGCACAGGGTGTGCGCGTGTTCATCGGCGAGGAATCCGGTTTCCGCATCCTGGACGACTGCAGCGTGGTGACGGCGCCGTATCGAATCGGTGACGACACGATCGGTGTCCTCGGGGTAATCGGCCCCACGCGCATGGCGTATGACCGGGTCGTGCCGATCGTGGATATCACGGCCCGGCTGCTGGCCTCCGCGCTCGGCCAGCGCGGCTGAGCAGGCAAAACGCCAAAAAAATCCCCGATATGCTTGATTTTTGAGGCGCGGCCCCCACACTCGCAACTGCCTTGAAACCGGCCGGCGGGTTTGTCCGGCTGAATGATACGTGGAGTTGCATGAATGAGCGCGGAGCCCAAGCGACCTGAGGCCGGGGCCGGGGAAGCGGCACCGGACACCGGCGAAGAGCCGACGCCTGAAACGGCTGCGGAAGAGAGCAGCAAGCTGGCTGCAGAAGCGAGTCCCGACGCGGCATTGGCGGCAGCGAAGGCGAAAGCCGACGAGAACTGGAACCTCTACCTGCGCGCTGCCGCAGAGGTCGAGAACGTCCGCAAGCGCGCAACCCGTGACGTCGAGAATGCCCACAGATTTGCTCTCGAGAATCTCGGCCGCGAATTGCTCTCGGTGGTGGACAGCCTGGAAATGGGCCTGGCCGCTGCCGGCAACGCCGACGCCGCGGCGCTGCGCGAGGGCAGCGAGGCAACCTGCAAGCTCCTCAAGACGACGCTGGAGCGCTTCGGGGTGTCTGAAGTCGATCCGGAGGGCGAGCCGTTCGATCCCGAGATGCACGAGGCCATGAGCATGATGCCGTCGGAGAAGGTGGAGCCGGGATCCGTCGCGCAGGTCATCCAGAAGGGCTATGCGCTGAATGGCCGCCTGCTGCGGCCGGCGCGGGTCATCGTCGCCGCCGAGCCGCCGCCGGCGGACGCCGGCAACTGAGGATCAGCACTCTCGCGAGCGCTTGAAACACAAGGGCTTGCCCCCAATTCACAACCAGTTTTGGAAAACAATGGATTTTCGGAGTAGATCAGCATGGGTAAAGTAATCGGTATCGACCTGGGTACCACGAACTCCTGCGTAGCAGTCATGGAGGGCGGCACCCCCAAGGTCATCGAGAACAGTGAGGGCGATCGCACGACGCCGTCGATCGTCGCTTTCACCAAGGACGACCAGGTGCTTGTCGGGCAGTCGGCGAAGCGCCAGGCCGTCACCAACCCGAGCAACACCCTGTTCGCGGTCAAGCGCCTCATCGGCCGCCGCTTCGAGGACGATGTCGTGCAGCGCGACATGGACATGGTGCCGTACGCAATCGTCAAAGCGGATAATGGCGATGCCTGGGTCGAAGCGCAGGGCAAGAAGATGGCGCCACCCGAAATTTCGGCGCGGGTTCTCATGAAGATGAAGAAGACCGCCGAGGATTACCTGGGTGAGGACGTCACCGAGGCGGTGGTGACCGTGCCTGCGTATTTTAACGATTCGCAGCGCCAGGCAACCAAGGACGCCGGCAAGATTGCGGGCCTCGACGTCAAGCGCATCATCAACGAGCCGACGGCAGCAGCGCTGGCGTACGGAATGGACAAGAAGCGCGGCGACCAGAAAATCGCCGTGTTCGATCTCGGTGGCGGCACCTTCGACATCTCGATCATCGAAATCGCGGAAGTTGACGGTGAGCACCAGTTCGAGGTGCTCTCCACCAACGGCGACACGTTCCTCGGTGGCGAGGATTTCGATCTGCGCATCATCGGCTACCTCACCAAGGAGTTCGAGCGCGAAAGCGGTGTCGACATCAGCAGGGACCCGCTGGCGATGCAGCGACTCAAGGAAGCTGCGGAGAAGGCGAAGATCGAATTGAGTTCGCAGCAGCAGACCGAGGTCAACCTGCCTTACATCACGGCAGATGCCAGCGGACCCAAGCACCTCACTATCAAGCTGACGCGTGCGAAGCTCGAGTCGCTGGTCGACGAACTGGTCGAGAGCACGATGGGTCCCTGCAAGATCGCGCTGCAGGATGCCGGTCTCAAGGTCAACGAGGTCGACGACGTTATCCTCGTTGGCGGGCAGACCCGCATGCCGAAGGTTCAGGAAGTCGTACAGAATTTCTTCGGCAAGGAACCCCGGAGAGACGTCAATCCTGACGAAGCGGTCGCGCTTGGTGCAGCGATCCAGGGCGGCGTGCTGGCGGGCGACGTCAAGGACGTTCTGCTGCTGGACGTGACGCCGCTGTCGCTCGGTATCGAGACGCTGGGCGGTGTCATGACCAAGCTCATCGAAAAGAATACGACGATCCCCGCAAACGCAGAGCAGGTATTCTCGACGGCGGACGACAACCAGACGGCCGTGACGATTCACGTGCTTCAGGGTGAACGCGAGCGCTCCGTCGACAACAAGTCACTCGGCCGATTCGATCTCACGGATGTCCCGCCCGCGCCGCGTGGCATGCCGCAGATCGAGGTCACGTTCGATATCGATGCGAACGGTATTCTCAACGTATCGGCGAAGGACAAGGCGACAGGCAAGAGCCAGAACATCGTCATCAAGGCGTCGAGCGGACTGTCCGACGACGAGATCGAGAAGATGGTCAGGGACGCCGAGAGCCACGCCGAAGAGGATCGCAAGTTCCGCGAACTCGTCGACGTGCGCAACCAGGCGGACGGGCTCATCCATGCGGCCGAGAAGACGCTCAGCGATCTGGGCGACAAGGCCACCAGCGAAGAGCGAATGAACATCGAAAACGCTGTCTCGGACCTCAAGGCAGTACTCGACAAGGACGACAAGGAAGCCATCGAGAAAAAGACTGCGGCACTCGCGGAGGCGTCCGGCGCGCTGGCTCAGAAGCTCTACGCGGAACAGCAGGCGGAGCCGTCCGGCGATGCTGAGCAGGCCGAATCCGGAGACGACGTCGTCGACGCCGAGTTCGAGGAAGTCGACAAGGACGATCAGTCCAAGTCGGCCTGAGGGCCGAGCCCGGTTACTGGCAATTGAAAAGGGCGCCCCCGGCGGGCGCTCGTTTTTGAGTAAGCATGGCAAAACGCGACTATTACGATGTATTGGGGGTCTCGAAATCCGCTTCTGCGGACGAGATCAAGAAGGCGTATCGCCGCCTCGCCATGAAGTACCACCCGGATCGCAACACGAGCGAGGACCCGGAGTCGGAGAGCAAGTTCAAGGAGGCCAAGGAAGCCTACGAGGCATTGCACGACAGCGATAAGCGAGCCGCTTACGACCGTTTCGGGCACGACGGCCTGCGTGGCGCCGGCATGGGCGGGCCCGGCGGATTCAGTGCCGAGGGCTTCAGCGACATTTTCGGCGACGTGTTCGGCGATATATTCGGCGGTGGCGGCCGGCGCGGTGGCAGGCAGGTGTTTCGTGGAGCAGACCTCGGCTACGAACTCCGGCTCGATCTCGAACGGGCTGTGCGCGGCGACACCGTAACCATCGACGTGCCATCACAGGTCAGCTGCGAGGCCTGCGACGGCAGCGGCGCAAAGAAGGGCACGACTCCCGTGCAGTGTTCGACCTGCAGCGGCGCCGGCCAGGTACGTATGCAGCAGGGCTTCTTCTCGATCCAGCAGACCTGCCCGGCCTGCAAGGGCGCCGGCACGATGATTTCCGATCCCTGCGACACCTGTCACGGCCGCGGCCGCGTGCGTAAGACCCGCACGCTGTCGGTCAAGGTCCCGGCAGGCGTCGACGATGGCGATCGAATCCGGCTATCGGGAGAAGGCGAGGCCGGGCGCAACGGCGGGCCGCCCGGCGACCTGTACGTCGAGATCCGCCTGGAGCCGCACAAGATCTTCATGCGTGACGGCGCTGACCTGTCCTGCGAGGTGCCGATCAGTTTTGCGACTGCCGCGCTGGGCGGCGAAATCGAATTGCCCACGCTCGACGGCAACGTGTCGTTGAAAGTTCCGGCCGGAACGCAGTCGAGCAAGGTCTTCAGGCTGCGCGGCAAGGGCGTGACAACAGTGCGGGATCCGCGCAAGGGCGACCTGTTCGTCAAAGTTGCGGTCGAGACTCCCGTGAATCTGACGACCGAGCAGAGAGAACTGCTGAGCAAGTTCGATGCAAAGGTAAAGACGGGCGGAGACAAGCACTCGCCACGTGCCGACACCTGGTTCGATACCGTGAAGCGGTTCTTCGAGCGCATTGGCCACTAACCCGACCAGGCTGGGCATCGCGGGTGCGGGCCGCATGGGGCTCGCCATTATCAATGCAGTCAACGAGTTTGCAGATCTCGCGATCAGCAGCGTTTGGGTGCGCGACCCGGACGCGGTCGCGGACATGGCGACGCCGTCGGGCGCAATCATCTCGAGCGATCTCGACCACGTTGTCGAGGCTGCCGACGTTGTCATCGATTTCAGCCTGTTCGAAGCCACGGAGCAGGTTGCCGCCGCCGTGTCGCGGCACGGCAAGCCGCTGGTTTGCGGCGTCAGCGGGCTGGGCGAGGCCCAGCTGGCGGCCCTGGACGGCGCGGCGCAGGCAGTCCCGGTGGTCTACGATCGCAACATGAGCCAGGGTATCGCCGTACTGCAGGAGCTCGTCGGGCGGGCTGCCCGGTCGCTCGGCGATGAATTCGCGATCGAGATCCATGAAACGCATCACGTGCACAAAAAAGACGCACCGTCCGGAACGGCGCTGAAGCTTGGCGAGTCCGTGGCCAGTGCACGCAACCAGGAGGGTGCGAACTCTGTCCACTACCAGTCGGAACGCCGCGGCGAAGTCCCCGGAGACCACGAAGTCATCTTCTCGTCCCCGACCGAGCGCCTGACCCTGGGCCACAGCGTTACTACGCGCACGGTGTTTGCCGAGGGGGCGCTGCGCGCCGCACGCTGGATATCCGGCCGGCGGCCGGGTCTATACGACATGCACGACGTGCTGTTTGGCGAAAACACGGGCTGAATCAAAAAAAACGCCCGTGTGGTCTGGCGCACCGAGTCACCGTTAAGTAAACTACGCCGGATCGCTGCGCGGTCAGCGAAGTCATGAGCGGGAGGCATTGTCCTTCCGCTTTTGTACATCTGCGACTCGCGTCTCTCCGGACGCGCCAACGATAGACGCTGATCAGCGGCCGGTCTGGCTTTGGGTTTCCAGTCGAGTTTCGCACCGAGGTTCGCATTTGAGTACGCCGGCTGTACTGGCTCTGCAAGATGGCACGATTTTCCATGGCACCTCCGTTGGTGCTGACGGCAAGACCATCGGCGAAGTTGTTTTCAATACCGCGATGACCGGCTACCAGGAGATCCTCACGGATCCTTCCTATTGCCGCCAGATCGTAACCCTTACCTATCCGCATATCGGCAATACCGGCACGACGGCCGAAGACATGGAGTCGTCCAAGGTACACGCGTCCGGGCTCATCATCCGCGACCTGTCGATGGTCACCAGCAGCTGGCGCAACGAGCGCTCGCTGGGCGATTTCCTGCGGCAGAGCGGGACGGTCGCCATCGCCGATATCGATACCCGCAAGCTCACCCGCATCATCCGCGAGAAGGGCGCACAGTCAGGCTGCATCATGACCGGCGACGTCACGGAGGCCACGGCCGTCGAGCATGCGCGGAAGTTCCCGGGCATCGCCGGCATGGACCTCGCGCAGTTCGTGACGACGGACGCGCCGTACCAGTGGAGCCAGGGCACGACCTTCGGCCGCAAGCCGCGCATCCTGAGCCGCCGCGTTGCGCCGTATCACGTGGTGGCCTACGACTTCGGCATCAAGCGAAATATCCTGCGGCTGCTGGCGGACCTCGACTGCCGGATGACGGTCGTGCCGGCCAGGACGAGTGCCGAGGAAGCCCTGTCGCTGGCGCCGAACGGAATCTTCCTGTCCAACGGGCCCGGCGATCCGGAGCCCTGCGACTACGCGATCAGTGCGATCGAGCGATTCCTCGAGGAGGGGATCCCGGTTTTCGGCATTTGTCTCGGCCACCAGCTGCTCGCGCTCGCGGCCGGCGCAAAGACGGAGAAGATGAAGTTCGGCCACCACGGCGCGAATCACCCGGTACAGGATCTTGCGAGCGGGCGGGTGATGATCACCAGTCAGAACCACGGCTTTGCCGTAGACGAAGCAAGCCTGCCCGACAACGTCGAGCCGACCCACCGGTCGCTGTTTGACGGCACCCTGCAGGGGATCGCGATCAAGGCCCAGCCCGCGTTCAGCTTCCAGGGGCACCCGGAAGCCAGCCCCGGGCCGCACGACCTGCTGCCGCTGTTCGAGCAGTTCCTTGCCGACATGGAGGCCAGCAAGCGCAGCGCAGTCAAGGCCATGTTTTCGACATAAATACATTAAAAAACATAGTTTTATAATCATTAATTGAAGTAATTTATTAGCTACTGACCATGCCCAAACGCACCGATATCCAGAGTGTCCTGATCATCGGCGCCGGTCCGATCGTGATCGGCCAGGCGTGCGAGTTCGATTACTCGGGCGCGCAGGCGTGCAAGGCACTGCGGGAGGAGGGCTATCGCGTCATCCTGGTGAATTCCAACCCGGCGACGATCATGACGGACCCGGAGATGGCGGACGCGATTTACATCGAGCCGGTGCACTGGTCGGCTGTCGAGCGCATCATCGCCAAGGAGCGCCCGGACGCCTTGTTGCCCACGATGGGTGGCCAGACGGGCCTCAACTGCGCGCTCGACCTCGCGCGCGAGGGCGTGCTCGAGAAATACGACGTGGAACTCATTGCCGCGTCCCGCGAGGCCATCGACATGGCCGAAGACCGCGACCTGTTCCGGCAGGCCATGCAGGACATCGGCCTCGAGGTGCCACGGGCGGATATTGCGCACTCCCTCGAGGAAGCGCTCGAGAAACAGGCGGATATCGGGTTCCCGACCATCATCCGGCCCTCGTTTACGCTGGGCGGAACCGGGGGCGGAATCGCATACAACCGCGAGGAGTTCGAACGCATCGTCTCGCACGGGCTCGAAATGTCCCCGACCACGGAAGTCCTGCTCGAAGAGTCCGTGATCGGCTGGAAAGAATTCGAGATGGAGGTGGTCCGGGACAGAAACGACAACTGCATCATCGTCTGTTCCATCGAGAACCTGGACCCGATGGGCGTGCATACCGGCGATTCGATCACGGTTGCGCCGGCGCAGACCCTCACCGACAAGGAGTATCAGCGGCTGCGGGACGCATCGATCGACGTGTTGCGCAAGATCGGTGTGGAAACCGGCGGGTCCAACGTGCAGTTTGCGGTGAGCCCGGAAACCGGCCGTGTGCTGATCATCGAGATGAACCCAAGGGTATCGCGCTCGTCGGCGCTGGCATCCAAGGCAACGGGTTTCCCGATTGCCAAGGTGGCGGCCAAACTCGCCATCGGCTACACGCTCGATGAACTGAGGAACGACATTACCGGTGGGGCGACGCCGGCGTCGTTCGAGCCGACGATCGACTACGTCGTTACGAAGATTCCGCGTTTCACTTTCGAGAAATTCCCGGGTACGAACGATCGCCTGACGACGCAGATGAAGTCTGTCGGCGAAGTCATGGCTATAGGCCGGACGTTCCAGGAGTCGCTGCACAAGGCTTTGCGCGGACTCGAGATCGATATCTCGGGCTTCGATGAAATCGACGGCCGCATCGCCACCGAGGCGCAACGTGATCGATTGCGGCAGGAACTGCGCATACCCGGCGCCAATCGCTTGCGGCATGTCGCCGATGCCATGCGCAACGGCTTTGCGGCAAGGGAAATCGCGGCGATATCGGGCATCGATCCCTGGTTCCTGGTGCAAATCGAGGACCTGGTCCGGGACGAGCAGGCGCTGAAGGGCAAGAATCTGGCGGCCCTGAAAAAGGCGCCCCTGCGGGCGCTCAAACGCAAAGGGTTCTCGGACGGCCGCATAGCGGCACTGCTTGGTGTCGACGAACTTGCCGTGCGGCGGCGGCGCCTCGAGCTCGGCATCCGTCCGGTATTCAAGCGGGTGGATACCTGTGCGGCGGAATTCGCCACGACGACCGCGTACATGTACTCGACCTACGAAGAAGAATGCGAGGCCGGGCCGACCGACGCGGCGAAGATCATGATCCTCGGCGGCGGGCCGAATCGCATCGGCCAGGGTATCGAGTTCGACTACTGCTGCGTGCACGCTGCGCTGGCGCTGCGCGAGTCGGGTTACGAGACCATCATGGTCAACTGCAACCCCGAGACGGTTTCGACCGACTACGACACCTCCGATCGCCTCTATTTCGAGTCCCTGACGTTCGAGGACGTCATGGAGATCATCGACATGGAAAAACCGAAGGGCGTGATCGTGCAGTACGGCGGTCAGACGCCGCTGAAACTCGCGCGGCAACTCGAAGCCGCCGGTGCGCCGATTATCGGGACATCGCCGGACTCGATCGACCTGGCCGAGGATCGTGAGCGCTTCCAGAAGCTGGTGCAGTCGCTCGACCTCAAGCAGCCGCCCAACTGTACGGCGCGCAGTAAAGAAGACGCACTGCGCATGGCTTCGGACGTGGGCTTCCCGCTCGTCGTCCGGCCATCGTACGTACTCGGGGGCAGGGCGATGGAGGTCGTCCACGGCGATGAGGACCTGGCGGCCTACATGGACGCCGCCATCGGCGTGTCGAACGAGAGCCCGGTGCTGCTCGACCGGTTCCTGGACCTGGCGACCGAAGTCGACGTCGATTGCATATGCGACGGCGAGCACGTGCTCATCGGCGGCGTCATGGAGCATATCGAACAGGCCGGCGTCCATTCCGGCGACTCCGGCTGTTCACTGCCGCCGTTCAGTCTCCCCCGGGAACTGCAGAAGAAACTGCACGAGCAGGTCGTGAAACTTGCCAAGGGTCTGCACGTCGTCGGACTGATGAACACGCAGTTCGCCATCCAGAACAATGTGATTTACCTGCTCGAGGTCAATCCACGCGCATCGCGAACGGTACCGTTCGTGTCGAAAGCGATCGGCCTGCCGCTCGCCAAGATCGCCGCCAAGGTCATGGTCGGCGAGTCGCTCGCGAAACAGGGTTACGTCAACCAGCGCAACCCGGAATATTTCTCGGTGAAGGAGGCTGTCTTGGTCATGGGCGTCGGCCGGTCGTTCGGGGAGGCGTACGCGAAGGCCCAGCTTGCATCGGGGGTCGTGCTGCCGCGACAGGGCGCGGCGTTACTCAGTGTTCGCGACCGCGACAAGGAAGGGGCCGTGGAACTGGCGAAAATCCTGGAGGTGCGTGGTTTCGATCTCGTCGCTACGCACGGTACCGCGAAGCACCTGGCGGCTGCTGGTGTATCATGCCGGAGGGCGAACAAGGTTCGCGAAGGGCGGCCGCATATTGTCGATATGATCAAGAATGGCGAGATCGATCTCATCGTCAATACCACCGAAGGCAAGCAGGCAATCCACGAGTCACACTCCATTCGCGCAGAGGCCGTGCGCAAGGGTGTTACGTATTACACGACGCTCGGAGCAGCGATCGCGACCTGCGTGGCGATCGAGCATCTCGATGACAGTGATGTCAATCGACTGCAGGACCTGCACAACGAGGTAGTTGCATGAACAAGGTACCGGTCACCGTCAGGGGCCACGAGTTACTCAAGGAAGAGCTTAAAAGACTCAAGTCCGTTGAGCGGCCGAACGTGATCAAGGCGATTGCGGAGGCACGTGCGCACGGGGACCTGAAGGAAAACGCCGAATACCATGCGGCCAAGGAACAGCAGGGCTTCATCGAAGGCCGGATCAAGGAGATCGAGGGCAAACTCTCGCACCTGCAGGTCATCGACGTCACGCAGGTCGATGCACGGGGCAAGATTATCTTCGGCTCGACGGTGGAACTGCTGGACGAGTCGAGCGGCAAGGAGATCGAGTACAGGATCGTCGGCGAGGACGAGGCCGATATCGGTGCGGGGCTGATTTCCTACACGTCGCCGATAGCACGTGCCCTGATCGGCCAGAACGAAGGCGATGTCATTACGTTTGCGGCGCCGGACGGCGAGAAACAGTTTGAAATCATCGAGGTTCGTTATATCTAGCGTGGTCTGCCGCCTCAGCGCGGCAGCCGGATGCGCTTCTTCTCCGGGTTTTCGCGAAACAGCAGCGCCATGTTGCCGATGCGCTGCACGAGTTCTGCCTGCCCGGAATCGCAGAGCCTGGTGATGATCCTGTCGCGTTCCGATCGATCACCGACCTTGACGCGGATCTTGACGAGTTCGTGGTGCTCCAGGCAGCTGTTGAATTCCGACATTACGGCCTCGGTGAGGCCGGCATCGCCGACCATCACCACAGGCTTCAGGCCGTGCCCCAGGCCGCGCAGGTACTTTTTTTGTGATTCACTGAGCATCATGGGCGCGGAGTTTAACAGCGGTCCCGCCGGGATAATACGGATGCGGGGCGGCTCGCGATGAGCAAGCCGCGGCGCAGCTCGGGCAGCTGGCGCGAGCGCCAGGAACGCGATCCGTTCGTGGTGCGCGCCCGTAACGAGGGCTGGCGTTCGCGAGCGGTCTACAAGCTCGAACAGATCGACAGGAAGGAAAGGCTCCTGCGGCCGGGCATGGTGGTCGTCGATCTCGGGGCTGCGCCCGGCAGCTGGAGCCAGTACGTCACGGAGACGCTCAGGGGCCGGGTGCGGATCATCGCGCTCGATATCCTCGAGATGGACGCGCTGCCGTCGGTGGAGTTCATCCAGGGGGACTTCCGTGAAGACGAGGTGCTGCAGGAACTGGAGGCGGCGCTGGGCGATGAGCGTGCCGACCTTGTAATCAGCGATATGGCGCCCAATATTAGCGGCAACAAGTCGGTTGACCAGCCCCGATCGATGTATCTCGCGGAGCTGGCGCTGGATTTGTGCGAACGGGCCCTGAAGAAGGGCGGCGACTTCGTCTGCAAGCTGTTCCAGGGCGAAGGCTCTGATGCCTTCATCGCCGCGGCAAAGCAGCGTTTCGGGCGTGTCAGGGTCATGAAACCCGAGGCGTCCAGGCCCGGCAGTCGTGAGGTGTACTTGGTAGCGAGAAACTATCGATTGTAGTAGTGTCTAACTTAGAATCTGTCTAACGATCCGGCGTCCGGATTGGCTCCCGCACGGTAACCAATGTGAATGATCTGACCAAAAATATACTTGTTTTCATTGTCATCATTGTCGTCCTCCTGTCAGTTGTGCAGGGTTTGTCGGGCGTCAGTGGCGGGCAGCCGCAGGCGCGGGATTACTCGGATTTCCTGGCGGAAGTGCGTAATGGCGAGGTCAGCCTCGTGGAGTTCGAGGGCCAGCGTATCCGCTTCGGTCAGCGCGAGCCGCTGCCGTATTACACGATAAGCCCCGAGACCGACAACAGCCCGCTGATCGGCATGCTCGAAAAGAACGGCGTCCAGTTCTCGGCGTCCGAGCCCAAACAGCAGAGCCTGATCGGCCAGCTCCTTATCAGCTCGTTCCCGATCCTGCTCCTGATCGGCGTCTGGATCTATTTCATGCGCCAGATGCAGGGCGGTGGAGGCGGTCGCGGCGCAATGTCATTCGGCAAGAGCAAGGCACGCCTGCTGGGCGAGGACCAGGTGGGCATTACCTTCGCGGATGTCGCCGGCGTGGACGAGGCCAAGGCCGAAGTCGCCGAGATCGTGGAATTCCTCAAGGACCCGAGCAAGTTCCAGCGCCTCGGCGGCAAGATCCCGAAAGGCGTGCTCATGGTCGGGCCGCCGGGTACGGGCAAGACGCTGCTCGCCAAGGCGATCGCCGGTGAGGCCAAGGTGCCGTTTTTCACGATTTCGGGTTCCGACTTCGTGGAGATGTTCGTCGGTGTCGGCGCGTCGCGCGTGCGCGATATGTTCGACCAGGCGAAGAAACAGGCGCCCTGCATTATCTTTATCGACGAGCTCGACGCCGTCGGGCGCCATCGCGGTGCCGGTCTCGGCGGCGGTCACGACGAGCGTGAGCAAACGCTGAACCAGATGCTGGTCGAAATGGACGGCTTCGAGGGCAGCGAGGGCATCATCGTTATCGCCGCCACGAACCGTCCGGACGTACTCGATCCCGCGTTGCTGCGCCCGGGGCGCTTCGACCGCCAGGTCGTCGTGCCGCTGCCGGATGTGCGTGGCCGGGAGCTGATCCTCAAGGTGCACATGCGCAAGGTGCCGCTCAACGATGACGTCAACCCCAGCGTCATCGCGCGAGGCACGCCCGGGTTCTCGGGTGCCGACCTCGCCAACCTCGTTAACGAGGCCGCTCTGTTCGCCGCGCGTGCCAACAAGCGCGTCGTGAGCATGGATGAGTTCGAGAAAGCCAAGGACAAGATCATGATGGGCGCCGAGCGGCGCTCGATGGTGATGAGCGAGAAGGAGAAGCTCAATACCGCCTACCACGAGGCGGGGCATGCGATCGTCGGATACCTCGTGCCCGAGCACGATCCCGTCTACAAGGTAACGATCATTCCGCGCGGCAGGGCGCTCGGCGTGACGATGTACCTGCCCGAGGAGGATCGCTACAGCATCTCCCGGCAGGGGATCGAGAGCCAGATTGCCAGCCTGTTCGGCGGGCGTATCGCGGAAGAAATGATCAACGGTATTGACGGCGTGACGACCGGCGCCTCCAACGACATCGAACGCGCGACGGAACTCGCTCGCAACATGGTGACCAAGTGGGGCCTCTCGGACCGCCTCGGCCCGCTCACCTACAGCGAAGACGACGGCGAGGTATTCCTGGGGCGTTCGGTCACGCAGCACAAGCAGGTGTCCGATGACACGGCCCATGCCATCGACGAAGAGGTGCGGCGCATCATCGATGCCAATTACGAGCGTGCCAGGAACCTGCTCGACGAAAATCTCGAGAAGCTGCACGCGATGGCCAAGGCGCTCATGAAGTACGAGACCATCGACGAGCGGCAGATCAAGGACATCATGGCCGGTCGAGAGCCCAGTCCGCCCGAGGACTGGGACGATACGGCAGGCACCCGCAGCCAGGACGACACGCCCACGCCGAAGACGGAAGTGGGCGGCAAGATTGGCGGTCCGGCGCCCGAGCATTAATGGAGGCGGGAACCCGCCTTTAGGAGCGCTTCTGGAAGCGCGACCATCGCGGGCCCGGGCCCGGTCATGCATACGATGAAGCCATGCTGACGCTCGGTCCGCTGGAATTCGACGTCCCCGCGGTGATGGGGGTTCTCAATGTCACACCCGATTCGTTTTCCGATGGCGGGCGCTTTGTCGGCCGTGATGCCGCGCTGCGCCAGGCCGAGGCAATGGCACGGGACGGGGCCGCGATCATCGACGTCGGGGGCGAGTCGACCCGGCCGGGCGCGGCCGACGTCTCCGAGCAGGAAGAACTCGACCGGGTTCTCCCGGTCATCGAGGCTGTCGTTGAGGCTGCCGCCATACCTGTATCCATCGACACGAGCAAACCTGCCGTCATGCGTGCTGCTGTCCGGGCGGGGGCAGCGATGATCAACGACGTCCGCGCGCTCCGCGGACACGGTGCGCTGCAGGCTGCCGCAGAACTGCAGTGCCCGGTTTGCCTCATGCATATGCAGGGCCAGCCGCGCACCATGCAGCAGGAGCCCTCGTATGGCGATGTAGTAGCGGATGTTGCGGAATTCCTGGTGCAGCGGGTCCGTGCCTGTGTCGCTGCCGGACTCGCCGAGGAAAGGATCATCGTGGATCCCGGCTTCGGTTTCGGCAAGACGCCGCGGCACAATATCGAGTTGCTCGCGAATCTGCGACAATTGCAGTCCGTAGGAAGGCCGATCCTGGCCGGCCTGTCGCGGAAGTCCACGCTCGGGGAGCTCACCGGCCGGGACGTGGGAGAACGCTTGCCGGCGAGCATTGCCGCTGCCGTTATTGCTGTGATGGAAGGCGCGGCTATCGTGCGCGTACACGACGTGAGAGAGACCGTCGACGCATTGCGGGTGGCAGCAGCGGTACTGGAACGGGACGGGGATTGATGAGCAAGAGATATTTCGGAACGGATGGCGTTCGCGGCACTGTGGGCCAGGACCCCATGACTGCGGATTTCGCTTTGCGGCTCGCAAGTGCGGCGGCACAGGCGCTGGTGCCCACGGGCGGTACCGTATTGATCGGCAAGGACACGCGACTGTCCGGCTACATGTTCGAATCGGCACTCGAGGCGGGTTTTACCGCGGCCGGTGCGGACGTGCTGCTGATCGGCCCCCTGCCAACGCCGGGTGTCGCGTACCTGACGCAGGAGTTCTCGGCCGATCTCGGCGTCGTTATTTCCGCGTCCCACAATCTCTATTACGACAACGGTATCAAGTTCTTCGATGCGTCCGGTTCGAAGCTCACCGACGACATTGAAAAGACGATCGAAGCGAGCCTGGACAGGGCGGCGATCACCGTTGACTCGCAGTCGCTGGGCAGGGCACAACGCATCGACTCGGCGCTGGTGCGCTACGAGAAGTTTTGCGCCTCCACGCTGCCCCGGGGTTTGCAGCTCGACGGCCTGAAAGTCGTTTTCGACGGCGCCAATGGGGCGGGCTACAAGGTCGGGCCGCGCGCGCTGGCGAACCTTGATGCCGAGGTCATCCCGATCGGCTGCTCCCCGAACGGCCGCAATATCAACGACGGCTGTGGCTCGACGAAGCCGGATCTGCTGCAGCTCACGGTTCCGGCCGTCGGGGCGGACATCGGTATCGCCATCGATGGTGATGGCGATCGGGTGGTGCTCGTCGACGAAGTCGGCCGCCTGATCGACGGTGACCAGATCCTGTTCGTGCTGGCGACAGCGTGGCAGGAGGAAGGCCGGCTCCATGGCCCGGTCGTCGGCACGGTCATGAGCAATCTCGGCCTGGAGCGGGCGTTGCAGGAACGGGACATCGAGTTCCGGCGGGTTGCCGTCGGCGATCGCTACGTGCTCGAGGCCCTGAAACAGGACGGCGGCGTGATCGGCGGCGAGACGTCCGGCCACATGATCGTGCTGGACCAGACCACGACCGGTGACGGGTTGATTACCGCCCTGCAGGTTCTCGCCGTCATGAAACGGACCGGCAGGAAACTGTCGGACCTGGTGGCCGGCATGCCCAAGTACCCGCAGACCATGCTCAACGTGCGTACAGAGCAGCGCATGGACCCGGACGCATCGCCACAGATCCGGGAAGCGGTGACGGCGGCCGAGCACGAGCTGGCGGATAGCGGGCGCATCGTCCTGCGCGCGTCGGGCACCGAACCGGTCATCCGGGTCATGGTCGAAGGTAAGGACGAAAAGCAGGTAAATTCCGTCGCCGAGCGGCTGGCGGCGGTGGTCGCGGAGGCGGCCCGCTAGAAAGCGCCGAAAATGGGCGAAAAGGCCTGATTCCGCGTTGATTTGCGGCGTTAGCCCCGGTATCCTTGCGCGCCATTTCGACCCCCCGCAGGTAGACTCTTATGCGCGATTATCTCGTTGCTGGAAACTGGAAAATGCACGGCGACGAAGCGGCCAACAGCAAGCTGGTCGCGGGGATACTCGAGAGCGCGCCAGCCGCGGAGAACGTCAGCCTGCTCGTCTGCCCCCCGTACCCGTACCTGGCGTCGGTGGCGAGCCAGCTGCAGGGCTCGAGCGTGCAGCTCGGGGCACAGAACGTCTCGGAGCATGAGGCCGGCGCCTATACCGGCGAGGTGGCGCCCGCGATGCTGCGCGACGTGGGCTGCCGGTACGCAATCGTCGGTCACTCGGAGCGGCGCATGCTGTACGGAGAGACCAGTGCACAGGTAGCGGAGAAGATGGCGGCGGCGCTGGGCGGCGGGCTGATACCGATACTCTGCATCGGCGAGACGCTCGAGGAGCGCGAGTCTGGCAGCACCGAGCAGGTGGTCGGCGAGCAGCTCGCGGCGGCTATCGAACGTAACGGCATAGCGGCGTTTGCCACGTCCGTCATCGCTTACGAGCCGGTCTGGGCGATCGGCACCGGCAAGACGGCAACGCCGGAACAGGCCCAGGACGTACACCGGTACATACGGTCCGTGCTGGCCGAACACGACGCGTCTGTCGCGGAAAACGTGCAGATACTGTACGGCGGCAGCGTGAAAGGGGACAATGCGGCAGGCCTTTTCGGCATGCCCGATATCGATGGCGGGCTGATCGGCGGCGCTTCGCTGAAGCCTGCGGATTTCCTGGCCATAGCCAGGGCCGCAACGGAAATTTGAGGAAACGATGACTACCATGCAACAGGTTGTGCTCATTGGGCACACGCTCATAGCAGTCCTGATTATCGTGCTCGTGCTCCTGCAGCGCGGCAAGGGGGCGGATGCCGGTGCCGGTTTCGGTGCGGGTGCCTCCGGTACGGTTTTCGGCTCGCGCGGCTCTTCGAGCTTCTTTTCCCGCGCTACGGGGATTCTCGCTGCCGCGTTCTTCGCGAGCAGCCTGACGCTTGCCTACCTCAGCAGCCAGCGCACGACTGGCCCGACGAGTCTGCTGGATGATGCGCCGGTCGCCGAACAGCCGGCCGAGGCCGTGCCGCTCGAGGATAGTGAGGTCGAGGTTCCGCTCCCGGGCTCTGCCGTCGAGCAGCCGGCTGCAGAGGACATCGGCGCGCTGCCGTCTCTCGACGACGAGGCGCCCGTCGAGGAAGCGCCGGCCGAAGACGACGCTGAGACGGAGTAAACGACGGCAAGATTCCTGCTCTGGTGGTGGAATTGGTAGACACGCTGTCTTGAGGGGGCAGTGGCGCAAGCCGTGCGAGTTCGAGTCTCGCCCAGAGCACCATCTTTCTAGTCGAATTTCTGCGGCCCGCGCTGATACAATGGCGCGCTTGTGGAGCGAGCCATCGCCCGTCCTGGTCACGGTCAACAATGCTACAAGAATACATACCCGTACTGATCTTTCTCGGCGTGGCAGCAGCCCTGGGCGGCGTGCTGCTGGGGCTCGGCTTCCTGATCGGCCGTGGCCGCAAGGACGAGGAGAAACTCTCTCCCTATGAGTGTGGCTTCGAGGCCTTCGACGATTCGCGCATGAAGTTCGACGTGCGCTATTACCTCGTCGCCATCCTGTTCATCATCTTCGATCTCGAGATCGCATTCCTGTTTCCGTGGGCCGTGTCCCTCGACACGGTCGGCCGCTTCGGCATAGCCGCAATGGGAATATTCCTCGCGATCCTCGTCGTCGGCTTCATCTACGAGTGGAAGAAGGGGGCGCTCGAATGGGATTAGCGCAGGAAACGCTGCCGCAGGAACCCGAGACCGCCGCCGCGGGGGCCGGCGACAGCCTGCAACAGAAAGGTTTCGTCGTAACCAGCGTCGACACCGTGATGAACTGGGCGCGGACCGGCTCTCTGTGGCCGATGACCTTCGGCCTCGCCTGCTGTGCCGTGGAGATGATGCAGGCCGGGGCCGCCCGCTACGACCTTGATCGATTCGGCATCATCTTCCGGCCGAGCCCGCGGCAGTCGGACTGCATGATTGTTGCCGGCACACTCACCAACAAGATGGCGCCGGCCCTGCGTAAGGTCTACGACCAGATGCCCGAGCCGCGCTGGGTGGTCTCCATGGGCTCCTGCGCCAATGGTGGCGGCTACTATCATTATTCCTATTCGGTCGTAAGGGGTTGCGACCGGATCGTTCCCGTCGATGTGTACGTTCCGGGGTGTCCGCCGACGGCGGAGGCCCTCATTTACGGGCTCATTCAACTGCAGAACAAGATTCGCCGAACCAACACGATAGCCAGGCGATAAAAAAACAGGCATGACTGATCGTTTCGAGACATTGGCTGCTCGTATCGACGAGCGCTTCGGTGAGCAAATGCTCCGCGTCGAGTCGCGCTGCGGCGAGCTGACCTACGAGCTGGACAAGGACCACCTCGTCGAGGTGGCCACGGCGTTGCGCGGCGAAATCGGTTTCGAGATGCTCATCGACGTCTGCGGCGTGGACTACCTGACCTACGGCAGCGTCGAGTGGCGCACGCAGAGCGCCACCGATACAGGCTTCAGCCGCGGAGTCGAACGCGGGCCGGTAATCCTCGACGAGGCCGACGAATTCGACGCGAAACGATTCGCAGTGGTTTACCACCTGCTGTCATTGCAGGGCAACGTGCGGATGCGGCTCAGGGTCTATACCGGTACGAGCAACCCGCCCATCGTCCACTCTGTCGTCGACATCTGGAATTCGGCCAACTGGTTCGAACGCGAAGCCTTCGACCTGTACGGCATCCTGTTCGAGGGTCACCCCGACTTGCGGCGCATCCTGACCGACTACGGCTTCATCGGCCACCCGTTCCGCAAGGACTTCCCGCTGATCGGCAACGTCGAGGTGAGCTACGACGAGGAAAAGGGCAGGGTGGCTTACCAACCCGTCAGCATCGAGCCCCGCACGCTGGTTCCGCGCGTCATACGCGACGACAACCGCTACTCGGAAGACCTCAAGGACAAGGCGGATGGCTGAGATCCAGAGCTACACGATGAACTTCGGGCCGCAGCATCCGGCTGCGCACGGCGTATTGCGCCTGGTGCTCGAACTCGAAGGCGAGGTCATCCACAAGGCCGATCCCCACGTCGGGCTGCTGCACCGTGCCACGGAGAAGCTCGCCGAGTCGAAGCCATTCAGCCAGAGCATCGGCTACATGGACCGGCTCGACTACGTCTCGATGATGTGCAACGAGCACGGCTACGTGCTTGCCATCGAGAAGCTGCTCGGCATCGAGGTGCCGTTGCGTGCGCAATATATAAGAGTGATGTTCGACGAGATCACGCGCATCCTGAATCACCTCATGTGGCTCGGCGCGCACGGCCTCGACATCGGCGCCATGACCATGTTCCTGTACTGCTTCCGCGAGCGCGAAGACCTGATGGATCTTTACGAGGCCGTCTCGGGCACGCGCATGCACGCGACCTACTACCGGCCCGGCGGCGTCTACCGTGACCTGCCGGAGTCGATGCCGAAGTACCAGGAGTCGAAGTTCCGCAGCAAGAAGGACGTCGAGCGCATGAATGCCGACCGGCAGGGCTCGCTGCTCGACTTCGTCGAGGCGTTCACCGACAAATTTCCGGGTTGCGTCGATGAGTACGAGACGCTGCTGACCGACAACCGCATCTGGAAGCAGCGCACGGTCAACATTGGCGTGGTGTCGCCGGAGCGTGCCATGCAGCTTGGCTTCAGCGGCCCGATGCTGCGCGGGTCCGGGGTCGAGTGGGACCTGCGCAAGAAGCAGCCTTACGAAGTCTACGGGCAGCTGGATTTCGACATCCCCGTCGGCGTGAATGGTGACTGCTACGACCGCTACCTCGTGCGGGTCGAGGAACTTCGCCAGTCGAACCGGATCATCAGGCAGTGCGTCGACTGGCTGCGCGAGAACCCGGGTCCGGTCATGATCGACGATCGCAAGGTCGTGGCGCCGACACGCGTCGAGATGAAGGACGACATGGAATCACTGATCCATCACTTCAAGTTGTTTACCGAGGGCTACTGCGTGCCCGAGGGCGAGGCCTACGCGGCCGTGGAGCATCCGAAAGGCGAATTCGGCGTGTACCTGGTTTCCGACGGTGCCAACAAGCCGTATCGCGTGAAGATCCGGGCACCGGGCTTCGTGCACCTGTCCGCGATGTCGGAGATGGTGGAAGGCCATATGCTGGCCGACGTCGTGGCCGTTATCGGCACGCAGGACATCGTATTTGGTGAGGTGGATCGATGAGCAGCGACACCCGTCTCTCCGCGCACGTTCGCGAGGAGATCGAGCACTGGAAGGCGCGGTTTCCGGAAGACCGGCAGCGTTCCGCCGTGATCGGCGCACTGCACGCGGTGCAGCACGAGAATGAAGGCTACCTGACGGCCGAACTCATGGACGCCGTCGCTGCGTACCTGGAGCTTCCGAGCATCCAGGTCTACGAGGTTGCGACCTTTTATTCGATGTTCCAGACGAAGCCGGTGGGGCGCCACAACGTCGCCATCTGCACCAACGTGTCCTGCATGCTCCGCGGCGCCGACGACATCGTCGAACACGTCGAGAACAAGCTTGGTGTCAAGCTCGGCGAAAGCACGGAGGACGGCCGCTTCTATCTCAAGCGCGAGGAGGAGTGCCTCGCCGCCTGCTGTGGCGCACCGATGATGATGGTGAACCACGAATATTACGAGAACCTGACCGCGGAACAGGTCGACGAAATCCTGGACGGGCTGGACTGATGGCGTACGAGCAGAATCTCGTTTGTTTCACAACGCTCGGCGAGGAGGAATCCTGGGCGCTCGCCACTTATGAGAAGCACGGTGGCTACGAGGCGTGGCGCAGTATCCTCAAGGGCGAGATGTCGCCGGAGGACGTCATCGATACCGTGAAGGCGTCTGGACTGCGCGGCCGCGGCGGCGCCGGCTTCCCGACCGGGCTGAAGTGGAGCTTCATGCCCAAAGGCTACGACGGGCAGAAGTACCTCGTCTGCAACTCCGACGAAAGCGAGCCGGGGACCTGCCATGACCGCGAGGTGCTGCGTTACAACCCGCACGCGCTGGTCGAGGGCATGGCCATCGCCGGCTATGCAATGGGTGCCACTGTCGGCTACAACTACATCCGCGGCGAATTCATGGAGGAGCCGGTGCCGCGCTTCGAGGCGGCCGTCAAGGAGGCCTACGAGGCCGGGCTGCTCGGCAGGGACATCGGCGGCTCCGGCATCGACTTCGACCTGTACACGTTCGTCGGCGCGGGCGCTTACATCTGCGGCGAGGAGACGGCGCTGCTCGAGTCGCTCGAAGGCAAACAGGGCAAACCACGCTTCAAGCCGCCGTTCCCTGCCAACTACGGCCTCTACGGCAAGCCGACCACGATCAACAACACGCAGAGCCTCGCGAGCGTGCCCGCGATCATACGCAACGGCGCCGCCTGGTTTGCCGGCCTTGGACCAGAGGGTTCCGGTGGCACCGCGCTGTTCTCCGTCTCGGGGCACGTCGAGAAACCGGGCAACTACGAATTGCCGATGGGCATCCCGTTCAGGGACCTGCTGGACATCGCCGGCGGCATGCTGGGCGGCCGCAAGCTGAAAGCGGTCATTCCAGGCGGCTCGTCGGTTCCGGTCATGCCGGGCGAGATCATCATGAACTGCACGATGGACTACAACTCGCTCTCAGAGGCCGGTTCCTCGTTCGGCACCGGCGCGGTCATGGTCATGGACGAGACCACCTGCATGGTCAAGGTCCTGCGGCGGATCTCGCGCTTCTACATGGCGGAGTCCTGCGGGCAGTGCACGCCGTGCCGCGAAGGCACGGGCTGGCTGTATCGCATGCTCACGCGCATCGTTGAGGGCCGCGGCCAGGAAGAGGATCTCGACAAGCTGCTCGACGTTGCCAACAAGATCGAGGGCCATACGATTTGTGCGCTCGGTGACGCCGCCGCATGGCCGGTGCAGAGCTTCCTGAAACACTACCACCACGAATTCGAGTACATGATCCGCAATAAGGGACGGAGCATCGTCGATGCCGCGCCGGGAGAGGCTGCCTGACGATGAGCGACGACATCGTAAACATCGAAGTCGACGGCAAGCCGGTCGAGGCCCGCAGAGGCCAGATGATCATCGAGGCGACGGATGCGGTCGGTACCTATGTCCCGCGCTTCTGCTACCACGAGAAGCTGAGCATTGCGGCCAACTGCCGCATGTGCCTCGTCGAAGTGGAGAAGGCGCCGAAGCCGTTGCCGGCCTGCGCGACACCGATCACCGATGGCATGAAAGTGTTTACCCGGTCGCCGTACGCCATCGCGGCACAGAAAGCGACGATGGAGTTCCTTCTCATCAACCATCCGCTCGACTGCCCGATCTGCGACCAGGGCGGTGAATGCGAGTTGCAGGACCTGGCGATGGGCTACGGCCGCGACGTTTCGCGCTACAACGACGGCAAGCGCGTCGTCAAGGACAAGAATATCGGGCCACTCGTTTCGACCGACATGACGCGCTGCATACACTGCACGCGTTGCGTCCGCTTCGGCGAGGAGATCGCGGGAATACCGCTGCTCGGCACGACGGAACGCGGCGAGAACATGAAGATCGGCACCTATATCGAGCAGAGCGTCGATCACGAGTTGTCCGGCAACATCATCGACCTGTGTCCGGTCGGTGCGCTGAACAACAAGCCGTATCGCTACAGTGCGCGCGCCTGGGAGATGACGCAGAAAGCCACCGTGTCGCCGCACGACTGCGTCGGTTCGAACATGTATGCGCACGTGCTCCGCGGCACGGTGAAGCGAATCGTGCCGCGCGAGAACGAGAGTATCAACGAGACCTGGCTGGCCGATCGCGACCGCTTCAGCTACGAGGCGATCTACAGCGATGACCGCCTGGCCATGCCCCGGATCAAGCAGGCCGGGGAGTGGCGCGACATCGACTGGGAAGAGGCGCTGACGACTGTCGCCGAGGCCATCGGGAAAGCGGCGGCCGACAAGGTCGGCCTGCTCGGATCGCCCGGCATCACGGCGGAAGAGGCCCACCTGCTGTCGGGAATCGCGGCCTACGTCGGCACCAGCAACATCGACTACCGGATCAGGCGCCGCGATTTCTCGGACCAGGACAACGACCCCATTTTTCCCTGGCTCGGCTGCGAGATCGCAGACGTCGAAAAGCAGGATGCCATCCTCGTCGTCGGCAGCAACATCCGCCACGAAGCGCCGATATTGGCGCACCGCGTGCGCAAAGCCGCGCTCGCCGGCGCCGAGGTCAGCTTCGTCAACAGCGACCAGCACGACTATTATTTCGACGTGGCGACCAGCCTGTCCGGCGACGGTCTCGTGGCGATGCTGGCAGGCGTCGCGGTCGCTGCCTGCGGCACGTCGTTGCCAGCCAGTGTTGCGGCCCTGTGTGAAGGCGTAAAAGCCGATGCAGATCACAAGAAGATCGCCGCATCGCTCAAGGAAGCGGATACGGCGCTCGTCGTCCTCGGCAACATCGCCGGGCGTCATCGCGCAATGTCGGCCGTGCGGTCGCTCGCGGCTGCGATCGCGAACACCACCGGGGCAAATTTCGGCACCGTTTCCGAAGGGCCGAACTCGGCCGGAGCGGCGCTCGCGGGCGTGTTGCCGCACAGGGGGCTCGGCGGTGTGCAGCGTGCGGAGCCGGGCCTGCATGCCGGTGACATGCTGGAATCGGCACTCGACGTGCTGATGCTGGTCAATGTCGAACCTGACGCCGACATCCTGGCAACCGAAGACGCCGTCGCGAAGATCAAGTCGCAGAATTTCACGGTGGCGCTGACGCCGTTCGTTTCGGAAGCCCTGCTCGACGCCGCCGACCTGCTGCTGCCGGTCGGCACCTTCGCCGAGTCCTCCGGCACCTACGTCAACGTGGCCGGGACCTGGCAGAGCTTCCCCGGTGTCGCCAATCCGGTCGGCGAGGCACGGCCCACGTGGAAGGTGCTGCGTGTAGTCGGCAATCTGCTGGGTGCGCCCGGTTTCGACTACGTGACCAGCCAGGATGTGCTTGATGAGCTTCGCGAACAGCTCGGCGATGTGCATCCGGACAATGCTTACGCCGGTACCGCGGCAATCGCCCGGCCGAACGGGGCCGATGCGCCGGCCGATGACGTCGATATTCCCATCTACTCGATCGACCCGGTGGTGCGCCGTGCGCGGGCGTTGCAGCTCACCGAGGCAGCGCGCCGCGCGCGCGGGGAGGGCGAGGCGCGATGACCGGGCTCATCCCGCAATTCCTCGTCGATACCTGGAACTCGCTGCCGCCGATGGTCCAGTACGTGACGCTTTCGAGTTTCAAGATCCTGATCGTATTGATCGGCGTCGTGCTGGTTGTTGCCTATTCGACGTATTTCGAGCGCAAGGTGATCGGCAGCATGCAGGCGCGCGTCGGCCCGAACCGCGTGGGCCCGCTGGGCTTGCTGCAGCCGTTCGCGGACGTCTTCAAGCTGCTGTTCAAGGAAGTGATCATCCCGTCGGAGTCGAATCGCTTCCTGTTCGTGATCGCGCCACTCCTGTCGCTGATACCCGCGCTCGCGACCTGGGCCGTGATACCGATGAACGACACCTTCGTCATCGCGGATATCAACGCGGGCCTGCTGTACGTGCTCGCGCTAACCTCGGTCGGCGTCTACGGCGTCATACTCGCGGGCTGGGCCACCAACTCGAAGTACGCGTTCCTCGGCGCCATGCGCTCGGCGGCACAGATCGTGGCTTACGAGATCGCCATGGGCTTCGCGCTCGTCGGCGTTCTCATGGCCGGCGGCAGCCTGAATCTCGGCGACATCGTCGAAGCGCAGTCCGGCGGTCTGTCCAACTGGTTCCTGGTGCCCCTGTTCCCGCTGTTCCTCGTCTACTGGATATCGGGCGTGGCCGAGACCAACCGCGCGCCGTTCGACGTCGCCGAAGGCGAGTCGGAGATCGTGGCCGGTTTCCACGTCGAGTACTCGGGCGTCGCGTTCGCGCTCTTCTTCCTCGCCGAGTACGCCAACATGGTGCTGATAGCGGCACTGACATCGATCTTCTTCTTCGGCGGCTGGGCGTCCCCCTTCGAGGGCTGGACGTTCCTCGGCGATTCGTTCCTGCGGGAGGGCAGCTTCTTCTGGTTTTTCGCCAAGATCTGCCTGTTCATGTACACGTTCTTCTGGTTGCGCGCGACCTTCCCGCGTTACCGCTACGACCAGATCATGCGGCTCGGGTGGAAGGTGTTCATTCCCGTCACGATCGTATGGATCGCGGTGGAAAGCGTGATGGCATGGATGAGAGTCGGACCCTGGTCGGGACTGGCAGGGTGAACGGGAGCAGCGCGTTATGAATCGAGCGATCAGCTACGTTAAGACCTTTGCGCTGTGGGAGTTGCTGCGCGGCTTGTCGGTTACGCTTCGCAACTTCTTCAGGAGGAGTGTGACGCTCTCCTATCCCGAGGAAAAGACACCGCAGTCGCATCGCTTCCGCGGCCTGCACGCGCTGCGCCGCTACCCGAACGGGGAAGAGCGCTGCATCGCCTGCAAGCTCTGCGAGGCTGTTTGCCCGGCGCTCGCCATCACGATCGAGTCCGACGTGAGCGACGACGGCACGCGGCGCACGACGCGCTACGACATCGACCTGTTCAAATGTATTTACTGCGGCTTCTGCGAGGAGGCGTGCCCCGTGGACGCGATCGTCGAGACACGCATCCACGAGTACCACATGGAGGAGCCCGGGCAGAACATCATGACCAAGGACAAGCTGCTCGCCATCGGCGACAAGTACGACGCCATGATCGCGGCGGATAAAGCGGCGGATGCTCCGTACAAGTAGGACGAGCGATGATATTCGAGGCCATGCTGTTCTATCTCTTCGCCGCGGTCATGATCGGCGCCGCGCTCGGCGTCGTGTTCGCGAAGAACCCGGTGCACTCGGTGATGTTCCTCGTGCTGACTTTCTTTAACGCCGCGATCCTGTGGCTAATGGCCGAAGCCGAGTTCCTGGCTATCGTGCTGGTGCTGGTCTACGTCGGCGCCGTCATGGTCTTGTTCCTGTTCGTCATCATGATGCTCGAGGTGAACGTCGAGGCCGTAAAACGCGGGCTGACGCGGTATGCGCCGCTTGCTATCGCCATCGCCCTGATCATGGTCATCGAACTGATCCAGCTGATCTGGCTCAGGAGCCGCGATGTGCAGATCTCCTCGTCGTTCGCGCCAAACCCGGAGGGTTACGAGAATACGAAGGCCCTCGGCGCCGTGCTGTATACCGAGCACGTTTACGCGTTCGAGATCGCTGCGGTCATCCTGCTGCTCGCAATCGTCGCGGCGATAACGCTGACGATGCGCAAGCGGCCCGGGCTCAAGGTCCAGGATATTTCGAAGCAGGTCTCGGTGCGCGCGAAAGACCGAATCCGCATCGTCAAGATGGACGCGGAGAAAAAACAGTGATCGGGCTGCAGCACTACCTGACCCTCTCCGCGATGCTGTTCGTGCTCAGTATCGCCGGCATCATCATCAACCGCCGCAACCTGATCCTGTTGCTGATGTGCATCGAACTGATGCTGCTCGCGGTTAATTTCAATTTCATCGCGTTTTCGCGCTACCTCGGCGACGAGACGGGGCAGGTGTTCGTATTTTTCATCCTGACGGTGGCGGCTGCCGAGGCGGCGATCGGGCTCGCAATCCTGGTCGTCCTCTTCCGGACGCGGCGCTCCATCAACGTGCAGGAATTGAACAGCTTGAAGGGCTAGCAGCGAATGTACTCCTACTACCTGACAATCGTGCTTGCACCCCTGTTCGCGGCAATCGTCGCCGGCCTGTTCGGACACAAGATCGGCCGCAAGGGTGCGCACTCGATCACGATCGGGGCCGTTGGCCTGTCCTGCCTGCTGTCCTTCTACGTGCTGTACCGCATGTACTGGGGCGGCGCCGAGCCCGAGAACGTCAGCGCCTATACCTGGGCGGTCAGCGACGGCCTGCGCATGGAAATCGGCTTCCTCGTCGACCGGTTAACCGCGCTCATGATGGCCGTGGTCACCTTCGTATCGCTGATGGTGCACGTCTACACGATCGGCTACATGCACGACGACCCGGGGTACCAGCGCTTTTTCAGCTACATCTCGTTGTTCACGTTCTCGATGCTGATGCTGGTGATGTCCAACAACTTCCTGCAGCTGTTCTTCGGCTGGGAGGCGGTGGGCCTCGTCTCGTACCTGCTGATCGGCTTCTGGTTCAAGCGCGAGACGGCGATCTTCGCGAATTTGAAGGCATTCCTCGTCAACCGGGTCGGTGATTTCGGTTTCATTCTCGGTATAGCCGCGGTCGTGATGTTCACGGGCTCGCTCGACTACGTGGCCGTGTTCGGGCAGGCCGAAGAGGTTGCGGCGCAGAGCATCGAGGTGTTCCCGGGCAGCCCGTGGAACGCGATGACGCTGATCTGCATCCTGCTGTTCATCGGCGCGATGGGTAAATCGGCACAGGCGCCGCTGCACGTGTGGCTGCCGGATTCGATGGAAGGCCCGACGCCGATCTCGGCCCTCATCCACGCCGCGACGATGGTGACGGCGGGCATCTTCATGGTGGCGCGCATGTCGCCGCTGTACGAATTCTCGACGACGGCGCTGGCCGTGGTCATCGTGATCGGCGCGATCACGGCATTCTTCATGGGCCTGCTCGGCATCGTGCAGAACGACATCAAGCGCGTCGTGGCCTATTCGACGCTGTCGCAGCTCGGCTACATGACCGTGGCGCTGGGCGCGTCGGCGTACGGGGCGGCGATCTTCCACCTGATGACGCATGCTTTCTTCAAGGCGCTGCTGTTCCTCGGGGCCGGCTCGGTCATCATCGCGATGCATCACGAGCAGGACATCCGCAAGATGGGCGGCATCCGCAAGTACATGCCGATCACCTACTGGACGTCGCTGATCGGCTCGCTGGCGCTCATCGGCTTTCCGGGGACGGCGGGCTTCTTCTCCAAGGACCTGCTGATCGAGGCGGTGAGGGAGTCGCACTGGCACGGCGCGGGCGCCGTGTACTGGATCGCCTATCTCAGCGTGCTGCTCGGCGTATTCGTAACGGCTTTGTATTCCTTCCGCATGTTCTTCCTCGTGTTCCATGGCGAAGAGCGCATGGACAAGGAGACCCGCTCGCACCTGCACGAGACGCCGTGGGTCGTCACGGTGCCGCTCATCATGCTGGCGATACCGTCGCTCGTCATCGGCTGGTACACGGTGGGACCGGTGCTGTTCGGCGGTTTCTTCGGTGATGCGATCGTCGTCGACCCGGGCCGCGACGTGCTGGCACACATGGGCGAGCACTGGCACGGCCCCATGGGGCTGCTGACGCATGCGTGGCAGACGCCGGTGTTCTGGCTCGCGATGGCGGGCCTCGCGACGGCGGTCTACTTCTACCTGCTGCGGCCCGACCTGCCTGCGAAGATCAAGGCGAAGGTCGAAGGGCTCTACAACCTGCTGGACCGCAAGTACTACTTCGACGACCTGTACATCAAGGGGTTCGCGGCCTGGGGTCGCGGCATCGGCACCGCGTTGTGGAAACGCGGCGACCAGTTCCTGATCGACGGCGTGCTGGTCAACGGCACGGCGAATTCCGTCGGCAAGCTCGCCGGCGTGATGCGCCAGCTGCAGAGCGGCTACCTCTACACCTACGCCTTTGCGATGATCATCGGCCTCACGATGTTCCTCGGCTGGCTGATCTGGTTCCGCTAGGGCAGGGCAGCGACGGCGATGGTGGACAACCTCCTCAGCATACTGATCTGGCTGCCCGTCGCGGGTGGCGTCGTACTGCTCGCCATGGGCGACGACAACGACGCGGCGTCTGCACGCGCGAACGCGATGCGCTGGACGGCGCTTGCGGTCTCCGTGCTGACCTTCGTTCTGAGTATCGGTCTCTATACCGGTTTCGACAACAACACCGCCGCCATGCAGTTCGTGGAACGCGCGCCGTGGATCGACGCTATCGACGTCTGGTACTACCTCGGCGTCGACGGTTTCTCAGCGCCGCTGATCCTGCTGACGACGTTCATCACGCCGCTGGTCGTGATCGCCGGCTGGGACGTCATCAAGACGCGGCCCGCACAGTATTTCGCCGCATTCCTGATCCTCGAAGGCCTCATGAACGGCGTGTTCGCGGCGTTGGACGGGCTGCTGTTCTACGTGTTCTGGGAAGCGATGCTCGTGCCGATGTTCCTCATCATCGGTGTGTGGGGCGGCAAACGGCGTGTCTACGCGACACTGAAGTTCTTCCTCTACACTTTCCTCGGCTCGGTGCTGATGCTGGTCGCGTTCATCTACCTGTACCGGCTCACCGGCAGTTTCGACATGGCCGGCTGGATGGAGGTGCCCGTCGGTCTGACCGCGCAGAAGCTGATCTTTATCGCCTTCCTGCTGGCATTCGCGATCAAGGTGCCGATGTGGCCGGTACACACCTGGCTGCCCGACGCTCACGTCGAGGCGCCCACGGGCGGCTCCGTGATCCTGGCGGCGATCCTCCTGAAGATGGGTGGCTACGGCTTCGTGCGTTTCTCGCTGCCCATGGTGCCGGACGGCAGCCGCTATTTCGCTGGCATGATGATCGCCCTTTCGCTGATCGCCGTGGTGTACATCGGCTTCGTGGCGCTCATGCAGAGGGACATGAAGAAGCTGATCGCGTACTCCTCGATTGCCCACATGGGCTTCGTGACGCTCGGATTCTTCATCGTCTGGCACATGTTCGGCGAGAGCGGGGCGGTGCTCGGCGTTTCCGGCGGCATGGTGCAGATGGTGTCGCACGGCCTGATCTCGGGCGCCATGTTCCTCTGCGTCGGCGTGCTTTACGACCGCGTCCACAGCCGCAAGATCGCTGACTACGGCGGTGTCGCCAACACCATGCCGGTGTTTGCGGCGTTCATGGTGCTGTTCGCCATGGCGAATGCCGGCCTGCCGGGTACATCCGGATTCGTCGGTGAATTCATGGTGATCATCGCGAGCTTCAAGGCCAATCCGTGGTTCGCCTTCTTCGCGGCGATGACGCTGGTACTGGGAGCCGCGTATACGCTGTGGATGATCAAGCGCGTGGTGTATGGCGAGGTTGCGAACGATCACGTTGCGGCACTGGAAGACCTCAACAGGCGCGAGTTTGTCGTGCTCGGCATCCTGGCGTTTGCGGTATTGCTCGTTGGATTGTGGCCGGCGCCGCTGATCGACATGATGGAAGTGACGATCCAGCACCTCGTTGAACAGGCAGGGCAGACGAAATACTGATGATGATGGATTTCACGCAATACATTGCTGCTGCTCCCGAGATGACCCTGCTGGTGCTCATATGCGTAGTGCTCGTCGCGGACCTGTTTTTTGAGGACGAACGCCGCATCCTGACTTACTGGATGGCACTGGCGAGCCTCGGCATCACGTTGTGGGTGCTGCTCGCAACGACTCCGTCGGCGCGAATGGAGGTATTCAGTGGCAGTTACGTCAGTGACAGCCTGTCGCAGGTCCTGAAGCTCGCGGTGACCGGTTTCGTGGCCGTCGCGTTTATCTACGCACGCGACTATCTGCGTGCCAACGACCTGCACAAGGGCGAGTTCTATACCCTGGGCCTGTTCGGCCTGCTGGGCATGATGATCATGGCCTCGGCGAACAGCCTGCTCACGATGTACCTCGGCCTCGAGACGCTCGCGCTGTCGCAATACGCACTGGTTGCGTTCGACCGCAACAACGAGACCTCCGCCGAATCCGCCATGAAGTATTTTGTGCTTGGCGCCATCGCGTCAGGCGCGCTGCTTTACGGTATCTCCTGGGTCTACGGTGTGACGGGTAGCATCCAGTTCGACCAGATCGCGACCGCGCTGCTGAAGGACCCGGCGATAAACAGCATGCCGCTCTGGTTCGGGGTTGCCTTCATCGTTGTCGGCATCGCTTTCAAGTTCGGCGCGGTGCCGTTCCACATGTGGCTGCCGGACGTGTATCACGGTGCGCGATCGCCGGTAACGCTGTACGTGGCCTCGGCGCCGAAGATCGCCGCGTTTGCGCTCACTATCCGTATCCTCGTCGACGCGCTGGGTGACCTGCACGACGTCTGGAGTGGCATGATCATGGTGATCGCGGTGTTGTCGCTGCTACTCGGCAACATCGTTGCCATCGCGCAGACCAACATCAAGCGCATGCTCGCGTATTCGACGATCGCCCACGTCGGCTTCATCCTGCTTGCTGTCTTTACCGGCACCGAGGAGGGCTACGCGGCGGGATTGTTCTACACGCTGACCTACGTGGTGGCGGCCGCGGGCGCATTCGGGATGGTCATCCTGCTGAGCCGCAGGGGTTTCGAGGCGGAGTCCCTGAGGGATTTCAAGGGGCTGAACGCGCGCAGCCCGTGGTTCGCGCTGATGATGATGTTCCTGATGATGAGCATGGCCGGCATCCCGCCGTTCATCGGCTTCTTCGGCAAGCTGAACGCCATCAGCGCGGTGCTCGGCGGCGGCTACACGGGGCTCGCCGTCCTCATGATGCTGGCCTCCGTACCGGGCCTGTACTACTACCTGAAGGTGGTCTGGTACATGTATTTCGAGGAGCCCGAGGACCTCGCGGTGCTGCAGGCGAACACGGACACCCGCCTCGTCATGAGCCTCAACGGCGTCGCCGTCCTGGCTCTCGGCATCGTCCCGGGCTGGCTCTGGGCGCTCTGCCTCACCGTCTTAGGGGGACAGTGACTTTAAGTGCCAGTCGAAAGCCGAGTCATTCTCCGGAACTCATCGAGAGCGCCAGTTGCCTGATTTCTTCACAGCGACTGGCACTTAAAGTCACTGTCCCCTAATTTCCCCATTTCTGTGGACGGCCTTCTGGCCTGCGAAGCGCGGGGAACTCATGGGACGCCGGATGGGGTCCCGGATTTTCGGTAATTCCGGGTTGTAATGGCGCTGTCATCTGAGTAATATCCTGCCCCTGCTGATGCGGGGTGGAGCAGTCTGGCAGCTCGTCGGGCTCATAACCCGAAGGTCGCAGGTTCAAATCCTGCCCCCGCTACCAAACAAAAAAGCCGGGCCGCGACGGGGCCCGACTTTTTCGGACGTCTCGGGTTTGGCTGGTGTCCGTTTCCTCGACAATGCTCGCCATACGGCTAGAACACCAGCGATCGGCGGCCCGTACCCCGAAGCAGACGCGCCCCACATACGCTTGATTCAGAAGCTCACGACATTCAGGCTGATTCAGCGACGTGAGAATAGGTAAATTCCATAGCATCTTGCCCCACCATGCCGCGATAAAATCTTTCGGGTTTTGACTTGCGTGGAGGAGACATGCGAGCGATATCAGGCACGACAATTGGGATCATAGTTACCTTTCTATCAACAGAACTGTTGACACTGGCCTACGCGGATGACGTGCGATCGGTTCTGCTCGATCGAAATGGCGTGCAGGAATCGGTTAAGACGCCGGGCTATTCAACGTATGCCGGCCGAAATTTTCCGACGATGGTGCTGTGGGGTGACACGCACCTGCATACGGATCTGTCGCTCGATGCACGGGCATTCGGTGTAACGCTGGGGCCTGATGAGGCCTACCAGCTGGCCCGTGGGGACGAGGTAACCACCTCGCATGGTGAACGTATTCGCCTGTCCCGCCCGCTGGATTGGCTCGTTATTTCGGACCACTCCGATGCAATGGGAACGATGAAAGAGATCGTCGCGGGCAACCCGACCCTGCTGCGCGATCCGACGGTGCAAGACTGGCACAACCGCATCAACCAGGGTGGAGAGACCGCGTTGTTTGCCACAATGGAAATAATCGAGACCTTCGCGGGAATTACAGGCGAATCGATACCCGAGATTTTGATGGACGACGATTTCGTCGGTTCTGTGTGGGACGAGTACCTTGAGGTCGCAGAGGCTTACAACGACCCCGGCCGGTTCTCCGCGATCATCGGTTACGAATGGACCTCCACGGAAGGTGGCAACAACCTGCACAGGAACGTGCTCTACCGGAACGGTGCCGAGCACGCACGGCAGATGCTGCCCTACACAACGGCGGAGAGCTTCAACCCGGAAGACCTCTGGAACTGGATGGCGGAATACGAACAAAAAACCGGCGGCGAGCTGCTGGCGCTCGCGCATAACGGCAATCTGAGTAACGGGCTCATGCAGGCGCCCTCAGGCTCGGTCGGGCAACCGCTTGAAGAGGTGTTGGCAGGCCAGTGAAGAATCGTCTCTACTTGCTATTTGCGCTCGCGCTTGTGGTGTCCCCCGGTCCCAGTTCGGCGGACGAAACGGACGAGCTGCACCCGCTTCTAACCAATGGCTTCTCGATCGACGTCGGAATTTTCTACCCGGACCGGGAACTGGATCTTCGCGTTGACGGTACGCTGGGCCCTAACGAGGAGATCGACTTCGATACCGGCCTCAATCTCGGAAATTCGGACGAGGTGTTCGCCGGCGAATTCGCCTGGCGATTTCGAGGCGACTGGTCGTTTCTTGCGCAGTATTTCAGGTCGTCGGATTCGACGAGCCGGACATTGGGCGAGGATATCGAGTGGGGGGACGTGGTTTTCGGTGCGGGAACGAATGCAACGGTCGGAACCAAGCTTTCGTTGACGAGGCTCTTCGTCGGGCGGCAGCTCAATACCCTGGCGAAGCGCCACGACGTTGGCATCGGCGGCGGCATCCACTGGCTAAGTCTCGGGTCCTTCATAGAAGGCACGATAGTTGTCAATGGAAATGCCCAGTCCACCAGGCGGAGTGTCAGCGCAGAGGCGCCATTGCCCAATATCGGGGCCTGGTACCGTTACTCGATATCCCCACGGTGGGCGTTTCGCTCGAGATTCGATCTCTTGAGCGCCAATGTTGGTGACTACGATGGTCTGTTGGTGAACGCGGCGGTTGGCTTGAATTACCGGCTGTTCGAGAACTTCGGACTCGGCATCGCTTACAACTACTTCGAACTCGATGTGAAAATCGACAAGTCGAACTGGCGCGGCAAGATCGAAACGATCTACGACGGCGCCTACATCTACGCGAGCGCCTATTTCTGATCCGAATCCCGGCAACTATGGGTGTCTGCGGTCGGTATTCCGTTATTTCGAACGGATGCGGCCTGTCGGAACAGTACAAAGCATGCCTCCGCTACCAATTGTTACACCTGTCGGTACTTAGGAGTGGTAAATTCCGGTTCGGCGGCAGCCGCTGTAGATTTCCGTGGACATTAAAGATGGGAGACAAGTCGTATGTGGAATGGGAGTGATATCTTGAGTACCAGAACCCGCAATCTGAGTTTTTATCTGCCACTACTCTGCTCGCTGATGCTCTTCAGCGGTTGTGGAAAGATGGGCGATGAGCAACAAGCAGTCGAACTCAGCGATGCCCAGCTTGAAGATATCGTGCGCCGGTCGTACCAATACATCGCGATGTTCAACGTGAACAACAAGTTTGCGCATGATGAGGAGTTTATGATGTATACCGGCGGTTACAACCGGGTGTTTGCAAACACGACGCTGGCCGACCATCGGGTTTCGCAGATCGCGCGCCCCAACAACGACACTCTTTATGCCGGAGCCATGGTTGATGTGACCAAGGAGCCGATGGTGATGAAGCTGCCTGCCTTCGATTCGGTTTTCGTCTCACTGATGGTCACCGCCTATGACCACTACGTGAACATACCGATTTCAACAAGCCTCGGCGATTTCGAAGAACCCTCGACCATCCTGTTCTACAGCGCTCGGACCCCAGGCTACGACGGTAAGCCGGTCGATGGCGTCGACACGGTGCACGAGTTGACCGGGGACTTTGCCAGCGTTGTGATTCGCGTTATGCCGCACGCGGCCGAGCCCGAGCGTATGCAGGGCAATCTCGCCGCGATGAAAGGCCTCGAAATCGTTCCCCTTTCCGAGTTCCTGGGCGAGATGGGCGAGTCCCCGGACTTTATTCCCTGGGGCAATCCTCCGGTCGTTGAGCGCAACCTTACGCTGAAGGAGGACAAGGCCCGTTTTCCGGAATTCGGTTCGGATTTCGACGTCTTCGAGGACCGGCTGTTGGAAGTGATGCAGTTCGTCGTCAATCACAGCACCTTCGATCCTAAGGACGATTTGGACACCGCTTTACTGAAGGCGCTGGAACCGCTTGGCGTGGCGCCGGGGAAGGAATGGGATCCTGACGCGGTTGTTGACCTCGACGGCGATGCGGTTCGCGCCAAGGCCGAGGAGGTCGTCCAGGAAGTCCTCACCAACTTCGTCGACCCCAGCTATAGTGCGGCGAACATTTTGAAGCTCTTCCAGCCGAAAGGCGAGATGGAACTCGAGTTCCTGACCCTGCAGTCGATCGTCGGACCCATAGGCCAGCCAGCGAGGGAGGCCGTTTATCCGCCGGTTGTTGCCGCCGACGGGAAGCCAATGAATGCAATGTTCGATTACGAGATCGTCATGGCGGCCGGAGAGATGCCACCCGTGAAAGCCTTCTGGTCAACAACGCTCTACGACAGCGACAATGGCTTCTTCATACCCAACGATCATTTCAAATACAGCGTTGGTGAGAACGCGGGCTTCAAGCTAGACGAGAACGGCGGCATACGGATTGTCATTGCTGCCAAGAGGCCCGATGACGTGCCAGAGGAGAACTGGCTGCCGATCAATCGCGGCGACTACGACATCGACGTTATCATGCGCCTTTACGCCCCCGATCTGGAGCGCTACAAGACTTGGTCCCCACCAAAAGCGGAGAAACTCTAGAGTAAATGGCGCGTTCAGCAAACAAGTACGATAACAGGGCCCGATTGGGTTCCCGGTCTTAGGAAGGAATAAAGTGAAAAAGATCCGCCAGTTCGCGGTCGGGCTTGCCCTGGCCTTCGTTTTCACGGCCTGTGGCCAGCACCAGGACAGCGCCCCACCTGCTACATTGGCGGATGATGACCTGGAGGCCATCGCCTACGACGCCTTCATCTACGCCTACCCGATGATGGAGCAGATCAAGACTATCAATGGGATGATCACGTATGCCGACATGCGGCCCAACCGAGTGTCCATGAACCCCAACCTGCCGCGTGAAAATGTCGGTCAGCCAATCGTTGCGCCCAATCTAACGTCAATGACAGGGGGTATCTTCATCGATATTTCGGGCGGCCCGGTGACGATGGAGGTCCCTGAAGTGAAGGACAGATATATCGTCTACCAATTTATTGATGTATTCACACACAATTTCTTCTATCTGGGCACGCGCGGCAACAATGGCGATGCTGGACAGTTTGTCCTTCACAATGCCAGTCAGTCCTTGCCGGCCGACAATACCGCAAAGCCGGTTTTAATGGAGGGAGATCATGCGATGGTGGTCATACGCATCGATATCAAGAACGATAGCGAGTATGACCGCGTTCGAGAAATTCAGAATGCAATAAAGGTGGTTGCAGCACCTGCGACATCGCGATCGTATCCCGCCTACGACAAGGAGAAGGCGTTTTCTCCCAAGTTCGTTGAGTACGTGAATGAGCTTCTGATAGATGTGCCTGAAACAGAAGTTGACATGTTCGAACGCTTCGCAAAAGTTGGAATAGGGAGCGACGTGGCATTATCCGAGGGTCAGCTTGCAGAAGTTCAGGCGGGAATCGACTCGGCTTATGAAGCGATTAAGGCGAAGGCCGCAGACATTGAAATCGGCAATGGCTACATAGGTGCGACAGAAGTCTTCGGTACCCGCGAGTTTCTCGACGGTAACTACCTTGGGCGCGCGGCCGGCGCAGATTTCGGGTTGTGGGGGAATTCAAAAGAAGAAGCAAACTATTTCATGTCCTTTGTTGAGGGTGAAGGCCAGATATATTTTGCGAAAGATCAGCTTCCGCCACTAACCGACATCGGATTCTGGTCGATTACGGCCCATGACGAGAACGTGCTCGTGCAGGCCAATGAATATGATTCGTACGTGCTGACAACAGACCGGATGACGTTCGAAGAGGACGGTTCACTCATCATAAGTTTTTCGTCCACGCCCGAGGCGGGCAACTGGCTTTATACGCCTGGTGGAAAGATGGTCATTCTCATTCGGGCATACCAAGCCGATCCGGAGAAAATAGGGTCGTACGTGCCACCCGCTTTTGAACCCCGAAACTAACGCGAAGTGCCGTCGGACCTCGACTGACCTGAATGGCTGCTCCTCTAATCGGGCCTGTAAGTCAACCTCCCAAGTTTTGTAGAATGTACTGGTCGCGTTCTGGCGCGGGTCACGCTCCTCTACGCAGTCGTTA
>CAMYJB010000029.1 GCA_947258565.1 uncultured Woeseiaceae bacterium
CGCTACGACGGTCCCATGGGCAAAAGCGATCGTGCTTTCGCGTTCGGGTTGCTGGCTGTACTGCTCGGCTCCGGTCTTGAGCCGGGTACATGGGCGAACGCCGGCCTCCTCGCGGTTGCGCTTCTGACCGCCGCGACCATCCTGAACCGGGCGCGCGCCGCGCTCGCGGAACTGAAGCGCTCGCGGTAGTGCTCGAGGGCGTGCACGAAGCGATTCGGGATTCGCTAAAGCAGATCGGTCAGTATACCGTCCAGGTCGAAATAGACGTGCTCGGGCATTCTGCTATCTTGGCACATACCGAGCACCCAGATTCGAAACAGGAACGCAGGATGAAAACGCTTCGCACGCCCGATGACCGTTTCGAGAACCTGCCTGGCTACGACTTCGAGCCCCACTACACCAAAGTGGGCGGCCTGCGCATGCATTACGTCGACGAAGGACCGCAGGACGCCGATCCCGTGCTGCTACTGCACGGCGAGCCGAGCTGGTCCTACCTCTACCGGCACATGGTGCCGCCGCTTGCGGCGGCAGGGCTGCGCGTCGTTGCCCCGGACCTCATCGGATTCGGCAAGTCCGACAAACCGATCAGGAAGAGCGACTACAGTTACGCCGGCCACGTCGACTGGATGCGGGAGTTCATCGATACACTCGATCTCGGCAATATCACACTGTTCTGCCAGGACTGGGGATCCCTCATCGGCCTGCGCGTCGCCGCCGAGAACGAGCACCGCTTCGCCCGGATCGCGCTCGGCAACGGTGGCCTGCCTACCGGCGATCAAACCATGCCCGATGCCTTCATGAAGTGGCGCGCTTTCGCCCTGCACAGCCCGTACTTTCCCATCGGCAAGATCATCCAGAAAGCCACGGTGACGAAGCTGCGCGATGACGTGGTAGCCGCCTACGATGCGCCGTTCCCTGCACGCAAATTCAAAGCCGGTGCCCGCATGTTCCCCGCACTCGTGCCGATCCGGCCGGACGATCCTGCCGGCGACGCGAATCGCCGCGCATGGGACGCCTTCGGTCGCTGGGAAAAGCCGTTCCTCACCGCGTTCAGCGACAAGGATCCCATTACACGGGGCGGCGACCGGGTCTGGCAAAAACACGTTCCCGGCGCGCAGGACCAGAAACACACGACGATCGAAGACGCCGGGCACTTCCTGCAGGAGGACAAGGGCGAAGAACTGGCCAGCGTGCTGCTCGACTTCATCGACTCGAATGCCTGAATGAAGCTGGCGGCTTTCGGCTGCGCTTATCGTTCGAGGTACTTGAGCTTGTCCTTGACCTCGCGCCACTCGTCGGCGTCTTCGGGCGGGTCCTTCATCTCGGTGATGACCGGCCAGTCCCGCGACAACTCGGCATTCAACGCGAGGAACTGCTCCTGGCCGGCCGGCAATTCGTCTTCCGAGTAAATCGCTTCTACCGGGCACTCCGGCTCACACAGGGTGCAGTCGATGCATTCGTCCGGATCAATGACCAGGAAATTCGGTCCCTCGTGGAAGCAATCCACGGGACAAACCTCGACACAGTCGGTCAGTTTGCATTTGATACAGGCTTCGGTGACAACGAACGTCATTGCTGCGATTTCCCGGCAGGTTTATCGGTTTTGGAGCGCGTAAGCTATGCGAAAGGCCGCATCATATCAAGCCGCCCGGCGCCGCATCACGCTCGCGCACGCGAATACGCTACACTGCGCCTCACGCGGCCCGCGCCGCCGCGACGACTGGCGGCAAGACCTCTTTTTTCGTGAATAAAAACAGTAATTTACAATCTATTGTCGTACGGCTCGCAGGCGATTCCGGCGACGGTATACAGCTCATGGGCTCGCAGTTCGCTGTCTCGACCGCTCTCTCGGGCAGGGACTTCGCGACCTTCCCCGACTACCCGGCGGAGATCCGGGCCCCCGCCGGCACGACCTTCGGCGTATCCGCCTACCAGATCAATCTCGGCGGCGAGCCGATCACGACCGCAGGCGATGCGCCGGACGTGCTGGTTGCGTTTAATCCTGCGGCGCTCAAAGTCACCCTGCCGATGCTGCACCCGGGTGCATTGATCGTGCTCAACAACGACAGCTTCACACCGCGGAGCCTCGCAAAGGCGGGCTACGTTGACGACCCGCGCGACGGCAATACGCTCGACCAGTTCCAGGTGGTAACCGCGGATATCAGTCATCTCAACTTCGAAGCGGTCAGGGCATTCGGACTGAGCAAGTCCGAGAGCGGTCGCTGCAAGAATTTCTGGACACTCGGGCTGCTATTGTGGATGTTCGATCGCGAGCTCGAGCCGGTCGAAGCCTGGATCCGGCGCCGGCTCGCCGACTCGCCGGCGATGCGCGATGCAAATATCGCGGCACTGCATGCCGGTCACGCATTCGGTGAGACCGCCGAGTTATCGGCGTCGCTGCCACAGCTCAGCGTAGAGCCGGCGCAGATGGCGCCGGGCGAGTACCGCAGCGTCACGGGCGCAGAGGCGCTTGCGTTGGGTATCGCTGCGGCGGGTGAGCTCGCAGACCGTCCTGTGCTGTTCTGTTCCTATCCCATCACGCCGTCGTCGCCACTGCTGCACCGGCTGACGCGGTTGCAGGAGCTGGGGGTAGGCACCTTCCAGGCGGAAGACGAGATCGCCGCGATCTGCGCAGCAATCGGGGCATCGTACGGCGGCATGATCGGTGTTACGTCGAGTTCGGGACCCGGCATCGCGCTGAAGACCGAGGCCATGGGCCTCGCGGTGAACGCCGAGCTGCCCCTGCTGATTGTCAACTGGCAACGCGGCGGCCCGTCCACCGGTCTGCCCACAAAGACGGAACAATCCGATCTTTACCAGGCCGTTTACGGCCGCAACGCGGACACGCCAATCCCGGTGCTTGCCGCCGGCTCGTCCGGGGAATGCTTTGATATGGCGGTCGAAGGCATACGCATCGCCCTGCGTCACATGACGCCGGTGATCCTGCTGGTCGACGGATACCTGTCGAACGCATCGGAACCCTGGCTGATTCCCATCGTCGAAGCGCTGGCGGCCATCGAGAGCAACGCGCCCCCCGAGGTATCCGGTGGACCAGGCGCACAGCTGCTTGCATACCAGCGCGATCCGGCAAGTCTCGGCCGGCCCTGGATCACGCCCGGCATGCCGGGCCTGGTGCATCGCACGGGCGGCCTCGAAAAGGACTACGTGACGGGGCACATTTCTTACGACCCCGACAACCATCAACGCATGACGGAGTTCCGCCAGGCCAAGGTCGATGCCGTCGCCGATTTCATTCCGGAGCAGGCGCTCGAGCTTGGCGACGAAAACGGCGACATGGTCGTCGTCGGCTGGGGCTCGACATACGGGCCCATCTACCAGGCGGCGCGCAGGACCGGCGCAAGCTTCGTGCACCTGCGGCACATTCACCCGCTGCCACGAAACCTTCGCGACCTGCTGGCAGGTTTCGACAAGGTGCTCGTGCCCGAAATGAACAACGGCCAGCTGGCGACCTTGCTGCGTGACAAGCTCGGCATACAGCCGATTTCATTTTGCAAGGTGAGCGGACAGCCCTTTCGGATCTCGGAACTCGTCGGCCGCATCGAAGCCGAACGCAAAGGTGACGCATCATGACCGAGCAACTCACGGCCAAGGACTTCGCGACATCGCAGGAAGTGCGCTGGTGCCCGGGTTGCGGCGACTACGCGATCCTCAAGGCCGTCACGCAGACGCTCGCGCGTGCCGGCGCGAAGCCGGAGTCAACGGTGTTCGTCTCCGGTATCGGCTGCGCATCACGTCTCCCGTATTACGTCGAGACCTATGGTTTCCATACGATACATGGCCGAGCCCCCGCGGTGGCCACGGGACTGAAACTCGCGAATCCCGATCTTGACGTCTGGGTAGTGACCGGCGACGGCGACGGCCTTTCGATCGGCGGCAACCACCTGCTGCATACCCTGCGACGCAACGCGGGCCTCAAGATCCTGTTGTTCAACAATGAAATCTACGGCCTCACGAAGGGCCAGTATTCGCCGACATCACGAACGGGAACGGTGTCGCCCTCGAGCCCCGCCGGCTCCATTGACACGCCGGTCTCGCCGGGCCAGTTCGCGCTCGGCGCGGGAGCGAAGTTTTACGCCAGAGCGATCGACACGGACAAGCGCGGCCTCGGAGACATCTTGCTGCAGGCACACGCGTTCGACGGCGCGTCCTTCACGGAAGTCTTCCAGAACTGCATCGTTTACAATGAAGACGTATTCGCTGCATTTACAGACCGCAAGGACGCGGCCAACACACAGCTGCACCTGATTCACGGTGAGCCGATGTTGTTCGGCGACAATGACGGCAAGGGCATCAGGTTCAACCCGGAGACGTACGGGCTCGAAGAAGTCGACGCCACCGAATCACCCGGCGACGTGCTCATCCACGATGAGAGGAATGCTGTCCTGGCGCGGCTGTTGATCGACCTGCAGAGCCCGGTCGCCCTCGGTGTCATCTACAGGCAACCTGCAGAGTCCTTCGAGCAGGCTTTCTACGAGCATCACCCGACCCGCATGCAATGCACGAAAAGCGTTGCGGACTTTATTAAAGGGCCGAACAGCTGGACGGTGGAATGAACATGATCGATTTGAGCCGCGTAATTGTCGTACCTGTAGTCGGTTGCTTTTTGTTTGGCGCCGCCGACTCGGCGAGTGCCTCCGGTGTCGAGGACATCGTGAACTACGTCGAGTACTCGGCCACTTTGTCGAGTGCCGGTCAACCCACCGCAGCCCAGCTGGAGTCGGTTGCGGACACAGGGTACGAGCGTGTCGTCTTCCTGGCATTCAGCGACCACGATGAATCGCTCACCAATGAGGACCGGCTGGTCAAAGACCTCGGCATGGAATACGCACACATCCCGGTCGACTGGGATGCGCCCCGCAACAGCGACTTCAGGATGTTTGCGGGACTCATGGCACGCGAACCCGGTAAGAAGACCCTGGTGCACTGCCAGGTGAATTTTCGCGCGTCGACATTCAGTTTCCTGTACCGCGTGTTGTACCTGGATGTACCCCTGGGCCTGGCGAAGGAAGACCTGAACAGCGTCTGGGTGCCAAACGATACCTGGCGCAAATTCATCTTCGCGGTCCTCGAAGAAAACGGTCTCTCACCCGATTGCGATACATGCCTGTGGGAGTCGGGCTAGCTGAACTCAATACCTCAGAAAATGAGGCGGCCGATTAGCTCCTCCGCGACGATACCGACCCCCCACGATGCCAGCGGTATTAGCGCATAAGCAAACAGGCGCAAATAAGTCGTTCCTGTGAACGGCCACTCCGGGACATTTTCGATCAGGCCCCGATAGGCAACCAGGTCGGCGAGATCGCCGCTCTTTCTGTTTGCCTGCGCACCTGAGAAGGCGGCTTTCAGGTCAGCAATTTGCGAGTTGATCCATGTGAGTTCCTGCTGTTTTGCCTTGCGAACGCGCTTTCGAACGCCGAAGACCGGTGCCAGCAGTGCCAGTACCGCGAGGACCAGCGTACTGCTGCCGATGACTATCATGAGCATCATGAAGCCGGATTCCAGCATCATCAGGCTCGCTACAGACAACACGCCGACAAGGAGAAGGGCATTTGTCAGCCCCTGTTGTGCAAACGGCGCCAGCGGTGTCAGGTCGAGCAGGTCGATATGACTCAACCGCTGCGCAATCCTTGACATGCGCAGCGATACAGCGCTGATCGCATAGGCCAACCAGACCAGCCCTACCCCCATTACCGGTCCGAGTACCCTGTGCCAGAACACCTCCTCGTTCCATTCTGCGGGATTCCATGGCGCATCCGGAACGGGTGCGACGAAATATGGCGGTGCCAGTGCGATCACAAATCCGATCAGCGCCGCCGCGAACAATCCGCGTCTGCTCACCCTGACGGAGTTCGCCAATGTTTCGCATTCTTCCCGCGTGCAATCGAGCGCTCCCTGAAGACGAGCGACCGTGCGCTTGCCGTTTCGTATCACGTACAGGAATGCCGCGGGAAGGTACCCCACGAGGAGACAGTGCACGAGGGCTATGCGGAGATCCCGCAGCACGCCGGTCGGCTCTCTCGCCAGCGGATCGAAGTTTTCATCAGCCAGCAACGCGTCCCAACGCCCGAGTACGGTTTCACTAACAATCAGCAAAGCGATTAGCGACAGGCTGATACCGACCCCGAGCGAGATGGGCGAGATTCGATCGATGAATGCGCGGCCGGCCATAAACCACAGAGTCCGGTGTTTGCGGCAGTGGAGTCAATAGTCGTTGCTACGGACAACGCTACTCACTTCTTCTCGTGTACCGCCGACCAGGTGTCCTCCCGAATAACTGTGAGTCCATCCTGTTGGAGCTTGAGCAGGTGTGCCAGCAGTGACCGTTCTGCAAGCCTGAACAGGTGCTCGGCAACATCCTGGTAGACGTGCGGTACGAGGTCGTGCGCCGCGAGACCCGGATTCTGTTGCACGGCTGCGAGCACCCGGGCCTCGCGTTCCAGCCGGTGCTCGATAATCCAGTCGATGGCGCGTACAGGGTCGTCTATCCTCTCGCCGTGACCGGGCAGCAGGGCCGCGCAGCCCAACGTCCTCAGTCGCCGCAGCGAGTCGATATAGTCTCGCATGTCGCCATCGGGTGGGTTGATCACGACCGTGGAGCCGTCGATGACCTGGTCGCCCGTCACCAGCCAGTTGCTTCCGACATGGCGGTAGCACAGGTGGTTGGACGCGTGACCGGGTGTGTGCACGGCTTCGAGTATGAATTCGCCGGTCTCGAGCCTGTCGCCGTCATCGAGTACTCGCGCGGGCTTGAACGTCCTGTCCTGGGGCCCATGTTCCGGGGCCGGTCGGCCGACGACCTGCGCGCCGGTGCGCGCAGCAAGCGACATCGCACCCGGCGAGTGATCCGGATGCGTGTGCGTCGCGAGCACCCAGCGGATCGGGGCGCCGGCCGCCTCGATGATCCGGTCGATATGCGCTTCGATAGCCGGGCCCGGATCGACGACGGCGATCTCGGCAACGCCGAAGAGATAGGTATTGGTTCCGGGACCCGTCATCATCGACGGATTGGGCGCAAGCAAGCGGCGCACGCCCGGCGCGAGTTCGGCAAACCGCGGCAGTTCGGGGCCGAAAGCCGTCACTCGAGCGCCCCGGAATCCCGGCCCCCGACGATCACGCGCGCCTCCCCGCGACGCTTTTCGATCTCGGGGAAGATGCACGGAACGCCCTCGTGCGCACGGGCCGCGGCCCACTCCAGGAGTTCATCGAGCGTGCCGTGCGGCGCGAGTGCCTCGAGTGTCCTGATGGTCGGAAAGTGCAGCGATATCTCTCCTTCACGATACGCGGCGAGCGCACTGTTTGCGCTGAGCCAGCATGAGTCCGTCAGCTCGCCCCCGCAATGTCCGGCGGCCTGGTCATCCGGCATCGCGGCCAGGAAGAACCGCGTCGAAAAGCGCCGGGGAAGCGCCTCCGGCGTGATCCAGAAGCTGAAATAGTGCAACGCGTCACAGTGCAGCTGCACGTCGTTATCGACGACGAATGCCCGCCAGTCCAGCGTCCCGTCGTTGAGCGCATCGCGCGCAGCACCGAGGTCGACGCCGCGCCCGGCCACTGTCGCAAGCAGCACACCGGATTCCTCGAACAGTTCCCGGATGGCTGCGCTGAAATAGGCAAGGGCGCAATCCACGCGCAGCAAGCTGTCTGCTTCGCCGGGCGCGATGCCGGCGCAATGATCCTGGACGAGCGAATCTGCATCCTCGAGCACGCCACCGGGGAACGCGTGAGCCCCGCCGAATGCCGAACGCTCGTGACGACGCATCAACAACAGCTCGGGGGAATCCCCGGTCTCGCGAACGAGCACGACCGTCGATGACGGCCTCGCAACGACGACATCAGTCAACGGCAGCGCGCTCCGGATCGCCGGTTTCGACGAATGCCTGCATCCGCGCGAGCGCCTCGCCGATAACGTAATCCACCGGCAGCGCAATGGCATTCAGTCCCCCGGGCCGGTAGCCACCAACCACGTAGGTGAATTTCACGCGCGTGCCCTCCTCCGCATCGAAGAACTCCCAGGTCATGTTGCCGCTTACGCCCATCAACCCGAGCGGGCCCAGGCCGCCTGTCAGCCGCAGGATGATGCCGGGATTCACGAAGCTTACGTTCATGTGGACAACGCCTCCGCCGTTGTCGAAGGTCTCGCAGAAGCATCCCCGGGGCACGCTATCAATGCTCATGCGCCCGGCGTCGCCGTTGACCGTGTGATCGTCGCTCCACCACTTTCCAATCTCGTCGACCGCCGCCTGCCAGACGCGCATCCGGGGCGCATTGACAATCACTTCGTGCGTCGTCGTGAAGCCGTTTTCCGCAGAGTCGATTACGTCCGCGGGCGCGGCACTGTTGAGCATCAGAAGCGCGGCAAGAAAAATGAGCTGCCTCATCGGGACTCCTGGCGATTGATCGGGCTAGCTACTTTAACCAAAATGCACCGATGAATCCCGATGCCCGCGACCTGGGGCGCCTCATTGAGCGCGCCGGCCCCGTTGCTGTCGTCACCGGCGCCGGTGTCAGCACGGCGTCCGGTATCCCGGACTACCGCGACCGAAACGGCGACTGGAAGCATGCGCGCCCGGTGCAGTACGCGGACTTCGTCTCGAGGGCGGAAGTTCGCCAGCGCTACTGGGCGCGCAGCTTCGCCGGCTGGAGACGGATCGCAAATGCGAGGCCCAATCCCGCCCACACGGCGTTGGCCTCACTCGAGGCGGAAGGCAAGGTGAACACCCTGATTACCCAGAACGTGGACGGCCTGCACCACCGCGCGGGCAGCCGCCGCGTGATAGACCTGCACGGCCGGCTGCAGACCGTTCGTTGCATGCGCTGCGGGGTAAGCATCTGCCGCGAGCAATGGCAGATGCAGCTCGCCGCAGCGAACCCGGCATGGCGTTCCGACACCGACTATTTCGCACCGGACGGCGACGCGAAGCTGCAGGACGAAGACGTCAGCGATTTCGTTGCGCCGGACTGTGAATCCTGCGGTGGCTTCGTAAAGCCGGACGTGGTGTTTTTTGGCGAGAATGTACCGAAGGATCGGGTCGCGTCTGCCTTCGAAGCACTGGACCGCGCCGAAGCTTTGCTGGTCGTCGGCTCGTCGCTGATGGTTTATTCGGGTTATCGATTCGCGCGCCGCGCCGCGGATATGGGCAAGCCCATCGCAATCGTCAATCGGGGACGCACGCGCGCGGACGACGTTGCCACGCTCAAAATCGATGCAGACTGCGGGGACATTCTCGACCGTGTGAGCAAGAACGGTGGATGACGACCTGCGTATCGTCTTCGAGAGCCGCAACCGGGCGGCCTGCGCGGATCGCTCCCTGGTACTGGCCGCAGCTCAGATTCCACACCAGGTCCTGCACGACCGTGGCGGCTCGATGATCGTGGTGCCGGCCGAGCATTCGGCGCACGCTAGCGAAGAGATCGCAATATACGACGAAGCCAATCCGCCCGTCGTCCCCAAACCACGCAAGACCATACGCTACCAGAACGCGATGCCGGGAATCGCCGCGTACGTGCTCGTCGTCTGCGGGGTCGCCTGGCTTGCGGGCGAATCGGCATTCGGCGAAAACTGGTTCCGCGCGGGGCGTGTCGACGGCGTGCTCGTTCGAGCCGGCGAATTCTGGCGCACCGTGACGGCCCTGACGCTGCACTCCGGCCTCGGACACCTCACCGGCAACGTCGTATTCGGCGCCCTGTTCGGACTCTTCGCCGGCCGCATCCTCGGGTCCGGTGTCGCATGGTTTGCGATAGTCACGACCGGCGCCCTTGGGAACCTCCTCAATACGCTGGTGCTCGTGCCGGACCATCGCTCGATTGGCGCATCGACAGCCGTGTTTGCTGCGCTCGGTATCGTTGCGGGCTATGTGTGGCGGGCAAAGCTGATGTCGCAGGAGCGCTGGGTCTATCGCAACGGCCCGATCGTCGGGGGACTTGCATTGCTGATGTACACCGGAACCGGTGACGAGAACACCGACATCGGCGCACACTTGTTCGGTTTCCTGTGCGGTTTCGGTGGTGGCGTCCTGCTGACGTTCGTCAGGGACCGGATTCTCGAGGACCGCTGGCAGTGGCTTGGCGGCGGCGGCGCAATAACACTGATCCTCGCTGCGTGGGGCATCGCGCTGCTTTCATGAACCCGAGGTCAATCAGGTAGAATCGCTGCCCGAAAGCAGTTGCCGGTATTGGACCACGATCGATGAAACACGTACTGCTGTTGCTGTTGACGTTGCTGCTTGCGGCGGCCGCCACCGCGTGGATTCGCTATGGCGGTGGAGAGCCGTATCCGGATTTGACGGGCACGCCGGTCCTGAAACAGGACGCGCTGGAAGAAGTGCTGTCGTACCCGTTGCCGATCGGCAACGTTGCCGTCAGCGCGACCGGACGCGTATTTTTTACCGTGCATCCCGAGGCGCGACCCAAAGGCAACAAGCTGCTCGAATTCGTAAACGGCGCAGCGGTGCCTTATCCGGGCACTCGCCAACAGGCGGAATTGTTCGACACCGTGCTCGGCGTCGCGATCGACCGGCAGGGCACTCTCTGGACGATCGACCACGGTAATCACGGCACACGATCCGCGCGCCTGCTTGCGTTCGAGCTCGACAGCGGCAAGGTCGTTCACGACCATCGCCTGCCGGCGGAGATAGCGCCGGCCGGATCGTTCCTGCAGGACCTCCAGGTCAGTGCTGACGGCCGCACGATCATCATTGCCGACGCGAGTTTCTGGCGCAAACGCCCGGCGATCATCGTTTACGACGTGGAATCGGCGACAGCGCGGCGCGTGCTCGAGTCGCACCCGTCCGTCTCCGCCGAGAAATTCGTCATCGCGCACGGCGGCGACGAGATGCGATTCTTCGGCGGGCTCGTCGCGCTGCGCGGTGGCATCGACGGTATCGCGCTCGGTCCCGAATGGCTGTATTTCGGTGCGCTCAGCGGCTCCTCGCTGTACCGTGTGCGACTGCGCGATCTGCGCAATACCGAACTGCCGCCGGCACAGCTGGCCAGGCGCGTGGAAGAATACAGTGTCAAACCCCTTTCCGACGGGCTCAGCACGGATGTCGAGGGAAACGTGTACGTCACCGATGTCGAGCACAATGCAATATTCAGGATCGGGGCAGATCGCGAACCGATGACGCTGCTCCGTTCCCCACGGGTGCGTTGGCCCGACGCGCTGTCGTTCGGGCCCGATGGCTGGCTGTACGTAGCCGACAGCGCACTGCAGGAGGTTGTGCTGCAGTCGCGGGAAAACATCGAGGCAAACAGTCCCTACAGGATATTCCGCTTCCGCCCGGGAGCTGACGGCATCCCCGGGCAATAGTTTGCAGGTCCTGCTTCTTTACGCGACCGTGGTCCTCATCTGGGGCTCGACATGGGTAGCCATACCCTTTCAGCTCGGCACGGTCGCCGAGGAGGCATCGGTCGGCTACCGCTTCGGCCTGGCTGCCCTGGCCTTGTATGCATTCGCGCTCACCGGTCGCCGCCCCCTGCGGCTCCCTGCTACCGCGTTGCCGCTCGTGTTCCTGCAGGGCGTACTGCTGTTCTGCATTAATTATTTCTTCGTGTATTACGGTACGGCCTACCTCACGTCGGGCATCGTCGCCGTCCTGTTCAGCGGCATCCTCATTTTCAACGCGATCTTCGAACGTTTGTTTTTCGGCCGCACGATCGATGCCCGTTTCTGGCTGGCCGCTGCCGTGGGGATTTCAGGTATCGCCCTGATCTTCAGCACCGAGATCGCCGAATTCAGCTTCACCGACCAGTCGGTGCATGGCGGTCTGCTGGTGCTGTTCGGCACGCTGATCGCGTCGCTCGGCAACATGGCGGCGGTATCCAATACGAAGCGCCGGTTGCCCGTCGTCGCCGTGAATGCACACGCCATGGCGTTTGCGGCCGCGCTGGCCTTGCTGATCGCCGTCGCGCTGGGGCGCGGACTGGATTTTTCGATGCGTGCCGACTACATCCTGTCGCTCGCCTATCTCGCGGTGTTCGGGTCGGCCGTGGCGTTCGGCTGCTACCTGGCGCTGCTGCGACTGATCGGTGCCGCTCGGGCATCATACAGCTCGGTATTGTTCCCGGTCGTCGCGCTACTGATATCGACGCTTGTCGAGGGATACCGCTGGACGATACCTGCCGTAGTCGGCATGCTTCTCACCCTCGCGGGGAACTGGCTGATATTGAGCCAGCGGAAAACGAATTAGCAGCAAAAGGGAACAACAATGAACACCGAAAATCTCCCCGACCTCGGCTTCGACTGGGCCGAGGTCTTGGCCATGATACAGACTACCGGCGTCGATTTCGGGATCAACCTGATCACCGCGATCGTCATCTTCTTCATTGGTAAGTGGGTCGTCGCCCTCGTTATCAAAGGCCTGATGAAGGCCATGCAAAAGGGCGATGTCGACACAACCTTGCGTCGCTTCATCGCGAACCTGGCACGCATGCTGCTGATGCTGTTCGTGATTATCGCGGCCATCAACGCACTGGGTGTGCAGACGGCTTCTCTGATTGCATTGATCGGTGCCGCTGGCCTGGCGGTCGGCCTGGCGCTGCAGGGTTCATTGTCCAATTTCGCAGCCGGCGTATTGATCGTGCTGTTCCGGCCTTACAAGGTCGGCGACTGGATTGAGGGCGGCGGCGTGTCCGGCGCTGTCGAGGAAGTACAGATCCTCACGACGGTATTGAAGACGGGCGACAACAAGCGCGTCATCATTCCCAACAGCCAGATCATGGGTACGACCATCACCAACTATTCGGCCAACGATACGCGCCGTGTCGACCTGGTCGTCGGCGTGAGTTACAGCGACAATCTCGACGAGGTTCGCAAGGAACTTCAGGACCTCGTCGCCGCAGACGACCGGATCCTCGACGACCCGGCGGTCACCATCGCCGTATCGGAACTCGCAGACAGCAGTGTGAACTTCGTGTTGCGTCCGTGGGTAAAGACAACGGATTACTGGGGCGTGCACTTCGACCTGACCGAAGCCATCAAGAAGCGCTTCGACGAGGTCGGGATCTCTATCCCGTTCCCGCAGCAGGACGTGTACATCCACAACGTGGCGGCAGATTGAGCGGAGCCAGCCATCCGCCCTCGCTGAGGCAGTCAACCAAAGGCCCCGTCGTGCGTTACTGACTGTAAATGCCGTGTGCAGCTCAGCGCCCGGCGCCGCTGTGGCCAGCCCGTTCAGTTCGCGTTCAAGCCCCTGCGGCATAATGTGCGAACGCACCCGACAGATGTGGAACCACCATGCCAGGAAAGACCCGATCGTACGCCGCCATTCTTATCGCCGTCGCATTGACCGGCTGTGCCGCGCACCCCGACCCGATCATCGACACCAAAGGCGTTGATCCGGAGCGGCTCGCCGAAGACTGGGAAGAGTGCGAGGTATATACGGAAGAGATTGTGATGGCAAAAGGTGTCGGCAAGGGCGCAGCCCTGGGTGGGGCGGTCGGCGCCGCAACCGGTGCCGTGAGCAATCGGCGCGACGTCGACGAAGCCGCCGGGCTGGGCGCGATCTATGGCGGCACCCGCTCCGGGCTCGAAGCGGACCGCGAAAAACAGAAAGTCTTCAAGAACTGCATGCGCGGCCGCGGTTACCGCGTGTTGAACTAGGCGGGAGCGACGGCTTTCTGCCGCCGTGTTGAAATCAGGGGCCGGTCGAAGTACTGTGTTTTTATACAGTAAGGGGACCTGCCATGACTCTTCGTCACCGCAAAGGGCGCGGCGCCGTGTCGGATCGCGAGGGGCGCTTCACAGCGCGACCGGTCGAATTCGACGCCGGGGAAGCACATGAGCGCTCGCTGAGCGCCCCGGATACCGAATTGCGGGCGATGCGCTCGCGTCGGATCATTGCGAGCAACAGCTCCCCCGACGTTCCCTTCGACCGCTCCATCAATCCGTACCAGGGTTGCGAGCACGGCTGCGTTTACTGCTACGCGCGCCCGAGCCACAGCTACCTCGACCTGTCACCCGGGCTCGATTTCGAGACCAGGATCTTCTATAAGCCGGACGCGGCGGCACGCCTGGTCGAAGCGTGGGAAAAGCCCGGCTATGAATGCGAGCCGATAGCGATCGGCGCAAACACCGACCCCTACCAGCCGGCCGAGCGAACCACGCGCGTGACGCGCGAGTTGCTCGAGCTGTTCCTCGAGCACTCGCATCCCGTCAGCATCATTACCAAGGGCACGCTGATCACCCGGGACCTCGACCTGCTGGGCGAACTCGCCCGGCGCAGGCTGTGCTCGGTGGCAATAAGCCTTCCAACCATGAAACGGGACCTGAAGCGCATCATGGAACCTCGCGTGCCGTCGGCAGAGGCGCGCCTCAGGGCCATGGAACAGCTCGCCGCCGCCGGCGTCCCGGTGAGCGTCCTCGTCGCGCCGGTGATACCCGCATTGAATGACGACGAGATCGAGCGGGTGCTCGAAGCGGCCGCGAACGCCGGGGCCGGTGACGCGGCCTATATCTTTCTCCGGCTGCCACACGAGGTGCGGGACATTTTTAAAGACTGGTTGCACACGCATTTCCCGGATCGTGCTGCGCGCGTCATGGGGCTGGTGCGAGAGGCGGGTGGCGGTCGGGACTATGACAACCGCTTCGGTATCCGCCAGACGGGCCGCGGCCCCTATGCCGATCTGCTCGGCAAGCGCTTCCGGGCAGCGTGCAGGCGATTCGGGCTGGAAGCGGATCGGCAGGAAACGGCACTCGACTGCAGCCGGTTCGATCCACCGGGGCAACAGCAGCTGGGCCTCTTCTGATCAGAATGCTGAAACCCTTTTTTCGGCGGGCGATGTATAGTTAGGACCAGAACCAAATCGCGGACAACGGGTCGAAACTCGAAGCCTCCGCTCGAGGGGCAGGATACGGACCCGCCGTACTACGGCTGCATATGAGTATGATTTATAAGAGTTTCTTGCGCTCAGCTGTGTTTGTGATCGTGTTGGCGGGGAGTGCCGCTAACGCTGCGGAGGAGCCGATTCCCGATGACGCGGGAGACGACGGCGGCCTCATGGACCAGACCGTTCCCGTCGCCGAAGATGATGCCCCGGCACAGGCCGAGGAACGTTCCGAGCCGCCCCGGCGACGCAAGGCCGACCTGCGCAAACAACTCCTCGATGAATTCGGCGATTACAAGCGCCTGATGTCGGAAGGAATTTATGACGAGGCCGACACCGTCGCCAAACGTGTCGTAACGCTCTCGATTCAACTGACCGGGCCCACGTCTTCAGAGACGGCGAAAGCGCTGACGAACCTCGGGATCGTGCAGCATCGCAACAAGCAGTTCGACGCCGCGCAACAGAATTTCGAAGCCGCCATCAACATTATCGAAGATGTCGAGGACCGCCTGAACCGCCGCCTGATAAATCCGCTGAAGGGCCTGGGCGCCGCACAGCTCGAAGGAGGTCGGCCCGACCTTGCGAAGCAGACCTTTACGCGCGCCATTCATATCACGCATGTCAATGAAGGCCCGCACAACATGGAGCAGATAGATATTCTCGAATCGCTGGCCGAAACCAACGTGCGGCTCGGCTCGATCGAAGACGCGCGCGAGATGCATGACAAGATATATCTGCTGCATCGACGCCGGTACGAGAACGACCAGCTTGCCCTGATCCCGTCACTGATGCGTCGCGCCGAGTGGCAGCATCGTGCGGGCTACATAGCCGATGAACAGGCTACCTATCGTCGCGCCATCAGGATAATCGAGACGAATTCCAGCAAGGAAGACGTTCGCCTGATCGAACCGCTGACAAAACTCGGTCAGTCGTATTTTTACACCGACCTGCATGGCGAACAGAGCATGCATCACAGTCCTGTGACGGGCGAGATCTATTTCAAGCGAGCGTTGCGCATTGCCGAGTCCAACCCGAAATCGGACTGGGTTACCACCGCCAATTCGAAGCTTTCGTTGGCCGATTACTACATGATGCAGGGCAATCTTACCCGCGCGCGCAGGCTGTACGTGGAGATATGGGAGTCGCTTGCCGAAGACGACTCGAAGCTGCTTTTTCGTGACGAAGTATTCGCTCGCGCTGTCCCGTTGAACGACCGACCGATTCCTGAATTCGCGAGCGAGGCAGGGCCGAATCCCCCCGGCACACCGTCTGAGGAGTTCCTGCAGGGATCGGTGACCGTGAGTTTCTCGATCACCGATCGCGGCAGGGTGGCCAACCTGGAACCAGTGGAAGTACAACCTGCGGAATTCACGGACATGGAAAAGCTCGTTCATCGGGAGATGCGCGCGCGCCTCTATCGACCGCGGTTCGAAGATGCGAAGCCTGTGAAGCGAACTGACAAGGTCTTCACCCACTTGTTCTATTACAAGCAATCGGACCTCGAGGATCGGCGCGAGGCGGCAGCCGGCGATGCGGACACGTAGACGGCGATTACGCCGGCAGGTGGATAGGGGCAGCGAATGGCATCAACGGTCACGATCAGACTGACAGCGGCAGCGATTGCAGCGATTATCAGCTCCTCCGCATTCGCCGACTGCCGCGAAGACTGGATCTGTGTCGACGCCGTCGACCAGGGTGGCAATGTGGAGCTGCGCGCCAAGAACCTCCAGGACTATCCCGTGACCTACACGCTCCGGGTTAGAACCCGCTACTTCGATGTCGCCGGCCCGAAAACAGTGACGCGCACGCTGGGCCCGCAGGAGTCGGATCGCGTGATGCTGCTGAATCGGGCTGACGAACGTTACGAGGGTCACTACCGCTATTTTTTCGAATGGACCGTTGGCGACAAGGACGCGGTCCATGACGATGATCACGTTTATGCATTGCCGTATGCGAGCGGCAAATCGTACCGGGTGTTGCAGGGCTACGGCTCGCGATTCAGCCATACAGGTCTCGAAGCCTACGCCGTGGACTTCGACATGCCGGAGGGCACACCGGTTCATGCGGCACGCGCCGGCATCGTCGCACGTGTCGAGGAATCTCACTCGACCGGCTGCTGGGAAGACGGCTGCGGTCGCTACGCGAACTACATCGTCATACTTCACAACGACGGCACGACCGGCGAGTATTATCATCTGCAGCAAGACGGCGCACTCGTCGAAGTCGGGGACAACGTGGCCCGCGGCCAGAAGATCGGCCTGTCGGGCAACACCGGGCACACGACGATGCCGCACCTGCATTTCGCGGTTTACCGCGCGACCGAGTGGGGCAATACCCAGTCGATTCCGGTTCGATTCCAGAGTGCGGACGGCGTGGTCATGCGGCCGCGTCACGGTGCACGCTACCAGGCAACCTGATATGTTCATTAAAGACAGGAAAACTACCCTTCCCGCCCGCGAGCAGGCCCTGCCGGGCCGCAACACTGCCATGCCGGTTCCGGGCGCGCATTTCGTGAATGGCAATCCGCTCGAAGGTCCTTTCGCGCCCGGGCTGGAACAAGCCGTGTTCGGTCTCGGCTGCTTCTGGGGTGCGGAGCGTCGCTTCTGGCAGACGCGAGGGGTATTCAGTACCGCCGCGGGATACGCCGGCGGCATTACGCCGAATCCAAGCTACGAAGAAGTTTGCAGCGGCCTTACCGGCCACACCGAAGTGGTGCTCGTGGTGTACGATCCCGCGATCATCGGCTATGGCAGCCTGCTGACCGTCTTCTGGGAAGCGCACGACCCTACCCAGGGAATGCGCCAGGGCAATGATATCGGCACCCAGTACCGGTCGGCTATCTATACGTACAGCGATGCGCAGCAGGATGCAGCGCGGAAATCACGGGAGGCATACCAGGCCGAACTCGACAAGGCAGGCTACAGCAGCATATCAACCGAAATAGCGCCGCTCGAGACCTTTTACTATGCCGAGGATTATCACCAGCAATACCTGGCAAAAAACCCGGGCGGGTATTGCGGCATCGGCGGGACCGGCGTCAGCTGTCCGACCGGCCTCGATCTGAGCCGTCAGAGCGCCTGAACGCCGCGGCGGCGTCTGCTGCAGCTGTAACGCCCCCGTCATTCCCGGTAGTATCGGCACCTCACTCGATGAGGACCCCGCCGTGGCAGCAAGCAAGAAGAAGCCCAGTAAACCGCGCAGGCCGAGCCGCAAGCAGGCAGAAGAAGCTGTCCGGACGCTGCTCCTGTGGGCCGGCGAAGATCCCGGCAGGGAGGGCCTGGTCGACACGCCGAAGCGGGTCGTATCTGCCTACGAGGACTGGTTCAGCGGCTACAGGGAAGACCCGATCCTGTTCATGAAGCGCACCTTCGAGGAAGTCGAGGGATATGACGAGATGATCGTACTCCGCGATATCGGTTTCGAGTCCCATTGCGAACATCACATGGCGCCGATCATCGGTCGCGCCCATGTGGGCTACCTGCCGAACAACAAGGTCGTCGGGATCAGCAAGCTTGCCCGCGTCGTCGAGGCATTCGCGCGCCGCTTCCAGGTTCAGGAGAAGATGACGGCGCAGATTGCCAACTGCATCTGGAACATCCTCAATCCCAAGGGCGTTGGCGTCGTCATCGAGGCAACTCACCAGTGCATGACCACGCGCGGCGTGCACAAGTCGGACGTATCGATGGTCACGAGCCAGATGGTCGGGACCTTCCGCAAGGATGCGCGTACGCGTGCCGAATTCCTCGGCATGATCGACAACCAGCGCTAGCCGCGCCCGCCAGCGGAAACGGGCGCGTAATCGCGTTCGATCACCTGCTACTGTTCTTGCTACTCGAGCCCCAACTGCGCAGGGCCCTGCCTGAAGGTGATATCGACCGGGATGCCTGCACGTGTAAGGCGATCCAGGTCTGCCTGCAGTTGCTCGCCGATGACGCCCTTGCTTGCCGTCAGTTCGCTCGCACCCGCGTAGTCTCCGTCACCCTGCAGCACCAGCAGCCGGCGCGACAATTCGGTCATGGCCTGAGTCATGCGCCCGGCGTCGACCCGGTACGTCCCCGTCTCCGGATCACGGACGAATGCACCCTGCTCCTCGAAGAAATTGAAACGCACCATGTTCGCCTTGCCGTGCGCGCTCGCCGCACCGAAACGGATGGAGCGAAAAATACTCGCCATGAACGTCACGTAATAATCCATGATGTCGACGTCGCCGAGCTCACCGGCCTTGTGCAGTTCCGTGACCATGTACAGGCCCAGCACATCGGCCTTGCCCTCTTCCATGCTGGATGCGACGTCGAGCAGCGCCTCACGCACCGTACCCTTGCCGGTGATCGTGTTCTTGATGCCCAGCCCGTGGGCGACTTCATGGAACATGGTATTGGCAAAGAATGCATCGAAGGTGACGTGCTTGCGCTGCCCTTCGTCAATGAGCGTTTCCGAGATCGGCAGAAGTATCTTCTCGAACTTGGCCTGCATCGCATTCTTCAGCTGCAGTCGTCGCGTTCCCTTTTCGAGCTGCACGTTTTCGTCGTTCGGCAGGTTGATCGCGATCGTCTTGGAGCCGGCATTGCTGTGACCGGCATAGTAAACGACGTCATACGCGTTCAGGTCGGAGTCCGTCCCGGGCGTCTCCCACTTGTATTCGTCCGGAACCGGCAGGCCTTCCTGCAGCTCGGGCAGGAACATCGCAAATCGACTCAGCCGTCCGCTCCATGCGAGATCCTTGATGAGAACATAGGACTCGTAGGCGGCGCGGTAACCGAACAGGCGATCTTCGTAGGTCTCGATAGGACCGATGACGACGTCGATCTCGTTCGACTTGACGTCCATCCAGAAAAGATCGCTGGTCTGGAAATCGTCGCTGATCAATGCTGCCGCCCTGAGTTTGAGATAGGTCGCGAACGCCGGGTCTTCGGCAAGATCCGCCGCCCGGCGAAGCAACGATGCCGCCTCTTGCAGCTCGTCCTTGAAGGCGACGTGGTACGGGACCAGAACCAGGTCACCATCATTGTTGCGGCGCACCAGCGAATACAGGCCTTTCTTACCCGGGAGATAGGCGGTCTCGAACTCGTCCTTGCTCATGTCGGGCGGATAGAAATTTGCGCCGAGGGGCTTGAGGCCAACGTCGCTGATGAAGGGCGCGTCGTCGGCCAGGCGGTCCCAGGGCCCGTAGTTCAGCTCCGCGAATCGCCGTGCCTCGGCGTCATCGATAGACGCAAGCCGGGTCTCATAATCGTCTCCCCAGGCTTGTCGCCAGAACAGGTCGTCCATGATTTTCGACGCCTCGATCAACACGCCGATCATCTCCCGCTGGCGGTCGCTGAGGTGGGTCAGGTCGGCGGTAAGCTCGAACTCCGCGTAGATTTCGGGGCGCGGTTCAACGGTCTCTGCTGCGGATACGATCGCTTCGTCCGGCGTCTCTGCGCCACAGGCCGCAAGCACCATCGCAGGTACGAGAATGCGCGCGGTGCGCGCGAGCATCATTACGGTCACGTTCGATCCTCTATGAAGGCGGGTCGGCGATTATTGCACAGCTCGCCACCCCGCCGCGCCCTGAACGCCGCGGCCTAGAGATCAACGAGTTCTATGTCGGAGGCGGCCAGGTCCTCACCGATGAAGCGACCGCCGATTCGCGCAAACCGGCTTGCGCCATCGGTCGCCATAAGCTGCAGGCGCCCGGGGCCTTGCTGTTCATTGAGCAATTCGTCGTCAGCAAGCGAGGCCGCCGCGACACGTGCCGTGGTGCCTGCCGAGTCTACGATCGCGGTTGCATCGGCGACCACGCGCTCCAGCGCCGGCCTGAGCAACGGGAAGTGCGTGCATCCCAGGATGATGCTGTCAGGCCGGAAATCCAGCTCCGCGAGCGGCTCCAGGTAGCGTCGGATTATCGCTTCCGCGATGCCGCCGTCCGTCCAGCCCTCCTCTGCCAGGGACACCATCAGCTCGCAGGCGAGTTCGCGAACCTCTGCGTGGTCGTCGCGCCGGAGGATAGCCTTCCTGTAAGCGCCATAGCGGACCGTGGCCTCGGTGGCCAGCACCAGGTGCCGGCCGCCCGGCCGTGCCGCGACGGCGGCGGTCGCCCCCGGCTCGACGACGCCGATCACGGGTAACGGCTGCATTTGCTCCTGCAGCGCGTCCAGGGCAACCGCGGATGCAGTATTGCAGGCGACCACGAGCAGCTTGATGCCTCGGCCCTGCAGTTGCGCGGTCGCCTGGCTGGCGTAACGGACGATCGACGACTTGCTCTTGGTGCCGTAGGGCAGCCGCGCAGTATCGCCGAGGTAAATGAGGTCCTCTTGCGGCAGCGCCTCGCGAAGAGCACGGAGCACGGTCAACCCGCCGACGCCGGAGTCGAAGACACCGATGGGCAGGCGCCTGTTGTGTGGTGCATTCATAGGCGCATTGTGCCAGAGTACGGCGTGCAAAAATTTCTGTATGTCATCGGCGCGGTCGTCGCCTTTCTCATCGTCGTCGGCCTGTTCCTGCCGAGACACAGCCGCGTGGAAGTCAGCACACTCGTCGATGCACCGCCCGCAACCGTCTTCGCGCTTGTCAACGACTTCCGCCGCATCGACCTGTGGTCGCCGAGAACCGCCACCGACCCGAACGCGCGCGTAGTGTTTTCCGGCCCCGGTCGCGGGGTCGGGGCTACGGTGACATGGGACGGCCTCGTCGTAGGCAGCGGCACACAAACGATCGTGGAAAGCCGTGCGAACGAACACGTGGCCACCACTATCAACCCCGGGGAGCCGGGTGAAGCCCGAACCTGGTTCGACATCGAACGTGAAGACGGCAAGACCCGGGTGACGTGGGGCTTTGCACATGATCACGGCCTGAACCTCGTCGGCCGTTACTTCGCTTTGCTGCTGTCCGGTGTCGTGAAACGTGACTACGAGAACGGTATCGGAGCCCTGAAGGAACTCGCCGAATCCCTGCCGCGCACCGACTTCGGCGATCTCGACGTCGAACATCTGGTTGTCGAGCCCATGCAGATCGCATACCTGCCGACGACATCGCCGCCCGAGCCGGGGGCCATCTCGGATGCGATGGGCAAGGCTTACTTCGAAATCCTGTCCTTCATCGACACGCACGGGCTGACAGAAGCCGGCGCGCCCGTGTCCATCGTTCGCGGTTTTGCGGGCAGCGAGTTGCGTTTCGACGCAGGGATACCCGTTCGAGGCGTCACGGACACGGTGCCGCGCGACGGCACCACCGTCAAAGTGGGCAACACGTATTCGGGCCAGGCGATCCGCATTCGACACGTCGGCTCTTACCGGCAACTCGGCACCACCCACCGCAAGATTGCCGCCTACCTCGCGGCCCTGGGGCTCGAACGCAACGGCGACGCCTGGGAGACCTACGTCAGCGATCCGACCCGGGTGCCCGAGGCACAACTCCTGACCAACGTCTACTACCCGGTCCGCGAACACTAGCCCGCGGCCATCGTGGCGGGACTGTGTTTCGGACAGGTGTCAGCTACCGGGCACACTTGCGCACGGTTCGCGATCTCTGTTATAAGAAAGCTACGCAGGTATCTGAAAGTTCAGGGAGGAACGTGACGGTCTGTTCGCAGGTCGGTGACTGCACGAGGCAGTCGACTCAGGAAGCGTAGCAAGCCGCTGAGAGGTGAGAAGAGCGGCATAACAAGAATACGAACGCTGGAGTGGAAATGACCTACCACGTTGACCGCTTTTACACGGCGGTGTCGGTGCTTGCCGGCGATGGCCATATAAAACAAAGACTTATAAAGGCCTACCAGGAGAATCTCGACGTTATCGTCGAGGACGACCTGCCTCGGGATCTGAAGAAGTCGTTCCGCAAGCTGCGCGCGCGGCTGCACTGCGTCGCCCCGCTCAATGGCGAAGGCCCCGTACGGGCTTCGGTTCGAAAGATGTCGGTCAGCGAGGCCAGCGAGTGCGCTGCCCGTGTCGTCGACCTTTACAGCGCGATGATTCGCCAGGCCGCAAACCTGCAGGATGCGCTGCCGCTCCACGGCGAAGCTGAAAATGTCCCGGCGTTCCTCGTCAAATCGGTGTCGTAATCGCCGGGCCGCACGATATCAGGCTTTCCTGAACTCCAGCGTCCAGTCCTCATCGCCCAGTTCGCGGCGGTCGCTGTGCAGCGGCGTTACCTGCCGCGTCTCCCAGTCCGTCGCCAGCGTTTCAGACATAATGTAGTCACGGTATTTCGCGAGCGCCCCCTCGATCCCGTCTGATCCGCTCACACCCAGCACGATACGGTCAGAGACCTCGAGCCCGGCCTGCTTGCGCGCGTCCTGGATCGACCGGACGATTTCCCGCGCCAGGCCTTCCTCGACCAGGTTGTCGTCCAGGCTAGTATCGAGCGCGGTCAGGTAACCACCGTCCTCGCCGCAGGCATAGCCCTCGGCCGACTCGGTCTCGATCAACACGTCGTCTGCGCCGAGTTCGAGCTGTTCGCCGCCGGCGTCGATATCGAAGGTCTCGCCCCGCGCAACGGCACCGGCAATTGCCGCACCGTCGGCGCCTTCGAGGGCCTCCCTGATCACCGGGATCAGTTTGCCGTAGCGCTTGCCGAGCACCGGCAGGTTGGGCTTGATCCGGTAACGGACGAGACCGGCATCCCGCGCAATGAACTCGATCGCTTTCACGTTGAGTTCTTCGAGAATCTGCTCCTGGTGATCCTCCAGTGCCCTTGCCGCCGCGTCGCTGGGCGCCCGTATCAGGAGGCGCGACAGCGGTTGCCGCGTGCGCACGCCGGACTGCCCACGGGCGGCTCGCGCCAGACCCACGACCTTTTGCACCACGCCGATGTCGCTCAGCAGCTCATCGTTCTGCCAGGCGGGATCCGCTTCGGGCCACGGGACCATATGCACGCTGTCGGGCGCGTCGCCGTCGACGCTCTTCACCAGGTTCTGGTAGACGTGCTCCGCAAGAAACGGCACGAACGGCGCCATCAGTTCGTGGGCCACCTTGAGGCACTCATACAGCGTCAGGTACGCCATGTGCTTGTCGTCGAGATCCGTCGACTTCCAGAAGCGGCGGCGGTTGCGCCGCACGTACCAGTTGCTGAGCTGGTCGATAAACGACTCGATCGCCTCGCCCGCCGTCTTTGCGTCGTAATCGTCCAGCGCAGCCGTGACGGTCGTGATCGTACGGTGCGCCAGCGCAAGCGCCCATCGGTCGATCTCGGGACGCGCTTCGACGGGCACGTGTTTCGAGACATCTACCTCGTCCAGGCGCGCGTACAGCACGAAGAACCCGTAGGTGTTCCAGAAGGTATTGATGAAAGAACTCGCCACGTCGGCCACGATTTCCACGGAGATGCGTTTCGGCATGTCCGGTGACAGCCGGGCGAGGAAGTACCAGCGGAGCGCGTCGGCGCCGACCGTGTCGAAAACGTCGTAGGGATTCACGATGTTGCCGAGGGACTTCGACATCTTCTTGCCGTCCTTGTCGACGATCAGGTTCAGGCAGATGCAGTTCCTGTAGGCGACGCTGTCGGAAACGAGCGTGGCGATCGCGTGCAGCGTATAGAACCAGCCGCGCGTCTGATCGATCGCCTCGCAGATGAAATCCGCGGGGAAATGCTGCGCGAAGATGTCCTGGTTCTCGAACGGGTAGTGCCACTGCGCGTACGACATTGCACCCGAATCGAACCAGCAGTCGATAACCTCCGGCACACGCCGCCAGGTCTTGCCGCCCTTCTCGAAGGTGATGTCGTCCACGGCAGGCCGGTGCAGATCGAGTTTCTCCAGCGACTGCCCGGACAATTGCTCGAGTTCCCCGACCGAGCCGACGATCTCGTAGTTGCCGTCGCCGTCGGTCCATACCGGGAAAGGAGTGCCCCAGAAGCGCTCCCGCGATAACGCCCAGTCGACGTTGTTCTCCAGCCACTTGCCGAAGCGGCCGTCGCGAATATGCTCGGGCACCCACTTGATGGTCTGGTTCAGTTCGCTCATGCGTTCGCGAAACTGCGACGTGCGTATGTACCAGGCGTTTTTCGCGTAGTAGATGATCGGGTCGCCCGTGCGCCAGCCGAACGGATAGTTATGCGTATAGCGCTCGGAGCGGAACATCATGCCGCGTTCCCTGAGAATCCGGATCAACGGCTTGTCGGCGTCCTTGAAGAACATGCCGGCCACCGGTTCAACCTCGTCGATGAAGTTGCCGTCGAGTCCGACGCCGTGCACCACCGGCAAGCCATGCTGCTGTCCGAACGCGAGATCGTCGACACCGTAGGCAGGCGCGGTATGCACAATGCCCGTGCCGTCTTCCGTACTGACGAAATCGGCGGCAAGGACCTGGAAGGCGTTCGGCGCGTCGACCTGCAGATAGTCGAACAGCTGCTCGTAACGCATGCCGACGAGCTCGCTGCCTTTGACCGTTTTCGTCACCGTGTGCTCGATGTCGCGAAACACCGTTTCGCGCAGCGCTTCCGCAACGATCAGCGTCTGTCCATCCGACTGGCAGTAGCTATAGTCGATATCCCCGCCGACCGCCAGCGCCAGATTCGACGGCAGCGTCCACGGCGTCGTCGTCCACACGAGGATGTAGGTCTCTTCCTCGTCCCGCAACTTGAAGCGAACCGTAATCGACGGGTCGTCGGTTTCCTTGTAGCCCAGCGCCAGTTCGTGCGACGACAGCGTCGCGCCGATGCGCGGGTCGTAGGGCACGACCTTGTAGCCGCGGTAGATCAGACCCTTGTCGAAAATGATCTTGAGGAGATTCCATACAGACTCGATATAGGTGTTGTCGAGCGTGTAGTAGGCCTCATCCAGGTGCACCCAGAAGCCCATGCGCTCGGTCATCTTCTCCCAGTCGCCGATGTAGGTCATGACCGATTCGCGGCAAAGGCGCGTGAACTCGGCGATGCCGACCTTTTCCTCGATCTCGTCCTTGTCGTAACTCTCGATCCTGCCCTCTTTCTTGAGCAGCTTTTCCACCTCGTGTTCGACGGGCAGGCCGTGCGTATCCCAGCCCGCCTTGCGCGGCGCATAGTAGCCACGCATTGTCTTGTAGCGCGGGAAGATGTCCTTGAACGCGCGCGCCAGCACGTGATGGATGCCGGGTTTACCGTTCGCGGTGGGCGGGCCCTCGTTGAAACTGAAGCGCGGCCGCCCTTCCGACATCGCCAGCGTCTGCTCGAAGGTCCCATGCTCGCGCCAGAACGCCAGCACCTCCTGTTCGAGGGCAGGCCCGTCGTATCGACTGGATACTTCCTTGAAACTCAATGTCGGTCTCCAAATACAAAATCGCCCCGGACGCATGCTCTGCGCCCGGGGCGACAAAATTCATCGCGGTACCACCCGGCTTCGTGGCCTCAGCCACCTCATGGACCTCCTGGTCCGCCGTCCGTGTCGTGGACCACGCGGCTATGTCTACTGGGGCGCGCTCGCGCACGGCCCGTTCGGATAGCGACTCCGGGGTGATATTCGGCGGATTCCGGCCCGGGGCTCACACCGTCCCCCGGTCGCTCTGGCCTGAGGGGCCCGCCTGTTCGTCCCCATCGACGTCTTGCCGCGAAAATTAGCCTCTGGGGCCCCAAAACACAAGCGCAGCGCCGGGCATTTTCGACAGATTTGTTTAGGATAGGGCGGTATGAATGCCATCAGACAGAAACTCGCGGCCATGCGGGAAGAACTGCAAAGCGTTGCGGGCACCGGGGACGACTCGGCCGCGGTCGTGCAGCTGGACCAGGCCAAGGTCGGCAGGCTGTCCCGGATGGACGCCCTGCAGGCGCAGGCCATGGCGAAAGCATCAGGGCAGCGGCGCGCCGTGCAGCTCCGCGAGATCGACGCCGCGTTGCGGCGAATCGATGACGGCAGTTACGGCAACTGCGAGCGTTGCGAGGAGCCCATCAACCCGCGGCGTCTCGACGCCGATCCCACCGCGCGGCTGTGTATCGACTGCGCGAGCAGCAGCGAGTGATGGGCAACCCGGTCCACGCTTTCCCCGAGCCTGCGTTCGTCGAGACGAACGGAATTCGCATGGCGGTATTCGAACAGGGCAACGGCCCGCCGGTAATCCTGCTGCATGGATTTCCCGAGCTGGCGTTCTCGTGGCGCTACCAGTTGCCCGCGCTCGCGGCAGCCGGGTTTCGCGCAATCGCGCCGGACCAGCGCGGCTACGGGCGCACGGACGTGCCGACCGAGATTCGTGACTTCCGGATCGAGGAACTGATCGCCGACATTCACGGGCTGCTCGACGCCCTGGAACTCGATACCGCTACCTTCGTGGGCCATGACTGGGGCTCGCTGCTGCTCTGGCAAATGGCAATGCGCGCACCCCGGCGTATCGAGCGCATGGTTATCCTG
>CAMYJB010000030.1 GCA_947258565.1 uncultured Woeseiaceae bacterium
GACGTGGACGATCTCCTGGGAGCCGCCGATCGTGTAGACATCGCGGGTGCCGGGCACGCGCTTGATTTCCGCTTCCAGCGCGTGTGCGACCTTTTTCAACTCCTGGGTAGCGCGCTCGGTATCCTCGGTCCACAGCGTCGCCGAGACGATGGGCACATCGTCGATGCCCTTCGGCTTGACGATCGGTGGCAGGATGCCGAGATTCTGCGGGCGCCAGTCCTGGTTGGAGAATATGGCGTTGTAAAGCCTGACGAGCGCCTCTGTGCGCGGTTCGCCGACCCTGAACTGCACGGTAAGTACGCCCATGCCTGGCCGGGACACGGAGTACACATGCTTTACGCCGTCGATCTCGGCGAGCACCTGTTCCATCGGCAGGGCGACGAGGTTCTCCACTTCGGTCGTGCTTGCGCCGGGGAAGCCGACGAATACGTTCGCGAAGGTTACGTCGATCTGCGGCTCCTCCTCGCGTGGTGTCACTACGACGGCGAAAGCGCCGAGCAGCATCGCCGCGAGGGCGAGCAGCGGGGTCAGGGCGTTGTCCTGGAATCGTGCGGCGAGGCCGCCCGAGACGCCGAACTTAGTCTTCATCGTTCGCTACCGCCTGCGACTTGACATAGATACCGGCACGCACCGGGTCGAGGGCTACACGCTCTCCTGTGCCAAGGCCGGCAAGAATCTCGGTCTGGTCATCGAAGGTGTTTCCGGCACGAACCTGCCGCAGGCGTACGTCGCCGTCCGTCGACACGACGTACACACCGGTTACTTCGCTGCGCCTCAGCAACGCAGCAGTAGGAACAAGCAGGCGCTCCGCATCGCCGATGACGAGGGCGACCTTCACGAACATGCCCGGATACAGCGCAAACTGGCCCTGCGGCAATTCGATACGCACCGTGAACGTATTGCTCGCGCTGTGCGCGAACGGAAAGATGGTGACGCTCTGCGCTTCGACACGTCCATCGTCGGTGAGAACATGGGCCGTCTCGTGTTCCCGCACCCGGGCCGCGACCTGCTGCGGCAGATTTATGACGACCCGCAGCGACTCGAGCGACAGGCCGCTCATGAGCGGTTGTCCTACCGCGACCGCCTCGCCGACTTCGACGTGACGCTCGGTTACGATGCCGGCATACGGGGCCCGTACGAGCGTGTATTCGGCTTGCTGCTCGGCCGTCTGCACGGCGGAGCGGGCCGCCGCTGCGCGCGCCACGGCAGCGTCTCTCGCCGCCAGCGCCTGGTCGTATTCGCGCCTGGAACTCGAGCCCGACTCGAACAGGCCCTCGGCGCGACTGAAATCCGCCTGCGCCTGCTTCTGGCGCGCGAGCGCCTCCTCGAGCGTCGCTTTCGCCTGCCGCAGGGCCGACTGTTGCTCGACGTCCGTGAAGCGCACGATCGGCTCGCCCGGTTCGACGTAGTCGTCGACGTCGAAGAACACTTCGGCGATCCGGCCTGCCGTCTGCGCCGACATCGTGGCCTGGTTTACGGCCTCGACCGTGCCGTCATAGACGCGCTCGAGCGGTGCGCGCGCCATTTCGGCGGCGGCGGTTTCCAGCGGCGGCGTTTCAGCCGCCTCTGCGTACGAATTCGCAAACGTCAAAACGGCCGCGGCGGCGAGAGCCTGTACCGGGAAACCTGCAATACGGTGACGAGTCATCATGTTATTTTTTCCTCGAAGCGGGGACGCAATACAGCGCGTGCAGGGTCTCTATGACGGAACGCGCATCATCGCCCTTCAATGAATAAAACTGGGTCTGGCCGTCGCGGCGAGCCTGCACGAAGCCGTCCTTTCTCAACAGCGCGAGGTGCTGCGAGATCGTCGACTGCCGTGCATTGAGCAATTCCGCGATGTCACCCACCGAGCGCTCGCGATCGATAAGCTGGCAAAGGATCAGGAGACGCGTCTCGTTCGCCATTGCGGCAAGCAGCTGATGGGCCTTGCCGGCCTGTTGTTTCATGGCGTCCGGATCGACCTTCATCACAATGCTCCCACGGCGCGTGCCAGCCGCAGTTTCGCGAGTACCAGTTCGTAGCGTGCGTTGTCGCGGTTGCTGAGCGCCTGCTGCCGCAGCGTCTCGGCGTCCAGCACTTCGATATTCGCGCTGGAGCCTGCTTCGTAGCGGTTCTGCACAACGCGCAGGTTCTCGATCGCCTGGTCGACGGCCGCTTCGGCGACATGGGTGCGGGCCTCGGCCTCCTGGCGGTCATTCCAGGCACGCCGCACCTGCAGTGCGATGGCGGTCGTCATGTCGCTACGCGTGTGTGTTACCGCGAGCGCCTGGCGGTCGAGCGCAGCCGCGCGGTCCCGGTTGCGGCCGGCGTTGAACAGGTTCCACTGGAACGAGACGCCGGCCATCCAGAATTCATCGGAGTCGAGGAATGCATTCTCCAGGTACATGTAGCCGCCGGTGAGCGCGAACTGCGGGCGCGAACGGGCGCGTATGGCCGTGGAATTTTCGCGCAGCGAGTTTACCTCGGCCTTCAGCACCGCGAGTTCGTCGCGCTGCTCTGTCGCGGTCAGGATGAGCGACTCGAGCGTCTCGCCCGCGGGCACCAGATGATCGATGTCCAGTTCCGGGTCGAGCGCGACGGGCTGGTCGAGAGGGCGATTCAGGAAGCGGTTATAGGCTGCGCGGGAATAGTCGAGCGCGTTCTCGGCCTGCAGCTTGCGCTGTTTTGCATCGGCGAGAGCGACGCTGGCAGCGAGAAAGTCATTCCTGGGTACCGAACCGAATTCGTACTGTCGCCGCGCGAGTTCCGTGTGCGCCTGCAGCGTCCTGACGTTCGACTCGGCAACCTCGAGGCCGCTTTCGGCTCTGAGGACCTGGACGTAGTGTTCACCGGTCCCCAGCTTGATGTCCTGCAGTACCGCTTCGTACTGCCCGGCCGACGCCTCGGCGGCGTATTCGGCGGCGCCGACGCCCGCGGTTATCGCCCCGCCGGCGTACAGCGGCAGGCTGACCTGGACGCCGGCCTGTACGAAGTTGTCGTCGTCGAAAAGTGGTTGCGATGTCGTGCCGCCGCCGAAATCGAAGCGGGGCGCTTTGTCGAGCTGGGTGAACGAGCTCGTAACGTCCAGCCGCGGCCATCGCTCTGCCTGCGCACTCTCGAGGTTCAGCCCGGCGGCATCACGGCGCGCGGCCGCTGCGGCAAGCTGATTATGCGAGGCCATGGCGTGCGACCAGGCCTGTTTCAGGTTCTCCGCGCCGGCTGCTGCAGGGAGGCAAAGCATACAGGCGATTGCCAGGTAACGGTTGGCTGCTTTCATCGGTTTCCGCTCGCTGTCAGTTCGGGGCGGGTTGGCCCCAGGGGCGTATTTATTTAGAATATTCTAAATAACGAATATACGAATTTCAAGAGGTAAAGCCGAACGAGAAATTCCGGCAAGGGCGGTTCTCGAGTCGGCCTACCGTTCAGGCCGGGCGATGCGGGTTCTGACGTCTGCCAGGACGGCTTTGACTTTTGCCGCGTGCTCGGGACCCATCCGCAGCAGCAGCTTCTGGCCGCCCGACAGTGCCTCGAGTTCCGGGTCCGCGAATTCGTACAGGACGTGCGGCTGAACGAGCCGGATCGGCTCTCCAGGTTCCGGGGTCGCCAGCAGATGGTCGATGACCGCAACCACCCGGTCGTTGAAATAGCCGTCCGGGTAGCCGAGCTGCGCAAACGCTTCCTGCATCAGCGGATAGAAGCGCCGGTACGTTGCGGTAAGCTCGTCGAGATCGGCATCGGTCACCATGTTCACGAGCGGTTTGTAGCGATCGTAGTTCTCGGGACTGAGGTAATAAGGGCCGTTGTCGCCGGCAGCGGTAACGATGAAATTCCCGGAAAGCCTGCCGACTGGCCGGATCTTCTCCGCAATGCGATCGCGGGTCAGGGCGTCCAGCGTTGCGACCGTCTTGTCGATCAAGGCCTCGTCGGCCAGCAGGGTCTCGAGCGCGGGGCCGAAGATATCAAGCAGCGCGAGCGCGAAGTAGCTGTCGCTTTCCCCGAGCGGCGGCAATGCGACCAGCTCGCCTTCGCCGGGTGTAAGCTCCAGCGGTGCTACCGGGTGCAGGGGCTCCGCCGGCCCGGTCTCTTCGACAGGGGCCTGTTGCACAGGCGCCGGCTCCGGCGGCGGCTTGTCACCGTTCCAGAAATACCAGGCCGCGGCGGCCGCCGCGGCAGCCAGCAGCAGAGCTATCAGCCATTTGATTTCGGTATCGTCCACGAGACACGTCCGCTACCCGGCACTCTATGATAGCGCCGAATAGCGGACATATGTGTGCCATCCCGGATGACGTTTACCCTGACCGTCTGACGGATATTCGACTAAAGGCTAGATACGTATGAACCACTATGTCGATGCCACCCCGCAGCGGAGAAGATGAGATGTGTTGCCTTGTCGGCGCGCAAGGGGTGACGCGCACACGGAAGTCGCAGGAAAACAAGTCAGCCGGCAGGCGACCCGCCCGTACGCATCCATGCTGCATCAGGGGAGAGTTGTTATGCCCGCCCACGAGACCTTCTATGAGGTGATGCGCCGTCACGGTGTCACCCGCCGGAGCTTCCTCAAATTCTGTAGTCTTACCGCTGCTGGCCTGGGTCTCGGACCCGAATTCGCCGGCAAGATCGCCCACGCGCTCGAGACCAAGCCACGGACACCGGTCGTCTGGTTACACGGCCTCGAGTGTACCTGCTGTACCGAGTCGTTCATCCGTTCCGGCAATCCGCTGGCCGGGGACGTCGTGCTGTCGATGATATCGCTGGACTACGACGACACGATCATGGCGGCCGCAGGCCACCAGGCCGAGGAAATCCTCGAGCAGACCATCGAAAAATACGACGGCCAGTTCATTCTCGCGTGTGAAGGCAATCCGCCGCTGAATGAGGACGGGATGTACTGCATACAGGCCGGCCGGCCCTACGTTGAAAAGCTCAGGCACATGGCGGATCACTGCAAGGCGATCATCGCCTGGGGCTCCTGCGCGTCGTGGGGATGCGTGCAGGCGGCACGCCCCAATCCGACCCAGGCGACACCGATACACAAGGTGATCCTTGACAAGCCGGTCATCAAGGTACCCGGCTGTCCGCCGATTGCCGAGGTCATGACAGGCGTCATCACGTACATGCTCGCCTTCGACCGCCTGCCACCGCTCGACCGGCAGGGCCGGCCGCAGATGTTCTACGGCCAGCGCCTGCACGACAAGTGCTACCGGCGGCCGCATTTCGATGCGGGCCAGTTCGTCGAGAAATTCGACGACGAAGGCGCCCGCAAGGGTTATTGCCTCTACAAAGTCGGCTGCAAGGGGCCGACCACGTACAACGCCTGTTCGACCATCGAGTGGAACGGCGGCCTCTCGTGGCCGGTCAAGTCGGGTCACGGCTGTCTCGGCTGCGCCGAAGACAACTTCTGGGACAAGGGCAGCTTCTACAGTCCGGTTACCAATCTCGGTGTAACGGGCAACGTCGAGTCAACGGCGGACACGATCGGTGGCACGCTCGCCGCGGCCGCAGCGATCGGTGTCGCGGCGCATGCGGCGGCCTCCGTCGTCGCCAAAGCGACCGGCAAGAAGAAGACACAGCCGCGTGAGGAGGTGAGCAATGGCTAGCGTAACTACTCCGAATGGCTTCGAACTCGACGACAGCGGCCAGCGCGTCGTCGTCGACCCGATCTGCCGTATCGAAGGGCACCTCCGCATCGAGGTGAATCTCGACGAAAACAACGTCATCCGGAATGCCGTTTCGACAGGCAATATGTGGCGGGGTCTCGAGATTATCCTGAAAGGACGTGATCCACGCGATGCGTGGGCATTCACGGAGCGCATCTGCGGCGTTTGCACGGGCGTGCATGCCCTGCAGTCGGTACGCGCCGTGGAGGATGCGCTCGGCATCGAGATTCCCACGAACGCAAATCACATCCGCAACCTGATGATGCTTTGCCAGTACGTGCATGACCATATCGTGCATTTCTATCACCTGCATGCACTGGACTGGGTCGACGTCGTAAGCGCGCTGAGTGCGGACGCCAAAGCAACATCGGAGTTGCAGCAGGCAATCAGCCCGTGGCCGAAGTCGTCTCCCGGCTATTTCCGCGATGTTCAGAATCGCCTGAAAAGGTTTGTCGAATCCGGTCAGCTCGGCCCGTTTGCGAACGCCTACTGGGGTAGCCCGGCGTACAAGCTGCCGCCCGAAGCGAACCTGATGGCAACGACGCATTACCTGGAAGCCCTCGACTTCCAGAAAGAAGTCGTCAAGATCCATACGATCTTCGGCGGCCGCAACCCGCATCCGAACTGGGTGGTGGGCGGCATGCCGTGCTCGGTCAATGTCGACGAGGCGGGCGCCGTCGGTACCGTCAACATGGCGTGGCTCAACATCGTTTCCGACATCATCGACCAGAGCATCACTTTCTGCGACCAGGTCTACATTCCCGATCTCAAGGCGATCGCCTCGTTCTACAAGGACTGGGGCTATGGCGGTGGCCTGTCGGGCAAGAACGTCATGAGTTACGGTGAATTCCCGGCGTACGCCAACAACCACACCAACGACAGCCTGATGCTGCCGAACGGTGCGATCCTCAATGGCGACCTGGGTACGGTTTACGACGTCGACGTCCGTGATCCCGAGCAGGTGCAGGAATTCGTCGCCCACTCCTGGTACACGTACCCGGACGAAGCGGTCGGCCTGCATCCCTGGGACGGCATTACCGAGCCCAACTTCGAACCGGGCCCGAACTTCAAGGGGACCCGGACCGCGATCGAGGAACATGACGAATCCGGCAAGTACTCCTGGCTGAAGGCGCCGCGCTGGCGCGGCAACGCGATGGAGGTCGGGCCGCTCGCGCGGTACCTGGTCGCTTACGCGCGCGGTCGCGAGGATGTGCAAGAGCCCGTCAACGCGTTGTTGAGCGATCTGGGTCTGCCGGTCGAGGCGCTGTTCTCGACGCTTGGCCGCACCGCGGCGCGCGGGCTCGAGAGTTCCTGGGCGGCGCACAAGATGCGCGAAGTGTTCGACGAAATGATGGCGAACCTCAAGCGCGGTGACGTCGCGACGGCGAACATGGAGAAATTCGATCCGGCGACGTGGGAAACCGACGTAAAAGGTGTCGGCTACGGTGAGGCGCCGCGCGGTGCCCTCGGCCACTGGATCCATATCAGGGATACGAAGATCGAGAGCTACCAGTGTGTCGTACCGTCGACCTGGAACGCGTCGCCGCGCGATCCCGCCGGAAACATCGGCGCCTATGAAGCGGCGCTGCTCAATACGCCAATGGTCAACCCCGAGCAGCCGCTGGAGATCCTCAGGACGATCCACAGCTTCGACCCCTGCCTGGCCTGCGCATCGCACGTCATGTCGCACGACGGCAAGGAGCTGGCCGTGGTCAAGGTTCGATAGGAGGGATTAGCATGGCTACGAGCAGAGTAGCGACGGGCAGCGAAGACTACACGGGCAACCTATACGTCTTCGAGGTCCCGGTACGCATCTGGCACTGGATCCACGCCCTCGCCATTACCGTGTTGGCCATATCGGGCTATTTTATCGCCAACCCACTGCCATCGGTGAGCGGCGAGGCCAGCGACAGCTTCCTGATGGGCAATATCCGGCTGATCCACTTCAGCGCGGCGATGGTGTTTGCCGTCGGGCTTTTCGTGCGCTTCTACTGGGCGATCGTCGGCAACCGATATGCGAAGGGGCTGCTGGTCGTGCCGGTCTGGCGCGGCGAGTTCTGGTCCCGCCTCTTTCACGAACTGAAGATGTATTCGTTCCTCACGCGCAAGGTCGCGAAGTACCGCGGTCACAACCCGCTGGCACAGCTCGCGATGTGGTTATTCAACGTGTTGCTGGCGCTGTTTATGGTCTGTACCGGCTTTGCGCTGTACAGCCAGGGTACGGGTGCGGGCAGCTGGGCGGACCGCTGGTTCGGCTGGGTGTTCGTCATCGAGCCGAGTTCGCAGGCCGTGCGCATGTGGCATCTTCTCGGGATGTGGCTGATGGTGTTCTTCATCGTCGTGCACATCTACATGGTGGTACGCGCCGAGTTCATGTCGCGGCAGAACGGCATCAGCGTGATGATCGACGGCATCCGTCGATTCAAGGACGACGGTCCCCGCGACCCGCGATGACGGAGACAGTCCTCAGCCATGCGGACGGGGACCCGGGCGCTTACGAAACCCTGGTCCTCGGCATCGGCAACGTACTCTGGGCTGACGAGGGTTTCGGCGTCCGCGCCGTGGAGGCCCTGAATGCGCGCTACACGTTTCCTGACGACGTGCGGCTGATGGACGGCGGAACCCAGGGGATCTTCCTGCTGCCGTGGGTCTGCAGCGCGCAACGCCTGCTGATCTTCGACGCCGTCGATTTCGGCATGGAGCCTGCAACGCTCAGGATGGTGCAGGGCGACGACGTGCCTTGTTTCATGGGCGCAAAGAAGGTCAGCATGCACCAGGCGGGGTTCCAGGAGGTCTTGTCGTCGGCCACGCTGTCCGGATCGTTGCCGGAGGAACTCGTGCTGGTCGGCGTGCAGCCCGAGCTGCTGAACGACTACGGCGGCAGTCTTACCGCAGGTGTCAAGGCGCGGATCGGGGAGGCTGTCGAGCTGGCGTGTGAGGTGTTGCGCGGCTGGGATATCGACGTTCGGGAACGCGACAAGCCGCTCGAGGGTGCCGAGAGGATCGGCCCGGGCGCGCTCGATATTCGCGACTACGAAGAAGGGCGGCCCAGGCTGGACGGAGAAGCACGGTGAGCCATACGTTAATCGACAGATTGATCGACGAACTCGGCTACGAGCACGTGACGCTCGACAACCACGACGAGTTCGTCGCGACGGACGGCATGAATGTGCTGTTTTTTCCAGGCGACCCCAACACGATCAAGGATGCGACCGACGTCGCGGTCGTGTTGCCGGAGCTGGTCGCAGCGTTCGAAGGGCAGCTGAACCCGGGCGTCGTCACGGACACGTTCGGGGACGGCAAGGTCCTGAAGCGACAGTACGGGTTCAGTCACTTTCCCGCGCTCGTTTTCGTCCGCGGCGGTGACTATGCCGGCGCCATTTCGCGGATACAGGACTGGGCGGACTACCTCGAGCAGGTCGGTAAGCTGCTGGTCGCGCCGCCGCGTCGCGCGCCGGGTTTCAGCATCCCTGTCGTAACGGAGGGCAACGCATGAATATCAGGGACATCCCGGTACGCGTCGTAGGTCCCGGCAGCCAGCCGACCGGCAGCGACGGCGACGCGATCACCTACATGGACATGCCGAGCGACATGTCGACCTTCATTGCTCCGGTCATGCCGGAGCCCGAAGACGTGCTGCACATGGACGGCGCGCGCGAGGCGATGGACTGGCTTCGCGGCGCGCTCGACAATTATGAGCCGGGCGGCGAGCCGGTGCTGGCGGACCTGAGTGCGCTCGACGAGGACAGCAGGGATATCGTCAACCAGATCCTCGGCGAGGGCGAGGTGAGTATTGTCTGCGACGGCGACGTGCGCGCACGGACGCAGGAGTCGGTGCTCGCCGGTGTCTGGCGGACGCTGTTCTTCGACCGCGACGATCGCGTGGTGTGCGATCTGCTGGAGGTGGCTGAATTACCGAAGGTGGTAGGCTTCGCCGCCGGGTGCGACGGCGCCGTGGATATTGCGGCGGACGGCGTTGCCGAGGCGCTGGCGAATGCGCTGCCCATCCTTGTCGAGCTTCAGTCGCAGCACGAGAAATACAACACCGGCGGCAAACCGCATTCGGTCAACCTGACGCTGCTGCCGCTGTCCGAGCCGGAACTCGAGTTCATCGACCAGCGGCTGGGCCGGGGGCCGATCGACATTCTGTCCCGCGCCTATGGCAAATGCGAGGTCATCAGCACGAAGACGGCTGGCATTTGGTGGGTGCGCTACTACAATTCCATGGGAGTGTCGATTTTGAATACACTCGAGGTGGTGGACGTGCCCGGTGTCGTAAAGGCAGCGCCCGAGGACCTCGCCGATTCGGCGGAGCGCCTGGAGCAGATCCTCGAGCCGTACTGGTCCGAGGTCGCGTGACCGGGCCGGAGGACGGCGAGGAACAGTCCCGGCTGAGTGACGATAGCCGTCTCGAATGCCGGATCTGCTGGTACGTGTACGATCCTGCGGAGGGCGATCCGGTCGAGCAGATACCGCCGGGCACGCCGTTCCTGGAGCTGCCCGGGCACTGGAGGTGCCCGCAATGCGACGCGGAGCCCGGCGCGTTCCTGCCCGTGGAGGGCTGATATGACCATCAAGGTTGCAGATCTTGTCGCCCGCTACGAGGCGATCTACCAGGATCGCATGCAGGATCTGCCCATCGTCAATACGAAGCTTTCGGTCGAGGCCGTCGGTTTCGACCAGTGGGAAGACCGGGATCTCGGTATCCTGATCACGCCCTGGTTCATGAACCTCGTTCTGCTTCCGGGCTCGGACGAGATCGCTGACGTGGCGCAGGGTACGCAGATCGAGTGCCGGTTTCCGTCCGGGCCCTGCGAGCTGACGGTGTACCAGGACGAGGAACTGGGAAGCTATCTCGCAGCGGTACTGTTCCGGACCGTGGCCGATTTCCCCGACCAGGAAACGGCCAGGGCGGTCGCCGAAGAAGCGCTGGCGCAGATCGTCACCGAAGCGCCGGAGAAGGACACGAAAAAAGTCAGCCGCCGCGGACTGTTTACGGGACTGCGTGCTTCCTGATGCATGAGTTGTCGGTCTGCCTGTCCCTGCTGCGGGAAGTGGAGCGGATCGCCCGGGAGAACAAGGCTGGCCGGGTTACCCGGATTGCCGTGACCGTGGGTCCGCTCTCGGGCGTCGAACCCGACCTGCTGCGAAATGCCTATCCGCTGGCGGTCGCAGGGACTGTGGCCGAAGACGCCGAATTCCAGGTCGATGTCTCGGACATCGTCGTGAAATGCAGCCAGTGCGGAGCCGAGTCTCCGGCCAAACCGAATCGGCTGCTCTGCGGAGAGTGCGGGGATTACAGGACCAATCTCGTGAGCGGCGACGAGATGGTTTTACAGAGCCTGGAACTCGACGATATCGGTACCGCAACGGCCGGCTGACCAGCGGGCCTCGCGTCCCGTCAGCAGATACGCGGCAGCGGATCGTCCTCGAGTTCTTCGAGGAATCGCTCCCCGCCAAGCGAGGTCTCCAGGATGACGCGGTGGTCCTGCGCCGAGATGCGGCCGATTCTCGCAGCGTCCCTGCCGTCGTCCAGCTCGCGCCACGCGGCCAGCGCAGCGTCGACCTGCTCCGGCGCCATGACGGCGACGACGCGGCCTTCGCAGGCGAGGTAATAGGGATCGTAGCCGAGCATGTCGCAGACCGACTGCACGGGATCGCGCACCGGTATCGTCGGCTCGAAGCGCACGCCGAAACCGGTCGCCCGGTGGATCTCGTGCGCGATCGAGGCAATGCCGCCCCGCGTCGGATCGCGCATGAAGCGCAGTCCGTCGAAGCCGAGCAATGCTTCAGTGAGCCCCATCACCGGCCCGGCGTCGGATACGAGGTCACCGCGCAGCCCGAAGTCTTCGCGCGCAAGCATCACCGCGGTGCCATGATCGCCGACCGGCCCGCTGACGATGATGACGTCACCGTCCTCGATGCGATCCAGCGACGGCACCACCCCCGGCAGTCGCACACCGACGCCGGTCGTTGCCAGATAGAGACCGCCGCCTTCGCCCCGCCGCAGGACCTTGGTGTCGCCCGCCGTGACACGGACACCGCACTCGCGGGCTGCCCGCGCGAGACTCGCGACGATACGATCGAGGGCGGCGATTTCAAAGCCCTCCTCGATGAATGCGTTCAGCGTCAGGTACAGGGGCCGCGCCCCGGCGACGGCGAGGTCGTTGGTCGTACCGTGGACGGCGAGCGAGCCGATGTCACCGCCGGGAAACTCCAGCGGCTGCACGGTGAAGCCGTCCGTCGTGATCAGGGCGTCGCCACCGTTCAGCGCGATCGGAACCGCATCCGCCTGTGTGTCGAGTTCGTCCCTGCCGAGGTGCTGCGCGAAGATCTCTTCGATGAGTTCGCGCATGAAGCGGCCGCCGTTGCCGTGCGCCAGCGAAATGCGATCGTCTTCCACTAGCTGCGGGCTCCGGGCGCCGTGGCGGCGAGATGTGCCGCCTGGCCGTAGCACAGCGCAGCATCGTTACAGGGCAGCTGCTCCGGCAGGAACACGTCGAAGCCGCGGCGTGTAAGGCCCTCGATCGCCAGCTCCGCGAGCAGACGGTTCTGGAATACGCCACCGCACAGGCCGACCTGGTCGATGTCCTGCTCGTAACGGATGCGGCAGGCCTGCTGCACGATGAGCTGAGCAAGGCTCGCATGAAAGATCTCGGCGCGCTCCTGCGGGCTGCGCTCCTGGTCCGCGATGATCCCGAGCAGCGGCTCCCAGTCACTTGTCAATGCGCCATTCCTGCTGCGCGACAGCGACAGGTAAACCGGGTGCCGCGGGCTGCGGGCGAGGGATTCGAGCTGCATCGGCCCCTGGGCTTCGAAGCTCGTGTGCGTCTGGCCGCAGATGAGCGCGGCAGCAGCGTCGAACAGCCGGCCAGCAGCGCTCGTAACGGGTGAATTCAATTCTCGCCGCCAGGCGAATTCTGCCAGGCCGTGCTCGTCGGGGCAGTCCGGCCATTGCCGGTCGCATTCCCAGAGCAGCGCCGCCGCGCTGCGCCAGGGCTCGCGTCCCGCACGTTCTCCGCCGGGAAGACGGAAGGGCCGCAGGCTGCAAACGCGGCGCCAGTCGCCCGCAGAGCCCAGCAGGGCCTCACCGCCCCACAGCGTCCCGTCATCACCCAGTCCGACGCCGTCCCAGGCAAACACGAGCCACTGGCCGGGACGCGCGAATTCGGCGGCGACGGCGCTGGCGTGCGCTTCGTGGTGCCAGACAGTCTCGACAGGCAAAGCCTGCCGGCGCGACCACTGGTGGGTGGTGTAGCCGGAGTGAGCATCGCAGGCGATCGTCTCTGCCTCGACGCCGTAAAGCGCCTGCAGGTCGGCCGCGACCTGCTCGAAGACGGCGAGGCTGCGTGGGCTGTCCATCTCGCCGATATGCGGCGACACGACGACGCGATCATCCCAGCTCAGCGCCAGCGCTCCTTTCATGTGTCCTCCGACGGCGAGCACCGGCACCGGTTGCCGCCAGGGCAGGGTCAGCTCGAGGGGCGCGCAGCCGCGGCCGAGCCGCAGTGGCCGCATCTTGCCGCCAATGCGGCGGTACACGGGATCGTCGGCCGGCCGCACGATCGGCCGGTCGTGGAGCAGGAACGCATCGGCGACGGCGTCCAGGCGGTGCGCCGCCTCGTCGTTTTCAGTGAGCACCGGTTCCCCGCTGATATTGCCGGAGGTGGCGACGAGCGGGCCGCCGAAGCCTTCGAGCAATAACTGGTGCAGCGGGCTGTAGGGCAGGAATGCGCCAATTTCCCGTAGCGCGGGGGCGACGTTGCCGGCGAGGGTGCTGCCCGGCCGCCGCGTAACGAGCACGATCGGCCGCACCGGGCTTGCGAGCAGTTCCAGCTCCGCGTTGCTCAGGATGGCGTGGCGCCGCACGGCATCGAGGCCGTCGCTGCCCGCGATCGGGAACATCACGGCAAGCGGCTTGTCGGGGCGCTGCTTGCGGCGCCGCAGCTCTGCCACCGCCTCGACACTGCCTGCGTCGCACATGAGGTGGAAGCCGCCAATTCCCTTGACGGCAACGATCCGCCCGTTATGCAACGCGTCGATTGCGGCGTCGAGCGCCGCGTCCGGCGCCAACGACTTTTCCGTTCCGGTCACTGCGTAGGAAACCTGTGGCCCGCAGGCCGGACAGGCGACGGGTTCCGCGTGGAAGCGGCGGTTCGCCGGGTCGAGGTATTCGCGCTCGCAATCGTCGCAGAGCGGGAAGGACGCCATGCTGGTGTTGTGACGGTCGTACGGCAACGACTCGATCAGCGTGTAGCGCGGGCCGCACTGGGTGCAGTTGATGAAGGGATAACGGTAGCGACGATCATCGGGGTCCCGCAGCTCCCGGCGGCAGTCGTCGCACATGAAGTAGTCGGGAGGTACGAAGATCCTTGCATCGGCGTCGGACGAGCTGGCGGCGATCAGGAAGCCGGCCTCGTGCGGCGCCTCGACCTGTTCCACGCCGGTGATGACGGGGCGCGACAGCGGCGGCGCCTTGGCAATCAGGTCGGTCTCGAATCGCCGCAGCACCTCCGCGGGCCCGCTGGCAACGATGTCGACTTCGCCGAGCCGGTTCTGTATCCGGCCGGCGACGCCATGCCGGGATGCCAGCCGATAGACGAACGGCCGGAAGCCGACGCCCTGTACGTGACCCGCGAGCGTTATGCGAACGCACTGCATGGCTTCGGTGGGCTGCACTACGGCGGACTCAGCCAACGGACTGCCTCGTCTTGCGGCCTTCCCACTCGTTGTCGCGATAGCCCGCCGACCACCAGATGCGGCAGGCACCCTCGTCGGAGACCATGCACGGGCCGACGGGCTTGCGCGGCGTGCACGCGAGGCCGTAAAGGCGGCACTGGTTCGGATACACCTTGCCGAGGACGACGTTGGCGCAGTCGCAGCCCGGCGGCATTTCGCCGACCCGCTTGCGCGAATCATCGGCATAGGAGCGGTACACCCGTCGCGCGTCGTGGGCGGCGTACGCCTCCCGCAACTGATAACCGGAATTCGGGATGATGCCGATGCCGCGCCAGTTGGCATCCACGACCTGCATGACCTCGTCCAGCTGGCTTCGTGCAATCGGGTTGCCGCCCGGCCGCACGACCTCGGGATAGCAATTGTCGAGGAACAGCCGCTCCTCCTTGCGCTGCCGCAGCACCGAGTACATGGCTGCGAGCAGCGTATCCGGGCGGAAGCCCGCGACCGCCGCGGGAATGCCGTGTTTTGCTACCACGAATTCCCATTCTTCCGGACCCATCACAGTGGACACATGGCCCGGCGCAATCAATGCGTCGAATCCGGGCGTCCCGGAGTCGAGCAGCATTGCGACCGCCGGCCAGGTGAGCCTTCCCGAGAGCAGCACGAGCAGGTTGTCCGGCACGCCTTCCGCCAGCATTGCGGCCACCGGCGCCGTTGTGGTTTCGAACCCGGCTGCGAAGAAAACCACGGTACGCGAAGGGTCCTCTTTCGCGATCCGCACGGCGTCCGTCGGCGACGCGATCGGACGGATATCACCGCCGGCCGCGCGTGCCTGCTCGAGGGAGCGCGGTTCCCTCTTCGGCACGTTGACGGGCACCCGCAGCATGTCGCCGAACGCGACAAGCGTGACGTCTTCATTGAGCGCGAGTTGTATTGCCTCGAACACGTCCTCTTCGGGGCAGATGCAAACCGGGCAGCCCGGGCCCGGGACGAGTTCGATGTTGCCGGGTATCGCCGTGCGCAGGCCCGCAATCGATATCGAGCGTTCGTGGCCGCCGCATACGTTCATGATGCGTACGGGCTGATCGAGCTCGAGACCCTGCAGCGCTTCGAGCCAGTGTTCGGCAGAGTGCATCACGCAGCCTCGCTCCGCGCCGTGCCGAGCCACTGCAGCCAGGCATCCAGGCCCGCGCCGTTTTTCGACGACACCTCGTAGAGCGGTGCCGAACTCGCGAGATCGCGCAGGCAGGCTTCGGCCCGTTCCGGGCTGAAATCGTCGAGCACACCGAGCAGGTCCGATTTCGTAATCAGCACGAGGTCTGCACTGCGGAACATGACCGGGTATTTGGCGGGTTTGTCGTCACCTTCGGGGGTCGACAGCAGCGTGACGTTCAGGTGCTGGCCGAGATCGAAACTGGCCGGGCAGACGAGGTTGCCGACGTTCTCGATGAACACGATATCGACATCGTCCAGCGATAATTCGTGCAGCGCGGAGTGCACCATGTGGGCGTCGAGGTGACAGGCGCTGCCCGTGCTGATCTGCACCGCAGGTACACCCTTGCCGCGGATGCGTTCCGCGTCGTTTTCCGTTTCCAGGTCGCCCTCGATGACGGCGACGTGCAGGTGGCCGTCGAGAGCCTCGATGGTCGCCTCGAGCAGGGCGGTCTTGCCGGCGCCCGGCGAAGACATCAGATTTACGGCGAGTACGCCGTGCCGGTCGAAATGCTCGCGATTGTGCAGTGCCTGATGATCGTTGGCGTCCAGCAGCCCCTTGAGAACCTCGACCGATTCCCTGCCGGACCCGGTCTTGTGCAGGTGACCGTGTTGCTCCAGCAGATGTTCGTTGCCGGGAGTGATATTACAGCCGCACGTATCACACATCGTTCTGCTCCTGATTTTCGGGGAATCCGTGTCGTGGGATCAGCCGTCGGTTGCGGCCAGTATCTCATCGAACAACGCCCACGATTCCGCCGCTTCCTCGTCGGACACTTTCTGGATCGCGTAGCCGACGTGCACGAGGATGTTGTCGCCCAGCTCGAGCTCTTCGTCCTGCAGCATGAACAGGCTCACCTCACGCTCCACGCCACGTGCTTCGCAGGTACACTGGAACCCGTCGATCCTTGTTATTTTCATTGGGACTGCGAGGCACATACAGAAACCCTCCATGCCCCGAGCCGGGCCGAATTTGGAAAAATGGTAACAACCTGATGGTACGCGCTGATTTCGGCGAAGGACTGTACGTAATTACGCTTATTCCTGTGGGGGGATTGCGTGTCTAAGGTACAGGGTAGGCGCCGGAGCCCCGGCGCAACATTGTGAGGAGGCACATGATGCGATTCCTTATTGCTGCGCTTGCGCTTGCGGGCGCCGAGACGGCCCTGGCGCACACGCCGGATGCGGGCTTTCTCAGCAGTCTCGGCCACCAGCTCACTTCGCTGCACCATTCGCCCGCTGCCATGCTTCTGGGTGTCCTGGCAGTGGCACTGGCACTGGTCGCAATTCGCAACCGCACGGCACGCTGAAACGCCCGATCGCACGCGCGATCAAAAACCTCGGCCGGGCTGGAAGTAACGGTTAGAATGGCCGTGCTTCGTCTCGAGCCGAGGAATGAACGCAGCCTTCACCTGCACCGTAACCCCTGACGATACGCTTGCCGTCACCCTGACCGGCGACTGGCTGCTCGACGCCTCGCTCCCCGGCATCGGTCCGGTCATCGAGCACCTGCAGGCGACGCCGGCGCCTGCGGCCGTCGCCTTCGACACCTCCGACCTTGGCGACTGGGATACCGGTCTCGTCGCGCGGCTGGTATCGATTCGCCACAGCGCGGAGGCGAACAGCGTCCCGATCGACGATAGCGGTCTTCCGGAGGGCGTCCGCCAGCTGATCGCGCTGGCATTCGCGGTGAGGGAGCGCGAGGGCGCGCGACGCAAAGCCCGCGACCCCGGCTTGCTCGAGGGCATCGGCGAAAAGACGCTGCGCGTCGTCTCGCGCAGCCGCGACCTGCTGGCTTTTGTGGGCGACCTCATGCTGTCATTCGGCCGCCTGTTTCGCGGCAAGGCAACCTACCTGCGCTCGGACCTCGTGCAATACATCCAGGAAGCCGGCGTCGAGGCCCTGCCGATCGTGAGCCTCATCAGTTTCCTCATTGGCATGATCTTCGCGTTCGTTGGCGTCATGCAGCTCGAGAACTTCGGCGCAGGCATCTACACGGCCGATCTCGTCGCCGTTGCCATGGTGCGGGAGATGGCGCCCATCATGACGGCAATCATCATGGCCGGACGCACTGGTGCGGCCTACGCGGCGCAGATCGGCACGATGAAGGTCAACGAGGAGGTCGACGCGTTGACGACGCTTGGGATGGACCCTGTCGACTTCCTCGTGACGCCGCGGGTGATCGCTCTCATCGTCATGCTGCCATTGCTTACGCTGTACGGCAGCCTGATGGGAATTCTCGGCGGCACATTCGTCGGGCTGTCGATGCTGAACGTGAGTCTCGTGCAGTACGTGACACAGACCGTGAATTCCGTCGGCCTCGACAGCCTGCTCGGCGGCTTGTTCAAGAGCATCGTCTACGGCAGTCTGGTGGCCATCGCGGGTTGCCAGCAGGGGCTCGCCTGCGGCAGCAGTGCGATGGCGGTCGGCGAGAGCACGACGCGCGCCGTCGTCATGGGGATCGTGCTGATCGTCGTAAGTGCGTCCGTGCTAACGGTGATCTACATCAACCTGGGGATCTGAATGCAGGACAACGGCGGACACATCGTCGCGCGGGACATCACGATCGCTTACGGTGACTTCGTCGTGCAGCGCGATCTGAACTTCACCGTCAACCGCGGCGACGTGTTCATCATCATGGGCGGCTCGGGCTGCGGCAAGAGCACGCTCCTGAAGGTAATGATCGGCCTGAAAGAACCGGCGAGAGGCGACGTGCTCTATGAGGGGGCGCCCTTCTGGGATTCGGGCGAGATCCAACGCGAGGCGACGAAGCGCAAATTCGGCACCCTGTTCCAGTCGGGTGCGCTATGGAGCTCGATGACCCTGGCCGAAAACGTCGGACTGGCTCTCAGGCAGTATACCGCTCTCGGCGATGTCGAGATTCGCGACGTCGTGGCCTACAAGCTCATGCTGGTGGGGCTCGCCGGGTTCGAGGACTACTACCCCAACGAGATTTCGGGCGGCATGAAGAAGCGCGCCGGGCTGGCCAGGGCGATGGCGCTCGATCCCGATATCCTGTTTTTCGACGAGCCTTCGGCAGGCCTCGATCCGATCAGTGCGAGATTGCTGGACGACCTGATACTGGAACTCCGCGACAGCCTGGGTACCACGGTCGTGGTGGTTACCCATGAACTGGCCAGTATTTTCGCGATTGGCAACAACTCGGTCTTCCTCGACGCGGATGCGAAGACACAGCTCGCGACGGGCGACCCGCAGGAGCTGCGTGACTCCCATCCCAATGAACTCGTGCGCGCGTTCCTGCGACGCGGCGTACCGGAGGCAAGCGCCGCATGAGCAAGAGATCCAATCCGGCCGTCATCGGCGCATTCGTCGTCGGTGCCGTGACGCTGCTCGCGGCAGGCATCGCGCTTTTCGGTGGGGGCGAGCTGTTCAAGAAGCGTTTGAACTACGTGGCGTTTTTCGAGGAGCAGACCAAGGGGCTGAGGGTTGGCTCGAATGTGATCCTGAATGGCGTGCGGGTCGGCTACGTCTCGGAGATCGCGTTGCTGATCGACGCGGACAGGTACGAGACGCTCACACGGGTCACGCTGGAGATCCTGCCGGACACCTATATCCCGGTTCGCGATGGTGTTCCGATAGCGGAAGACCTGCGCGACGTCATTCCACACGATGAACTGATCCGGGACGCAGGCCTGCGCGCGCAGCTCGAGATTGAGAGCTTCGTGACGGGGCAGCTGCTGGTCCGGCTAGACCTGCGGCCGGATACGCCGATTCGCATGACGGGTATGGAGGCGGACTATCCGGAAATCCCGACGATCCGTTCGGACATCCAGGAACTGCTGGCGCGGATGCAGCGGTGGCTGGCGAATATCCGCGATAACGTCGACGTGGATGCGCTGGCCGAAGGCGTTACCAACGCCCTCAAAGGCATTGCGGCCCTGACGAGTTCGCCGGATCTTCATGACTCCCTTGCCGGCCTGAGCGAGCTCGTGAACGACGAAGACGTTCAGAATCTCGGTACGTCCCTGAGGCGCGCGCTCGACGATGTCAGCGCCGCAGCGTCCGAGGCGACGGTGTTGTTCAAGAGTACCGATGCCGAAATTGAGAGTGTCGCGGCCGATCTGCAGCCGGTGCTGAAGCGGCTGAGCGAGACGCTGCTCGGAGCGGAGAAGACGCTCGATGCGGCCCGGCTGCAGCTTCGCGGCGATTCCGAGCAGGTTTACCAGCTGCAGTCGACGCTCAAAGAGGTCGAGGGGGCTGCAGCGGCGCTGCGCGAGTTCTTCGATTATCTCGAGCGCAATCCCGAAGCCCTGATCCAGGGGAAGCAACCATGAGGGGGCAACAGGAATGATAGCAACGAGGTGGCACGTGCCGGCTCTTCTTATTGCACTGGCCGCTGGCGGCTGCGGGTCCTCGCCGCCGGTCCAGTATTACGATCTCGAAGCGCTCGAGACCGGCTACGTTGACGATGGCGACACCTTTCTGCGGATCGGCGTCGGACCGCTGCGCACACCGGACTACCTGTCGCGCTCGCAGATCGTGACACGGGGGACCGACTCCAAAGTCATCGTCGACGATTTCAATCGCTGGGTGGAGCCGGTCGACGATGCGATATACCGGATCGTTTCGGAAAACCTGGACAGCCTCGTCGATGATGCCGTGGTCGTCGCGTTTCCGTACACGCATATCGCCGACCTCGACTACCAGCTTGTCGGCCGTATAAGCCGCTTCGACGCCGGCCAGGACGGCACGGCCGTCCTGCAGATCCAGTGGGGCGTTATAACGTCCAGGGATGAGTTCGTCGTTCAGCCGAAACGTGCGCGATACGAGGCGCGGGCGGCGCAGGCCGGGGACTACCCGGCGCTGGCGCGCGCTATGAGCGAGGTGCTGCAACAGTTCAGCCGCGACGTCGCGGAATCCCTGCAAGCCGCGGTGTCCCGGGCGGGCGACTAGGCGAGCGGCGGCGTACGCCAGTCAGTCGCCAGCGCACCCTGGTCGAATATGATCTCGCGGTGAGCGCTCCAGGTGAGCCGGATCGCCTCCGGCGTGCCGATACCCGCGCCCCGCGGGTCGCCACAGGGCCCGAACCAGTGATTCTGAGGCGCACCCGTGGTGCGCGCCCGCATGCCGCAGTACGTCGTGCCGTTGACCGTGGCGCCGAGCACCTCTTGCTGGAACACCGGGTCGGCGCTGACCACCGCCGCGGTCAGGTGCTGCGAAATACGTTCGAACACGTCGAGCACCCTGTCCAGGTCGCCGTCGCCCCAGGTAACGACGACCTGGAATGGCCCGAACAGCTCGGTGGTCAGCAGCGCGAAGTGCTCGCCGCAGATGGCGTCCAGCGGCACGCGCACCGCCGTCGGCTCCCAGGCACCGTAAATGGCCGGTATCTCGTGGCCCGATAACGCCTTGCCGCCGAACAACAGCTCGGCGCCGGGCACCGCGAGCGCGGCATCGACATGCCGACTGATGCGCTCGTTGCTCCAGGTCAGCACGGGCCCGATACTGAGGTTGTCGAGCGTGCGCCTTCCTGCCAGTTCGGCAATCTTCGGCAACAGGGCCTGCACCCAGTTGTCGTGCACGAACAGGATGCTCTGGGCCGAACATTTCTGGCCGGTCGCATTGTAGGCGTCTTCGTCCGACTGCCAGGCAACGTAGTCGAGCCAGCGCTCGTCGTAGTCCGGCCCGATGATCTTCCAGTCGAAACCGGCGTCCTCGATTCTCACCGCCCCGTTTACGGTTGCTGCCACCCGTTCCGCGACCTCGCTCGAACCCGTGAACTGCACCAGCCGGATGATATCCCTGGCCTCATTGATCAGCTTGCCCATGTTTTCGCCGCGGCAGTGGACCATGTCGATGTCGCCCGCGGGCAAACCGGAGTGGATAAGGAGTCGCAGGAATTGCTCGAAGACGATGCTGACCTTCGAGTCGATCTTGACCAGCGGGCGGTTGCCCATGAACAGTGCCCCCATGACCTGCAGTGCCGGGATCTCGAGCGGAAAATTGAAGGGCGCGACGACGACGACCGGGCCGTAGGGCCAGCGATATCCGCGCGACTCCTGCCCGGTGCGGTCGCCGGGGTTCGAGAAGCCGCGGGCCAGGAAACGCACGCCGTCGCCGGCGAAGTTCTCGAGGAACACGCGCGTAATCTGCACCTCGCCGGCGGCCTGGTTCCAGCTTTTGGGCATCACGCGCTGGATGAGCCGGGTAAAGAAGTCAGTTACCGCCTGCTCGGCCAGCAGGGCCGCGGCGCGCGCACACACCTGGCCGAGCATCACGTAGCGCCCGGTATTTTTCATGGGATTGTGCAGGCCCGTCTTGGGGCAGCTGCCGAGGCCGTCGATGAATGGCGCGAAGTCCTGCGTATCCGGAACCCCGAGGAAACGCGCGCCGTTCATCGGATCGACGATATCCTCGCGCAGCTGTTCGACGGAGACCCAGTTGCCACCCGCCAGGTTTGCAGCGCGCCCGGGGTTCTCCCCGGTCATTCCCTCGAACGGGTCCACGGTTGCGAATGCCGCTACTTTGTCCTTCATGACGAGCCCCTGTGTCGGTGAACCCGATATTGTACGAGCGCCGGCAAGAGAATGTCAGGGGAGAGGTTGCAGCTGCCAGAAGCCGCGCGTCTCGCCGGGGACACGGTGAAAGGCCCGTTTCTCATCGGCAGACGCGGTACCGAGCAGGTCACGCAGATCCTCGATAACGGCCGGGTTCAGCATGTGGTAGAGGTGCCCCGAGATATCGTTGGTGCCGGTGGGTGTGACGTCTATGAAGGTCGTATGCTCGATATCGGATTCTTTGGCTACGCCGAGTCTGCCCGAGACGTTGACGGTCGTGGAAAGCCACAGCACGCGGTCGTGGTCCGACATGTAGACGACGATGTCGGAAACTTTCTGCTGCAGCATCGTTACGTTCTCGCGGAAGACGTCGCGCCGGATATCCGGGGCGACGAAGATTACGGCGCGGAACTGCGCTGCATCGCTTCGGTTCTTAAGTGCGTCGATAACGCCGCGCGACCCCATGCTGTGAGCCATCAACACGATACGCTGGTGGCCGACGGTTTCCGCCGCGAGGGTGAGCAATTCGTTCAGTTCGTCAGTGCTCTGCTCGAGGTCTTTCGCATCGCTCCTGTAGCTCAGGTAGGAGCTCGATGGCCACGAGAACAACAGCATGCGGCCGTCCAGCCTCAAACGATGTTGCAACAGTGCCGCCCTGCGGCAGTTTTTTGCAAAGTATTCACCGTAGCCGTGCACGTAGATGACGAGAGATTCCGGCACGGTGCCCGAAAACGCCGTCTCGACGGGGCGCGTGTCCACGCGCAGCACCTCGCCGCGGCTGTCATCGGCTCTGAAGCCGACGCGACAGCTCCCGGCGGAAAGCTCTCCATGGTCATCACCGAAGTACCCATCGCCCGTGCCCGATCCGATGAGTCTGCGGTTGGTTACGAAGCGAAGCTCGACGAAGGTCTCGTGCGCATCCGTCGCTTCCCTGAAATCCGATCCCACCGGGATGCGCACGGCACAGGAAGCCGTCAGGGCAGCCGCAACCGCAATGACGAGCAGCGACAGCGATAGCGTGCGGGTTCCGGCCATGTGCGGAGTATAAAGGCGAGTAGCGCGCCCGGTTGACATAAATGCCCGGATTTTCGGGCCTGCCCCGACAGCCCATGCAACCCGTAGTTGCCGCAACCGCTAGGGAAAACTACGAAGTGAATATTGGGCTCAAAAACGGCCTAATGTGACCAGGTTGGAACGCACCGGAGTATGGCGTTGAAGAGCTATGCACACGGGAGCGGTGACACGCCCCTGCTCGGGGTAACCGTCGGGCAGCTGCTGGACACGGCAGCTCGTCGCTGGCCTGACAACGATGCATTGATCGTCGTCGATCAGGGAATCCGCTGGAACTGGCGGGAGCTCAGGGAGCGGGCGAAAAACTTCGCCGCTGGACTAATCGCACTCGGCCTGCGGCCGGGCGACCGCGTCGGTATGCTCGCGCCGAACCGCGGCGAATGGCTCGTAGCACAGTTCGGGACCGCCTGTGCGGGCCTGGTGCTCGTCAATATCAATCCCGCCTACCGGACCCCGGAGCTCGAGTTTGCCCTGAAGAAGGTCGGTTGCCGCGCGTTGGTCTCCGAGTCTTCTTTCAAGACCAGCGACTATGTCGCGATGCTCAATGAGCTTGCACCCGAGCTGGCGTCGAGTGAACCGGGGAAACTGCATTCGCTACGGCTACCCGATCTGCAAATCGTGATACGCCTGGGCAGCGAGTCATCGCCAGGTATGTTCAATTTCGACGATGTCGCCATGAATGCCGGAGCAGACGACTTCCGGGCCCTGGAGACGATCGGCCGAAACCTCGATTTCGATGCACCGATCAATATCCAGTTCACCAGCGGCACGACAGGCGCACCGAAGGCGGCGACGCTCACGCATCACAACATCGTCAATAACGCCAGCATGTCCGCGAGCATCATGAAGTTCACGGAGCGCGACAGGCTGTGCATGCCGGTGCCGATGTATCACTGCTTCGGGATGGTGCTCGGTACGCTGCTGTGCACGTCGAGCGGTGCGGCAATCGTGCTGCCGTCCGCGGGGTTCGAAGCGGACGCCTGCCTGCGCGCCATCGAGGCAGAGCGCTGCACGGCCGTGCACGGCGTGCCCACAATGTTCATCGCCATGCTCGATGAGCCGGGCTTTGCCGGGCGCGACACGACGTCGCTGCGCACCGGGATCATGGCGGGTGCGCCGTGCCCGATCGAACTCATGCATCGCGTCATCGACGAGATGCACCTCGGCGAGATCACCATCGGCTACGGCATGACGGAAACGGGGCCCCTGTCCACGCAGACGCTACCCGACGACCCGATCGAACTTCGTGTGGGTACCGTCGGGCGGCCGCTGCCCAATACGGAGATCAAGGTCGTCGACGACGAGGGGCACATCGTGCCGCGCGGCGAGCCCGGCGAGTTATGCACCCGCGGCTACAACGTGATGCGGGGTTACTGGGGCGACCCCGAGCGCACGGCGAAAGACATCGACGCCGCGCACTGGATCAGGACCGGTGACATTGCGACGATGGATGAAGACGATTACCTGCGTATCGTCGGCCGCAGCAAAGACATGCTGATCCGCGGCGGCGAGAACATCTACCCGCGCGAGATCGAAGAATTCCTGTACACGAACCCGAAGATCGAGCAGGCCGAGGTGGTCGGCGTGCCCGATCCCAAATTTGGCGAGGAGGTCGCCGCATGGATAAAACTACACGAAGGACAGACAGCGAGCGAAGCGGAGATCCGGGAGTTCTGCAAGGGCAAGCTGGCGCACTTCAAGATTCCAACATATATACGCTTCGTCGACGAGTTCCCGATGACCGTTACCGGAAAGGTCCAGAAGTACCTGATACGAGAAAGCATGGCCGAGGAGCTGGGACAGAAGCAGACAGCATGAGGGGAGACGAGGTCACCGAGGCCGAGTTTCGGTTTTGCGATGATCTCGGCCCCAAGACGGTGCTGCATCTCTATCAGCCGACGCTGGGCATGAAGGCGATCGTGGTCGTAGACAATGTTGCCTGCGGACCCGCGATCGGCGGCACACGCATGGCGCCCGACGTGTCGTTCGAGGAGTGCTTCAGGCTGGCACGCGCCATGACGCTGAAGAACGCGGCTGCGGGGTTACCGCACGGCGGCGCAAAGTCGGTCATCTTCGGTGACCCGCTGATGGATCCCGATCTCAAGGAGCAGTGGATCCGCGCGTTCGCACAGGGCATCCGCGGCATCACCGACTACATCCCGGGTCCCGACATGGGCACCAATGAAGCCGCGATGGCGTTCATCAAGGACGAAGGAGGCCGCAGCGCAGGCCTGCCGCGCGAACTCGGTGGTATCCCGCTGGACGAAGTCGGCGCCACGGCGTTCGGTCTGCTGGTCAGCGCCGACGTTGCGAAGGAACGGGTCGGGATGGAGTTTTCCGGCATGCGCGTTGCCGTGCAGGGATTCGGGGCGGTCGGCAAGCACGCGGCCCGGTTCTTCGCCGAGAAGGGTGCAACGATCGTGGCGGCAGCCGACATTACGGGCGCGATCTTCGACGCGGGCGGTCTCGACGTCGCGGCACTGGTCGCGCACAAGGAGGCCGACGGCAACATGATCGACTTCGAGGGCGGTCAGCAGATCGAGCGTGACTCGATCATCGGCGTGGATTGCGACCTGCTGATTCCGGCCGCGCGGCCGGACGTCATCCGCGCGGACAACCAGGTGTCCGTCAAAGCCAGGTTCATCGTGCCCGGCGCGAATATCGGTATCACCGACGAAGCCGAACACATGCTGTACGAGCGCGGCGTGCTGTGTATCCCCGACTTCATTGCCAACGCTGGCGGCGTCATCTGCGCCGCGGTCGAAGTCGCCGGTGGCCGCAAGCGCGATGCGTTCGCGGCGATCGACGAAAAGATACGCGCAAACACGGCGGAGATGCTGGAGCGTGCGGATCGCGACGGTATACCGCCTCGGGAAGCCGCGGTTCAGATGGCTCGCGAACGAGTCGATGCCGCGATGGAGTACACGCGTTTCGACTGAAAGAAGCTCTTACTTTTGCTTCCAGTTGCCGCCTGAATCCTGGTAGTAATGGCCGGGCTTGGTGCGCTGCATTGCGAGCTCGTAGAAGCGAAACTGCACCTGCTCGACGGTTGCACCGGTCTTTGCGGCGGTGCGCTTGAATTCCGCCTTGCGCTTCGCGTTGACTTCGGCAACCAGGGCTTTCACTTCAGCGCTCGGCGTGCCGATCGGGGCCAGGTAGCCCGTATTGGCCTCCCCGACCAGGCCCTGCTCCTTGGCCGAGTGAAGGTCGATGGCCCACGCACTCTGAAACGCAAGTACCAGCAGGAATGCTGCGACAAATTGTCTGATTACATCGGGTTTCATCATAACGGCCCTCAAAACAGTTCACTGTCTTCTTCGAACAGGTCTTCGAGCTCCTTGTCGACCTGCACGCGAATGTGGTGTTCGATCTTGACGTTCAGGTTGATCTCGATCGGCTCCTTCGGCGCTTCCAC
>CAMYJB010000031.1 GCA_947258565.1 uncultured Woeseiaceae bacterium
CGGCTCCCTGTAATTAGGGGACAGTGACTTTAAGTGCCAGGCGATGAACTCGCCTGGCACTTAAAGTCACTGTCCCCTATTTGTTCCATCGCCTGGCACTTAAAGTCACTGTCCCCAACCGACGCCATGCCTGTGTTACGGTAGCCGCGCCTGTGGGCAGCCTGTGCCCACGTACTGGAGAGATATAGATGAGAAAAGCAGCAATAACAATGATGGCCGTCCTGACGTTCGGCGCATCGACAATAATGATGTCCGGCAGTGTGCTTGCCGAGGAATGGCCTTTCATCGGAGGCGATTACTGGGAAGTGACGGGGATCGATATACAGGATGGCGGCGGTTACAAGTACGCCAAGTGGCTGTCAATGGAGTGGCGCAAGGATCTCGAATTTGCCAAGTCGAAGGGCTGGATCAAGGACTACATGGTCATCGCCAATGTCCACGCACGCAGCGACGAGGCGGACCTCTATCTCATACGGGTACGGGAGAGCATTCCGTCGGGCGCCGAAGGTGAAAAGCGCCAGAAAGAATACCTGGAGTGGCAGTCAAAAAGCATCGAGAAAATGCAGGCCGAGAGCGGCAACCGGGCGGAGTACCGTACGGTAATGAGCGACTCGTTGCTGCAGGTTCTCAAATTCCGCGACTGATAACCGCTTTTTCTGTCGGCTTTCGTTTTGAACGATTGGGCAGGTAGAACATCGCAACACAAGGCGGACGGTTCGGCACTCTGGCCGACCGTCCGTTTTCTTGTGCACGCCCCTAAGCTGGCTTTCGCGCCACGAAGCAGGCCCAGGTAATGTGCCCCCCGGCAAGCGCGGCTTGCCACCGCGCGATGCTTTGCGAAATCGACGCTTTGGCGTCAGCGTCGAGGCCGGCAATCGGTTGTTCCAGCTGCTGCGCCAGCTTGTCGTAATGGGTCGTGATGTCGCCTGATCGCTCCTCGACGAACGACATATCGAAACCGGCGGCTCGGGCCATCGCCTCGTAGTCGCCCACGGTCGCGCCCACGCTCGCGCCGATGCGCGCAAAGGCGGCCGCCACCATGGATGCATCCGCGTTCTCGCCGGTCAGGATATCCGAAAACGCAAAGGTACCGCGCGGCTCGAGAACCCTGAAAACCTCGGCAAAGACCCTGGGCCGGTCCGGGGAATGAATGATCGCTTCCTGGCAAATGACGGCATCCCAGCTGTCCGGTTCGCTGTCGATGCTGTGAAAGTCACCGACCGCCACGTCGATCTGGTCGCCGAGCCCGGCTTCGTCGGCCGCCGCGCGAGCATGGTCGACACAGTTCTCCGAGATGTCGATGCCGCTGGCCTTGCAGCCCATTTGCGCCAGGGTTCTAAGCGTGCCCCCGAAGCCACAAGCGATATCGAGCACGCGTTGGCCGGCCGTGAACCCGACCTGGTCGACGAGGTACTGCGTCATGGCCGCCGAGGCTTCTGCAACCGTCTCCTCTCCCGTCGCATAGCGGCCGATGTGGATGTCGGCACCTCCCCAGCATTCCTCGTAAAACCGGGATATGGCCGCATTATCGTAATAGGCAGCGGCCTGTTCGCTATCGAAAACCTCGTTTGACATGTTCTTTTCCCTCGATCCCGCGACCGTCATGAGACACGGTAGCCGACTGGATAGCCCGGAGCAATTAGGGGACAGTGACTTTAAGTGCCAGGCGCCGTAAAGCACCTGGCACTTAAAGTCACTGTCCCCTAATTGTGCAGACGCCGTGGTCGCCTGGCACTTAAAGTCACTGTCCCTTAACTGTTCTGTCGATCTGCTACAGTATCCACATGGCGATTACGCTGGCATTTGACGTTTACGGACGTGGCGCGACAAGCAGCTCGAGTATTCCTTTCGCCGCGGCCTGATGCAGAACTACGAAAACTTTGCTGCCTGCACCCGGGACGCCCTCGACTACACGTGCAGCCGCTACGCGGCCGGTATCACGCCCGACCAGAGACAGGCGCTGCTCGAGTCCTATCGCGAGCTGCCCGCGTTCGAAGACGCCGAACCGGCGCTGAGAGAACTGCGGGCCCGCGATTGTCGGCTGTTTGCCTTCTCCAACGGCGCTGCCGAGGCCGTCGAGACCCTGTTGTCCGCTGCCGGGATCAGGGAGTATTTTCTCGGGGTCGTGAGTTGCGACGACGTCAGATCGTTCAAGCCGAACCCCGCGGTCTACGCCCACTTCCTGAGAAAAGCCGATGCCACGGGCAGCGAGGCGTGGCTGATCTCGGGCAACCCGTTCGACGTTATCGGGGCCATCTCGGCCGGCATGCGGGCCGCGTGGGTGCAACGCTCGGAGGATTCTATATTCGATCCCTGGGGAATCGAGCCGACGGCGACGGTGCAGAGCCTCGGCGCACTCGCCGACGCAATCGGCGTATAGGTACGGGCTAATTCCGGCGCGGGTCCGCCCTGACCTGCATCTGGAACTTCGCCGGTTTCTGATTTGCCATGTGTTCGTAAGTTGCCCAGCGCATATCGACGAGTTCCTGGGCGCTCTTCATGAGCTTGGCGGCCGCGTCCGGATGTGTCTTCAACAGCGACCGGTAGCGCATCTCGTTGTACGCGTAGTCCTCAAGCGGGATGCTCGGCCGCGGTGAATCGAGCACGAACGGTTTCTTGCCGACGTCGCGCAGCGCGGGATTGAAGCGGATCAGCGGCCAGTAGCCGCTTTGGGTCGCGAGCTTCTGCTGCTTGAGCCCGTCCGACATGTCGTAGCCATGCGCGATGCAGTGACTGTAGGCAAGAATCAGCGCCGGTCCGTTGTATTCCTCGGCTTCGCGCATGGCAAGCAGCGTCTGCTGCGGGTTGGCGCCCATCGCGACCTGCGCCACGTAGACGTTGCCGTAGGAGATGGCCTGCAGGGCGAGATCCTTCTTGCCGATGCGCTTGCCTGCGGACGCGAAGCGGGCGGACGCGCCCAGCGGTGTCGCTTTGGACATCTGCCCGCCGGTGTTCGAGTATACCTCCGTGTCGAGCACCAGCACGTTGACGTTGCGGCCGCTGGCGAGCACGTGGTCGAGACCTCCGGCACCGATGTCGTAGGCCCAGCCATCGCCGCCGACCAGCCAGATGCTGCGCCGGACCAGGTGGTCCACGATCGACAGCAGGGCGGCGGCCTTCTCGTCGCCCTCGTCATCGCGCAGCGTTCTCAGCTTGTCCTTGAGCACCGAGACCCGCTGGCGCTGCGCGCGGATCTCGCTGCCGACGCGCTGCCGTGAATTGACTAGCTCGTCGGCGAGTTCATCACCAACCTCCGGCGCCAGGTCGGTGACCAGGTCTCTGGCGAGCGCCATGTGGTGGTCCGCGGCAATGCGCATACCGAGACCGAACTCCGCATTGTCCTCGAACAGCGAGTTCGACCAGGCCGGGCCGCTGCCCTCCTTGTTTTTCGCCCATGGCGTCGTCGGCAGGTTGCCGCCGTAGATCGACGAGCAGCCGGTGGCATTGGCGACCATGAGGCGCGGCCCGAACAACTGCGACAACAACCTTATATAAGGTGTCTCGCCGCAACCGGCGCAGGCGCCGGCAAACTCGAACAACGGTTCGAGGAACTGCGAGCCGCGCACCGAGGAAAAATCGACCTTCGCGCGGTCGCTGAAGGGGATGGATTCGAAGAATTCAATGTTCCTGCGGCCATCGTCGAGGATGGGCGCCTTGTCCGTCATGTTGATGGCGCGCACACCGGGCTCGTCCGGGCTCTTTACGGGGCAGGCCTCCACGCAGAGGCCGCAGCCCGTGCAGTCTTCGAGGTAGACCTGCAGTGAATAGCGTGTCTCGGGAAAGCCGCGTGCGCTGATCGGCTGCGACGCAAAGCTTTCGGGTGCGTCCTTAAGCTCGCTCTCGTGAAAGAACTTCGCGCGGATGACGCTGTGCGGGCACACGAAGCTGCAGTTGCCGCACTGGATGCAAAGATCCTCACGCCACAGCGGCACGTCGTCGGAGACGTTCGACTTCTCCCAGCGCGTCGTGCCGCTGGGGTACGTGCCGTCGGCGGGCAGTTTGCTGACCGGCAGTTCGTCGCCGTGGCCACGCATCATCTGCGCGGTGACCTCGCGCACGAACTCGGGGGCGTGGTCGGGAACCACGGCCTCCATGTCGTGATCACTGCGCCGGCTCGTCGGGATCTCGACCTCGTGCAGGTGGTCGAGTGCGGCGTCGACGGCGGCGAAGTTCTTGTCGATGACCGACTGGCCTTTCGACTTGTAGGTCTTCTCGATAGCCCCCTTGATCTGCGCAATTGCTTCGTCGCGCGGGAGTACACCGGACAGGGCGAAAAAGCAGGCCTGCATCACGGTATTGATGCGCTTGCCCATGCCGGCATCCCGCGCCACGCGCGAGGCGTCGATGACGTGCAGGTGGATGCCGCGGTCGATGATGATGCCCTGCACCGGGCGCGGCAGACGGTCCCAGACCTCGTCAGCCGGGTGCGGGCTGTTGAGCAGGAACACGGCGCCTTCACAGGCGTTGGCGAGCAGCTCGATCTTGTTGACGAGTTCGAACTTGTGGCAGGCAATGAAGTTGGCGCTCTGGACCAGGTAGGGTGCATGGATCGGCTCGGGGCCGAAGCGCAGGTGCGAGATCGTTCGCGAGCCGGATTTCTTCGAGTCGTAGACGAAGTAGCCCTGGGCCCAGAGGTCGGTATTCTCGCCGATGATCTTGATGCTGTTCTTGTTCGCGCCCACGGTGCCGTCGGAGCCCATGCCGTAGAAGACGGCGCGGGTCGCGCTCTCGTTCTCGATGTGCATGCGTGGGTCGTAGTCGAGGCTCGTGTGGGTCACGTCGTCGTGGATGCCGACCGTGAAATGCCGCTTCGGGTCTGCCTTCTCCATCTCGGCATACACGGACATCACCATCGCGGGCGTGAACTCTTTCGACGACAGACCGTAACGGCCGCCGATGACCCGTGGCATCGATTCACGCGCGCCGCTGCCAACCGCTTCCGCGAGCGCCGTGACCACGTCCTGGTAGAGCGGCTCGCCGCTGGCGCCGGCTTCCTTCGTGCGATCGAGCACCGCAATCGTCTGCACGCTGTCAGGCAGCGCCGCCAACAGGTGCTCGGCAGAAAACGGCCGGTAAAGGCGTACGTTCAACACGCCGACACCGTCCGGATGCAGGGTGTCGATCGTTTGCATCACCGTATCGGCACCGGACCCCATCAGGACGATGACCCGCTCGGCATTCGGGTCCCCGTGGTAGTCGAACAGCCCGTAGTGGCGGCCGGTGATCTCGCCGAAGCGGTCCATGGTTTTCTGCACGATGCCCGGGGTGGCGTCGTAATAGGGATTGACCGTCTCGCGTCCCTGGAAATACACGTCGGGATTCTGTGCCGTGCCGCGGATGAACGGGTTGTCCGGGTTGAGCGCGCGGTTGCGATGCTGGTAGATGAGCTCGTCATCCATCATCGCGTGAATCTGCTCCTCGGACACGAGCTCGATCTTGCTGACTTCGTGTGACGTGCGGAAGCCGTCGAAGAAGTGGATGAAGGGCAGGCGCGCTTCGAGCGTGGCCGCATGGCTGATCAGCGCAAGGTCCTGCGCGGCCTGCACGGACGAGGCGGCCAGCAGGCCGAAGCCGGTGGTGCGTGCGGCCATGACGTCCTGGTGGTCGCCGAAGATCGACAATGCCTGCGCTGCCAGTGATCGTGACGCGACGTGAAACACGGCCGAGGTCAGCTCGCCCGCGATCTTGTACATGTTCGGCAGCATGAGCATCAGGCCCTGCGACGCGGTAAACGTCGTCGTCAGCGCCCCGGTCTGCAGCGCCCCGTGCGCGGTGCCGGCGGCGCCGCCCTCGCTCTGCATCTCGATGATGTCGGGTACCTGGCCCCAGATGTTGGGTTTGCCGCTGGCGGACCAGACGTCGGCCATCTCGGCCATCGGCGACGACGGCGTAATCGGGTAGATGGAACAGATCTCGCTGACCGCGTAAGCGACGCGGGCAACCGCCTCGTTGCCTTCGAGTGCGCGCACCTCGGTCATGTCACGAGCACTCCGCCGGTTTCGGGTTCGTCGAACATCTCGATGGCGTGGCAGGGACATTGCTCGAAGCACACTGCGCAACCCGTGCACAGGGCGTAGTCGAAGCGATAACGCTTGCCGGGCCCGAGCTTGATCACGGCGCCCTCCGGGCAGGCGCCGTAGCAGCCGTCGCATTCGAAGCAGTTGCCGCAGGACAGGCAGCGCTGCGATTCGAACATGGCGTCGGTCTCCGACAGGTTGCGCATGATCTCGTCGAAATTGGTCTGCCGTTCGTTCACCGGCAGGCGCTCCTGCTCGACCTTGGGCGCGTGCGTGCGATACCAGAGATGCAGCCGTTCGTAACCGATGACCGGGTTGCGCGGCCCGCGCCGGTACTTGGTGCCGCGCAGGAAGGCATCGATATGCCGCGCCGCATGTTTGCCGTGGCCGACCGCGATCGTGACCGAGCGTTCGCTCGGCACCATGTCGCCGCCTGCGAAGATGCCCTCGTGGCCCGTCATCATGTTGTCGTCGACGATGACGGTGTGGTCCCACTCGAATTCGATGCCGGGGACTTTTTCGAGGAAGCCCGTGTCCGTGTCCTGGCCGAGCGCGAGGATCAGAGAGTCGGCTTCGAGTGTCTCGAATTTGCCGGTCGGCTGTGGCCGGCCGGTTTCATCGAGCTCCATGATCTCGACCTTGAACGTCGAACGGTCGATCTCCTTGATCGTGCGCAGCCAATTGATGACGACGCCTTCCTCGAGCGCCTCGTCGGCCTCGAAATCGTGCGCCGGCATACTGCTGCGATCGCGGCGGTAGATGATCATCGCCTCGTCGACACCGAGGCGCTTGGCGGTGCGCGCCGCATCCATGGCCGTGTTGCCGCCGCCGTAGATTGCAACGCGCCGGCCGATTTTCGGCGTTTCACCCTGCTTGGTGCTGGAGAGAAAGCTGACCGCATCGAGAATCTTGCCGGCGTCGCGATTGGGAATGTCGATCTTCTTGCTGATGTGCGCACCGACCGCGACGAACACGGCATCGAAACCGCCTTCCTCCTTTTCCGCGAGCACATCCTCGACGCGATGGTCGAGCGTGATCGTGACGCCCATGTTCTCGATGCGATCGATCTCGGCCTGCAGCTCGTCGCGTGGCATGCGGTACGCCGGGATGCCGAAATGGATCATGCCGCCAGCGACCGGACCGGCCTCGCGGATTTCCACCTCGTGGCCAAGCCGCGTCAGGTGGTAGGCGGCCGACAGTCCGCTCGGGCCGGCGCCGATGATGAGGATCTTCTTGCCGCTGGTCTTCTCAGGCTTCTCGAACTGCCAGCCCTTCTCGAGCGCGAGGTCGCCGAGGTAACGTTCGACGGCATGGATGCTGACAGCGCTGTCCGTAAACGCGCGATTGCAAACGTCCTCGCAGGGGTGATAGCAGACGCGGCCATGGATCGACGGCAGCGGGTTATTCTGCACGAGTTCGCGCCAGGCGCCCTCGAAATCGCCGGCCTGCGCAAGCGCCAGCCACGCCTGGATGTTTTCACCGGCCGGACAAGCGTCGTTGCAGGGCGGCAGGAAGTCGATGTACTCGGGCCGCTGGCTGCGCAGCGCGCCTGTACCTTTATCGTGGCGCGTCAGGTCGGCGCGCTGTGTGAGATCGGAGTTAGCCATAAGCAATACAAATAATAGGTGGCGGATTACTGACAGGCATCAGGAGTTCTACGAATGACGATGGCAGCATAACGTGTTAGCGCCTGATGGGGGTCGGACCCGTGTAAGATACTGATTTTTCTCGAAGATAGCTGGCAATAACCGCGGCATTTGCGCCTTAATCACGCAATTTTCCGCCTGAAATTGCGTGGTAACCGTGGCCCGGTTCCCGCAAGATACGAAATCCGGCTTCATTATTGACTTGCCGGTACGTTCCCCGTGAACCAAGATTGCGCTTGATTCCTTCGAGGTATTCTCTGTCGCCCACTGCGACTGACTGGGTCCAGATCGGATTTCGTTTCGACTCTGAAATCTCGTTCTGTAGCAGGCGGTTTTGTAAGTCCACCAGCGTCTGATGTGAGTCGACGTTGAGCAATCGCATCAGGGCTTCGAAGTCAATTACGCGTTTTCGCGGCCACGGGTTCTGGACTTCGTTATAGCCGCAGACTTCCCAGTCACAGGGGTGGCGGACAACGCGTGCACGAACCATGTTCAGGTCGATGTATGTCATGCATCGTGCCAGGTGGCCGTCGGTCTGTACGGCCGTCGCATGGTATCGATCTTCCCAGAAAGCGCCTTTGCGGTTCTTTCTTGTGTTGAATTCCTGAGCCGTTCGGCCAGCGCTTAGCTGCAATCCAAGAGCTATCTCACCGCGTGATTGGAGGTGGCGATGTAATTGAGTATCGACATTCCATAGCGCCGTCGGGCCTCGAAGAGCCAATGACGCCAGCGACGGCGATCACGGGCAAATTTCAGCAAAAACTCACGCTGATGACAGCGATGGGTGATATGCCAGACTCGGCCTGAACAGAAGATTCGGTTTGCACGTGGCATGCGTATAAGTCGGCAATTTTGGGGACCCAAATGGCCATTTAGCGGTCATATACGGCTTCAATCAATCGATTTAACCGGACAATTCATTGACTTACACGGGTCCGACCCCTAAGAAATCTAAGAAATATACGGCTGGATGAGGTCTATTGACCCGCCGCTGACCCATCGGGATATGAGCTATTTAACCGCATTCCCCTAATATTTCCCTGTAAACTCCGTCGATCCCCTGATATGAGGACCCTGATGCCGTCGTTTGTCCGCAACCTGGCCGCCTACAGCGCACTGCTCGTGCTCGCGAGCTGCAGTACGCAGCCTACGGCACCCGTGCGGGTGACGGCCGCGCCTGCTGCCGACACGGCGGCGTGTATTGCGGAGCTCGACAGCAGCCGCAGCGAGGCGCCACGAGCGCTCGACTCCGGCAATATCAGCGTCGTCAACTGGAACATCCAGAAGGGCCGGAATACGGAATGGGTGCAGGATCTCCACGAGATCGGTTCGCGGCCGGACCTGCTCATCCTGCAGGAGGCGTCGGTCAGGACGAACGTCTGGCGCGACCTCGTTCCGGAACATCATTCCTCGTTCGCCGAGGGTTTCGGTCCCGACTGGTCGCCGAGCGGCGTCATGACGGTCAGTGCCGCCGAGCCCCTGACCGAGTGCGAACTCGTCGCCCACGAGCCCTGGTTCGGCACCCGCAAGGCGACGCTCATTACCGAATACGGGCTGTCCGATACGGCGCAAACCCTGCTCGTCGTGAACATCCACGGCATCAATTTTGCGCTCGGCATCAGCGACCTCGAAAACCAGTTTGCCCAGGCGAAGGCCGTGATTGCGGAACACGACGGACCCGTCGTGTTCTCCGGCGACTTCAACACCTGGCGCAGCCAGCGCGCCAGGGTGCTGGAGGAAATGCTCGAATCGCTCGGTCTGACGGCGCTCGATTTCGACGTCGACCATCGCAAGCGGTTCTTCGGCTGGGCGCTCGATCATATCTACGTACGCGGTCTTTATCCGGAAGATGCGACGACACTGCAGTCCGATGCGTCGGACCATAATCCCATGACCGTGCGACTGCGGCTGTCGGAAGAGCCGCTGCGCGTGAGGGCGGCGCGATGAGACGGCTGCCCCTGCTTATAACGTTTGCCTTGCTATTGCCGCCGGCGGTATTCGCCGGAGACACAGAAGCCGAGATCGAGTATCTCATCACAGCGATAGGCGAGAGCGGCTGCACGTTCGTGCGCAACGGCTCGCGCCACGACTCGGAAAACGCCGAATCCCACCTGCGCATGAAGTACCGCCGCGGCAAGCGCTACGCGACCTCGGCGGAGCTGTTCATCGACCGCCTTGCAAGCAAGAGCTCGATGAGCGGGAAGCTCTATACGATCGAATGCCCCGGCAGTGACGCCGTGCCCAGCGGCGAGTGGCTCACTGCGCGCCTGCAGGAATATCGAGCGCAGGCATCGAACTCGCGGTAGTCAACCGCGATCCTCACAACATAATCCCTGCGTAGTTCTACGCATTAAAGCCGCGCCCGAAATCGGCTAGAAAGAACCTGCGATACTGCGTATTTCGGAAACCGGGAGTAACACGATGTCTGGTCGCAACCCGATCGAAGCGCTGGCGCGCCTGCGCCACGAGTTCGGCGAACACGGCGGCGTCAATATGTCCATCGAGGCGAGTTCGACGTTTACCGTGATGGAGCCCGGCACGATGCCGGCAATGTTCCAGGGGCTCAAGGGTCACGACGCCGGCTGTTATCTGTACGGGCGGCATTTCAATCCCACCGTCTACCATCTCGGCCTGCAGCTCGCGGCAATCGAGGGCACGGAAGCCGCCTACTGCACCGCGAGCGGTATGGGTGCAATCTCCGCGACGCTTCTCGCCTTGTGCAATGCGGGCGATCACATCGTCGCTTCCAACGCCGTCTACGGCGGCACCTACGCGCTGATGCACGACTTCCTGCCGGAAAAGGCGGGCATCGCGACGACCTTCGTCGATATCACCGATCTCGAGGCTGTGCGCAACGCGATCACGGACAAGACCCGCGTCGTCTACACGGAAAGCCTCTCCGCCGATGTTCCGAAGCTGGCCGCTATAGCGCACGAAGCCGGCGTACCCCTGGTCGTCGACAATACCTTCAGCCCGCTGATACTGAGCCCGGTGGACCTGGGCGCCGACGTCGTGGTCCACAGCATTACGAAGTTCATCAGCGGCATGTCGGACGTGATCGCCGGTGCCGTGTGCGGGACCGAAGAGTTCATCGAGTCGCTCATGGACCTGCACGAAGGGCCGCTCATGCTGCTCGGCCCAACTATGGACGCGAAAGTCGCCGCGAACATCAGTCTGCGCATCCCGCATCTGCCGCTCCGCATGGCCGCGCACGGCGAACGCGCGCTGGCGCTTGCCGAACGCCTCGACGAGTTCGGTGCGCAGGTGTGTTACCCGGGGCTCGACGGCCATCCGGACCACGAGCTGCTCGACGATTTGCGGTGTCCGGACTACGGCTACGGCGGCGTCATGACCGTCGATATGGGCACCGAGGAGAAAGCCAACGCGCTGATGTCGACACTCCAGAACAAGTACGGCTTCGGCTTCATGGCAGTGAGCCTCGGTTACTTCGACACGCTGATGTCCTGCTCCGGATCGAGCACCTCGAGTGAGATGACGGACGAGGACAAGTCGGCAGCACACATCAGCCCGGGGCTCGTCCGCATGTCGGTGGGCTATACCGGCACGCTGGAGCAGCGCTGGCAGCAGCTGAAAGGTGCGCTCGACGACGTCGGCTTTGAGAGTGCGCACGCGGCCTGATTCGAATAACAAGGAGAGAGTGAATGAAGATCACGGTACTGGGTGCCGGTGCCGGCGGCACCGCGATGGCGTTCGATTGTGCGTCGCATGGACACGAGGTCCGGCTGTTCGATTTCGAGGCGTTCCCGGAAAACATCGCTGTCGTCGCGTCGCAGGAGGGCATCCATGCTGACGGCGACATCGAAGGGTTCGCCGAGATCGCGAGCGCCAGCCACGATGTCGACGAGGCGCTTGAGGGTGCCGAGCTGATCTATGTCGTGGGTCCTGCGTACAGCACCGAGCCTTTCGGTAAAGCGGTTGCCGGCAGGCTGAAAGAGGGGCAGGTCGTTGTCGTCAGCCCGAGCTCCTGCGGCGGTGCGCTGGCATTCAAGAAAGCAGCAGACCTCGCCGTCGACGACGATAGCATACGGGTCGCCGAGACCTCGACGTTGCACTATGCGGTGAGGCTCACCGAACCGGGCCGCGTGCGCGTATTCCTGAAACTGAAAGCCGGCAACCTGCTTGCCGGGCTACCGGCAAAACATACGGACGACATCCTCGAGATGATCTCCGACGTGTATCCCAGCATGGAACCGGCTAAGAGCGTCATGCAGACGAGCCTGCAAAACGCGAACCCGATCATCCATCCGGCCGTGACGCTCGCGAACGCGGCGCGCATCGAAGGCACAGGCGGCGATTTCCTTTTCTACGAGGAGGGCGTCAGCGACGCGACGGGCCGCCTGATCGAGGCACTGGACAAGGAGCGCATCGCGATCGGCCAGGCGATGGGCATCGAGGTACTGCCGGACCCGGAGATGGGCATGCGCCAGGGCTACATGCTTGCTGACGATTACGGCGAAGCTTATCGAAAGGCGCCCGGCTTCCTGGGCATCGGCGCCCAGCCGAGTCTCGACCACCGTTACCTCAACGAGGACGTCGGTTACGGACTCGTGTTCATGTCACGACTGGCGCGCCAGGTCGGCGTCGACGTACCGACGATGGACGCAATCATCCAGTTGACCTCGGTCCTGATGGCGCAGGACTACGCGGGTGAAGCGCTGCGCACGCCGGACTCGCTGGGCATCGGCGCTTACTCCGCGGGCGAACTGGGCAAGCTCTAAGAAAAAGGTGCCGGACTTATTTTGCCAAGCAAAATAAATCCGGCACCTTTTTTCAGATCGCAAAATAAATCCGGCACCTTTTAGGTCAGTCGCTACCCTCCCCGGGGTGGATCTCGTGGATATCCGGGGTCGGCTCCCAGCGGCGGAACACGATGTCTTTCTCTGAACCGTGACGCTGGAGCAGCAGCAGCGCCGCGTCGCACTCCTGCCCGTACATCTGCACCTCGACCAGGTAAACGCGATTCTCCCCGGCCCCGAGGGACCGGAACGAGCGCAGCATCATGTCGCAGTCGTACGCGGATGCAGCACCCGATACCAGGTCGTTTGCCGACTGCCGGCTCAGCGCCTCGTCCAGGTCGAGTGGCCTGGGCGGCACTTCGCCGGCGAAACAGCCCGTGCTTGTCGCCAGCAACGCGATGGCGGTGATCAAAATACGGTTCATCATGAAACCCGACGCCCTGTATAGTGTCTGACCACTGGCCGGCCGCAAGTTCGCGGGTGCCCGAGCCACCCAGCGGTTGTGCAGGAAAATCTACCAATTTGTATTCATTTGCGCCGAAAAAGACGCAATTTGCCCCGATTATGCTGATTGACAGGAGCCCCAGGTGGAGCTGATTCGAAACTTTCTGGCCTCATGGCTGGTGCTGATTGCGCTGTCCGCGGTTGCCTATGCCGCCGATGACGAGGTCTCGACCCAGGTCAATATTCCTTACGACATGTTCCGGCTGGACAACGGCCTCACCGTGATCGTGCACGAGGACCGGTCCACGCCGACCGTGTTCGTGGGCATGTGGTACGGCGTGGGTTCCAAGGATGAACCGGACGGCAAGACCGGTTTCGCGCACCTGTTCGAGCACCTGATGTTCCAGGGCACCGAGAACCGGGAGGGCGAGTATTTTTCACCGTTCATGGATGCCGGCGCGACGGGGATGAACGGCACCACCTCGGAAGATCGCACGAATTACTACGCGACCGTGCCGACAGGCGGACTCGACATGGCGCTCTGGATGGAGAGCGATCGAATGAGTTACCTGCTCGGCGCCATCACGCAGGACGCGCTTGACGAGCAGCGTGGCGTCGTCAAGAACGAAAAGCGCCAGCGCGAGAATCGCCCGTATGCGCAGATGAGTGACCGCATCCGTGCCGGGCTGTACCCGGTCGACCATCCTTACCGCCATTCGATCATCGGCTCCATGGAGGATCTCGATAACGCATCGCTCGAAGACGTGCACGGGTGGTTCGACACCTACTACGGCGCGTCGAATGTCGTGCTGGTGCTCGCGGGCGACATCGATCTCGAAACCGCCAGGGAAAAAGTAAGCCATTACTTCAGCGAGGCGCCGGCGGGCGTGCCGCTCGTGTACCCGAAGAAGTGGATTCCCAATCTCGCCGAGAATCGCAAGGAAGCGATGTACGATCGCGTCGGCCAGACGCGCATCGCGCGCGTGTGGGCGCTGCCGGGCCTGAACGACCGCGATACGACCTTGATGTACCTCGTCAACGAGTCGCTCGTCGGCAACAAGAATTCACCGCTCCGCAAAACGCTGGTCGACGACCTGCAGCTCGCGACGAACGTGCGCGGCAGCGCGTACGGGCGAGTGTTGAGTGGCGAATATACCTTGACGATCGATCTCAAACCCGGTGTCACGCCCGAAGAAGTGCTGCCGGTCGTCGACCGCGTCATCGCGGAATACCTCGAGTCCGGCCCCGACAAGCAGATCGTGGAGAACGCCAAGCTCGGCGTGAACATGTACATGATCGGCGCGCTGGAACGCAGCTCGGCGATCGGCCGGGTACTGGCAGAAGGTTACCTGTACTCGGACGATCCGCTGTACATAAACAAGGAACTCGAGTGGCTGAATGCGGCCGCCCCGTCCGAACTCCGGGAAACCGCAAACCGCTGGCTGACTCGCAGCTATTACGAGTTGACCGTGCTGCCGTTCCCCGAGTACCAGGCGACGGAGGCCGCGGTCGATCGCTCGAAGATCCCCGAGGTATCGGCCGACGCGAATGTCTCGTTCCCGGATATCGAAACGGCGACGCTCGATAACGGTCTGCGCGTCGTTGTCGCGACGCGGGACACGTTGCCGATCGTCGACGTGTCGATCCGCATGGGTGCCGGCAGTACGGCCAGCCCGCCCGAGGCGCCGGGGCTCGCGAGCTTCGCCATGTCGCTGATGGACAAGGGCACGAAGAAATTCGATGCGCACGAACTCGCCGCGGCAAAAGATGCAATCGCGATGAGCGGTCAGCTGCAGGCGGGCACGGAAGACAGCTCGTTCGGCTACCGCATCCTGCACAGCAAACTGGAAGAGTCCATGGAGCTTGCCGCCGAAGTGCTGCGCAATCCGACCTACCCGGACGACGAGCTCGTGAAGCTCAAGCAGAAAATCTCGGCCTGGCTCGCGACGCTCGAGAAGTCGCCATCGAGTGCTGCCAGCAGCCTGTTCGAGCGCGCAATCTACGGCAGCGAAAACCCGATGGGGTCGCTGTGGACGCCCGAACTCGTGGCGCAGGTGGATCGCGACATGCTCATCGATTTTCACGGCCGCGAGATCGCGCCGGAAAACATGACGGTATTCATGATCGGCGACATCGGCATCGAGGAGGCGACACGCGTTGTCGAGCGCTCCTTCGGCAAATGGCGTGCCGATTCGGAATCGGCACGTAAGCCCATTGGTGATGCGCTATCCGCAGAAACGCGCGTCATACTGGTGGATCACCCCGAGGCACCGCAGAGCACGATCTTTGCCGGTCACGCGCTGCCGCCTTACGACCCACAGACCTCGACCGAGCTCTACATCATGAACGGCGTGTTCGGCGGCGGCTTCGAGGCGCGCATCAACATGAACCTCCGCGAGGACAAGCACTGGTCCTACGGCATGCGTTCCGGCATCCAGCAGAACACCAGCGGTGACCAGTACATCGCGGTGAGCGGCAGCGTACAGGCTGATAAGACGATGGAAAGCATGCAGGAGATCAGGAAGGAATTCGAGGAGTTCGTGACGACGCGCCCGGCGACGGAGACCGAGGTATCACGCGTCAAGATCAACCGCATGCGCTCGCTGCCAGGCACCTTCTCGACGAACCGGGGTTTTCTGGCGAGCATCATGACCTCCGACAGTTTCGGCCTGCCGTTCGACTACGCGGAAACGCGCGCGGAGCGGATCGATGCCGTTACGACCGAAGCCGTTAACGAACGTGCACGCAGTACCCTCGATCCGGCCAAACTGACCTGGGTCGTCGTCGGGGATCTCACGCAGATCGAGGACAAGGTGCGCTCGCTCGGCTACGGCGACGTGGAAGTCTGGGACGCGTTCGGTAAAAGGCTGCGCTAATCCTCGCTGTCGAACGACTCGAGATCGATCTCCAGCGGGAGGTCCGGGTCGGCCGTCCACTCCTGGAGTGATGCGGCATACACGGCAACGTCGGTAAAGCCGAGCCGCGTCATGACGAATGCGCTCGACGACGCGGCGATGCCGCCCCCGCAATAGGTGATCGCGCGGCTGTCGCGATCGCCTTCGAAGATCGACGCCAGTTCATCGAGCGAACGGTAGCTGCCCGTCTCGTCGAGCGCAGAAAACACCGGCACGTTCACCGCGCCGGGAATGTGCCCGGGCCGCTCGTACATCGCCATCTCGCCGCGGTAATGAGCAGGAGGCAGCACATCTATCAGAGTCACCGAATCGTCCTCGATGGATGCCAGCACCTCGTCGCGGTCGGCAATCAGCTCCGGGCGGAGGTTGACGGTCAGCTGCCCGACCGGGCGGCTGGCAGGCTCGGTCGACAGTGGGCGCCCGCCTGCGGTCCAGGCATTGAGCCCGCCATCGAGTAGCGCTGCCCGGTCGAACCCGATCCAGCGCAGCATCCACCAGACGCGGGCAGCCCAGACGGAGCCGCTGGTGTCGTACAGGACCACTCGTGAATCGTCACTCACGCCCAGCGCCTCCATGGCGGCCGCGAACTGTTCCGGCGTGGGCATTCCGAAATCGAGCGAGCTGTCGCCGTCGGACAGGTCACCGAGCAGGTCGGCAAATCCCGCGGTCGGGATGTGGCCGGACTCGTAGCTCGCCCTGCCGTTCACGGAGAGCATTCCGCCGCTGCCATCCGGTTCGATGACGACCGTGGCGTCGAGCACCACGAGATCCGGATCGTCGAGATGTTCCTCGAGCCAGGCGGCGCTCACGAGCGAGTCCATCGCCGGCTCGGCGGCGCTCGTCTGGTCGCCCGTTTCGTCGCCCGTATCGGAGCACGCGGCAAACAGGCCGCATGCGGCAAGGAGAAGGAGGTTGATTCGAGTCTGTTCAGGAAGGCGCATCAGCGGTCCTCGTGGTCAATATTCAAAAGTCCGATGTCTGACAGGAGTGTACCGCCCCGCTGGAAAAATTGAGGATAATTCGGCCCGACGGGCACCATCAAGGCTGATCGCGGCCCAGGATTGTCTTCACGAGTTCGTCGACGTCGATATCGCCGCCCGTGTCAACGACGACAGCGCTTTCTTCCGCGCGGGGTTGTTCGGCTGTCCCCAGTTGATGTTCGAGTACGGCGAGATCGGCTTCCGAGGCTTCGTCTTTGAGTGTTGCGCGTGTCTCGATCCGTGCCCTGAGCACATCGGGGGGCGCTTCGGCGTAAACCAGGACGGCGTCGACTCCGGCCCGCGAGGCGACTGCGCGCGCCGATTCTCGCTGCTCCGTTCTCAGAAATGCCGCGTCGAGAACGACATGGTGCTGTGCTCCGAGCAGGTTCCTGGCCACGGCGAACAGGCGATTGTACGTCGCCTCACTGGCTTGCGCTGAATAGATTCCCTCGCCGATGTCGGAGCCGCTCGCGGCCGTTTCCTCGAGACCGAACAGCCGCTTGCGCTCGATGTCGGAGCGCACGCGAATGGCCGGCAGCGCGGCCATGAGCCGTTGGGCCAGCCAGGTCTTTCCCGAGCCGGAGAGGCCGCACATGATGACGAGCACCGGCCGGCCCCTGCTGGCCTGGCGGCGAGCCATCGCGGAGTATTCGCGTGCGTCGCTGATATCGGCGGAGCGCGCGGCTTCCGACTCGCGCTCGCGGCTGCGGATAGCCGCAACCTTGGCGCGCACCAGGCAGCGATACACGAAGAAGAGATCCAGCAGCATGGCCCCGTCATAGTCGCCGCTGCGTTCGAGGTAACGGTTGAGAAAATGGGCAGCGAGGTCGGGATGGCCTTTCTCGGTGAGGTCCATCGTGAGAAATCCGACGTCGCCAAACACGTCCGTGTAGCGCAGGTCCGGGTTGAACTCGATGCAGTCGAACGTCGTTATGCCCGCGCTGCAGCAAGGTGGCGTCGTGTCTGTCCAGCTCCGCGGCCATCCAGTCATGCAGGAATGTGAATTCTTCCTCCTCGACGATGTCGCCGAGATGGTCGAAGTTCTCCCAGAAATAGTGAATCGCCTGCCGGGTGAGGCGCTCACGCTCGGCGCCATCCGGCCGCTCTGCGGCGGCGTGCCGCGCAGCGATGTTCTGCCCGAGCTCTTTCATGTCGCGGACGGTCAACAGGCCGGCCGCAAGCTGGTGATCGAGGCGCAGCTCCTGGTCGAAGCGCCGCATCCTGACGGCGTACTCGAGCGCCTCGCCGTCACCGCCGATGACGGGCTCTGCCGCACTTCCGGTTATGGCAACCACGTCGAGGTAGAGCTCAGGCGCCCACGGCCGGTTCAGGCGCAGCTCCTCTTCGCAAAAATGCCGGCGTTTCTCCAGGGTGCCGAAGTCGAGGAAATCGAGCACGACCGGCTTCTTGATCTTGTAGGCGTAGTCGCCGGCCAGGATCACCCAGGAGATATGCGTCTCCATGAGTTCGACGTTGCCGGCCGGGTGGGGAAACGCATCCGGGCGCAGCAGGGCCTCTGCGAGGCTTGCGTCGAAAGTTAGGACCTGTGCGCCGGCATTATGCAAAGTGCTTCCCAGGAACGCCTGTTGTCGTCGTTCCGCGTGAGCCCTGCTAGTATTCCGTCAACCAAGCGCAAGAACAAGGAGCGGGGGGATGGCTTTACCGGCATCGTCGGACAGTGCCCATACCTGGTCATCGGAAGTCGTATTCATCCTGGCGGCCATTGGCGCAGCGGTCGGGCTTGGCAACATCTGGAAATTTCCCTACGTCGTCGGGGTAAGCGGCGGCGGCGCGTTCGTGCTCATCTACCTGTTGTGCGTCGCCGTCATCGCCGTCCCGATCCTGATCGGTGAACTCCTCATTGGCCGCATGGGCGGTCACAGCCCGCCCGTCGCGACGCGCATGGTCGCGGAGGATTCCGGACGCTCGAAGCACTGGTCCGTCGTCGGCTGGATGGGCGTGATCGCGGGCTTCCTCATTGCCACCTATTACAGCGTCATCGCCGGGTGGACGCTCGCCTACATCATCAAGGCAGCGACCGGCTTCGGTGGCACGACGATGGCCGAGGTTGCGCAGCAGTTCGAGGAGCTCAAGCAGAGCCCCGGGACGATGACGCTGTGGCATACGGTATTCATGATCATCGCGCTCGCCATCGTCGGCCGCGGACTGCGCGGCGGCATCGAACGCACCGTCAAGGTCCTGATGCCGGCGCTGTTCGTGATGCTGCTCGTCATGATCGGCTACGCCACCGTAAAAGGAGACCTGAAAGCCGGCCTCGATTTTCTTTTCAGCACCGACTTCAGCAAGATCAATGCCGATACCGTGCTGGACGCCATCGGCCAGGCGTTCTTCTCCATCGGCGTGGCCATCGGCCTGATGATGGCTTACGGTTCTTACGTACCGCGGGAGATTTCGCTGACCAAGGCAGCCGTCATCATCGCCGGCGCCGATACGCTGATCGCCATCCTGGCCGGACTCATGATCTTCCCGATCGTGTTCGCCAACGGCCTCGATCCCGCAGAAGGTCCCGGACTGATCTTCACGACGTTGCCCACGGCTTTCGCAGGCATGCCCGGGGGCGAGATCTTCGGTGCGCTGTTTTTCCTGCTGCTCGCATTTGCGGGGCTGACGTCGATCATCGCGATCATCGAGCCGATCATTCGCTATTCCGAAGACAAGTGGGGCATGTCGCGCGTGAAGGGCTGCCTGATTTTCGGCTCGATAGGCTGGGCGATCGGCATGTTGAGCGTCCTGTCGTTCAACCTCTGGGAAAACGTGCGCCCACTGGCGGTATTCGAGACCTTCGGGGCTTCGACCTTTTTCGATCTCATCGTCTACGCAACGGACAACCTGCTGATGCCGCTCGGCGGAATCTTCATCGCCCTGTTCGTCGGCTGGCGTATAAAGAGAGAGCATCTCGACAGCCAGCTCAACTTCCCGAGCCCGGCGGTCGCGAATACGTGGTTGTTCCTGATCCGGTTCGTCGCGCCACTGGCCATATTGCTGGTGATGATCAATACACTGATCTGATCCCATGGCCGCCGCACGGATGCTCATCCCGGCGCTGCTGGGAACCCTGACCGTTGCCGATGTTGCCGCGGAACAGGACCGCCTCGACGAGATCCTGGTCACGGCCACGCGCCGGACCGTCAGCATCGCCGAAGTCTCGTCGGGACTCACGCTCGTCGATGGTGCTGTTGCGCGCGACAGGAAACTGGTAACCGATGCGCTCGACGTCGAGATCGGTGTATACCTGCAGCAGACTACGCCCGGGCAGGGTGCCGCGATCATACGTGGGCTCAAGGGCTCATCGATCCTGCACCTTGTCGACGGGATCCGACTCAACAATGCGATATTCCGCAGTGCGCCGACACAGTATTTTGCGCTGGTGCCGACGAGCGCAGTCGAACGTGTCGAGATCCTGCGCGGAACGCCCGCCTCGCTCTACGGGAGCGATGCCGTCGGCGGTGTCGTGCAGCTGGTAACGCGCGTACCGCGTTTCGACTCGGAAGAGAACCAATATCGTGGCGAGGTCTACGCGGCCTACGACACCGCGGAACTCGGCAGGATGCTCAGCGCCACGATCGACGCCGGCAACAACCGTATCGCAACCTCGTTCAGCGCCGAATTTCTCGACACGGGCGACCGCCGCACGGGCGGCGGCGATCGGATCGGCCCCAGCGGCTACGAGTCACGCGCCGCGCGGTGGGCACTTGCCGGTCGCCCCGGCGACGACCGCAGCTGGCTCATCGATGTGCACTACCTCGAACAGCCGGAGACGCCGCGCGTCGATGAACTGGTGCCGGGCTTCGGCCAGACCGAGCCATCGTCCTCGGAATTCTTCTTCAAACCCAACCGGCGCGTATTCGTACACGGCAAGTACGGCCGCGAAGGCGGCGCGCTCGGGCTGGACTGGAACGTCGATCTCGCCTGGCAGCGCATCGACGATGATCGCGTGTCGCGCGATTTCGAAGCAACGGATCGGCGATTTGAGTCGAATCGCAGCGACCTGTACGGCCTCGTCGTCAGCGGCAGCCGGGTAACCGAGTCGGGGTCCTGGATTGCCGGGGTGGAGGCCTACCTGGACGAGGTATCGAGTGAGCGCAGTGAGCAGGATCTCCTCGACGGACAGGTCACGGCGCGGGCGCCGCGCTTCCCCGACGGCGCCGAGATCGAGCGCTTCGCGCTGTTCGGCAACACGGAACGGTACGTTTCTGCTCGCAACGTACTGGCCGGTGGGCTGCGCGTCAGCCGTGAAAACGTGTCGTTGCCGGCGACGCCTGTTTCGGGCGCCGCATCAGTCAGCGTGACCGATACCAGCGGCGATATCGGCTGGATATTCAACGCGGCTGAAAACTGGCAGCTGGTGGCGAATGCAGGCTTCGGATTCCGTGCACCGAATGTCTTCGATCTGGGCACGCTCGGCAATCGGCCGGGCAACCGCTTCAATATCCCGAATCCCGATCTCGATTCCGAGCGCGTGGTGCAGCTGGATGCCGGCGTGCGTTACACGACGGATCGGGCGCGCTTCGAACTGATGGTTTACACGCTTGACTACGACGATCGCATAACCTCCGTACTGACCGGAGACGTAACGCCCGAAGGCCGCGACGTCGTACAGAGTGTCAATGCAGCCGAATCGACGATCCGTGGTTTCGAAGGCGGCGCGGGCTTCGACGTCAGCGACACCATCAGCCTGGATGCCGTACTCAATTACACCTGGGCCGAGCAGCGAATCTCCGGGTCGCCTGCCGAACCCGGTGATCGCATTCCGCCGCTAAGCGGCCGGCTGAGCGTGAGCTATGACGCCGGCAGTAACTTTCGCCTGGATGCCTGGATTCGATTTTCTGGCGAGCAGGATCGACTGAGCACCCGCGACGTCCGCGACATTCGGATCGACCCGAACGGCACCAGCGGATGGGGCATCCTGGGTGCCCGTGGCAGCTGGGATTTTCGGAGCGGCTGGAACTTCACGCTCGGCATCGACAATGTTCTCGACAAGCGCTATCGCGTGCACGGCTCGGGGCTCGATGCATCGGGGCGCAACCTGATGATAAGCGTGCGCAGGACTTTCTAGGCACGATTCTGCAGCGGGGTCCGTAGAATAGTCGCTGCGGTAAACGGACAATACGAGGCAGTTCGCGGTCTTTATCGTCTAACCATCCATAACGGTTGAGGACACGACGATGAAAATTGCAGCGACCCTGATGCTGGCGGCAATCACCTTCCTGTCAGCCTGTTCGACAACAGGCCGGCAAAACGCCGGATCGCCGCCGCCTTTCGAGTGCACGTCGATCCATCCGGAAGTCTGCGAGCTCGAGGAACAGTTTCACAAGTTGCGCTATGAGCAAGCGAAGCAAAACGCCGCCATCGACGAAGCAGAGCGCAGGCGCAGGGCGCAGATGAAGACGGCAGGCACGGTCGCGGCAAACGCCGTGCCTGCGAGCTGACGTTTACTGGATGCCGCGCCCCGGTGACCATGGCACGCCGGCTGCATCGAGCGCGACCCTGAGTCCCGCGTACTCGACGTCCACGAGATTCGACAACTGCCGGGTCACGTCGTCGTACAGCGATCTCGCGATGCGCAGCGACTCACGCTGGTCGGGCGTCGGGCCGTAGGCGTTTCTGCCAGGCCTGTACCGGGCGTGCGCCAGCCTGGCGCTCACCGTCATTTCGTCGAAATCGTTGTAAAGCTGGCGCGCTTCGTTGTTCGTCAACCGGTCACGCTCGGCCTGAATGCGTTTCTGGATCGAGTTCGCAATCTCGTACAGCGACGGATCGGCCGTCGACGACAGCAATACTTCCTTGGCGGCGCTGAGTTCGCCGACGATTGCATCGATGGTCTTCACCGTGCCCTGGACCGCGCGCGCGAGTTCGTCCACCTGGTTATCGAAGACCACGCGCTGTTCCTGCGTGCTGCCAGGCAGCGTTGGCTCGCGAATAGAGACTACCTCGAAGCTTTGCGACTGACCTAGATCCTGCAGAACGCCGTCGACACGCTTTTGCATGGAGACACTGAAGGAGCCGGGGGCAACGAGCACGCCAGCCGCTGGTATCCAGCTTTGCTCGCGTTCCTCCTCGGGAACCCAGGCCTCGACCGGCGGATAGCGCAGGTTCCAGCTGACGCGGTGAAAACCGGCTTCGACCGGTGCCTCGACGTGGCGGACAACATTGCCTGCCGCGTCCCTGACGGTAAAGACGATCGCGGGATCGTCTTCGCGCAGTTCGCTGATAATACGGTCCCAGGACTGGAACTCGACGCTCTCGTTCTGCTCTTCTTTTTCCGTTTCCGTCTCGCGCCGGGCGTCCCTGCGCGACTGGATAGCCTCGGGCAGATAGTAGGTGAACGTCGCGCCGAAGGGCGGGTTGGGCGCCGCATAGAAGGCATCGCCCTGGCTGCCCTTGCAGCCTTCCTTCGAGCAACCGAGCGGGCGCCTGGATACGTACCAGTGCGCCCTGCGGACCGGGAACAACACCGTGTCGTCCTGCAGCATGTCCTCGGTGACGCTGCGCAGCGGCGTGTAGTCATCAAGGATATAGAAGCTGCGGCCGAAGGTGGCGCCCACGAGGTCGTTCTCACGCGTCTGGATCACGAGGTCGCGGAACGGGATGTTCGGCGCGCCACCTTTGAGCTTGGTCCACCTGCCGCCGCCGTTCACGGTGAAAAATACGCCAAACTCGGTACCGAGGAACATCAGTCCCGGCTGCTCGTGGTCCTGCACGATGCGCCACAGGATGTGCCGCTCGGGCAGGTTGCCGGCGATGCTCTTCCAGGACTTGCCGCGGTTCTCGCTCTTGAGTACATAAGGCGAAAAATCACCGCTCTTGTGATCGTCAACGACGACGTACACGGTGTCCGGATCGTGCAGGTCCGCCTTGATGTCGTTGACGAAGAAGCGATCGGGCACGCCGGGCAGCTTGTCGATCCTGCGCCAGTTCCGGCCCCCGTCCTCGGTGACCTGGATGATGCCGTCATCGGTTCCGGCGTAAATCAGCCCCGGCACGAGCGGCGACTCGGAAATGTTCACGATGGTGTTGAACATCGACATCGCGTACAGGTCCCAGGGCGAGTCGTAGCTCCAGGTGCGGCCCATCACGGGCTGGCGTACACGGTTCTCGTTGCGTGTGAGGTCGCCGCTGATGGGCTCCCAGCTGTCGCCGTAGTCGGTGCTTTTCCACACTCGCTGGCTGCCGAAATACAGTGTTGCCGAATCGTGCGGGCTGATGAGGATAGGCGCGTCCCAGTTGTAGCGATCGGGTGGCTCGCCTTCCCGGGGCTGCGGGCGTATGTAGACGCTTTCCCCTGTCTCGCGGTCGTAGCGCGTGAGGTTCCCTTGCTGCCACTGCGCGTAAACGATATCCGGGTTGTTCGGGTCCACGGCCGACTGGTGGCCGTCACCGGACAGCGTCACGAACCAGTCCGAGTGGCGGATGCCGACGTTGTTGTCGGTGCGCGACGGGCCGCCGTGGCTGTTGTTGTCCTGCGTGCCGCCGTACACGTTATAGAAAGGCTCGTCGTAGTCCACGGCGACCTTGTAATACTGCGTAATCGGCATGTTGCTGATGAAGCGCCAGGTCTTGCCGAGGTCGTAGGTCTCGTAGAGCCCGCCATCGTTGCCGACGAGGATGTAGTTCTCGTCGTCCGGGTCGAACGCCATCGCGTGGTGGTCGACGTGCTTGGTGTCGTGCGCGAGCTTTATCATCGTCTTGCCGCCGTCTTCCGTCACGTGCAGGTTGACGTCCGCGTGGTACACACGGTCGAACTGGTGCGGGCTCGCCCAGAGCTCGTTGTAGTAGTGCGGTCCCGTGCCGCTTGCGGCGAAGTCCGCGCCCTTGACCCAGCTTTCGCCGCCGTCCTCGGAGCGGAACATTGCGCCGGTTCGGTTGGCGAGCTCGATGGTTGCGTAGAGCACGTCCGGGTCCTGCGGTGAGATCGCGAGGCCGGTCTTCGCCATGATTTCCTCCGGCAGTCCCTCGCTCAGCTCGCGCCAGGTTTCACCGCCGTCCTCGGATTTATGGATGCCGGTTGCCGGGCCGCCATCGAGCAGCACCGCGACATTGCGGAAGCGTTGCCAGGTCACCGCGTACATCACGTCCGGATTGCGCGGATCCATGTGGACCTCCGAGACGCCCGTGTAGCGATCGTCGAGTTGCGTATTGCCGTGACCGTCGCCGAGCACCTTGCGCCAGTTTTCGCCGCCGTCCGTCGACTTGAAAAGGCCGCGGTCGCCGCCCGCGGACCAGAGCGGCCCCTGCGCGGCGACGAAGACGACGTTCGAATCGCGCGGATCGACCCGGATCATGCCGATGTGCTCGGAATCCTCGAGCCCCATGTTTTCCCAGCTCTGCCCGCCGTCGAGGCTGCGGTAGACACCGGCGCCGTAACCGACGTGGCGGCCGCTGATGTTTTCGCCCGTGCCGACCCAGATCGTGTTCGAGTTGTTGGGATCGATGCTTATGCTACCGATCGAGTAGGCATCTTCGTTTTCGAAGATGGCTTCCCAGGTCGTGCCCTCGTTGACGGTCTTCCAGACACCGCCGCTGCCGACGCCCACGTACCAGGTGCTCTGGTCGTTCGGATCGATTGCGATATCGGAAATGCGCCCCGACATGAATGCGGGCCCGATGCTGCGCATCTCCAGTCCCTTGAAGGTTGGCTCGTTGAATCCCGGTTCGTAGTCCTCGTCCTGGGCGGCGAATACCGCGTTTGTGAGGCACAGGGTTACGGCAGCAATAATCGGCAGTCGCGTCATGATTTCCTCTCGTGGTCAGGCCCGTGCCGGTGCGCCGGGCCCCCGGGTAGTTTTGACCGCATTGTAGACTGTGACGGAGTTGCAGGCGACTTCGAGCGCGGAACGCGGCCGGCATGTGGCCACGTGCCGGCCGGATTCAACGATTTTCGCCGTCGCCGGCAATGCGCATGCAGCCGTACACAAGTCGAGAGGATTCGAGGTCGCTCGGACCCACGGTCATCATCTTCATCAGAGACTCCGGAGCGTATCAGGGTCGCGGTATTCGCCAGTTCTCATTCGGCACGGCATAGCCTCGCTGAAAAGCCGGCCGATCTGCAAGTGCCAGGTACCAGCGCTCGACATTGGGATAGTCGTGGAGATCGATCTGCTGGAACTCGAACCGGGAGGCCCATGGCCATGTTGCAATGTCGACGATCGAAAATTCGTCCGCGATATAGTCGCGGCCCTCGAGCCGGGTGTTCAGGACCCGGTACAGCCTGAGCGCCTCCTGGTGGTAGCGGTGCTCGGCGTACTCCGACTTGCCGGGGTTGAACTTCAGGAAATGGTGCACCTGGCCCAGCATCGGCCCGAAGTTCGCCATCTGCCACATGAGCCACTGCATCATCCGGAAATACTCGGGGCTGCCCTGGGATGGCGCGAGCCTGCCGGTCTTGTGGGCGAGATACAGCAGAATAGCGCCCGACTCGAACACGGACACGTCGCCATCCACGATAACCGGTATCTTGTTGTTGGGACTGATCGCGAGGAATTCCGGGGCAAATTGCTCGTCCTTGCCTATGTCGATCGGTATCACCTCGTAATCGAGGCCGAATTCTTCGAGCGCTATCGAGATCTTGACGCCGTTGGGCGTGCTCCAGGTGTAGAGCCTTATCATGTCATTCCCGGTAATGGCTGGCCACGCAGTCATGATACTCGTCGAGTTCGAGCACGATATCCGCGTTGCTACGTACCACTTCGAGATTGTGCCGGGTTATGCGCTCGAAGTACTGGATGAACGCTGCGACCTGGTCCGCGTTCATGACGCGGGCTGCATCTGCGCCGGCAGAGGCCGCGAGCTTTTGTTCCTGCTCGAGGCGCCACCGCAGGATCGCCTCGAAACCAGGCGCCTGCAGGAACACGAGGGCGTCGAGCCCGGCAAACACGTCGGCGTAATCCGTGCGCAGGCGCTCGTTGACATAGCGGCGCCACCGTCCGTCCGCATCCCTGTCGACCTCGAGTGCATTAACAGGCTCATCGAGCTTTGCCGCCGGCTCCGCGACGCTGCCGACACACCAGCCCTCGAGGATGATCAAGTCGATTGGTCCGGAGACGATGGGCCATGCAGCCTCATCCGCGCGGTCGTCGATGGCCTTGTCGAAGCGGGGCAGTCGGTGCTGTTCGCCCGGGCCGAGTTCGCGCAGGCGCGCAAGGCTGTCCCTGAGCATGGGCAGGTCATGTGTTCCCGGCACGCCACGCGTCGCAAACAGGGGGTGCACGGTCTGCGCAAGCTCAAGGCGTTCGGCATGCGTCAGGTAGAAGTCATCGATGGACAGCACTGCAACATTCCAGTCATGGCGGGATTCCAGCACCAGCTTGAGGAAGTCGGCTAGCGTGGATTTCCCAGTGCCTTGTGCGCCGTTGATACCCAACAGAAACGCATGGCGACCTGTTCGGCGTTTCAGCAACCAGGTGACAAGTGGAAGGTAGTATTCCTCGACGAACTGTCGGAACGACGCAGGCAGCCTGTGCCGTCGAAGAAAAGCCTCGGTATCGTAGAGGGCGGGTGTCATATCTGCGCGTTGTGCGTGCGAGCGGGACGGACGGTTTCCTGGACTATAGCCGAATTGACAGGACCGGGGCCTGGCGGCAACGGCCAGCAGATTTGTCTGCTATGTTTACGCCATGAGCAACACTATGGCACAGAAACAACAATTGCGGCGAACGGAGCCTTTATCGTCAACTTACTTTCGCAGGGAGACATTCGCCGAACCCACCGACGTGGAAAGGGCGATCCTTGGTCTCGTGCTTCGCAGGGGCCCAATGACGCAGACGAAGATTGCGTCTGAGATCGATCGACCGCAACAAACCGTATCCCGACTGATCGGACGACTCATTAATCGCGGTTCCTTGCGACATGGCGAGCGTGTATCGAGCGGCAAGCGCGGTCAGCTCAGTATCAATGTCGAGATCGTGCCCGATTATGCCTACGCGTTCGGTGTTGCGGTTCTTTGGGATGCGCTCGCAGTCAAGCTGATGAATTTCTCCGGCATGGTTATCGATCGTAGAACCACGCCTCTGACATCGATGACGCACGATGGTGTCGTTGTCGAAATGCGGCGCATGCTCGACGAACTTGCGAATGAATGGATCGCTGACAGCTCGAGGATTTTTGGTGTCGGATTCAGTATTCCCGGAACTTTCATGCGGGAAACGGGGCAGGTCAATACCCCGCTCGTCCTCGAGGAATGGGCCAATATGGATATCGAGGCGGTACTCGAGGACGATCTCGGGCTTCCCGTCTGGATCGAGAACGATGGCAATGCGGCGGCGATCGGCGAGAGTCTCGTCGGAGTCGGGCGATGGGCGAGTGATTTTGTCTACCTTTACATCGCCACCGGGCTCGGCGGTGGTGTCATCTTGAACGGCGAGATAGTGCGCGGAGAGTTCGGGAACGCGGGCGAAGTTGCGCAGTTGTTACCGCCCAGCATTTACCCGCATCCCAACCTGGATCTGTTGCTCAAGCTGATTCGCAAGCATGGCATCGATGTGCATTCGGTGTCTGAACTGGTCGACCGATTCGATCCGGACTGGCCAGGGGTCGACGAGTGGATAAGTCGCGTACGTGATTCATTGTCGTTGATCGCCTCGGCCTCTGCGGCACTGCTGGATCCCGAAGTCATTGTCGTCGGCGGGCGAATTCCCAGGAGCCTCGCGGAGAAGGTCATTCCGCATATCGAAATCTACGATCAGCGTCGGCGCTCGGATTCCCGGCCCTTGCCTCGAGTCGTGGTTGCGGAAGCCGAGGGCGACGCCGCATCAATCGGAGCGGCGGCACTGACGCTCAACAGCTACTTTTTCGCCTGATCGGGTTTTCCCGGCTCGATGGGTCTATCTTGCTGAATATAATCAGATTATTACACTTTAGAACGCGAGTGACACGAACCGGGATGGTTTCTTTTGTTATCAAAATGAGTGAATAAGTTACGGAAGCTGCGCTAATTACCTACAGGTATTTACCCGTTGTGAGTGTATTGTGCTACGGTCCAACTACACCGCGAATTCATGGGGGATAAACAAATGAAGCTTCGCAATTCACTGTTCCAACTTTGCTCGTTGACACTGGCGTTCGCCTTGCCGGCAACCGGTATGGCCCAGGAAGAAGGGGACGGCGCGACGATTGAAGAGATCGTCGTTACGGGTACCGGTGTCGCCCGCACAACCTTCGAGACTCCGCAGTCCGTCGTGCAGTTCTCCGAAGAAGACTTCAGGCAGATGCAGTTCAATAGCCAGGCGGATATTCTCACCCAGTTACCGGGCGTAAGCGCTGAAGGCGGCGGTGGTGAAGTTGCCACGAACGTCTTCCACCGGGCCCTGCCGTCCGGCGGCCAGTTCTCGTTCAACCCATTGTTGTTCGACGGCATGCCGGCATTCACGACCTTCGGTCTCAACTCGTCGGCTTTCGACGTCTTCTATCGGCCCGACCTCGGTATCGAGCGTGCCGAGTTCGTCGCTGCCGGTTCATCGAACCTGTTCGGGCCGGGCTCAGTGGCCGGAATCATCAACTACATCAGCAAGACGGGCGGCCCTGATCCCGCGGGCACGCTGCAGTTAGAGACGGCAGAAGAAGGCAGGTTCCGCGGTGACTACTTTTTCAGCGGCCCGCTTGGCGGCGACGCTTCGAATACGTTTTATGCGCTGTCCGGCTTCTACCGCTTCGATGAAGGGCCACTGGACTCAGGGCTCGATACCCAGGGCTTCCAGCTGCGTGGAAATCTGAAACACGAGTTCGATGACGGCAGCGGCTCAGTCACGCTCTTCGGCCAGATGATCGATGACAGGGTACAGTTTTTCCTGCCGCTGCCTCTCGACGGCAACACACGAGAGCGCGTGAACGGCAACGACGGCGCCACAGTATTTACGATGAACACGGTTGACGCGATTGGCTTGTCGTACGACACACCCGACGGGCGGTTTACCACGCCAATCGGCGACGGCGTCGTTACGAAAGGCACGTCCATTGCTGCCGTGCTCGACAAGGACATTGGCTCGGATTGGACGTTAAATGCCAAGATGCGGTACGCCCAATACGATCACCAATTCAACCTGTTCCTCGACGGTGACGCTGTCGGCCCGAATACACCAGAGACTCAGGCCGAATACTTGACGAACCGGGGTATCGACGCATTTGCCGCGAATGCCGTGTTCACGTACTCACAGTCCGGGCTGGCGCTCGCGCCAACGGATCTCGTATTCGGGAACCGAACGCTGGATCGCTGGCGTGATGCGACCGACTTTTCCGGCGAACTCAGCATCGGCCGCATGTTCACGACCGGCAATGCCGAGCACAATGTGACGATCGGCGGTTTCTTCTCTCAGTCGCGGGCGGATGATATCAACTACATTACGACCTACCTCGGTGACTTCCGTAACGCGCCGAAGATGGTCAATGTGACGCTGGTCGGCATCGAGGATGATGGAGCAGGCAATCTCGTTCCATCGACTGATCCGAATGCGGAATTCGCATGGACGTTGAATGGTCTCGCGCTGTCGAATGGTATGACGGGCAACTTCGATCGCTCGGCGCGGCGCGCGGCGCTATACCTCGCCGATCAGATCGAAGCCGAAAGGTGGACGTTCGACGTGGGCGCGCGTGTGGAACGCCTGGACGGTGATATCAAGAGGCGTAACACAGCGTCGTTCGTGATGGGTAATGACCCATTGGTCAACGACAGCCTTGAAACCGTCAGCTACACCGACGGATCGCTGACCAGCGACAGCCTCGACACCACCGAATGGGCGCTGTCGGTCGGCGTGTTGTATCGACTCACCGACACCTTCAACATTTTCGGCAACGCGTCCCGTGGTTACTTCTTCCCGCAGATTCGCAGCGTGCCGTTCGACGACTTCGGTAACCTCGCGTCGTACGAGGGCGAGATCATCCTGCAGGGTGAGATCGGCGCGAAATACCAGTCGGAGCTTTTCGAGGGAACGGTTACGCTGTTCTACACAGAACTCGAGGACCGGCGGAACGTCGACTTCGTCAACGACCCGAATAATCCTGGTGGCGTCATCGAAGTCACGGCTTTGCAGTCCACGGAAGCAGTTGGTCTCGAGGCAACGGGCACGGTGTATCTCGGCGAGTTCTGGTCGCTGTTCGGGAACATTACTCTGCGCGACCACGAGTTCACCAAAGTCGAGGGTAGCCCCGAGCAAGTCGGCAACGAGCTGCGGCGTCAGCCAACGGAGATGGCCAACGTGGGTGTTCGTTTCAACTACGCGGGCTTCGATGCAGCCGTGCTGGGCCATTACCACGGCTCCAACTTCGCCAACGACAGCAACACGGTTGAGCTCGACTCCTATAGCCTGTGGCGTCTTGACGCCGGGTACACGTTCGAACTCGATGAGGGTGACGTCATTCGCGTTAGCCTCCAGGTGTTCAACCTCACGGACGAGGAGGGCCTGCAGGAAGGCTCACCCCGCCAGGGTGCCGCCCAGGTAGGCGAGCCCGCACAGTTCTTCGTCGGTCGCCCCATCCTCCCCCAAAGGGTGCAGCTTAGAGTCACTTACGACTTCTAGGACCGCGATGAAACAAGGGGCGCCTTACACGGCGCCCCTTTCTTGCTGGCGCCGGTCGCGGCGCAGAGAATCGTATCGATGAGCGACCACCCGGAATCGCAAGCCAGGCCATGGGCAGAAGCACTTGCGTGTATTTATCCGCGCGAGATCGCTGTTGAAGTATCGGACCGCATCGACGCCCTGCTGGCAGAATACAACGACGTCGCCGATCATTCGCGGGTCAGGATGTTGAGTCACAGTGACGTGATGCTCATCACCTACGGGGACACGCTATACGACTCTGAGCCGCCGCTCGAAGTGCTGGGCCGGTTTCAACGAGAGTACCTGGAAGGGACGTTCGATCTGGTCCATATACTGCCCTTTCACCCGTATTCATCGGACGATGGTTTTGCCGTCATAGACTATTATGCCGTACGCGAGGATCTCGGCACCTGGAGCGACATCGAGGTGTTGGCCGAACACGGTCGAATCATGGCGGATGCGGTCATCAATCACGTGTCGAGCGAGTCGGACTGGCTGCGGGCCTACCTCGCGGGCGACCCCGAATTCGCCGACTTCTTTGTCGAGTGTGCCCCCGACGACGACCTGTCGGCCGTCACACGTCCGAGGACGTCGCCGCTGCTAACACCATTCACCGACGCCGCCGGGAACATACACTACCTTTGGACCACGTTTAGTGAAGACCAGGTCGATCTGAACTACCGCAATCCCAACGTGCTCGTCGCGGTACTCGATGTGCTGTTCTTCCTGATCGCGAAAGGCGCAAGGCTATTGCGCCTCGACGCGGTGACTTACCTGTGGAAAGAGCCGGGCACGTCGAGTGCAAACATGCCGGAGACGCATGCGATCATCAAAGTTATCCGCGCCGCAGTCTCACAGCTTCGCAGTGACGTCGTTCTCGTAACGGAAACGAATGTGCCACATCATGAAAATGTCGCGTATTTCGGAAACGGCCAGGACGAAGCCCACATGGTCTATAATTTCGCGCTACCTCCGCTCATCGCCCATAGCCTGATCAATGGTGACGGCACCAGGCTCAGTCAGTGGGCACGCCAGTTGACATTGCCGGGAGACGAGGCGTGCTTTCTCAACTTCAGTGCCAGTCATGACGGAGTCGGGGTCAGGCCGATCGAGGAAATCCTGAGCGACGAGGAACAGCAACGGCTTGTCGACGCCGCGCGGGACACAGGCGGACTCGTGTCCCTCAGAAGGATGCGCGATGGCAGGGAGCGGCCATATGAACTCAATTGTTCGTATGTCGACCTGCTTGCTTCGCCAGAGGATTCAGTTGCGACATTGGTGAAGCGCTTCATAGCGTCGCAAGCAATCGTCCTGTCGATGCCGGGCGTGCCCGCTGTCTACATACAGTCGCTGCTCGGCACGCGAAACGATCTTCGGGGCGTGAAACAGACTGGGCGTGCCAGGTCCATCAATCGGTCTCAGCACGATTATCGGGACATCAAGAATCAGCTCGAAGACGACAAGAGCTTGCCGGCGATGGTATTCGAGGCGCTCAAGAGATTAATCGGCGTCCGTCGCCGACACCACGCGTTCGATCCCTACGGCGACTTCGAGATACTCGACCTCGGTAAGGAGGTATTCGCCATCCGACGTTCTTCTGAACAAAGTGGCGAGACAATACTATGCATCGTCAATCTTACAGGTTGCGAGCAGCAAGCAAGAACTGACGTTGCCGGTAGAGACGTGCTTTCCGGCGATCACGTCGAGCGAGGCGTAATGAAATTGGCGCCGTTTGCGGTACGATGGATTCAATGCAAGACCGAAACCTGACACTCGCTGTGGAAATGGGGGGAACGGCCTGGAAGGCAGCAGTAATGTCAGAAGGCCAGGCGCTCGCGCGTGAATCAAGGCCGACGTTTCGAATGCTGACAGATGCCGTTCGCCTGTGGGACCCCGATCTCATGCCTGGAATTCACATCGCAGTCGAACCGGAGCTCTCCGGTGTTCGTGGTTGCGAAATCCTTGTCGAGAGGGCCATGAATTGAATTACTTCGACTATGCGATCTTGCTCGGTTACCTGGGGATGCTCCTTGGCCTCGGCTATTTCTTCAAAGAACAGAAATCGAAAAAAGACTATTTTCTCGGCGGACGCGAATTGGGCGTCTTTCCACTGACACTGTCGACTATGGCGACACAGCTGTCCGCGATCAGTTTCATTTCGGCACCAGCTTTCGTCGGACTGCGGCCCGATGGCGGGATGGTGTGGTTGTCCTACGAATTCGCCGTGCCGCTGGCGATGTTGTTCCTCATGGTCTACGTGTTACCCGCACTGTACCGGTCCGGCGTCGTCAGTATCTACGACTACCTGGAGCGCCGTTTCGGAGTAGGGACGCGGCTCCTGATTAGCCTTGTCTTCCAGGTGAGCCGGGCATTTGCGACCGGCGTCACGATCTATGCGACCGCGCTCATCCTCAACAGTGTTATGGGCATCGATTTCTTTGCCGCAATCGCAATTATTGGCGTGGTTACGATCATCTACTCATTGCAGGGCGGAATGAAAGCGGTCGTCTGGTCCGACACGATCCAGATGATCCTGATTTTCTTCGGCGTCATCATGGTCGGTGGTTTTGCGCTCTACAACCTGGGCGGCGTAGACAGCTTTCTTGCCAATGTCGACACACAGCGGCTGACGGTGCTGCGGACGCAATCGTTCGGTTTCAGCGGCGACGAGTGGGGGCTGTTGCCCATGATTTTCGGCGGATTCGTGCTCTACGCGTCCTACTATGGCTGCGATCAGACCCAGGCACAGCGTACGCTGTCGGCCAAGAGCGAATCGACGGTCAGGAAGATCCTGTTGGCTAATGGCCTGGCCCGATTCCCGATCGTGTTCCTCTATTGCACGGCAGGCCTGATCCTGGGCACGTTTGCTGCCATGAACCCGGAATTCCTGGCGCAGATCGATCCCGACAGGCCGGACACACTCGTGCCGCTCTTCATTGTGCAGTACTTGCCGCACGGGATTATCGGCATTCTCGTGGTTGCCTTGCTTGCCGCCGCAATGTCATCGTTGAGTTCCGTTGTCAATTCCCTGTCCGCCGTCGCCATCGAGGACTTCGTACGACTCACAGGCAAGCAACTGGACAAGGAGCGCTACGTATTCTGGTCGCGGGTTACGGTGTTCTTCTGGGGCATCGTGATCGTAGTGCTATCAATCTATGCGGGCGATATTGCGCCTACCGTAATCGAAGCCATCAACAAGGTCGGATCCGTATTCTATGGTCCGATCCTGGCAATTTTCCTGCTGGCTATTCTTTTTAGCAAGGTGCATTCGATGGGGGCGAACGTCGGATTGCTGACTGGCGTCGGTGTCAATGTCTACCTTTGGCTCGGCGCGCCACAGATCTTCTGGTTGTGGTGGAACTTCATAGGCTGCGTCGTTTCGCTCTCGGTCGCGCTCATCATCTCTGCAATGCGGCACGAAGAATCGACGGCGCCGCCCGGGCTCGACCAGGGCGTGGGACACTGGTTCAAGGAAGAGACGATCGTACTCGTTGGTGCGTTTATCGGCATGCTCGCGATCGGAGCATTGGTGCCTTTAATATTCGGCTGAGTCGGCTAAGCATCGAGCCAGTGTAAGGCGATAGCAGCGGTCCAGGAGAAATCGTCGCCGCCGCAGCCTGCACCGCTTTCCGCGTCGAAGTACTCCCAAAGACCCGCGGACAATACACAGTCGCGCGCGGCCTCGCGCAGTTTTACTGCAAGTTCCTGCTTGCCGTAGCGCTCCAGCCCGAGCGCAATGAGCCAGTTGATGTGTAGCCAGACCGGACCGCGCCAGTACCGCTGCGATTCATATCGCGGACTCGATGGATGCGTCGAGGACAATGCAAACGGCGTGGCATCAATCCAGTCCCGAATCAGCGCCGCCATGGCTTCCGCCTGTTCTTCACTCGCGAGACCGCCGAGCAACGGCAATACGGTAGCGGTGGTGATCTCGTCCAGCGGTTCATTCGTAAGCACGTCGTGACTGAGGAAACAGCGACTCTGTTCCGACCAGAGCGTGCCGATTGCGTCTCCCGTCCGCGCCATGTACATATCGATGTCCGTCACATCGTCGGGCGGGTTTGCCAACTCGCAGAGATGCAAGAGATCCTGGCTTGCCCTGTGGAGCGTCGAAATGATGCCTATATCGAGCACCTTGTAGGGACAATGCTCGTAGATATAGCGGCTGTTGAATTCATGGCGCTTGTAGAAATCGACAAGGAACAGGTAGCGATCGTACTCTGGTTTCTTCGGGCGCTGGTCCGAATCCACATGACTCAAATCCCGGCGATGATACGTCCAGTCGACCTCAGGCACGTTCGAGAGCGGCTGGTCCCAGGCCGGACTATTGTCCATGCCCGATTCCCACGGGTGATAACTACAGACGAGCCCCGTGCCCTCGGGATCCCGCTCTCTGTACCACCAACGATGATAGGCGACGAGTTTCGGCAGGAGATCCCGGAGAACGCGGTCGGCGAGGCTTCGATCGGCCGCGCTGTTGTAGAGAATTCGTACGGCGGTCGCCCACACCGGCGGCTGCGAGATTGCGCTGGACGGTACCGGATGACTCTCACCGCCCCACACGTCGGGTCCGGGAAAATACGACGCCGCATTCTTGTGGAAAAGAATGTGCGGCAACATGCCGTTCGCCCACTGGCCTCGAAACATAGTCTCGCACTCCTGCCAGGCGCGCGTTTCGTCGAGCTTGAGCCATCCGAGCGCAGTGATTGCCGAGTCCCAGCTCCACTGAAACGGATACAGGCCGTGCGTGGGTACGGTGTAGCCGCTACGGTCGTTCTTCCGCAGAATTTCTGCAGCCGCCTGCCGGAGCGTCGCACTCATACAGGGGAACGAATCGCGTACGAATAGGTCACCACTTACCGGGCAAATCTCCGACCCGCTCGTAAGACTCACCAATCAGGACGCCAAGCTCGCGCTCTTCGTCAGCGTCGAGGTGGATACCGGGACGCCCGTGGGCAAAACGATAATTGCAGACGATCGCGATGTCGCCGACGTTCCACTGGATCGGGATGCCGAAGCGGTCGTAGATATCGACGAACAGCTGTTTCTCCTCGCGCGTCATCTCCGTGTCGTCGCCGAAGGTGAGCTTCAGCGGCCGCTCGTCGTAAGGCAGGTGCATGACTTTCGGCCAGGCGTCGAACCACATGCCGTCGTCGGCGACGCTGCTGTAGAGGACGTTGCGTTCGAGTTGCGGGAAGTATTCGAACGCCGACACGTAGTAGCGCGTCTTCAGGAGCCGGTCCGGGCCCCATTCGACCTCGAGGCCCCGCGATTTCGCGATCTTGACCGCCTCGTCCGGGTCCTCGGTGAGCATGGACTTCTGCCAGTGGTTGTAGACGCCGATCTGGTCGGTGCCCCTGAATGCTTCCCGGTCGGTGAGGTTACGGTGGTAGCAAATCCCCAGCTCCTTCAGCTTCTGTCCGAACTCCGTTTCGAGAATCGCGTCAGTCGCCGGCAGGTTGTCGGACACGAAGGTATAACCCCGATCCGGCAGCGCCTTGCTGCACAGGAAACCGAGCATCGTGGTGCTGCGCGATATGTACGCCATCTCGTGATGGTAGTGGAGCCAGGCCTGCAGCGGCGCGCCCACCTCGTACACGCTTTTCGCAAGGCTGTCGCGCGGATTGGCGCCGCCCTTGTAGCGCATCTCGTGTTCGACCACGAGCTTTGCGAATTCCCGCATGGTCCCCAGGTCGCTGAGCCGCGTATTGGTCAGGTACACGAGCCCGACCTCGTCGAATAGTGCGTTCATGCGCTGCGCGAGTTCGCCGTCCTTGCCGAGATCGCCGGCATCCATCGCGTAGCCGGAGCAATCGATGGTGAACGATTCCGGCGGCAGCGCCGGCGAGCCGCTCCACCAGCGCGGCTCGATCACGCCCGGCAGGGGCTGCAGCATTTCGGCCGAGGTACTCATGCGCCAATCGTACCTTCGTCAGTCGAAAGTCGCCACGAAAACGCTATCGCCGCTGCCGGCCGATGCGCGCTTCATGCCCTCGGAGTTGTAGATCATTTCGACCCGGCCCATCGAATCGACGGCGATGATGCCGCCGTCACCGCCCAGGTGCCTGACGTCGGCCAGAACCTCGTCGATGGCCTGGCTCAGCGATGCCCCGGCCCTGACCCTGCACGCCACGGACAGCGCCGCACCCGTGCGAATAAAGTACTCGCCGGTTCCGGTGCAGGAGATCGCGATATCGCTGTCGGCCCAGGTGCCGGCGCCGACGATTGGCGTATCCCCGACACGCCCCTCGAGCTTGCCGAAGGTGCCGCCCGTCGAGGTCGCGGCCGCCAGCTCGCCGTTCGTGTCGAGCGCGACCGCGCCGACCGTGCCGTGAGCCTGGTCCTCGATCTCGTCTTCGTCGACCCCGATCGGAAGCGTGTAGTACTTGCGCGGCTCTGCCACCTCCTCGAACCCCTGTGCCCGCGCGAATGCGAGTGCGCCGGCCCCGGACAGCATCACGTGTGGCGTCGACTCCATGACGCGTCGGGCCACCGAGATCGGGCTCACGACGTCGCGGATACAGGAAACGGCGCCCGCTGCGCTGACGGGACCGTCCATGATCGACGCGTCGAGCTCCACGTAGCCGGCGGAGTTCGGGGCCGAGCCCCGGCCCGCGACATACAGGCCGGAGGACTCCATCTGCAGAACGGCGTACTCAACGACGTCGAGTGCGCGGGCACCCGAGGCGAGCCGGTCGCGCGCGTTCTCGGTCACGTCGCGCATGTGGTACTCGGCGACGGAGTAGTCGCGCCCGCTGCGGGCGCCGGCGCCGCCGTGCAGCGCGAATGCGAAACGCTTGTTGCTCATCGGGCTAGTTTACTCGAAAAGCCCTCACGCCCCGTGCACATAAGCCAGTACACTGGCATGCGCATGCGAACGCCGGAAACCGATAATCGCTCCAGGGATCAGCGTCACGCGAATGTGGCGCTGATCTGTACCGCGCTGGTCATGGCCGCGCTTTCGGCGTGCCAGGATCTCTCCACGCCGGCCGAGCGGCCGACGCTCGCGGTGCTCCCGATCGGGGCGACCGACACGCGAGAGGAGACGCGCGACCTCGCGGATCATCTGACGAAGCGATTTCGCACGATTCTGTCCAGTCGCCCCGAAGTGCGCGTGATCGAATCGCGGAGCGCCATGCACATTTCGTTGAGCGGCCTGGAAATTTCGGAAAAGGCGGCGGTGCTCGGCGCCGACTACCTGCTGACCGGAACCCTTGGCCGGGGCGAGGGCCGGCTGCAGCTGATGCTGCAATTGCTCGACAAGAGCGGTGAGGAGCGATGGGCGGAGGGTTTCCAGAGCCCGCTCCTCTACCAGGCGCAGCTGCAGGACTGGGTACTCGATGCGCTGTGGCCGCAGCTGCCGCTGGAACCGCAGGCACTCGAAGCGGCACACGCGATCGTCGCCAACTGCCACTACCCGGACGACGCGATGGCGATACTGACGCTGGCGCGCACCGGCCGCCGCGGCGGCGGTCCTGCCTCGCTGGCGATGGTTGCGACCGCGGACATCGAGGCCGGCCTCCTGCATCTGGCGCAATCGGAGTTCTACTTCGGGCAGTTCGAAACCCTGCCCGAGGGACAGAAGTCCGTCGTCGAGCAACTGGCCACGCGGTCGCTCGGGCGCGCGGCTGCCAGCTGCCCGGACCATCCCCACGTCGAATTGCTGCGCCTGCTGAACACCGGCGAATTAAAGCTCGATGCCGAAAATGCGGCCGAATACCTTGCCCGCCACCCCAATTCCGCGGACCTGTACCTCGCGATTGCAATCCTGCACGGCGAGGCAGGTTCACACCGCCGTGCCCGGGCCCACGCGCGCGAAGCGGCAGCGCTGGACCCGCTCGGTGAAGCGACGCGATGCCGAACGAAGGCGTTACTGGGCGCGCGGGACGAGGGGAAGGGCGACTGTCCCTGAAATCCGGGAGTAGTTCGCGGCATTGAAAAGTGGCGCCGTTGCCGTATTCTGGCCGGCGATGTGCCCCGCCCCTAACAAGGAGACGACGGTCACGACGCGATCGTCAAAAGCAGCCCTGGTCACGATGATCGGGCTCAGCCTGTCAGCGTGCGCGTCACTCGACGTCAACGACTATTGCCGGTATTCGCCGGCTCAGCCGATCCGGGAAGCCGATCCGGAATCGCTGGCGCTGGTGCTGGGCGTGAAGCCCGGGCGTACGAAAGTATCCCCGTTCGTTGTTTTTCGCAGCTTGTCGGACGAGTACCCGGAGGCGTCCCTGACGCTTTCAGCCGCCGCCGCGCCCCACTCCATGCCGGTGAACCTCGATGAATCCCGATGCGCCGGGGTGGACTGGAGCACCTACACGCTCACGGCCGATCGCGAGGAATGGAACGCGTTCTGGGCGGATGACCGGACTTCGCATTTCGAAGTTGCCATCGCGTTTCTCGACAATAGCGAGCCATTGCTGGTGAGCGCCTTTGGCGCCGCAATTCTGGATACGTCCGCTCCGGACTACCTGGTTGCGTGCGGCTGCTATTGGAAATAATTTTCGAAAAACCGAACCTGCGTCGCAGTTAGGCCACCCCCACATCGCTAAGTTGACAGACTGCCGAACCGCAGGGAGGCGACGTCGCTCCGGTGATGACGAGGTGGCTCAAAAATCTTCGCCAAATCAGCAGCCTGGAACGGCTGGTGGCCTGGATGGCGGCATTATGGCAATACGCGGTGACGGCATGGCAGCTGGTCACGCGCGCCATCTGGTTCTTCCTCCAAAGCCTCGTACGGCGCTTGCGGCCACCCGGTTCCGACGCCCGCAGGAAATTTCGTGCCCGCGCGTATCCCGGATCCCGCGACCGCGAGTACCTGGTTCACGTGCCGCCATCGTATCAGCGGCAGGAACGACTGCCGCTGGTCATGGTTCTGCACGGCTGTAACCAGGATCACTTCGACATGCAGACCATTACGCGGTTCGATGAACTGGCCGATCGCTACGGTTTCGTCGTCGTGTACCCCTTCATCACCGGCTATCGTGGCGTACGGCTGCGTAACTGCTGGGGATGGTGGCGGCGCGGAGATATCCGTCGCGGCAGTGGTGAAGTCGAAGATCTATGGAATATCGTCAACGCCGTACGGCGCAGCCACCGGATCGATCCCGACAGGATCCACGTTACCGGCCTGTCATCCGGTGCCGCCATGGCTGTCGCCCTGGCTGTCGTGCACGGCGGCAAGATCGCCTCCTGTGCCGCCGTTGCTGGCGTTGCCTACGGTGAATCCATCTGGGCGCTGGGCAAGTATCCTCGAGTCAGGAAAACCAGCAAAACGGTGGCCGAAATGAACCAGGCTATGGGCAGCAAGAAAAGCCTGACACCGCTCTTCATCGCGCATTCGGCCGACGACCACGTCGTGGGCCTGCGAGCGGCGGAAACGCTTCGCGACAGCTGGATTGCCTGCTTCGGTATTGATGCTGGCAGCGCGGACGTGACGCAGGGCACGCACGGCCGAACACCGTGGTCACTGACGACCTACGCTGATGAGACGGGCGCCAGCGCTTTGAATTACCTCGTACTCAAAGGCTACGAACACGGCTGGTACGGTGGCGCTCGCGGCCCCTTCAGCATCCCCGACGCTCCGGACGTCTCCAGCATGATCTGGTCGTTCTTTTCCCGGCACCCGCGCAGGGCGAAGAAGCAATCAGTGCAGAGCTCTGTTACCGAAAGGTTGCGGCTGAAGGCGTCCTGACACGATCGCACCGCTTGCGACGAGACGTCCCGCGTCCCACACTACCGGCATGCGTTTTCCGTCTGTCATGGTCGTGCTGTGCCTGCTCGCCGTGTCCGGGTCTCTCGCGGGACCCCGCGAGACGATCATCGGCAGGAATGCTTCGTTCTGTGACAGCGAGGGGCAGGTCTGTCTCCGGGGAACTCTGAGCTATTATGCGAATCCGAGGCTGCTCGAACTGAGGAGCCGGGTGCAAAAAGCCGAGGGTCCCGGCCTTCTCAGGATCCGCCTGGTTGGCCAGAATTCCGACGGCCATACCCGCCGGACGGTGCTCGAGGTCCGGATCAGGGGTCGGTACAGCGAAATCGTCAACAACAAGCTGATCACGGACCACCCGGACGTCGCTGCCTGGCAGCTCGAATCGATCAGCTTCGAACCGGGGCCACCGCCGGGAAGCAACGTCCGCTGAATACATGGCCGGGATGACCGCGAAATACGAGTCTGGATTCTCGCGGGCAAGCGCGCCGGGCCAGGCGGCGATCATAGGTGTAAGCTTGGCGAACTAACGGCGGGATTTCGAGTCCAAAACCGGGTAAGCCAGAGGGGAGCGAATAAAGCGATGAGAATGGGGATCATCCTGATTGGTATGACGGCTGCGTTAGGCGCCTGTGCCAGCGACCCGATCTACACGCCGCCGGCTGATCAGACAGTTAATGACTACGTGACTGCCGCCCAGCTGGAGGAGGTC
>CAMYJB010000032.1 GCA_947258565.1 uncultured Woeseiaceae bacterium
CTGCGGCGGCCGAAGCCCTCGCGGTCGGGGTAGGAAGGATGTGCTCCGACGTTCACGTCATTGGCCATCGCCGCCCGTATCGTCGCAGCAATACTGCCCGGATCTCCCGCGTGACCGCCGCAGGCAATATTGCAGCTCGAGACAATCCGCAGCAGTTCTGCGTCGTATGCATCGCCTTCACCGAGGTCCGCGTTCAGATCCACCGTGATCACCTATTCGCTCCCACCTTTGAAACGCTGCTTGCCTGACAGGATGGACTTGTAGAGCTGGCCCAGGTTCCGGTCCCTTGCCCGGCGCTCTGCCACCGTCTCGGAATTGCGCCTGTCCTCCGCCAGCAGTTTGCGGAATCTGGCCAGCCGTTGCTGATCGAGCACACCCGTATCGATTGCAGCCTGCACGGCGCAGCCCGGCTCGGTCTCGTGACGGCAATCCGAGAAGCGACAGTCAGCGGCAAGCGTCGAAATTTCGCTGAAAACGTCTTCCAGCGCATCTCCGCTGTCCACGAGCCGCAGTTCACGCATACCCGGCGTGTCGACCAGCCAGCCACCCTGCGGCAGCCTGTGCATCGACCGGGAAGTGGTGGTGTGGCGCCCTCGCTGGTCATCTTCGCGGACTTCACGAGTATCCAGGCTCGATCCGGTGAGGGTGTTGACGAGCGTCGACTTGCCGACGCCGGAGGAGCCCAGCAAGGCGACAGTCTGTCCGGGGCCACACCATGGACGCAGCTTGTCCACATCATCCGGCTCGCGAGCGTCCATGGACTCGACCAGGAGGCCGTTGCCCAGAACCCTCGCTCGAGCAATGTACGGCTCGATCGATTCCACCATGTCGGCCTTCGTAATCACGATCAGAGGATACGCACCAGCTTCGTGGGCTACCGCGAGGTAACGCTCGAGGCGCGCGACATTGAAGTCCCTGTTTGCCGAGGTGACGATGAACAGCGTATCGACATTAGCCGCAATCAGCTGGATCGTATTCGAGGTTCCTGCAGCACCCCGTTTGAACGCGCCGAAACGATCGAGCACGCGGTCGACTCGCGGTCCGTTCATGTCAACCAGCACCCAGTCACCAACCGTGGTTTGGAACGGCGCGCTCCTGCCGGACAGCATCACGGAGCCATCAAAGTCCCCGCCGGCAACCTCCACCCGGCCCCGGTGTACGGCCATGACTCGCGCCGGAACCAGCGTGCTGTCCGCATCGACCTGTGACGCAAAAAAGCTGCGCCAGCCCAGCGATTCGAGTTCGTTCATTTCACGCACCGGTAAATCGCTTCTGATATACACTGCATATTACGATACATCGAGCGAGGGAACGTGATGAAGGTCGCGCTGATAACGGGGGCGAGCTCGGGCATAGGCGCCGCAGCCGCGATCGAGTTTGCGGATGCCGGCTGGTCGGTCATGGCGGCCGGAAGAGACACGGCAAGACTGGAGGAAGTCGCCGCCGCATCCGACGACATCACCACCTGGGAAGGCGATCTCGAAACCTCGGATGCCTGCGACGAGCTCGTCGCCGACACGATCGATGAATTCGGCCGCATCGACTGCCTGGTGAACTGCGCAGGCACCCTGGTCCGGGGGAGCGCCGCCGACACCAGCGACGAGGACTGGCGGGACACGATGACGATCAACCTGGACGTCCCGTTCTATCTCAGCCGGGCCGCCCTGCCATTCCTCCTTGATACAGCAGGCAGTATTGTGAATGTCGCGTCGGACTGGGGCTTGCAGGCAGGCGCCGATCACGTCGCCTACTGCGTCAGCAAGGGGGGACTGATCATGCTCACGCGGGCGATGGCGAAAGACCACGCTCGTGCAGGACTACGCGTGAACGCGGTCTGCCCTGGCGACGTGGACACGCCGATGCTTGCGATCGAAGCCGAACTGGTGGAACAGGACATCGACGATTTCCTGGCCGAGGCAGCCGAAGACAGCCCGAACGGACGAATCGCCGAGCCCGGCGAGGTTGCATCGCTGGTGCTGTACCTCGCGGGCGACGCTGCCCGTCACATCACCGGAACCGCGGTCTCGATCGACGGCGGCGCAACGGCCTGAGGAATTTGCGCTTCGCAAAGCGCGAACCTGTCACGCACCCGAGAAATCGACGTCACTGAACACCAGCGACGGGGTCAGCGTCGACGAATACGGATACGGATCGTCACCGATCAATTCGAGTCTCGAGAACAGGTCGCGCAGGTTACCCGTGACATTCATCTCGCCAACAGGGCGGCCAATGTTGCCATTCTCGATCATGTGCCCACGCAGGCCGAGCGAAAAATCGCCCGTTGTGCCATCCGCGTTGCCGCCCAGCCACGACGTCACGTAAACGCCCTCGTCCACCTGGGACAGCAAATCGGCCAGGCTATGATCGCCGGGTTTCACGACGCGGTTCGACGGTGAGCCTGTTGTCGGTGCCATGTCGCCCTTGCGGCCGTAATAGGTATCGACATAGATGTTCCTGACAATGCCCGCCTCGACGAGCGGCAGCGCTCTGGCCGAGATGCCTTCGCCGTCGTAACGGCGTGACGCGAGACCCCGGGCGATGAGCGGATCATCGACTATCGTGAGCCTCTTGCTGAACACCTGCTCGCCGATAAGCGGCGCCCAGAACGAACGGTCCTGCTGGACACTGCGAGCGTTGGCGGGGCCGAGCAACCTGCTGACCAATGATGCGGCTGCCCTCGCGTCGACCACCATCGGTGCCTTGACCGTGGGCCCCTTCTCCGAACCGAGTCGGGACACGGTGCGGGCGAGCGCCTTTGCGCCGACATCCTCAGGATTCGGCAGGTCCTCGACATGGGCACCGCCGGCATAGAATCCGTCTTCGGCCCGCTTGTCGCCCTGGTCGCGCAACGTAACGGACGCGCCGAACCAGCAGTAGGTTGACTGCTGTTCGTCGAGAAAGCCATTGCTGCTCGCGGCGGCAGAACGCCGGGTGCCGTCATAGATGCCCGACGTTGCCGAGATTACCTGCTCATGCTGGTGTGCCCTTTCGTCGAGCGCACGGCACCAGGCGATACGCTGCTCTCGTTCGAGCGCCTGCACGCTCGTGTCCACGAGATCGAGCTCGTCGGCGGGACGGTCCCGGAACAACGCCTCGGGCGTGATGCGGCGATACTCATCCGGCTCCAGCGCTGCCGTAATCGCTACTGCATCGGCGATAAAATCCGGCAGCCGATCCGGGTTCAGGTCGGTCGTCGAGTGACTCGAGTAACGGCCATCCGCGTAAATGCGGATGCCGAGACTCTGCGACGTGGTGTCCTTTACCTTCTCCAGCTTGCCGTCGCGATACTCGAACTGAACGTCACGGCTCTGGCTGACGCTCGACCAGGCATCCTCTGCCCCGGCCTGTTGCGCAATATCGACAGCCTGCGCGGCGCGCGTCTTGAGATCAACCGGCATTTTCGCCCCCCACCGTCATCTTCGACACGAGCACGGTCGGGATACCCTGCGAGACCGGCACGCTCTGGCCGTTCTTGCCGCAGGTCCAGCCGCCCGTATCGAGGCGAGCGTCGTCGGCAACCATTGTGATGCGCCTGAGCGATTCCGGGCCGTTGCCGATGATGTTGACGTCCTTGATCGGTGCGGTCACCTTGCCGTTCTCGACGAGCCAGCCGTTCTTGACGTAGAACGTGAAGTCTCCCGCGCCAATCTGCACCTGGCCGTTCGTGTAGGTTTCGCAGATTATGCCGCGATCCACGGCGGCGATAATCTCGTCCCTGGTGTGCGGCCCGGCCTCCATGAACGTGCAGCTCATTCGCGGCATGGGCGCATATTTGTAAGACTCTCGCCTGCCCGAACCCGTCGGCTGCAGGCCGTACTGCTGCGCGCTGATCGTGTCATGCAGGTAGGATTTCAGGATACCGTCCTCGACCAGCACCGTACGACCGGCCTCGTTGCCTTCGTCGTCGTAGTTGAGTGCGCCTCGCTCGCGCGGGATCGTTGCCTGGTCGACAACCGTGACGAAAGGCTCGGCAACCTTCTTGCCGATCATGTCGGTATAGATGCTGGTGCCCTTGCGGTTGAAATCGGCCTCCATGCCATGCCCGATAGCCTCGTGCAGCAGTATGCCGCTCGCGCCGGACGCGAGGATCACCGGCATTTCGCCCGCGGGCGGCCGCCGCGCATCGAACAGGACCATCGTGCGGTCGACGGCCTCCCTGACCATCGTGCGCAGGCGTTCCTCGGTATACCAGCCGAACTCCTGCCGCGCAGCGATGTTGGCAAACCCGGACTGGACTTCCTCACCTCGCCGCGCCGTAACCGTCACGGTAACGCGCGTCATCGGCCGGTGATCAGTGACCAGCCTGCCGTCGAGCGTCGCGATCATCACGCGCTCGTCCTGGTCCGCCCAGTAGACGGCGACTTTTTCCACCGCCTCTTCCATTGACCGCGCTTGCGACTCGACGAATTTCATGAGCGGCAGCTTCTGGTCGATACCGACGTCCGACCATGGCACCGTTGTCTTGTAGAGGTCGCCGACTTCGAGCGCATTAAACGCCTGCGGCGCGACAATCGGGCTGCCGGCGGCGATCGCGGCGGCAGTCTTCGCCGCCGCCAGCATGGCGGGCAGCGTCAGGTCTTCGGTGAACGCATAGCCCGTCTGCTCTCCGATGACGACGCGCAGCCCGACGCCCTGCTGAATCGTGGAATTCGCACTGGAGACGATGCCGTCTTCGAGCGTGAGGTAGTTCGTGCGACTGTGTTGGAAGTACAGGTCCGCGGCGTCTGCGCCATTGGCCGACAATTCGCTCATCACCCGTGCCGCGGTCGCCTGGTCCACGCCGAACCAGTCCATGAACGGATTTTCCGGCGTCTTGTCGGCAACTGCCCGGGCCTGCTGTATACCGCAGCCCGAGAGGAAGGCGGGCATGGTGAGCACTGCGCCGCTGGCCGCGGCCCCGCCGAGAAACTCTCTGCGCTTCATGCGTGACAATCCCCTGGGTTCGACTGTTTCCGGCTTAGATGCACCGGAGTGACAATAAGTTGCACGAATCAGGCCGCTATTTGCGCCGCCGCAGGTTCGGGCAGCTTGCGCACGAGCACACGAACCTTGCTCGCGATCGGCACCCAGCGGTAGAACGCGTTGGCGACCGGCTTGTTCGAATAGGTTCGCCATACGACGAGTTCGAACCCGGTCTGATCGAGCAGGTATTCGAACGACCCGCGGCAGAACTCGTTGACGTGCCCGGGCCGCCAGTCCGGTGCATATTTGGCGTTTTTCAGTCCGCGGTTTTTCAGGATACGCTTGAGCTTGTAGCTGAAAGAGCCGGTATTCGGAAATTCCAGCAGCGCGAGACCGTTGTCCTTGAGGAGAGCCGCGATCTTGCGCATCGCCAGGATGGAGTCAGGAAGATGCTCGAGTACGTGGCGGAGAGCGACAACGTCATACCGGCGATTCTCCGGGTTTTCGAATTGCAGGAAGTCTGATACCACTACGTCGATGCCCTGGTCTTCCCGTATCGACTCCGCCGCCTTTTGCGAGAGCTCCATGCCGGCGACCTCCCAGCCCGCCTCCCGTGCAAGGTGCAGCAGCCCCGCATTGCCGCATCCGATGTCCATGATCGATCGCGGCGAGTCCGCATAGCGCTGCAGGAAATTCCAGCTGTCGGCATTGAGCCGGTTCGACTTGTGCCCGACGTCGCGCGGGCTGACGTAGACCTCGGTGTACTGGGTCTGGTCGACGCCGCAGTCGAGATCGTAATTCCACAACGCGCAATCCTCGCATTTGTAGTACACGAGGTCGCGGTTCCTGCCATCCTTCATCCACGGACGCAGGTTCGAACTCCCGCACAGGCGACACTTATCGATCATCGTGTTCGAACCTCACCTGCGCGTCGCGGCACGACGGCGCTAGACGGACCCTGATTGCTCCGAGGATTGCCGATGTCATTTCCGCCGAGACCAGTGACGCAGTAACAGAAAGCCGAAAAGCATACCACCGAGGTGAGCGAAGTGTGCGACGCCCGGAGCGTAGCCGCTCACACCGAGGAACAGTTCCAGCACCCCGTAGACGATCACGAATACTTTCGCCTTCATCGGAATCGGCGGGAACAGCAGCATCACGGTGCGGTTCGGAAACGCCATACCGTACGCAAGCAGGATCCCGAAAAGGCCACCCGATGCGCCGAGTGTCGGATAGACGCCGCCCTGAAACTCGACGACGATCAACTGGATGATCCCCGCGCCGATTACGCAGGTCATGTAGTAGGTCAGGAACCGTTGCGGCCCCATCATCCGCTCGAGATCACGGCCGAACATCCAGAGGCCGAACATATTGAAGAAGATATGGCCCAGGTAGTCGGTGCTGTGCAGGAAGCCGTAGGTAACGAGCTGCCAGGGCATGAATGACGGGCGGTGTTCCGGCGCAATCTGCGATAGCAGCTCCGGCGGAATGTTGATCGGCCAGAGCGCAAAGTACTTCAGCGTGAATTCGAACTGAAAATGTTGCAGCGCGAATACGAGCCCGTTCGCGACCAGCAGCGCGAAAATCACGTTGGGGATGACGCTGTTATCGATCGGGCGCCGGTAGCCGTATCCGGGTTGGTTCAATGTCCGTACCTTGCTCGTGAGCGGCGGGTGCAGAATAGTGTCACGTTTGCCGCTGTATCTCTAACCTCTGATCCCGGCCGGCCGGAAAGGTTTCGGTTACCAGCCACCACCGCCGCCACCACCGCCGCCACCACCGGAGAAGCCGCCCCCGCCGCCGCCTGATGACGAACCGGGCGGCGTCACCGAGCTGCTGATGGCGGAGCCGAGCCCGCTGGCCACGGATCCGATGTTCGAGCTCATCTTCGAACTGTTCCACGAACCGCTGTACCAGTCTGGCTGGTAGCCACGCCCGTCCGGTCCGCGGATCGCATCCAGCAGACTGGCAAATCTCTCGGCCCAGTCCTGCTCGACACCAAGGGCAAGCGCAAACGGCAAATATGCCTCGAACAACTCCGGCGTCTTCTCCGGAGGATTACGCAGGTTCATCTCGTCCTTTTCGGCAACCTCTAGGTAGTCCTTGAAGCCGAGCATCTCGTCGAGCACCTTGCGGCCCCGGAGCGTTGGACGCTTCATGATGGACCCGAAAAACGCGACCGCCAGGAACATGGCGACGATGACGACAATCACCGTGACCGACAGCCGCCCTCCCACGAGAAGCGCCAGGCCCATCGAAGCAAGCGCAATGAGAATCGATGGCAGGTTCAGCAGGCTGTTGATGCGGAAGTAGTGCCTCTTGTAGTCCTTGACCAGCGACGACCGGTGCGCCGCGCGCGCGTCTCCCAGCAGCGCATGGTTGTCCTGCTCGAGTACCACGCGCTTGCCATCCCTGAACAGCGCCTCGTAGAGTTCGCCCTCGCCCGTCGCGAGCGCCGGCGCGCCTGGCCCGGGTTCGAGCTTGAACAGCGTGTGCTTGCTGCCGAGGTCGTTGATCCGGAGGTAGCCCTTGACGGCGAGGCTCAAGATCGCGGCCGTCATGGTCTTATCGTCGTAGTACATCTGCCGGATGTAGCGCAGCGAGGCCGGCGAAAATCCCTGTGGCGGCTCGTAGCGGGTCACGAGGACGCCTTCCTCCGGATCCTTGCCGAAGCGCCGCCAGACCGGGATGCCGTAGGCGAGCACGCCGGCGAAACCCACGAGCACGATCACCAGGCCCACGTTGTCCTTAAGAGTCCAGGCCACCCGGTCGAGTGCGGTAGGTTCGGTCACGAGGCCTTTCGGCCACATCACCACGATCGTGAGGCCGTTCAGGGGCCCCAGGGGGTCGTTGGCTTCGAAATGCGCTACCCCGTCAGCATCGACGTGCGACGTGAAGTCCTGGCGATCGCCGCCATACGGGCCGGTATAGCCTTCCGTCGCGATATTGCCTGCCGGCACATCGAAGTCGAAGCGCACTGACGCACTGCCGCGGTCGATCGGGAACGCCCAGTCGAAGCCGGTCACGTTCCAGTAGAGCTCGTCATGCTGCTCGAAGAAGCCGAGCATCCGGAAAGCGCGGTAGCGGAAATGGTAGGTGTGTATACCGTGATCGATAAAGCGGTCGCTGCGGCCGAAATACGTGCGCACCCCGTTGCGGTAATCCACGATCTTGAAAGGCTCGCGCGCATCATTGCGGAGTACCGCGAACGGCTGGAAATCCACGACGTAACGGTTGCCGAGCTTGTCGAAATACTCGGTGGGAAAGTCGCGGTAGATACCGCGGCGGATGCGATCGCCCTCGGCGCGAACCCGAATCGTCTCCGTGACCTCGATCCAGCCGTCCTGCTTGACCGTAATATCGCTGTGAAAATCGAGGATACGCTCGTCGGCGACCGCAAGCATCGGGAATGCCAACAGTATAAGACAGGCGAGCTTCCTCACTCGACGGACCCAAGCTTGACGAGCGGCACGTTTGCAGCCTCGTCCGCCGTCTTCTGGAAGAACTCGCGCGGCTCGAACCGGAAAGCGCCCGCAACCAGGTTGCTCGGCACCGTTTCGGTCATCGTGTTGTAGTCACGTACCGAACCGTTGTAGTAGCGGCGTGCAAACTGCAGATAGTTCTCGGTCTCGACGAGTTCGGACTGCAGTTTCATGAAGTTCTCGTTCGCCTTGAGGTCCGGGTAGCTTTCGGCCAGCGCGAGCAGCCGGCTTACGCCCTCGCCCAGCGCCTGTTCGGCCTCGCCACGTGCATTGACGTCGACCACTCGCATCGCTTCGGCCCGCAACTCCGTTACGGCTTCGAGTGTGGCCCTCTCGTATTTCGCATAGGCGTTGACGGCCTTGACCAGCTGCGGAATCAGGTCGTGACGGCGCTGCAGCTGCACGTCGATGTCACTCCAGGCGGTACTGACCCGGTTGCGACTGCGCACCAGCCGGTTGTAGAGGATCACCACAGCAACAGTGAGTGCAGCGAGGATGATTAGCGCAAAGAACATTGACATTGACGGAATCCTACCACCATCGCTGATCGCCGTGCGGGGTGCTCCTCGACTGCAGGATCGCGCATCGGCTCGGGACAGATGCTGGGCGAATTGCGCTCCGAGAGGTGCTCCTGGAACGTTGTGAGTGCCGCCGAGCGGGCCGCGAGGATTCTTTTTCGAGGAAGTAAAGCGGACCGAAGGGAGCCATGACGAGAAAAATGAATTGGAGCGGGCCGCTCCGAACCGATCTCAATACCAGAACGAGACGAATATCTGGTAAACGTTCGCACTAAGTTCGTAGAGCGCTTCCTCGCCGAGCGGCCCGGACGTTATGTCCCGGAACTCGTGATACTCGACGAACAGGTGATCCAGCGAGAAATTCAGCGAGCCGCGCTTGAATATCCCCCACCCCTTGTTCTTGTCGAGGAACTCGTAGCTCACCTTGCCGCGGAATGTGTAACTCGTGAGAGGGCTGAGCTCTTTGTCGCGGCCGCGGAAATTCGTCGCCTCGGAGCGCGAGAATATGTCCTGGAAAAACGCCGCGCCGGTCTGGTCGTGATAGCGGAACTTGCCTTCGAAGGTGAACGGCCCCCAGGGATGCACGTAGGTCAGCGAAGCCGTATGCCCCTCGATCTCCCAGGTGTCCGTGTAAAAGCGGTATTCGGCTTCCAGTGCTGCCCGGTACGGCAGGAAATACCGGGCCCGAAGCCCCAGCGCGTTCGAGGTCCGGGTCTCGGGGTAGAGTTCCGGTTCGAAACTGAAACCCAGCGCGCTGCCCGAATCGGCGTAGCGCACCGATCGATACGGATTGTTGAGAAAACCCTCGTCGGTGACGGTCTCGAAATTCAGGGTCGCGATCAGGTTGCGCGTGAGAATTTGCGTCAGGCCGACCCCGTAGTGCTGGCGCGTATTGTCACGCCTGAATGTCGGGTCATCCGATCTGCCGACAATGTCTTCGCCGAAGGCATAGCTCAGTGTCAGCGTCGTCAGGTCGCCGAACATGTCTTCGCTGACCGAGAACGCATAGGTGCTCGCGTCGAAGTCTGACTCGACGCTGCTTATGTAGCTCATGCGCATGGTCGTGTTGCCGCGCAGGTAATCCATGCCCACGGACCACTGCGTGCGCTCCTCGGTGTAGGGGCTCGCCGTGGTAATCACGTCGATCGAGGCGGAGCTCACCATGTCGAGGTAATAATTGCCGACGAACGAAAGGCTCTTGCCGGCTTTCTTGCGGACGAGCACCGAGGGCCCGTCGATCGTCACGCCGCCGCCCTCGTAACGGTGGTAAAGAACGTCTCCGCGGTCGTCCGGCAGCACGCCGCCCAGCACGCTGCCGGGCAGTGCGACCAGGAATGCCAGGAAAATCAAATGCCGCCGGAATTTCACCGCTGAAGGCTCCCTAGTTACACCCGCAGCCGCCGCCGGCCGCGCCTTCGCCGCCCCGCGCGCCCTCGCGAGCTTCGTAGACGTGCTGAATGTAGGCTGTCGACACGGGGTCGCCCTCAAGCGCCATGATCGGGTCCGCGAGGCGGTCGCGTTCGTAAGGCTTCACCCACGGCTCGACGCTGCAGGCAGACAATCCATAACACGCAAGTAACGCAAGCAATATGCGTCCGGGTCTAGCGAATTTCATCTTCATAATCCTCACTCTAGCCATTGATCGACGTACTGACCGTGACTCCTGCCTCAGAAGAAGAACGTGAATCCAAGCGCACCCTCGAGGTTATGCACAGTCTTTTCCTCCCCGAGGATGTCTATGTCATACAGGTGGTCGCGAAAATCGAAGCGTATCGTCCAGGCGTCGTTCAACAGCAGGCGCAATCCCGCGCCGAAGTTGACCGTAAAGCGGTCGTCGTCGGCGAACTCGGTCGAACCCAGCCCGGCAATCAGGTAGAACTGCGTGTTGTACGCGCGTTTCTCACCGATGAAACCCTCGCCAGGCAATATGTTGTAGCCGAGATTCATGTTGTAGTACGTAAGCGTGCGATCTTCGAAAAGGCGCGCGCCGCCACTAAGTGCTTCGAAACTCGTAAGGCCCGCCTCGGTCTGGCCGACGGTGCCCTCGATGAAGAAACCCTCCGTCAGGTGATAGGCGAGCCTTGCGCCGTAGACGAGGTCGGTCCCGAAATCCTCGATACTCATGATTCCCGCGAATGCGCCGATCTCGAAGTTTTCCTTGTCGATCTTCGGTTCCTTGATCTCGCGCCGTTCGACCTCCGGATCGATGACCTGTCCGGGCGGCTCCGCGGTCGGCGGCGGCGCTTCGTCACGACCGAACCCGAACAGGTTCTTCGTGGCCGCGCATCCGGACAGCGCAAGCTGCACTGTCAGGATTAGAAAAAGAACGCGAAACCGACTTTCCATTCCTCTACTTCCTCGTTGTCGTTACGGCTCGTGAATACAACATGAGTCTTGTATTCCGCCCTGAACACGAATCGCCGCGTTACATAGACGCGAAATCCGGCGCCGGCTTGGCCTATCTGGTCGTTACGATCTTCACCCTGGATAATCGTCGACTTCGGCTCAGTGCGAATAACGCCGGCACCGAGGGTAAAGAACGGCGACACGCGCCAATCAGGCCACGTTTCATGAACGACGTTAACACTTGCCGTCCACCCGTTCGAAAAATTACCCAAAATCTGTGAACCCCATACCTCTACCGAGACATGGGGGTTGAGCGAGTACGCACCGTACAGAGAAACGATGTTCGCGCCGCCGAAATCGCCCGCCAACGCGCCAATTTCCCACCTCGAATTCGTGAAATCCTCGAGACCCGCATGGCGGAAGTCGACTTCCGACCCGTCGGGATTCAAGGTGAGTTCCATCTGCGCTCTGTCGACCCAACCTTCGTCACCATCGCCGTCGCGAACCAGGAACCAGTCCGTACGTTGCTTGATGATGTCAATAGACTCGCCGCGATCGACGACGTGAAAAATGGGGTAGCCGCGACCGGGGCCCGTATGCATTTCAAGATACGGGTCGGCGACCGCCACACTACGAAGCTCCTTGGCGGCCTTTGCTTGTCCGGGGAAGATGGCCAGTAGCGCGAACAGCGCCAGGCACGTAACCCTAAATAAGTTAGTTGGCCGGGGCGTCGAATGGATTGTTGTAGTACTGGGCTCCGACATCTAACCATTCCGCTATTAAGCGTCTCTCCGCTATGGACAAGATGTTGTAATGCAAATCATTGGTATCTCCGAACCGGTCGAAGAAATCGTCAGACGCCGCTGCCCCAGCGATCGTGGCGGGCGACGCAATCGGAATCACATCAAAAATGGGGTTGCCATCGATGTCGACACCCACTTGCTGCTGGGCATCAACGAGCGCGCCGTTCACCACTTCCTGAAGATTATCAGTAACTAACAGCTCGCGATAGGCATGAAAATGGTCTGGCTCGTCGGGCGACAAACCGTCCTGCAGCTCGAGCTGCCCGGCAGGAACGCGCACGACCCCGGCCTCATCCACCGGTGTATGGCAGTTGAGGCAGTTATTGTTCAGCTGCAACCCGGTCACCGGGTCCAGCACCGGGTTGCCCACGTCATCGAAGACGAGGCGCGGCTGACTCCACAACGGGTGAATGACAGTCTCGTAGTTGATGACCGAGCGGCAATTGGGCAACCAGCCCTGCGCGCAACCGATGCTCGTCGGCAATGGCGTCGTCATGTCAGTGTACAGCATGTCGATATCGGCGTTCTGCGCCGCGATCATCGGGTCGGCCGACCAGACGTCGCGATATACGATGTTCATCGACGGTTCCAGTGACGAGCAGCCGTCGTCCGTGCAGGTGACGCGCGCACGTACTTCGGCCATTGTCTCACCGATGTCGCCGACGAACCACCTGGGATCGGTGTTCGGGAACTCCACACCTGCCGTCTGCGCACCGGCCCAGGCCGAATCGAAGGCATCACGCCGCCCGTGCGACAGGCCGCTGTTCTGTACGTGGCAACCATTGCACTCGAGTTCCTGTCCCGGTACCAGCGAGATCCAGTTGCGATGCCGCGGCGTTATGCGCTTGCCGTCCTCGTCAAGCACGCTGATCTGCAGCGCGGTATTCGCAGGTACCTTCACCATGACCGATCCGTCTGGCTCGATCATCGTGTAGCCGATAATCTCGCGCATGCCGTTGGCCTGGCTCACGCCAAAAGCCGTGTTATCGATATCGAGCAGGTCGTCGTCGGGCTGGGAAACCGCCTTGACGATACGCAGGAACCGCGCCGGGCGATCCGCGGCGAGCGTCTGTGCAGGATCGGCCAATGCATTGATATCGGCCACCGCCGAACCGTCGAAATCGTAGACGCTGCGAATATTCAGGACGGCCTCGCCGTTCTCGGCGAGCGTCGGATCGAGCTGAAAGTCGTTGCTGCCATCAAGGATCGTTGGCGGACTCACGCGCGGGTCGGCCGCAACGACCTCGCTGACCATGATGCCCTCTTCCCCGGGCACGACCGGCAACTGCGTGTTGTCACGCGGGTCGTACATCCATATTCCGTAAAGCGGCGGCGCGAGAAGGAATTCTCCAACCGCGGGCGTTACCGGGTTATCCGGATCGATCGTGACGACTGCTGCGAGGCGCTCCTCCGTGCAGGGCACTATAGGGGGCTCGATCAGGGGATCACCGAAATCTTCCGTAACTTCGATCAGGCGGCACTGGCTCCAGCTGACCAGCAGACGCCCGGTGCCGTCCTGGATCGGGTATGCCGAGCCGTAACGGCCACCCGGTGACGGGCCTGCCTGCGTCAGCACCTCGTTGATCGTCGCGTCCGCCTGGGCCGGGCCCGAGAGAACGCCGATATTCGGCGCAGTCGGCTGCGTATTTTCTAAATACTGGATGGTATCGATCGTAATCAGCTCGCCGCCGCCTTCCGAGTCGGTAAACGGCCGGATCAGCGCCATGAGGCGGCCATCCTCGAGCTGCCGCGGCTGCGTGAACTGGATGGTGTCGCCATTGGGTCCCGTGTCGTGGCTCTGCTTGCCGTACATCAGTTCGAGATTGGAGCCATCGGGATTCATAACGTAGAGATCGACGCCGTCATTCGGCCGGGCGCCATCCCAGCGGCTGAATACGACCCGGCCGTCGTCGAGGACGGCGGGATCGAGGTCATGGCTCTGGTTGAACGTTACCTGCTCCAGCCCGGTACCGTCAGAACTGATGACGTGCAGGTTGAACGCGAATTCATTGCGGTCTTCGTCGACATGCGGGAACGCGCCCTTGCCTTCGTCCAGCAATATCGCCTGCGAGCGCGTCTGGCGCGTCGAAGCAAAAACGATACGGCCGTCGGGCAGGAACTTCGGCATGATGTCGTGACCGTTCTCCGCAGTCAGGTCTGTTGCAATAACGCGGCGCAACTCACCCGTCTCGAAGGTGTACTCCCACAGGTTCCAGGTGGGCTGGTCCTCGTCGTCGAGATCCAGGTTCGGGTCCGCCGGCCCGCGCATTGAGAACAACAGTTTGCTGCCGTCGTAGGCAATCTCGACGTCGCGGACGTCACCCTGGTCCGCGATGATCGGCTCGGTGATATTCACCTCCAGCGCGCTGGGTGACGCGCGATCGCGGAAATACAGGTTGCCGCCTATCTGGAAGGTAATCTGCTCGCGCAGGTCCTGCTGCTCGAATTCACCGTTGGCGTCGACCGGAATCGGCTGCTTGACGTAGGCGATCGGAAAATCGATAACGACCGGATCCGGATTCTGGCCCGTTCCGATCTGCACGCCCTGGTTGGCGCCGTCACACGCCGCGAATACGGCTGCCACGGAAATCAACGCCGCCAGCTTCAATGCCGGCTGCATGCTCGCATCCCTGATCTGTCGCGATTTCCTGTTCATAAGATCGTCCTCGAATGTGCGCATTCACCCATCATTCGATTAATGGGTTATGTTGACTGCGAATCCGGCCGCTTACCGTTAACACCATCACAATCCACTGAATGACTGTTGCGTCGCGAACGGCAGCCCAAGCCGCGTATTGCTAGCCAGCGCCTGCGGCGGTATGGGTCCATCCATACTGAACCGCAGGCTAATTTCCGGCGGAGTATAAAAGAAGCTCGAGGCCCGATGTAATGTGGAAAATGAGCGACAGTACGCATTGTCAAATGCATTATTCGCTGACCTCTGAGTTGTGTGCGCTGCGATTCGGTGCATGCGCAGCCCGCACTTTCATTGCGTTTCACAGGGGCATTTCGGTTTCCGGCTGCTGACGTTCGTCGCTGTCGCACGCGTATCGCAGACACAACAGCGTTGCACCCCGGTACCCCGCTGCAGCCTCGGCCGCTGTCCGATCGTGACCAACGCCCTGTCGCCTGTCTCCCTTCGGCGACAGCGTCGCCTGCCAGTCGAATCAGTGGCTTAGTGCGGCAGGGGCTAAAAGTTGTGTGAAAGCGCCGACAATGGTTTGACATAGTCGCATCTCGGAAAACACCTACAGAGTACGTCTAACGTATTGTTATAAATGGGTTTTTCTTTCGGTTTCCCGCAGTTTGGCAAAACTGGCACAGCAATTGCTTTTACTTAGGCAGACCGATTGATTTCGGCGCTCGAGCTGCAGGCTCCCCGTCCAAGGATATGTGAATGTATTCACGGCAACGGAAGTCACGCTCTGGCACGATAGATCCGGGCCTCCTGTGCACGGCGGCCACAGACAAGGAAGGTTGAAGTGCTTGGGCAGCGGCTTCGCAAATCAGAAGGTCTTGCAACAGCGGAGTTGCGTAGAGCAACGATCAGGGAAACGCACACAGCGTAGTCGATCGAAGTTCTGATTCTCCGGTACATCGTTCGTTAGTCATCCCGCGCAAGCGATGGAGGACGACGAGATTTTGAATCGAATTGATGCGTGAGCAGAATCGTTATGAAAAACACGACATACACGAAAGACAAGTTTGCCGGCGGGCTCGCACGAGTTTTCGGCCCCTGGCAAATCGCGCTCATCGGAATCCTGCTGGCGGGGGTCATGGCCTCTGCATATGCCGGGCCGCGCGAACAGGCGAAGCGCATTCACGATCGGCTTGCTGGTGTCCCGCCGACCGATGCCGTGCTGCAAAGCATGGAAAACCAGATCGCGGGCGGCGATCCGGCCGCGGCGGCCTACACGGCGATGGACAACACGTACTTCTATAACGTCACCCTGAAAAACTTTGCTGCTCCCTGGACCAACCGTGACCAGTCGGTATTCGTTGCGCTGAACGATTACATAGCGACGGTGATCGGTATGGTCCGCGACGATGTCGATTTCAGCACGTTGCTGTCGGCGGACCTGACCTACGTCGGGCGCTCCGGCATCGTTGCTGCAGCACCGGCAGCGAACAACAACAACCACTTCGAACAGCTGGAAGCGAACAATGTAGACCTGAGCAACGTTAACGATTTCGTGCCGGTCGCGCAGTCATCGATCCTGGGCATACCGTCCTCGGCTACTGCAGGTGTCATGACCTCGCGCGCTGCTTCGGAGGCCTTTTACGTCGCCGGCACCAACCGGGCCATGTTCCGCTTCACGCTTCTGAATCACATGTGCAACGACATGGAGCAGATGCTCGACACCAGGCTGCCACCGGACTGGATTCGCCAGGACGTAAGCCGCAGCCCGGGCGGCGACAGCCGTCTGTTCCTCAACAACTGCATAGGCTGCCACTCGGGCATGGACCCGCTTGCGGGTGCTTACGCGTATTACAACTACAACGAGGAATCCGGCGTGTTGGAGTACACGCCGGGTACCGTGCAACCGAAGTACTTCAACAACGACCTGAATTTCCCGCAGGGATTCAGGACGGTTGACGACGCCTGGGAGAACCGCTGGCGCTCGGGCCAGAATGCCTACCTGGGCTTCGACAACTCGCTTCCCGGCAGCGGCAACGGTGCCAAATCGCTGGGGGCAGAGCTCGGCAACAGCCAGGCGTTCGCGGCCTGCCAGGTGAAGAAAGTTTTCCGCGCTGTTTGTCTGCGCGAACCGGAGGACGCTGCAGACCGTGCGGCCGTCGACACGATCACCAACACGTTCCGCTCGTCGGGCTACCGCATGAAGCAGGTATTCGCCGACACAGCCGTTCACTGCATGGGCCAGTAGGGAGACAGGACAATGAAGACAGCAAACCGAACTGCTACCTATCCGACCCTGGCCGCGAACATGCGCGTAATTAGGGCTACAGCCATCAGCGTATTCGCAAGCTTCGTGCTTGCCGCCTGTGGCGGTGGCGCGGCGACGACCGAGAATCCGCTCACGCAGGCACCGCCTCCGGGCAATGCGCCCTACACCGGGCCGGTTGCGCGTGACGCCGACGTGCTGAGATTCCAGCAGGAATTCTGGTCGAACGCGAAGACATCCGACCGTTGCGGCTCCTGCCATAACGAAGTCGTTGGCCAGCTGCCGATGTTCGTTCGCAATGACGACGTCAATGCTGCGTACGACGAGGCACTGCCCGTCGTGAATACCACGCAGCCGGCATTGTCGCGCCTCGTCGAGAAAGTCGGCGGCGGCCACAACTGCTGGAACGAAGACCCATCAAGCTGTGCCGCGATCATGACGACCTGGATCGAAAACTGGGTCGGAAGCAGTGGTGGCGGCGGTCGCCAGATCGTCCTGACGCCCCCGCCGTCAGTGGAGCCCGGCGCGAGCAAGAACTTCCCGCTCGATCCGTCGGCGTTCCAGTCGCTGGTTCATGCTCCTATCCTGGTTCCCAACTGCGCGGGCTGCCACAGTTCGGAATCGGCCGTATCGCAGCAACCGTACTTCGCCGATGCGGACATCACAACGGCGTATGATGCGGCCAAGCCCAAGATGAATCTCGATACGCCGGCGAACTCGCGCATGGTGATTCGCCTCCGCAGCGAGTTCCACAATTGCTGGTCAGGCAATTGCGCATCCGATGCGCAGGCGATGGAGGCCGCTATAACGGCATTCGCCGACGGCATCACACCGACGACTGTCGACCCGAACCTGCTGACCAGTAAGGCGCTGCGTCTCGTCGACGGTACGCTCGCTTCCGGCGGCAACCGCTACGAGGACGCGCAGATCGCGCTGTGGGAATTCAAGACAGGCAGCGGCACGATCGCCTACGACACCAGTGGTGTCGATCCCGCGGTCGATCTCAATTTCTCCGGTGGCGTCAGCTGGTTCGGCGGCTGGGGCATCACGATTGCGGACGGCAAGGCGCAGGCCTCGACAACCGCGTCGGCGAAGCTCTACGACATCATCCAGGAATCGGGTGAATTCTCGATCGAGGCCTGGGTGGTACCCGCCAACGTGACGCAGGAAGAGGCGCGTATCGTCAGCTATTCGGCTGGAGCGACGCAGCGCAACTTCACGCTGCAACAGACAATTTACGACTACCGGTTCCAGCTGCGTACGACAGAAACCAGCCTCAACGGCGACCCGGAACTGTCTACACCGTCAGCGGACGAGGTCCTGCAGGCAACGCTGCAGCACGTGATTGCGACCTACGACCCGATCAACGGCCGCCGTATCTATGTGAACGGCAGCCTGGTCTCGCAGACCGACCCGATACCGGGCGGCACGCTGATCGACTGGCAGCGTGAGTTCGCACTGGTCCTCGGCAACGAAGCGTCGGGCGACGGCCTGTGGCAGGGTACGATTCGCCTCGCGGCAATCCATCGCCGCGCGCTGACACAGGAGCAGGTCACGCAGAGCTTCGATGCCGGCGTCGGCGAGCGCTTTTTCCTGCTGTTCGACATTTCGGAGAACATCAGCGCAGCGCCGCAATCGTCCTACATCCTGTTCGAAGTTGCGCAGTACGATACCTATGCATACCTGTTCGACCGGCCGCACTTCATTACGCTCGATGGCTCGACGCCGGAAGGCATCCCGATCCAGGGACTGCGAGTAGCGATGAACGGCCTGGAGGCGCCGGTCGGCCAGACTTACGCGACGCTGGACGAGACGCTGAGCGCATCGCAGTTCGTTGAGCTCGGCCAGCCGCTGTCCGCGCTGGGTGCGGTGCTGCCGCTCGAGAAGGGGCCGGAAGACGACGAGTTCTTCCTGACCTTCGACGTGCTCGCAGGCGACAGCTTCAGCCGCCCGGCCGATCCGACGCTGGTCATCACGGAGACGGATCTTCCGCCGTCGCCGCACATCGGCCTGCGAACCTTCGACGAGATCAATGCGACTTATGCCGAGGTGACGCTGGTCAATCCGACGACGCCCGCGGTCGACATGACCTACCAGGAACTCAGGCAATCGCTGCCCGCCGTCGAGAGCCTCAACACGTTCCTGTCCTCGCACCAGGTCGCGATCGCACAGCTCGCAATCCAGTACTGCGATGCGATGATCGGCACAGCCGGGAGTCCGGGCCCGAACCTCGCCACGCTGTTCCCTGGTTTCAACTGGAACAACGGCAGCGAGTTCAGTACCAATCGCGACGCCTTCGTGAACCCGCTGGTCGACCGCATCATGGGTACCAATATCGGCAGTCAGCCGATTCGCGTCGAGGTCTACGAAGAACTCGCGTCGTACCAGGACCCGACGCCCGAGGTGAATGCGGACGGAGAATCGCTGGATCGTCCGGACAACCTCGTCGACCGACTGGTTAGCGGCGGCAGCGATACTCGCTCGATCGGCAAGGGTGTCTGCGCAGCGATGCTGGGTAACGCAGTAACGCTCGTTCAGTAATCAAAGACAGGACTGACAAGGAACACAGCAATGGCCAGGAAACGCAATGCACGAGACTTTGATGCTCCGCTAATGCATGGAGATCATCCACGTCCTGTCACGCGGCGTCAGTTCGTCGCACAGGGCTTCAGGACGGGTGCCGCTTACGCGGTGGGCGGCGGAATTCTGAGCGCGATGGCAGCCAGCCCGCGCCTGGCGCAGGCCGCTCTGTCGGGTGACCTGGACAGCCAGCTCGGCAGCTGCGGCATCGCGACCGCGGGCGCCGGCAAGATCCCGTTCATTTGCTTCGATCTCGCCGGCGGCGCGAACATCGCGGGTTCGAATGTGCTTATCGGCCAGGAAGGCGGCCAGCAGGATTTTCTCGGCACCAACGGCTACGAGCGGCAGGGTTTGCCGGGTGACATGATCCCGGGCCTGGTCGATCCCGTCACGCAGCAGGACTATGCGAACTTCGATCTGGGCCTCGGTTTTCACCTTGATTCCGCGTTTCGGCGCGGCATCCTCGCGAGCCTGACGCCCGGGACGGAAGCGAATATCAATGGTGCGGTGATTCCGGCCCGTTCGGACAACGACACCGGCAATAACCCGCACAACCCGATGTACGGCATTGCCCGCGCCGGGGCCAATGGCTCGATCCTGACGCTCGCCGGTTCCGAGAACACCGACTCGGGCGGCAACTCCATGCTGCCTGCGATGCTTTACGATCCCGAACTCCGGCCGACGAAGGTCGACCGTCCTTCGGATGTCGTAAACCTCGTGGACACCGGCGACCTGGCCGCGATCCTGAGTCCGCGCGATGCCACGGCAGTGATGGAATCGATCTACCGGCTCACCGGCCGCAAGATGACCAACGTCAATACGATGCTGGCTCCGACGGAAGACGCGGCGATGAAGCAACTGGTCGAATGCGGCTACCTGAAATCGGCGGATATCGCCGATCGATTCGCCGGCGTTCCGGTCGATCCGAGCCTGGACCCGGAAATCGTGGGGCCGGCCGGCATCTTCACGGACGCCGAGTTCAACGCCGGCGATCGGGATGCCCGGGAATTCCAGAAGACCGCAGCGATCATGAAGCTGGTTATGAACGGCTATGCCGGCGCCGGCACGATCGAGATGGGCGGCTACGACTACCATGGCGGCCGTCGCGCCGAAGGCGAAGTGAAGGACTTCCGGGCCGGACGCTGCATGGGCGCGTGCCTCGAGTATGCGGCACGCATCGGCACGCCGCTGATGATGTACGTATTCAGCGACGGCTCGCTGTCCTCGAACGGCGCGATCGACAACACGGTCGAGGGCCGCGGCAAGGGCGAGTGGTCCAGCGACAACTCGTCGACCGCCGGTTCCTTCTTCCTGGTGTACAACCCGGGACGCCGTCCGACGATCATCGGTGCGACACCCGCAGAGCAGGCGATACACCAGCAGATCGGCTACATGAGTTCCGACGGCGCCGTGCAGCGCGCGGCGACACCGGCGGCGAATAACGTCAACCTCCTGGTGAACACCGTGATTCTCAACTACATGGCGCTGCATGGCGAACAAGGCCAGTTTGCCAACCTGTTCCCCAACCATGGTCTGGGCAACGGAGCGATGCAGGACAGCCTCACCGCGTTTACGCCGATCGTAAACGGAACGATTGCCAACCCCGTATAGCCTTGCGGCTGTACCGCCGCGCGGCTGCTCCCCGGCAGCCCCGGCACTACCTACGGCCGGTCGGTTTCCCCCGACCGGCCGTTTTTTCTCCCGAATCCCCCGAAGACGCAGCGCAGCCATGCGCCGTTTCCTCCCGGTCATCGCCGGGTTGTATCGATATGACAGGCGATCGGGTCATTTCTCTCCCTCATGGCTCGCTGCGCTGCGCTTTACTTCGGTCGAAAAACGCCCCGATCGCCTGTCATTCAACGCGCAGGGATTGGCAGGCGGGCTGCCGGCGATGTTTTTCGAGGAAGTAAAGCGGACCGAAGGGAGCCATGACGAGAAAAAATCATCGCCGGAGCCCGCACTCGACATCAACCGGCGATGACCGGGAGCCATACCTGCCGGGGAGCAGCTCGTGATTCAAGTGAGAAGCGGTTCCGGCGGCGCTGGCGATGCCATGCTATAAAACGGCGCATGGGTGAGCTGAAGCAACTGCAGAGCTATCTCGCGTGTCCGCGCTGCGACAAGACGCCTTTGGCGTTTGACGATGGCGCGTTTCGCTGCGCCGCCTGCAAAGTCGATTTCCCCGACATAGACGGCATTCCGTGGATGTTCGCAGATCCGGACGCGAGCCTCGGAGAGTGGCGCAACCGGTTGCAGTTCGCGCTGCAGCAGCTCGGCCACGAGATCGCCGGCCTGGAGGTCGAATTGAAGGACCGGGATCTCAGGACATTGACCCGGCGGCGCGTGGAACGCTACAGGAAATCGGCCGAACAACATCGGCGCGCTCTGCAGAAGTTGCTGCGTCCCGTCGACGTGCAGTCGCAAAGCGGCAGCTACGAATCCTACCTGGCACTCAGGACGCGGCTACCGGTCGATCAGGGACTGAATACCTATTATGCGAACATCCACCGCGACTGGGCGTGGGGCGAGGAAGAGAACGAGGCGTCACTGAAGCAGGTTCGTTCGGTGCTGCACGACCACGCCGAGCTCGGCGACGTGCTGGTGCTCGGCGCCGGTGCGGGGCGCCTGGCCTACGACATCCACAGGGAACTCGACTGCTCGCGCCTGATCGCCATGGACTTCAACCCGCTGTTGATGCTCGTTGCAAACGAAATGACGCAAGGCCATCGCCTCTCCATGTACGAGTTCCCCATCGCCCCGAAATCGCTCGAGGACGACGCCGTGTTGCGGAAGCTTTCGGCTCCCGAACCTGCCGGTGAAGACTTTCACCTGGTACTCGGCGATGCACTGCGCGCTCCCTTTGCAGCCGGCTCGTTCGACACGGTCGTCACTCCCTGGCTCATCGATATCATTACGGAAGACCTGCCCGTGTTCGCGGCACGCGTCAATCGACTGCTGAAAAGTAACGGCCGCTGGGTGAATTTCGGCTCACTGGCGTTTGCGGATCCAGGCCGGGCACGGCGTTACAGCCCTGAGGAGACCAAGGCGATCGTTGCCGAATCGGGTTTCTCGGATCCCTATGTCTCACAGGCGACCATTCCGTATATGTGTTCCCCGGCAAGCCGCCACGGCAGGCAGGAGCAGGTGTTTTCGTTTTGCGCGTACAAGGAGCGTGACGCCTCACAGGTCGCGAGACACAAGGCCTTGCCTGACTGGCTCGTCACCGGCAAGGAAGCGGTGCCGCTGATGCAGTCTTTTCGCACGCAGGCCATGACGACGCAGATCTATGCCTTCATCATGTCGCTGATAGACGGCAGGCGTTCGATCGAGGACATGGCGAAGATCCTCGAGCAACAGAAGCTGATGACGCGCCAGGAAGCGCTACCCGCAATCCGGTCGTTCCTCACCCGCATGCACGACGATTCACAGCGCCAGCAAGGCTTCTAGGCGCAGCAGCCCAGCCGCAGGCATCCATCCGGAAATCATCCGG
>CAMYJB010000033.1 GCA_947258565.1 uncultured Woeseiaceae bacterium
CTGATCACGGACCACCCGGACGTCGCTGCCTGGCAGCTCGAATCGATCAGCTTCGAACCGGGGCCACCGCCAGGAAGCACCGTCCGCTGAATACATGGCCGGGATGACCGCGAAATACGAGCCTGGATTCTCGCGGGCGAGCGCGCCGGGCCAGGCGGCGATCAACGGTGTAAGCTTGGCGAACTAACGGCGGGATTTCGAGTCCAAAACCGGGTAAGCGAGAGGGGAGCGAATAAAGCGATGAGAATGGGGATCATCCTGATCAGTATCACCGTGACGCTGGGCGCCTGTGCCAGCGACCCGATCTACACACCGCCGGCTGATCAGACAGTTAATGACTACGTGACTGCCGCCCAGCTGGAGGAGGTCGACGAGGTGCGCAAGGGAGACAGGGATACCTGGCAGTACGTCAACGATCGTTACGTCATTTACCGTAGCCGGATGGACGACTACCTCCTGGAATTCAAGGGCAGCTGTGACCGCCTGACGGACAACAGCGTTCTTCCGCCTGTGGACCTCATTCACGACCATCGGAACCTGCGGGCTTCCGACACGTTTCGGGGTTGCATCGTCGACACGATCTACGAGATTTCCAATAGCCAGCGCGTCGAGCTGCGCAACCTCGGCCAGGCTCCCGGGCAGAGCAACTGATCGGTAGCGGCCACTTTCAGAGATGACCGCGAGTCATGTAATCTAGCGCCGGTTTCACAATTACCAACAGGTTTTTGCGATGGATTTGAACAAGACCGCTGTCTTATTGCTTGGGCTGCCGGGGCTGTCATTCGCAGAACTCTGCGCCGACATTGAGGACGACAAGGCACGCCTTGCCTGTTACGACGCCCGGGACGAGGTAGCCGCGCCTGCACCGGCCGAGGTGGCGCAGCCCGAGTCAACCCCGCGAGGCGAGGAAAAAAATGTCGCACCGGACAGCCCGGAAGAAGCCGCAGCCGCCGTTGCGTCGGAGTCGCCTGAGGAATTCGGTATCAGGGTGCCGGACGACGGACCGAAGGAGTACGTCGAAGGCACGATCGTCGAGATATTGAAAAGCGGCCAACTGGAGTACATCCGGCTCGACAACGGCCAGGTCTGGAGGGAGGTGACTGACAGCCGCATGCGCTTCAGGGAAGGGCGTAAAGTCACGATCAGCGAGGGAATCATGAACTCCTACGACCTCAAGATGGAAGGCTATAACAAGGCCGTTAAGGTTAGGCGGATTCGCTGATCGAACGTCCCGGTCGATCGGTGCAAGGTCGACCATCCTCATCTACGAAGCAACTTGCCCGGCTCCCTGGGCCACAAAAAAAGGGTGGGTTCCGAAGAACCCACCCTGTAACTCGCAAAAAAACGAGTTGTTCAGTCTTACATCGAGAACGTCAGACGCGCAAACCAGTACATACCGAAGTTGTCGTACAGGAACGAGTCTGTGTTGGTGCCCGAATCAAAGACGTACGGCGGATCTTCATCCGTTACGTTGTTGATGCCGAACAGCAGCCGGTAACGCTCCCAGTCATACGCTACGCGCAAGTCGTGCTTGTAGTATGCGTCGACATCGGTGTAGCCAAAGACGTTGTCGCCATCATAGTCCGGATCGTTCATATCGCCGATATAGCGCATCATCCACGATACCGTCCAGTTGTTGAGGAACATATCCGCACGGAAGTTCGCTGACACGTCGGGGATCGAACCGCGACCGTCGGCACCACCCGCGCCAGGCGAGAAGGTGTTCTCGTCAACGTAAACGCCATTCAGGCCGAGATTCCAGCTCGTCTGGGCCGCATCGAATGCGTAGTTGATCGAGAAGTCATAGCCGTTGGTTTTTACGTTGTCGAGGTTAGCCAGACGATTGACGAAGTTCAAAGGCGTGCCGTTTGCGGCGTTGCGGCCGTCGAAGTTATCGCACTCCGGAGCCGTCTTGCCGATCGGACCTTCGTAGCAATCGTTCAGGATCGAGTCGGACGTCGGCCGGCTGATCAGCTGTTCGACTTCGATATCCCATGCGTCGATCGCAATCTGCAGGCCTTCGCCCCAGCCACCCGGCGTGAACACGATACCGTAGGTCATCGTGTCTGCAGTCTCAGGACCGAGTTCCGGGTTGCCCCCGGCTACTACCTGGTACTGCGATGAAGGTTGCAGGAACGTGTCGGGGTTCAGCCCGTCGAGCAAGCAGTTCTCGTAGATGTTGCTTCCAGGCTGAGCGCCGCTCTGCGTGCCGTCACAAGGATCATTGAAGAAGTCGAAGCTTGCCGTACCGCCGCCGAACAGGTCGGTAACCTGCGGTGCGCGATAGGCGGTGCTGACATTACCGCGGAGCCGGATCCAGTCCGTAATCTGCCAGTTGAGGCCGACACGATAAACGTCTTCGGAACCGAAGATGTCATAGTCGGAGTAGCGCCACTGCAGGTTCAGCGTCAGGTCTTCGAACGCCGTAACGCCGTTCAGGATCGGAATGTCGAACTCGGCGAAGACCTCGTCGACTTCGACCGCGCCCTGCGTCGTGAACGTCTGGTTCGCGACACTCTCGCCGCGTTCCGTGATCGAGTCAGGCTTCGCGTAACCCGTCTCGCGACGGCTCTCGATGCCGAATGCGACGTTGAGCGGCCCGGCCGGAAGGTCGACAACCGGACCGGAGACGAAGGCCATGCCGCCGAACAGATCGAACTTCGAAATGGCCTGTGCGCCCTGGCGCAGGTATTCGATCTCGGCGTCCGTCCAGTTACCCGGGCGGAACGTATCGAGCGCGCCCGACGGGTTCACGGTAGCGGCACACAGAGGATCGAGTGCGCACTGTGCCGGATCGGAGATGCGGATGAAGCGCGCCAGGTTCCACGTGTAGTTGGTCACGAGGTCGGCGTTAACCGCCGTATACAGGACCGAAGCCTCCCAGAACCAGTCGTTGCCGACAGGCAGGTCGCCTTCAAGACCAGCTACGACGCGGGTCGTCGCGGACTCGTAACTCTGGGTACGCGGGCCGATCGTTGTTGCAGGACGGAAATAGTAGAAGCCGTCTTCGCCGGTCGGGTTGTTCGGGTTCGTCGCCGGGACGAAGGAGCCAGCCGGGAATGCCGGCGTACCGAAAGATCCGGGGTTACCGTCGAGATGGGTCGTGCCCTGGCGGTTCGCATACTGGAACTCGAGGAACGCATTGGTGGAGTCAGTAAGCTGATAGTTGCCATAGAGCGATGTCGAGATCACTTCATTCGGTACGATCAGGTCTTGCGCAAGGCCGTAATCGTAGCGTAGCAACTCAACCTCATCAGGACTCGACACGTCCTGGTTCGACAGGAAGCTGACGCAGTTCGGCCAGACATCATCGATTTCGTTACCGCCGAAGACCTGCGGCTGCGTGCAGAATCCACCGCCGTCATTGCCGAAGAAAACGCCGGCTGTCGAGAAGAACGAGCCATTGGTAGCGCCAGCGGAAGACAGGCCCGAAATGGCCGGGAATGCCCAGTCACGGTCGACCTGCTTCACGGCATCCTGGCGACGCCACTCGGCGCCCGCCACGAAGCTGCCGCGATCGTTCGCAGCGCCCATGGTCATCGAGAAGCCGTAGGATTCGCCGTCGCCTTCGGACGTTGCGCCGGTGTTGACTGACGCTTCGACGCCCTCGAAGTCTTTCTTGAGGATGACGTTGACTACGCCCGTGATGGCGTCGGAACCGTAAACGGCGGAAGCGCCGTCACGCAGGATCTCTACGCGGTCGACCATCGCTGTCGGTACGAAGCTCAGGTCAGCGGCCTGGTTCTGCAGTGCATCGGCAAACGATGCAACGCGACGGCCGTTGATAAGAACGAGTACACGGCTCTGGCCCAGGTTGCGCAAGTCGATCGAAGAGGCACCACCACCCGAGAGGATGCTCGACTGGTTGAAGCCGCCGGTACCGATTGCTGCCTGGTCACGAAGTGCCTCACCAAGGTTCGAGACGCCCTGTTCCAGGATCGTTTGGCCACCGATGACGCTGAGAGGGCTGGACGAACTGAAGTCGTCACGACGAATTCGCGACCCGGTGGTCACGATTTCCTCGAGTACGGCATCTTCGTCGTCCTCCTGTGCAAATGTCACCGCACCAGGTGCGAATGGCAGCACAGATAGTCCGGCAAGTGCTGCGAGGGCACGCGCCGATTTCTTGGAAATATTCATAATTACTTCCCTTATGCTGATTAGCTAACAGTGATTATTATTTTTTTTGGCTGCGTTGTTTGTTCAACGCTACAAGTTTCATCTGCAAGGTTCTGCAAATGGATGCACGGATTTTCAACCTTTTAGCGCGAATTTTCAATCATTATCGGGCAAATTGCGGAAAGTACGGATACCGATTGTGGTTTTATAGCAACAAAAATTGTGTCGCAGCGATGATTGTGGGGCTCCGCGTGGGCATCGATTGCTGCCGCGGCGAAAAGAAGTCAACATAATGCAGTGCAGCGTCGTGATCCGTTAGCGCAATTATTTCCGGAGGCGCCAGGTTCAGTGCTAGCATGCGCCGCATGAACCAGAAAAAAACCAATATGTTGCCGATCATTGCCACGCTGCTGGTCATCTCTGCCGGCTGCGCCTCGACAGAGCAGGAACGAGACCCGGAGCCGGCCGAGTTTGCGGCGGAAGTGGATCGACGCCTCGAGTCAGATCCCAACAAGCGGACCTGTCGGACGATCCGCCCGACCGGGACGAGGATGGGCGAACGTGTCTGCAAGTCGAATTACGAGTGGACGAAAATCGAAGAAGAGAGCCGCTCCGCGATCGGCCGCATGCAACAGGACCAGAACGTAGCTACAGGCGGTGGGGAGTAGCTGCTTTCCCTCATCAAAAGTGTCAGTCGACGGCAACGGGACACGTGAGACCGGCCAACCGGTAGCAGCAGGCTGGGACACATACTGGCACGGCGCCGGGGGTGGCGCGGCGTTCAGCCGCGGGGGCACGAATCATCCGTTGGTGCTGTCTTTCTGGGACGACTTTTTCCGGAAGGTCCGCGACGACTACGCCCGGCCCCGCATGGCAGACATTGCAAGCGGCAGCGGCGCCGTTGTCGATTGCGCGCGTTCGGCGCTCGACGGAGCCCCGGCTCAGTTCACCTGCGTCGATATCTCCGGGTCTGCGATCGACGCGCTCGTGAAGCGCCTCCCCGACGTCAGGGGCGTCGTTGCCGATGCGCGGGATATTTCTCTCGAATCAGAGAGTTACGATATCGTGACGAGCCAGTTCGGGATCGAGTATGCGGGCCTCGACGCCATCGGCGAGATCGCCAGGCTGCCGGCTTCCGGCGGCCGGCTCGCACTCCTTCTGCACCATCGTCACGGCGGAATTTACCGCCAGTGCGCGGCGAGCCTCGACGCAATCAGGACGATGCAGGCGGCGGGGTTCGTTCCTCGTGCAATTACGATGTTCGAGGCGGGGTTCGCTGCCTGCCGCGGTGAGAGTCGCGCTGCTTACCAGGCGGCTGCCAGGAACCTCAATCCAGCCGTGCGGGAGATGGAGTCGATCATGAGGAAGTACGGCACGGAGGTTGCCGATGGGACGATCGTCAGGCTTTACAAGGACGTGGCTACGATTCACAGTCGATTGCCGAACTATGAGCCGTCCGAAGTGCTTGGTTGGCTTCAGGGAATGCAGACGGAACTCGAGGCCTACGCGGAGCGCATGGCTTCGATGTGCGATGCGGCGATCGACGCAGACACGTTTGCGGGATTGCGAGACAAGCTGCAGAGTTGGGGCTACGCCATCGATCGCGCCGACGCGCTGGAAAATATATCGACAGGCGTGCCGCTGGGATGGGCGCTCATCGCTACGAGAGAGTTATGACGTCTAGGTTTCTCGGCAGGTGAGTGCAATGCATCGGGGCTCAGTGTAATTTACCGTTCAGCACGTCAATCAGCGGTTGAAGATGTGTTTCATAGTCTTTCCAACGGCCGACTGATGACGCATATACGGGCATACGCACCTGTCGGCTGCTGAGATTGTGAACGGCACGCCGATTCTCGTAATGCTTCAGGCAGCGATCGTCCCACTCGAGCCCGAGGTACTCAATGATCCCGTGGGTAACGGTCTCCTGGTTGGCAACCAGTTCCTCATACTCGACGTCGAGTATTTCGGACCGAAATATCGTGCTCCAGTGAAACATGATTCTGTCGTAGTCCAGGTAATAGCGGCCAAGTTCCTCAAGATCGAACGAGTACTGATTTCCTGCCGCAAAGTAATTGAAGTAATTGGACAGACAGGTATCCACTGCATTGCGCTTGCAGTGAATGATTCGGCAATCGGGAAATAGTGTCTTGATCAGGCCTATCTGGACAAAGTTCCCCGGCATCTTGTCGGTGATGCGTTTCGCATCGGGTGACAATTCCCGCAGCTCATCCAGGTAGCGTTGCGAAAATTCCAGGATCGTGTCCTGGTCGATTCGATGCGGCCCGCCAGAAAATGATCCTGAGCCGTTGAGCCTGTCTGCCAGCTCCTCCTCAAATCGTCCAAAAGACGGGAGCTCGCCAGCGCCGAACACATCGCCATGACTGGCGACAATCTGCTCGATGAGAGAGGTTCCGGAGCGCGGCATCCCGACAATAAAAACAGGTAACTCGGAAGCGGAGCCCGCAGGAACAGTTTGACGAAAAAAATCGGCTGAATACGCCTCGATCAGGTTGTCGACATACTCTGTCCACGTCGAAGCGTCATAGGCAATGGATTTCCTGCAGAGGCTGTTACCCTTTTCGTAACATTCAAATGCTCTGTCAAAATCTCCGGCGTGGTCATGGATCGATCCGAGCGCAAAATTGCAGTGAATCGTATCCTCTTCCGACACCGCCGGCGATGCCAGCAGTCGTTCGATTGCCAGCGGATCGACGCTTTTCGGATCCATACGCGCGAGGTTTCGGAATGCTTCCGCGTACGCGGGATTGATCCTGATGGCTTGCCTATAATGCGCTATTGCGTCGTCTCGCTGTCCGAGCTGGTCGAGAACATTTCCCAGGTTGTGGTGCGCCTCGGCATAGTCGGAGTCTATGGCCAGGGCCCGACGGTAGTGCACGGCAGCCTGGTCAGGCCTGCCCGACTTGTCGACAGCGATGCCAAGGTTGTAATGCGCCATCGCGAAATTCGGGTCGATTGCAAGGGCTTGCTCGTACTCTGCAATCGCTTCTTCGAGCCGGCCGAGCGCCTGCAGTACGACACCCAGGTTGCTGTGGGCCATCGCGTAGCCGGGCATGAGTGCCAGGGCCTGTTTATGATGTGCGATCGCGTCTTCCGGACGACCCAACTCCTGCAGCAGGTTCCCCAGGTTGCTGTGAGCTTCCGCATAATTGGGTGCGATCGATATAGCACTCCTTAGATGCTCCAGAGCCTCGTCCATACGACCGCTACCCTTGAGAGTGATACCGAGATTGTTGTGCGCCATCGCCATGTTGGGGTCGATCGCAACCGCCTGCCCGTAATGCGACACCGCTTTTTCGAGGTCGCCAATCTGCCTGTACGCGTTGCCAAGATTGTTGTGCGCGCCCGCAAATTCGGGATTCATGGCAATTGCCTGCCCGTAAGCGGCAATCGCGGACTCGACATCACCGAGCGCGAGCCGGGCTTCGCCGGCGATGTTGTGGTAGTTGGGCTCGTCCGCCTTGGTTTTTATCGCCTGCTCGATGAAATTCGCCGCATTCTCGAACCGGCCGACCTGGAGGCTGAGCACGCTCATCAGGTACAGAATTTCAGGATGATTCGGATTCTCGCTCAGGACGGATCGATAAATTGCGTCCGCCTCTCCAAAACGGCCTGCTTGATGATGTTGCAATCCGGCCTGTATTCGTTGGGAGATATCCATGGACATAGGGCGCCGAGTATAGCAGTTGACTTTCCCGGGACCGGGCCGCGCAGGGTCTACGCGGAGCGGGCCTCGAACTGGTGACGAATGTGATCAAGCTGTGATGCGTAATTACGCCAGCGTCCCGCCGATTTCGAATGCAGCCCTTCACGCACCTGCCAGACACTGGCAGTCTTTACGAGATTACCAGCTTGCGTAAAGTCCAGGCACCGTTCGTCCCATTCGAGACCGAGAAATTCGAGTAACTGGCGTATGACGGGTTCGGGCTCGGGGACCAGCTCGTCGTAGTCAATCGTATGGATCGTGTCGCCCAGTACGGTCCGCCAGTGCGACATCAGGCGCTCGTGCTGCTTGTAGTAGTGCGCGGTATCGTCGAGATTCGTCGAGTAACTCAACGCCCCCCCGAGCTGCTGGAAATAGATCGACAGGCAGTTATCGAGCGGCTCGCGCCTTGTGTACACGATTCTGGCTGACGGAAACATTGCCTTGATCATGCCCAGATGCAGGAAGTTGTCGGGCCGCTTGTCGGAGACCAGGCCCCCGCTCGGGAATACCTCGAGCAACCTGGACTGATACTCGTCGGCCATAGCCTGGATCAGCTCTCTCGGTGCGTTCGCAGCACCCTGCGGATATGACGCGAATCGCCGTGCGAGCAGCCATGGCAAGAGGTCGAGTTCTCCGCCCGCGGTAACATCGGGATGAGAAGCCAGTGCCTGCTCGGTCAACGTCGAACCGGAGCGAAACAGTCCGCAAATAAAGACTGGCGCAAACGCCGACGATGATCGGGACTTCTCGATCCAGTTCGCATCGAACAGCTCGATCAACTGATTGATTGCCTGCTCCGTCGCTGCGCGATCGTAAGCAGGAAACCGCGTTCGAGCCAGTTCGTTTGCGGCCGTGTAAGCATCGAAAGCCTCGTCGAATCGGCCCAGATCGTCCAGGGCCTTGCCGAGAGCATATTGCAGCGTCTCGAGCCCGAAGTGGTCGCCGGCCGATCGTTCTATCGCCTGCCGCAGATCGGCGAGCAGCGCATCCTGGTCGCCCGTGAGTCGAGTCGCGTGAACGATCCGTGCTCGCGACTCGTGATGACGGGGCTCGATGGTCAGGATCTTCTCGTAATACTCTATCGCCTTTTCCCGTTCGCCCGATTCCTCGAGCAGTCCGGCCAGATTGAAGAGTGCCGGCAGGTAATCTGGCGCAATCTCGAGCGCCCGCTGATACGTCAATCTCGCGTTGTCCGCGTCACGCAGTTCCGAGTACAGGACGCCCAGATTCGAGTACACCTCCTGCGGGGCATCGATGCCGAGTTCGATGGCCTTTTCATAGGCGATCCGCGCCTCCTCGTGGCGCTTCTCTTTCTTGTAGAGTAGCGCGACATTGAAGAATACCGTCGCCGTATCGGGTGCACGCAGAAGAAATTGTTCGTACGTGGTGATTGCAGAAGCGGTTTGGCCGAGCGCATCCAGAAGGCTTGCCAGGCGGGTGCAATGGGACAGCTTGTCCGGCCACTCGCGGTGCAGCGCGGCGAGTGTATCGACCGCGTCCGCTGGCCGCTGCGACTGCAGGTAAAGTTGTGCAAGCCCCTGCAACGCAATTTCTCGATGTTCGGCACTTCGCGAGAGCTCGCTGTAAGCTGTCTCTGCCTCGGCCAGGCGGCCTGCCGCGTGCAGGCTCTGTGCCTGCTCGAACGATTGTTCGAAGTTACCGTGTTCGTTCACTGTTTCTCCGGGACCACGTCGAAAGCGACGGTCATCCTGGGCTCATCGGACTGGAACGGCACCGTGCCATGCCACATATATGAAGGGAACAGCGCGAGCCGGCCCGCCCTGGGCCGAATCTGCCGGCGCGCCGTGCCCAGCGGCCCGATATCGATGTCCGGCTCACCGAACTTCAGCCCCCCGCCGCAAGCGTCCGATTCGCTCACCTCGTGCGGCACCTGGACATAGTACGCAGAGCTTATCCAGCCCAGCGGGTGAATGTGCATGGTGTGAAAGCCGTTCCGTGTCAGCCTGACCGACCACGATGCCGAAAAATCGAATGTCTCGCTGCGCCGCGCGAACAGGGGATGCTGGCTGTCGTTCGGAAACCGGCTGATGTGCTCGCGGATGCGCGTCCTGAGCCCGGCAACGAGATCCCGGATTTCGGGCTCGGTTCGGACAAACAGGTCTCCGGTGGTCTGGCTGCCGCCTCTGAGCGTCTGCTCGGGCGGGTGACGCTTGCCAACGTGAAGTCGATTCAGCAGAGTTGCAAGCTGTTCATTGAATTCCGCATTGCTCGCGTACCCTTCCGGAATCGGCAAATCGTAGACACCGACGAGGTTCTCGTAATCGTTCAGAAGGGCGTCGCGCTCATCTCCGAGCAGCCGCCAGCACAAACCGAGATAGGCGAGAGCACGTTGATTGAACGGCATGCGCAGCGCGCCCGACTGGGCATGCTTCAGGGCCTCATCCGGCCGATCGCAGGCAAGGAGGGCCCGCGCGTAGCTGACTTCGTGATCCGGATCGGCGCCAGGCATGCCGGAGGCGGCCCGGAAAGCCTCCAGCGCCGCGTCCCAGCGGCCCTGGCCCTCCAGAGCGAAGCCCAGTAGCGCCTTCAGATCGCTGGACTCGGGGCAAAATCTCAGGCCCTTACGGACGACACGTTCTGCTTCTCCGTGGTCCTCCTTCTGGTTGAGGGCAATGGCGTATGCACGCCACAGGCTCTCCACGGAGGGATCCCGGTTCAACGCGTCTGCGTAGGAATTCAGGTGGTCCTCGAGCAGATCCTGCTGCCACAGCAGGGAGTTCAGGTTGCGGTGGCTGTCGAGATCGGCGGGATTTCTGGCCACAGCGTTTCTGTAGGCGTCAATCGCCCCGAGTTCGTCTTGGACATCGACAAGCGCATTGCCCACGTTCTGGTAGAGTTCCGACCTGTCCAGCCCCAGTCGTTTCGCATCGTCGTAGTGCTTCAGGGCATCAAGTGGCTGGAGCTTCTGCCGCAGGCACAGGCCGAGATTGTGATGCGCCTCCGCGTAATCAGGGTGCAGCTCCAGCGCCTTTTCGAAGCAATGGATGGCCTCATCGAGGTCATCCTGGCGGCGGTGAGCATTTCCGAGACAAAGCCAGGAGACGGCATCGCGCGGGTCGATTTCGAGGCAGCGCTCGTAGCTGGCAATTCCTTCGTCGATCTGCTCCAGGGCTACCTGACACAGTCCGAGGTTTCGCTGTGCATCCATGTAGTTGGCTTGAAGCTCTAACGCATGTCGATACCACTCGAGTGCAGCCTCGGGATGGCCGCTGCGCTTGAGGGCATTGCCGAGATTATTGGCGACTTCCGGCTGTGCCGGAAACTGGCGCAACGATTCCTGCATCAGTGCGACGGCGGTGGCATAGTCACCACGTTTGGAGTGCAGCAGGCCGAACATGTGGAGTGCCATGGGGTGGGTCGGATTTGTCTCGAGGAATTGCCGATACAAGGGGTAAGCGTCATCGAGCCGCCCTGCTTCGTGCGCAATCACAGCCTCCTTCAGTGGAGACGGTAGCGTGGCATGTCGATCGGCTGCACCGGCGGCAGTCGTGGCACTCATCGGAAATATGGCCGAGTCTCGTAACGCATGCTCGTAGTATAAGTCGTTTCGTCGTGCGCTTTCTGCGCCACAAAAAGAAATGGCGGGCCCGAAGGCCCGCCACATCCTGGTCTATCTACTCAGACGCTGATTACAGGATACGAACGTTAATTCCGACGTAGTAGTAGCGTCCCATCGCATCCCAGGTACCCGGAACAGTGTTGCCGTTGCCGTATACCGAGATGTTGTTCAGGCGACCGAAGATCGGCGGATCTTCGTCCGCTACGTTGGAGATGCCGACGTTGATCGTCGTCTCCGTACCGAACCACTCGCCGAGGTAGTTGCCGGACAAGTCGAAGTAGTCCTGGGCACTGGCGTTAAACGCATCAGCCGGCGCACCGAACTCCTTGACCTCGCCTACGCGGCGCCAACCGAACACGAACTGCGCGTTCCATGGCGTGTTCCACACGGTGTTGAACGTGTGTTTCCACTCGGGACGCGGCCGCGCACAGGTGCCGCCATAGAAGCCGGCGCAGTCGTTGATAATGCCGCCGGGAACCGGCTGCTCGTCCCACTTGGTGAGGACGGTGCCTCGCAGCGCGAAGTTCAGCCCGTGGCCGTTATCGAGATCCCAGGCGTAATCCGCGTTTATGTCGACGCCCTCGACTTCGAAGAAGCCGATGTTGACGTCTGTCGACAGGACGTTCGCCTGGCCGATCCAGAGATTGCCGTTCGGCCCGCGACTGATCAGGCTGCAGAATGCCGGATCACCCGTCTGGCCGCAGAGCTCGATCGTGTTCTCTTCACCGATACCCGTGGAGATCGCCTTTTCGACCTCGATGTTCCAGTAGTCGACGCTGAACGACAGCCCTTCGGCGAAGCCGCCCGGCGTGACGACGAAACCGGCCGTTGTGGAATCGGATTCCTCCGGCTCCAGAGCAGGGTTACCACCCGTGATACGGTTGTACTGGCCCGCCGGGCTTGCCGGGATGTTGCCATATTGTGCGGCGGTAACGCCCTGGTTGGCGCACTGCGCTGCAGTGAGCGTCGGGCTGGCGCCTGCGCAGCCGTCGTTACCGGCCCAGAGCCCCAGGCTTTGCGGTGAGAACAGCTCGTTGATGTTCGGCGCACGCACCGCCCGCGACACGCCGCCGCGGAACATGACACTTTCCGTGATGCGCCACTCACCGCCGACGTTCCAGGTATCCGTCGTGATACCCAGGTTGTCGTAGTCGGAATAGCGGTAACGGAGGTTCAGTGCCAGTGACTCGAAGAACGGACGGCCCTGAACAATCGGAATCCGGGTCTCTCCGAAGAGCTCGCTGACCCTCACCTTACCGCTCACCGCCGGGATCGGACCGCCCTGTCCGGCGCCATCGCCGCTCGTGAAGCCCTGGTCCGGGTTGAACTCCATGCTGTCCTGCCGGTACTCGTAACCGAATACAAGCTGGACGCCTTCCTCCGCCGTCGGAATCACGACGCCGGCATCCGTCAGGTCACCGCTCACGTAGCCAACGATCTGGTTCTGTTCCAGGTCGGCCTTGGCAAACAAGGGCAGCACCAGGTAGTCGAGCGCTGCCTGGGTTACGCCGCCGGTCTGGAACAGGTTCCACGGCACGCAGTTCGGGTCGGATCCGTCGACGACCGACCGGCACACGGGGTTACCGGCGCCGTCATCGACGACGTCCAGCGCGCGGGTGATCCGGGTAATCGAGAGGTCGTTATTGTAGACCTGGCTGTAACGCACCCGCGAGAAGTTCGCGAAGACGTCGTATTCCCAGCTGCTGGTGATGTCGCCGCGCAGGCCGACCAGCGTGCGCATGTTCGTATGACGAAGGTCGTCGAAACGCGGCCCGCCTTCCACGTTGCGCCGGCCGATGTAGTAGTTGGCGACGTCGGCGGTTGACGTGCAGCCCAGCGTAGTGAACTGCTGCGCCGAGAGCAGCGGGTTCTCACACGGGATCTGGTCGGTGACGAAGAACGCACCGGACGGCGCGATCTGCGCGAGGCTGCGATCGTCCATGAACTGGATCTCGGCATAGCCTTCCATGCCGGGAGTGATCTCGTAGTAGCCGAAAGCGCCGGCCGTAAACCGTTCGTCGGGCCGCTGGTAATAGTTCAACGGCGCATAGTTGTAGTAGGTGTAATCCCAGGGGACGAACTGGTCGCCGGCGACGGTGAAGTAGGTGCCGTCGAAGGGCGAGAACAATCCGGTCGGAATCGTCGCGGAACCGGCACAGCTCGTGCCGCTGGAGCTGCTCAGCGCGCAGGCGCTGTAATCGCGGTCGCCCTGCAGGATAGATTCGATATCCCGATAGCCGAGGTAGGCCGTGAGATTGCCGGTACCGTCGTCGGCATTGATGCCCATCACGACGTTGATATTACGCGTCTGACCGTCGTTAACGTTGCCGGACGGAACATCGAAACCGGCATCGGTGAGCGCGCCCTGTGCGAAGCTGTTGCTGTTGTCGTGCTGGAATGCCGAGTACTGATAGTCGATCATGAAGCCATCGAAATCGTCCTTCATGATGAAGTTCACGACGCCAGCCACAGCGTCAGCACCGTATACCGAAGACGCACCGCCCGTGAGCAACTCGACGCGTTCGATAAGAATGGCGGGCACCTGGTTGACATCAGGTGCGAGCGCGAACGGGTTGCCGAGACCCATGCGATGGCCATTGGTCAGCACCAGGGTTCGATCCGAGCCCAATCCACGCAGGTCGAGCGTGGCCGTGCCGGTCGCGCCATTGGACTCGTTGGCCGTCAGTTCGGGCACGACTTGCGGCAGGTCGTTGACGAGATCCTCGACGCGCGTGATGCCGCGATTCTGGATTTCGCCCGCGTTCAAGGTGGTGACCGGGGACGCACTGGTCAGGTTTGCGTCCTGCTTGATTCGAGAACCCGTCGTAATGATCTCTTCGAGGTACTCGGTCTCACCGGCCTCGTCCTGAGCATTGGCGGCCATCGGCAATGTCGACGCCGCCGTTACGAGGGCAGCGCCATACAAAGCTCGATGAACCGCATGGGATAGCGGTGTTTGTTTAGACATTGGGTTTAACTCCCCCTGGATGCTGCTGAAAGCCAAATTCTGCTGAAAGGAGGGTCGTTGTGATAAAGACACAACGACCAGTTGCAGGGACGGATTATGCACACGGAAATACTAAAAAACAACGATTCAAAAGGAATAAATCACGTTGTTTCTTCGCGACACAGGTACAATTCGGGGACCTGAAAAGCGAGTTTTACCTGCCAGCGCCGCAGGTACAGGGCTTTCATTGGGTGTCGCAGGTACAGCGACCAGGCTGAGCGTTCGGCCTAGTTCCCGGGCTGCGAACGATCGTAGGTTTCGACCAGAGACCCGAGTTCGTTTGCCAGCGGGCCCAGCCAGGGCTCGAAATTTCGCCAGTGCTCGAGTCCCTCGCGGAATATCGGCTTTCGCACCTGCTCGGCACTGGCCGTGCTGACCGCGCGCGCGTTCTCGTGAAAATTCAGGCAGGTGTCCTCGAACGGCAGGGCGCAGTATTCCAGCAATCGGCGGATCTCGGCCTCGGTGTCAACGACCAGGGACTCGTAGATCACGCGGTGCACCCTGCCCGGCAGCGCCGTGTCGAAATGGCTCATCAGTTCGACGTAGTTTCGATAGTAACGCCCGATGGTCTCCAGGCTGTAGCTGAAGTTCTGCGCACGTGCAAAATGTTCCTTGAACAACGAGAAACCGCAGGCCATCGGATGGCGGCGCACGTCGATGATGCGGGCATTGGGCAAAACCAGGTGAATCAGACCGATATGGGCGAAGTTGTTCGGCATCTTGTCGATGAAAAACGGTGTGCCGAGCTTGCGATGCACGCGTGTTTCTTCGAGGTAGGATTGCCCGAGTTCCCGGAGTTCATCAGCGTCCAGGTCTGCCAGCGCAGACAGGTACCCCCCCGAACTCCCGGCCGCCGTCGAGTTTTCCAGCGATTTCGCAATCGACGCGATGTTGGGCAACTCCATGGTTCCCTCGACGGCCGAGTGGCTTGCAAGTATCTGCTCCACGAGCGTAGATCCGGACCTTGGCAGGCCAAGCACGAAGATCGGGTCCGGGTCGCTCGCACCGCAACCGGCTCGCGCCGCGAAGAATTCCTTCGTTAGTATTTTCTTACTGTGCTGAACGTGGTTCTCGAGTTCCTGCGGATTGTATGGGGCCACTTCCTCGCGAAGGCGATTGCCTTCCGAATAATGCTCGAAGGACTCTTCGAACTGCTCTCGGTCTTCCAGCGCTTTGCCCATCGCAAAATTGAAATGCAGCCGGTCGGCGTGGGCGAGGGATGGGTTCCGCAGTTGCGCTCGCATCGCCTCGAGCAGCTCGTCGTCGACGCGATGTGTCTTGAGGTTCGCGAGGCTCCAATGCGGTTCGCCGTAGTGCGGTGCCAGCCCGATCGCCTCGCGATAGGCGGCGATACAGTCTTGCCTGCGCCCGACGGACTTCAGCATGTGCCCCAGGCTGGTCCACACCGTTGGCTGGTCGGGGTCTTCTTCCAGAAGTTCTTCGCAGATCCGGATCGACTCATCGTAGTCCAGCAGGCGGACCAGGATGGCGGCCTTGAGCTTGCGGCAGTCGGCGTTCCGGGGGTCCTCTGCCAACATCCGATCGACGGCCTCGAGCGCCTGCTCGGGCTTGCTCTGGCGTAGCAACATGACCGTACGGTTATACCGGGCCCGGAAATAACCGGGAGCGAGTTCCAGGCACCGTGAGAGCAGGGCTTCGGTCTCGCCCATGCGGCCCGTGCGTTCGGCAACGTCCGCCAGCATGCACAGGGCAACGACGTCATTCGGATGGCCACGAAGACGATTCCGCAACAGGGTCTCGGCTTCCTGGACGCGTTCATCCTGCAGAGCACGTCCCGCCTGCACGAGGAGTGGAACACTGTCCGAGTGCCGAACATAGCTGCCGAAGGCTTCATCGGCGCCGGTTCTGTCCGACATCGCTGCGAGCAGATCCCCGAGCGCCAGCCAGGCGTCGGGGAAGTCCGGCCTGACCTCGACAGCGCGCCGGATCGAACTAGCCGCGGCCGAATCGTCTCCCGCTTCCCTTAGCGCCAGGCCCAGTTGAAGGTGCGGCATGGGCGCGTCGGGCCACCGCTCGGCAAGTGGGCGCAGCACCTCTGCAGCCGCGACTGGATTTCCAAGCATGCGCCGCGCAATGCCCTGGTAGAGCTGCGCCATGGGCTCGCCGGGCACGGCCTGCAGCAATTCGGTCGCTTTCGCGTCGGCGGAGCCGGGATCCGAACCGAGCAGCCGCTCGATTTCGGCGAGCCTGGCCTGCACGTGGTGGTTCGAGACGGGCTGCGTATCGGACGAGTTCAAGATCGTTCGCTCTGAGAGTCGTTGCCGGGACCGTCAGCCCCCGGCCTTGCGCCGCTTGTAGCGCTCCAGCAGGTTGTTCCAGTTATCGAGCGAAAACAAGTGCGCATAGATTGCCGACAACGATCCATCCGCGTGCAAGCTATGCAGGGTCTCGGCGTCGATCTTGCCGAATCTTTCCACGTCCACCGCAATATAGGTCTTACTGGACTGTGTTTCACCGCTACCGTCGACGTCGAAATTCGCCTGCTGTCCGTTGAGCAGGTCCAGTTCGGACAGCTTATCGCCCAGACTGGTCGTCGCTTTCAGGTAGGCATGATAGTTGGCGCAGTAGTCGACGCGCGCCTGTATCGGCGCCGTCAACTCCTTATTGCCGTCAAAAAACGGCTGGTCAGCATTCTCGGCAACACACGGCGCCGCGCGATCGATGACGACCGAGAACTGGTCATCACTGCGCGTCGCAACTGCAAACGGATGGCAACGCAGGTATGCGGGAATGTAGATGCCGGGCGCCCACTCACCGTTATCGTCGACAAACAGGTTGTCGCTGTCCAGTATCGAGAGAATAGCGAGCGGCGTCGGCTGCTTCGGGCCCGAGAAGACAATCGGATAGTGCCTCTGCGCCGATACGATTTCCGCCGCGGCGATCGGCGCAAATTTCGCGGATTTCGCAAATTCGTAGGGCTGTCTCGAAGGATTGATACCCAGTTCACCATGGTCCCTGGCGTTCAGGAGCTGCGGTTCGGAATAAAGGAACATCTCGCCCTTGAAGTTGCCGGCGTCCGGGTTCGGGTTCTGTTGATTCATACTTATCTCCGGTCTCTGCCGGGTGCGTAAGCCCTGGTTCGCGGAATGTACCATGTATTCCCTTGCGTCGCGGGTCCTGTAAGATGCAAACACGTTTACGACGGAACCAATTCATGCAGTCGAATGGATCGCCCCCCGGGCACATCGTGATCGCCGGCGGCGGCAGTGCCGGCTGGATGACGGCAAGTATTCTTCTTCGCAGTCTCGGCCTGGCCGGCAGCAAGATCACGCTCATCGAATCGCCCAACATTCCCACGATCGGCGTGGGCGAGGGCACGACGCCGCTATTCAAGCGATTCCTTAAATTCCTCGGGGTCTCCGAAGAGGAGTTCATGGGGGCCTGCAAGGCGACCTACAAGCACGGCATCGAGTTTCCGGGTTGGACCGGCCGCAAGCAATTCGAGTCATATTTTCATCCATTCGCGGCACCGTCTTATCGCCATTTCGAGCAGCAGTTCTTTTCTAATTGTGATCGCCGCCGCAAGGGTGAGTACGCCGACACGGACCCGTCGAATTTCTTTTTCAACTCGGAGCTCGCTAAACAGTGCAAGGCGCCGGTCAGCGGGCAATCCCGAAACACCGAAAACATGGATTACGCCTATCATTTCGATACGGCGTTTCTCGCGGAATTTCTCAAACAAAGATGTATCGCCGGCGGCATCGATTATGTCGTCGATGACATCACGGACGTCGCAGTCGCTGAGAATGGGGACCTCGATTACCTGGAGACATCGAGTAACGGCAGGCTGGACGGTGATTTCTTCGTCGATTGCACCGGATTCCGACGAATGCTCCTTGGCAAAGTCATGGATTCCGAGCCCGTTTCCTACGAGTCGCGGTTGTTCAACAACAGCGCCGTCGTCATTCGGACGCCGGTCCCGGAGGAAGGCGATCTTCCGCCCTACACCGAGTCCACGGCACTCAAGTGCGGCTGGGCATGGCGCATTCCTCTCATGAACAAGATCAGCTGGGGCTATGTGTACAGCGCCAACCACACGACAACTGAAGAAGCGGAGCAGGAACTTCGCGAGCATATCGGAGAAGACACGGGCGGGATCGAGCCGCTGCATATCAAACTGCAGGTTGGCAGGGTCACCGAGCACTGGAAACGAAATTGCCTCGCAGTCGGTTTGTCGCAGGGATTCATCGAACCCCTGGAAGCCACCGCGCTCGGCCTGACGCAATTCACGATCAACCGTTTCGTGACCTACTTCAGTCGCGGCGGGTTTCGTGCGACGCATCGCGGCCATTTCAACGACATAATCAATGAAGCCTTCGACCGGACGATCGACTACATCCAGATGCACTACAAGCTGAACACGCGAGACGACACTCAGTACTGGCGTGACTGCAGGGCAAACGAAAATATTACTGCAACCATGCGCAACATTATCGAAGCGTGGCAAGACCCGTCCGCGGATTTCATGTCCGTCCTGAAAGAGGAGGTGCACCGTTCATCGTATGCGCCCTACTCGTGGTATTGCATCCTGTCGGGAATGGGCTGCTACAGCCGGGATCCGGACGGAACGCGACTGGACGAGCCTGTGAACCCCTATCGCGACGAGGTGAACGGCTACCCGGGTCATCGCAGCTACCTCGAGAGTCTGCAGATCCCGTTGCAACGAACAGCGAGTTAGGGGCGGCAACCCGCGGATCGGGATTGCGGCACTCATGAGCTGACCGACCATCCAGCCGGCCGTCGCAGCGAAAATACCGGGCTAGGGAGAGACTTGCACGTCCGCGTCAGGATTGTCCGGAATCGGTTCATTGAGCATTAGAGCGCGCACGAACCTGGCTGGCGGGGAGCCGTAGGAAAGCACCTGGTCGTGATAGCGCCGCAGCGTGAATTCATCGCCCCAGGCGGCTTCGATGTCGGCGCGCAGGGCCTTGTGTTCC
>CAMYJB010000034.1 GCA_947258565.1 uncultured Woeseiaceae bacterium
TCCGCCTCAGTGAAATATCTTCGCTTCCGGTACCCCATCTGCAACACCTCCTGCTCTAGTGGTAGAGTCTAGGTGTTGCATTGACCGATTGAAGTCGCAACCCGAAGCGGTCATTCGCATCCGCTCAAATTGGCTCGCAATTATCTATTTCTGAACTATTCTTAATTTGAGGTAAAGCCAAACCCGCCGAAAGACGGGGACGGAAAGCCACGGGTCCTCGCTTCCTCCGAGAAGCCATGGAAGACCTCTCGAAGGACCCTAAGATCGCCGGGCTGCCGGACTTACTCAATCGTACGATTCGTAGGGAGATCAGCCATGAGGAAATTAATCGCCGTCGCATCTGCTGCGGTTCTCATACTTGTTATTGGCGCGAGCGCGGCCGGCGCACCCGCTACTCGCACACCGTTTCAGGGTTTCATCCATTTTTGCGGAGGTGGCCCTGATGAAGTCTTTTTTGTAACGCCGGGCGGCACGGTACATTTCAGGGGAGGGATCAACTTCAACTACTGGGAGACAGGTAATACGCTTATCGACGGACCAGAGAGTAATATTTCTCACGGAAACTTCAACCCGACCAGCGGAGCCGTCAGCCTTGACGTTACGCTTGAACCGTACGCACGCAGTGGTACTTGGGACATTAGTCAAATCCTGAACTTCAGAGGAAATGGTTCCTTCTCGAGTCATGGTGTCGGACATGGCACGGGCGATTTGCACGGAATGACCATCAAATTCACAACTGAAGAACCGGTTTTTTTCGACCCAGATGACAAACCGTGCTTTACTGATATTCCGGTGAGCGCCCCGGTCAGCGGGGTTATTATTTCGTCTAGATAACCTTGCGGCAAGGCTACATAACGATCGCGCTTTTTCACCTCGGGCCATCGCGACAAAAATGAAGCCGAGGATCAATTATCAACCCCGCTTCGGCGGGGTTCTCTTTGCCTCTAAAGACAACGTAACCAAGTTTGCGAGGCCCGCTAATGGCCGGGAGCCGCCGCTCGCCTGGTCTGAGGTAGAATGACGGCTACTGACCCAAAGGCGACATTCAGCAAATTGACTAATTCGATGAAGTTTGCGCGAGAATTGCGAAACAGCATTGATGCGAGACTGGCGATAATTGCTACGATTACGAGTCTTGGCGGATTCGCTATTGCGCACTGGAACGGACTTCGCTTGGCAGGTGAATCAAAGTACGGCGGCTCGTTTGCCAACCTCCACTACGATCTTGGGTTTAGCCAAGTTGTATGGGCCGTATTCTCGGTCGTGATGTTAGCGGGAATATCTATCGGCGTTGTTACGAGGCTCAAGTCCATTGAGTCCAGAAGACTTGCCGTGCAGCTTTTTATGTCGGCAGGCATCTTTTGCCTGCTCAACCTTGTCCTGCTGGCATTTCACCCAATCGGCACTCAGTGAAAGATCCATACAAATGAGCGTCTCCTTTTGGCCGTTTTCTGCCTGATCGACCGAACAGGAACTTGCCATTTGAGCGGCTGCTCCTGGCGGAACCGGACACTCATAAAACGGTAAGCTTCTACCCCCGCTTTGCCACTATTCTTGGCTAGATCCTTGCTAGGCTCGACTCTGTGCGACCGGAACTTGCCGATCGGAATGAGGCGGCTGCTGCGCGCTCATGCTTGTCGGAACCAATGGACGCCATGCGCGTCCGGTTCCGCGACCGCGTCTCCGTTGGCAATGAGGAAGTGCAAGTGGGCGATCGCCTCGCCGGTCGCCATCATGCGGTGGCCATCGGGTACGCGGCGTCTGTAAATAACGTCAAAGGTGTCGACGGCGCGGGAAGGCGTGGCGAGGTACTCATGCAGGCTCTCCAGCCGCTGCACGTGCTCGGCGATGATGGCGTCGATACGCTCGTGCGCGCCGCGGAACGGTTTGCCGTGGGCCGGCAGGACGAGTACGTCTGCGGGGATCTGCTCACGCAGTGCAGTGAGCGATTCAAGCCAGTGTTTCATCGGGTTTGCCGCGGGCTCGGTAGGCCAGACGCTGACGTTGGCGGAAATCGTGGGCAATACCTGGTCCCCGGAAATCAGCAGGTTTCGTTCTTCACAATAGAGGCAGGCATGCTCGGGAGAATGACCTCGTCCGATGAGTACTCGCCACGCCAGGTCGCCGAGCGCAAGGCGATCATTTTCGTGAATTCGCACGTAGGATTCCGGCAGCCTCGACACCACGCGACCGAAGAAGCCGAAACGGTCGCGATACTGCTGCAGCTGCTCGTCGGAGAAACCGGCGGCCGCATAAAAGCGGATGGCTTCCTCCGGCGCCGGTTTGCCGGTGTCGGCAACCAATAGTCTGCCCAGCATGTATTCCTCGCGGGTCATCCACAGGTCGACATCGAAATGGCGCGTCAGCCAGCCCGCACAGCCCAAGTGATCCGGGTGTAGGTGTGTCGCGATGACGTGTGTTACCGGCCGGTTCGCCATCGTGCCTGAAAAGGTACTTCGCCAGATGTCCTTGCTCGTATCGGTGCAGATACCGGTGTCGACGATTGCCCAGCCGCCGTCGTCCTCGAGCAGCCAGAGGTTGATGTGGTCGAGGTCGAAGGGCAGCGGCATGCGCAGCCAGTGAATGCCGTCTGCAACGGACATCGTGTTGCCCGTTTCCGGCTTCGCATCGAACGCGTACTCGGGCTTCACGCCGCTCGCTGGTCCATCGTGGCTAGCGTGTTGATCTTGTTGGCCACGCGGATGCGGACTTCCTCGACAGCCTGTTCCTTGACTGGCCCGTAGCCGCGTATGTCCATGTACAGGCCGACGATCTCGCTCGCAAGATCCAGGTTGGCCGCATTCAGCGCCCCCAGCAGCTGCTCGACCCGGTTTTCGAACTCGACGATCAGCGCGCGCTCCGTGCGTCGTTCAGCGGTCCTGCCGAAGGGATCGAGGCGACTGCCGCGCAATCCTCGCATCGAAGCCAGCAGGCGAAATACCGGGACCATCCACGCGCCGAATTCCTTCTTCCGCGGCCTGCCACGCGCATCGGTCTTCGCGTTCAGGATCGGCGGCGCGAGGTGGAAACGGACTCGGGCTTTGTCTCCGAAGTCCCGCTTTACCGATTCCAGGAAGCCCGTCTGCGTGTGCAGCCGCGCGACCTCGTACTCGTCTTTGTAGCTGAGCAGCTTGAAATAACTCCTGGCGACGGCTTCGGCGAAACGACCGTCCCCGCCGATATCGAGTTCCGCGTCCCGCACCGTGTCGACCAGCGTCGTGTAGCGATGCGACAGCGTTTCGTCCTGGTAATCGACGAGGAATGCGGCGCGCCGTTCGACGACCTGGTCGAGCGTCTCGGGCGCCCGCAATTCCTGCGTTACCGCGAGATCCTCGACGTGCTCCGGATGATCGGCGGCGACACGGCCCCAGGTGAACGCCTGCTTGTTCTTGTCGACCTCGACGCCGTTCAGTTCTATCGCGCGCATGATTGCTGCGCGCGACACCGGCACGAGACCCTGCTGCCACGCCGAGCCCAACAGCAGCACGTTGGCGTAGATCGTATCTCCTATCAGCCGGCGCGCCAGCTTGTTCGCATCGAGCAGCGTCAGGTTGGAGTCGCCGACGACGTCGCGGATTGCGGCGATCCGGTCGCCGGCGCGAAGGCTTGCGTCGCGATGCCTCACGAAATCGCCCGTCGACATCTCCGCCGAATTCAGGACTGCTCGCGTATGGCCGGGCCGGTAGGTTTTCGAGGCTTTGGGTGACGAACTGACGACCAGGTCGCAGCCGATAAGTGCATCGGCACGCGCCTGTTCGATGCGCACCTGGTTGATATCGGACGGCTGCTTCGAGATGCGGATGTAGCTAAGAACCGGCCCGAACTTCTGCGCGAAGCCCATGAAGTCGAGCACGCTTGCGCCCTTGCCCTCTAGGTGGGCGGCCATGGTGATCAATTGTCCTACGGTGACAACGCCGGTCCCGCCGACGCCCGTAACCAGCAGGTCGAAACAGTGATCGATGCCTGCAATGTCAGGATCGGGCAGGTCGGCGGCCGCAGTCTCCAGGCGTGCGGTGCCCGACTTCGTTGCGGGCGGCTGCCGTTTTCCGCCTTCGACCGTGACGAAACTCGGGCAGAATCCGTTGATACAGGAGTAGTCCTTGTTGCAGCTGTTCTGGTCGATCTCCCGCTTGCGACCGAATGGGGTCTCTTTCGGTATGACCGACAGGCAGTTCGATTCGACGGAACAATCGCCGCAGCCTTCACAGACGAGGTCGTTGATGACGACGAACCTGTCCGGGTCCTGCATCTGCCCGCGCTTGCGGCGGCGGCGCTTCTCCGTGGCGCAGGTCTGGGCATAGATAAGGACCGTCACGCCGGGGATATCCCTCAGCTCGCGCTGAACCTGGTCGAGGTCGCGGCGATGTGAAAACGTCGTGCCGCGGGGGAAATCACCAGCCGCGAACTGCTCCGGTTCGTCCGAGACAACTGCGATGCGTTCGATCCCTTCGGCGCGAACCGAATGTGCGATCCTCGCCACGCTGAGCGGGCCGTCGACAGGCTGGCCACCCGTCATTGCGACCGCGTCGTTGTAAAGGATCTTGAAGGTAATGTTGGTACCGGCAGCCACCGCCTGCCGGATCGCGAGCGAGCCGGAATGGTAGAACGTGCCGTCACCGAGGTTCTGGAAGATGTGCCGGTTGCCGTTGAATTTCGAGCGTGTAATCCAGTTGACGCCTTCGCCCCCCATCTGGATCAGGCCTTCCGTATCCCGGTCCATCCAGCTCGCCATGAAATGGCAGCCGATGCCGGCGAGCGCGCTCGAGCCCTCGGGCAGCCTGGTCGAAGTATTGTGCGGGCAGCCCGAACAGAAGTAGGGCATCCGTGTCGCGCCCTCGATGCGGATAGGGGGCACGCGTTCGTCCAGGAGCCTGTCTGCACGTTCGGTCAGGTTGAGTCCGCGGAAAGCGAGGTCGAGACGCCGCGCGACGATGCCGGCGACTTCCACCGGCGACAATTCACCAACCCACGGTACGAGCGGCTGTTCGTTCGCGTCGACCTTGCCCACCATTCGTTCCGGCTTGCGGCCGGGCCGGTCATAGAAGTACTCCTTGAACTGGCTCTCGATGATGCCGCGTTTCTCCTCGATGACGAGGACTTCGCGCTTGTTCTTTACGAACTCGAGCGCGCCGTCGTGCTCGAGCGGCCAGACCATGCCGACCTTGTAGACATCGATGCCGATGCGCCGCGCTTCCTCGCGATCGATGCCCAGCAGCCGCAGCGCCTCCATCAGGTCGAGGTGTCCCTTGCCGGTGGTCACGATGCCGTAGCGCGCATCGCGGACATCAAAGATCCGGCGGTCGATCGGGTTCGCCGCCGCAAACGCGAGCGTCGCGTCCTTTTTCGCTTCGAGCCGCTGCTCGATCTGCGGGCCCGGCAGGTCGGGCCAGCGATAGTGCAGGCCGCCGGGCGGCATCTCGAAGTCCGGCGTTATGAATTGCGGGTAGGGAGGCAAATCCACCGACATCGCGGACTCGACCGTCTCGGAGATTGCCTTGAAGCCGACCCACATGCCGGAAAAGCGTGACAGGGCAATGCCCCAGAGACCGAACTCGAGGTACTCGGCGACGTTCGCCGGGTTGACGTGCGGCATCATGAAAGTGAGGAATGCGACGTCGGACTGGTGCGGCATGGATGATGACACGCAGCCGTGGTCGTCGCCCGCGACAACGAGGACGCCGCCGCGCGGCGAACTGCCGTAAGCGTTACCGTGTTTCAGCGCGTCGCCGGCGCGGTCGACGCCGGGGCCCTTGCCGTACCAGAGCCCGAATACACCGTCGACCTCGCGGTGGGGATCAGTTTCCACCTGTTGCGAGCCGAGCATGGCGGTCGCGGCGAGATCCTCGTTCACAGCCGGCAGAAATTCAATGTTGTTCTCGTCGAGAAACGCTTTCGCGCGCCAGAGTTCCTGATCCAGTCCGCCTAATGGCGAACCCCGGTAGCCGCTGACGAAGCCGGCAGTATTGAGACCCGCGGCGCGATCCATGGTCCGCTGCATCAGCGGAATGCGCACCAGCGCCTGCGTACCCGTCAGGAAGACGCGGCCGGACTCGCGGCGGTAGCGGTCGACGAGCTCGTAGTTGTCGAGCGGGAAGGACGATCGGATTTCGCTTGCAGCAGTCGCCATTGGGGTATCAGGTTATAGGAAGCAACGCACCAGTGTGGCAGAAAAGCAGTGGTAGAGGGTACCAGATATTCCGGAATTTGCCTGAAATACGAAATAGAATTTCGTTAAAAGGCATATTTCCGGTACAATTATATATTCCGACGAAGCTGGCTGCACTTCTATGCTGAGCCGTAACGATCGCGTCATCCTGCACGAGCTGCAGCGTGACAGCCGCCTCACCACGCAACAGCTGGCGCAGCGTGTAGGTATGTCGGCCTCGGCAACATGGCGCCGGGTGAAGGCCCTGGAGGATGCCGGGATCATCGATCGGTATGCGGCCATCGTCGATGCAAAAAAGGCCGGATTCTCGCTCGCGGCAATCGTGCAGGTGTCGCTGGCGCGCCACGAGCAGAAAAACGTCGAACATTTCGTGCGTGAGGTGCGCAAGCACCCCGAGGTGCTGGAATGCTTCGCAACCAGTGGCGAGGCGGATTTTCATCTGCGCGTCGTCGCCGAGGACATCGAGGCGTACAACCGCTTCCTGGACGGCTTCATCTTCCGGCTGCCGGGCGTCTCGCAGGTGCGGTCCAATATCGTCCTGAAGGAAATCAAGGCCGACACGGCGCTGCCGTTTCGCAGTTGATTCCCTGCCGCGGAATTAGGGTAAACACCCCATATCGTCCTCTGCGTGCCGGTGCCAAAGTTAATGGTGCCAGGCATCTCCGCGTTCCCTGTTCCGCACCGCTGCCTATTTCGAGCGTCGTGCAGCCCGACAGGACCGGACTGCCCGGCAGCGGAACCGACTCGGCCACGGACGGAGCGCGAACAGATCATGACCATGCCAGCAAGCACAACAACACGTACGTTACACCGGCGGCTTGCCGTCGCCGGACTCCTGGGGATACTGGCGTGCACAACGGCAGCCGCCGAAGTGCAGCAGGAGTTCCTGTTCTTTCCCACCGTCGACGGATTCGACACGTTCTCGGAATCGGACCCGTCGGTGAAGGACTCGACTACGAACGCGGCGCTCGACCTGCTGTACAGTTTTTCGGGAAACCGGTTCCGCTTCCTGGGCGAATTCCTGTGGTCGTCCGAGGAGGCGGAATTCGAAAGGCTGCAGGCGGGCCTGCGCTTCGGCGACAGTACGTTTGCATGGGGCGGACGGTTTCACGCGCCCGCGAAGTTCTGGAACAGCGAGTACCATCATGGTCAGTTCCTGCAGACTTCGATTACGCGCCCGGCACTCGAGGAATGGGAGGATGACGGCGGCTCGCAGCCGGCGCACGTCACGGGCCTGCTGCTGGAGTCGGAGCATCAGCGCGACGACGAGTCGGCGCTGAACTACGCGGCATCTTTCGGTTTTGCTCCCGTTTTCGAAGGCGGCGGACTGGCCGCGCACGAACCCTTTGAGGCAACCTCGGATCACGGACTGTCTCTGAACCTCAGGGTCGGCTACCGGCCGCAGTACCTGTCGTCGACGCAGTTCGGAATCCTGGCCGCATGGAACGAGATCAACGTCGAGCCGGGCGCCACCCCGGCACCGGACCAACCCGCCAGCATCGACCAGGCCAGCCTGGGCGTTTTCGGCGACTGGTACTGGAACAACCTGCGGCTGCTGGCGAGCCTCGTTTACTTCGACAACACACTCGAGGTCCCGGTCCAGGACGTCGACGACACCTACCTGCTCGGCTACGCGCAGCTCGAGTACGAAGCGAACAACGTCGTGACGGTCTTCGGTCGCATCGAAGGTGGCTTCGACCAGGACGATTCTGCCTACCTTGCGTTGTACGACGCCGTCGTCACCGAGCGCTACATGCTCGGCGCGCGCTGGGACGTGGCAGAGCACCATGCGCTGACCGTCGAGGTCGCCAACACGACCTTAGGAGCGGCGCCGTCCGGCTCCAGGGACTTCAATGAATTCCGCCTGCAGTGGAGTGCCGTATTTCCGTGATCCGACACGTCGGACATTGGCTCCTCGTCTGTGCCGCATGCCTCCTTGCCGGCGCAGGGACGTTCAACGAGTCGGTGGTGCTGGTTACGGCAGAATCCTGCCCGCTCGACAACATCAGCATGCTGGACCTGCGTAAGGCGTACCTCGGCGTCGCGGTCAGGGCGGACGGCCAGCGAGTCAGGCCGATTCTCATGCGGGGCGACGAGAAGCTCGAGCAGATTTTCTACCAGTCGGTCGTTGCGATGTCGAAGAAGTCATACGAACGCCGCCGGCTATCGCTGGCGCTGAAATACGGCACGCCGCGGCTTGCCGAGTTCGACGACGTTGCAACCGTGTCCGATGTGTTGCGAAGCGAGGTGTGCGCGATTACGTACCTGTGGGGACGTGACGCCGAAACGCTCACCGGTATCAAGACGATCAAGCTGTTATGGCAAGACACCTGAATACAATTCCGGGACGGCTCGTGCTGATGCTGCTGCTGATCCACGCGCTGCTCATGCCGCCGCTGTTCTACGCGATCAGCAGTACGGCGGAGCGCACGATGAAGGATATCTTCATCGACGATGTGCGCAACTTCGCGCAGATATTCGTCGATCGCTTCGAAAGGCTCGATCCGGGCGCCAATGAGCAGAGAATCGTCGAGCTGCTCGACAGCGCAATACTGAGCGGGCGCGGCAACTACGCGGCGATTGAGATCGGCAGCCGAACTGTTGCGAGTTCGTTGATGACTGTTCAGGACACGGGCTTGTTTCAAGAGGACTTCGCGTTCGGAGAAAACGACGACGACGTCTATTTCCTGTCGTTGCCCGTCCCACACCTTGCTGAACCGGCAGTACTCAAGCTCGGTTACGACGAGGCGCCGATACGCGAAGATATCGAGGCGGTCCGCCGCACTCTGATCTACGTGCTCTCCGCGTACCTGCTCATGACGCTTCTGGTGGCTGGCGTAATGAGTTCTACGATCGTCAGTCCGTTACGCTGGCTGCAGAAAGCCAGCCGGGCGATAAGTTCGGGCGATGTGGACCGGGAACTCAAGCCCGGCAGCGGACTGGAGGAGATCTCGGCGTTGTCGGAAGACCTGGAGACGATGCGCCGTAACCTGGTGGGCATTAACGAACGCCTCAAGAACGAAATCGCCGAACGCGAACAGGTGGAAGCCGATCGCCGCCACCTCGAAGGCCAGGTTCAACACCATCAGCGACTCCGGTCGCTGGGTACGCTGGCGGGCGGCGTCGCGCATGAGTTCAACAACGTTCTACAGCCGATGGTGCTGTACCTGGAACTGGCCGTTGAAGATATCCCGGCGGATTCGCCGGTCGCCGAAAACCTGAAGCGGGTGCAGGAACTCGCGAATCGCGCAAAAGGCCTGAGCCAGCAGATCCTGACATTCAGCCGCCACGATTCGGATCCCCGTTTAGTCGAGCAAAGCCTGGCGCCGATCGCGGAAGAAGCACTTACAATGATCCGGGCGTTGTTGCCGGCAACGGTGGAATTGCGTACGGACATCGATCACGGGAGCAGCCGGGTCAACTGTGCGCCCGAGCAGATACAGCAGCTCCTCGTCAATCTCTGCAACAACGCGTATCAGGCCCTGTCGGAGGCCAGTGGCCGTATCTCGGTAACACTGCACGATGCGCAGGTGTCCGAGGAGATGGCGAACAGGTATCCGCATCTCGACGCGGCACAGTATGTCGTGGTCGAAGTGCGGGACACCGGCAGGGGCATGGATCCTGCGACACAGGAGAGAATTTTCGAGCCTTTCTTCACCACGCAGGAGGTCGGGAAGGGCACCGGGCTGGGCTTGTCGGTCGTACACGGGATCGTGGAGCGGCACGACGGCGAAATTGTGGTCGAGAGCGAACCGGGCAAGGGCACGCGATTCAGCGTCTATCTGCCGTCGGTCGGGTCCGACGAACGATCTCGATAGAGAAAAGAGGGGATGTAATGGCGAAAATCCTGATTGTCGATGACGAGGAGCACGTAAGGGCCTCACTCAAGCAGGTACTCGAACGTGCGGGCTACGAAGTGGCTGTGGCCGCAACCGGTAACGAGGGTCTCGACCTGATGCAGCGAGAAGCTGCCGATCTGGTCATTACGGACGTGATCATGCCGGGGATTGACGGCATCACAACCGCGCGCAAGATTCGAGAGAAGTATCGCAATACGCTAATCATCGTCATTTCCGGCGGTGGCAAGGCGGCGCCGGAGCCGTACGAACCGGACGCGATCTCGACGCGCTCCTACCTGGCGTCCGCAGACAGCGCGGGTGCGGATCGTACCTTGACGAAACCCTTCGACCGGGAGGAAATCCTGCGCACCGTGCGAAGCCTGCTCGACGAGGACTGAGTCTTGCCGGCTCTCAGGATGCTACGCAGCCGGTCACTCGCTGACGAGGCCACTGTGAATTGCATATAACGTGACGGCGGAAACGCTGTGCAAATCCAGCTTGTTCATCATGTTGGTACGGTGCTTCTCTACCGTCTTCGGGCTCAGCGACAACACCTCCGCAATTTCCCGCGTCTTGAGGCCTTCCGCAATCATCTTCATCACCTGGCGCTCACGCTTCGTAAGGATGTGCCATGAAGGCTCGAGGCGCTTTTTCTTGACGCCCGAAAGGTAGCCTTCAATAACCCGGTCACAAATCGCGGGGCTCAGATAGTTCTTGCCGTTGACCACGCTGTCGATAGCGATCACGAGTTCGTCACGGCTGTCGTCTTTCAAAACGTAGCCGTCGGCACCGGCCTGCAGCGCCGCATGGATATAGCCATCTTCCTTGTGAAAGGTCAGCGCAATAATCTTGACGTCCGGATGGGCTCCCCGGATGAGACGAATCGCATCGACGCTGCCGGTTTCCGGCATTGCGAGGTCCGTAAGAACCACGTCTGGATGAAGGATTGCGATCTTTGCGACCCCGGATTCCGCGTTCTCCGCCGTAGCCACCACGCGTATCCCGGCTTCGGCTGCAAGCAGGGACTCCAGTCCTTCTCGCAGCAGCGTATGATCGTCGACAATCAGGACCTTTGTGTCTGTATCGCCCAAATCCAGTCTCCGGCCGATTGCCATTGCTGCGGCCACCAGTATACGGCGCACCCGTACCGCTGACATTGGCGGTCGAGCATTATTATGCAGCTTGCGGCTACCAGGATCATCTTGTTGACGCGAATCGCGTGCGTGACGTCGATTTACCGCCCGGCGAGCGCCTCTGGGGCGCGGAGCGTACCGTCACCCTGGGTGCGGTCGTAACGTTCTGAGCCGGTATCTTTCGGGGCGGCGGCGCCTCACGGCCGGTGAAGTGCCGTCGCCCCGAGCAGGCCGCGATCGACGAATTCGCGCATCGATGCCTGTGCCGAGCCCTGCCTGTCCCACATCAGGTATACCCTGACGGGCGCGGTCCCTGTATGCAGCTCGATTTCACGGGCATTGGCAATAACGCGGATCTGGTCGATCGTGACCCGGTAGTAGGCGTCGGCCGCGGATGCCACCGGTTTGACGTAGACAGGCTCGGAAACGCCGATGGATTCCAGCGTCCAGCCAGCGAGTTCGAGCTGCAGCGGTTCGCCGTCGGCGAACAGCGTGATCGATTCGAAACCGTCGCGCTGGTAAGACCGCTCCTGATCGCTGATCGTGCTCCAGATCCCCAGCCAGAGATAATAGGAGTAGTCGCCCATGCGGTTGATCTCTACGGGCCCGAGATACACATAGTCCCGCGCGTGCGCAGCGTAGGCCGAATTGTCGCGGTACAGCACGATAGGGGCGGTGGCGTGTGTGACGGTGACCCCGGTGCCCATATCGAGTCTCTCCTCGACGAGGACACTGGTGGAGACGCAGCCCGACAGGAGCAGGGCCGCAAGAAAAACACTGGATAATTTCAACCGTCGTTTCATTATGCTGTCCGTCAATAAAACAGCTGGTAGCCGGCGTAGACGAACCAGGACTCACGATCCTGGTCGGATTTCGCCATCTCGCGTGTCGAAAACTGCTTCCCGGTCTGCAGCTCGAAGCGGGCGTGCCGGCCCATGCGGTACTGCACGCGCAGTCCCGGGGTGTAGATCCACTGCGTACTCTGGTCCGTGTTGATTTCCCGGTAGTCGACGCGCAGGCGGGGGCTGATCCGCCAGCCGCGGCCGATCGGAAAGCGTGTGTCAATGGTCGTGGAATAGACGTCGGTAGTACCGGAAACTGCGTAGCGGAAGCCGAGTATCCCGACGTCGCCTTCGGTGAACAGGCTGCTCGCGACGACGTCGGCGGAATAGTAGCTGTACTCGCTGTCCGGCGTTGCCGTAACGCCACCGGATTCGGGCGTTGCGTCGATCGACGAGATGCTTGCGTTGAAATTCATGCTGAGTTTCGGCGAAAACGGGCGGGACACGCCGAACGTGTAGGTGGTCGTGGAGGCCGAACGGTCGAGTGCGAACTGACGTATCTCTTCCTCGGTGAAAAATAGTCGCAACTCCTCGAAGGACTCGAGCTGCTGGCCCACCAGTGCGTTACCGAGACTGAGGAACGGGCTGCGCCTGCGGTCCAGGACACCGGTAACGGTGAAATTTGCAGGCAGCCGCCAGCTGCCCTGCACGAACAGGCTGCCGAGTTCCCCGAACTCGATGTCATAGTCGACGATGCTCCACAGGGACTGGTTATCGCCGAAATAGCGCACTTCGGCGCCGACCGCCTGCCGGTCGGTGAGGCCGTCGATCTCTTGTTCGATAAAGAACAGTCCGAAGTCGAGGTTGTTGTCGAAGGGCGCAAAGGTCGTACTGAGTCCCTGGAAAACGCGGGAATCGTCGGGATCCCTTGCCGTCGAGTAAACGGGCCTGCCGGCGACGGCTTCGAAACGCAGGCGATCATTGAGCGCATAGGTCAGGTTGACGCCGTCGAAGCGGCCGAGGACGCCGCCGGTGTTGCGTGTCTGGCGGCCGATCCTGCCGCGCAGACCTGTCCTCGCGTCGGCCAGGTCGGCGTACGCATAGGAAAGCCTGAGGTCGTTGCCGCTCGAGGAACGCGTGTCGTCCAGGAGGTTGCTGCGGTACCCGGCCGTCAGCCGGGCAGAGAAGTCGAAGCGCTCGCCGCGGCGTCGCGCGTCGAGGCTGATATCCGAGTAAATCGAAGACTGGCTGACAATCTCTTCCTCGTCGTTTACCTGGTTGACGTCGCGCCGATAGTACTGCGACAGGAAGGTTCGTATGTTCCAGCCATCCCTGAGTGACGCGGGGCCCCGAGCGGGCGCGCCGGATCCCGTCGCCCCTATCGAATTGCGCGTGCTCGCGGTGGCCAGCAGCGCAGCCAGCCGCTGTTCGACGCGTTCAGCGCCTTCCTCGTCAGGATAAACGTCCAGGTAGCGCTGGTATTCGGCTTTTGCATGCGCAATCTGCCCATTCCGCTCGCGGGCCAGGGCGAGGAACTCCTGCGCGTCCGGCTGGTGCACATTGGGCGGCATCTGCAGGACTTTGGTGTAGATCTGTACGGCGCGCGACAGCTCGCCGACGGTCATGGCACGCCGGGCTTCGTTCATGAGTTCCGCTGCCTTCGCCGCCGTTTCGTCGCTCGCGACGACAGGTACCGGCGGATTGAGAGGCGCCGGTACGGGCGTATCCGAGGTTCGGGAATCGGCGCCGGCATCCGCGCGATCGATCCAGGCGTCGGGATACCGTGCCCGGAGTCCGGCGAGTGCTCGTGCCGCCTCTTCGGCAGATCCATAGTTGCCAACACGTACGCGGTACCAGGTTGCGCCGTCGATATCCACTTCGGAAACGAACACGCGCTTGTCCTTCGGCAGGGCGATCTGCGGCATGTCGGCCGTCGCGGGCGGTCGCTGCCAGGACTCCAGGTTGATTACGTAATCGGGCCCGGGGGCCACCGGCCGGCGCTGCAAGCGGGTCGAAGCACTCGCATCGGCCTGACCGCCACTGTCGGCAGCCGCTTCGAGAAAGATACGCACCCGTAACGAGTTGTTATCCGCGCCAGGCCGGACATCGAATGGCGTCTTCTCGGTGAAACTTATGCGCAGCGTCTTGTTCCCCGGCGACTCTCCGTCGTACTCGATGCTCTCGATGCTGGCGTCGTCGGCCGACATTGGCCGGATCAGCTCTTTTGTGTCCGCGATGCTTGGCGCAGCCCCTGTGCATACGGTCGTAGTCTCCAGCCTGATCCGCACCACGTCGCTTGCGGCTGACGGATCGTGGCCAAGGTACTGCACCCCGCAGCGGAAGCGAATGCCGACTTCGGCGTAGACGCTGCCTCGCGTGACCTGGGTCTCCGCGATGAAACCGGGGCCGGCCAGTGCTTCCGCACCGAACAGGAGCAACGACAGCGTAGCGGTCGCGGCCGAAATACGAGTTGATGTTGGTAGGGAAATCACCGCCGGCCTCAATTGAACGAGCTATCGCTGATCCTGTGACAACCACTGCCGCCGCAGTCCCGGTTCTGCGAGACCGTGCCGCTGCTGCCACCGATGTGGTCGCCCTCGCTCCTGAAGTCGTTCGCGTGACACGCGGCACAATCGGGAGCGAAAGCCGGATGGGGCCAGGCCACCGTCTCGGTGTTGTTCTGGTGGCAGGCGGTGCACAGCAGGTTGGCGCGATGATTCAGCGGCTCGTAGCCCAGCCCGGTATGCCGGAAGTTGTGCGGCAGCCAGGCGACGGTGTCGTGGCAGTCGCTGCACTCTTTCGCCGTGATGAAGTGCCCCGGGAACTTGCCCGTCGCCGTCGTACCGTCGTGACAGGACGAGCAGGAGCCGAGGACCTGGCTGTGGTCGACGCGGTTGGCCGGGCTCCACGCCGTCGTGCTGTGGCAGCCTTCGCACACGTTGCTGGACTGTATATGAGCCGGGCCCTTGCCGGTCGCTTCGGTACCGTTGTGGCAGCTGAAGCAGTTGCCGGTGATGTTCACGTGGTCGAAATTCGCCGGCGCCCAGGCGACCGTCGTGTGGCAGTCGTCGCAGTTGTTGCCGCTCGTGATGTGGGTCGCGTGTTTGCCGGTGGCGATGACGCCGTTGTGGCAGGAACCGCAGGTCCCGACGACCTGGGTGTGGTCAACGGTATCGGCCGGCGACCACTGCACCTTGTTGTGGCAGTCCTCGCAGACGTTGCTCGTATTGATGTGCGTCGCCGTCTTGCCGGTCGCATCGACGCCGTTATGGCAGCTCGCGCAGTTACCGACGATGGTCGAGTGGTCGAACGTCGCCGGGATCCAGGCATTCGTCGTGTGGCAGTCGTCGCAGTTGTCGCCGCTCGTTATGTGCCCGGGGTGTTTGCCCGTAGCAGTCACGCCGTTGTGGCAGGAACCGCAGGTCCCGACGACCTGGGTGTGGTCAACGGTGTCGGCAGGCGACCACTGCACCTTGTTGTGGCAGTCCTCGCAGACCGTGCTCGTATTGATGTGCGTCGCCGTCTTGCCGGTCGCATCGACGCCGTTGTGGCAGCTCACGCAGTTACCGGCGATGGTCGAGTGGTCGAACGTCGCCGGGATCCAGCCATTCGTCGTGTGGCAATCATCGCAGGTGTCTCCGCTCGCAAGATGCCCCGGGTGCTTGCCCGTGGCCACGGTCCCGTTATGGCAGGACGAGCACGTGCCGATTACCTGGGTGTGGTCGACCTGGATTGCCGGCGACCACTGCACCGGGTTATGGCAGTCCTCACAGATGTTGGTCGTAGTGATATGCGCCGGTCCCTTGCCGGTTGCCTGTACGCCGTTGTGGCAGCTGGAGCAGTCCCCCGCGATGTTCGTGTGATCGAAGGTGGCCGGTACCCAGCCGTTCGTCGTGTGGCAGTCGTCGCAGGTGTCGCCGCTCGTGATGTGCCCCGGATGCTTGCCGGTAGCCACGGTGCCGTTGTGGCAGGACGAGCACGTGCCGAGGACCTGCGTGTGGTCGACGCGGTCGACCGGTGCCCAGAGAACCGTGTTGTGGCAATCCTCGCAGACGTCACTGGTGCTGATATGCGTCGGGCTCTTGCCGGTCGAATCGATACCGTTATGGCAGCTGACGCAGTCGCCGGATATGTTTACATGGTCGAAGTTCGCAGGGATCCAGCCGTTCGTCGTATGGCAGTCGTCGCAGGTGTCGCCGCTCTGGATATGGGTCGGATTCTTCCCGGTAGCCACGGTGCCGTTGTGGCAGGAACTGCAAATCCCGATCACCTGCGTGTGGTCGACAGCGTCGGCCGGCAGCCACGCCACGTTGTTATGGCAGTCTTCGCAGCGATTACTCGTGTTGATGTGGGTGGGTGTCTTGCCCGTCGCTTCAATGCCGTCATGGCAGCTTGCGCAGTTGTCGACGATACTGGCGTGGTCGAAGTTGGCCGGGACCCATGCCGTGGTCGTGTGACAGTCATCGCAGTTGTTGCCGCTGCTGATATGCGTCGGGTGTTTGCCTGTCGCGACGGTGCCGTTGTGACACGAGCTGCAAATCCCGATGACCTGCGTGTGGTCCACGGTGTCGGCCGGTGCCCACTGCACATTGTTGTGGCAATCACTGCAGATGTTGGTCGTCGCGATGTGCGTCGGCGGTTTACCGGTCGCGCTGATGCCGTCGTGGCAGCGGCCGCAGTTGTCGAAGATGTTTGCATGATCGAAGTTGGCCGGCAGCCACCCGGTCGTCGTGTGGCAGTCGTCGCAGTTGTCGCCGGACTGGATATGGTCGAGGTCCTTGCCGGAGGCCGTAATTCCATCGTGGCAGGAGCCACAGGTGCCGACGACCTGCATATGGTCGACGGTAATCGCGGGCGCCCACTGCGTGCTGTCGTGGCAGTCTTCACAGACATCCGTCGTATTGATGTGGGTCACATCCTTGCCCGTGGCGGTCGTGCCGTTGTGGCACGAGCCACATGCGCCGATGACCTGCATGTGGTCGACGGTGTCCGCCGGCGACCAGGCCACGTTGTTGTGGCAGTCCTCGCAGACGTTGGTCGTATTCAGGTGGGTTAGCGGATCCTTGCCCGTCGCGCTGATGCCGTCGTGGCAGCGGGAACAGTTGTCGAAGATGTTGTCGTGGTCGAAGTTGGCCGGCAGCCACCCCGTCGTCGCGTGGCAATCGTCGCAGTTTTCGCCAGCCTGGATATGATCGGCGTCCTTGCCGGGTGCCGTGGTCCCGTCGTGGCAGGTACCGCAGACGCCTATGACCTGCAGGTGGTCTACGGCGACCGCCGGGGACCATTGTGTGCTGTCGTGGCAGTCTTCGCAGACATCGGTCGTATTGATGTGGGTCGCGTCCTTGCCCGTGGCGACCGTGCCGTTGTGGCAGGAGCCGCATGCGCCTACGACCTGCGCGTGGTCGACCGTGTCGGCAGGCGACCACACCACGTTGTTGTGGCAGTCCTCGCACACGTTGGTCGTCGTGATGTGCGTCGGGTGTTGACCGGTCGCCGCAACTCCATCATGGCAGCTGGCGCAGTTTGCGGCGATGTTCGCGTGGTCGAAGTTGGCGGGCAGCCATGCGGTCGTGGTGTGGCAGTCGTCGCAGTTGTCGCCGCTGGTGACATGTGTCGCGTGCTTGCCGGTAGCGGCTACGCCGTTGTGGCAGCCGCTGCAAGGCCCGACAACCTGAGTGTGATCGACCGCGAGTGTCGGTAGCCACCCGGTCGTGTTGTGGCAGTCTTCGCAGAAGTTCGTCGTCTGGATGTGCTCCGCGTGTTTGCCGGTTGCATCGAAACCGTTGTGGCAGCCGGAACAGCCGCTGGTGACGCCGGTGTGGTCGAACACGACCGGGATCCAGGCCGTCCCGGTGTGGCAGTCGTCGCATTGTTCGCTGGAGGGAGGATGCCCCGGCGGCCGTCCGGTGGCCGTTACGCCATCGTGGCAGCTGCCGCAGCTGCCGGTCGCGGACGAGTGATCCATGTAGGCAATCGGGCTCCAGGCAGACGTTGTATGGCAGTCTGCGCAGATTTCTGACGATGCAATGTGATCGACCGGTCTTGCCGACGCCTGCACCGCACCAATGGAAGAGTGACAGCTCACACAGGTGGGATTGGTACCCTGGAAAGTGCCGCCCGTATGGCAGCGCTCGCAGGACACGTTCGCATGGGCACCATCGAGGATGAAGCCGGTAGTGAAATGATCGAACGGCTGCTGCGCGTGTGACGTCGACGAAATTGCCGCGAGCACGACGAAAGTCGCCAGTAACATCCACGAGGCTGTCGCACTGTCCCTGCGTTTCGCGATGGCCCGCGATTGAATGCGTCGCTTCATTGGATCGCCCTCACGTCCTGGAACGACTCTGCCGAGTGGCAGCGGCCGCAGTCGAAGCCGAATTCGCCGTCGTGAACGTCATCAGAACGATGACAGTCGGCGCAACGGCTGCCCAGCCTGGATTGCGTAACCAGTGGCCGCCGGTGACAGCTGTCGCAGTGAACTTCAAGGTGCGCACCCTGCAGGGCAAAGTCCGTCTGCCGGTCGTGGTCGAACTGCCATTGCAGCCAGTCCACGGGGTTGTGGCACAGGGCGCA
>CAMYJB010000035.1 GCA_947258565.1 uncultured Woeseiaceae bacterium
GTCAACGCCGCCGTCAACGTCGTCTTACCGTGGTCAACGTGACCGATCGTGCCTACGTTTACGTGCGGTTTTGTTCTTTCAAACTTCTCTTTAGACATGGTTCCGATCCCAGATTCATCAATCGCGCTTCAACAAGCGCTCCTACGACGCGTTGCCGAGTCTATCAACTCGCTTTTCTCATCACAGTATCCGCAACGTTCTGCGGCACTTCCGAATACTTACTGAACTCCATGGAATAGACGGCCCGCCCCTGGCTCATGGAGCGCAGGTCGGTCGCATAGCCGAACATCTCGGCCAGCGGTACATCGGCACGAATGACCTTTCCGGAAGGCGAATCATCCATGCCCTGCGGCAGCCCGCGACGGCGATTCAGGTCGCCCATCACGTCACCCATATAATCTTCCGGCGTTACCACCTCGACCTTCATGATCGGCTCAAGCAACACCGGGTCAGCCTTCAGCGCCCCATCCTTGAACGCAATCGATCCTGCTATTTTGAACGCAATTTCGCTCGAATCAACGTCGTGGTACGAGCCGTCATAGAGAGTAACCTTGCAATCCACGAGCGGATAGCCCGCAATCACGCCATTCTCCATCTGCTCCCGCACGCCCTTGTCGACGGCCGGTATGTATTCCTTCGGCACCACGCCACCAACGATTGCATTCTCGAACTCGTACCCGCTGCCGGGCTCCATCGGTTCGAGCCGGATATAGACGTGTCCGTACTGGCCGCGGCCGCCGGACTGCCGGACGAACTTGCCCTCCTGCTCGACCATCCGGCGAATCGTCTCGCGATACGCGACCTGCGGCTTTCCGACATTTGCCTCGACCCTGAACTCACGCTTCATGCGGTCCACGATGATGTCGAGATGCAGCTCGCCCATGCCCGAGATAATCGTCTGGCCGGACTCCTCGTCGGTGTGGACCCGGAACGACGGATCTTCCTTGGCCAGTTTCGAGAGCGCGACACCCATCTTCTCCTGGTCCGCTTTCGTCTTCGGCTCGACCGCGACCGATATGACCGGCTCGGGAAACTCCATGCGCTCGAGCGTGATGACGTTCTTGACGTCGCAGAGCGTGTCGCCCGTCGTCACGTCTTTCAGACCCACCGCAGCGGCGATATCGCCTGCATGCACTTCCTTGATTTCTTTACGATCATTCGAATGCATCTGCAGCACGCGACCAATGCGTTCTTTCTTTCCCTTGACCGGATTGTAGATCGTGTCGCCCGAATTCAGCACGCCGGAATAGACCCGGAAGAACGTCAGGTTGCCGACAAAAGGATCGGTAGCGATCTTGAACGCCAGCGCCGCGAACGGCTCGTCGTCGCGGGCCTCGCGCGTGGCCTCGGATTCGTCTTCGAGGATGCCCTGAATCGCGGGCACGTCTATGGGCGCGGGCATGAAATCGATAACCGCGTCGAGCAGCGCCTGCACGCCCTTGTTCTTGAACGCCGAACCGCACATCGCAACGACGATTTCGTTGGCGAGCGTCCGTTTGCGCAGACCTTTGCGAATATCCGCCTCGTCGAGCGTGCCGTCCTCGAGAAACTTGTCGAGAAGCTCTTCATCGGCCTCCGCCGCAGCCTCTATCATTTTCTCGCGCCACGACTCGGCCTCTGCACGCAGGTCGTCAGGGATTTCAACTTCGTCGTAAGTTGTCCCCATGTTGGACTCGTCCCAGTAGATCGCCCGCATACCGATCAGGTCGATAACGCCGGCAAACTTCTCCTCGGCGCCAATGGGCAGCTGAATAACCACCGGATTTGCGCCGAGTCGCTCGCGAACCTGGTTTACGACGCGCAGGAAATTGGCCCCGGCACGGTCCATCTTGTTCACGAAGACCATGCGCGGCACTTTATACTTGTTGCCTTGCCGCCAGACCGTTTCTGTCTGCGGCTCGACGCCGCCCACCGAGCACAGCACCGTAATGGCGCCGTCCAGCACGCGAAGGCTGCGCTCGACCTCGATCGTGAAATCGACGTGCCCGGGCGTATCGATGATGTTGATTCGGTGCTCGTCGTGCTGCTGATCCATGCCTTTCCAGAAGCATGTCGTGGCGGCCGATGTGATGGTTATGCCGCGCTCCTGTTCCTGCTCCATCCAGTCCATTACGGCTGCGCCGTCATGCACCTCGCCTATCTTGTGCGAGACACCGGTGTAGAACAGCACGCGCTCCGTAGTGGTCGTCTTGCCCGCATCAATATGGGCCATGATGCCGATATTGCGGTAGCGCTCGATAGGGGTTGTGCGGGACACGGAAAGATACTCGGATACTCGGCCACGTAGACCGCTTACCAGCGATAGTGGGAGAACGCCTTGTTGGCTTCCGCCATGCGGTGCGTGTCTTCCTTCTTCTTTACGGCCGTGCCGCGGTTTTCTGCAGCGTCCAGCAGTTCGTGAGCAAGTCTGTAAGCCATCGATTTTTCACTGCGCCTGCGGGCAGCGTCGATGACCCAGCGCATCGCCAGTGTCTGGCGACGTGCGGGACGCACCTCGACCGGGACCTGGTAGGTCGCACCACCAACGCGCCGGGACTTCACCTCGACGACCGGCTTTACATTCTCGAGCGCCTGCTCGAGGAGCTCCAGCGCCTTGTCGTCCGTGTGCGTTTCCCGCTCGGCGATACGGTCCAGCGCACCGTAAATGATGCGCTCAGCCACAGACTTCTTGCCGTCATTCATGATCATGTTCATGAACTTCGCGAGAAGCGGGCTCTGGTACTTCGGGTCGGGAAGAATCTGGCGTTTTGGCGCCTGTGTGCGTCTGGACATTGCTTATTCTCGAATACGATTATGATTTCGGGCGCTTCGTGCCGTACTTGGAGCGGCCCTGCTTGCGATCGGATACGCCGGCGCAGTCCAGCGTTCCGCGAACCGTGTGGTAGCGCACGCCGGGCAGGTCCTTTACGCGGCCGCCGCGAATCAGCACAACCGAGTGCTCCTGCAGGTTGTGACCCTCGCCACCGATGTATGACGTCACCTCGAAACCATTGGTGAGACGGACACGAGCAACCTTGCGCATGGCCGAATTCGGTTTCTTCGGTGTCGTCGTATAGACGCGCGTGCAGACGCCTCTGCGCTGTGGACATGCCTCGAGCGCGGGGACGGTGCTCTTCTCACGCTTGGACTGGCGCGGTTTCCGTACTAGCTGATTCACTGTGGCCATAGGCCTGATTCTCTTTGTCTGATTATCAAAAAATTCCAACGCGCTCGGCAAAAAAACGCGCGCACCCGACTGACGAGCCTCAACAGGCTCGTTGTCGGGCAGTGGAACGAAGTCGCAAGTGCTTAGCTTGCCTGGAATTTTCCAGACTTCGTCCCCTAATGTCAGGGCCCGCCAAACGGCGGGCCCTCGTCATGAGGGCGGGCATTGTATTGACGCGCCGTACGGCGTGTCAAGCTACCCAGACCGGGGCAGACCGTGCTTATCAGGCTTCCGACCGGGCTTCCTCGCCTTCGTCGGTGGCCACCTCCGCTGCTTCGGCCTCCGCGGCTGCCTCCGCGGCTGCCTCCGCCGCCGCCTCGGCCTGCTGCGCTTCGTCGAGCTCCTTCAGCTGGTCTGCAAGATCCTGTTCGCGCGTACGTCGCCGTTCCGCGTGATGCGCGAAACCGGTGCCCGCCGGAATCAGGCGGCCGACGATGACGTTCTCCTTGAGACCCCGAAGCTCGTCCTTCAGGCCGCGAACGGCAGCCTCCGTCAGGACTCGCGTGGTCTCCTGGAACGACGCGGCCGAGATAAACGATTCCGTCGCAAGCGACGCCTTCGTAATGCCCAGCAGGACCGGCTCTATCGTCAGCGGCTCCTTGCCCTGGGCTTCGAGCTGCTCGGAGACCTCCAGGTAGCGCGCCTTGTCGATCTGTTCGCCGCGCAGGTACACGCTGTCCCCCGCCGTCGCGACATTCACCTTGCGAAGCATCTGGCGAATGATGACCTCGATGTGCTTGTCGTTGATCTTCACACCCTGCAGGCGATACACGTCCTGGATCTCGCGAACCAGATAGTCGGCAAGCTCCTCGACCCCCTGCAAGCGCAGGATATCGTGCGGATTCGGCTCACCATCGGCGATGACTTCGCCCTTGACGACCTGCTCACCCTCGAAAACGTTGAGGTGACGCCACTTCGGAATCAGCTCCTCATGACTCTCGCCGTCTTCGTCGGTGATGACCAGGCGGCGTTTGCCCTTGGTCTCCTTGCCGAAGCTGACGGTACCCGTGTACTCCGCCATGATTGCCGGATCCTTCGGCTTGCGGGCCTCGAACAGGTCCGCCACGCGCGGCAGACCACCCGTGATGTCGCGGGTCTTGGACGATTCCTGCGGAATGCGGGCGATGACGTCACCGACAGCGACCTGTGCGCCGTCGGACATGCTGATGATCGCGCCAACGGGCAGCGCGTACACCGCCGGAATGTCCGTATTCGCGAAGCAGATATCCGCGTCGTTTTCGTCGACCAGGCGGGCGACCGGGCGCAGATCCTTGCCGGCGGCGCCGCGGCTCTTGGGATCGAGCACGACGATGGACGTCAGGCCGGTGAATTCATCGACTTGCTCGGCAACGGTCACGCCGTCGACGAAGTCCTGGAACTTCAGCTTGCCGGCAACCTCGGTCACGACCGGGTGGGTGTGCGGATCCCAGCTGGCAACGATCTGGCCCTGCTTGACCGGTGCACCGTCTTCGACGGTAATCGTCGCGCCATAAGGCACCTTGTAGCGCTCGCGCTCACGGCCAAGGTCGTCGATGACCGATATCTCACCCGAACGCGATACCGCAACGAGGTAGCCCTTGTGGTGCGCAACCGTCTTGATGTTGTTCAGTTTTGCGACACCGTTCGACTTTATCTCGATGTTGTTCACGGCCGCGGAGCGTGATGCCGCACCACCGATGTGGAAGGTACGCATCGTAAGCTGCGTGCCCGGCTCACCGATCGACTGCGCGGCGATAACGCCTACCGCTTCACCGATGTTGATGCGCTGGCCCCTGGCGAGGTCACGACCGTAGCACTGTGAGCACACGCCGTAGCGCACCTCGCAGGTAATGGGCGAACGCACCATGACGTGATCGATGGAGTAGTCCTCGAGTTGCTGAACGGTGGCTTCATCGAGCATCGTTCCCGCGTCGAATGCGACCTTGTCCGTGCCGGGAATCAGCACGGCTTCGGCAAGCACGCGGCCAAGAACGCGCTCGCGCAGCGGCTCGACGATGTCGCCACCCTCGACGAGCGGCGCCATGGAAACGCCGTTCTTGGTTTCACAATCCACCTCGGTAACCACCAGGTCCTGCGCAACGTCGACCAGGCGACGCGTCAGGTACCCGGAGTTTGCCGTCTTCAATGCCGTGTCGGCGAGACCCTTGCGGGCGCCGTGGGTGGAGATGAAGTACTGCAGTACGTCGAGGCCTTCACGGAAGTTCGCGGTAATCGGCGTTTCGATGATCGAACCGTCCGGCTTCGCCATGAGGCCACGCATACCGGCCAGCTGACGAATCTGTGCGGCAGAACCACGGGCGCCGGAGTCGGCCATCATGTAGATCGAGTTGAAGGACTCCTGGTCGACTTCCTTGCCGCCGGCGTCCTTGACCTTCTCCGTGCCGAGCTTGTCCATCATCGCCTTGGCTACCTGGTCATTGGTACGCGACCAGATATCGACGACCTTGTTATAGCGCTCGCCGTCGGTTACGAGGCCCGAGCCATACTGGTCCTGGATCTCCTTAACCTCGGCCTCGGCTACCGCCAGAATGTCGGGCTTACCCTCCGGCACGACCATATCATTCACGCCGATCGAGATGCCCGCCGTCGTGGCAAGCCGGAAACCGGTGTACATCAGGCGGTCCGCAAAGACGACGGTCTTCTTCAGGCCGAGCTTGCGGTAACACGCGTTGATGACGTTGGAAATCGCCTTCTTCGACATCGTCCTGTTGACGAGACCGAAGTCGAGCCCTGGCGGCAGGATTCCGGACAGAAGGGCGCGGCCGATCGTCGTTTCGACGAGCTGAGCGACCCGCCGGGTTTCGCCGTCCTCATCGCTTACCTCCATGGGCACGCGAATCCTGACCCTGGCCTGCAGCTCCGCGACGCCGTTTTCATAGGCACGGCGCGCCTCGTCGAGGTCGGCCAGGATCATGCCTTCGCCCTTCGCATTCACGCGGGTGCGCGTCATGTAATAGAGACCAAGTACCACGTCCTGCGACGGCACGATAATCGGGTCGCCGTTCGCGGGCGACAGGATGTTGTTCGACGACATCATCAGGGCGCGCGCCTCGAGCTGCGCCTCCAGCGACAACGGTACGTGTACCGCCATCTGGTCGCCGTCGAAGTCGGCGTTGAACGCCGTGCAAACGAGCGGGTGCAGCTGGATCGCCTTGCCTTCGATCAGCACGGGCTCGAACGCCTGGATGCCAAGACGGTGCAGCGTGGGCGCGCGGTTCAGGAGAACCGGGTGCTCACGAATGACTTCTTCGAGAATATCCCAGACCTCCGGTCCCTCGCGCTCGACGAGACGCTTGGCGGCCTTGATCGTCGTGGCCTCACCGCGCAGCTGCAGCTTCGAGAAAATGAATGGCTTGAACAGCTCGAGCGCCATCTTCTTGGGCAGTCCGCACTGGTGCAGCTTGAGCGTCGGGCCGACCACGATGACCGAGCGGCCCGAGTAGTCGACGCGCTTGCCGAGCAGGTTCTGGCGGAAGCGGCCCTGCTTGCCCTTGATCATGTCGGCCAGCGACTTCAGCGGACGCTTGTTGGTGCCCGTGATTGCGCGACCGCGGCGGCCGTTGTCGAGCAGCGCATCCACAGACTCCTGCAGCATGCGCTTTTCGTTGCGCACGATGATGTCGGGCGCGTTCAGCTCGAGCAGGCGCCGCAGCCGATTGTTGCGGTTGATGACGCGACGGTACAGGTCGTTGAGATCCGAGGTCGCGAAGCGGCCGCCGTCGAGCGGTACGAGGGGGCGCAGGTCCGGCGGCAGTACCGGCAGCACCGTCAACACCATCCACTCGGGCTTGTTACCGGACTCGATGAAGGACTCCAGCAGCTTGAGCCGCTTGGACAGGCGCTTGATCTTGGTCTCGGACCGCGTTGCGTCGATGTCCTCGCGCACCGACAGCACTTCGCGCTGCAGGTCGATGGTCATGAGCATGTCGCGGACCGCTTCCGCACCCATGCGAGCATCGAACTCGTCACCGTATTGCTCCAGCGCCTCGAGGTACATCTCATCCGTGAGCAGCTGGCCGCGCTCGAGCTCGGTCATGCCGGGCTCGACGACGACGAACGCCTCGAAGTACAGCACGCGCTCGATCTCCCTGAGCGTCATGTCGAGCATCAGGCCGATGCGGGATGGCAACGACTTCAGGAACCAGATGTGCGCAACCGGGCTCGCAAGCTCGATATGCGCCATGCGTTCGCGGCGCACCTTCGTCTGGGTCACCTCAACGCCGCACTTCTCGCACACGACGCCGCGGTGCTTCAGGCGCTTGTACTTGCCGCACAGGCACTCGTAGTCCTTGATGGGCCCGAAGATCTTTGCGCAGAACAGGCCGTCACGCTCCGGCTTGAACGTGCGGTAGTTGATCGTTTCGGGCTTCTTGACCTCACCGAATGACCACGACCGAACCATGTCGGGCGATGCCAGGCCGATGCGAATCGCGTCGAAATCATCAACGGGGTTCTGGTATTTAAAAAGCTTCAGCAGATCTTTCATTAGTCTGTCTCCAGCTCAATGTTGATACCCAGAGAACGTATCTCCTTGACCAGCACATTGAACGATTCCGGCATACCGGCATCCATTTCATGCTCGCCGTCGACGATGTTCTTGTACATCTTGGTACGGCCCTGAACGTCGTCCGACTTGACCGTCAGCATTTCCTGCAGCGTGTAGGCGGCGCCGTAAGCTTCGAGCGCCCAGACCTCCATCTCGCCGAAGCGCTGGCCGCCGAACTGTGCCTTGCCACCCAGCGGCTGCTGCGTGACGAGACTGTACGGGCCGGTTGAACGCGCGTGCATCTTGTCGTCGACGAGATGATTCAGCTTCAGCATGTACATGTAGCCGACAGTTACGTCGCGATCGAACTGCTCTCCCGTACGCCCGTCGTACAGCGTCGACTGGCCGGACTGGTTGAGACCAGCAAGCTCCAGCAGGCCCTTTATCTCGGCCTCGGTCGCACCGTCGAACACCGGTGTAGCGGTGGGTACGCCATTCGTCAGGTTGGCGGCCAGCTCGAGTACCTCCTTGTCGCTGAGCGACTTGATGTTCTCGTCCTTACCGCCGGTCTTGTTGTAGATCGTTTCCAGCAGCTGACGAACCTTCGCCGTCGACTCCTGCGCCTTGAGCATTTCGTCGATCTTCCTGCCGAGCCCCTTCGCGGCCCAGCCCAGGTGCGTTTCGAGCACCTGGCCGACGTTCATGCGCGACGGCACGCCGAGCGGGTTGAGCACGATATCGACCGGTGTTCCGTCTTCGAGGTACGGCATGTCCTCGACCGGGACGATCGTGGAAATCACGCCCTTGTTACCGTGACGGCCGGCCATCTTGTCGCCGGGCTGAACGCGGCGCTTGACGGCCAGATACACCTTGACCATTTTGAGTACGCCCGGCGCCAGGTCGTCGCCTGCAGTGATCTTCTCCTTCTTCTCGTCGAAGCGGCGATCGAACTCCTCCCGCTGCGCCTTCAGGCGCTCGTAGGCCTTCTGGAGCTGCTCGTTGGCTTCGTCGTTCTTCAGACGGATTTCGAACCACTGTTCGCGCGGCACTTCGTCGAGGTAGGCCCTGGTGATCTTCGAGCCGGATTTCAGCTTGTTCGGACCGCCCTGCGCGACCTTGTTGGTCAGCATGCGCTCGACACGCTCGTAGATGTCTTCTTCGAGGATGCGCAGCGTATCGTCGAGGTCCTTGCGAACGCTTTCGAGTTCGGATTTCTCGATCGAGAGCGCGCGGGCATCCTTTTCGACGCCGTCGCGCGTGAAAACGCGCACGTCGATGACGGTGCCATCCATGCCCGGCGGCACGCGCAGGGACGTATCCTTAACGTCCGAGGCTTTCTCACCGAAAATCGCACGCAGCAGCTTCTCCTCCGGGGTCAGCTGGGTTTCGCCCTTTGGCGTCACCTTGCCGACCAGGATGTCGCCGGCTTTCACTTCGGCGCCGATGAATGCAATACCGGACTCGTCGAGCTTCGCCAGCGCCGCATCACCGACGTTCGGGATATCCGACGTAATATCTTCGGGGCCCAGCTTCGTGTCGCGCGCAACACACTGCAGTTCCTCGATATGGATGGTCGTGAAACGATCTTCCTTAACGACCCGCTCCGAGATCAGGATGGAGTCCTCGAAGTTGTAGCCATTCCAGGGCATGAAAGCGACGAGGAGATTCTGTCCGAGAGCCAGCTCGCCCATGTTTGTCGACGGACCGTCGGCGAGCACATCGCCTGCAGCGATCGAGTCGCCGGCCGAAACCAGCGGACGCTGGTTGATGCAGGTGTTCTGGTTGGAACGTGTGTACTTCGTCAGGTTGTAAATGTCGACGCCGGGCTCCGCCGCGCTGGTCTCGTCATCGTTGACACGAACGACGATTCGCGACGCGTCCACGGAATCGACCGTGCCACCACGGCGCGCGACCACGGTCACGCCCGAGTCGACCGCCACCGCTCGCTCGATACCCGTTCCCACCAGGGGAGCCTCCGAGCGCAGCGTCGGCACAGCCTGCCGCTGCATGTTTGAACCCATCAGCGCGCGGTTCGCGTCGTCGTGTTCCAGGAATGGAATCAGTGCCGCCGCTACGGATACGATCTGGCGCGGGCTCACGTCCATGAAGTTCACGTCCATCGGACCTGCAAGCGTGAACTCGTTTTTGTGCCGGACCGACACGAGGTCATCCACGAATTTGCCGTTGGCGTCCAGCTCGGAGTTTGCCTGCGCAATGATGTACTGGCTTTCCTCGATGGCCGACAGGTATGCGATATCCGTGGTCGCCTTGCCGTTAACGACCTTGCGGTACGGAGTCTCGAGGAAACCATACTCGTTGGTGCGTGAATAGACGGCCAGCGAATTAATAAGTCCGATATTCGGGCCTTCCGGCGTCTCAATCGGGCAAACACGGCCGTAATGGGTCGGATGCACGTCGCGAACCTCGAAGCCGGCACGTTCGCGCGTCAGGCCGCCCGGGCCGAGCGCCGACACACGCCGCTTGTGCGTGACTTCCGACAACGGGTTGTTCTGGTCCATGAACTGCGAGAGCTGGCTCGAGCCGAAGAACTCCTTCACCGCGGCCGCCACCGGCTTCGCGTTGATCATCTCCTGCGGCATAAGGCCTTCGGTTTCCGCCTGCGTCAGGCGTTCCTTGACGGCACGCTCCACGCGCACGAGGCCCACGCGGAACGCATTCTCGGCCATCTCCCCGACGCTGCGCACGCGGCGGTTGCCGAGGTGGTCGATATCGTCGACGGTGCCGTAACCGTTACGGATGTCGATGAGCGTCTTGAGCACATCGAGAATGTCCTGCTTCTCGAGAACGCCCGCGCCCTCCGAGGTATCACGACCGACGCGCCGATTGAATTTCATGCGACCGACGGCCGAGAGGTCGTAGCGGTCCGCATTGAAGAACAGGTTCTGGAACAGGTTCTCGGCAGCTTCCTTGGTGGGAGGCTCGCCCGGACGCATCATGCGGTAAATCTCGACGAGCGCCTCGAGACGGGTCGTCGACGGATCGATATTGAGGGTGTTCGAAATGAACGGCCCGCGATCCAGATCGTTTACGTAGAGCGTGCGAATGTGGTCCACGCCGTTTTCGATCAGCGTCTCGATCAGCTCCGCGGTCAGCTCGGCGTTGGCGGCTGCCAGCAGCTCGCCAGTTTCGGTATCGACGATGTCGTGAGCAAGGATCTTGCCCTCGAGATAATCGGGGGGCACCGCCAGCTTGTCGACCGTCGATTTCTCCATGTCCCGGACATGCTTCGCCGTGATACGACGCCCTTCTTCGACGATCACTTTCCGGCCCAGCTTGATCGCGAACGTGGCAGTCTCACCGCGCAGACGCTCGGGCACGAGCCCCATCTTGATTTCCTTGTCGGAAAGATAGAAATCGTTGGTCTCGAAGAACAGGTCGAGCATTTCCTCGTTTGTCATCTCGAGTGCACGCAGGATAATCGTCACCGGCAACTTGCGGCGTCGATCGATTCTGGCGAACACGCTGTCTTTCGGGTCGAACTCGAAATCAAGCCAGGACCCGCGGTACGGGATAATGCGCGCGGAAAACAACAGCTTGCCCGAACTGTGCGTCTTGCCCTTGTCGTGGTCGAAGAAGACGCCCGGAGAGCGATGCAGCTGCGACACGATGACACGCTCCGTGCCGTTGATCACGAAGGTGCCGTGATCCGTCATCAACGGCATTTCGCCGAGATACACTTCCTGCTCGCGAATGTCCTTGACCGGTTTCGGCGTGCCGCTGGCCTCCTTGTCGTAGATCACCAGACGCACGTTGACGCGGATCGGCGCCGCGTAGGTCAGGCCACGCATCTGGCACTCCTTGACGTCGAACACCGGCTCGCCGAGACGGTAGCTGACATACTCCAGCGCCGCGTTGCCCGAGTAACTTACGATCGGGAAAACGGACTGGAACGCCGCGTGCAGACCGATATCGTCACGCGCCTCGACCGTCTTGTCCGTTTGCAGGAACTTCTGGTACGAGTCGACCTGGATCGACAGCAGGTAAGGAACATCCAGAATCGTCGGTCGCTTGCCGAAATTCTTGCGGATGCGCTTTTTCTCAGTGAACGAATAAGCCATTCGGGATCACCCTCGTTTAATTCAGATGCGCGCAAGCAGCCAGCCGCGGAACGGCTGGCTGCTTGCCCGACTTGCGGACCGCCGGGTCCAGTAACAAAAGCGCAGTATCAAGTGACTACTTGAGCTCGACCGTTGCGCCGGCCTCTTCAAGCGTCTTCTTGAGTTCTTCTGCTTCGTCTTTTGCTACAGCTTCCTTGATCGTTGAAGGGGCACCTTCAACTGCGTCCTTGGCCTCCTTGAGGCCGAGACCGGTAATCGTCCGGACGGCCTTGATGACCGCAACCTTGTTACCACCGAAGCTTGCGAGAACGACATCGAATTCGTCCTTCTCCGCAGCAGCCTCGCCAGCATCAGCGCCGGCAGCCGGACCCGCAGCAACAGCTACCGGAGCAGCTGCCGATACGCCCCACTCGTCTTCGAGCATTTTGACGAGTTCAACGACTTCCATGATCGGTTTTGCGCTCAATTCCTTGAGCAGGTCTTCGTTTGACATTGCCATCTTGTTAATACCTCTAAAGTTCTGTTTCCTGAGTCAGGTGAAACGTCTAATCAGTGCCTCAGGCCGCTTCCTGGCTGCCGCGTGCGCTCAGCGTGCGCGCAAGCATTGCGGAAGGTTCGGCCAACGTGCGTGCCAGTTTGGTCATCGGGGCCATCATCACGCCCAGCAACATTGCTCGCGCCTGATCGAGCGTCGGCAAATCGGCCAACGTCGCCAGATCCGACGCAGGCAGCAATTGCCCACCGGCTGACAGCGAAACCGCCTGCAGAGCGTCGTGCTCCTTGGCGAAGTTCTTGATAACCCTGGCAGCGGCACCCGGATCGTCCTTGGCAAATGCGAGCAGAATCGGCCCCTTGAGTGTCTCTTGCATACACTCGAATTCGGTGCCTTCGACGGCGCGGCGCGCCAGCGTATTTTTCACGACACGCATATACACGCCGGAATTGCGCGCTTCTTTGCGCAATTCCGTCATCTCTGCAACCGAGAGCCCCCGGTACTCGGCCGCAACGGCCGTCACCGAGTCTCCCGCAACCGCGTTTACCTCTTTGACAAGTGCTTTCTTGTCTTCGAGTCTCAGTGCCATATCTACTCCTGGCCTACGGTTACTCTATTACCCAACAGATGAAACAAGCGCCTGGCCAATAGCCATTGCTTCCTTCACCCACCCATCGGGAGCTTCTTGCTCCGTGTCGGATGGCAACCGTTGCCAGTCATTACTGACTCGGGTAACACCATCTGCGTAGGCGGTGATTAAGATCGAATCTCACTTCGATCACCTACGGTCTTCGACGATCGCCGCGTCCTTGCGGCTGTCCACCGTTCGGCCCGGAGGCCGCCCGGCGAATAATGTCGTCTGCCTCGCGCCTCGATCAGGCGTCTACCGAACCCCGGTCAATAGCCAGTCCGGGACCCATGGTCGAGGAGACGGTCAATTTCATCACGTACTGTCCTTTCGAGGCTGCCGGCTTCGCCTTCTTCAGGTCACCCAGCAGGGCCTCGAGATTTTCCTTGAGCGCCGGCACGTCAAAGTCGGCGCGGCCGATCGGGCAATGAATGATGCCTGCCTTGTCGGTGCGATAGCGCACCTGGCCTGCTTTCGCATTCTTTACTGCACCCTCGACATCCGCCGTTACCGTGCCCACCTTCGGGTTCGGCATCAGTCCACGCGGGCCGAGGATCTGGCCCAGCTGGCCGACAACCCGCATCGCGTCCGGCGTCGCAATGACGACGTCGAAATTGAGGTCGCCGCCCTTTACCGTCTCGGCGAGGTCTTCAAAGCCGACCACATCGGCGCCCGCGGCTTTCGCCTTGTCGGCGTTCTCGCCCTGGGCGAATACGGCAACGCGCACGGTCTTGCCTGTGCCGTTCGGCAACACTGTCGATCCACGGACGACCTGGTCCGACTTGCGCGGGTCGACGCCGAGATTTACCGACACGTCGATGCTCTCCGGGAACTTCGCCGTAGCAAACTCCTTGACCAGCGACAGCGCCTCGTCGATGACGTAGACCTTGGTCGAATCAACCTTTTCCCTCGCAGCTTTCCTGCGCTTCGTCACAGCCGCCATTATTTCACCCCCTCTACTTCGATACCCATGCTGCGCGCGGTACCGGCAACCGTGCGGACGGCCGCGTCCATATCGGCAGCAGTCAGGTCCGGCATCTTCGTGGTTGCGATCTCCTCGAGCTGTGCGCGGTTCACCCTGCCGACCTTGTCGGTGTTCGGCTCGCCCGAACCCTTCTTGACGCCGGCGGCCTTGCGCAGCAGTACTGCGGCAGGCGGGGTCTTCGAGATAAACGTGAAGCTGCGGTCTGCGTAGACCGTAATAATCACGGGAATGGGCAGGCCCGGCTCGACACCCTGGGTCTGCGCGTTAAACGCCTTGCAGAACTCCATGATGTTGACGCCGTGCTGACCCAGCGCCGGCCCGACCGGCGGTGACGGGTTCGCCTGGCCGGCCGGAACCTGCAGCTTGATGTAACCAGCTACTTTCTTAGCCATTTTCGTCTCCCGAGTTCAAACGCCTTGTTAAAGGCTCCTCGTCCTTTGCAGAAGCGCACTATTGCACCCCTGCGAAATACTTTTTTGCAGGGGTGCGTCCTGGAGCGCGACCCCGCAATGTCCCGGGCTTACGATTTTTCGACCCGGTAATTCGTTCCCAACACCGAAACGACCACTGCTAACTCTTTTCGACCTGACCGAAATCCAGTTCCACCGGGGTGGACCTGCCCAAAATCTGAACCGCGACCTGCAGGCGGCTCTTTTCGTAATTCACTGCTTCGACGACGCCGCTGAAATCATTGAACGGGCCGTCGGTAACGCGAACCACCTCGCCCGGCTCGAACAGCACCTTGGGCCGCGGCTTGTCGACGCCTTCGCGGACGCGCTGCAGAATCTGGTCTGCCTCCTTGTCCGAGATTGGCGCCGGCCTGTCGCTCGAACCGCCGATGAAGCCGAGTACCTTGGGAACCTCTTTCACGAGATGCCAGGTCTCGTCGTCCATTTCCATCTGTACGAGCACGTATCCCGGGAAGAACTTGCGCTCACTGCGTCGCTTGCTCCCCTCCTTCATCTCGACCACTTCCTCAGTCGGGACAAGGATCTCGCCGAACTTGTCCTGCAGACCGATGCGCTCGATACGCTCTTCGAGGGACTGCTTCACCTTGTGTTCGAAATTCGAATACGCGTGAACGATGTACCACCGTAAGGCCACTGGGTAATTACCTCTGTGTGTCGCCGCAGGTGCCTAGCCAACCAGGCGCCGCGTCAGCCAAAGCAAACCGGAGTCCAGCGCCCAGAAGAACAGGGCCAGGATCAGCGTGAAGATGAAAACGGCGATCGCTGTCTGAGTCGTCTCGGTACGGGTCGGCCAGACGACCTTGCGAATTTCTACGCGAGAACCCTGGATAAAGTGCCACAGGCGCTGCCCCTGGGCGCTTGTCATCGCAATGGCTATGCCTGCCGCGGTGCCGCCCAGGACCATGAGGACGCGCAGCGGCAACGCCACGTCATTCTCATAGAAGTAGTAACCATAAAGGCCACCCACGAGAGCGCCGGCCGCAATAAGCAGCTTGAGAATGTCCAGAACACCGCTCTGGCTTGTCTCTGTCTGTGTGCTCATGATTTCAAGTTTTCCGCCCTGAGGCTCAAGTGGCAGGCCAGGAGGGAATCGAACCCCCAACCTGCGGTTTTGGAGACCGCCGCTCTGCCAATTGAGCTACTGGCCTTTTCTCGCTTGACTACGTCGAAAAGTCAGGCTCTGGTGAACGCGAGAAAACGCCCACTCTCGCCAGACTGTTCGATCCACTTACTCCGTCTTGAATTCTTGATTCCGCTCCGGTCGTTATTCATCGAAATGGCTCGCTTGCGCTGCGCTTTATTTCCGATGAATAACGCCCCTCGCGAAATCTACCGACTTCATCCTCGCTAACGGGGACTTACTCGATAATCTTGGCGACGACGCCGGCACCGACGGTACGACCACCCTCGCGAATCGCGAAACGCAGCCCGTCTTCCATCGCAATCGGCGCAATCAGCTCGACCACCATCTGCACGTTGTCGCCCGGCATCACCATCTCG
>CAMYJB010000036.1 GCA_947258565.1 uncultured Woeseiaceae bacterium
GCGTTTGGCAATGAAAAATGCGACTTCGCTCGGCAGCGGCGCACCCGCCAGTTCCGCCTTGCTTTGCCGCACCCCTGGCAGCGCGTCGATGACGACGTTGATCTTGTCATTCAGCAAAGTGATGCACTTGCCCACTGTCTCGGACTCGGCATTCAGCCGGTACATCGCCTCGCTGAGTCGTGCCTCGATATCGACGAGCATGGCCTGCGTGCTGTCGCTGTCGCCCAGCTGCACTTTGCGGTGCTCCAGACCGTCTTCGTATTCCTGTTCGCTCAGAATCTCGTATCTCACATAGACGGATTCATTGACCCGGAAGGAGCGCCGGTTTTCCTGCCCGTCAGTCATGGCGTGGGTTCCTCTGTTTCGGTGGCTGTTGCATCCGGCATAGGTGGCCGGGCGGCCGCCTCGAGGACGCCGATCGGGATGTCGTGCAGGCCGCATTGCGTGAAACCCACGAGGAGGTCGGTATACCGCCGCAGTCCGTAGCCATTATCGGCTACCTGCCGCCGATGCCCACCGTGACCGGCTACGCGGTAACCCCGGTCGTGGGTCTCCTGAGCGAGGACGTCTCCTTGCAGCTGGATCACACGGAAGTCGAGTACGCCTTCGAGGTGCCGCTCGAGTTCCTGCTCGACAGTCGCAACGCACGCAGCCTGGAGCGTGAATACCAGGGGCGGCGGATACCGACGGTGGAGTTCCATTTCGACGGCGAACGGATCTGGGGCGCGACCGCCCACATCCTGGTCGAACTAAGAAAAATTCTTTTAAAAAAATGAGTTATGAATAATATCGAGAAATTACTTGAGATAATGGATGCCCTCAGGGAACCCGAGACCGGGTGCCCGTGGGATCTCGAACAGGATTTCTCGACGATCGCGCCGTACACGATCGAAGAGGCGTACGAAGTCGCGGATGCGATCGCCCGCGACGACATGCCGGCGCTGCGGGACGAACTGGGCGACCTGCTGTTCCAGGTGGTCTTCTATGCGCGCATGGCGAAGGAGACCGGCGCATTCGATTTCGGTGACATCGTCGAAGGAATCTGCGACAAGATGTTGCGCCGGCATCCACACGTGTTCGGCAATGATGAAGAACGTGCGGCGGGGCTGCGCGAGGGCAGCTGGGAACGTATCAAGTCCGAAGAGCGTGACCAGCGCGATGACCCTGGCGCTCTCGCCGGGGTTGCCAGGTCGCTGCCTGCATTGAAGCGCGCGCAGAAGCTCGGTAAACGGGCGGCCGGGGTCGGGTTCGACTGGCCGGACCGGAGCGGCGTCCGCGAGAAGATTCTCGAAGAATTCGACGAGCTGGACGAGGCCGTCCACACGGGGGAGCCCGCGCAGGTTGAAGAGGAGTTCGGCGACCTGCTGTTTGCGCTCGTCAACCTGGCGCGACACCTGGGTGTCGATGCCGAAAAGGCGTTGATGGGCGCCAATCTCAAGTTCGAGAGCCGCTTCCGCGAGATGGAGCAGGCGATCGTGGCGTCGGGCGGCCGCCTGCAGGATCGCAGTCTCGAGGCGCTCGATACTGAATGGCGGGCCGCCAAGCGTCGCCGGCGCTGAGCGCCCCTGGCGCGGCCGTTCATAAAGCATTCAGTTTAAAGGTTTTTTTAGTCGATCTCCGTTCAGGCTTCGTTCATTGCCACCCGCGTAATCTTGTTCCCAGGCTGGCAGCAGGGCCGGTCGCAAGTGAAAAGGTCAGGAACAATGGATACCAACGCAATGAACGCACGACGAGTAATGACAGGTCTGGTCGCAGTTTCGCTGCTCTCAGTGGTTTCCGCGCAGGCGGCGGCTGCCCAGTACGACTACGCGCGGGTGATCAGCTCGGAGCCGATCATTCGTTACGTCACGGTGACTACGCCGGTACGTGAGTGCTGGCAGGAGACCGAGTACTACAGCGTTGAGCGGCCCGTGCCGGGCAGCGGTGTGCGCACCCTCGTGGGCGCGGTCGTCGGCGGCGTCATCGGGCACCAGTTCGGCAGCGGCCGCGGCAACGATGCCGCAACCGTGGCCGGATCGATCATCGGCGCCGCGATCGGCAACGACAGCGCCAAGCGGCGCTACGGGGCCAGCCACCGGACAACCGAGTACGCGAGGCCGGTCGAGCGCTGCGAAACGCGCATGACGTCGCGCCAGGAAGAGCGTATCGACGGCTACCGCGTGGTGTACCGCTACCACGGCCAGAAATACGAGACACGGATGCCGTACGATCCGGGCCGTGAGATCCGGGTACGCGTCGATATTCGCCCCGCCGGCTGATTGCAGGCGGTGATACAACCACTGTGATGCACTTCGTTGCAATCAGCTCGCTGGCAGAGGACACTGTCGGCGAGTTGATTGCGAGCCTGCGCTCGCGCCTGACACGGGAAATACAGTGACCAGATCAATTCTCATATCTCTGATCGCTGCTGTGATGCTGATGCCGGCCGCAGCAGATGCCTTCGACCTCGAGGAGTCGCTGCGGCAGCTGCATGTGCAGCACCTGCAGGCGAGGAAGCCGGATCTGCGGGCTGCGCAGGGCGGAGGCATGACGCTCGACCAGGCCATCGAATCGGTGCGGCGGCGCGGCGACGTGGATCGGATCCTGAGTGCCGAAACCAGGCGCGATGGCAATCGGGAGATGCACCATATCCGGTATCTGACCAAGGATGGCAAGGTCAGAACCGCGAAGGTTCGCGGCCGGTCACGAGGTTAGCAGGGGGCATTGCAATGCGTTTGCTGGTCATAGAAGACGACGACACCCTGCGCGAATCACTAACGGAACAGCTCGCTGAAGCCGGTTATGCGGTCGAGCAGGCCGCGGACGGGCGCGAGGGCCTCTATTTCGCGCTGGAGTATCCGGTCGACCTGGCCATCATCGACCTGGGGCTGCCGGAGATTTCCGGGCTCGACGTCATTCGCGAGGCGCGCGACAAGGGCAAAACCTACCCGATTCTTATCCTGACGGCGCGCGATCGCTGGCAGGACAAGGTCGACGGGCTGAGCGCGGGCGCGGACGATTACGTTGTCAAACCCTTTCACTTCGAGGAGGTCGGCGCCCGCGTGCATGCGCTGCTGCGGCGCAGTGGCGGCTGGGCGTCTTCCGTAATGACGGCCGGGCCGGTCGTGCTCGACATGGCGCGGCAGGAGGTCACGGTCGATGACGCCGCTGTCGAACTGACGAGCTTCGAGTACAAGATCATCGAGTACCTGATGCTCAGGGCGGGCCAGGTTATCTCGAAGACCGAGCTGACCGAACGCCTGTATGACCAGGATTTCGAACGTGACAGCAACGTCATCGAGGTATTCATCGGCCGCTTGCGCAAGAAGCTGGATCCGGGCAACTCGTTGAAGCCGATCGAGACCCTGCGCGGGCGCGGCTACAGGTTCGCGCTAGAGCGCAACCAATCCGGGTAATCGCAGTCAGTCCACGACGGCCATGTCATCGTTAAGCGCACGCTTGTTGATATCGGTCAGCGTGCTGCTCCTGCTGTTCTTCGGTGCAACCGTCATCGTCCTCGATACCGCGTTTCGCACGGCAGGCGAACAGGCCAGGCGCGACATCCTCGACGGTCACCTGATGCAGCTGCTGGCTGCGGCGAACCCGAATGACGAGGGCGCGCTGAGCTTTCCGCCGGACCTGCACGAGGAGCGCTTCAACACCATCGGATCGGGTCTTTACGGGGAACTGCGTGATGACAGTGGAGAACTGACCTGGCGCTCGCGCTCGGCGCTCGGCCTCGACATCCCGCAGGGCGGGTTTCCCCGGCTCGGCACGCGTGTCTTCGAGCGCGAGGCGCTTCTCGACGGTACGCCGCTCCTGACGCTCAGCCTCGCCGTGCAGTGGGAGTTCCCGGACGGTGAGCTCAAGCCCTACGTATTCAAGGTGGCCGAGAGTCTCGATTCGTTCAATGCCCAGGTCGCGGAATTCCGCCGTCAGCTGATTGGCTGGTTTGCCGCCATTGCGCTGATCATGTTGTTGTCCATCTCGATACTCATGCGCGGCCTGTTGCGGCCGCTCCGGCAGATCGAGGGGGAAATCGGCGAAATCGAGGAGGGCAAGCGCACGTCGCTCTCGGAGAAGTTTCCGACCGAGCTGACCGGGGTCGCGCGGAACATGAACCTGCTGATCGACAACGAACGCGCGCGTTCAGACCGTTACCGCAACACGCTCGACAACCTGGCGCACAGCCTGAAAACGCCGCTGGCCGCCATGCGGGCACTCATCGGCGATAAAGGGACCTCGCCACAGGTGCAGGGTCGCTTCAATGAACAGATTGAACGGATGGACGAGATCGTTCGCTATCAGCTGAGAAAACCTGCCGCCTCGACGGCCGACAACCTCGTCCTCGGGCCGGTGCCGGTGGCGAAGGAAGTCGAACGACTGGTGAGCGGGCTGCGCAAGGTTCATCACGACAAGCAGCCGCGGATCGATGCCCACGTGGCGCCGGATATGAAGTTCCGGGGCGATACCGGGGACTTTCTGGAACTGGCAGGCAACCTGCTGGATAACGCCTGCAAGTGGTGCAGGGCCAGCGTGTCGATCCGTGTCGAGACGTCCGGAGACACGCCGGGGGGCATGTTGCTGACCGTGGACGACGATGGCCCGGGAATTCCGGAAGAGGCGGCCGAGGCGTTGCTGGAGCGTGGCACCCGGCTCGACGAAGCGACGCCGGGGCACGGCATCGGCCTCGCAATCGTCCGCGATATCGCGCGGTCCTACGGTGGCTGGCTCACGATCGGGCGATCCCCGCTCGGCGGCGCGAGGATCACTGTCGATATCCCGCCAGCGGCGGAGAGACGCTAGCCCCGTCAGCTCGCCGTGCGGTTGCCGCCCAGGGCTTTGGTTGCGGCCCCGATTTTTTCGACCAGATCGATCGGGAACACGATCGTGTTGCTTTTCTCGTTGGCGATTTCCTTGAGCGTCTGCAAATACCGCAGCGTAATCGCCGATTCTTCCTGAGCGAGCATGTTCGCCGCTTCCGCGAGCATGGTTGCCGCCTGCTTTTCGCCCTCGGCGTTGATGACTTTCGCGCGCCGAGCGCGTTCGGCCTCTGCCTGCTGGGCGATGGCCCGGATCATGCTTTCGTCGAGATCGACGTGCTTGATTTCCACGTTAGCGACCTTGATGCCCCAGTTGTCGGTGCGCTGGTCGAGAATTTCCTGGATGTCCTCGTTGAGCCGGTCGCGCTCCGCGAGCATGTCGTCGAGTTCGTGCTGGCCGAGTACCGAGCGCAGTGTGGTCTGCGACAGCTGGCTCGTGGCCTCGAATACGTTGGCGACACGGATGACGGCTTTTTCCGGATCGACGATGCGGAAATAAATGACTGCGTTCACGCGCACAGACACGTTGTCCCGGGAAATGACGTCCTGCGTCGGCACGTCGAGCACGATGACGCGCAGGTCCACCTTGACCATTTTTTGCAGGCCGGGGATCAGGATGATCAGGCCGGGACCCTTGACCTTCTGGAAACGGCCGAGGAAGAAGACAACGCCTCGTTCGTATTCCTTGAGGATCTTGAACGTGTTGTAGGCGATCACAATGACGAGCGCAGCGATCAGCCCGATAGTTGCTAATTCCATGGTTATTTCCTCGTTTGCATCTCTGAAGTCGTTTTTCAGGTCTGGAGCTGCGCGTCGCCCGCGTCGGGCTCCGAGATCGGTTCGACCTCGAGCAGCAGACCTTTCATTGCCCGCACGATGACCTGTTGGTCCTTTCGTACCAGTACGTCGCTGTGAGCGGCCCAGGCTTCACCTTCCAGCCAGATCTTGCCTTCGCCGGTGAAGTCCTCCATTGCGGTACCCACGCCGCCGATGATCGAGCCGCGCCCGGACACGGCGCCGCGCTTGCGCAGCTTCAGCGCGTAGCCGACGAGCCAGATTATCGCCAGCGCAGCAAGAATCGCCAGACCGATCACAAAACTCACGGAAATACCGAATCCGGGAATGTCACTGTCGAACATCATAATAGCGCCGAATACGAATGCCGCGATTCCACCCAGACCGAGCGCACCGAAACTCGGTGCGAACGCTTCTGCAACCATGAGGCCGATGCCTACGATGATCAAGGCCAGACCCGCGTAATTCACGGGCAGCACCTGCAGGGCGTAAGCAGCGAGCAGCAGGCAGATGACACCGACGACGCCAGGAACGATCGCGCCCGGGTTCCAGCCTTCGTACATGAGCCCGTAGAGGCCGATGATGCCCAGCAGCAGAACGATCTCCGGGTTCGCGATGGCCGACAGGATCTTGATACGCCAGTTCGGCTCGAAACTCTCGATCGTCGCATCGCCGGTTTCCAGGGCGACCAGTTCCGAGTCCACTTTGACTTCGTGGCCATCAAGCTGCTGCAGCAGGTCCGCGTGGTCCGTGGCAATGAACTCGATAACGTTCTGCTCGAGCGCTTCCTTGGCCGTGAGTGTCGCGGCCTCGGTGACGGCTTTCTCGGCCCATTCGGCATTGCGTCCGTGACGTTCCGCCAGCCCGCGGATGTAGGCAATGGCGTCGTTGAGTACTTTGCGCTCCATGGCGCTGCCGGGCATCGGCGCCGGCTCGGTCTCGGCCGGCTCTTCCCCGCCTTCCGCCTCGCCGTCGGCCGGCTTTTCCTGCGGCGCGCCGCCGGGATTGGCTGGTGTCGCGTCCTCGCCGTTCAGCGCAACGGGCGTAGCGGCACCCAGATGCGTGGTCGGTGCCATGGCGGCGATGTGACTGGCGAGCAGGATGTAGGTACCCGCGCTGTCCGCGCGAGCGCCGGCGGGCGTCACGTAGGTGGCGACCGGGACCGAAGAGCCGAGAATATCCTGCACCATGTCACGCATCGGTTTGACGAGGCCACCCGGCGTGTCGATGTCGATGATGATCAGTTCGGCGCCTTGTTCCTCGGCATGGCGAATGCCGCTTGCCAGGTAGTCTGCGGTCGCAACCCCGATGCCGCCGTCGATTTCCAGGACGACGACCGTGTTGCCGGTGGCGCTCGCGGCATAGGCGATCAGGCTGTACAGGCCCGCGATGATTGCGCGTCGGATTGTCGATTTCATAGCGTCATGATAGCAGGGCTGGCGGCTGTTGATCGGGCCGTTTTGGTGGCATGCTGCGCTCCATGTTCATCCGATTCATAACGACCGGCGGGACGATAGACAAGATCTACTTCGACGCGCTCAGTCAGTTCGAAGTCGGCGAGTCGCAGGTCGAGCATATCCTCAAGGAAGGTCTCGTCCAGTTTGACTACGAGATCGTCTCGTTGTTGCAAAAAGACAGCCTCGAAATAACCGACGCGGATCGCGCCGAGCTGCGCGGCTATATCGAGCAGGACGACGCGCGGCTCTACGTGATCACCCACGGCACGGACACGATGGCCGAGACGGCAGAGGCCCTGCAGGGGCTGGGCGACAAGACGATCGTCCTGACGGGAGCGCTGACGCCGGCGCGATTTCGCACCACAGACGCCATTTTCAACGTCGGCATGGCGGTAGCGGCCGTGCAGGTATCCGCCCCGGGTGTCTACATCGCGATGAGCGGGCAGGTATTCGCGGCTGGTGATGTCCGCAAGAACCGCGCCGAAAACCGCTTCGAATCAATTAGGGGCAATTAGGGGACAGTGACTTTAAGTGCCAGGCGAAAAAGGCCTGGCACTTAAAGTCACTGTCCCCAAATGGTTTTACAGGTCGAAGTTGATGCCCTGTGCGAGCGGTAGCTCCTTGCCCCAGTTGATCGTGTTGGTCTGGCGCCGCATATAGGCGCGCCAGGCATCCGAGCCGGCCTCGCGGCCACCGCCGGTCTCCTTTTCGCCGCCGAAAGCGCCGCCGATCTCGGCGCCGGATGTGCCGATGTTGACGTTGGCGATACCGCAGTCGGAGCCCGACTGTGACAGGAAATATTCCGCGTTCTGCAGGTTGTCCGTAAAGATCGCGGACGACAGCCCCTGCACGACCCCGTTCTGCATCTCGATGGCTTCATCCAGCGTCTTGTACGGCAGCAGGTAGAGCACTGGACCGAAGGTCTCGGTCTGCACGATATCCCAGTCGTTCCTGGCAACCGCGATGGCCGGCGTCATGAAATTGCCCGGTCCCTCGACCCGGTCGCCGCCGCACAGTACTTCGCCACCTGCGTCGCGTACCGCCGCCAGCGCAGCCTCGACGCGGTCGATCGCCGACTCGTCGATCAGCGGTCCCATCAGGGTGTTCGGGTCGAGCGGGTCGCCGATACGCACCTGCTCGTAAGCCTTCACCAGACCCGCCTTCAGCTCATCGAGGCGTGACTCGTGCACGATGATACGGCGGGTGGTCGTGCACCGCTGGCCGGCCGTGCCCACGGCGCCGAAGACGATCGCAGGCACCACGAGTTCCATGTTCGCGTGCTCGTCGACGATGATGGCGTTATTGCCGCCCAGTTCGAGCAGCACCTTGCCCATGCGCTTCGCGACCTGCTCGCCAACCCGGCGGCCCACAGCGGAGGAGCCTGTAAACGAGATCAGATCGATGCGCGCGTCGTCGACGAACTGCTGCGCAAGTTCGTTGCTGCCGTCGTTGATCAGGCAGGAGAATGTTGGCAGACCGAGTTCGGCGACGGCTGCATTGACGATTTTCTGCACGGCGAGCCCGCACAGCGGCGTTTTCGGCGACGGTTTCCAGATGCTCACGTTGCCGCAAATCGAGGCGAGGCTCGTGTTCCAAGACCACACCGCAACCGGGAAATTGAAGGCCGTGATGGTGCCGACCAGCCCGAGCGGGTGCCACTGTTCGTACATGCGATGCTGCGGACGCTCGGAGTGCATGGTCTTGCCGTACAGCATGCGCGACTGGCCAACGGCAAAGTCGAAGATATCGATCATCTCCTGGACCTCGCCGTCTCCTTCTGCCTTGATCTTGCCGTTTTCCAAAGACACAAGACTGCCGAGTGCGTCTTTATGATCGCGCAGCGCATTGCCGATACGTCGTATGGCCTCACCGCGCACCGGCGCAGGAACGGTGCGCCACTCCCTGAACGAGTCTCTCGCCGAGGTGACCAGGCGGTCATATTCCGCCGGCGTCGTCGCGCGAACGCTCGCGATAAGCTCGCCATTCGCAGGGTTGATCGATTCGATCAGCGGGGCAGAGGCATCCTCGCTGCTTTCGCTGCCGAACCACGTGCCGGGGTTCGTGGCCCCGAGACCAAGTGAATCTAGGATCTTTTTCATGATGTCATTCTCCGGCGTTCGTGCGCTGGTGTCCGGTTTCGCCGCGGGCGACCAGTTCCGCTGACTCGATGCTGCTGCCACCGTGTGCGTAATAGTGACCAAATCGATTGTCGAGGATATCCTGCAGCCGGAAGTGCTCCTGGGCGACGAATCCTTCGTACTGAGTGGGGTCTGCCAGCACGATGTCAATGACGCTGCAGACGCCTGCGGCGGTCGTGATCTGTATCGCGGACCAGAGCCGTCCGGCGACAACCTGCGGATAGACCTTGTTTACGTAATTTTCCTCGCGTAGCTCGCCGTCTTGCAGGCCGTTTACGGCCGCATAGATGATCACGACGTCCTGCAAGGTTTGCGGCACCGCATTCTCGAGTATTCGCTTCAGCGTGCCGCGGTCGTGATTGAGTTTGAGGCCGTTCATCAGCAGTCGCATCTGTTCGCAGTGCCCGGGGTAACGGATGGTCTTGTAGTTCATCATGTTGACGCGATCGCCATAGGTCTCTGCGAGCGAACCCAGTCCACCCGAGGTATTGAATGCTTCGTATTTCTTGCCGTCGATCTCGATCGACTCCAGGCCCTCGAGCGGCAGGACGTCTACTTCCTCGCCGTCGACGATCGCCTTGCAGAGATTGCCGTACTCGTTGATGACGCCATCGGTCGACCAGGTAAGCGAATACTTGAGCACGTTGTTGGGGTGCTGTGGCAGGGCACCGACGCGCAGCTTCACCGATCGCAGTTCGTCGAAATGCTGAATGAGCTCGTTCGCGGCAATGCTGATGAAGCCCGGTGCGAGGCCGCACTGTGGCACGAACGCCGTGGATGCGCCGTCGGCGATCGAGCGGACCTTCTCGGTGACGGCAACGTCTTCGGTCAGGTCGAAGTAATGCAGGCCTTCAGCCCGCGCCACTTCCGCCACGGTGAGGTTGCAGAAGTAGGGCAGGCTGGATACCAGCGCGACCGGCCTGTGCTCGCGCACATGCGCGGTGAGCGCTTCCTTGTTGCTCGCATCGAGATCGAAGGCGGTCAGCGAGTCCAGCCGATGGGCTGCGGCGACCGATTTTGCCAGGCCCGGTTCCGCGTCTGCGATCTGCACCCGGTAGCTGCCGCTTTCCGCGAGCAGGCCGGATATGAGGGCACCGATCTTGCCGGCGCCAAGTACGAGGATCTCTTTCATGGAGGCTCCCGAAAAACAAAACCGCCAGCGGAGGGCGGGTCGACGATGGCGCGCATTGTGCCAATGTCGAGGAAACCTTTCCATATGAAAGCTTTGCAGTATTGCGATGCAGCATGGCATAGTCCCGCGAATGAACCGGACGCGCCCATGACCCGCAGCATTCCGAAATCAGACTGGCACCCGGCGAGCTGGCAGGCGCTGTCGGCCGCGCAGCAGCCCACGTATCCCGATCAGCCGGCGCTCGAGCGCGCCGTCGGGGATCTGAGCCGGCTGCCGCCGCTCGTGACGTCGTGGGAAATCGACGCGCTCAAGGACGAGATCGCGCGGGCCCAGCGCGGAGAGGCATTCATCCTCCAGGGCGGCGACTGTGCAGAGACCTTCGACGAGTGCACCTCGGAGAACATCGTCGCGAAGCTGAAAATTCTCCTGCAGATGAGTCTGGTTATCCTCTACGGGCTCAAGAAGCCGGTCGTCCGCGTCGGGCGCATGGCGGGCCAGTATGCAAAGCCGCGATCCGCCGACACCGAGACGCGAGAGGGGCAGTCGCTGCCGAGTTTTCGTGGTGACCTTGTCAACCGTAACCCGTTTACGGCTGCCGATCGCGTGCCGGACCCGGAGTTGATCCTGCGCGGCTACGAGCGTGCGGCCCTCACCCTGAACTTTGTCCGGTCGCTGATCGACGGCGGCTTCGCGGACCTGCATCACCCGGAGTACTGGGATCTCAACTGGGTCGGTCACTCGCCGATGGCGGACGAGTATCACGCCATCGTTGCGTCCATTTCGGATTCGCTGGACTTCCTCGAGACGATCGCCGGCCAGCCCGTGCACAAGACGCGCAGGGCCGACATTTACGCCGCCCACGAGGGCCTGCACCTGCTGTATGAACAGGCGCAGACCCGGTTCCTCGACCGCCGCGAACGCTGGTACAACCTGACGACCCACTTCCCGTGGATCGGCATGCGTACGGCCGCCACCGACGGCGCACACGTCGAGTTTTTCCGCGGCATCTCCAACCCGGTGGGAATCAAGATTGGTCCGGGAATGACGCGGGAATGGATCCAGGACCTGGTCGCGATTCTCAACCCGAACAACGAGCCCGGCCGCCTCACGCTGATCCACCGCTTCGGCGCCGGCGCCATCGACGAGCATCTGCCCGACCTGATCGGGGCGGTGCGCGAGACCGGCTCGCCCGTGCTTTGGGTTTGCGATCCGATGCACGGCAATACCGAAAGCACGTCGGATGGCGTCAAGACCCGGCGCTTCGACAAGATCGTCGCGGAACTGGAAGCGGCATTCCGCGTGCACAAATCCATGGGCAGCCACTTGGGCGGCGTGCATCTCGAGCTGACTGGCGAAAACGTTACGGAATGCACCGGCGGCGCGCGCGGCCTGACCGATGGAGATCTGGCCAGGGCCTACAAGTCGACTGTGGACCCGAGACTCAACTACGAGCAGGCGATGGAGATCGCCATGCGGATATCCGGCCTGCACAAGTCGAAGGCGCTCGCCTGAAAATCAGAATAAGGGGACAGTGACTTTTAGTGCCAGGCGATCCAATAGCCTGGCACTAAAAGTCACTGTCCCCTTATTTGTGCGGTGGGTACAATGCACGCCCACCCAGCCGAGAGAACGCATGCATTACGACTACATCGAGGTGCCCGCCGGCGGCGAGGCCATCACTGCCAACCCCGACCACACGCTGAACGTGCCCGACAGGCCGATCATTCCCTACGTCGAGGGTGACGGCATCGGCATCGACGTTACTCCGGTCATGCTCGACGTGGTCAATGCGGCGGTCCAAAAAGCCTACGGCGAGACCCGCCGGATCGAATGGATGCAGGTTTATGCCGGGCAACGGGCGACCGAGGTCTACGGCAGTGAGGTGTACATGCCGGACGAGACCCTGCACGCGCTGGAGAAATACCTCGTGTCCATCAAGGGCCCGCTGGCCACGCCGATCGGTGGCGGCATACGGTCCCTGAACGTCTCCATTCGGCAGTCGCTCGACCTCTATGCCTGCGTGCGGCCAATCCGCTATTTCCCGGGCGTCATTACGCCGATGAAGGAGTCCGATCTCGTGGATATGACCGTGTTCCGGGAGAACACGGAAGACATCTACGCAGGCATCGAATATCCGACCGGATCGCAGGAAGTCCAGAAGCTCATCCATTTCCTGCAGACCGAGCTCGGCACCAAGAAGATCCGTTTCCCAGCCAGTTCCGGCATCGGCATCAAGCCGGTATCGCGGGAAGGGTCCGAACGGCTTGTCCGCAAGGCGATCCAGTACTGTGTCGACCGCGACCAGACTTCCGTCACGCTGGTGCACAAGGGCAACATCATGAAGTTCACCGAGGGCGCGTTCTGCCAGTGGGGCTACGAGGTCGCCCGCACCGAGTTCGGCGCAACCGAGAAAGACGGCGGGCCCAATCCGCTCACGGGCAACGAGATCATCATCAAGGATGTGATCGCCGACAATTTCCTGCAGCAGATCCTCATGCGGCCGGAGGAATACGACATCATCGCGACGCTGAATCTAAACGGGGACTACATATCCGACGCCCTGGCCGCGCAGGTCGGTGGTATCGGCATCGCACCTGGCGCCAATATCGGTGACGCCGTCGGCGTCTTCGAAGCCACGCACGGCACGGCGCCCGGTTTCGCCGGCAAAGACCGCGTCAATCCCGGTTCGCTGATCCTGTCGGCCGAGATGATGCTGCGCTATATCGGCTGGACGGAAGCGGCAGACCTGATCGTCAAGGGTGTCGCGAATACGATTGCAAATGGCGAGCTCACGTTCGATCTTGCTCGCCTGCGCGAGGCCATGCACAGGCCGATACGCAGGGAGCGTCCGCACGACCGCAGGGAAGTCGAATCGGAGCTCGAGGAACTCATCCCGGGCGCAACGCTGGTGGGCTGCAGCGAATTCGGCCGCGCCGTGATTCGCCACATGGATGACGATTAGGACCACACCCGTGCCGCAAGTGATCTTCGATCGGGCCTGCCGGGCCTGCCCGCGGCTGGCCGGCTTTCTCGACGAGGTGAGTTCGCGCCACCCGGATTATTACTGCCGGCCCGTGCCGCCGTTCGGCGACGCTTCGGCGCGGTTGCTGATCGTCGGGCTTGCGCCCGGCATGCATGGCGCGAACCGCACCGGGCGCCCGTTCACGGGCGACCATGCCGGTATTCTGCTTTACGAGACCCTGCACAAGTTCGGCTTCAGCTCGAAGGCCGAGTCGCTGTCGGCCGACGACGGGCTCACGTTGCTCGACTGCCGCATCACCAACGCGGTGAAATGCCTGCCGCCGGACAACAAGCCCGTCGGGGCAGAGATCAACACCTGCAACCGGTTCCTTGCGAACGAACTCGATGCGATGGAGCCGCGATCCGTCGTGCTGGCGCTGGGCGGAATCGCACACAGGGCGGTAGTCAAGGCCCGCGGATTACGGCAGGCCGACTACAGGTTTGCGCACGCGGCCGATCACGACCTCGGCGACTTCCACATGCTGGACTCGTATCACTGCAGCCGTTACAACACCAACACGGGACGCCTGACGCCCGCGATGTTCGACGCGGTATTCGAGCGTGCGCGCGAGTTGTTGCGGCCGTAGGAGCGGTTCTCGAAGCGCTATCCAGGGCGGGCCCAGGCCCGCTCCTGCAGAACTTCATGGCATATTCAATCCGAGATGAACGACCGAACCTCATTCGACGCAAAAACCTTCCTGCGCACGCTGACCCATCGCCCTGGCGTGTATCGCATGCTCGACGCGAAACACAAGGTTATCTATGTCGGCAAGGCGCGTGACCTGAAGAAGCGGGTGTCGAGCTATTTTCATCGCACACAGACCTCGGCAAAGACCGCCGCGATGATGCAGCTCGTGGCGCGCGTCGAGGTGACCGTAACCAACACTGAAGCGGAAGCGCTGCTGCTCGAATACAACCTGATCAAGCAGCATAAGCCTAAATTCAATGTCCTTCTGCGAGACGACAAGAGTTACCCCTATATCTACGTCTCCACCGACCATCCGTTTCCACGCCTGCGTTTCCACCGGGGGCCGCGCACGGGGAAGGGTCGCTACTTCGGGCCGTATCCCAGCAGCAGCGCGGTGCGCCAGACGCTCAACGACCTGCAGAAGCTGTTCCTCATTCGCAATTGCCGCGATTCGTTTTTCCGCAACCGCTCACGTCCGTGCCTGCAATACCAGATCCGGCGCTGCACGGCGCCGTGCGTCGGGCTGATCGGCGAGCAGGATTACGCCCGGGACATCGGGGCAGCGATACAGTTCCTGGAGGGCCGCAATAAGAGTGTGATCAATACCTTCGTCGAGCGGATGGAATCGGCATCGGCAACCCGGCAATACGAACTGGCGGCACGCTTTCGCGACCAGATCGCGAAGCTGAAGGAGATCGAGGCGCGGCAGCTGGTATCGCGAAGCGCGGGCAAGGACCTCGACGTGATCGGCTTCGCCTCAAACGGCGGCGTGCATTGCGTCACGGTGCTGTTCATTCGCAACGGTGCCGTCGTTGGCAGTCGAGATCATTTTCCGCGCGCGCAGGGCGAAGCCGACAAGCACAATATCCTGAACAGTTTTGTCGCTCAGTATTACCTGGGCCGCGACGTGCCGGCCGAGATCATCATCGACACCGACATCGAGGATCGCGACCTCCTCGAGGCCGAACTCGCGTCGCGCATGGGTCGTAAGGTCGCGATAAAGAGCAAAGTGCGCGGCGACCGCAAACGCTGGCTCGAAATGGCATGCACGAACGCCGAGCAGGGCTTGAACCTCAAGCTCGCGAGTAACGCGACAGTCCGGCGGCAGTTTGCGGCACTCGCAGAAGTGCTGGATCTCGACGAGGTTCCCGGGCGTCTCGAATGTTTCGACGTCAGTCACACCGCGGGCGAGGCGACGGTGGCGTCCTGCGTGGTTTTCAACGCGGCCGGGCCTCTGAAGAGCGACTATCGGCGTTTCAATCTCAACCCCGCGTCGGCCGGAGACGATTACTCTGCAATTGCAGAGGCATTGAAGCGCCGCTACGCGCGCATCAGGAAGGGCGAGGTGCCGATGCCGGACCTGTTGTTTGTCGACGGCGGCAAAGGGCAGCTGGCGGAAGCCACCGCGATACTCCGCGATCTCGAGCTGGACTGGCTGCCGGTGATTGCGGTGGCAAAGGGGAGGGCCCGAAAGCCGGGCGCGGAACGAATGTTCATGCCGGGTCGCAAGACCGCACTGCAGTTACCGCCGGACTCGCCGGCATTGCTGCTCGTGCAGCAGATCCGCGACGAGGCGCATCGTTTCGCGATCACGGGGCACCGGCAGCGACGAGCCAAAGCGCGCAACACGTCGCGGCTCGAACAGATACCCGGGCTCGGGCCGAAAAAGCGTCGCGAACTGCTGCGTCAGTTTGGCGGTCTGCAGGGGGTCATGGGCGCAGGTGTCGATGACCTCGCCAAAGTCCGGGGCATCGGTCGTACTATGGCCGAAACCATATACAATGACCTGCACATCGACGGCCAGAACTGAAGGCACCCACCCACTTGAAGCTCAATCTCGCCATCCTGCTTACCCTGTTTCGCATTGCGGCGATACCGGCGGTCGTTATCTGTTTCTACAGCCCGCTGCCCAATGCGCGGCCTATTGCCGCCGTCCTGTTCGGCATCGCTGCCGTAACCGATTTCATCGACGGCTGGGTGGCGCGCCGTTTCGGGCAGACGTCGAGGTTCGGCGAATTCCTCGATCCGGTGGCGGACAAGCTGATGGTTGCAATCGTGCTGGTGATGCTGGTCCAGGCGCAGTCGCACTGGTTCGAGGACATCATCGCCATGATCATCATCGGCCGGGAAATCACGATCTCGGCGCTGCGCGAGTGGATGGCCACGATCGGCGAGCGCGCGAATGTCCAGGTGTCGTTCTCGGGCAAGGTCAAGACCACCCTGCAAATGTTCGGCATTGCCTTCATGGTGTACCAGAACGACCTGTTCGGCATCCCGATCTATACCGTCGGTTTCGTGCTGCTGGTGGCAGCGGCGATCATGACCATCTGGTCGATGATCTTCTACCTGAAGGCCGCATGGCCGTTCATCATGGCGGACCAGAATGACGACAGCCAGGGCTGATGACGGCTGATTTGCCTTGACAGAGACCTGTTAGGGGCTACAATTTCGGCCCTTCCGCGGGAATAGCTCAGTTGGTAGAGCGCAACCTTGCCAAGGTTGAGGTCGCGAGTTCGAGCCTCGTTTCCCGCTCCAGATACAAGAACGCCCCTCCGAAGAGGGGCGTTCTTGTATCTGGAACAGACTCGGCTGGCGCCTTCTCGCAAAGTTTGACCGGAGCGCATTCGTCGCGCCATGAGCTTTCTACATGGATTGGATCAGTGCCGGCGCGCCGCGTGTCCCGCTCCAGACGCATTGATCGGGGCCGGATTCCCGGTGAGGTCAGTCGAGAGATACTGAATCGACCGGAATGCGGGCGCTGGTGATGCGCCGCGTTTCCTCCAGTGCCTCCGTCCAGACCAGCACCAGGTCGTCACCCGCGATCGCCATTTGCGGCACGGAGCGTGCGGGTGCGCCGTTTGCGATCGGGAGCACCGGGCCCATCGAGCCATCGGACGTCGCGCGGCGCAGCACGAGACTGCCGCGCCCGCCCGAGTCGGCCTGCAGCCAGCTCACGACCGCGGAGCCGTCCGCCAGCATGACGGCGTCTACATGTCCCAGCGCACCTTCAGAGGCCAGCTTGATGGCGGGTCCGAACGTTGCCGCGCCGTCAGCCGAGAAACGCAGCTGCACGGCGGGGAGCTGATTCGGGACGGAGAACCAGGCAGCCGCCACGTTCGCTCCTCGTGCCGTGATGGCCGGTCCGTTAACCGGGCAGCCGGCGATTTGCCAGTTGTCGTCGTTGAGCGGTGATCCCGGTTGCCAGCGGCCATCCGTGTGCCGGGCGACGTAGATGTCGCGGATCTCGTCGACAGTGCGGTCGCGATACACGGCGACCGGGCCTACAGCCGTCACAGCAACGTCGGTCTGGCAACAGTCGCAGATCAAATCGTCAATTTCCTGCTCGTCGTGGAGGGTATTGTCGGCATCGATGGCGGCACCGCGCAGCGTCATACCCGACGTCGCCGGAGCACCGCTTTCGTTTCCGGTCTTGCGCCCGTCCAGCCAGATGGCCCCCGCCTTACCAGCGAGCCGATATACCGATACGAAACCGTGCTCGGTCGGTGTGTCGTCGGTGTGAGGCTTCACTGGCTCGGACCAGTTCCGTCCACCGTCGAACGACTGTGCCATGAGGACGTGGTAGGAGTAGGTCAGGGGGCCGGCCATCTCGAGCCAGTGCGCGACCCAGTGATCCTCGCCGAGTGGGGTAACCGCGGGCATGTCGGCCCAGTTGACGAACATGTTCCTGCCGGACACGACCGCCCGAGGGGGTTCCCAGCGCCCGTCGACGTACGTCGAATAGCGAAGCGTCGTGCCGGTCTGATCGGGCTCCATCCAGCTCAGGACCAGGGGTTGACCGGCATCACCCGCAAGGCGCGGCCCTGCCGCCTGCGGACCCGCTGGAATGGTCAGGAAATCGATCGAAGGCTGCCGCGGCGCATCCGGCGCCGAGCACCCTGCGAGCAGAAAAAACAGTATCACCGAGGGCTTTTGCATAGGCCGATTATGCAGGTTGGTCGGGAAAACGTCTCCATCCGGGAAAACGCAAATTGATTCTGCACGGCGTGACTGTATACTGCGACGCCTGCTCGTCCTGTGGTAGTTTAATTCCAGAGGCTAGGTGGCAGAGTGGTTATGCAGCGGCCTGCAAAGCCGTGGACGCCGGTTCGATTCCGACCCTAGCCTCCATTTTCCCGTTTCCATGCGAGCCGGAATCCGTTCGGCATCCGCTTGCGAGTCGTGACATAATTCGCGAGACCGCCAATGAGGGTGAGTTCTTGCGAAAAACGGCATTAGTCGTCGACGACTCCGAAACAGCACGGCTCGTGCTGCAAAGAATACTCGAGACCCACGACCTCGAGGTCGATACCGCGGAATCGGCCGAAGACGCGATCGAATATCTGAGCGAATCCCGGCCCGACATCATCTTCATGGACCACGAAATGCCGGGAATGGACGGTCTCGAGGCCGTGTCCGCGATCAAGGACAATCCGGCCACCGCAACGATCCCGATCATGATGTACACCGCGCAACAGGGGGAACTCTACGTTGGCCAGGCTCGTGCGCTGGGCGCGATCGGGGTACTGCCAAAGCAACTCGAACCGGTGGAAGTGTCGAAGGTGCTCGAGTCGCTGCGAATCATCGGCGAAGACGCCGAGTCGCGTGAGAAGCGCGACCGTGAAGAGGCCCAGTTGCCCTCCGGTGAGTACCCGAGTCTTGATCAATTCGACCATGGCCTGAAGGAAATGATTCGTAACCTGTTCGATCAGCAGCGCGAGATCCTGCGCCGCGAACTCGAGGACAGTCAGGAAATCATCGCACGGCGCGTGGCAGATCAGGTTCGGTCACCGGCAAAAGAAGACGCGGCTGAAGACACGCCTGAGGGCAAGGGTAATCCAAGGTATACGCTGCACGCTGCTGTCGCTGCGCTTGGGGTGCTTGCCATTATCTTTGCTTTGCTTTTCTGGTATCGCGAGGATAGCTGGCGAGAGCTACAGAAACAGAATGCGGAAATGCAGCGGGCGCTGGAGGCGCGCCAGACCATTGCGGCGCAGGATTCATTGGAGGTACGACAGCAACTGGGCCAGTACCGGCAGTCTCTCGATGAAGTGAAGATGGTGGCCCTCGATTCGCTGGAATGGGCTGTGAATCAGGCATCGCAATACGGCGTCAATGAGATGCCGATGGGGGATTTCCGGTTATCGGTACTCCAGGAGCTGACGAATCACCTGGTGGCGCTCGATTTCCGTGGCGTCGTAAGGATCGAATCTCACGTCGGCAATTTCTGCATGGCGTTTGGAGGCGCCGATGGCTACGGGCTCGCGGCGCCGGATACTCCGGCGGAGCAGTGCGACCAGGTCGGGTTCGGTCCCAGCGAGGCGTACGAGATGGGCCTGCGCCAGACCGCTGCGTTCGCGAATTTCGTCAATGCCGCCCGTGCCCGCACAGAGGGAGCGATCCGCTACGAGATCATTTCCTACGGCAACTCGAGCCCGTTGCTCGATTACCCGCCGACGACTTCCGGCATCAGCGCGGCGGCATGGAACGAGATCGCTGCAAACAACAATCGTGTCGACATATCCCTTTATCCGGACTAGCCGCACGGCGTCCGTGTTGTGGCGCTGTAGTCGATGCCTGATAATTCAATCGCGTGCCCGGGTGGCGGAATTGGTAGACGCAGCGGACTTAAAATCCGCTGTCCGCAAGGACGTGCCGGTTCGAGTCCGGCCCCGGGCACCAATA
>CAMYJB010000037.1 GCA_947258565.1 uncultured Woeseiaceae bacterium
CTGAAATACGGCGGGATAATCCGTGCCAGCAACGGTGATGTTTTGCAGAGACGCAGACGGTACCTGCGTCTGTGCGACCGACAGCGCGCTCGGCGCCGAAGACGGCGTACCCGTGCAGTACGGCTTGTCGCCGCAGTTACCGGCAGACGAAACGGTCAATACACCGATTGCGCTGGCGTTTTCAACCGCCTGCGACAGGTCGTCGTCAAACGGTTGTCCGTAACCTGCGCCGAGCGACATGTTGATGATGTCAACCGCATCCGACACGTCGCCATCGCCATTCGGATCGACGGAGAAATCCATGCCCTGGATCAACGCAATGCCGGAGCAGGACGACGACACGGCCGAACAGACCTTCACCGCGTACAAATCGACGCCCGGAGCAACACCGAGATTGCCGCCGATGATGTCGGCGACGTGCGTGCCGTGACCCTCGAAGTCGATCGGATCTTCGTCGGGGAGAAGCGGTCCGAAAGTCGGCCACAGTTCACCGACGAAGTCGAAACCCTCGACAACTTTGGCGGTCGGGAACAGGCCGTCACGCGTGGTTTGCGCCGGATCCCCGATAAAAGTTCCCCACGCGTCCAGGTAATCGGGGAACGTGCCGGGGCCGCCAAGATCCGCATGCGTGTAATCGATACCGCTATCGAGGACCGCTACGGAGACTCCGTTGCCGTCGAATCCCGATGCGGGAGGAGTGAGCGCTCCGATGTAGGGCACGGTCTCGGACAGGTCCAGCTCGTAGTCCTTGACTCTCGAGATGCGATAAACGTCCGGATCCTGTGCAAGTTCCTCGATCGCCGCAGCATCGACTTCCATGACCACGGCGTTCAGAACCATCTGCGCGTCGGCCAGTTTTTTCGCGCCTGGTGCCATCTTGCCGGCACGCTTTAGGAAGGCCGACTGTTCGCTGACGAGGCGCTGTTTGTGCGCTGCCCCGTTACCTTTCGATTGCTTGACGTGTTTTGCAACCGACGGCGAGCGAAGTCGCACTGCATCGTGATGGGCTCGGCAAGCCGCAGCGCCGAGATTGACGCCGGCAGCTGCGCGTTAGCCCGCTCCGACAGGCGATCGGCAGCTTCGGCCGTCGGTACCCCTGATGCACCAATTAGCATCGTGAGGCCGGCGGCTGCCGCGCTGATTTTTATTCCCTTATTCATGTTTGTTTCCCTCTGAGGGTTAGGTTCAAGAACGTAACAGGGGACGAGCCCGATAGATGAGCCGCATTGCAATGTAATGCGTTTCGCACCTGTCGGTGTTGGCCCGGGTTACTTTTCACTGACTGCTTTGAAGGATGCGTTTCCTATTCTTGTTATGCCGCCGCGGCCCTGATTGCAGCGCTCCGGCTGGTCCACCGTTCGAACGATTTATAGATGTGCTGGCGCACATTCCTAGAGACGTTGCTCAGCGCGCGGCGTGTGGCTCCACAGAGTATTCCCCGGCGGGTGAATTTTCAACTCGCCCCCGGTGAGATTACATAATCTTTGTGGATACCCGGCTAACAGGGCACGCCCGATTGATGAGGTCACAGCGAATCAACCAGTTACGTGCAAAAAAATGATGCGCCGGCGAGCAGCGTCGGCTGCTGCAGGGATTGCAATACGGCTGGAGTCCCCCATCTTAGCCGTGGTGGCTACGCGGTATCGCCAACCAGGGAGTGAACATGGCCGATTCGCCTTTCATCATCGACGTAACCGGAGACAACTACCAGCAGCTCATGCAGGCCTCTTTCGAGGTCCCCGTACTTATCGACTTCTGGGCCAGCTGGTGCCAGCCATGCTTGGCGCTGATGCCGGTCCTCGCGAAGCTCGCCGAGGAATACCAGGGCAAGTTCCTGCTGGGTAAGCTGAACACCGAAGAGGAACAGGAGATCGCCGCCCAGTTCGGCATCCGCAGCATCCCCAACGTCAAGCTGTTCCGCGACGGCCAGCCCGTGGACGAGTTCATGGGCGCTTTGCCCGAGCAGGCGGTTCGGGAATTTCTCGACCGGCATGTGGCGCGCGAGTCGGATGCGCAGGTAGCACAGGCACGCGAACACCTCGCCGCAGGGAATGCCAAGGATGCGATCACATTGTTGAAACAGGCCCGCGAGGCCGACCCGGACAACCCGCGAGTTGTATTGGCGCTCGCCGAGGCGCAGGCCGCGGCGGGCGACATCGCCGCTGCCGAAGCGACCCTGGACAGCCTGCCGGTGGCTGAACGGGACAAGCCGGAAATCGCCGCCCTGCGCAGCCACCTGTTCTTCGAAGGCCAGGTGGCGGACGCTCCCGCCGCAGCAGAACTCGAGGCCAGGCTCGCCGCCGATCCGGACGATCACGAGGCCCGGTTCCAGCTGGCGTTGCGCAAGGTGGTCGGGAAGGACTACGACACGGCCATGGAGCTGCTGCTCGAGCTGATGCAGAAGGATCGCAGTTTCGGCGACGACGCCGGCCGCAATACGTTATTGAAGGTTTTCGAACTGCTCGGCAACGACCCGCGTGTGAGTCGCTATCGTGGCCGCATGGCGAGCCTGTTGTACTGACCGCGGATAGCGGGCGCCGGCCTGTATCGTCTGGATAGTCGCCAATAGAGTCGGTAGGATAAGGCCAGTTACAACAACAAGGCAGCCAAGCACCTGATTTGCATGGAATTCGGTAAGCCCTGATAGCCGCGATTCGCGGCCGTTGCAAAATTGGTGTTTGAGCTCCCGCAGGGAGGTGAGCCCATGAGCGTCGAGACCCGTCACGTTCTTGATGAGCGCAGTTTCGATCGCAGCGTAATTCGCTGGATCATGAAGGCCGTCGGCAATCCCCGCGTCTCGGTGCGGCTCTGGAACGGCGACGAATTCAGGGTGACCGAGGCGCGCCCCGTCGCCTGCATGGAGTTTCGCAACCGCCGCGCCGTATTCGAGCTGCTGCGTTCCCCGTCCGTAGGCTTCGGAGAGTGCTACAGCCGCGGGCTGATCGATGTCCACGGCGATTTCCTGGCCTTTGCCAACGAGATCACCGCAGCGATCACGCGGCATCGCGGTAATAACTACTACATCTCCAAGCTGCGCTCCCTGCTGCACGCGGCGCGGCGCAATTCGCTCAGCCGGTCGCGGCACAACGTGCACCACCACTACGACCTCGGCAACGATTTCTACAAGCTGTGGCTGGACGAGCGCATGGTTTACACCTGCGCCTATTACGACACGCCGGCCGCCACCCTGGAAGAGGCGCAGGTTGCCAAGCTCGATCACGTCTGCCGGAAACTGCAGCTCGAGCCCGGGCAGAAAGTCATCGAAGCAGGCTGCGGCTGGGGCGCACTGGCCCTGCACATGGCGGAGCATTACGGCGTCGAGGTGATCGCCTATAACAACTCCAGGGAACAGGTAGCGTATGCGAAGGAGCGCGCAGCCGCAGCAAATCTGGGCGACCGGGTGACCTTCGTCGAGGATGACTACCGCACGATCGATCAACGCTGTGACGTGTTCGTTTCGGTCGGGATGCTCGAACACGTCGGCCTGGCCAACTTCCGCTCGCTGGGCGCGCTCATCAAACGCGTCCTGAAGCCCGACGGCTTCGGCCTCATTCATACAATCGGGCGCAGCTTCCCGAACCGCACCGATTCGTGGATCACCAAGCACATTTTCCCGGGCGGGCATATTCCGAGCCTCAGCGAGATGATGTCCGTGTTCGAGCCACAGAAATTCTCGATCCTCGACGTTGAGAACCTGCGGCCGCACTACGCGCGCACGTGCGCAGCCTGGTTACAAAACTTCGAAGCCCATGCCGACAGGGTGGCGGAGATGTACGACGAGGAATTCGTTCGCATGTGGCGCCTGTACCTGGCCGGCTCGTCGGCCGGCTTCGAGTCCGGCACGCTGCAGCTCTACCAGGTCCTGTTCGCGCCGCGCGGCAACAACGACGTGCCGTGGACGCGTCACTACCAGTACCCGGGAGTTGCGGAGACGCGGTAACGTGCAAACGGCCGACGCCATCGTTGTAGGCGGCGGGCCCGCCGGCTCGACCTGCGCGTGGAAACTGCGCGAGGCGGGCCTCGACGTGCTGGTCCTGGACCGGGCGGCGTTCCCCCGCACCAAGCTGTGCGCGGGCTGGGTGACCCCGGAAGCCCTGCAGGATCTCGAGCTCGACCCGGCCGACTATCCGCACGGCTTCATCACGTTCGACGAACTCCACCTGCACTGGAAAGTACTCACCGCGAAGCCCGCGACCCGGCAACATTCGATACGGCGCTACGAGTTCGACGATTTCCTGCTGCGCCGCGCGGGCGCGCGGGTGCTGCAACACAGGGCCCGCGACATCCGCCGCGACAACGGCGACTACGCCATCGACGGTGAATTCCGGAGCAAGTATCTCGTCGGCGCCGGCGGCACGCGCTGCCCGGTCTACCGGGCGTTCTTCAGCGACCGCCATCCCCGCGGCAGCGGCCTGCAGACGGCCACGTTTGAGCAGGAATTCGCCTACGACTGGAAAGACCCGGCCTGCCACCTGTGGTTTTTTGACGCCGGACTGCCGGGGTATGCCTGGTACGTCCCCAAGGCCGATGGCTATATCAACGTCGGCCTCGGCGGCATGGCCGAGCAGCTTAAGCACAAGGGCGGCAACCTGCGCGAGTACTGGCGGGATTTCGTCGGCAAGTTGAAGCACCGGGGCCTCGTCGACTATGACGACTACGACCCCAAAGGCTACAGCTACTACATCCGCGACAGCATCGGCACCGTCAGCGACCGCAATGCCTACATCGTTGGCGATGCCGTCGGGCTTGCAACCCGCGACATGTGCGAAGGCATCGGGCCGGCGGTCAGGAGCGGTTTGCTTGCGGCCCGCTCCATCGTCACCGGCGAGCCTTATTCACTCACCGGCATCAGCGCGCTCAGTGGCGGCAGCTTTGTGAGCAGGCTCCTCGAGCGCCAGTTCGCCGTGCGCTAGACCGAACGCATGCTGTAGCCGCGTAACTGCCTCGCAAACTCGTTGAGTGCCTCGATACCGGTGCTTTCCGCGCTGGCGCACCACTCCTGCAGCCGGGCCAGCCGGTCGGTCTCCTGGACCGACGGCTGCATCAGGGCCTTGAGCCGCCGCTTGTACTCGACGACGACCTTGAGCGCGCTGCTCTCCCTGATCGCTTCCTCCAGCAACAGGCGCTGCTGGCTGCTCAGGATCAGGTCTTCGCGGGTGAGCCACTTGCGGAAGCGGCGCAGCTGCCTGCGTGCACGGGCACCCTTGAACTCCATCTTCAACACCGGCCGGATCACCTGCGAACCGTAGAGCTTCAGGACATGGAAACGATTGCGAAGCAGCGCCTTGACCGTGTCGAGGTCCACGGCACGCTTCGTCGGCACGAAATCCGTCTTCGGTGCGGTGCGATTCACGCTGGCGAGACCGATCAACTCGAGCGAGCGGATATAGAACCAGCCCAGGTCGATCTCCCACCACTTGTTCGATAGCCGGGCCGACTGCCGGTAAGCGTGGTGATTGTTGTGCAACTCCTCCCCGCCAACCAGCACGCCGAAGGGGATGATGTTGCGGGACGCATCGGGCGTCTCGAAGTTGCGGTAACCCCAGTAATGCCCGATGCCGTTGATGACACCGGCCGCCCAGAACGGAATCCACAGCATCTGCACGGCAAAGATGATGAGCCCGACCCAGCCGAACAGTATGGCGTCGATCACCAGCATGAGAAGCAGGCCCGAATTGCGGAAGCGCGCGTAGACGTTATTCTCGATCCAGTCATCCGGCGTGCCCTTGCCGAACGTCTCCACGGTCTCGGTGTTCCTGCATTCCGCCTGGTAAAGACCAAGGCCGCCGAACAGTACCCTCGCGAGGCCTCGTGTCTGGGGGCTGTGCGGGTCATCCTCGGTCTCGCATTTAGCGTGGTGCTTGCGATGCACGGCCACCCATTCTTTAGTGACCTGCCCGGTCGTCAACCACAACCAGAAACGGAAAAAGTGACTCACAACGGGGTGCAGTGTGAGCGCGCGGTGCGCCTGGCACCGGTGCAGGAAAATCGTGACCGCCGCGATCGTGATTTGCGTGAGCACCAGCGTGATGCCGAGGTACACCCACGGCGAGAGTGTCAATAAACCATCAAAATTCATGCAATACCTTCATTCAGAAACGCGGCGACACGCGAAGCAGCCACCGCCGGGTTGCCGGTGTCTGCGACTGGGGAAAATGTCGTTGGGGAACCACCTTGGCCAGAAACCAGGTATTGGTAGCGTGCTGCCGCTTGATAACCAACTCGCTCGAATTATACAGGAATCCAGGGCACCGGACTCGGGTAATTGCGCGGATACTCTTCGGCTTACACGTTCGACGATGTCATCAAACGCAGCCTTGAGCAGCTAATCCTGGAATGACTCGGCCGTCTCCCATATCTTCGTCGACTGGCCACCCGAGCGGCCGCAGACCATCAGCGGCCGATCGAGTTCGTCACAGGCTTTCATGAATGCCCCGGCAACTTGCGCCGTCATCGATGCGGGATCGATGGGAAAGTGCAGGAACGTTATCCCGAATCCCTCCGCGGCCTTCGCAAGACCCGCCGCCGATGGTTGTCCCTCCGACTCGTTGTCCGGCCGGGTGTGCACGATGCTGCGCACGCCCTGTCTGGACAACAGCTGCAGGTCGGTTTCGAACAGCTGTCCGGACGCATAGACCTGGGGCGCCAGCTCGAGCACCCGCATCTGCAAGTAATCCTGCTTCAATCACCCAGCCTCGTATGTCGCAATGAACTCATACTGTACCCGTCATCGTCCGGGCCGTGCCAGTGGCAACGGTTACGTTATCGGGCTCCCGACTGACTCCTGTCGCACTCTTTTCATGCGCCCCCTGCACCGAAAGCAGGTACTATCGGCAAAGTAACCGGAACAACCTCGATAACAACAATAACAAGGGGTCCGACACATGGCTGGCTCTCTAATCCTCGCCGGCAGCGGGCGGGTACGTTACGCGACCGGCTCCATCATGTACTTCGCCCAGGGCATTCCGCAGGGCCTGCTGGCAATTTCGATACCGGTATGGCTTGCGAGCCAGGGCGTCAGCGCCGGGGACATCGGTTCCTACCTCGCCGTCATCGTGTTGCCCTGGGCCTTCAAACTCGTCACCGGCCCGTTGATGGATCGCTACGAGTTCCTGCCAATGGGAAGAAGACGACCTTGGGTGCTCGGCGCACAGCTTGGCCTGGCGGTCTCGTTACTGGCGCTCACGCTCATCGAGCGACCCGCGGAGCAGGTCGGCCTCCTGATGCTGATCGGCATGCTCATCAACAGTTTCGCAGCAACCCAGGACGTTGCGGTCGACGGCATGTCGATCGACCTCACGCCAGTGAGGGAGCAAGGCCGCCTCAACGCCTTCATGAGTTTCGGCAAGACCATCGGCTGGGCCGCGACGGCCGCCGTAACGGGCGTGCTCCTCACCAGCTTCGGACTGGCGACGACCGCGATCATCGCGTCGGCCGTTGCCGCGCTCGCCCTGCTCGTCATGCTCATCGTTCTCGAGCGCGAGGGAGAACGGGCGCTGCCCTGGACGAAGGGAACGGCGGCCTCCGTGCATCGCGCCGACACCTCCTTCCGGGCGGTATTCAAGGAACTCAACAAGGTCCTGTGGGTGCGCACCAGCCTCATCGTCATGGCCATCATGTTTTTCGACGGCCTGGTTTACGGGTACGGGCAGGCACTGATGCCGATCGCGGCGGTCAATCTGTTCGGCTACACGACACCACAGTGGTCCCAGCTCGTCGCCACCATGGGTCTCCTTGGTGCCGTCCTCGCGCTCTCGATCGGCCCGGCAATCGATCGGATGGGTGCAAAGCGCATGATGCTGCTGGCCGTCTCATTGCTCTGTGTCCACGCTTTCCTGATCGCGCAGACGCAACAGCTATGGCAGAACTCGCTCTACGTGCGGGCGATGCTGTCGATCTGGGTAATGATGCTGCCGGTCGTCATGGTCTCGGCGCTTGCGCTGGCAATGGCAATCTGCAAGAGCGTCAACTCGGCGACGCAATTTGCGATCTACATGTCCGTCGCCAACCTCGGGCACTCCGCGGGATCGAAAATCTACGGCGTGGTCGCCGAAGAATCGACCTACGTCCAGTCCTACACCATGCTCAGCGCCCTGCTAGTCGGCTTGATCATCGCGATCCTGTTGTACAGACGTCACCATCACGACGCCGCACAAAGCGGCCCGGGATCGGGGGGCAAGGCGCGAGCCCGCCCGCGATACACCGTCGGTATCGGCGGCAACGAGGCCGGCATTTTCTGGACAGGCGCCATGCGCTGCCCCAAGTGCAGGGCGGACATGGAGCCGGTCGAGTACGAAGGCACCGAGGTCGATCGTTGCACCATCTGCCAGGGCATCTGGTTCGATGCCGGCGAGATCGACCTGCTGAAAAGCAAACAGGCGGCAGCCGCAATCGACATCGGCGACAAGAAGACCGGTAGAGAGAGCAACCGCATCGATCGCTACGATTGCCCGAGATGCGGCGGTGCAATGGTCCGGGTCGTCGATCCCGTGCAAAATCACATCTGGTACGAGACCTGCGGTGGCTGCAACGGATCCTATCTCGATGCCGGTGAACTGCGGGATCTCTCGACACGATCGATTTCCGATTTCTTCAGGAGCCTCGCTACGCCGGAACGCAAGTAGCCTCGCCGCCGCGATTCACCTGCGGGTATTATCGCCTTCAGGAAACCGATTAGTCTTTAGCGGAGGGCATACTGATTGCCATGAACGACCTGATGACCGCACACCGGGCCCTCGCCGACTGGTCCGCGAGGATGCCTGACCGTGAATTCCTGCTGCAACCGGTGGACGGGCGTTTGAACGTGATGACGTTCGCAGAGGCTGCAGACCGGGCCCGTCGCATGGCGACGGCGCTGACCGAACTGGGCCTTGGCCCTGGCGACAAGGTTGCGATACTCGCCAAGAACAGTGCCGAGTGGGTACTCGCGGATTTCTCGATCGCGATGGCCGGGATGATCTCCGTGCCGATCTATCCAACGGCGAACGCGGACACCATCGCTTATATCCTCGGCCACAGCGAGGCCAAAGCGATTTTCGTCGGCAAACTGGATGATCCCGATACGATCCGCCAAGCCATCCCCGAAGCGCTGCCGACGATCGCCTTTCCCTACCCTACGATCGAGTGCCAGCACCAGTGGCAGGACCTGGTCGACGGCGCCGCACCGATCGCCTCGCCCAACGAGCCGGCGGAAGAAGACGTTATGACGATCCTCTACACCTCGGGCAGCACCGGTCGCCCGAAAGGTGTCGTCATCAGTTACCGGGCCTATATTTACGGCTGCAACGTCACCCGCGATCTCGTCGATTTCGGGACAGAGGATCGGCTGCTGTCCTATTTGCCGCTGGCGCATGTGACGGAACGGATGGCGCTGGTCGGGCCGTCGATATACGGAGGCGGAAGGATCTATTTCGTCGAGTCACTCGATACGTTTCCGCACGACCTAAAGACCGCGGCGCCGACCGCATTCGGGTCCGTGCCGAGGCTCTGGGTCAAATTCCAGGCCGGCGTGCATTCGAAAGTCGCGCCCGGAAAAATGCGTTTCCTGCTGGCTATTCCCGGGGTCGGCCGAAGCGTTGCACGCAAGGTTCGCGGCGGCATGGGTTTTGGAAGTTGCACGAGGTACGCGTCCGGTACCGCGCCGATTTCACCGCACACACTGATGTGGTTTCACAAGCTCGGAATCGATATCAGCGAAGCCTGGGGCATGTCCGAGACCAGCGGCGTGTCCTGCGCGAACGTGCCGTTCGAGGCCAGCCGAATCGGCACGATCGGCGTACCGGTCGAAGGCACGGAGATAAAGATCTCGGACGAAGGCGAAATACTCATCCGCGGCCCTGGGCTGTTCACCGAGTACTTCAAGCAGCCTGAACTCACCAGCAGTTCATTCACGGACGACGGCTTCTTCCACACCGGCGACAAAGGTGAATGGGACGCGAAGCGCAATGGTCTCCGCATCACCGGCCGTGTCAAGGACATCTTCAAAACGGCGAAAGGAAAGTACGTGGTGCCGGTGCCGATCGAGTCACGGCTGTCAGCCAATCCGCTGCTGGAACAGATTTGTGTCATGGGCGCCGGACTCCCGGCGCCGGTGGCCGTAGTCGTGCTTTCGGAAGCGGCACGGCATCTGCCGAGAGAGAACATCGAGAAAAGTCTCGGGCAAACGCTTGCCGATACCAATGCGCACCTGGAGTCTCACGAGCGGCTATCGAACGTGCTCGTTGTCGGCGACGAGTGGACCACCGAGAACGGGTTGTTGACGCCGACGCTCAAGGTAAAGAGAGATCAGCTCGAGGCGCGCTATCAATCCGTTATCAGCAGGACATTCAGCGCCCCAATCAGCTGGGAGAGCGACTAGTAGGCGGTTTGCAGCAAGTAGCCGAGAAATTTTGCTTGAGTTTTCTGCGGCGAACTTATGCTCTACTGCCCTACTGGCGATTATCGGGTCAGAATCAGTCGCTGAGTTGGAATGACGGCTTTCCCCATTAGCAGACGCCTGAACGTCTTGTCTGCGGATACCGATACCTTCCGAAAACGGCCAAAACCAGCCATGCGATCTCGACCCTAGCCCAGTGGAGTGACGTCCCGCATGGGTGATGCGGCAGAGGTGGACCCAGCTTCAATATACTGTTATTTCTGGGTCACTATAGAAAATTATTGGAAAACTTCACAATGCGAAACATCAGTTTTAGCTGTTTGTTACTGTCATTATTGTTCGGAGTTAACCCGACCTTGGCTGACAGTAATATCGCTGTACCGGACTTTGAACTGCTTGATCTGACTTTGAAATTGTCCGATCTTAAAAAAGCGGCAGAAAACGATGCTCAAGAGCAGAAGAAAGTTGAATTGATTGAGAAATTGCTCAGAGAGGGCATTACCAATACTGCAGGCTATACGCTCATACCTATTTCAATCGAAGCACGCAATGAAGCGGACAAAGGTGTCGGCTATCTGTTCGATTGTACCAACTGCTCCGCTGAGCTAGGTCGTAACCATGATGCAGATTATATTCTGATCGGTCGTCTGCATAAACCGTCTTATCTGTTCTCCTATATCATCGTGCGAGTCATCGATACACAGGCCAACAAGTTGATTAACGAGTTTCGAATTGAAGTTAAAGGCAAGCCAAGCAAGTCTATTCCGGGGGCCATTGATAACTTGCTTATCAAAATCAACGAAACGATTCCCGACTAACGTGAAGTCGTTACTCGCATATCAGAATGATAGAGGGACCTGAATCATAATATTGACCTTGCTCGCTCAACTGATTTAAACGGCAGGTTTGGGTCAGTAGCAGAAATTATAGCCTGATCCAGGCGACCGTCGCCTTTCGGCTAAAACCGGCCTCTCGCCCGTGGTGGCAACCCACGATTCTTGTGGCAACTACGAATTGCCAACAGGAAAAGACGCCGATAGGTTCGGTAGTAGGCCAGATTAACTCGCACGCGCGTCACATCTATACGGTGACCAGGCAATAAAGTTGCCGCGGTTGGCCTTGCGGCAGCAGCTCCGGCCGCCACGATTGTGTTGGCGCAAGGAGAAGGAATATGCCTGTCAACCTCACACCAAGAGACGTGTCGGCCGACCTTGCCGGCTTCGATTCAGTCCTGATCGCATCCTGTCCCGTCTGTCCCCCGATGTGTCTTGCCATGCAAAAGGAGGAACCATTCATCGAGTTCTTCAAGCACGGCACAAAGACCAGAGCTTTTGAAGACTATATTCAATCGACTCGCGACTCGTTAGAGGAGCGCGGCGTCCGGACCGGGGTGTTTTCCATCCACACGCCGACGCCAATGATGTGCCTCTGGACGAAGGGGCAGAGAGCGCGCCTGCTCAAGCGAGCAAGCGACTATGAGGCGGTATTGATATTGGCATGTGATTCCGGTACGGAATCGGCGAAAGATGCCCTCAAGGATACGGACTGTCAGGTCTTCCAGGCCCTGGATATGGATGGTGTGATCAATGCCACGACGTCGATTCACTTTCCGCTGACTGTCGTTATGGAGCGCCATGACGAGTCGATCGGTGCCGGGCAGGCTACATGAATCGCAGAAGAGGGGTGTAAGAGTATGTGTTTTCTTATGAGCTTTATGCCGGCCACTTTCTGGGCCGTGGTCGGCTACTTCATTCTGTTTTCGTCAACGAAGGCTGCGGGAGGCGTAAAGACGCTCGGTCAGATTCTCGGCGGTTGGGCGCTTGTCATTTCCGGGTTCATACTGCTCGGCGGCGCCTACGTCTCGATGACCGGACTGTGCTCGATGGAAATGCTGTCGCAGTGCTGGAATAGCGGAGGTGCCTGATGATGAGAAGCATGATGAGTTGGTGCTGTGGTCCTGACGGTAGACCGGACTTCAACAAGATGACCGAGTACATGACGCATCAAGATCGTGCGAGCAAATACGATGCGGCAGGATGGGCTTTATTTTTTGTCTGGGTTGGTATCGCGTGGCTCGCGGACGTCAGTCTAGGAGTAGGCTTGCTCGGGGTTGCTGTCATCACGTTGGGAATGCAGGCCGGTCGTAAAGCCGCTGGCGTGCGTGTCGAAGGTTTCTGGGTTTTGGTCGGCCTTGGATTTGCAGTTGCAGGCCTGTGGCAGTGGCTGGATGTTGAGACACCACTAGCTCCGTTCGTTCTGATTGTCATTGGTATCGCACTGTTCATCGGCAGGGTGTGGCCTAGAACCCGCCACAGGCGGGGATAATACGCACGCAGAAACGACCGATTGAAGTCACAGTCAGTAGCCGTCATTCTACCTCGAAACGCATGGACGGCTGGAGTCGGCCAGAAGCGGACCCTCCAAAAGGAAGGGGGTCCCTTCGACCCCCCTCTTCGGACTAGCCTGGCGGCGCAACCTAATCGCCGCAGCCCTCATCCTCATTGATGCAGAAGCCATCTTTTTCGCTGAACGTGGCATTGTCGTCCTCGCCGATTGCACCGACCTCGATCTTGACCGGAGTATCGTCAGGGAGTGACATCAGATAGCCCATGGGAACTTCGACGGAAGTAGGGGCACTTCCAGAGATACGTACCGAAAACACCTCATCGCCGATGGGGTCACCATCATCTACGTCGGGTTCCATAACGACTTCCCACGCGGCTACAGCAACCGTCCTCGGATCCGGAATAAGGTCGGATACTTCCGTTACTGTCTCAACGCCACATTCGTCGCACGACAATGGAGCGCATTCCCCAAGGTCGTACCCGGGCATCCAGGTGATAAAGGTACCATCAAAATCGACGTACGCCGGAGCGGCCGGCAAGTCATGGCTAAGACTGGTCTCGCCAAAAACTTTTTCACCGTCGTCGCCATCGACCCTGATGTCGTAAGTACCTTTCTCCCACAGC
>CAMYJB010000038.1 GCA_947258565.1 uncultured Woeseiaceae bacterium
TCGTGATCGAACTCGACGTCGGTCCATGCGACGGCGCTGTGGCAGTCCGCGCACCCGGTTCCCATCGTGTCGCCATGAACGTTGTCGGCCTCGTGACAGGCGTAGCAGTCGGCCGGGGCTTCGCGGTGCTTGCTGCCCGCCTCGTGGCATTCGCCGCACTCCGTTTCGTCGTGCTTGCCGAGCAGCGGGAAGTCGGTCAGGTCATGGTCGAACGCCTGCTCATCGAGCTGCACGATATCGGCATCCCGTCCTTCGTGATCGGTGTGACAGGTCGAGCAACTGGTGTCGCGCGCATCGGCTGACAGGCCGTGAAATCCTGCCCCGGCGTTGATATCGGCGGCGACGTCTTCATGACAATCGAGACACAAGGTTCGCTGTTTTGCGCGCTTGAACTTCGCGTGGCACGCACTGCAATCTTCTTCATATTCGGCATGGCCTGCGATGACGTCACCGGGCATGACCAGCGTCTCTATCTGGGCATCGGCTCTGTCGGAAATCACGCACGCAAAAGTCATAATTATCCCGGTCAGTAAGAATCGAGGTCTCATACGATTACCGTCACCGCAGCTAGTACATGTGCACCGCCAAAACATGTACCAGTGCCGACAGGACCATCACGAAAAAGATGGGCAGATGCAGCACGTGCCAGATGGCGAACAAGCGTTCGTAAACGGTGAATCTGGCGACGCGTGTCATCAGTTTCGTGTAGTCACGTATGAAGCGCGATGTTGTCCTTTTCAGGCGCTTTTGATCCCGCGCGACGACCTCGAACCGGACGGCGGCTAGACGAAGTTCGCGTCGAGACGTCCAGTGCAGGGACAGGCGGATGAAGTGATGTATCGCAAGCCATTTGATGCTGCGGCGGATGCCAAGTGAGTTAGTTACCTTGTCGCCCTGCAAATCCTCGCAAAGGCGATCAAGTCTTGCGACGAGCTTCGGCATCAGCGTCGCGAGTCCGTGACTCTTCTCTGCGGAGTTCGCGAGATCGCTTTGGAGTTCACCCAGAGTGAGCTTGCGACCGTAGAGCCCGCGATGGATCGCCGCGTAGAAATGCCGTCCGACTATGCCGCTGCCGGCCACGAGCAACATGCAGTAGAGCGCAACGCGGCTGTTGAAGGATCCCAGTTGAAAGTTGCAGTGGTAGAGCACGAGCAGCGGGCCGAGCAGACCGAGGATCATGTGCATCCGGAACCAGCGTCGCGTCGAGCCGAGCTTGTGCAGAAAGCGAACTTTCTTCCGTAGCGGATACAGCAGCAATGAAAGCATCAGCGAACCGCCGATGATGCCCAGCCAGTATCCCGTTCCCTGTTCCGGCGTAATGAGATTCAGGTCTTTCACCAGCCAGCCGGCAACGAGGAATACGCTGATCAGTGCGTAAGCGCGAAGTTCGCCTCTCAGCGTGCTCCTCGCATCGTCCTGTTGCTCCGACGTTCTGGTCGGAGTGACCGCCGGTCTTTTAATGACGGTTTCCGTCATATTTATCGTTCCTCCCTGAACCTGTAACCCATTCCTGGTCGATCACGCGCGTCCCTGGTCGATTACTCGCGGCGTGCCTCCGGGACGCTGTCCGAGAGGCCGAGTTCCCGGGCCCTGTCGTAGGCGGCGGCGGCGTCGCCGTGCCGATCAAGGTGTTCGTAGGATTTCGCGAGCAGCAGCCAGCCTTTCGCGTCATCCGGATTTTCATCGAGACGCTGTTCGAGACCGGCGAGAAGTTCGGTTACCGAGGCCGCTGTCGTCTTGTTGCTGCTCGCTGATGCCTGCGTCCCTGGGCCGGGCGACGCAAGGCGAACACTCTCACTGCTTGCGACGTCAGGCCTGCCGATAGCGGCGTACAGCCCGATTGCGAGCAGCAATGCAGCCAGTGCGACGAGCAATGGCACGTTCGCGAATCCGTTCGACACACTCTTTGCGCTGCGGATCAGAGGCGCCGTTGCGAAGGTCATCGCAAGGAGCAGCATCAGGAGCATGCTTCCGAATAAGATTGCATTCATACGTATCAACTCTTGTGGCAGTCGCCGCAACACGACGTCTGATTTCAGCGCGTGCACGCTCCCTCAATGATTTCACGACTCGGCCCCGGCAAAGGTTCCGCCACCCGTGAAAGTCATGGGACGTACAGCTGCCAACCGCAGGTACAAATGCAGGCTGTCGCCGAATGCCGACAGCACTTTTACAACTCGACGCCAGTGCCCAAGCGAAGGATGCAATGCAAATTAACCCAAACTGTTTTCGTGGGTCATCGTATAGTCGATCGACACACTCGAGCGGAACTGTCTCTCACTTTTTGGAATCCGTCTACCCATCACGGCGATCGATGAGGGTAGTTGTTTTTTCCCATGCAAAAACAAGGCATTCCAGTGTCGCATGCATGAATGGACTTGAAAGTCATTCGCGACGACGGGTGTTTAGTTAAATTACAAACTCCCTTCCGAGGAACCTGGCGCGAATGTTGCCCCCCGGCGGCGACGTAAACGGCAAATGGAAAACTGTGAAGACAATCCAATCGCGATATGTGACATCGTTGCTACGATGCGGCCGGGCACGACACGATAATTATTCATGAGTCCACTTCTGCTTGCTCTATACCTGTTACCGGTTATCGGCATTTTTGCCTGGTACGTCCGTTCACGAAGCCGCAAGGAGCTGGCCAGCATCCGCGCAGCCGAGGAAGCAATTGCCGCGAGCATGACCGAACCGCCGTCGCTGCACCCCGTGATCGATTCCACCAAGTGCATCGGCTGCAGATCATGCGTTGCCGCCTGTCCGGAGCAGTATGCGCATCCCGTCCTGGGCATCATCCGCGGCAAGGCGCGACTCGTCGGGCCGTCGAACTGTATCGGTCACGGCGCCTGCAAGGCGGCCTGCCCGGTCGATGCGATCGAACTGGTATTCGGCACCGAAAGGCGTGGTGTGGATATTCCCGTGGTCAAACCTGACTTCGAGACCAACATCCCCGGGATCTTCATTGCAGGCGAGCTCGGCGGGATGGGACTGATTCGAAACGCCGTCGAACAGGGCAGGCAGGCACTCGATTCGATCAGGAAGCTGAAGGGCCTCGGCAATCCGAACCAGCTCGACCTGGTCATCGTCGGTGCAGGTCCCGCCGGAATTGCGGCATCGCTCGGGGCCATGGATGCGAAGCTCCGGTTCACTACCGTGGAGCAGGATTCGCTGGGAGGTACCGTGGCGCATTTCCCGCGAGGCAAACTGGTCATGACACGGCCGGCTATGCTGCCGATCGTCGGCAAGATGAGGTTCACAGAGACCAGCAAGGAAAAGCTGCTCGAGTACTGGCATGGCGTCGAGCGCCAGACGGGGCTGAACATAAATTACAAGGAGCGTGTAACAGCCATTACACGCAGTCCGGACGGCCAGTCATTCGAAGTCAGGACGACCAGGAATTCATACGTCACACGTGCAGTGCTGCTCACCATCGGGCGCCGCGGTACCCCGCGTCAGCTCGGCGTGCCCGGCGAAAAATCCTCAAAGGTGGTGTACCGGCTGATCGATCCCGAGCAATACCGCGGCCGGCACGTGCTCGTCGTTGGTGGCGGTGACTCCGCGCTCGAAGCCGCTCACAGCATCGCGGAACAGCCGGGCACCTCGGTAACGCTTTCCTATCGCTCACCTGCGTTTACGCGCGCGAAACCCAAGAACCGGGACAAGGTGGCGCAGCTGGCAGCTGCAGGGCGGCTGAACGTGTTGATGAAATCCAACGTGCGCGAGATCCGCAGGGACTCCGTCCTGATCGATGTCGACGGCGAGCCGGTGATCCTGCCAAACCATGGCGTCATCGTCTGTGCCGGTGGCATTCTGCCGACCGGATTCTTGAAGGAAGTCGGAATCGAGGTCGAGACCAAGTACGGAACGGCCTGACCGGGCTTGACATTCCCGATCTTGCCGCCACCTTTACAGCAGCGGTGGGGAAAGCATGTCACCGGTAACGAACAACAAGACGAAAATGTCGTGGCGCTGGCTGTCGGCTGAATTGAAGCGTCGCGAAGTCTACCCGGTGATTGTCGCCTACGCGATTGTCGGCTGGATAATCCTGCAGATCGGCGAGGTCACTTTCGATCCGCTCGGGCTGCCGAAATGGGTTATGCCCACCCTCATCGTCTTGGTCATTGCCGGATTCCCCGTGGCCCTGCTGCTCGCGTGGATGTACGACATCACCGCAGAGGGCATTCGCCGCGACCGGATTCCGAGCCCTGACCGGGAAATCGGTGACGACACGCCGTCGATCGCCGTGTTGCCGTTTCTCGACCTGAGCCCGGCGAAAGACCAGCAGTATTTTTGCGAGGGCGTAGCCGAGGAGATCCTCAATGCGCTCACGCGCATTCGCGATCTGCACGTAGTCGCGCGTTCCTCGTCGTTCCAGCTGAGTTCGCAGGCCGGTGATGTGAGGGCGATCGGCCGCAAGCTGGGCGCGAAAGCCATCCTCGAGGGCAGCGTGCGCAAATCAGGCCGCAGGCTGCGCGTGACGGCCCAGCTCGTCAAGGTCGCCGATGGCTATCACATATGGTCGAAGGAGTTCGACGAGGACCTGGAAGACGTCTTCGCTATCCAGGACGAAATTGCCGCGAGCATTGCCGAAGCGCTTCTCGAGACCATTGGCGAGCGGGAGAGAGAAGCCATCCGCGCCGTGCCGCGCACGGATGTCAATGCTTATGACTACTACCTGCGAGGGCGGCAGTTCTTCAAGCGCTTTCACAAGGTCGACATCGAGCATGCGAGGCAGATGTTCTGGCAGGCTCTCGACATCGATCCGAATTTCGCACTCGCGTGGTCGGGCTATGCAGACTGCCATTCTTTCCTGATGATGTACGTCGATCCGGATCCCGTGCATGCGCAGCAGGCGGACCGGGCCAGCCGACGAGCACTGGAACTCGGACCGGAGCTCGCAGAGGCACACGCCTCGCGCGGACTCGCCTGTCTCGTTGGCCGCGATTTCAAAAACGCCGAGGCATCATTCAGGGAAGCGCTGCAACTGAACCCGCGGCTGTTCGAGGCTTATTACTATTATGCGCGTACGCGCTTTCACCAGGGCGACCTCGACATGGCGGCGAGGCTTTTCAGGAAAGCCGCGGACACCGATCCCGCCGATTTCCAGTCGCGCTGCCTGCGAGTGCAGATCCTGAGAGGTACCGGGCACGAAGCGCTTGCAATCGAGGAGGCGAGGGAAGCGGTCGAGGTATTGGAGAAGCATCTCGAATGGCATCCCGACGATGCCCGTGGCCTGCATCTGGGCGCCGGTTCGTTGATTGCGCTGGGACAGACCGAGCGTGCAAAGAACTGGCTGCGCCGCGCGCTCGAACTCGATCCGGACGACCCTATCGTGCTCTACAACGTCGCCTGCAACTTTGCGACCCTGGGCGAGGTCGAGGAGTCGCTCGATTATCTCGAACAGGCGGTCGAACACGGGACTGTCAGTACCGACTGGATGCGCAACGACGAGGATCTCGCGTCCCTGCGCGGGAAACCCCGCTACGAGGCGCTGTTACAGCAGGTCGAGGCGCAGGAAAGCCGCCATCTCGCCCGCGCTTGACGGCTCGCGCTATTGCACCGATGCCCAGTGCGCGTCTGTCGCTACCATTGTCAGTACGTCGTACTGCGCGACGATTTCGTCGTCCTGATTCGTGATCTCCGTGTCCCAACGAACTTCGCCATAACCCGTATCGCCACGCAAGGTCTTCTGCTTGCAGGTCAGGCGGACCCGCATCGAATCACCGTAATTGAGCGGCGTGATAAAGCGCAGGTCATCGATTCCATAGTTCGCAAGTACGGGGCCGAAGTCCGGATCGACGAACAGGCCGGCTGCAAACGAGACAATCAGGTAACCGTGCGCCACGCGCCCTTCGAAGAACGGATTCTTGGCGGCGGCTTCTTCGTCCATATGTGCGTAGAACGTGTCGCCCGTGAACTCTGCGAAATGGTTGATGTCGTCCAGCGATACTTCGCGTAGCCCGCTCCGGAACGTATCGCCGAGTTCCAGCTTTTCGAACGTTTTTCGGAACGGGTGTGCGCCGGGGTCTTTCTCCTCGCCTCCCCGTACCCAGCGACGCCCGATGGCCGACAGGGTGTCGGGCGAGCCCTGAATGGCCGTGCGCTGCATGTAGTGCTTGATACCGCGGACGCCGCCCATTTCCTCACCACCGCCGGCGCGCCCCGGCCCACCGTGGACGAGGTGCGGCAGCGGCGAGCCGTGCCCGGTCGACTCGTCCGCGCAGTGACGATTGATGACGAGCATGCGGCCGTGATACGCGGCGGTCCCCAGCAGGAGTTCCGTCGCGACGCCGTTGTCGTTGGTGACGATCGAGCCGGCCAGGCTGCCTTCGCCCATGCGCGCGAGTTCAATCGCCTCATCCAGCGTGTCATACGGCAGCACCGTGCTGACGGGGCCGAATGCCTCCACCGAGTGCACCGCCGTCGAGCCCGTGGGCTTCTGGCAATGCAGCAGGGTCGGCATGAAAAATGCGCCTTTCCTCGGGTCCGCGTCGACGACCTCGAAGTCCTCACGCCCGCCATAGACGATGTCGGCTTCTGTCGCGAGATCGCCGATGCGCGCCCGGACTTCTTCGCGTTGCCCGAGGCTCGCAAGCGCGCCCATCCCGACCTCTTCATTGGCCGGGTTGCCGACGCGCACCTTTCCGAGTGCCGTTGACAGCGCGTCGACAAGCTCGGCCGCGATCGGGGCGGGGGCGATGATGCGCCGTATCGCGGTGCATTTCTGCCCGGCCTTGCTCGTCATCTCCCGGACCACCTCTTTTATGTACAGGTCGAACTCGGGCGTGCCCGGCACCGCGTCCGGGCCGAGTATCGATGCATTGAGGGAATCGGTCTCGGCAGTGAATGCGACCGACTCGCTGACGACGCGCGGATGCTGCTGCAGTTTCTCGGCCGTGGTCTTCGAGCCCGTGAAAGCGATCGTGTCCTGGCAGTTCAAGTGCTCGAAGAGGTCGCCGACGCCGCCACAGATCAGCTGCAGGCTTCCTGGCGGCAGGATCCCGGATTCGATGATGCGCCTGACCACACGTTCGGTCAGGTAGGCCGTGGATGATGCGGGTTTGACGATAGCGGGGACGCCCGCTGCAAGCGTTGGCGCCAGCTTCTCGAGCATGCCCCAGACGGGGAAGTTGAACGCGTTGATGTGTACCGCGGCCCCGAGTTTCGGGGTATAGATGTGCTGCCCGACGAAGGTGCCGTTACGAGAGAGCTGCTCCGGCGGCCCGTCGAGGTAGACGTGATCGTTCGGCATTTCCCGCCGGGCCTTGCTGGAGAAGACGAACAGCGTCGAGATCCCGCCGTCGATGTCGATCCAGCTGTCTGCGCGCGTCGCGCCGGTCTCCGTCGACAGCGCATAGAATGCCTTTTTTTGCTCCATCAGGTATTGCGCGAGCGCTTTCAACATGTCGCCGCGCTCGTGAAAGGTCATCTTTCTGAGATTCGCGCCACCGACGTTGCGCGCGTGCTCGAGCATGCCGCGAAAATTGAGCCCGTCACTGGTGATGCTGGCGATTGGTTCACCCGTTACGGCGCTGCTCAATGCCTTGCCGCTGCCCTCACCTTCGATCCAGCGGTCCTGCGCGAGATTGCCGAGCTTTATCATTACGACTCCTGGGGCGGCCGCAATGGCCAATCCGGAAAGATACAAAACAAGAAGGGAATTGAAATATTCCGTATCAGATTGTACGGTCAGTCGATTCGAAAGCAAGCACACCGCGATATGACGATAGAGGCAGCCTGCAACCAGATCGTGAAGGAGTTTCGCTCCCGCCCGACACTGCGCGCGGGTTCGCTCATCACGACCGTTTTCGGCGATTCGATCGCGCCACGCGGAGGTACGGTCTGGTTGGGCAGCCTGATTCGCGCCATGGCCGAATTCGGCATCAGCGAGCGGCTCGTGCGGACGTCGGTATTCCGTCTGGCGAAGGACGGCTGGCTGCAATCGTCGCAGGTCGGCCGGCGTTCGTTTTACAGCCTGACCGAGGGCGGGCGCGAAAAGTTTCGAGCCGCGACGCACCGCATTTACGGTGAGCCGGCGACAGACTGGGATGGCGAATGGTGCCTGTTGCTGTTATCCAACCTCGAAGCGCCGGTCAAAGACACGCTGCGCCGCGAGTGTGGCTGGCTGGGATTCGGCCCACTCTCGGCAAACGTGCTGGCACACCCGTCGCCCGACGAATCGGACCTGGAAATGACGCTGAACCGGGTCGGCGCGATGGACGAGGTCGTCATCATGTCTGCGCGCACGATCAGGAGCGAGGCATCGATGCGCGCCCTGGCACGGTCGGCATGGAATCTTGACGATATCGATGCGCGCTATGAGCATTTCGTTACGATGTTCCGGCCGCTCTTTGCGGCATTGAAGAAGACGCGCAACGTCGATCCGCGGACGGCGTTTGTCACGCGCACGCTCCTGATACAGGAATATCGCAAGGCGCTGCTGCGTGACCCGCAGCTGCCCCACGACCTGTTGCCGGCGGGCTGGCACGGCACCGCGGCGTATCAGCTGTGCCGGAACCTGTACCTGGGCCTTCACAAGGCGGCCGACGACTACCTGAGTGAATGCATGGAAACGGCGGACGGCCCGCTGCCGCCGGCGGCGGGGAATTACCTGCAACGCTTCGGTGGTCTCGGGGATCAGGCTGCGGCGCGGAGGAAGAGCGCCTGAGATGGACAGTACCGATACAGCCCGGCGCTGTGCCGACGCCATGTACGCCAAAGACGCAGCGTCGAAAGCGCTGGGGATTCGTGTAGAAATTCCCGCAGCGGGCGAGGCCGTCGCTTACATGGCGATCCGGGACGACATGGTCAATGGCTTCGACGTGTGTCACGGTGGTCTGCTGTTTACGCTGGCCGACACGGCGTTCGCTTTCGCGTGCAACGCCTATGACAACCTGACTTTTGCCGCGGCCGCGAACATCGAATTCATCCGTCCGGTTCTGCTCGGTGACGAGCTTCGCGCGCTTGCGCGCGAAGATTACCGCGGATCGAAGCGGGGGCTGTACACGGTGGAGCTGCGAAATCAGCGCGACGAGGTCGTCGCCCTGTTCCACGGACGCTCGGCGAGCCGTGGCGAGCGCCTGCTGTGATCGAAACAGCCGACGGCGCTTTTTTCCGCCTCGACGGCGAACTGGTTGTCGGCAACGATGCCGCGCGCGGGCCCTGGTCGGCCGACGCCTGCCACGCCGGGCCGGTTACGGCCGTCCTGGCACGAGCGCTGGAGCAGGCAATACCCGGCAAGCAGCTGGTGCGCGTGACCGTGACGTTCCAGCGTCCGGTGCCGATGGCAGGTTTTCGAGTGGAGGCGACGCCGCTGCGGGACGGTCGAAGCGTCGCGACTGCGCAGGCGCAGCTGATGGCGGTGGACGGCAAGATTTGTGCGCACGCTTCCGGCTTGTTCATCGCAGCCGCTGATCACGGCATGCTGCCGACGTCCTCGCTACCGGGCCCCGACATCGCTGAAGCGGTTGCCGGCCCATTTCCGGTGGAACGCGCCGTGCACGGTTTGCCGTTTTTCAGCTCGGGGATCGACGTGGCTTATCCTCCCGGAGAGACGCCGGACCCGGGCCCGACGACGATCTGGATGCGGACATTGCCCATCGTGGACGGCGAGCGGCCGAGTCCGTTCCAGGCCCTTTGTCCGCTGGCCGACTGCGGCAATGGGATCTCCCGAAATTCCACATTCGCCGAGGCGACGTTCGTCAATCCCGACCTGACGATTGGCGTCTTTCGCCAGCCCGAGTCGGATTGGCTCGCCTCCGCGGCATGCTCCTTCTGGGAGCCGACCGGCATTGGTCTCTCGCAGGCGCAGCTCTATGATACGAAGGGCGCCATCGGCTTTGCGTTGCAGACGCTGATAGTGGAGCCGGTGGTAAACTGATACAAACGACATTGAAAATTGTCAAAAACCGTGACAGATTAACGACCCAATCCGGCCGTCGCCGCAGGAGCGGTCCCCGGACCGCAACCGGTTTCTGCCCGGGGTCGCGCTTCAGGAAGCGCTCCTGTAGATAATCCGAGGACAAATCGTGTACACACAAGGTCTTGATCAAAAAGACAAACCGGCAGGAACCCCGCAGGGCGCCGAGACGCCCGGGCAGGTCGAGGCGTTCCAGGACCGTATCGATGCCGAGGACAAGATCGAGGCAAAAGACTGGATGCCCGAGGCCTATCGCCGCACGCTCATCCGGCAGATATCGCAGCACGCGCACTCGGAAATCATCGGCATGCAGCCGGAGGGCAACTGGCTGACGCGCGCGCCGACGCTCAAACGCAAGGCCATCCTGCTCGCGAAAATCCAGGACGAGGCCGGCCACGGACTCTATCTGTACAGCGCAGCGGAAACGCTCGGCGTTTCGCGCGCGCAGATGGTGACGGATCTCCTGAGCGGCAAGGCGAAGTACTCGAGCATCTTCAACTACCCGGCGCTGACCTGGGCCGACATCGGCGCAATCGGCTGGCTGGTCGACGGCGCCGCGATCATGAACCAGATTCCGCTGTGCCGCTGCTCCTACGGGCCTTACTCGCGGGCGATGATCCGTATCTGCAAGGAAGAGAGCTTTCACCAGCGCCAGGGCTTCGACATCCTGGTCGCGCTTTGCAACGGCACGGACGAGCAGAAGGCGATGGCGCAGGATGCCCTGGACCGGTGGTGGTGGCCGTCGCTCATGATGTTCGGACCGAGCGACAACGAGTCGAAGCACTCGGCGCAGTCGATGGCGTGGAAGATCAAGCGCTTCACCAACGACGAGCTGCGCCAGAAGTTCATCGACGTCACGGTGCCGCAGGCCGAATTCCTGGGCCTGAAGGTGCCCGATGACGAACTCGAGTTCGACGAGAAGACCGGACACTACCGGCACGGCGAGATCGACTGGCAGGAATTTCTCGACGTGCTGGCCGGCAACGGCCCGTGCAACCGGCAACGCATGGCGAAGCGCCGCAAGGCCCACGAAGACGGCGCGTGGGTGCGCGAGGCCGCGCGTGTCTATGCCGAAAAACACGCCGCGAAAGACGCCGCCTAGGGGATACGCAATGTCAGACAAGGAATGGCCGCTGTACGAGGTCTTCATCCGCAGCAAATCGGGGCTCAGCCATCGCCATGCCGGCAGCATCCACGCCGCCGACGACCAGATGGCGCTCGACGCTGCACGCGACACCTACACGCGCCGTAACGAGGGCGTGAGCATCTGGGTGGTCAGGTCCAGCCAGATCGTTGCATCCGACCCGGCCGAGACGGCCGCGTTTTTCGAGCCTGCCGAGGACAAGATCTACCGGCACCCGACGTTTTATGACATGCCCGACGGGGTCGAGAACCTGTGAACAAGGAACGCGCGCTGCTTGCGTACGTATCACGCCTGGGCGACAACGCGTTGGTGCTGGGCCAGCGCATGATAGAACTCGTTGCCGCCTACCCTGAACTCGAGGAAGAGCTCGCGAACGCGAACTTTGCGCTCGACTACATCGGGCAGGCGCGGATGTTCTACACCTATGCCGGCGAGCTGGAGGGGCAAGGCCGGCGTGAGGACGATTTCGCATTCCTGCGCGACGAGAACGAGTTCCGCAACCTGTTGCTGCTCGAGCAGCCGAACGGCCACTTCGGTGATTCGATTACGAAGCTGGTGCTGTTCGAGTTGTTCTACCTGGCGCAACTGGGTTCGCTGGCGCGCAGCGAAGACACGCAACTCGCGGGAATTGCGGCGCGTGCCGAAAAGGAGATTCGCTACCACCTGCGTCACAACACGCAGTGGCTCGTGCGGCTCGGCGATGGCACCGATGAAAGTCATCGTCGCGTGCAGGATTCGGTGAACGATCTGTGGCGTTATACCGGCGAGATGTTCGAGGCGGACGAGATCGATACGATCGTGGAGAAAGCCTACGGCGGGCCGAACCTGGAGGAACTACGGGAACGCTGGCTGGCCGACATTGACGCAATACTCATCAATGCCACGCTGGACAAGCCGGAGGACGGGTGGATGGCGTCCGGCGGCAAGGCGGGGCGCCATACCGAGCACCTCGGCTACATGATTGCCGAGATGCAGTATTTGCAACGCACGCATCCGGGGGCGACTTGGTAGCGCTTGGTATCAGCCGCGAACAGGTACTCGAGTGGCTCGGCAGCGTCGCCGATCCCGAGATTCCGGTACTGACCATTGCCGACCTCGGCATCCTGCGGGATGTAATCGTCGGCGACGAGGTGACCGTGCAACTGGCGCCGACTTACTCCGGCTGCCCGGCAACCGAGGTTATAGAGCAGAGCGTGGTGGATGCGCTGATCGAGAAGGGCGTGATCTCGACCGACGAGCTGGGCCGCAAGATGGCCGAGGTGGAGGCGCGCCACGAGGCCGAACGCGCCAGGGGACGGAAGGCATGAATGCGCCGCGGTTCCCGGTCGGCGCCGCGGTGCGG
>CAMYJB010000039.1 GCA_947258565.1 uncultured Woeseiaceae bacterium
CGCCCGGCCTGCAGGCGCCCGGTCTTCGAATATCGAGCTCATCCACATGCACCCGATCAGCGGGGCACCGGCTTCGCCCAGCGACAGAAAGCCGTTACCGTCGAGAGCATGACGAATCCCGTGCCGGTGAAAGCCGGTGTGCACGATATTCAACGGCGCGTATTCGATAGTGTCGAGCAGCGACGCGAGTTCCGCCTGTGTCGATCGTACGAGCCCGGCGGTCGTGCTCGCCGGGGTACTGAGGATTACCTGCGATGCACGAACCTCGCGCTCGCCCATACGTGTGCGCGCCGTGGCCAGCCAGCCGTTGCCCGTCGGCAACAACGATACCGCTTCGTGTCCGCCGCAGAAACAAACACCGTCAGCTTCCGCGAGTACCCCCGCAAGCGTCGCCATGCCACCCTGGAACGAGAATGCCTCGGTCTGGACCGCGCTGCGGCGGCGGAGCAGCCGGTGTACCAGGGCACCCAGCACGATACTTCCCCAGCGTCGTTCCAACGCCACGAGTCGTGGCAGAACTGCCTCGGCGCTCGCGCGGTCCGGGTCGGACGCCAGCAGCCCGGCGACATACGGCCCCAGTGCCTTGTCCAGTACTTCCCCGCCGAAGCGGCGGCGCACGAACTCGCTGACACTCTCCTCTCCGCCATGGGACCTTCGCGCCAGCGGCTCCAGTATCATGCGCAGCTTCGCGCGCATGCTCCAGATATCGGACATCAGGAGGGGACCCATCTTCATGGGCAGTTCTCTCAGCCGTCCGTCGCTGATGACGTAACGATGATCGACCTCGATACGCGGCTGCTTGCGATCCTCCAGTCTCGCCTCGGAAATGAATCGCGTGACGTCGGGGCGGAAATTCAGCAACATCGTCGCCGCTTGCTCGGTCAGGTAGCCGTCCTTGCGAACGCTCCGGACCATTCCGCCCGGCTTCGCCGCGCGATCCCATACCTCGACACGTATCCCCTGCTGCCCGAGCCGCTGCGCGACTGCGAGCCCGGAGATGCCGCCGCCGACGACGAGTACTTCGATGTCGTTCATGACCCCGGCCTGCGTGGCGCGGCCCCGCCGAAACGACGCGCTGTCAGCGCGTCCAGGTGAACGGTCGTCACCGCTTCCTCGCCGAGCTCCAGGACGTAGGCCTCGGCCCGTTTGCGCACCATCTGCCGAAGGAAGCCCGGCACTTTCGAGATACGGGTTTCAGCCTCGCGGGTCCAGCGCAAGCCCGAGGTCGCCACATCATCCAGCGGTTCGATCACGGCGCCTCCCGAGGGCCGGTAGGCACAGAACGGGTCCTCGTCCATCAGGTCGGCGCCGGCGGTAACGGCCCTTGCCCTGCATCCGCCGCAGAGTTTCCGGAACTCGCAACTGCCGCAGGCGCCGCCGAGCCGGTCGTGACGCAGGCGGGCGAACAGGGGCGACGTTTTCCAGATGTCGGCGAAGGACTCCGAGCGGATGTTGCCTGCTTCGTCGTCCAGGTAGGGACATGCGGTTACCGCGCCGCCCGGAGTGACCCGGCAGTAATGCGTACCGGCGATACAACCGTCGCTGTCGCGGCCGCTGATGCGGTTGATCGGCGCGTCCGGTCGGCGTTGCAGCGCGACACGCTTGAATTGGGGCGCGCAGCGCGGCCTGATGATCAGCCCGGGATGCGCCGCCTGTGCGTCCACGAGTTGCGCGAGCACGTTCTCGTAGCGACGCGCCGACAGGTCCGTGAACCGGCTGCCACGGCCCGTACATACCAGGAAGAACACATTCAGCACGCGCGCGCCGCTTTCTGCGGCGAAGTCGATGATCGCCGGCATCTCGTCGACATTCATGTCGGTCACCGAGAAGTGCAGCTGGAACGACAGGCCCTGGCGCCGGCATTCCTCGATACCCGCCATCGTCCGAGACCACGAACCCTTCTTGCCGCGGAAGCGATCGTGTTTCTCGGCGTCGAGGGAGTCGACACTGATGCCTGCACCGAGCAGGCCTGCGCGTTTCAGCGACGTGACGCGCCGTGCGGTCAGCATCGTGCCGTTGCTGCCGACGACCATCGCCATCCCCAGCCTCGTGCCGTGCGACACGATCTCTTCCAGGTCCCGCCGCAAGAGCGGCTCGCCGCCCGTCAGGACGACCATCATGCCGTCGCCGCAAGCGGCGGCATCGTCCAGCAGGTCGCGCACTTCGGTCGTGGTCAGCTCACCACGCGTGGCGCGCGGGAGGGACTCGGCATCCAGGTAGCAATGGGCGCAGGACAGGTTGCAGGACCGGGTCAGGTTGAGGGCCAGCAGACGGAGCGCAGACATCAGTCGCTCCGGTCGGCGCCGTGGTTCCGCGGATCGTCTGGGTCGAGGTGGAATACGCCGCGATCGCTCCACTGCCCGCGCACTGCGTCGACCGCCTCGCCGGTGACATCCGCGAATCCCGAGCGCCGCGCCCAGCCCTCGATCTCCTTCTGTAGCATGCCCCGCACCAGCGCCGGGGCGCGGGCGATGCGCTGTCGGGCTTCGTCGTCCCACGGCATCGTCTCGCCGCTTGCTTCTGACGCATCGCCGAAAGTCTTCAGGATCGAATCCACGAACGCCTTGTCGATGCGCCCGAGGCCGTTCTGCTCGGCAATGGTCTCGGCGGCATTCACCATCAGGTCCCGACAGTAACCTTCCGGTACGGCGTCCAGTTTGCGGCGGGCAGCGCCGCTCCACTGCGGCCGGTCTTTCCCGGATTCCTGCGCCGCCATGCCCGCGAACGGGCACTTGCCGGTCGTGCCGCTGGCCGCGAGTTTCGCCATGCCTTCGGCCCCGAGTTTCTCCTGCATGGACTTGCGCGCGAGCTTCAGTCCGGCTTCCACGGTGTCGACGTCGACCTCCGGGGCACCCACGGACCGCGCGTAATCCTCCACGTGCCGACGGGCCAGGTCGCGCATGTAGCCCTGCGGCGCGCGGGACAATCGCGCGAGCGCTGCAGCCTGCCAGTGCAGCCCGGCCCCGGCGTGATCCGGGCTATCCGGCGCGCCGACAAACTCCGCGGCATGCTCGCGCCGGACGATTCGCTGGCCCCCGGCCCGTGCTTTCTTCTCCGCGCGCCGCCGGATATTCTCCCGCAGGCTCTGGTCGCCGACTGTACGCAGCAGTTCGCCGGCCTCTTCGTCCCAGGTTATGGTCTCGTTTTCCACCGCGTTCACGAGGTCCCGCATCGCTTCCTCGGCGCGGCCGGGCATCAGCTGAGCCGTCGCTTCCTCGACCAGGCGCTCGGTGATGACGGTATGACCCTGCTCCTGTGCGTAACGCAGGATCGCGACGCGCGCCATGTTCTGGACGAACTCGGGCGCACGTGCCAGGCGTTGCTCCGCCTCGTGCGTCCACGACGTGCTCGCCTCGGCGAGTAATTCCACGCGTGGGCGGAATTCGCGCTGGCTGAGCAGCACGGAACAGTCGACGTTGCGCAGCAGGTTCTCGGCATTGCCACCGATGTCGAGTTCGCCGTCCGCATGAACGCCCAGCTTGCCGATGACCAGCAGCGACGGTTCGACTTTGCGAACGTAACGCTCGACGGCGTTGTGTGCCTTGCCGGCGAGAAGCTCGGTCTGGATCTCCATGCCGGCATCGTCGGCGATGGATTGCGCCACAGCGAGATGGCCCTCGTATATGCGGGCCAGCCCGGAGTCGATGATCTCCTCGTGCAGCTTCTCCTGCTCCTGGAAGCGGAACACCTTGCTCGCCTCTTCCGACAGCACGCCCGCGATGCGATTGAAGGCGACGTAGTGATAGTAGGGATCGAAGGACGAGATGACGTGCAGCGGCACTTGCCAATCCTGCGCCAGCGCGATTGCGGTGCGCAGGCCCCCGTACGCGTGGCTGGAGCCATCGATCGCAACCACGATCGGACCCCCGTGCACGTCCCGTTGCGGATCCCGGATCACCAGCGTATCGATGGCGGACCGCCGCACGACGCGGCCACAGACGGTACCCAGCCGGCTGCCGTTGATCGCACCGAGGCCGAGCGCGCCGATGACCAGCAGATCGTAGTTACCGTGGTTCGCCTCGTCGACCAGGGCGCGGTAGTTCTTGCCCTCGAGGGGCCGCGCGGAGAACGGCACTTCGTTCGCCCGGCACGCCCGTTCCGCCTGGTCGAGATAGGAATCGGTGATGATCGACAGCCCTCGGGCTATCAGGTCGTCGTGCACATCGCGCTGACGCTCGAGTTCCCGTTCCTCACGAAACTGTTCCGGCAGACCGCCCTCCATCTGGCGAAAGCGAAGGTCGTGCATCTTCGCCGCGAACACGTGAGTGCCGGTAATCCGGGTATCCGGGCACGATGCCGCGATACGGAGCGCGGTCGAGGTGCCGTGATTTGCGTGATCGGAGGAATCGAGTGCAAGCAGGATCGAACGATAGCCTGCCGGTTCTGTGGCCGGCCGGACTGTGTCCGCCGGTGACGGGTTGGATACGACCATCGTGCTCCTCGTCTGTGCCCCTCAGGGCGCTATCTGCGGCCCGGGAACGCCGCTGACATCCTCGAGAAAATCACGCATTTCCCTGAGGTCCTGGAAATAGATCTCGCGCCCGTCCTGTACATGGCGAATCCGGCCGCGCCAGCAGGCCTTGCCGTTCTGCCCGTACTCCAGCCAGATCCGGGCTACGAACGAGTCCGGGCAATGCAGTCGACTCTCTTCCATCGGTTGGCTCCAACATCCTGGCGCCGGACTTATGAATACAACGCGGCAGTAACAAACCAGTAACGCCGAGGGTGTTACTGGGGTGTTACCCGCGCGTGCTACGAAGCAGACCTCGGGACGAAGAGGGACCACGTGGCAACGCGAGACCTTGGGGAAAATCTGCTCCGCCTCGCGGTGCACGCGTCGCCGTCCGGGATCCTGATCGTCGACGCCGGCGGCGAGATCGTCTTCGCAAACGAGGCACTGCTGGGCATGTTCGATTACGAACTGGACGAACTGCTGGGCCAGCCCGTCGAAGTACTGGTACCGCCGGTCGACGTTGAGCTTCATCGCAAACATCGCGAGAAGTTCGGTGCCAGGCCCGTTCCGCGAGCGATGGGCCGGCGGGAATCATTCGGCGCCGTGCGCAAGGACGGCGAGGAGTTCTCAGTGGAGATCGGCCTGCGCCCGACCGAAGTCGAGGGAGAGCGGATGGTCGTCGCGACCATCATCGACGTCACGGAGCGCCGCCGGATCGAGGAACGTCTGCGCCGCTACGACGAGCATCTCGAGGAGCTCATCGAGCAACGGACGCAGGAATTGCGGGAAGCGCAGGCACAGAAGGAGCAGGTCGTGGAACGCCTGATACAGTCGGAAAAACTGGCAGCGATCGGCACGCTGGTCAGCGGCATTGGCCATGAGATCAACAACCCCCTGTACATGATACTGGGCACCGCCGAAGCCCTGCAGGATGCGACCGACGTTGACGACTGCCGCCAATTCGGCACCGAGATCATCGAGCATTGCCGCAAGATCTCCGGCACGGTGACCAATCTCTCACGGTATGCGCGTCCCGGAAGCATGGATAACACACAGACCGTCGACCTGAACGACGTCGTGGAAGCGGCGATCGAATCGGTGCACCGGACAAAGCGCAGCGACGAAGTGGACATCGTCTGGACGCGGCAACCGGTCGCGGAGGTTCCCGGCAGGCCCGACGAGCTCCAGCAGGCACTGTTCAATGTGATAAGAAATGCCGTACAGGCAAGTGGAGAACATGGAGTGATACGAATCGGACTCGAGGAACGTGACGACAGCGTAGACGTCATGGTCCGCGACAACGGCCCGGGCATTCCTGAGGAACACCGCAGCAAGGTTTTCGACCCGTTCTTCTCCACCAAGGGCCCCGACGACGGCGAAGGTCTGGGCCTCTACATCGTGCGCCAGATCGTGTCGCGGCACGGCGGCGATATCCAGGTTACATGCGGGGAAGGAACGACGTTCACGCTGCGCTTCCCCGCCAGTCCCAAAACCGATCGGGGTGAAACATCGTGAAACACCAGGTACTGATACTGGACGACGAGCCGGATGTCCGTAAGGTCATCCGGCAACAGCTGTCCGGTACACAATTCGAGGTTCTCGAGGCGGCGCACGCCGAGCAGGCGATGGACCTGCTGCGCGACTATGCGCTGTTCATCGACGTGATCATCTGCGACGTCCGCATGCCGGGGATCAGCGGCGTCGAAGCCGTCAGCTATATCCGGGAAGCGCACCCCACGAAGCCGATCATCGTGCTGACGGGTCACCCCGATCTCGACCTCGCCGTCGACTTCATGAAATCGGGCGTTGTCGACTACATCGTCAAGCCGGTCGAGAAGGACAAGCTCGTTGCCGCGGTCGAGAAAGCGGCGGCGAAACACCAGACGTTCGACCCGCATGATGTTTGAGCGGGCCTGACGAAACGATACCCGGCCGGTATCACCTCAGGATGGCATTCAATTGACAGCGGGGTTTTCGCGGATCCGACGGTAGAGTTTTCGCGTCTCGGGCATCGGCTCGACGCCGAGTTCGTCGGCCAGGATCTGCCGACAGGTCCGGTACTGCGCTGCCGCCTGGTTCACGTGTCCGAGCCGGGCGAGGTTCCGGATCAGCGTCGCATGGAAGCTTTCGCGGCAGGGCTCCTGCACGAGTGCCCGACGACTCAGACGGACGGCTTCACCGTAATTGCCGGAAGTCACATGACAGCGGACCATGTCCCCCAGCATTTCCAGGTAAAGTTCGCGCAGCCGTTCTCGTTCTTCCGCACACCAGTCGGCGAACGCCTCCTCTTCGAGATAATCACCACGGTACAGGCTTTCTGCCTGGCAAAACCGGCGCAGCGCTTCGGCATCGCGATTACGTGATTGCAGTGCATGTCCCTCTGCAATCAGGTTCTCGAAGACGTCGGCATCGACGCGGATCGCGTCGCGCCGCAGCAGGTAGGCCTTGCCGACGGTCTTCAGGGCGCCATCGTCCAGCCCGAGACCGCGCAGCTGCTGTCGCAGATACGAGATCGTTACTTTCAGGCGGTCCCAACCCCGTCGTGTGTCCGTAGTCGGCCAGAGGCAATCGAGTATTCGCTCACGGTGCACCGGTCGCCCTGCCTGGGTGACGAGAAACTTGAGCAGCGTGATCGACTGCTTGCGTGCCCACCTGTCGATGGCAACCCCTTCTCCCGCCATCGTCAGGGCAAATCGTCCGAGCGTGGAAACCCGCAGCGTGTGCTCCCCGTCCGCTGCTTCGTCGAACGACCCATGATTGTGCAGGAGCACGACGGCAAGAACCGAATCCTGACGTGGCGGCACCTTCTTCGGCGACGCGACAAGCGACGAATAACCGACGGTATGCCAGTCGCCGTCCTTGCGACGCACGCGGCAGGCTCGGATACCGCGGGGACGACAGTTGCGAAAACAGCGAAACGGTTCGCAGCGCGGGGCACAGAGCGGCTCACCGTTCGGAAGCACGGCCTGCAGGATGTCACGACAGGGGCGGCCGAGCACTTCGGCCCGCATGTATCCAAGCAATTGCTCGGCTCGCTGGTTCCAGGCCATAACGTGGCAGCGCCGGTTGACGGCGAATGCGGCGTCGGACGACAGTCCGGCTACTTCTCGTAATCGGATCATGCACTGCTCCCGGCTCGTCTTGCTGTTGAGCGGAGTGGCTTATTTTTGCACCGGAACTCGCGACCCTCGGTTCACGATTTCGACATGCCCGTACTAAGTAAAGGGTAGCCGCATCCGGGCCCCGCCTCTAGTACGTAAAAACACGTAGCTGGTTGCGCAGGCATTCAACGGCAAGCTCTTGTATATATTAGTAAAACCGCGCCAGCGCACCCGGCAGCGCTTTCCATAGACTTTAGTATGTATTTTTCCGTCTGGATGCTTCGGAAACTACGTGATATCCATGTCCAACCGGAAAGTTTCGCTTACCGGAACGTTGATCCAGCAGGATTGGCGATTCGAAATGTCGGGGTAAACAAAAGCGTCGTCAGAGGGGCCCGTTCCGCTAACTAACGGAACAAACGATTTGAGTTCTTTAGCCCGGTGTTCGCTTGTATTTCCGCCGTACCCAGGCGATCAACAACACTTCAATCAGCAGTACCAGCAGACCAACCCGGAGCATTGGTCCAATGAAGGACTGCGTCTCCCGGGGTGCTATGTACATGTTGACCCACGACGTGATTCCGCGCCGATTGCCCTGCTCTTGATGGAAGCCGTCCCAGACCGAAAACGCTATGGGTAAGAACTGACCTTCCTCGAACACCAGGGCATTGTCAGACGCGCGATCTCTCTTGAAAATGACCGTCCACTCTCCATCCGCAAAACTCGATACGGCCTCGATCACCCCTTCACTTCCCTCAACGGCCATTACGTTCTGGGAGCCCTTGCCGATGAAAAGCCTTGCACCGTCGTTGCTCAATTCGTTTGCCAGGTCGGCAAACCAGAGATTGACGGAATTCTGTGAATCACCGTGGAGAAAATAAGGTCTCGTTTGACCGTGGCTCGGCTCTGAAGGAAGTTGAACCGCTACCGCGTCGGACGTTGTTTGGATATCTCCTTTGATGGGGCTCGCCGTCCCCGAATCTTCCGCCGCCATATCGTGCCAGTTCAACAACATGGCGACAGTATCATCGTTGTAAATAACGCGAACTCCGATAGCATTTGCGGAGGGAAAAAACTCGCGCTCGGCTTCTATCACCTGCCCAACGACAGGGATGAACGCCGCCTCATCACCAAACAGCGCCACTATCTCCGGACTGTCGAGATCAATCTCCTCTTCGACAGCTCTGGCAAAGATGACATCAGAGTAGTTCGCCGTCTCCCGTGATAACGAATACACGTAGTCGACCAGCTGCCATCGAGCTTCCTCTTCAATGAAATCGGCATAGGACGGCATGGGCGTTCCGTCCATCCCCGTGGTAAACGTCCGGTAGATATCTTCTCTTGTGGGGCCCCCTCTGAAAGTCCACCTCTTCGTCAGATCCGCTGGCCTGATGGGGTCCCCCGCATCGGTGGTAAGCGTGGTGGCTTTTTCACCATCGCCACGGCCATACAGACCATGACATTCCATGCACTTGTTTTCTTCGTATACCGTCTTTCCTGACTCGGCCGACTCTGACGAAAATGGTGGCGCCTCGGGGATTTCAAGTGCGGCCACTATTGCATCAGGATCGGCAAAATCTTCGGCAAACGTCTTGATGTAGAAAACCAGCTCCATGAGCTCTTCGTCATCAAACTGCGGCCATCCCGGCATTCCCGTGTAGGGCATTCCCTCGAGGATGATGTTCTTCAAATCCGCATCCGTCGGCAGCTCACCGCTCTCAGTGGTACGGATTTTGTAGGTCGCGCTGGTAAAGTCTCGAGGAAGTGGGTTAAAGAACGGCGTTGCGATTCCGCTCCCGTCACCCTCCGCACCGTGGCACTGTGCGCAGTATTTCTGATAATTTTCTTTCCCGGCCGCTCTCTGGGCATCGGTTCCCAGCGTCACTTCCCCGGCGTGAACCGTGCTGGCTGCCAGCAAAAGCGGCAAGGGCAGCGAAAAAATGAGTAAGGAAGTGAAGAATTGCATTACTCGTGATGCTCCCTGGCTCGCGGTCTCTGCTCGGTATAGTCATAGAGAAAGAGAATGACCTCCCAGATCTCCTGTTCGGAAAGAAACTGATCCCATGCCGGCATAGAGGAATTCCAGGGCCCGGACTCTGCCGGTAATCCCGGACCTCCTGTCGCAATCCGCCAGAAAAGATATCCTTCCTGGAGCATCACGATGGTCGTTGGATCGGCGAAGTTCGCCGGTCTGGGTTCATAGCCATGAGCAAAAATGCCCTCTCCATCCATCCGGTCTCCATGACAGAAGACACAATTTTCAAAATAAACACGACGACCTTGTTCCACGTGCAAGGCGAATTCCTGTGGATCCGATTGCTCCAGGGCCCGGTAGGGATTCTCGACATTCACCAGATCGATCTTCTTTCCCTTGAAGCTCATCTCCTGCGGCGGAGCAGGATGGATCGTCCTCCCCACCGCCGGCGGTTCGATGGGCTGGTTCATCTGTATATAGACCCTCGCTGCTGCCAGGACGGGTATGGTCGCCACAACAGCGATCAGGTAGTTCTGGTATTTCCTGTCCACCATGAAGCGAACCAGGGGATCTCTGACACTTGCCAGTTTTGACTCGTCCGTAGAGATGTAAACGAGAAGGGATACGGTCACAATCGCCATCGTCAGCCCGACAATGGAAGACGGCAAAGGTGGGATGATTGCGTAACTGGCGACCGTGTAAACGGCTACCCACACGATCGCTACCCAGCCGAGAAGGCCGATCCTGGTGAATAGCAGACCCACTATCACCGCCACGACCGGAAGTAGAATTAGCCAGTTCATTTGCCGCCGTCTAGTGAGGCAAGGTGATCGACCATCGACTCGAATTGCTGCAGTGTGATCTTTTCGTAAAACCCCGAGGCGGTCATCGAGGTACCCATCAACCCCGGTGGATAGCCTTCGGCAATCGTCGCGTCCGGATCCATCAGCGCCTCATAAATTTCGCCCCGTGTGAGCCTTTTCCCTACATCAAACAAACTTGGCCCAACCAGCCTGGCCGGCTCCGTAAGGGAATGGCACGCATTGCAACCTTGAGCGATCAATAGAGCTTCGCCTCCCAGTTCCTCGCCCCCTGCTTCCTCCGTTGACGCAACGTCCGTGGCAGCGTTCTCTTGATTTTCCGCGGCGTACTTGAGTTTCGTTTGCATCGTGACCGTCGGTTGCCCACCCAGGCTCTGGAGATACGCGATCACTGCCAACACCTCCTGCTGGCTGAGACTGATCGGGGGTCTGTTTACCGGAGGCATTCCAGGACTGAATCCATCAACGATGTATAGGTCAGGCTCGTACAACGATTCGGCCAGGTATTCGACGTCACTCAAGCCTTCGATCTTCGAGGCGGAGCTCGCTCCGATTCCTGCCAGATCAGGGAACCGTCCCGCCTCGGTGGAACCGATGGTATGACAGCTAACACAAGTCCCTTTCCCCTCGTAGATCTCACGCCCTACATCGACCATTTCACTTGTCGTGAGGTCTTCGCCGACCTCCGTGTCCCGGGGAGGATAGGTCTCCTTCTGAGGAACCAGCTGTCCCACGTAGCCATAGAACGCCGTAACCAGAACGGTGAACAGAAAGATGCCCAGCGTGTGCTTCACTTCGCCACCTTGCTTCCGGACAGGCCGGCCAGCCAGAACACGAACGCGATGAAAACGAAGAAAATCAGGACGATGACGGAGACAACCCAGCTCGCGTAACCGAGGGTAGGTGTA
>CAMYJB010000040.1 GCA_947258565.1 uncultured Woeseiaceae bacterium
CCGGGCACGCTTCGAATGCCCATCGACGTAACGCAGCTTGCACACCGTCTCCATGCGGCACACCTTCACGCGCTTGATCTCGTGCGGCACCAGGAATTCTTCCAGCGCCACCTTGTCCACAACCTCGTCGTACCACACCTCGACCTCGACGCGGCGATTGAGCGCGCGACCTTCCACGGTCGCATTCGAGGCGACCGGCTGCGTGTCGCCGGCCCATGCGAAGGAGATGGACTCGGGCGGCAACGCGAGCGACGTCTGGAAGTGCTCCGCGACCTGGCCGGCACGTTCGCGCGAGAGCCCGGCATTGTCGCCGTAGATCGCCTGCAGCCGCGGCGACAGCGGCTGGTTGTCCGCGTGGCCGATGAGGTGCAGGCGCACGTTGATACGGTCCTTCATGCGATCGAGAATCGCGCCCAGCGACTCGACCGTGGTCTCCGGGATCTGCGCGACGCCGGTCTCGAAGTAAATGTCCGGCACCAGCCCGCTGAGCTTCACGGTCTCGAGCGCATCCTCGAGGATCTCGCGGGTCTCGATCGTATCGCCGACTTCGGTCTCGACGTCCTCGGGGTTCTGCGACCAGCGCTGGTACTCCGTGTCGGTCGGCAGGTGCCGTTCGACGGCTTCACCGATCGGCGCCTCGTCGACGGTCGACGCATGCGCCGGCATTACGATGACGGCAGCCAGCGCCAGCCATAGTCGAGCCAGTTTCGAAAGCGTGCTCATCGATCCGCCTCCTTGCTGGTTCCCGGCGGCCCGCCCAGGCGCCAGAACACCTCGGGCTCGATCACCAGCTCGTAGCAGCAGTCCATGTCCTGCCAGGCCGCGCTGATGTCGCGCTTGAGCCTGTCGAGGCGGCGGTTGACGAGCGCCTCTTCTTCCACGTCCGCGACGTAGGACAGTCGCAGCACGGACGGTGCTTTCTGCAGTTCCGTGAGCAGCAGCTCGATGCGCGGCCGCCACTGCGGGCGCATCTCGTCGGTACCGGGCTCGAATACAGCATCGGCGACATCGAGGCCGACCACGCGGTGGATCGAGGCGCCGAAGTTGATCCTGAGCGCCTTACCGCGCGTGGCGCGCTGCACCTGCACCGGCCGCGTCGAGACGCGGAAACCGCTCGGCAGCGTGCGGTCGTCGAGCTTGAGCACGAAGTTGCAGGCCGATCTCGCCCTGGTCCTGGTAGCCGTTCAGGTTCGCATCGTCGAACACCTTGCCGGTCACGTCCGTGCAGTCGAAGGTCGGGTCCGGCACGAGGCGCACGGTGGCGCTCGCTTCCTCGGACATGACCGTGCCCGTCAGCGCGCTGACGGCCTGGGCCCGGTTCGTGAACTCGCCCTCGCTGACGCCCGCGCCGACTGCCAGCAGCAGGCGGACCTCGTGCCTGCCGTCCGTCGCGAGCGTCAGGTCGGACCAGAGCAGCTCGCGGCCGTTGATGACCGGCTCGGTCGGGACGTCGTCGAAGCGCGCGGAGCCCTCGACGTAGCGGAAGCCCGCCGGGAAGCGATCGACGATCGTGACGTCGGACAGGTCCACACCGAAGGAGTTACTCACGGTGATCGTGTACGGCACCATCTGGCCGCGCGACACGTTCACGAGCGATGTGGTCTTGGTCACCGCGATGGCGCCGCCGAGCCTCGGGTCGAGCGGCAGGTGATTGTTGAACAGCTGGCCGGAGCCCGGCTGGCGGCTGTCGTCGAACCGGAGCAGCGAGTGATACACGGTGCCGGCACTGCGCGCGGCGACGCTTGCCGGCGGCGCGAATTCGGAGGGCGCCGCCTCGCAGTGCTGCGCCGTGCCCGTAACTACGTCGTCCATCGAGCCGAGACACGCGGGTACGTCGAAGGGTGCGGTGCCCGGGCCGGAGGTGGCCGGTATCAGCTCGGAGACGCCGGATACGTAGTTGCTGTTCGGCGGCACGACCTGGATCGTGTAGAGGCCGCCGGACGGGCACGCCGGATCCGAGAAGTTGAGATCGAACTTGTAATAGCCGCTCGAGAGCGTGACCTGGCCCTGCTGCCGCGGATCGTCGAAGCAGCTCGACGGCAGACTCACGCCGCTGCGGCCGTCGACCAGCGTCAGCGCGGCGCCTGCGATCGGCGACCGCGATACGGCGTCGTAAACCGTGCCGTTCGGGTCGATCGGCAGGTTCAGGTCGCGCAGGTTGCTGCCGCCCTGCACCACGATGTCGTCGATGCGCTGCAGGCCGTCGGTGAAGTCGGAGTCTTGCCGTCGACGTCGGTCAGCATCGTGCGTATCGGCTGGCCGTCGCGCAGCAATGTTACGCTCCAGCCCTCGAGCGCACGCTCGCCGGCCTCGAAGGTGTTCGTGTAGTCGGAGTCGTGCCAGATAGCGCCGCTCAGGATGCCGCCGCCCGGCACGCCGCCGACGTCGATAACCGCTGTCGCGGATGCCGTCTGCGGCGGATCGTTCCACGTGACCACGCCCGTGTTGCTGATCGGCGTGCCGTCGACGAGGTTCGGGTTGATGACGGCGCGGAAGCGCAGGATGACGCTCTCGCCCGGATCGAGCGGTCCGTAGTTGGTCGAGTAGTCCGCAGTGATCGTGGTGCCCACGAAGCTTACGCCGGTTGAGACGCCGTTCAGCGTCGCGGACAGGTCGACGTAGCTCAGGTAACCGGGGTTGTCGGCATCCAGGTCGTCCGTCAGCACCACGTACTGCGCGGGCACGGCGCCGATGTTGCGGACCGACACCGCGTACTCGAGCGTCGCGCCGGCGACGGCGGGACCGCCGCCCACGACCGCGACGTCCTTGGCAATAGTGAGCTGCTGCGCATCGCCGACAACGACCACGGTCGGCTCCGGTCCCGTGGCCGGGTTGCCGTCGCCGTCGGTGAGCAGGTTCGGCAGCTCGTCCGTGTAGACGACGGCCTGGTTCGTGATCAGCGTGCCGGTCGGGACGCCCGGGTTGACCTGCATGTCGAACTGCACGGTCGCGGACTCGCCCGGGTTGAGAATGCCTTCGGCGGCGCCCGGCAGCGGCGGCGTCAGGTCGGCCGAGCTGATGTCGATGCGGTTAATGAGCGGGAACACGCCGTTGTCGGGCTGCCCGACCGGCTCGCCATTCAGCGTGGTTGAATCCGGAACGTACGTGACGTCGTTCGGCACGACGTCCGCGAGCCGCGCGATCGTCGCCGGCACGGCGCCGTTGTTGTAAACCTGGATCGTGTAGCGCAGAGTGTCGCCCGGATCGACGATGCCTGGCGAGCCGTTATCGACGGCGAGCGCGGCGGACTTCGGCGCGAACAGCAGCGGGAAGTTGCCCACCACGTCCTGCGTCGGGTCGTCGGGCACGGCGGTGCGCGGATCGTCGGACGGCTGGTCGGCGATGCCGTAACCCGGCGCGTTCAGGAAGGCCTGGTTCGAGATCACCGTGCCGTCCGGCGCATCTGGGTAGACGACGACGTCGAAGGTGATCGTCGCAATATTGTCGGCGACGGCGGCGTTCATGACGCCCGCAGTCGTGTCCTGCGGCGCATTAATAAGAATGCCGTCCGTGAGCGCCGAAGTGCCGGCCGCATTGTCGGCCAGCGCGTTGCCGTTCAGCATCGTGCTGCCGGCGACGTAAGTGGTGTTGGCCGGTATCTGGTCGGCGATCTCGACGTCGGTGGCGTTGTCCGTACCGATGTTCTGCACGGTGATCGTGTAGCGCAGCGTCTCGCCGGCGAGCAACACGTTCGGGTCGCCATCGAGGTAGGTCGAGATCTTGTCGATGTCGAACGCGGGCGCCGACTGGATCAGGATCTGCGTCGGGTCCTCGTCGCCGGCAACGTTCGGATCCGCGGGGCCGTTCACGTTCGGGTCGTCGGAGATCGCAACCGGGAAGCCGGCGAACTCGGCCGTCGACTGGTTGTAGACGAAGTTGCCGTTCGGGATTACCGGCGCGAGCTGCACCTCGAACTCGATCGTGAAGCTGTCGCCGATGCCGCCCAAGGACAGGTCGCCGATGTCGAGCAGGCCTGTGCCGGCCGTTCCGCCCGTCGCGTCGGAGTTGTCGGTCGCGCCCGGCGGCAGGCTGTTCGGGTCGACCGCCAGCGTGCCCGGCTGGAACGACGGGAAGCCGTTCAGGCGATCGAGTTCGTCGACGATGCTGAAACCGGCCAGCGGCGTGTCGCTGACGTTCTCGATACGCAGGCCATAGCGGATCGTGTCGCCCGGCGTGGCCACGGTAGCCGGGTCCTCGCCCGTCGTCACGTTGACCGCGTACTTCTCGAAGATGAGTATCGGTGTGAAGACAACCACGGTGTGCGCGTCCTCGTGGTCGAGGTCGTTGATCGTGCCGTCCGTGACCGTCCGCGAATAGGTACGCGCGTAGTTCAGGTTCACAGGGTCGGACACGTCGATGCTGAACCACTCGGTAGCGCCGGCGATGTTCTCCAGGCTCGCGCCCTGCTGGCTGTCGGTGTCGAGCGTTGCCTGGTACGTGATGATCAGGCGCTGGTCTGGGCCGATAGCCGCGGCCGGCGTCAGCGTCGTGATGGTCAGGCTGCAGTCGGGATCGCCCACGAAGTTGACGGTGAAGTCGGTGCCTTCGGTGAGCACCGGCGAGACGGCCGTCGTGCCGTTGGCCTCGAATACCTGCGCCGTGAACTGGGCCGGCGGCGCATCGCACATGCCGCCGTCGGCCGGGTTCGGCAGCTGGTCGTAGATCGTCAGGTTGTGCGCCGGCGAGCCCGCGATGTTGTGCAGGTTCAGCGTGAAGGTGCCCGGCACGCCGAGCTGCATCTGCGGCGGACCGGATTTTTCGAGCGTGAGGTCGGGCTCGACGATGGTCATCGGCTCCGTCGTGCCCGGCATGCCGCCGAGGATCGTCGCCGGCGCGTCGTTGAGCCGGTTGTAGGTGTAGTCGGCCGTGTTCGTGAACGTCAGCCCGGCGACGTTCACCGGCGTGTCGTCGAGACGCACCGTGATGTCGAGGACGATCTGCTCGCCCGGCGCGATGTCGATGCCGGTCGCCGTGTCCTCGATCACGAGATTCTTCGTATCGCCCGTGTTCACGGGCGTCCACGGGCCGGAGCCGGACACCTTGGTCACGCTTACGTAGCTCAGGTCCGCGGCGGAGCCATTGAGATTATCGGTGATGCGAACGTCGAAGATCGGCACCGGGTACGGCGTTGCCGGCACCGTGACGCGGTAGTTGAACGTCTCGCCGATCGTGGCGGTGTCCTGCGTGTTCGCCTTGGCCAGCGCGCCCGGCGGCAGGATCGGGACCGGCGTGCCGTCGGCGGACGCCGGGCCGAAACAATAGTCGTTGGGCGCGGTCCAGTTCGGGCAGCCCGCCCCGGTGCGCTCGTAGCCGCTGAGTTCGTCGAGCGAGGTCCAGTCGACCCAGACGCTGTTCGACAGCGCGACGCTCGGGTCGGCGGGCGCGATCACCTCAACCTGGTAGGTCAGCTCGAGCGTGGCGCCCGGCGGGATATCGAGGCTCAGGTCGTTGTTGCCCGCGCCCCAGACGAGCGGGCCGGCCGGCGCGCCGGTCGGCGTCGGGACGAATCCCGCGACATCGACGCCGTTGACCTGCGCCATGGGCGTGTAGCCGGCATAAAGCGCGAGTTCAGGCGGTAGCGTATCGGCGATGTTGACGTCATGCGCGATCGCGTTGCCGAAGTTCGGCACCGTGAGTACGTACTGCGCGATGTCGCCGAACGCGATCGGATCGCCGGCGTTCTTGCCGGGTGTCACGTTGCTGATCGCGACGGCCGCGCTCAGCGACGGCTCGGTCGCGGTGATCGGAGCCGTCGTGTCGTTGATCGAGTCCTGCGCGCCCGTATCGCCGTTCGTGTAGTACGCGGTCGCCGAGTTCTGCAGCGTGTCGCCGACGTCGGTGACGAGGTCATTGTTGATGCGTGCCGAGTACGTGGCGCGGATGTACGGCGCGATGTCATTGACCGTGCTGTCGTCCTCGGTCTCGGTCACGACCGAGCCGATGTCCCAGGTGGCGACACCGCTCGCGCCGTCGGCGGGCACGGTGTTGAGGGCGGCTTCGGAGGGCGGCTGGCCGTTGATGCTGGCGATTCCGGCGAACTCGTAGGCGACGTCGAAGTCGGCGTTATCGGAGAGGAAGTAGCTGACGGCAGCCGTCGCGAGATCGTCGGCGAGCGATACCGCGTTGCTCTCGCCTTCGGGCAAGTCGATCTGCACCTGGAAGGACTTGTGCGCGCCGATCTCGGGTGGCAGCGCCGTATCGAGGTCGGTCTTGGTGATGGCGGGCGGCGGCACGTAGACGGAGTCGCTGGCCTCGGCCTCGTAGTCGTTGAGTGCGTTGCCGGCGTTCGGCAGCGCGCCGATACGCATGCCGTCGGCGTCGCCGTCGATACCGATCAGGCCGCTCGGGTTGAGGGCCGTATCCTGCGACGGTAGCGAGGTCCAGTCGGCCTGGATCGTGTTCTCGAGCACGGCAAGCGGCTGCACGGTATCGCCGACCTGCACGTCGAAGGTGAACGAGACCTGGCCGCCGACGGGAATCTCGTAGCCCGGGTCCCAGCTGAAGACGGGACTGTCGGGGCCATAGGTCGTCGTGTCGACGTTCGTCGGCGGGTTGGTGCCGCCGACATTGCCGACGTAAGTGAAATCGACGCCGGTAAGGTCGTCGAGGACGCGCGGGTTGTAGGCGGGCGCCGTACCATTGTTTGTGGCCGTGACGGTTACGGTGAGGACATCGCCGGCGTCGGCAGTCTCGACCGCGAAGTCCTTGGTCGGTTCGAGCAGCGGTTCGGCGACAACGACCTCGGCGGCGTCGAAATCTATCTGCACATAATTGGCCGTCTCGTCAACGTAAGAGACCTCCGTTCTCGTGTAGGTGCCGCCGTTGCCAATTATGAGCCCATCCTGGTTTTGCGCGACATTGTCGATACGGGCGATGAACTGCACCCCGAAATCGAAGCGGCGGTCATCGCGGTCCGTGGTCGTGATGCGCTGGTCGCCAAATTCCCAGATAACTTCTCTTTCGTTACAGGTCGGGGTGAATACACCGCCCGGCACGAAACCCGCTGCGTCGTAGGGCGGCGCATCGAGGTCGATAGCCGGGGCATCTACGCAGCGCATTCCCGCTGGGAGCAGGTCAAGAACCCGGAATCTGCGCAGCAACGACACCGGAATCAGCGTGCGCAGCTCGAACTCGATCTCCTCGCCGATCGAGACGGGCTGTGGCGTCACCGGGGCGACGCTGGGCGTGTTCGACAGTCGCAGGATGGTCTTCGGCTGAACCTCGACCGGGATGATCTGGATCGTGGCCTGGGCCGTTGCCGACGTGTACTGGCGCGCCCCGCCAAGCTCGCCGTTCGCACCCGGCGGATCGCTTTGATTGCCGGACGAGCCTTCGAGGCTGTCGTAGGTCGCGAAAGCCGACTCGACCAGCCGCTGCTGCGGTGCGACGCGATTGTCCGGGTCGACGCGATAGTAGAACGTGACGCTATTGCCCGCGTCGATGCGCAGCAGCGCGTTGCTATGTTCGTAGGCCGTTATTAATTGGGCCGGGCTCCCGTTAATGTTTGTCACATTGTCGGGAACGATGCTGCCTTCGCCGCCCACCTCGTCGATCTCGCCATCGCCGTCGTTGTCGAGACCATCGGATTCCAGCGGGACTATGTAGACGAGGTCGCTCGGGTCCATGTCGCTGAACACCGTGACGTCGTAGGCTGGCGCACGCGGCACGCCGTTGGCGGCAGCCTCATTGGTCACCGTCACGCGGAAGATGTAGGTGTCGAACGCATCGCCGTCGTCGACAAGCGGCAGGAAGTTGCTGCAGGCCGGGCCAAAGCCAAAGTCCGTCTCGTTACAAACTTCCTTCGTGACGGTGATGTTCGGCTCTGTCACGGTCAGGTCAACCTGCCGGCGGAACTGCGGCGGGTAGCCGGTCGTCGATGTGCCGAGCGTGTAGGTCTCTTCGGCGTTCGTCAGCGGATTGAAGAACACGGCGTCGAAGGTCGACGTCAGGATATTGCGGCTCAGCGCGGCGTGCTGGTTGGGTGCGGCACTGAGGTCAACCGGATCGTTCAGCAAGCGAGTGGTCGCATCGACGCGGAACCAGTGATCTTTCACCGTGATGCGGTTCGCCTGGTTGTGGGTCCAGTCGAAATTGCCTTCGTCGAGCGGCGCCGGCGGCGGATTCAGGCTGACGCCGAGGATCTGGTCCGTGCTGTAGCCCGGCGCTTTCGGATCGGTCGAAGAGATGTAGCCCTGGCCGTCCGGGAGCCGGTCCACGACCTGAACGTTGTCGACCTCGATGTAGTCGTAGCCCGGCGTCTCGAACCCGAACCAGCCGCCGGACTCGATGTGGACCTCGCATTCCTCGCCGATTTGTACCTGGTCATCGGGGCTCGCCGGCGGCGGGTTGTTCTCGGAACAGGTACCGAGCTGCTCTTTCGTCAGGTTGTAGCCAACGACCCGGGCCCGCAGCGAGTCGACCGTGTAGTCGTTGGCGCGCGGCGTGACACCGTCGCCGCGTGTTTGTGGCGTCGGGAACCAAAGTGGCGTGCCGTCGGAGAGCGTAATCTCGCCGATCACGTCGGCGCGGAAGGTCAGATCGTCGTCGGTCGCATTCGGGTTTTTGCGGACCTCGAAATTCAGGTCGAGTCGGCGTCCCGCGCGGATGCGGTTGACCGTGCACTCGTACACGGTCGCCGACGCCGGGGTGCCGACCGGCACCTGCCACTCAGGCATCGGCGGCGGGTTGGTCGTGACGCTGCAGGCGCCGGGGGCTGTCTCTACCTGCATGGCGTCGCCGAACGCGACGTAGGCAAAAAAGTCGCGCGCATCGTGACCACCGCGGTTCCTGAGCTGCACGGTCAGCGGCGTGACGTCCGTGTCCGTCAGGATGAAGTTGAGCTGGCTACCGCTGACGTCGACGTCGATGTCCTCGGGCTCCGCCGTGTCATTGTCGTTGACGCTCCGGTAGTGCTCGGTATTGGTGCAGAACTCTTCCCACCAGACTTCGGTCTGCGTGTTGATCGGGAAAGACTCGTTCGGGTCGGTGCCTGGCGGGTCACTTGCGGGCCTTTCCTGGCGCACGTCGACGTAGGCCTCGAGGTCGTAATACTGCGGGTCGATGAGCACGACACGGAAACGGATGATGAGGTCGTCGCCGTGACGCAGCATGTTGAACTGGTCCGGGAAGTCCGGATGTGGGCTGCTGCTCGTCACGCTGAACTCGGGCGCCGTGTTGCCGAGCGGCAGCGCCGGGTCGTTGGTTGCGAGCGGGTAGGTGTTCGGCTGCGGGTTGGTCCACGCGACCCGGTTCAGCATGCCCGGGTAACTGCTGCCATACGCCGGCCTCGTGATGACGACCGGGTCGAAGGTCGGGTCGACGACGTACTCGGGCGGCAGCACGTTGCGGATCTTGAGCCCGTCGACACCGCCCTTGATCGTGCCGCCCGTACGGTTGCGGATGCGGATGCTCACCGTGCCCTTGGTGCCCATGGGCTGTGACCGGTTCGTGCCCTCGAGGAACACGTCTACCTGGGGCTGGTTATCGACGGACCGAGTGCTCAGGGTCGCCGTGTCCTGGGCCGTCACGCCGGTCGATGTTGCGCTTATCCCGCCGGGCGGTGACTGGACCTCGCAACCCCATTCGACGTCGTCGACGGTATTGGTGCGGTTCACGCACGAGTCCGTGATGCGGCCGACCAGGTAGTAGAAGCGGTTGCCGCCGGGCGGTGCGACGATGTAGGTTCCGGCCCCGCCGAAGAGCTGTTCAACGGCGACGTTGTTCAGGTCGGTAACGCCGCCGACTGACACGCAGTCGCCGGTGCCGCCGCCGGTCGCCGCGCCGTTCGCTTCGCCTTCCGAGTCGCAGATCCAGTCGATCTCGAAATTGCCGGGCTGCATCGTGTCGTCGAACACGAAGTCCTGCAGGTCGGCCGTGCCGTTGTTGCGCACCTCGATGCGCCAGATGGCGTCGTCGTTCTCGTGGCCGTAGATGGTGCTCCTGTACTGGCCCGAACCCTGCCCCGCGTCGACGACGCGGCCGGTCTTGACGACCTCGGGCTCGGGCTCCCTGAGCGGCAGCTCGCCGAGGCCGGTCGTGTCCGTGTGCCGGTAACCCAGGTCGCAGCTCGGCGTGAACTCGACCTGTGCCTCGATATTGCGATTGGCGCCAACCAGCCCCTCTTCTCCGACGGACGGATGACGGCGCACGTTGAACTCGATGCGCAACCGGCGGATCGCGCCCGAACCTGCACCGTTCGAGCGCGTATCCATGACGAACTGGTTGCTGAGCGTCCAGGTGAGGATGGAACCGTTCGGGCCGCTGACGGCGGGTTCGACGACGGGCGGCGTCGGGACGTTGTCGGTGTCGAAGCTCGTCGTGCCCGGGACGTAGGTCAGGCCCGAGGCGAGCAGGTTCTCGGTGACGACGATGTCGGAGAAATCGGCATCGTCGTTGTTGCGGAACGGGTTCTCGATCTCGATGCGGACCGTGCCGATCTCGCACAGCTCGCAGAAGCTGACGGAGAAGTCGTGATCGATGAGGTCGGCGGTAGCGAGACCGCTCGGACAGCTGGGCGGGATCGCCTGCGCCGACGCCGGCAAGGACCACAACATCCCTGCCAACAACAACGCAAGGCCGGCGATGTGCGTCGCCGTCCTTTGCATCGCCGTGACCGGGCCAGCCTTATGTGAAGCCCGCGCGATAGATTTCCGCTGCGCCATGGTCCGTTGCCAACTGTCCCTGTTCGCTCACCAATCCTGAGAGAACGGCCCGATTCACACGCAGAATCCGGGCAGTCCCGCCGCCCTGGAGTTCTTCGACTCGTTAGGCCGGTGACTTTGCGCCGCCACCTTTCGGTGGTTTTGCCGCTTTCCGTAGGACGACTATGGCGCAAGGTGAAGGTGCGAATGTTGACGTGATTCACATGATTAGAAGCCCGGGCTGAACCCGCGGGAAATCGCCGAGCACAAGTAGTGGCGCGGCTGGAAGCCAGTGGTGTCGCGGGCTCCCGACAGTCCTTATGTCAGGGCCGTCGCCTGAGACTGCAGGTACAGGGCTGGGGAAATAGTCCGGGCGAAGATATTTTCGATTTATGTCAAGAAAAGGGAACCGATCCGCGCAATAAGGGGACAGTGACTTTAAGTGCCAGGCGAGTTCATCGCCTGGCACTTAAAGTCACTGTCCCCTAATTACAGGGAGCCGGTGAGGTTGAGGAACACGCCCTGGTGGTCGAAGTTGAGGTCGGTGAGGTCGTCCGAGAAGTCGGTGAAGTTGTAGCCGAGGCCGATCTTGAGGTGATCACCGAGATAGCGTGAGATCGTCGCCAGCGCGCCGACACGGTGCTCGTCGAGGTCCGGCATCGAGAGCATCCTTCCTTCCAGCAGGAACTCCCAGTGCTCGCGGAAGGTGTAGTCGCCTCTGAGGACGTAGAGGTGTGCGTTGTTGTCGTAGAACTCGGGGTTCTCGCGGTCGAGGCTCACCTGGCCGAGGCGGTAGCCGTACTTGCCGCCGATCGTGAAGTTGTGCGTGAGGTCGTAGGTCAGGTCGATCGCGGCAACGTGACTCTTCTGGATGAACTCGGCGGCGATATTGCTGAGCGAGATCTGGTCCGTGGTCGGTACGTTGTAGAAGTAAGTGTACTTCACCAGCGCATTCAGGCGATCGTGGTGGATCGGACGATACGCATAGCCGAGCACGGCCTCCGTGAAGCCGCCGTCGTAGAACGTGCCGAGCGAACTCTCACTCGTCGAGTGGTTGAACTTGCCGAGGAGCCTGGAGCCCGGATCCAGCTGGTACTTGAAGCTGTTCCTGAACAGCCAGGTGGTGCGCTCGGTGCGCGAGAGATCCGGCTGTTCGGCATCGTCATAGCGGTACTCTATCCCTGAGGAGAGCTGCAGCGCGTGCGTGCCGAAGCCGACCTGTACGGCACCGGCGAGGCGCTCGGTCTCGGCACCGGTCTGCTGGTCCTGCAACGTGCCGATGTCGGTGTTGATGCCGAGGTTCCACTTCTCGGTGGGCGCAAAGGTGATACCCGTGGCGTGGGTGAGCCCGGTCATGGTGGTGCCGTGCTGGTAGCGTTCCTCGAGGAACACGCTGGTCGAGTCCGCGATGCGCGACTTCACGCCCGCAACCAGGTTGCCTTCGCTGCCGCGGCCGCTTCGGAGCCCGTTGTCGGTGCGCTCGTTCTCCAGCGCGTAGTTGAGATAGAGACTGGTGCGATCCGAGTGCAGGTAGTTGGTGCCGAGGCGCGCGCCCTGGCCGAGATCGCCGTCGGAGATCTCGGCGTCGATACGGATTTTGTCGGTGGCGCGGAAGGAGCCGCCAAGGCCGGCACGTGCATTCTCCTGCCGGTCTCCATCAATGGAGACCGTGTCCTGGAAGAAGCCGTAGGCGGTCCAGGTGGTCTGCGAGTCGTAGCCGACCTGCAGGATGGCATCGGCACGCTCGCCCTGCTCCTGCGTGAGGCCCACGACCGGCGAGTTGTCGATGCGGTTGTCGACGCGATAGCCGGCACTGAGTTCCCAGCTGTCGGTGACCTGGTAGCCGAGATTGATCTCCTGCACGTCGGTCTCGAGACCCTGCTCCTGCACCAGGCTGTCGACCTTGGCGCCGACCGAGAAACGATCGGCCACCGGCATCGTGAAGGTGCCGCCCCAGTTCTCGGTGTCGGTCAGCGCCGTCATGCCGGGCGCCGAGTAGCCTGCCTCCACTTCTTGCATATAGAAAGTGAGCTGGCCCTTGCCGAAGCCGAAGATATCTTCCGGTGCGATGCTGAGGTCGGCACGCTGTGCATCGGCCTTGGCGTTGACGAAGGACAAGGGATCGTAACCCGCAAAGCCGAAGCCGCCGTCCTGCGACACCTGTGGCAGCGAGATCAGGCCCTCGGTGGTCGCCTGCTGCACCTTGATCCAGGACTGTGCCGCCAGCCGCAATGTCAGGTCGGCGGCATTGAGGCTGCTCTCGTCCGCATCCAGCTCGTTGGTGTTGGTTGTTAATCCTAACTTCACGTAGTCGCCGAACCAGACATGGCCCTGGCCGCCAACGGAGAGTGAATCGATCTCCTCGAAGCCCGGGGTGTACTCGTAGCGCACGACCAGGTAAGCCTCGTCGCCCGCACCAGCAGGTTGTCATCGGCCGTCGAGGCCAGCGGCTCGGTGAGCACAATGCGGCCCTGCAGGTAGTCGATGTCGTAGTCGAGCACCGGCGTCAGGTTCAAAACGCCCGTGACGATGCCTGACGCCTTGTCCCGCAACTCGACGCGCACCCGCTCGGAACCGGTGAGGATGTCCTGGCGCTGCAGGAAGTACAGCGAGCCACCCGTGCCGCGGAACTCCTCGCGGCTCGCCACCGTGCCGGGCTCAGCCGCGAAGCCGTCGATCGCGAAACGCTGGTCACCGAAGGTCGTGGTCGACCCCGACTGGTAGTGCAGGTTGGCACCGTACAGCCCGCGGTCCACCTGCGCCAGCTCGTTGTTCATGTAGCCGATCTTGAAGTTGCCCCACTGCGCGTGGTTGTCCTGGTTGGCGAGGCGCACGTAGAACTTGCCCATCGTCGGCGCCATCTCCTGCACG
>CAMYJB010000041.1 GCA_947258565.1 uncultured Woeseiaceae bacterium
CGACTCGGCGACCTACCCCGGCAACAATGTGTGTTTGGTATCACGGCTCAGTAACACGCCAGTAACACCTGAAAACCCTCACCAGTATTCAGGGCCAGTGTTACCGTACCCCCGAATCAGAGCATGGGGTCATGTGGGCATGAGTGGTTGGTAACCGATGCGCCGGCCGTGACGAGCTATAACTCCCAGAGACATCGAATGGGGACGGCGAAGAGGGAGTCGCCGAAACTCACGCTGGATTCACCGTCGTAGCGTACAACGCCGGCAACGAACCGGTTTCCAGCCGCCGAGGCCAGCACCGCAGGCGATCAGCCCGCGTGTCATGCGAGAATCAGCGATAGCAGACTCGAATCAACCGAGCGTGGTTGTCGGCATCTGCTCGCATATACAAAAAGACCCCTTCACGGGGTCTCTTCTTGATCTGGTAGCCAGGGGCAGAATGGACTCGCTTTGCTCGCCCTTTGGGCGCCTTCGGCGTCTGTCGGCCCTGCGGGCCTCGGATGAACTGCCGACACGCGGATTTTTCAGAAATCTAAGTGGTTGATTCGATTCATATTTATCAACCAGTTACCGGAGCGTCCGTTGCTCTAAGTGCATGACTGTGCATGACGATGCACAGCTGATACACGCAAAATTCACGCGCAACGGCGATTGGTCACGGTGGAGTCGATGGGTACTGCCATACCATTAGTCAGTAGTGTCAAACAGTAATCGCTACTGCACATTAGCAACTGCATCGACATCGGCAACCGTCATCTTGCGGCGGCGTTCTTCGTGGAGCCTCGTGACCAATGCAACGCACAGCTTCTGGATCAGGTAAGGCCGGCCTCCTGTCAGTGCGATAATGCGCTCGATCACCTCGGCGTCCGTCTTGAATATCCCATCAATCGGTTTTTTGATCAGGTCTCTCGCTTCTTGCTCGTCGAAGGGGCGGACCTCAATTTCCTCGAAAAAGTTGTACCAGGGGCTACCTTCACGCTCCCAGCGTTTCTTGATTTCAACTCCTGAGACGACAGCGACCAGGTTCTCGGCGAAGTTCTTCATGAACAGGCTACGCAGCCGTTGGTTGATTCGCGGGTCATACTCGTTCAGCTCGTCCACCTCGTCGATCAATAGCACGAGTTTCACGGTCTTCGGCGACTTTTCCTGCAGATACCGGATAATGAGCCGCACGTCGCCGAGCAGGTCGCGATATCCATAGTTCGACGGCGTCGACCCGGTTATAGCGAGGCCTTCAAGCGTCGGCGTGAGTTCCTCCGCGATGTCCCTGGCGATTGTCCAGAAGAACTGTTCCTGCGGAGTGCCCTGCAGATCGATGTACACAGGACGAAAGGCGAAGTGCGGGTCGTCGATGTCGATGAGCCGCCGCTTGAGCTGGTGCTGAATGGACGTCTTGCCGATGCGCCGTTCGCCATACAGGAGCAGGCTGTTGTTGTGAATGGTCTGAAGGATACGATCGACCAACTGACGGCGGCCGAAGAACATAGCATCGTTCATCACGGGAGCGCCGGCAACATAAGGATTGAACTTGCGGCGCCTGAGTTCCGCCCGCCGCCTGCGGCTCCGCCACAGCGGTACCGCGATAGCGACGGCCGCCGCAAGGAGCAGCAGCGCCTGGAACCAGGGTTCCCGCAACAATGGTCGCACGTAGAGAACCGAATATTCAGTGCCCGAATTCATGCCCCCGGCGTCGCTCGCCATGAGCCACAACGATGTCATGCCCGGCACCAACGCCAACTCGACGCTGAATTCGGTCAGGTAGAAATCGCCGATTGTCTGAGCATTGAGCCTCGGTTCGATGACTTCATGATTGTCCGAGACCACCGAGACCTCGACCGGCGACTCGTCGATGACGATGCCGGTCAGCCGGAAGTCCGGTGACCGAATAATCTGCACCCGCTGGCCCTTCTCGTCCTCCTCGCGCAGGTCCACGAATCGCAGCGCGGGTGGAATATTGCCGCCAGGGCGGGTACCGAGGAGGCGCCGGTTAATCACGGTGTAGGCGCGGGCAATCTGGTCGAGGGCTGCCGGGTTGCCGGGATCCAGTGCGAGCACCTGGTTGGCTGCGACGAGTGACGCTTCCGTGGCGCCGGCCTCGAAGCTGTTGCTCGCATCGACAAGCAATTGCTCGATTCTCGCCTCGAGTTCGGCGGCTTGCTGTTCTGCGTAGCGGCGTTCGATGCGTCGGCTCTCCTCGTCGCTACGATCCGGTACTGCGCCTTCCTGTAAGCGGCTGGTCGCCGCATCGAGCAGCGCCTGAATATCCGGGTCCGGCTGCAGATAAAGTGCTTCGCCGAGAATGCTCAATGCACCCTCGTAGTCGCCTGCGTCGAGTAACGCCTGGCCCTCCTCGACGAGCTGCGACACCCGGCGTTCGAGTTCCTGCGCACGCTGTTGCCGTGCCAGTGTCTCGCGCAATTCCTGCATGGCGGCTAGCGCGCCGGCGTCTTCCGGAGCAACGGCAAGCGCCTTGTCCACTTCGGCAATGGCCGCCTCAATCTGCCCCTCGCCTTCGAGCCGGGCCGACTCTGCGAGACTTCCTGCCACGATATCCTGGATACGCTTCTCGCGCTCGGCCATTTGCGCCAGCCTGGCCTCCTCGGCAAGAACCCGGAATTCCGCCAGCTCTGCGTTCGCCGATTCGGACTCCACGATCGCACCGAGCCTGACTTCGGTCTCGAAGGCCTGCAGGGCTGCATCGAACTGGCCGAGGTGATAGTAGGCGACACCGAGCCTGAAGTACGGGAAGTACTCGACCACGTTCATGCCGTAGCTGCGCGCCCGTGCGCCCGAGTCGCCCTTCTTCTCGAGGGCCGCATTGAGCTGCTGGACGGCGACCGTCCATTCCTGTTGTTCGAGCGCCCGTTCAGCGTTGGCGTAGTGTTCGTACCAGGGATCGGCCGTAGCGGGGCTGGTGATCAGGGCGATCACCAGGCCTGTAAGCAAAATGGTGCGCCGATGCTTCATTGACATCCTCGTCGATTGACTACCTCACACGTCCCTCCCCGGCGCAATAAGCGATAACCGAACAGCTACAGGGGTCACGGCGCGTTCGCCGTGTCCCCCGCGAGCGGATCTTTCACGGCCGCGTTTCGCCCAACCAGACGAGCGAGGCGTTGTCGCCCGTCTCGACATCCAGCGTTACGTTGCTGCCGTAGTAGTAAAGTGCCGACACACCGGCCCCCTCGCCTGTCGAGACCGAACCATTGAGCCGCGAGCCAACGTCCATGTTCAGGGTAGCCTGGCTGACACCGCTGACGGCGATGTTCGCCTCACCGATCGGCCGAATGTCCCCGAGATCCATTCGGCTGACGCCGGATACAGTTGCCTGCAGGTGTCCGATACGAAGCGCATCACCGCGCAGGTTGCTAACGTTGCCGACGTTGATCGCCATTTCTGCCTGGTCGAAGCCATACAGCCTCGCACTGACGACACCCGTCAGGTCGATGCGATCGAGCACCGGCAAAGTAACCCGTGCGTCGAGCGTTTCGATCTGGCCGTCTCCTGACAGCAGCTCGATCGTCAGGGTTGAGCCGTCCTGTGTTACCTGGACGCGATCCGCCGCCTCTTCGTCGATGATCACTTCGATCGAATACTCGGCCCCCTGTGTTATCGAGATGCCGAATACCGTCGGCACGCTGATGCTCGTGAAGCCATCGAAGTCGTACGCCAGCGTTGCCGTGTGGCTCTTGATTTCACCGAAGATGATGTGCTCGGCGCGAACTCTGCCGTCGGTGTCGAATTCACCGTCGATCGTGACCCGAGCATCAAGCTGCAGGTCGCTGCTGTCGCCGTTGACGAAGGTAGACGCGGCGTTCGCCGCAGCGGGGGTATCGTTCACCTCGAAATCCGACAGCGATGCGAACCGCGTGACGATGCCGCCCAGCGACACGCGCTCGCTCGGGTTGCCAGTCAACGCGGGTCCGGTAACGAGTTGTTCGGCCACGAACAGGCCGTTCGACAAGGCACCGATCATCCTGACCGTCATCCCGTTGGCCGGGGCGCCGTCAGGCAGGTCGACGACCACCGCATTACCGTAGTCGACCGTCAGCTGGTTGATGTCGAATACCAGGTTGGCGATATCGAGTCCGCTCACTTCACCGATGAGTTGCAGCGATAAGCTCGCAGCGGCCGTTTCGACGCGTGTTGCGCGGATGTTGCCCGCCGCGTCGGCATAGCCGCTGATCCGGACGTGAGCTCCAGTCGCCAGGCCGTCCAGGGTGGCCGGGTCGATGTCGGCCGAATACTGCGTATCCCGCCCAAGCCGTATCGCCTGACTCATGACGGTCAGGCGGCCATTGTCGGCATCGATCATTTCAACGGGCCCGGTGACCCTGCTGTGCATGTCGATCGTCGATGCCTCGCCTGTAAGCCCCGCGGGGCTGATCCGTCCGGTCAGCGTGACGACGTGGCCGATTCTCAGATCCGAAACCAGGCCGGGATGCGAGTCGATCAGGACCGATGCATCGTCGGCGTCGTAGCGCACGCCGTTGACCGTCAGGTCACCGAATCCGGTAATGGTCCCCTGCGCTCCAACGGGCTCGCTGTTCGAGAATGGCGGGAGCGCCCCCGATGGTATGTTGACGCCGCCAACGGCAACGTCGATGTTTCCGCCAGAACATGCCGCCAGCAGCGCCAGCGCGAACATCGCCAACAGCAGGATTCCGGTGAGCTTCGGGTTGCGTGGTTCTATGTTCATAGTGTCACCTCTGTGCTCTGTTGCAGACGGCCGATTCCGCCTGATGTTCAGGGAAACACTGTGAGCATCCCTACGCTTGACCGTCCGGTGATTTCCTTGTGATTTCCGTATCCCCGGCCCGCCCGTTGCGGGCGAAGCCGGCCCTAGGTACATCCACGGGTTGCCGCTCCCCGGGCAGCGTGCTAGCACATTGAAGATGGCGCAGCAGAACAATCCCAGGTTCACGCTCGATGAGCGCGAGGGGACCGTGACGGGTCCGGGAGGATCACTGCGGCTGGAGCCCCGCGTCATGGCGGTGCTGACCGAACTCGCCAAGCACCACGGGCACGTGGTCTCACGGCAGGAACTCCTCGATACGATATGGCCCGACGTCGTGGTGACCGAGTACACACTGAACCGGTGCATTTACCGGCTGCGCCGTGCGCTCGATGGCGTTGCCGGAAACGTTGCCGGGGCCGGGTCCGAGCTCATCGAGACCCTGCCGAAGCGCGGCTATCGTCTGCTCGCTGACGTAAGCAGTGCGCCGGCACAAAACACGCCGATGCCGATCCAGCCGATCACCGCGCCGCCCGGTATCCCCTACGTTGTCGGTCAATGGGTGCGTGGCGACCGCTTCTACGGCCGCAGCGCCCAGATCGGAGAGATCCTTCGAGGAGGGCGCGACCTGGTCTGGTTACTGGGGACCCGGCGCGTCGGCAAGACCTCGCTCCTGAAGCAGATCGAACTCGTTGCAAGCGCCGATCCGGAACCGCGATTCTTTGCGATGTACTGGGACTTCCAGGGCGTCGACACGGCGGCCGAACTCCATCTCAATTTCACCGACGCGTTGCTCGATGTCGAAGACCGCCTGCAGAGCATCGGCATCGATGTGGCCGAGATCACGGCCGATGATCTATTTGTTGCACTCGAGCGCCTGCGCCGCAGACTTCGCTCGCAGGGGCTGGGACTATTGTTGCTGTGTGACGAAGTGGAAGAATTGCTCGGACTGCAGCGCGCAGATCCTTCACTACTGCGCAAGCTCCGGCATGCATTGCAGAGCCGCGACGGGATTCGTACCGTGCTGGCATCGACGATCCGCCTGTGGGCGCTGGCCGGGCAGACCGACGACACATCGCCGTTTCTGCACGGCTTTACGCCGCCGGTTTATATCGATCGGCTGACCGATGACGAAGCGCGATCACTGGTGAGCCAGTCGCACCTGCGACCCGAAGAGCGGCCGGGCATCGACGAAGAGACGATGATGGCTATCCTCGAGCACTGCGACAATCATCCTTACCTGCTGCAGCTCGTCTGTAAACGCTTTGTTGAATCCGGCCAGATCGAGGAAGCCATCGGGCACGTCGCCACGGACCGCATGGTCAGTTACTTCTTCTCGGTCGACTTCGACATGCTGAGCGCAACCGAAAAACGCATTGTCCGTACGATAGCCGAGACACCCCGGATTACCCGGGACGGGATCAGGGGGCGCATGTCTGTCCGTGCGGACGAACTGGACGGCTACCTGCAGCAGCTTACCAATCTCGGCTTCCTCCGCCACGATGGTGATGGCGCGTTCACTCTCGCGAACTATTTCTTCGGCCGGTGGATGCAGGGCATCGAGATCGACAGTCCAGCGGAGGACATCAAGCTTGACGTCGCCGCCACGCCGCCACGCACCGGGCTGTTCGTCGAACTTAAGCGGCGCAAGGTGTTCCGTGTAGCGATCGCCTACGTCGTGGTCGCCTGGGTATTGCTGCAGATCGGCGATATCGTGTTCGATTTCCTGGAGATTCCGAACTGGGCCGGCAAACTGTTACTGGTGCTGCTCGTGCTCGGGCTGCCCGTTGCGCTGATCCTTGCCTGGGCTTTCGAACTGACACCCGAGGGCATCCGGCGCGAGACGAGCGTCGACGGTCGCGGCGATTGAGTTAGAAATTGTAAATCGCTGACAGCGAAACCGTATTCACCCTGTCTGACAGGTCTGCGGCGAGATCCACCTGGAAACGCTGCGTGGCGAGGCCCAGCCCGGCCGTGTAATGCCACTCGTCGTCGCCCTTTGGTAGCATCGCGCGCATATACGGGTCGACGACCGTCGCATACATCTGGTGGTCGGGATCCAGCCAGGCACCGAGTCGCAGGGCGACGACCGGCGACGAATCGAGGAAGACGTACTCGGTCCCGAAGTGAAGCTCGTCGGCGTCGTCGATCCTCTGATCATCGAGCCCGATACTCTGGGGTATGCTCGAGTACTCGATTCGATCCCACTGCAAACTCAGGGTCAGCCTTTCTTCCAGCGCGCGATATGACACGCCGAGACCGAAAATATCGGGGAACTCTGCCGGAATGTCACGATTCTGGATGATGACGGTGCCGGGTGGCACACCGTAGTCAACCGCGACGCCCGCGATGATGTCATTGCCGATACCGACTTCGAATCCCTGACGGTAGACGCCGCCGATGCGCCACCGACTCGTCGGGCTCCACAGGAAACCGCCGGAAAACGTCCAGTCACTGTCATCGATGAACAGGTATTCGGTAAGGGCCAGGCGCTCCGGCAGGAAAGTCGTCGGCCCGTAGAAGCCCGTCTCAGAATCGACGTCCCACAGGTGCTCCACCGTGAGCGAGTCCATGCTGACATCGAAGTAGGCCACGCCCAGGCCGATGCTGAAACTGTCGCTGATCCGGTATGCGGTCGACAGGCCATAACTGACGATATCTTGCTTGCTGTACATCCGCTGGTCGGACCAACGCTCCTGGCAACAATCGCTGCCGCCGCCAAAGAGACCCTGGGTCTCTCCTGAAAACTCGAGATCGGCATACTCATGACGAAAGAGGGCAAAAGACCAGTCACCGGTCGGCCAGACCAGCGACATAAACGACAGGCCGGTAGTATCGTAAGTGGACTCGCCCTTTACGAGCCCGGCCGTTACGTCGAGTCCCTGGCCGCTCGGGTCGCCCTCCACCCGACCGCTCGCGGTATACGGGATCGAGTGGCTCCAATTCCTGACTTCGATCGATATCTCAGGTTTCGCGAGCTGCACCAGCCCGGCTGGATTGGCAAACGCGGCAGTCGCGTCATCGGCGAGGGCGACGAACGCGCCACCCAGTCCTGCACTGCGCGCGCCGGGGTCCGAAAAACTCAATTGGAGGGGAACGACGGCTTGCTGCGCGAATGCGCGGACGGGTAGCAGCAGGACCGCCAGGCCGATGAACACCGCCGACACGATTCGCGGACATATTTCGATCCCGTTCCGGAACATAGTGCCAACCCCGACGAACACTTACCCAAATTTAGTCTAGCTGCCCAATCTCGTCGCTCAATAGGGAGTTCTGCCTACCGCATACAACTGGAACCTGGGCCGCATCACGCGGGTCCTCTGTGGCTATTTGCTTTTCCGCCCTTGGTTTTCCGCGAAGATCGACGTTGTTGCTTGTGGGCGCGCAGCAATCTGTCGATGCGCGGATTTTCAGTCGGGGTTGGCGCTCCTCAGGGCTATATTTTTCAACAGGATACCGGGGCGCCTGTTGCACCCAGTACCTTGCTGGCCATAACAATGCACAGTCCACCCACGACAACTTCACGCAGTTCGGAACTCTGTCGACGTGACGCCTGATGATTTGCCTTAGTCCTGGCGGCTTGCGAAACAGACCACCGAGAAGGAGACGGAAATTCGGCGTTTATCAGGGTTGATGTATGAATGGCGCTGGTCGCCACGAAATACCAGCATGTCCCCCTCATTGAGAACGTGGTGTTGACCGGCGGCGACAAGTTCCACTTTTCCTCGTTCACAGGTCAGGTATTCACGCGTACCGGTCTTGTGCGGAGTGCCTGTCATGCTGCCGCCTGGCTGCAGTTCAGTCCGGCTGATCTCAAGCCCGGAGATCGCCTCCGGTACCAGCGGGCGAATCATCGCGCCTTGTCTTTTCCGCTGCCGAACTTTGTCGGCCGGTATGTATTGAAATTCGTTGCGCGGCGGCCCGATGAGCTCTTCTATCGAGACGTTGAAGGCGGTTGCGGCTTTACTTAGAACCGAG
>CAMYJB010000042.1 GCA_947258565.1 uncultured Woeseiaceae bacterium
AACTCGGGGCTGTAACGTTGATACTGCTTCTTCGTCATGGAACACCTCCTGCCGCATTATGCGGACATTGAAAGTGTCCACCAAACCGAAGCAAGGCCTGATAGCGGACATCGATTGGGGGTCCGCCCGGTGTCCTCGTGGCGGCGAGACGCGATCACTGACCATCGCCCTGATCGAGGGCCAGCAAGTCGGCGACTTCCTCTTCTCCTTCTTCCTGAAGGTACTGTAGAAAAAGCTGTGCGGCACGAGATAGCCGTTTGCCCTCTCTGTGGGAGACATACCAGCGGCGCCGTAGCGGGAAGCCTGCAACGTTGAGCACGACCAGTTCCCCCGCATCGAGTTCGAGTCGCAGGCTGTGCTTCGACAATACGCCTATACCCAGGCCGCCGATCACACCCTGTTTGATGCCTTCCGCACTGTCGAGTTCGATATAGGCTTCGATGCTCAACCCTTTGTCGCCAAATAGCTTCTCGACAGCCTTGCGCGTGCCGGAACCGCTTTCACGCCCGACGAATCGCTCCTTCGCAATTCGTGCGAGCGGGATCTTCTTCTTCCCGGCCAGCGGGTGGTCGGGCCTCGCGACGACGACGAGTATGTTTTCCAGGAAAGGATACTCGACAACCGACACACCCTCCGGGGGCTGCCCCATGATGTACAGGTCGCTCTGATTCTTGGCCAGGCTCGAGAGCAGACTGGCGCGGTTGGTGATCTCCAGCCGCGGCTCGACTTTCGGATAGCGGCGCACGAAGCTGCCGAGCAGGTGCGGCATGAAGTACTTGCCGGAACTCACGACATGAATGTTCAGCGGACCGGCAACTTCGCCACGCAGATCATTGAGGCTCGTTTCCAGGTCACTCAACCGCTCCAGTACGTCTTTGGCAGCGTCAAAGACTTCCTCGCCGGCAACCGTCAGGTGCAGTTCCTTGCCGATGTGCTCGATGAGCGGCATGCCGACCTTGCCCTCCAGGCGCTTGATCTGGATGGATACGGCGGGCTGCGTGAGATGCACTTCTTCCGCGGCCCGGGTGACGCTCTTGTGCTCCGCGACCGCGGCAAAAAGACGAAGTTGCTGAAGCGTTGCGTGGAACATCAAATATTTACTTTAGTAAATGCCTAATATAAATACAATTAACTATACGTTATTCCACTTGTCAACTATATTTGCGCCCAGACACCAACCGCCCGAAGAGCATCAGGAGCAACAAGCAATGGCGCAGAACTATCAAGCAGGGGTGAAAGAGTACCGGGAAACCTACTGGATGCCGGATTACGCACCCAAAGACACCGATTTCCTGGCCTGCTTCAAGGTTATCCCGCAGGAAGGCGTGCCGCGCGAAGAGGCGGCCGCCGCTGTCGCCGCGGAATCCTCGACAGGCACCTGGACCACCGTATGGACCGACCTGCTGACCGACCTGGAGCATTACAAGGGCCGTGCCTACGCCATCGAAGACGTGCCGGGTAACGATGAGGCCTTCTATGCCTTTATCGCCTACCCCATCGACCTGTTCGAAGAAGGCTCCGTCGTGAACATCCTGACCTCGCTGGTCGGTAACGTATTCGGCTTCAAGGCCGTCCGCGCGCTGCGCCTCGAAGACGTCCGCGTGCCGCGTGCCTACGTGATGACTTGCGGCGGCCCGCCCCACGGCATCCAGGTCGAGCGCGACATCATGAACAAATACGGCCGCCCGTTGCTGGGCTGCACGATCAAGCCGAAGCTGGGCCTTTCGGCCAAGAACTACGGCCGCGCCGTTTATGAAGTGCTGCGCGGCGGCCTCGATTTCTCAAAGGATGACGAGAACGTAAACTCCCAGCCGTTCATGCGCTGGAAGCAGCGCTTCGACTTCGTCATGGAGGCCCTCCACAAGGCCGAAGCTGAGACCGGCGAGCGTAAAGGTCACTACCTGAACGTGACGGCCCCGACACCGGAGGAAATGTACAAGCGCGCGGAATACGCCAAGGAGCTTGGCGCACCGATCATCATGCACGACTACCTGACCGGCGGCTTCACAGCCAACACGGGTCTTGCAAACTGGTGCCGCGACAACGGCCTCCTGCTGCATATTCACCGAGCCATGCATGCCGTGCTCGACCGCAACCCCAACCACGGTATTCACTTCCGCGTACTCGCGAAGATGCTGCGACTGTCGGGAGGCGATCACCTGCACTCCGGCACCGTGGTCGGCAAACTGGAGGGCGATCGCGAAGCGACACTCGGCTGGATCGACCTGATGCGCGATAGCTACATCAAGGAAGATCGTACCCGCGGCATCATGTTCGACCAGGACTGGGGCTCCCTCCCCGGCGTCATGCCGGTGGCATCAGGCGGCATTCACGTCTGGCACATGCCTGCCCTCGTTTCCATCTTCGGCGACGACTCTGTCCTGCAGTTCGGTGGCGGCACGCTCGGCCACCCGTGGGGCAACGCCGCCGGCGCTGCAGCCAATCGCGTCTCGCTCGAGGCTTGCGTCCAGGCCCGCAACGAGGGCCGGGAACTCGAGAAGGAAGGCAAGGAGATTCTCACGGACGCGGCCAGGCACAGCCCCGAGCTCAAGACAGCCATGGAAACGTGGAAAGAGATCAAGTTCGAATTCGATACCGTCGACAAGCTCGATGTTGTTCACCGCTAAGCGATCCAGTCAGACTACGAGGAAACCAAGATGTCAGATGTTCAAGATTACAAGTCGAGCCTGAGCGACACGACGTCACGCAAGTTCGAGACCTTTTCGTACTTGCCGACCATGGATGCCGCGGCGATCCGCAAGCAGGTGGAATACATCATCTCCAAGGGCTGGAACCCGGCCATCGAACATACCGAACCGGAGAACGCCTTCGGCTACTACTGGTACATGTGGAAGCTGCCCATGTTCGGCGAAACCGATATCGACCGCGTCCTCGCGGAAGCGGCGGCGTGCCACCGGGCCCATCCGGACAACCACGTGCGTCTTATCGGTTTCGACAACTACGCGCAGTCCAAGGGCGCGGAAATGGTCATCTACCGGGGAACACCCGTCTAAATGGAAGTCCTGAGAAAAGCGGGCGACGCGAACGACGTAGCGGACCAGTACCGGGTCCGGAAGCAGCCTTACTACAAGACGGTTGCCGACGAAGAAAGCCTGTACGAAGCCGCTTATGCGCGGCGTATGCCGGTGATGCTGAAAGGGCCGACGGGCTGCGGCAAGTCCCGCTTCGTCGAACACATGGCCTACAAGCTCGACAAGCCCCTCATCACCGTGGCCTGTAATGAGGACATGACCGCCTCGGACCTGGTTGGCCGCTACCTGCTCGACAAGGACGGCACCAAGTGGCAGGACGGGCCACTGACCACGGCGGCGCGCATTGGCGCCATTTGCTATCTCGACGAAGTGGTCGAGGCGCGCCAGGACACAACCGTGGTCATCCATCCCCTCACGGACCACCGCCGCAACCTGCCCCTCGACAAGAAGGGCGAGCTGATCGAGGCGCATCCCGATTTCCAGCTGGTGATTTCCTACAATCCGGGCTACCAGAGCCTGATGAAGGACCTCAAGCAGTCGACCAAGCAGCGCTTCGCCGCGCTGGATTTCGACTACCCGGCCGAAGAGCTGGAAGTGGAGATCGTCGCGCAGGAATCGGGCATCGATACCGAGACGGCCGCCAAGCTCGTGCAGATCGGGCACCGCAGCCGCAACCTCAAGGGACACGGCCTGGACGAAGGGATCTCCACTCGCCTCCTGGTCTACGCCGGCCAGATGATCGGCGAAGGCATTGAGCCCGTCGCGGCGTGCCGGATGACGCTGGTAACGCCGTTAACGGACGATCCCGACATGCGCGAGACCCTGGAAGCGGCCGTGTCGACGTTTTTCGTCAGCTGATGAGACACGTCTTCCTCTGACGTCCGGAGTCAGGCGATGACCGTCAACCTCGAAGATTACGCCGCGTGCATAGAAAAGGCCGCCCCGGAGGTCGCTGACACCCTGGAGGCCACTTTCCACGACGCGGCGCGCGTCATGTCGCCCGCGGCCCTGCACGACTACATGGAGGGCGCCAAGGGGCTGTGCAACCTCGGGCGTGGACCCGACGTCGTGCTGTCCTACCTCGAAGAGATGCCAGCCGTCGTCCAGGAATGCGGTGAGGACGTGATCCGCGACTGTCTCGAAGCGGCGATGAAGCTCTCGTCGATGACCTCGGGCCAGGTCATTGCGCTGCTGTTTGCCAGCCTGCCGACCGCGGCACGCCGTCTCGGCGACGCGGAGTTGCTTCGTGGGTACCTGACGCTCATCCACCAGCTCTCGGCGAAGGCCTCGCGGGGCCTGCGCCCGATGCTGGACAATATCGACCAGTTGCTCTCAATGCTCACGCTGTCGGGGTTGCGGCGCTGGGCGAATTTCGGCGCGGATGCCTATCGCCGTGATCTCGACAACCTGGTCAAGTACTTCAACCTGGAAAGCGCCGACAGCAAGAAAATGCTGCAGAAAGAGCGGCGCGGCACCCTGTTTATCGACACGCAGCGCAAGCTCAATTTCTACCTGCGGGCGCTCTGGGGGCGGGATTTCTTCCTGCGCCCGGCAGCCGCGGACCATGAGGGCTTCAGGCCATACTCTGAAAACCATGTCATACACCTGCCCGATGCCGTGGATGCGATCGGCAGCGTGACCGGGCTGGAACTCTACCGGGCCCAGTCTGCACACCTTGCGGCGCACCTCTCTTATACGACGAGCGCCGTTGACGGAGAAGGTTTAAGCCCCGCGCAGATGTTCCTGGTCGGCCTGATTGAGGACGCCCGCGTGGAGTACCGGGCCGCGCAGGCGTTTCCAGGGCTCAAAAAACTCTGGGGCAGACTGCTCGCGATCGATCATGAAGGCGCCACAGAGCACCCGACCGTTCCGCTACTCGAGCGATTTGCCCATTGCCTTAACGATGACAAGCTGCACATCAACGACGCCGGTCTCGCTCGCATCGCTGCGCGGTTCCATAAGGAGATCGAAACGCGCCAGAATGACAACCGGTTGTCCCTCGATCTGGGCCTGGAGCTGTTCGACCTGTTAGCGCAACGCAAGGAAATGCCCAGCCTCCGCATCCTGGAATCCGTGCGCATGCCCTACCGGGACGACAATCGCATCGTCTGGGCATTCGAGCCATTCGACTGGGAGGCCCAGGGCGCCGATTACATCCCTGCCTGGCAACGCCAGGTGCGCAGGTACGTGAGCGCGGTGGAGATGGCCAACGAGGTAGACTGTGAGCTCGCCGGGGACGACGCCCAGGAAGTGTGGGTATGCGCTTCCGAGTTCATGCCCTACGAGGATGCCGGCGAGGCCACCGAGAGTTTCAACGACATGTGGGGCAAGGAGCCGATTTCCGCGCCCTGTCACTACCAGGAGTGGGACTACCAGGTGCAGCTGTATCGACCCGACTGGGCGACGGTGTACGAGCGCCGCGCAAGCAAGGGCGACGCCGACGAAATCGAACGCATTCTGCTCGACTACAAACCCATTGCGCACAAGATCCGGCACATCATCGACCGGCTGTCGCCGCAGGGCGTGCAGCGTGAGCGCAACCTCGAAGACGGCGACGAGATCGACATCAACGCGGCGGTGGACGCCATGATCGCGATTCGCATGGGCAGGCAACCGGACACGCGCATCACGATGCGCAACGTCATCAAGAACCGCGACCTGGCCGTAACCGTGCTGCTCGATCTCTCCGAATCCACGAACGAGACCGTCAATGGCTCGGATAAGACCGTGCTGGACCTGACGCGGGAAGCGGCGACCCTGGTCAGTACCGCTATCAGCGGCATCGGCGACCCGTTCGCGGTGCACGGCTTCGCGTCGGAGGGTCGTCACGACGTGCACTACTATCGCTTCAAGGACTTCAACCAGAAATTCGACCACGAGGTCAAAGCCCGCCTGGACGGCATGAAAGGCGGGCTGTCCACGCGCATGGGCGCGGCGATGCGGCATGCGGGCCAACACCTGCTGGCACAGCCGGAACGACGCAAGCTACTGCTTCTGGTGACGGACGGCGAGCCAGCCGACATAGACGAGCGTGACCCGCAACACCTGCGCCATGACACGAAAAAAGCGGTCGAGGAGCTTTACTCGAAGGGGATCCTCACCTACTGCCTGACCCTGGATCCAGACGCCGATACTTACGTGAAACGCATCTTCGGCGCCAACAACTACACGATCGTGGACCACGTCGATCGTTTGCCGGAGAAATTGCCGACCTTGTTCGCCAGCCTCACCAGCTAGATCGGAAATCTCGCCGGAATATGTGAAATACGTCGCGGATCGGGACGGCCATCACTGGCAATATTTCGCTATGTTGCTCAAACGGAAATACGGCATTCGCAGCGTGGACGATCCGGTCCGGCAGCACAGTCGCGCCGGCGTCCCGACGAGATTCCTGCCGTACAGGCGTGGCTGACATGACCACGCTGTGTTTCGTTCTGTTTCTGGTCTTCGCGGCGTACTGGTTAGGCATGCGCGACGGGTTAACCTCGCGGCCGCCGGTATTGCGAGGCACCTACGACAGCGGCGAGCACAATGACCGCGTCGAGAACTAGGCCGGCTGGCGTTCAGCGATATCCCCGGCGCGCAACAACAGACACCAGCCCGGTGTTGGCCTCAGGCGTTGATGATTGACATACCCCGCTCGTCGTACCGATCGCCCTTGACGCGGTCCGCCAGCTGACCCAGCGTCGCCTGCTCCCCATCGGAAAGCCGGATCTCGTAGGCACCGAGATTAGCCTGCAGATTCTCGAGTTTCGTCGTTCCCGGAATCGTCATCACATGCTCGCCGCGCCCGAGCACCCACGCCAGGGCGATTTGCGCCGGCGTGCAGCCTTTCGCGCTTGCAATGGCTTCAATTTCGTCAACCAGCGCGATGTTGGCCTGCAATGCATCGCCCTGGAAGCGCGGCGTCATCGAACGGAAGTCGCCGTCGGCGAGCGATTCTGCTTTAAATCGCCCGGAGAGCATGCCGCGTCCCAATGGTGAATAGGCGACGAGCGTAGCGCCTGTATCGATGCAGGCCGGGATGACGGAGGCCTCGATATCCCTGCTGAATATCGAGTATTCGGATTGCACAGCAGAGATGGGGTGGACTTTTGCGGCCCGTCGAATGGTGTCGCCGGATGCCTCCGACAATCCGATTGTGCGGACCGTTCCTTCCGAGACGAGTTCCGCCATCGCCGTGACCGTCTCTTCAATGGGCGTGGCCGGATCGACCCGGTGCAGGTAATACAGATCGATGACATCGGTCTTCAGTCTCTCGAGCGAATCCGCGACCGCGCGCCGGCAATTCTCGCGCGAACCATCAATACCGGTGAACTCACCGGTTTCAGGGTTGCGGGTTGGCCCGAACTTCGTGGCGATAAACACCTTGTCACGGCGGTCATGGAACGCCTCGCCCAGCAAGGATTCGTTCGCGCCGATGCCATACATTTCCGCCGTGTCGAAGTGCTCCACGCCCAGCTCGATCGCCTCGTGCAACAGCTTGATTGCCGCGCTTTGTTCGGTCGGCGGGCCGTAGAACTCTGACAGGCCCATACAGCCAAGGCCGATTGCAGGCAGCGTCCTTTGAGTCTTTCCGAGTGTTCTTTTTTGCATTGGCTGTTCCTTCTTGTCAGGCGGCTTCGTATTTTGGTCGCGGGGGATTGGGTGACAATTACATCAGGCAGTGATTGTACAAACCAGTGCTGC
>CAMYJB010000043.1:0-1749 GCA_947258565.1 uncultured Woeseiaceae bacterium
TTCTACCGACTGAAAATCGAGATTTTCAGTCCCTGCCTACCTTGTCGCTACGCGACCCCGCTACCTGGCCTTGATGCAGGGCCACGTATTAGACCCATCCGGCGACGGGCCGTCAAGCCTGAGCCCCCGTCCCTGCGCCCGTCCGGCGAATCGGCTAATGTTCGCACCATGCTGACCCGCACCGCCCGACTTACCTGGCTCGTCATCGGCTTATTGGCACTCGCTCTCGGTGCATTGGGCATCGCGTTGCCGTTGTTGCCGACTACACCGTTCATCCTCGTCGCCGCATTCGCGTTTGCCCAGTCCTCAGAGAAGCTTCACCAATGGCTGCTTGATCACAACGTCTTCGGGCCGCTCATCGACAACTGGCAGCAGCATGGCGCGATCAGCCGCCGGGCGAAGGTGCTCAGCGTGATGTCCATGGCCGCCGTGCTGGCGATCTCGCTGGCCATGGCATTGCCCACGGTTGTCATCGTCTTACAGCTCGTTGTCCTTGGCGCGGCGGCACTATTCATTCTCTCCCGGCCCTTACCCCCGGCCGAGTAAACCTCCCTGCAATCAAATCCTCTCCCCCATCGTCTTCTCTTATGTAGCGGGACGAAATGGCGTCCCGCGCCCTTTGGAGAGGAGATTGATCGATGGACACACGTAAACCGGTAGCCACCACGCTGGCTTCGAGCCTTGTTGCCCTGGCCTTCACCGCCGCGAGCGGCACCGCCGTCGGCGCCGTACCCGACCAGCCCGAGAACTGGGAGAAATGTGCCGGCATTGCCAAGAAAGGCCAGAACGACTGCGGCGCGACGGACGGCTCGCACGCCTGTGCCGGCCAGGCCGAGACCGACGGCAGCCCCGTCGAGTGGGTGTACGTGCCCGAAGGCACCTGCGAGAAGATCGTCGGCGGCAAAGTCTACGCCACGAAACCCGCCAAGAAAGACTGAGCGCCGCAAATGTCTCAGCGCAACCCCGAGCGCGCACTTCAGGGCACCGGCGTCGGCCTGCGCGGCCCGCATGTCCCCGGCATCCTGGCCGGGCGGCCCGCCGTGCCCTGGTTCGAGCTCCTGACCGACAACCACCTCGCCGCCGGGGGTGCGCTGAGATTCCAGGCCGAGACCATCGCGGCGCACTACCCGGCCGCACTGCATGGCGTCGGCATGTCGCTGGGCAGCGTCGAGCCGCTCGACCTCGGCTACGTCCGGCGGGTCCGGGACCTTGCCCGCCGCATCGGCGCCGCACACGTCTCGGAGCACATCGCCTTCGCAGCGAGCGGTGGCCTGCACAGCCACGACCTGCTGCCAATGCCGTGGACGGAAGAGGCACTCTTACACCTCGCAGACCGCGTCCGTTGTGCGCAGCATGAACTCGGCGAACGAATGCTGCTCGAGAATGTCTCGACCTACATCGAGTACCGCGAGGCCGAGTTCACCGAGGCCGAGTTCCTCACGGCACTGGTCGCGGAGACCGGTTGCGGGCTGTTGCTGGACATTAATAATGTCTACGTCAACAGCATCAACCACGGGCGCGACCCCATGGAATTGCTGGATGCGATACCGTGGGCGTCGGTCGGCGAGATTCATCTTGCGGGCCACGACGAACGCGGCGGCCTGCTGATCGACACGCACGGACGCCATGTTGCGGAGCCGGTGCTGCACCTGTTCATGCAGGTCATCGGCCGCGCCCCGGAGGCCCCCGTGCTGCTCGAGTGGGACACGCGGCTCCCGGATTGGGAAACCTTATGGCACGAAGCACAGC
>CAMYJB010000043.1:1846-12364 GCA_947258565.1 uncultured Woeseiaceae bacterium
CGCCTATCGCGCCAATATAAAAGGTGCGCACCTGCAGGCGCTCGACAACGCGTTTCCGGTGCTGCGCGAAGTACTGGGTGCGCGTTACTGGCGGCAGCTGCTCGAAGCGGAACTGCCGTTCTACGCATCGCCGTCGCCGGACCTGCATGCCTACGGCGACTTCATGCCGGAATTGCTGCGCGAGGCGCAGACGCGGCGGCCGGAGCTCAACGACCTGCCCTACCTCGAAGCGCTCGCAATGCTCGAGTGGCAGGTGCATGGTGCGCGCTTTGCTGCCGACGATCCGGTATTCGACTGGGACGCGTTCGCGAACCTCCCCGAAGACGTGCAGGCCGGCGCGAGGCTCGTGCGCAGCAATGCCCTCGCGCTGCTGCAGCTTGACTATCCCGTGGACCACATCTGGCGTTCGCACAACGGCGTCGATGCCGGTGAGGACAGCGACGCGGGAGACATCCATTGCTGCGTGCATCGCGTTGGAAAATTCGACGTCGGCGTGACGCGTCTCGATCGTGAACAATTCGAGATACTGCAATCGGTAAGCGCCGTCCCCATCGGCGAACTGTCCGGCGCAGGCACCGATGCGCTTGCGCAGCAGCTCTTCGGCTGGATCCGGCGCGGCTGGGTCACGGGCTTTGAGGTCGACGACTAGATGTTCGATCACGCCGACCTCAATCGCCTCTACCGCTACTGCCGCGTGCTCTGCGACCAGGAAAGCGACGCCTACGATTTACTGCAGGCGGCGATGGAGCGATGCGTGAAGTCGCCGCCACGGACGGCGGCGTCCGAGGTCGGCTACGCGATGCGGATCATCCGCAACCTGTTCATCGACCAGCTCAGGAGCAGCGCCCGCGCGAGCTTCGAGCCCTTCGACGAAGACAACGTGGCGCTCGACTTCGACCTGGCGAGCCTCGAGAGCACGATGCTGGACCGCAGCGAGCTGGAAGAAGTGTGGTCCGAGATGACGGTGGTCGAGCGGGAGATCCTGTATCTCTGGGCGCTCGAAGGCTACAGCACCGACGAGGTGGCCGGGCACCTCGACAAGCCGCGCAACTCGGTGCTGTCCATCATTCACAGGATGCGCAAGCGCTTGAAGGAGCGCTTCGGCGAAGCGCAATCAGCAGGGTAGCGATATGCGACAGCCATTGAAACAGGCCATCCGGGAGCGGTTCGAGGACATCGAACTCAGCAGGCAACAGCTCGACGAGCTGGCGTCGCGCTTTGCTGCGGGAGACGCGCCGGTGCCCGCGAGGAAGCCAGCCTGGCTGCGGGCACCCGCGGTTGCGGCCGCAATGATCGTGCTCGCCATCGGCGGCCTGTTCGGCACCCAGGTGTACCAGTCGCACCAGGACCGGGTGCTGCTGCAGTCGATTGCGGAAGAAGTAGCCGACAATCACCTCAAGCTGAAGCCCCTCGAAGTGCAGGGCAGCGACCTGCCGAGCGTGCTGGGCTACTTCACCGACCTCGACTTCCAGCTGCTGGCCTCGCCACGCATCACGGCCAACAGCGGCGACCGCCTGCTCGGCGGCCGCTACTGTTCCATCCAGGGAATCGATGCGGCGCAGCTACGGGTTGCCGCCGATGACGGCACCCTCAGCACCTGGTACGAGGCCACCCTGCCGGCGGACAAGCTCAGGCGGATTCCCGATCTGGATCGCGGTGAGCGTCCCGCGGAGTTCATGGTGCGCGGCGTCGGCATCCACATCTGGCAGGAGAAAGGAATCGTGTTCGCGGCGGCGAAGGCGGCGGCGAGCGATTGATGGGCGCGGTCCCGGCCCGCGCTTGTTTGCGCTTCGAGATCCGCCCCCTGCAGAAAATCGCTCTCCCTCAGAACGGGCCGTTGACCATGGTCGGGCTCAGCCAGAACGCCGACCACACGGTTTCATCCAGCACGTAGAAGATCGTGTCGTCGTGCAGGAACGCACGATTGCGCTCCGCGAACCCGAACTCGCTGGTCACCGGCGGTGTTAGCTGACCAACCGGCACCAGCGACGCCAGTGCCGGCGTCGCCTTGTCGTGGATCTCGAACAAGTGCAGTGCGGTCTCGAACTGGAACTGGCCTTCGACGTCGCTGAAGGTCGTTGCCGGCACCGTGAAGCGGTCCACGCCCGCGACGTCCGCCTGGTACGTAAACGCGTGCCGGTCCCAGCGCGCCTCGCTGTAGGCGTTCTGGTCACCGATCGTTACCGTGCCGCGCGACAGCGGTGCCGACAGGTCGCTCACGTCGAAGAGCTCGAGCTTCACGCCGCCTGCCGCCCCGGTTCCGAGACCGAGCAGCAGCTCGTCGGTGACGGGATGCAGGAAGTCCGAGAAACCGGTGACCTCGAGCTCGCCCGCGATCCGCGGGTCGGCCGGGTCCGCGAGATCGATCACGTACAGCGGGTCGATCTGCAGGAACGTGACGGCATAGGCACGATCACCCAGGAAGCGCACGCCATAGAGCTGCTCATTGGGCTTGCCGATCGGCTCCGGGCGGCTCGCATTCGGCAGGCTCGACACGATGTCGAGCGCGGGGTCCGTCGGCGACTCACGCAGGATGTACAGCAGGTGGTCGACAAAGTCCTCGTTGCTCGGCTGGTACTTCGACGACAGTATCCGCAGGTCGCCATTGTGCTCGCTCATGCGGAAGTCCGCCTGGCCGCCGCGCCACACCTGGCCCTCGATGTCCGCCGAACCGCGATACGCCACCGACGTGCCGCTGAGCGAGAACTTGTGGATGCGCGTTTGCACTTCGCCCGGCAGCAGGTAGCCGAGGATCTGCGGAAAATAGATGGCGCTCTCCGACACGTACGCGCCGTACACCTCGGCGTTATAGCAGGTGTTGACGAAGCCTTCCGGGTTGTCGATCGGCACGGCCGTGACGCTGGTGATGACCGGATAGTCGGGAACGCGCTCGTCATTGCTGAGGAAGCAGTTCGCCGGATCGACGAGCAATCGCGAGACGCCGTCGATCGTAATCCTGGGCAGCAGCTCGTCGAGCGTGAGGTCGGCCAGCAGTGCTTCGTTGCTCGCGCGTTCCGTCTCGTTCTGCGGGCGATAAAACAGGCCGTCGATGAATGGCGCGTAGCGGCTCACGATATACACGACGTTGCCGATGCGGCGGCTCTCCACGAACACGCCGTCGATGCTGACGTCGGCCTCCTGTACCGGCGCCGTCTTGTCGGTTACGTCGTAGATCCGGAATCCGAGCTTCTCCGGTGCCCAGATAGCGAGGCTCGACCAGGCGTCGCCGTAAGTGCCGTAGAAGAACTCGGCCGTCAGCGCGAACAGGCGGTTGGCGTCCACGTACATACCCTGCACCGAGACGCCGTCCTCGAGCGGGATCGTTCCGGCCTCGGTCGCCGACGCGCTGGTCGGGTCGGTCGCGAGGATGCGGATCGATGCAGCCGCAGGGGTGCCGGTGTTGCCCGCACCATCGGCCTGCGCCTCCGGGAGCCCGAAACAGCAGTTGAAGAAGCGCCGCGGCGCGACGTACAGGTGCTCGCCGTCGTAGCGCACCGCGTCGAACTCGTCGACGTTCGTCTCCTGGGTGTAGGTGCCCGTGAAATTGCCCGAGGGCTCCGGCGCGGTGCCGCCGATGGCAAGCGCATCGCCGGCCGGCGGCGGTGTCACCGTGGTCAGCCCGGCCTTGATGGAAGACTCGAGCTCGGCCGGGTCGGAAACCCTCTTCAGCAGCCCTGCGACGGGCGGCTCGGGACCGGTTGTCGAGGACGAACTGCCGCCGCAGGCGGCCAGCGCCAGCAGCGAGATCAGGGGAAGAATTACGTGCGCGCGAAGTGCTTTTCGGGATGCAATCATGGCCGGTCCTCCGGCGGGTCACCGGGTTTGCCCGTACCCGGTGAAGAAATCGGTTGAAACGAGATTCTGCGCCTCATTCTGAACCCGTGTCGAGCCCGTTGTTGGATGATTGGACAAAATCCCGGAGATTTCGATCCCGGCAGAATCGATGCCGTGGCCACCGCGCATCAAAAAGCGCCCCTGCCGGCAAACCGGGCCGCAAGAGCGGGCCTCGGCCCGCGATCGGGGCCGATGCCTGCTGTGGCTTACATATCGAAGGTCGGTGCGATCTCGATCGTGCCGTTGCCCTGGAGGTGCGGACAGCCTTTCGCTTTCGCCAGGGCGTCGTCCAGGTCTGTCGCCTCGATGAGGCTGTAGCCGCTCAATGTAGGTTACAAACAATAAATTCAGCGTTATACCCCTAGAACATCGCGTTCCTCGCACAATTTATTGTGTATATTACACAATCATGGGGGTCGGACCCGACTTTGGTGCACTGCGTGACGCCGTGCGGCGGCTCGAAGCCGCCGGGGTGGTGCCCGCCGTGCAGCCGGCGCTGCTCGCCGATGCCGAGCGCATCACCGCGGAGCTGCATCGGGCCGTGCTCGACGACACCCCCGCCTTCACGGATTCTGGCAACCCCGACATCGTCCCGGAGCTCGAGCAGCACCTCGGGGCACACGTCCGGGAGGTCTGCCGGCTGCTCGGTGGCGGCCTGCCCGGAGAGCTCGTTTTCGTGCGGGAACACGCCGAGCGGCGTGCCTCGCAGAGATTCCCGCTCGACGCCCTGCTGCAAAGCTACAGCGTCCTGCACAAGACGCTCGCGAACTGGGTCCGCGAGGCCGCCCTGGGGGTCGCCGACGAGTCCGCGCACCTGCGCCGCGTCGTCGCCGCGGTCACCGACTTCGTCATCGAGTACACGGGCAACGCCGGCACTCTTATTACTTCGGAGTACGTGCACCACACCCGGCGCCTGGCCGAGGCCGAAGCGGACCGGCGCAGCGCGCTGCTAAATACCCTGCTCGATGGCTACGACGAGGCCGACCGCAACGCCGCCGGACTGTTGCGTCGCGCCGGCTACCTGCAGCAGCGGCAGTCCTATTGCGTGGCGCTGGCGCGCTCCGTCGACCCGGGCGAGATGGAAAGTGTCCCCCGCGCGCAGCGTATGGCCGACGCCATCGGCGAGGTGCTCGCGCCGGCCGGTGTGCGCAGCATCATCGGCATCCGCGACAACCACGTCGTGGCCATCCTTTCCGCTACGCGGCGCACGTCGGGATGGACCGTGCCGCAATCCAGCGTCGCCGATCGTGTGTTCCCTGCGCTGCGGCGCGTGGGCCCGGCCGCTCTGGTCGGCCTCAGCAACGATGCGCCGTCCACCTCGCACATCCCGAAGGCGGCGAACGAGGCCCGCCTCGCCCTGGACCTCGCGAGCGTCGGCAACCGCGTCGCGCGTTACGCCGACATCTCGCTGCGGCAGATGCTGATCACGCAGGCACGCTCTGTCGCATCGACGTCAGGGCCGGCCTGGGCGGAGGAGCTGATCGCCGCAGACAGGCGCGGCTCGCTCGCGGCCACGCTGCGCACCTATGCCGACTGCAACATGAATGCACAGAAGACGGCCCTGCTGCTCGGCATTCACCCGAACACCGTGTATGCGCGCATGCAGAAGATCGAGCGGCTGACGGGGTTCAATGCGCTGCGCTTTCATGCCCTGAGCGAGCTGTTGCTGGCGCTCGACTGGGCGCAACGGGAATAACTCCGGATCAGAAGCCGACGTCGATGCCCAGCATCAGGCCTTCGAAGCCGTAGTTGATCTCGGTCTTCACGTCCGTGCTATTGAGGGTGACGTCGCCGTCGAAGTAGTTGAGCCCGATGATCAGGCCGACGTTCTTGTTGAAATCGTACTTCGCCCGGATACGCGACTCGAGGATCAGTGCCCGGACATCGGCGACCTCGCCGGCGACGAAGGCGGCACGAGCGCCGAAAGACCACCTGTGGGTAATGGCGAACCAGGCATCGAGGCCGATCATCGGGATCGGCGCGAACTGCTCGATGCGCTCGCGGTACTCGCCGGTCTGTACGGGTTCGTCGTCGATCGACAGCACCCCGAATGCATCGAAGTCGTACTTGAGATCGATCGCGTTGATTCCGAAGGACGCAAAAAGGAACGCGCGGGAGTCCTGGAACAAGGTGTAGTTGTAAGCCAGCGTGTAGAAGCGGGTATCGTCTTCCAGAACCGCCCTTCCGTCTACGGAGAGATCACCAAAGCGTCGGTCGATTGCGACCAGTTCAGACTCCCGAAAAACCGAGAAATAGGAGAAACCGAGACCGTGTTTCGGCGACGGGCGCCAGAAGCCGTAGATGAGCGGTATGGTCTTGACCTCGGGCAGGCCCATCGATCCTTCCGAGTCGAGGAAGACCGACAGGCCGGTTGCGCGGTCGGTGAACTTGAAGTTGGTATCGAAGCGCATGAGCCCGGCCGCGATACCCACGGAGAGCTTGCGCGTCAGCGCCATAGTGGTCGGGTCCCCGAGCGAGGCCTGCTGCGCAGATACCGCCGGCAACCAGAACAGGGCGCTCAACGCCGCCAGTTGCGCAAGCTTGCCGTATTTCGCTGTCATGCACGCCTTGATAACTGCTGGTTCCCCAGTCGTCAACCATTCGCGGGCCCAGGCCCGTTCCTACAGGTTTCGGTACGGCGCGTAGCTGTAATACTTCGGCCGGCTGTCGAGCCGCATGTGAAGCCATGCCACCCCACCGCCAGCCGTGCTGAGCCATATCGGCCGATCGCCGATGCTGCGCAGCATTTCCTGCGCCGTGCGCTGCCATAAGGCCCTTACCTGGTCCCTGTCGCCAAGGCGTAGAAACGCGGCGAGATGCGGGTAATGTTCATCGGGACCGCGCGGGCACGGCACGACGAGTACCGCGTCGCCGCCGAGGTTCGGGAACACGATCGCGTCTTCGTCCGGCGCTTTGTCGAAGTGCCGCGCGAACGGCGCCTGTTCCGGGGGAAAGCGCGCAAGCATCGGCGCCTCGATCAGCACGAACTCGGCATCCTGGTCGAGCGCCCGGCTGGTGAGCGGCGGCAGCTCCCAGTAGAACGCCGCGGACTCGGACGCCGCAAGCTCCTCGGTGTACCAGTTCTCGAATTGTTCGTCGGCTGCGAGCAGCTCGAAGAAACGCCGGAATGACAGCGGGGCACCATCTTCGAGAATCCGGTAGTGCCGCCCGGATGGCAACTCGTCTGTATCCGTTCTAAACATAATGTGAACATATTTCCCGACTTTTACCGGACTTTGACCACTTGCCTACCTGCCTTCTATGGGCATATCCCTGCTCCAGCCGGACACTGGATTTACAGCATAGGGATCGCAGAAAAGGGGAATGCACAATGATCAGGTTTGAACTGCATGGAACGGTCACGAAACTCATTACCAATATAACAGCGCTCGGTGTACTCGCCGCGCTTACGCTCGGCAGCAGCTCGGCACTGGCCCAGGCCGTGAATGATCCTGCCCTGGAGCTTTTCCGCATTCGCTGTCAGATCGACGTCGATGTGAATCCGGCCACCGGGCTTTCCGAACCCAAGGTGCAAATCCAGGCGAAGGCCCGAGCCGACATTCTCGACGGCCAGGAGGTTCGGTTCTGGGTCGAGAACCGGACGTCCGCGCAGGCACCGCCGCCCGTCGTCTCGACAGCATTCGACCTCGGCTCGGCAGCCGCCGACTGGGACACGTTCCCCGACCCGACGGACCCTAATCCGGTGAGCGTGGTTTCCGGCGACTTCGCCGCTGCCGGCGAGCTGATCGAGGCATTCGCCCAGGTTGTCGCGACCGGACAGACCGTATCGGACGTCGGCGAATGTGCCGACAAGACCTCGGCGCAATTCACCCAGCAAACCAAGGGCGTCTGCAAGCTGAAAGACTACAACCGCGGCAAGTGCAAGTCGGGCGATATCCTGCCCGACGGAACAATCATGCCGTAAGCGGAAGAGCTCGGAGCTAATAACAAGAAACGGGGCGGATGCGGTGAGCATCCGCCTTTTTTGTGCCGCGTCGATCGGGCGTCCGGGGGACATTACGGGTACGAGCCTGCTGCCCAATTGCGGTAGACTTGCTGCAAACGCTGCCACAAGAAGCAGATGACCAGACTCCGCCCGCTCCTTATTATTTTGGCTCTGGCAATTGCCACCGGACTGACCGGCTGCGGCGGCAGCGCCTACCTGTACGAGCCCGTCGACTCCGGTACCTTCCTCGCCCGCGCCGAACGCGCGTCCGACGGCCCGATACACATCGCCACGGCCGTTCCCGGGCGCGAGGAAACCGAGCGGATATTCGGCATCGATCTCTACGACCAGGGCATCCAGCCGGTCTGGCTGCAGGTCGAGAACACCGGCGACACGCTGGCCCGTTACGCGCTCGTCAGCACCGACGCCGAGTATTTCTCGCCGCTCGAAGTCGCCTACATGAATCGTCGTGGCTACTCGGCAGAGGCGCGCGATGCAATGAACGAGCGCTTCCACAATCTCGCCATGCCCCGCTACGTCGAACCCGGCGAAACGCAGTCGGGCTTCGTGTTCACGCACGCGGACTGGGGCGCCAAGGGTTTCAACGTCGACGTGTTCAGCGGCGGCGAGTCGTTCAACTTCACGTTCCTGCTGCGGGTGCCGGGCTTCGAGCCGGACTATGCAAGGATCGATCTCGATGCCCTGTACGCGGACGACGAGATCCTCGATTACGAAACAGATGCGCTGCAGGAGGCCATCAGAAACCTGCCGTGCTGCAGCGGCGATCGACCCGGCGAAGAATCCGGCGAGCCCATCAACCTGGTGCTGGTCGGCGTGGGCCAGGAACTGCTGCGTGCGCTGTTGCGCAGCGGCTGGCGCGAAACGTCCGTCGAGGAGGCTGCAGGCCTGGAGCCGCAGTACCTGTATGGCAGGCAGCAGGACGCGATCTTCCGCTACGACACCATCGGCGGCGATGGCTTTTACGAGCTGCGTTTCTGGAAGGCGCCGTTCAGGTCCGGCGATGACAATGTCTACGCCGGCCAGGCCAGGCACTTCTACCGCTGGATAGGCAGCGTCACACGCTTCGATGCCGACGTCGACAACGCGCGCAACTTCGCCGCGCAGAAGTTCCTCTACGGGCAGACGCTCAAGGAGAACGCGTGGATAGCCGGCAAGGAAGTCGTTCCCGCCACCTCGTTCTGGGACACCCTTATCAATACGCCCTATTTCACCGACGGCTACCGCATTGTGTTGTGGCTTTCCGCCGAGCCGGTCTCAACGTTCGATGTCGGCAGCAGGACCTGGGACCCACCGCCGCGATGGCTGCAGCAATGAACGCAGGTCTGCACATTCGGCCGGCAGTTCACCTCGTTGCGGCGTTGTGTGTTGTGCTGCTGTCGGGCTGCGCTTCGAGTTTCGATCTCAAACCCGTGGAGTCCGCACCGTTCCTCGAGCGAGCCGTGACGCAAGTCGAAGACGATGTCCGCGTTACCGCGGCGGTGCCTGACAAGAAAGAGACGCGCGAGCTGTTCGGTATTTCGCTCTACAAGAAAGGCGTGCAGCCCGTGTGGATAGAGATCGAGAACATGACGGACCAGCCGGTCGGTTTCCTGCCATTCAGTGTCGACGCGGATTACCACACGCCGCTGGAGATCGCCTCGCTCACCCGAAGCGACGAGAAGCGCCAGGAAGCTGAGCAGCAGCTCTTCCGCAACAGCGTGAACCTGTGGGTCGCCCCGGGCGAGACACGTTCCGGGTTCATTTTCACGAACGCCGACGAAGGTACCAAGGCATTCAACGTCGATCTCTTCAACGAGGAGAGGAACTGGGCTTTCACGTTCTTCATCTCTGTCCCGGGCCTCGCCGTCGATCACTACGACGTCGACTTTCAGGCGATCTATTCCGAGGACGAAGTCACCCACTACACGGATGCCGCGGCGTTCATCGCCGCGCTCGAGGCATTGCCCTGCTGCGTCGTCGATTCCAAGGACGAGAACACGGGCGACCCCCTGAACATCGTCATTATCGGCGAACCGCAGGATCTCTATTACGCCGTCATTCGCGCGGGATGGGACGAAACCGAGGCGGTGACGGCTGCATCCGGCTGGAAGACAGCGGCATCCTTCTTCACCGGCGGCGCCTATCGCTATTCGCCGGTCAGCAGCCTGTACCTCTTCGGGCGCAAGCAGGACGTCGCCCTGCAGCGCATCCGCGAGAACATCCACGAGCGCAATCATTTCCGCCTGTGGCGCGCACCGATGACGTTCATGGGAGAAACGGTCTGGGTCGGGCAGATCAGCCGCGACATCGGCGTGCGCTTTACGAGGAAGACGATCACCACGCACAAGATCGATCCGGACGTTGACGAGACCCGCGAGTTCCTGGTGGAGAACCTCGCCTACAACCAGGTAATGCAGAAATTCGCTTACGTTGGCGGCGTCGGTGAAGCGCCTATCGACGCACCGAGGCAGAATCTCACGGGCGACCCGTACTTCACCGACGGGCTGCGGGTGGTATTGTGGGTCGCGCCCGAGCTCACCAGCCTCGACGACATCGAGTACCTCGACTGGGCCACCCCGTAGGAGCAGGCCCGGGCCCGCGACCGCCATGGATTATGGCCCGGTTTGCGGCTATCCTTTCGCTTCCCTTCAGGGGCGCGCCTCGGCGCGCGACCGGCTGATGACGAAAACCAGACTACTGCCAGGCCTGTTCCTTGCCGCACTGCTCATCGGTGCGCA
>CAMYJB010000044.1 GCA_947258565.1 uncultured Woeseiaceae bacterium
CGTGTGTCGCTCGTTCAGGGACTGCAGTACAAGTATCCCCCTGCCACCGGCGGGTTCAATTAGAAGTTACCGAAGCCGCTCCTGGAAGTGGTGGCTGGGTCGGACCGGTTCGTGTTTTACCTGTAGCACTCTCGAAATGTCCTGGAATTACCATATCCGGCAAATTTCAGTGATACCTCAACCCGCCGCAACGACGAGAACATGGTCATCTCGCGTGGCAACACGCGGGTGGCCAACATCTACTTGGGCGAGTTCATGCGGCTGTATTCGCACGACGCGTTTCGGGCGGCGCTGACGTTTCCGAACTTCGGGCCGCCGAAGCCGTTGCGGACGGACGACTGGTGGGATGACTATTTCGGGAATACGCCGAGATCGACGAGGAGGAAGGTCATTGCGCGAGCGGGAGCGTAGCGAGTACCTGGTTCGTAGCCAGGCGGACAGGATTTCTTAACCAGTTGATTTCTTTCCCTATTCTGCACCTGTATTGGGAAATTGATTGCGCGTTTTCGGTGGACAACCCTATGATCCTTGCAATCGTTAACTCATTTATTTCCCGTTCTCAAGATTGACTTGAACTACGGCATTGCCGTACCATTCTCTAATGTATACCGTCATCGAAACGCCTGTCTACTCGAACAAGGTAGACAGGATTCTGACGGAAGACGAAAGGGATGCATTCGCCGCGTTCATATCGGCGAACCCGATGTCCGGAACCGTTGTTCGAGGTTCTGGTGGCGTCAGAAAAGTACGCTGGGCACAGCGAGGTCGAGGCAGGAGTGGCGGTGCCAGGGTCATCTACTACAACCGGCTTGCGAACGGTGAGATCTGGCTTCTGACCATTTACGCCAAAGGGGATCGCTCGACGATTCCTGCACATGAACTGAGACTGATCAAAGAGACGATTGACGATGGCTAGAAAACGCAAGATGTCTGAAGAAGGTGCCGAACTTCTCAAAGCGGTCAAGCAGATGAAGGCCGGGAAGAAAGGTCGTGTTTACACGCCCGAACAGTTGCTGGCGATTTCAGCGCGCCAATCCGTCAACCTGACGCAAAAAGAGTTCGCACGCTTACTGAACGTATCGGTGGATTCGGTTCAGGACTGGGAACAGGGGCGCCGGTCACCAAGAGGTGCCGCGCGCACACTGCTGAGAGTGGTTCACGAGCACCCTGAGGTACTTGAGCAACTCGCCGGCTAGATCGGAATTGCCAAAAGGCAGGAGAGCAGGTGGAACCCGGCCCAATCCGTTCGTACTGGACAAAGTGTTAACCATGTGTCCGGTTTACACCCCTCGATATTTGGCGCGCCCGGAGAGATTGATTCGCGGGCTCCGCCCGCTCACCCCTTCGGGGCGCACTCGCTCACGCTCGTGCGTCTGTCGGCTCGCTATGCTCGCCTCGGTTCGAACTTTCGACCGCCTGGTTCGTAGCCAGATACTGTTGCAAAGAATCTAGAATCTGAGGTTATGTGGATACATTAAACAAACAACCTTCACCCAACCGTGATCTCCCTGTGAGATTTACCGCCGATGCTCCCTCCGTCGAACTCACACCCGGACGGAGGACCAACCATGAAACGACTCACTGCTGCCATGCTCGTCATGGCATCGCTCTTTGGCGCACAGACGGCATCGGCCGTCGATTTCAACGTGCGCATCATCAATCTCTCTAACGGCATCTACTACACGCCCTTCCTCGTGGCGGCGCACCCCGCGGGCACGAGCATCTTCACCGTGGGCCAGCCGGCGTCGGCCAACTTACAAGCCATGGCGGAAGGCGGTGATATCTCGGGGCTCGTTACCGATCTCCAGGGCCTGGGCGCCACGATCGCCGAAAACCCGGCCGGTGGCCTGCTGGCACCTGCTTCTGAGACCAGCGTAGACCTCAACACCGACGGCACCTCTAACGAGCTCTTGACGATCGTTGCCATGCTGCTGCCGACCAACGATGCCTTCGCGGGCCTCAATGCCGTGCAAATCCCGACCGAACCGGGCACTTACGTCTACGACGTGCCGGCTTATGACGCCGGCACCGAGGCCAATGACGAACTCCTGACGGGCGGCGGTGCACCGGGTGCTGCCGGCGTACCGGCCGATCCGGGCATGCTCGCGGGCACGGGTGGGACGGGCGCGGCTGCAGCCGATGCCAACCCCAACGTGCACATCCACCGCGGCACACTCGGCGATCTCGACGCTGCGGGTGGCGTCAGCGACCTCGATTCTTCGGTGCATCGCTGGCTGAACCCCGTGATTCGCGTTGTCGTCACGGTTCGCTGAGGAGAGGGTCATGAGATCTTTCAAAGCAATCGGAAAGCAGGTGCTGCTCGTAGGCTTCGCAGCCCTCGGGCTCGCGGCCTGCGACAACGATAATGACGACCCGGTCGCGGTCACGCCACCGCCTCCACCGCCCCCACCGGCGATGGCGAGTTACGACGTGACGGTGACGAACCTGACGAACGCACAGCCGCTCTCCCCCGTGGCCGTGATCGCGCATAGGGACGGTTACTCGGTGTTCACGATCGGCATGCCGGCCACGGCCGGCCTCGAGAACCTCGCCGAAGGCGGTGACAACTCGATGCTGATCATGGAGGCCGATGCCGATGCGAACGTGCTCGCCTCGGGTTCGGGTGCGGCACCGATCGGGCCCGCGGGCTCCGAGACCGTGACCATCGAGGTACTCGAGAGCGATGTGCCAAGCTTGCGTTTCAGCGTCTCGACGATGCTCGTCAACACAAACGACGCGATCTCGGGACTGAACGGCGTCGACGTCTCGGGTCTCGCCGAGGGCGATGCCTGGACGGGTCGTGCCATCGTCTATGACGCCGGCACCGAGGCTGACACCGAGGCGGCGGGCACCATCCCCGGCCCTGCCGATGGCGGTGAAGGCTTCAACGCCGCGCGCGATGACAGCGACGACCGGGTCACGATGCACGCGGGCGTCATCACCCAGGACGACGGCCTGGCCACGTCCGCGCTGACGGGCCAGCACCGCTTCGACAATCCCGCCGTCATGGTGCAGATCGAGCGGACGGACTGACTCACCCCGAGAGGGCACAGGGACGTGCCCGGCTTGTGATATTTCCGTGAAGTTTTCGGTCTACTTTGCCAGGAAGGGAAAATCGGGGGTGACGCGTGACTCGAAGGTGGTATCCATGAACCGGCGCCGCATCCTGGTCGTCGAGGACGAGCAGGATATCGCGGAGCTCGTGGCCCTGCATCTCTCGGACCTCTGTGACGAGGTCGTGGTGGCGGCCGACGGCCACGAGGGCTTAAGGCTCGCCACCAGCCAGGACTGGGCGCTCATCTGCCTCGACCTGCGCCTCCCCGGCCCCGATGGCCTCGAGATCTGTCGCGCCGTTCGCCGCGAGCGTGCCTACCAGCCGATCCTGATGCTCACCTCGAAATCCGCGGAACTCGACCGTGTGCTGGGCCTCGAGACGGGGGCTGACGACTACCTCACCAAGCCCTTCTCCGTGCTCGAACTCGTTGCCCGCGTAAGGGCAATCCTGCGGCGCGTCGACAACCTGCAGAAGGCGCCCTCCCCCGAGCCCGATACCTCGGCGATTGTCGCCGGCGAGGTCACGATCGATCCCTCCCGCCGGGAAGTCCTGCTCGATGGCGAACACGTGGACCTGACCGCGCGCGAGTTCGATCTTCTCGAGCATTTCGCCAGGAACCCCGGGCGCGTTTTCCGGCGCGCCGATCTCCTCGACAAGGTGTGGGGTTACGGCCACGAGGGCTACGAGCACACGGTCAATTCGCACATCAATCGACTGAGAGCGAAGATCGAGCGCGATCCCTCGCATCCTGAGAAGATCGTCACGGTCTGGGGCGTGGGCTACAAATTCTCGAGTGAGGCGCGCGTGTGAATACGCTTTTTGCTCGCCTCTCGATTGCGCTGCTCGTCATCGTCGGACTCATGGGCACGGCGTTCCACGTCGTCGACCGCATCAACACGCGCCTCTACTACGAGGAGCTCTCGCAGTCCCTGAACGCGCCCATCGCGATGTACGTCACGGACCAGCGCCAGCTCATCACCAACGGCGAACCCGACATCGAGAGCCTGCAGGAGCTCGCGAATCACGCGATGGTGATCAACCCCACGGCCGAGATTTATCTCCTGGATACCCAGGGGAAGATTCTCGGGCACGCGATGGAGCCCGAGACCGTTCTGCACGACCAGGTCAATCTCGCGCCCGTGCAGACCCTGATCAACGGCACAGCGCCCATGCCGATTCGCGGCGACGATCCGAGAAGTGAATCCCTGAGCAAGGTGTTCTCGGCACACCCCGTGCAATCCGAGGCCGGCCTCGAGGGCTACCTGTATGTCATCCTCGGCGGGCAGAAATACGAGGAACTCGCCAGCAACATTGGCGATTCCTACGTGGGACGTATGAGCGCGATGTCGGTCGGCGTCATTGTCCTGCTCACTCTTATTATCGGGCTTCTGGTGTTCGGCTTGCTGACGCGCCGCCTGAAACGCCTCGACTGCGAAGTGCGACGCGTCAGCGAGTCGAAATTTGAACTGACGCCGGAACTCGAACCCACCGACCGCGGCGACGAGATCGATGCATTGACCAACGCATTCATCGAGATGTCCGACCGCATCCAGGAACAGATCGAGCAGCTCAAAGAGAACGATCGCTTACGACGCGAGCTTGTCTCGAACATCTCGCACGATCTCCGCACGCCTTTGTCCGCTATGCAGGGTTACATCGAGACGCTCATTATCAAGGCCGACACGATGTCGCCCGAAGAACGCGACAAGTACCTCAGGATTGCGAGGAAGCACACGGTGCGGCTTGGTACTTTGATCGGCGACCTCTTCGAGCTCTCGAAGCTCGACTCCGCGAGCGTCAGGCCGATCCTCGAGACGTTCTCACTGCCCGAACTCGTGCAAGACATCGCCCAGGAGTTTCAGCTCGAGTCCGAGCGCAAAGGCATCAGCCTCGCAATCGACACGGCATCCGGCTTCGCTTACACGATTGGCGATATCGGCCTCATACAGCGAGTGTTGGAGAACCTCGTACGGAACGCGATCAAGTTCACACCCGCGGGCGGCGAAGTCACGATCTCGATCGCCGAGCGGCCCGAATCGTTGAGTGTCGCCGTGTCCGACAACGGCCCGGGCATACCCGATGACGACATCCCGCGCATCTTCGACCGCTTCTACCGTGCCGTTGGCGGAGAGGAAGCACGGTCGGATTCCTCCGGACTCGGTCTCGCTATCGTCAAGCGCATCCTCGACCTGCACGGCAGCCGCATTACAGTGACCAGCAAGGTGGATGCGGGTACCCGCTTCGAGTTCGAACTGCCGCTTTGTAAGCAGGCAGCTTGACACAGGCCACCAACGAAAGAGCCCCTTTGGTGGCCCGGGGCGGAAGCGAACTACCGACACACAGATTTTCAAATCAGAAAAATCGCTATTTCTCAGAAGTTTAGATAAGCGTGTCCCGCGCAATTACGCAGTTTTTGCTCTTGGTGCCTTACGGCGGCTACCGCGCGCTCCGTGGTCACTGCAGTGAATCGGATAGCGTAGAATCGCCCCAATGAAAACGATTCACATCCTATTATCGTTTGCGATCGCAATGCTCGGCGGGTGCGATCGCCCCGATTCGCAGGACGTCGAATCCGTTGCCGACCTGCTTCTCGTCAATGCCGACGTCGTTACGGTGGATCCGGCGCTCCCCTACGCGGAAGCTGTCGCTATCAAAGGCGACCTCGTTCTCGCGGTGGGTACATCCGAAGAGATGTCAAAGCATCGCGGCGAGGACACCGAGGTCATCGACTTGCAGGGCCAGATGGTGATGCCCGGGTTCATCGAAGGGCACGGGCACTACACAAGCTTTGGCGGGTCTCTGATGATCCTCGACTTCCGCTACGCGAAGAGTTTCGCCGAGATCGTGTCGATGGTCGCAAAGGCTGCGGCCGACACGCCGGCCGGTGAGTGGATCATCGGGCGCGGCTGGCACCAGGACAAATGGGAAACCAAAGAGAGCGTGCTCGTCGAAGGGCTGCCCGTTCACGACTCACTGAGCGAAGCGACGCCCGATCATCCTGTGATGCTCATTCATACGAGCGGTCACGCCGTCTTCGTTAACCAGTACGCCATGAGACTCGTGGAAGTCGACGGCAACACGAAAAGGATATTTTTCGCGTCGCCTATTCCGGCCACCAGGGGCGGCGCCCGGCAGGCATCGCGGAAGCGGAGCTGCGCCGCATGATAACGCTTGCTGGTGAAGAGTCACTGCGTCACGGCGTCACTTCATTCCAGGACCTTGGGACGACGTTCGCCGAGGTCGATGTGCTGAAGGCGATGGCCGACGAAGGCAACCTGCCAGTGCGCCTGTACATGGCATTTGAGGAACAGGCCGCGGACATGGCGGGCCGCCTCGGCGACTATCGCTTGGTCGGCTACGGCAACAACTTCCTCACGGTGCGCAGCATCGGCGAGAAGGTTCTGGACGGTGCGCTTGGCACACACGGCGGCTGGCTACTCGAGCCCTATGCCGATATGCCGCACAGCAGCGGGCTGAATGTCGTCCCGGTCGAGGAGATCGAAGCATCGGCGCAGCTCGCGATCGAGCACGACTACCAGATGGCGATCCAGGGTATCGGCGATCGGGCCTATCGGGAACTTCTCGATATCTACGAGGCCGTGTTTGCGGAGCACCCCGACAAAACCGACCTGCGCTGGCGAATAGAGCATGCACAGGTGATACATCCCGACGACGTCTCGCGGACGGTCGAGCTCGGCGTTATCCCCGCAGTGCAGGGTATCTTTGCCTGTTC
>CAMYJB010000045.1 GCA_947258565.1 uncultured Woeseiaceae bacterium
AGTGCTCGCGGAGCTCTTCGAAGGCTTCCTCCGGCGTATATGCGGAAGCCGGCCATACGAGCAGCGACTGCCTGAGCTCGCGCGCCCAGTCTTCCGTCAGCAATCCACCGAAACCGAAGCTGATGATGGCGCCACAGCACTGGTCTCTTTGCAGGCTGACGAAGATCTCATTCGGCGCGTGCCCGGCAGGCTGAAACCGGACGCGCTCAGCAACCAGGGTTCCGAGCCACTCGAAGCGCTCGCCGACCTGCTCGCACATGCTCCTGTGCGTCGCCGCAGCGGCCTCGGCGTCGAAGTCGCAGAAAAGCAGCGCGCCGCTACCAGACTTGTGCCACAGGTCCCGGGCCACTCCCTTGATAACGACCGGGTCGCCGCTCGCAAATGGCGCATCGGCAATCTTTCTGTCTTCGGCCGCGAAGTAATGACGGGGCGTCCTGATGCCGACGGCAGCCAGGAATGCGTAGACCTCGTGTTCCGCGATGAAGGCGCTGGTCATTGATTACGGCGGTAACTCAACTAGCTAACGCGCCTTTCCTTCGGACCCGCGGGCACCGGCAAGCGATACCTCACCGGAATCCTTAATGCGGATAGACGGCCGCAGGGCGCCGGGATCCAGCTTTGCCTCGAAGCTGTAGCTGAGCGTGTCCTTCTGGCTCGACATCAAGTCCCGGATGAGACCGACACCGGCGAACAGATCCGCCGATCACCGGCAATTCGTTGCCGACGCCCCGAATCAGCTCATGGCCTTCGAGCGTCACGGTGTAAGAAACGCCAACGAGCTTCAACGGCTCGCGGTTCGGATTGACGACGTGCAGGTCGATTTCGAATTCGGGCAGCATCCCCTCTGACGGAATCGCCCGAAATGATTTGACGGTGACGGTCGGCGTTTCGTAGCCGGGTCTCAAACCCGCGCAGCCCGCCAGCAGAACTGCGGCTGTGACGCAAACGATCGTAAAACGTGGCATGGAACTCCCCTGGTTTGTCGCCCGACTCTGCCGCCAACGCCAATTGTGCCGCATTTCGGCGGCAGCGGCTCATTATTCACCGGCGTCATCATCGAAGCCGATAAGGGCGCGGCCACAGCCAGTGCAAGCCGTGGCGGCGGGAAGTATAGGATTGCTATCGAACGGGGCGCTGTGCCCCCTCAGGGCGTCGTCGGTGCGTCGTCCGGGTCGTCAGAGAACGGCTCATCGGCGGCGCTGCCCACCGCGTCCGCCCAGAGGTTACCGTCAGCCCACATATTGCCGTCCGCCCACAGGTTGCCGTCGGCCCACAGGTTGCCATCGGCCCACAGATTGCCATCGGCCCACAGATTGCCGTCCGCCCACAGGTTGCCATCGGCCCACAGGTTGCCGTCAGCCCACAGGTTGCCGGCCGCCCAGGTCAGGCCGCCCCAGAGCGCGGCGGTATCCTCGATGAGATATCCGCCGGTCTTTTCGTGGCGCTGGATGATCGGCGAGAGCGCTTCGCCGGTGACGATGCCGGTTTCGTTTAACGCTGCGTCGACATTCAGCACGCCCGCGCCGGCCGCCGTCGCGTCAGCGCTGATCTTCCGGGCCGAGCGCATGAGTCGTGCCTTGACGGTCGCCGGACTGAGCGCCGGCTCCTTCTCCAGCATCAGCGCAACCGCCGCGGCGACCATTGGCGTCGCCATGCTCGTGCCGGACATTTCAAGGTAGCCGTAGTCGCAGTCATCGCCGGTATATTCACAGGCGTCATCAACGACGCGATCCTCCAATTGATCGCGCAATTTGGCCGCATTCGGAATAGCCGCAATGATCCGGTTGCCCGGCGCGACCAGGTCCGGCTTCATGACGTAGTCGCCGACGCTCGGGCCGCGCGACGAATAACTGGATACGTAATCGTCCGAGTAATCCGCGGTCGCCGAGTCCGTCAACGAACCGACGGTGATGATCTTGCGCGAATTGCCAGGGCTCTTGACGGTCATGGCGCCACCGGTACCGAGGTTACCGGCCGCCGCGACTACGACCATGCCCTTATCCCAGAGCGCCTCGACGGCCTTTACGAGTGGGTCGCTCGTGTTCGACTCGGAGATCGGTTTGCCCAGCGACAGGTTGACCACCTTCACATCGAAATACGCACCGTATTTGAGCAGCCAGTCGAGCGCCGCCATGACGTCGGACATCGTACCCTGGCCTTCGCCGTTCAGGACCTGCAGCGATAACAGCTTCGCTCCGGTGGCCACACCCCGGAAGTCCTTCAGCGACGCGGCCCCGCTGCCGGAGACGATGCCCGCAACATGCGTGCCGTGACCAAAAAGGTCCTCTCTCGCGTCGCTGTTGTAGCTGGCAATCTCGCCATTGACGATCGTCGGCGCGGTGAAGGCGCCGTTCAGGAAACTGTACTGAACGACGTCAGCCGCTATGTCTGTATGCTGCGCGACACCGGTGTCGACAACAGCGACCGCGACGCCACTTCCCGAAAAAGCGGCATTGCCTGACGATGCGGAGGGCAAGCCTGCGGTACTCCGCGAATTGCGTGCTTTGTACGCCTTTTCGCTTGCAGAGACAGTAACCGGCTCGTCCAGCGACAGTCGCGTAACCTTGGGTTCCACGGCGAGTTCATACAGCGACTCAGCCGGTAGCCGGATGCTCTGCACGTCCAGCACCTGGTACTGGCGGACGATCTCGCCACCGAGTTCCAGAACCCTGGCCGCGTCGAACAGCTCCGGGTGATCCGCGTAACTGATGACGAGTTCCACGGGGCCCGGTCCGCCGTTCGCCGCCAGCGCCGCCACGGCGGCGCTCATCTTCGCCCGCGCCGCCGCATGACGGGCGGGTTGCGGCGCCGTCGATTTGCCTGCGGCAGGGCCCGCGTCGGTGAGCAATGGCGCTGGCGCCATAGTCAGTTGGGCGGCGGCCGGCTCGGCCGGCGCAACCGCGGCGTCGACCATACCGCTGGCGCCTGCTGCGACAGCGGCGCGCAGCGCTGCGTCTGCGCTGGATCGCGTGTCCACCATGTTCTGTCGCAGCGCCAATTCAGGGCTGGCGTCAACCGAGTGCAACGCGGTGATCGGCGTCGGGCGCGGCGCGTCTACGGGCATCGCGGCAAGGATGCCGGCGATCGCGACGAGCAGCGTTGCGACGATCTTCGTGTGAGGTCTGTCCATGGCCCTTACTTCCTGTTTTTCAGCCACGTATGCATTTGCATCGGTCATGGCGAAAGCGATGCGACTCCGCCGCTTGTCTGGGTCATTCGTCCGATTGCCGGGAGCCTGGTGATTGCGTTTCATGTCAGTCGCCTCCTAGCTCGCGGCGAAAAAGCCGCCCTTCGGGGCTTCCTCGTCGGCCTGGTCGGCTCGATGCGGAATCAGTCGTCCGGCCCGTTTGGCACGGAAGAGCATCGAGGTCGGGTCAATCGAATCGTGATCGAAGTCGAAGCTGGTTGCTGCGGTGTTCGGGTCGAGCAGGCCAGCCCAGGCATCGCGATGGCGTTTCGCTTCGTACATCAGCGTGTCGGCCAGCGTCATTATCTGGTCGAGGTCGGCGGATTCGGCCTGGCCGCGGAACAGCGGGTAAGCCACGAAGCCGATCGAGCAGGTCGTGCGGATCACGTGACCGTCCGACAGCATGAAGTTTTGATCGGCGATCTTTTGCCGGATGCGCTCGGCCAGCGCCTCGCATTCTCCCGGCTTCGCCTGCTTGGCGATGACGACGAACTCGTCGCCGCCCCAGCGTATGACGAAATCGGACTTGCGACAGGTGCTCAGCAGTACGTCACGCACATCCAGCAACAGCTGGTCGCCGGCGGCGTGCCCGTAGGTGTCGTTGATCGGCTTGAAGTTATCAAGGTCGATCATCATGAACACCAGGTCGGTAACTTCCTTCTCGCTGAGACCTTCGTCCTGCCGCGCCAGCTTGCGGCGAATGACGTCGAGGTCCCGGGACACCTCCTCGAAAACGAAACGCCGGTTGCGCAGCCCGGTCAGCGGATCGCTAAGGCTGCTTTCCTGCAGCTTCACGTTGAGTTCGCGCAGCCGCTCGTTCCTTTCATGAAGCGCCTCCGTGCGTTCGCACACTTCGGCTTCCAGGCGCGCACTGTATTCTTCCTCGCGGGCGATTTTGCGGCGATGGCCCAGCCACAGGAATACGCCCAGCTGGACGAGCATGGCGAAATACCCCACGTACGCCCACCACGTGTCCCACGGCGCGGGCTTCACGCGTACCGGTATGCTCAGGCCGGCCTCGTTCCAGACGCCGTCACTGTTTGCCGCCTGGACGCGAAGCAGATACCGGCCATCGTCGAGATCAGTGTAGGTGACGCGGCGCCGGTTCCCCAGGTCGATCCACTCCTTGTCGAAGCCCTCGAGCTTGTAGCGGTACTGATTGCGGGACGGCGCCGCGTAGTCCAGCGCTGCGAATTCGAAGCTGACGACGTCGTCACGATAGGACAGTTCGACCGATTGGTTGGCCGGCTCCTGCCGGGAGGCATCGTCGTCGGGGATATCGGTCCTGATCGGCTCGTTGCCGCTGAAGACGCCGGTCAGCATGATCAGCGGCGCGACGCCGGCCGTGCGGGCGTCTTCCGGCTGGAAGGCGTTATAACCGTCCGGTCCACCGAAGAACAGCTCGCCGCCAGCGCTCTCGTAATGGGCACCCGAGTGAAATTCCTCGGACTGCAGCCCGTCGTGCCGGTGCAGGGTCCGGATCTGTCCAGTGGCGGGATCGTAGCGGTTGATGCCGTAGTTGGTGCTGACCCATACGACGCCGTTGGTGTCCACTTCGAGACCGTAGATCACGTCGCTGGAAAGACCGTGCTTCTGGGACAGATTGCTGAAGCGGATGTTGGCCGGATCGCCGGCGCTGCCGATGACCCGATCGAGGCCGCCGCCCTGGGTGCCTACCCACACCGTACCGTCCGGGCCTACATCAACCGCGTAAATCGTATCGTCGGCGATCGTCGCGGGATCGAAGGGATCGTGGCGGAAATGATGGAACTTGCCGGTACGCGGATCGAATGCGTTCAGGCCACCGCGGTCGGTAGCCATCCAGATCATGCCGGCGCGGTCTTCGGCAAAGCCGCGCACGCGGCTGCTGCTGATGGAATTCGGATCGTCGTCGGCCGGCAGGAACCGCGTGAAGGCGCCGGTTTCGGGATCGAAACGGTTGGCGCCACCGCCGTAGGTACCGGCCCAGATATGACCCACGCTGTCTTCGAAAACCGCCATGATGCCGTTCGCGCCGATGCTCGCGGGATCGTCCGGGTCGTGGCGGAAGACGCGAATATCGCCGGTCTTGGGATCAAGGACATTGAGGCCGCCGGTCATGGTGCCGACCCAGAGCTGGCCGGCGCTGTCCCGCAACAGGCTCATCACGTGGTCGTCGTTGATGGTGTCCGCACGCTCGGGGTCGTGCCGGTAGGCGGTTACCTCGCCGGTCTCCCGGTCGATCGCATGCAGGCCATCGCCGAAGGTGCCGATCCACAGCGTGCCCTGCGGATCCTCGACGAACGAGGTGACGCTCGGCTGGCTCTGGCCGTCGGCCGACAGTTCGCGGGTGTCCTCGAAACCATAAGACCAGGAACCCGGGTTCCACTTGCTGAGACCCCGGGTGCGGGTTCCGACCCAGAGCAGGCCGCCGCGATCCTGGTAGATCACCGAGACTTCGTCGTCGGCCAGGCTCATGACGTCTTGCGAATCGTGCCGGTATGCCGCGAAGCCTTTGGCATCCGGCCGACGCAGATTGAGGCCGCCGTCGGTGCCTATCCAGAGGCGGCCGTCGGCGTCTTCGAAAATCGACGACACGCGATTGCCGGACAGCGACGACGCCTCGTCCGGATTGTGCCCGAACCGAGAGAAACTTTCGGTTGCACGGTCGTACTTGTTCAGACCGGCGGCATAGGTGCCAACCCACAACGTGCCGTTAGTGTCTTCGTAGATCGCGCGGACGCGATGACCACTCAGGCTATCCGCAACGTCAGGCGAATGCGCGTAATGTTCGAATTTACCGCTGTCGGAATCCAGCCGTATCAGGCCGTTGTTCGTCCCGATCCAGAGGTTCCCGCTGCCGTCGCTTCGGATCGTAACGATCGACGCCGGCGCCGATAGTACCGAGCCAGATCGACCCGTCCGCATCGACCAGCAACTTGCGGATTACGTTGCTCGACGGCCCGTCACCGCTGGCCGTGTCGTGGCGGTAGGTCCGGAATTGCCGGGTAACGCCGTCCATGCGAACGAAGCCGCCGCCGTTGGACGCTATCCAGAGGTTGCCCTCACCGTCTTCGGTAATGTCGTAGATATAGTCGTTTTGCAGGGCGTAGGGATTGCCGCGCTCCCGCTTGTGGATTTCGAACTCGTAGCCGTTGTAGCTGTTGAGGCCGCTCTCGGTACCGAACCACAGGAGCCCACGCGAGTCTTGCAGGATGCTGAAGATGTTGCTCTGAGACAGTCCCTCGTCCAGCGAGATCTGCTCAAAGCGCATCGGGTGATGGGTGTCTCCGGTTGAGGCCGCACCGGCGGCGGGCGTGCTCTCGGCGACCGGCGTCAGAAGCGCCACCGCTACGAATGCCTGCCACACATTTATCCGAATGCCGCTCGGGGCGCTCACGAGGCACCTCTCGAATTTTGTCGTTCCACGGTCGGATCTCTCCCTGTACGCAGGAGAGCATTAACGCCCATATGGCGTTCGGTGGCATTGATTCAGCCGGACTGCGGGGGCGCCAAAAGTGTGACGCAGTCCTCATAACGTCCTGGTTAAACCGGGCGATCAGCCCGCGGTTCAGGTCTTGCGGGCGATCAACGCTGCGAAGGTCGCCGCGTCGACAGGCCGGGAAATCAGGAACCCCTGCAATGCGTCACAACCGAATTCACGGACGGCTGCTAACTGCTCTTCGCGCTCGACGCCCTCGGCAACCACCTTGAGATCGAGGCTGTGTCCCAGGGCGATCATGGCTGAAGGGTAGTTCGCGGAGGTAGTTGATGGCGGAGTCGCCGGTACCGAAATCGTCGATGGAGAGGCGTACACCGAGTTCCCGTACGCTGTGTAGCTGCCGGATAACACTATGGTCGCCTGAGAGAACCCCGCGCTCGCTTAGCTCGATCTCCAGTCGTTGCGGCGGTATATCGTGCTTCTCAAGTGTGTGCCGCAGTGAATCGGCAAAACTGCCAGCCATAAGCTGCACCCGCGACACGTTGACAGCAATAGTCGGTATATCGAGACCCTTGTCGAGCCATTGCCGTAGCTGGCGACAGGCCTCGTCGAGCACGAACTCACCGATTCTCAGAATCAGTGCGGATTCTTCCGCAACCGGAATGAAGTCTTCCGGGGAAATGCATTCACCGTCAGGCCGGGTCCAGCGCAGCAATGCCTCGGCTCCCGAGAGCCGCCGGCTGTCCGCATATACGATCGGCTGGAACGCCATCCATAGCTGGCCAGTGTCGAGCGCCTCGTGAAGCATGTGCTCGAGACGAAGCTTGCGGGCGGCCGCAGCATCGGTTTCCGCGCAATAGAATTTGAAGCCACCGCCGCGACTCTGCGCGTCCCGCATCGCGTTTTCCGCACGCTGCAGCAGCTCGTCCGGAGTGGCGGCATCCTGCGGGTACAGGGCCAGGCCCAGACAGGCAGTCAGATAGACCGTCTGGCCCTCGACCAGAACCGGCCGCGACAGATGTCCGCCGAGATATTGCTGCAGCGAGGCAAGCGCGTCCTGGTCGCTCGGGCAGGTCAGCATCAGCGCGAAGCGCCCAACGTCGAGGTTGGCAGCCGCCGCAGTCTTGAAACCTTCAGTCCGAACCTGGAACTGCCCGACCGACTCCAGGCCGGCGCTCAGACGCTTGCCGACTTCTGCCAGCACGCGATCAGCAGTCTTCTGTCCCATGGCTTCTACAACGAGCCGGAAACGGCTGAAACCGATGACTATGACAGCGAGCGCGTTGCCGTCGCGATTGACGGCGTGCATCGCACGACCGAGCAGGTCGCTGAACTTCCTCTTGTTTGGAAGCCCGGTGAGCGGTTCGAAAGATTCCTGGTTGCGCAGGCGCAAGCGGGCGTTCTCGGCAAGCCGCAGCGCTTCTGCCGTCGTCTTCTTTGCGTCAATCAGCTCGGCCCGCGCCCGCCCGAACTGCGCGGCACCTACGGCGCGTTTCGCGATGACCGGCCATATATACGGCTTGCGCGCGACATCGTGCGCGCCGGCCTCGATGGCTGCCGTCAGTTCCCGGGAACTCGTGCTGAGGGCCATGACCGGGGCATGCACATCGGGGTCCCTCACGAGCACCGCGATGAACAGCTCACCCGAAGCGTCCCTGAGACCCGCGTCTACGAGGATAACCTGCGGCCCTGTGCTGCGCGCGACGCCGAGCCAATCATCTTTCCGGTCTGCTTCGGAAACAGAGATGCCCTCCCGTGCCAGCCAACGTGATGCCCACTTGCGTATCTCGTCATCGTCGGTAATCAGCAATGCAGTGAGGCGGGCGTCCTCCGCCTCAGCTGCATCAGGCAGGTTCGGTTCGGGAATTTCCAGACGCCGAAGTGACTGAGTGAGATCGATATCCTCCGCACCGCTGCGGGTTGAAAACTTGGCGGCATCGCTCATGCCGGCGTCCCCCGCGAGAGAAACTCGAGCAGGTCATCGTCCGGGACCGGCCGGCAGAACAGAAATCCCTGCAGGTAGTCGCAGCCGTGATCGGCGAGCAGCGTCGCCTGCTCCTCGGTTTCGACGCCGACGGCAATCGTTTTGCGGCCCAGCTGCCGGGCCATCGCGACGATTGCGCCACAGGTACGGCGGTCCGTTTCGTCCGACGCGGCCGCTTCGACGAAGCTCCGGTCGATCTTGATCGTATGCACCGGACTGCGCGACAGGTGAGCCAGGGAACAGGCGCCGGTCCCGTAGTCGTCCAGCACGAGACCGACACCGAGATCGCTCAGAGCGGTGCTCGACACGTAGCCCTGCATCGCGTCGCGGAACAACCCATACTCATTGATTTCCACGTCCAGCGCCGCAGGCTCGATCGCGTGTTCCTGCAGTACGCAAGCGATGCGATCAGGCAGCTCCTTGCGGGAGAACTCCGGGACCGACAGGTTTACCGACAATCTGAGACTGTCGTAACCCGCTGCACGCCACACCTGCAATGCCTGGCAGGCTCTGTTCAGCACCCATTCGCCAATCGGCAAGATCAGTCCTGTGTTCTCGGCGGTCGAGATGACCTTTTGTATCGACTGCGAGCCCAGGAAGCTTTGCGGCCATCGGAGCAGGGCCTCGACGGACGTAACGCGGCGATCGGTTGCCGACAGCACCGGAAGAAATTCGACGCGAAATTCATCTCTGTCGAGTGCACTGCGTAACTCCAGCTCGAGATCCTGCCGCTGCAAAGCACGCAGCCGAACGGTCCCCGAATGAAACTTGTAAGGCGTCCCGTGGCTGCACGACGCATCATCGAGCGCAGTGATGGCATTTCTGAACAACGCATCCGCATCGGTGCCATCTTGCGGGAACAGCGCGATCCCGGCCCGCGCCAGGATCTTGACCGTGCGGGCCTTCAGCCTGACAGGCTGCTGTAGCGCCTGCACAATGCGCAGGGCTACACTTTCCGCATCCTCTCCGGTTTCGATGCGCGGGAGCAGCACGCCAAAACGGCGCTGGCCGATACGTGCAACGACCGAATAGCGCTCCTCGTCCTCGACCTCCAGATCGTTCGCGCCACGCAGTTCATGCTTCAGGCGTGATGCAACCTCCTGGAGCAGCGCGTCGTGCTGTCGCCCGCCCTCGAGCTCCGCGCCGTCGACAGCACCGATTTCAAAGCAAAGAACGGCAGCCCGACCCTCTCGGAGCTGCAGGTTTTCAATACTGCGTACCAGTTCTTCGAGGAGGAACTGCCGGTTCGGCAGGTTCGTGCACTCATCCCGGTACGCGAGGCGTTGCAGCCGGGACATTGCGTGCTGGCGTTCGGATACGTCGCGGGCAATGACCATCACGCGGTCCGGCCCGGTGGGAATGAATAGGAATTCCAGGTAACCACCGTCCGGCTCGACGCAGAATTCAGCGCTTTCGACACGCCGACTGCGGATCGCGCGCTTCACGCCGGTCGCAAGCCGAGCCGCCGGCTGGCCGGGCCACAGGCCGTCTACATCCTTGCCGATCAATTCCGACGTGTCGCAAGTGTCGCCTGCACCGGGAAACTGCAGCGCCTGTGCGATCGTGCCATTGCCTTGCACGACGAGGACCGCTGGCCCCGTAGGTGGCGTCCTGCTCTCCGGCGCAGTCGTCGTGGACGCCCTGGCCTCCGCCTGTCCGGTCGTTCTTGTGGTCGGAGCAGGCGCACCGGTTTCGGTCGCGAGGGGCTCATTACCGGCGTTTTCTGTTGAAACTCTGACCATGTGCGGCCCAGTTTGGAAGTATGCAGAGGAAAGTTGACCAATCGTTAACAGATCGGCCGCGCGCCGGCCAGCTTGTCGTCAATAGACTGAGAGTTGCGTCATATTTCCGATTGGAATAAGGGAACTATTTCCGATTCGTGCGTCAGTTGATCCGCTGCGACTTCCAAGCCGATTCATCATTGGAATCGCGATATATAAAGACACGAGCACCGGGCCTCGCAGCAAGCGAGCAGGAGGCGCTGCCGCCAGGGCGCCAGCAGGTGCATTTTACCTTGCCCTTATGTGATGCACCTCACGGTCAGTTTCGGAACAGCGCTCAGGTGTGCACATCCGCTCGGCTCCACATTCTGCTGGAATACGCTCATCGCTGAACGTGTTTGTTGATCGAATGGAATCAAGATGAAACGCCTCACAATTACCGTCGTCAGGGCTCTTATCATTGCCGCCACAGGCTTCGCGCTTGCCGCGGGCGCTGCCCGCCCCGACAAGCTCGACGTTATCGTCGTGTACGACGCGGCGCCGGACCGCGCCGAGTCGGCCCGCGTCAAAGCGTTGGGCGGCGTCACGCGCCGGCAGTTCGATCATTTCCCCATGCGGGCCATCTCGATCCCTGCGCACGCGCTGCCGAATCTGACGCGCGGCAAGGGCGTCCGATTTGTCGCCGAGGACTCGCCCGTCGAAGGTATGATGGATGCGCGCTATCCGACCACGAATCGCCCCGCGGCCAGCACCAAAAACAGTCAATTCAACGGCTATCGTATCGGCGTCGCCGTCGTCGATTCGGGCATTGCGCCGCACGGCGACCTGAACTCCCGTATCCGCCAGTACGATTTCACCAACGGCCGCTACCCGCGCCCGATTGCTGAATACGACGATGGCAAGTACGAGATCGACAGCTACCGGGACGATTCGCGCGTCGATCCCTACGGCCACGGCACGCACGTCGCCGGCGTGCTTTCCGGCGATGGGGACAATTCTTTCGCTTACGAGTATGCCGGTCTTGCACCGGGGGCGCGCCTGCTCTCCCTGCGCGTACTCGACGACGACGGGCGCGGGCTGGCCTCGGACGCGATTGCGGCGATGGACTGGCTGCTCTCCTACGGCAAGGTCTTCAACGTGCGCGTCGTGAACCTGTCGCTCGGTAAAGCGGTCGAGGAATCGACAGCCACCGATCCGCTGGTGCTGGCCGTCGAACGGGTATGGGACGCGGGCATGACCGTGGTGGTCGCCGCCGGCAATCACGGCCGTGACGGCTTCATGACG
>CAMYJB010000046.1 GCA_947258565.1 uncultured Woeseiaceae bacterium
GATAACGTCGTGCGCGAGCCGAGCTATTCGCCTTACGCGGGACGCAACTTCCCGACGAACGTGTACTTTGGCGACACCCATGTACACACCGACAACTCGCTCGACGCGAAAGGTTTCGGCGCCAACCTCGACGTCGAGGACGCCTACCGTTTCGCACGCGGCGAGGAGGTGGTCTCGAACACCGGCATACCGTTCAAGCTGTCACGGCCACTCGACTGGCTCGTCGTCGCCGACCACTCCGACGGCATGGGCGCCATGAAGGAGATCATCAAGGGTAACCCGAATCTAATCTCGGACCCGACGGTTCGCGACTGGTACGAAGCCATGAACGCCGGCGGCGATGCCGCATTCCAGGCCACGATGGAAGTCATCAATTCCTTCTCCCAGGGCAAGGTACCTGCAGTCGTCCTCGACAGGAAATTCCAGCGCACGATCTGGGAGGACTACATCGAGACCGCGGAGGCGTTCAACGAACCAGGACGGTTCACGGCCATGATCGGTTACGAATGGACCTCGACCGAGGACGGCCTCAATCTGCATCGCAACGTCTTGTATCGCGACGACGGTGACGTTGCACGGCAGATTGTGCCCTACACCACAGCCGAAAGCTTCAACCCGGAAGACCTCTGGAAATGGATGGCCAATTTCGAAGAGAAAACCGGCGGCAGCGTTCTTACGCTCGCACACAATGGCAACATGTCGAATGGCGTCATGTTCCCGATTGAAGTCAACCCGGCGACCGGCAAGCGCCTCGGTGCCGATTACATGCGCGCGCGCATTCGCTGGGAGCCGCTTTACGAAGTGACGCAGATCAAGGGTGATGGCGAGGCACATCCGTTCCTGTCGCCCGACGACGAGTTCGCGGATTACGAGACGCTGGCGCTCGGCAACCTGAACCTGACAGCTGTCAAGGAAGACGACATGCTGCAGCGCGAATATGCGCGCGAGGCGCTCAAGAACGGCCTGGCGATGGAACAGAAGTTCGGCACGAACCCCTACAAGTTCGGCATGGTCGGCTCCACCGACACCCACACGGGTCTTGCAGCCGTTGAAGAGGAAAATTACATCGGCAAGCATGCGGGTACAGAGCCGTCTGCGCATCGCTGGGATCACCCAATGGCCAAATTCCAGGGCCGTCAGTACGATGGATTCGCGATGACCTCATCGGGCTATGCTGCCGTCTGGGCAACCGAGAATACGCGCAAGGCTCTCTGGGATGCGATGAACCGCAAGGAAGTCTATGCGACGACCGGGCCGCGAATGATCGTGCGCTTCTTCGGCGGCTGGGACTTCGAGGCGGCGGACGCGAACAGCCGCCTGCCGGCAGAAGCCGGTTACAGCAAGGGCGTGCCGATGGGCGGTGACCTGCGCTCGGCGCCGGCCGGCAAGTCGCCGACCTTCCTGGTCGCGGCACTCAAGGATTCGATGTCCGGCAACCTCGACCGCATCCAGGTCGTCAAAGGCTGGGTGGATTCGCGCGGCCGTACTTACGAGAAGGTTTACAACGTCGCCTGGGGCGACGCGGAACGACGCAGCCTCGATGCCAACGGCAAGCTCCCGGCGGTGGGCAACACTGTCGACGTCGACAACGCGACGTGGATGAACACGATTGGCGACCCGGAGCTGATCACGGTCTGGCAAGACCCGGACTTCGATCCCGACGTACGCGCGTTTTACTACGCCCGTGTCATCGAGATTCCGACGCCGCGCTGGACGGCTTATGACGCCAAACGCTACGGCCTCGACATGCCCGACAACGTCGAGATGACGACACAGGAACGCGCCTACACGTCACCGATCTGGTACACGCCATAGCTGATCAAAAGCGGTATTTCAAAGAAATACACGAGGAGCGAACAATGAATAAAAGCAGTCTCAGGCTGATTCCCGCAATCGCCTTGCTGGTATCGATGTCGGCACTGGCTCAATACCATGAGCCGCCAAATCCCAAGGTGATGGAGAAGCTCTATCCGGGCAAGACCTATTCACCCTATGCTGAGCGGTCGTTTCCCAGCCGTGTCTTCTGGGGAGAGACGCACTTGCATACGGGCGTTTCACTGGACGCGGGTCTCTGGGGCAACACGCTCGGCCACGCGGACGCCTACCGCTTCGCGCGCGGAGAGGAAGTGACCAGTTCGACCGGGCTGCCGGCCAAGCTGGGTCGCCCACTCGACTGGCTGGCAGTCACGGACCACTCGGACATGATGGGCCTTGCGACCGGTATCCAGGAAGGCGCGCCCAACATCCTCGCGGTTCCAAAGGGGAGAGAATGGGCAACGGCATTCCAGGAAGGTGGCTCGGCCGCTAACGAGGCGGCCCTGGACCTGATCTCTTCCTTCACGCAGGGCACCTTTCCCGAGAAGCTGATGGAGGACTACTCGCCCGGGTCGGCCGTCTACAACAGTCTCTGGGACGACATCACCGAAACCGCCGACCAATTCTATGAGCCGGGCCGCTTCACGACCCTGATCGGTTTCGAGTGGACGTCGATCCCCAAGGGCTTCAATATGCACCGCAACGTGATCCTGCGCGACGACGGCGACCGGGCGCGCCAGGTGGTGCCAATGGTCACCCAGCCGCCCTTCGGTTCAACGGACGCGATGGACCTCTACGAGTGGCTCGAGAACTATGAGGCCAAGACCGGCGGGCAGGCCTTTGCGCTGGCGCACAACGGCAATCTTTCCAACGGCTGGATGTTCCCTGTCAAGACCCGGTACGGCGGCGCCAAGGTCGACAAGGCCTACGTGGAGGCGCGCGCCAAGTGGGAGCCGCTCTACGAGGTGACACAGATCAAGGGCGACGGCGAGGCGCACCCGTTGCTGTCACCGAACGATGAGTTTGCCGATTACGAGACGTGGGATTACGGCAACCTCGACCTGTCGCAGGCCAAGTCGGACGAGATGCTCGCGAGGGAGTATGCACGCGAGGCATTGAAGCAGGGCCTCGCGTTGGAAAAGAAATTCGGGACCAATCCCCACAAGTTCGGCCTTGCCGGCGCCACCGACAGCCATACAGGGCTGGCCACGGCCGAGGAGGAGAACTTCTTCGGCAAGTCCGTCGGCTCTGAGCCCTCCGCGGGGCGGCTCGAGCATCCATTTATGAAGACGGAAGACCTCGAGATTCCGGGCTACGCGCAAACCTCGTCCGGCTATCAGGGCGTGTGGGCCACCGAGAACACCCGCGAAGCGATCTGGGATGCCATGGTGCGCAAGGAGACTTACGCCACCACAGGGCCGAGAATGGTCGTGCGTTTCTTCGGAGGCTGGGAGTACACCGAGGATGATCTCCGCAGCCGTGCGCCGGCATTTCGCGGCTACGAGAAGGGCGTGCCGATGGGTGGCGATCTTGCCAATGCTCCCGCTGGCAAGTCGCCGACCTTTATGGTCGTCGCGCTCCGCGATCCGATCGGCGCCAACCTCGATCGTGTCCAGATCATCAAGGGCTGGATGGACGGCAAGGGCAAGCTGCACGAGAAGATCTACGACCTCGCCGTTTCCGACGGCCGCACGATCGGTGCTGACGGACGCTGCAAGACGCCGGTCGGCAACACCGTCGACCTCGAGGCCGCGACCTGGCGAAACACTATCGGCGCCTCAGAGCTCGCCGCGGTCTGGACCGACCCCGATTTTGATGCGAGTCAGAGCGCTTTCTACTACGTCCGCGTCCTCGAGATCCCGACTCCCCGCTGGATTGTCTACGACAGGCTCCGTCTGGGGGCCGAGATCCCCGAAGGTGCTGAGCTAATCGGCCAGGAGCGCGCTTACACGTCGCCGATCTGGTACACGCCATAATGCCCACGGATGTTCGGCACTGGCTGGCGACCGCTGCGTGCGCGGCGGTCGTCGGCTGTGGTGCGCCTGATGCACCGGAGGCTCCGGAAGAAGACGCGGTACATCACGACGAGACACACGGCGCCGTCCATTGGGGCTACGAGGACGCCGACGGGCCCGAGCACTGGGCCGATCTGAGCCCGGAATTTTCCGTCTGCGCAAGCGGCCGCGCGCAGTCGCCCATCGACCTGTCCGCTGCGACGAGCGTATCGGGTGCGCAGATCGATCGACTCGTCGGTGAGGTCGTTGTGTCCGCGGACCAGCGTGCGGAGGTCATGGACATCGTCAATAACACGCACACGATCCAGGTGACGCCGGACGTGGATGTCGCGATTGTCATCGACGGCGTTCGCTTCGCGCTCGCGCAGTATCACTTCCACGCGCCCAGCGAGCACGCGATTGCCGGGAAACGGTATCCGCTCGAGGCTCATTTCGTCACGAGCAATGCCGACGGTGAGCTGGCAGTGCTTGGGGTCCTGTACGAGGCGGGCGAGCACGAACCCGGGTTCGACGTGATCGTATCGAACCTGCCCCGGGGAGAAGGCGAGGAACGTCATCTCGAAAACCTCGAGGTGGGCATCGAGGAACTGAGGCCGTTGCAGAGAACATTTTACGCCTACAGCGGCTCCCTGACGACGCCGCCATGCAGCGAGGGTGTGCGCTGGTTCGTATTCGCGGAGCCCGAGCAGCTCTCGAGTGAACAACTGGATGCAATCGCCGCGCTATTGCCCGATAATGCACGGCCCCTGCAGCCGCTCAACGAGCGCGAACTGCTGCTGGTAACAAGCGAAGAATAATCAATACACCAGGCGAGTCCTATGTGGATCAAGGAACCCTTGTTGCACTTCATTGTGCTCGGCGCCCTCGTTTTTGCCCTGTATGGCTTCATCGGGCCCGATAAACCAGCCGATGACGAGATCGTCGTCACGCGCGGCCAGCAGGAGCACCTGGTAACCGCATTCACGCGTACCTGGCAGCGCCCGCCCACGCAGGCGGAGTTTACGGGCATTGTCGATGACTGGATCCGCGAGGAGATCGCGTATCGCGAAGGGCTCGGGATGGGTCTCGACACCGACGACACGATCATCCGCCGGCGCCTGCGGCAGAAACTGGAGGTGCTTGCGGAAGACATCGTGTCGATGGCGGAACCGACCGAGGAGATCCTGCAGCAGTACCTCGAGGAGAACCAGACGGCGTACACGCGCGAACCCGTGTACACGCTGCGACAGATTTATTTCAGCCTGGATGAGCGTGGCGCGGCGGCAGAGCAAGATGCCGGTCAGGCGCTGTTGTTGCTCGTGACCGACTCGGCACTGACCAATCCCGAAGACCTGGGCGATCCGCTGTCACTGCGACATCGCTTTGTTGGTGAACGTGAAAGCGCCATCGCCGCGACTTTTGGTAACGAGTTTGCCGATGGGCTCAGGGATCTCGAGCCCGGGAAGTGGCGCGGGCCGATACGCTCGGGCTACGGGCTGCACCTCGTGCTGATCGAGGAGTTCTCGGCCGGCCGCCCGTTGACGCTCGAGGAAGCCGAACGTGAGGTGCGCCGCGACTGGGCCAAATCGACAGGCTGTATGACGAACTGCGTCGAAGATACACGATCACGATCGAGCCGATGACCGTGGAGAACACCGGGTCGTGACTGCGTCTCGGATACGTTGTCTTGCTGCATTTGCGGTGCTGTCCTTGCTGTGGTCGGCCGCGAGCCTCGCGCACGAGGTACGCCCTGGCTACCTGCGTATCCAGCAGATCGATGCGCAAATCTACGACGTGCTCTGGCGTGTGCCCGCGCGCGGCGAGCTGCGGCTGGGCCTCTATGCCCGAATGCCCGAGCACTGCGAGACGCAGGGCAATATGCGCAGCTACCAGCAGGGCGGTGCATTTGTCGAACGCTGGGTCAGCGTCTGCCCCGGCGGCATTGTTGGTCACGAGGTTGCGATCGACGGTCTCTCCGCCACGCTCACCGATGTGCTTGGGCGTTTCGAGCGGCTCGACGGCACGACGCAGATCGTGCGCCTGACGCCCTCGGACTACGCGTTCACCGTCTCCGATTCCGAGAGCTGGCGGGAGGTCGCAGCGACATACACGTCTCTCGGAGTCGAACACATCCTGCTCGGTATCGACCACCTGCTGTTCGTGCTGGCCCTGCTCATGATCGTGGAAGGCTGGCGCAAGCTCGTCGCGACCGTGACAGCCTTTACACTGGCGCACAGCATCACCCTCGCCGCGGCCACGCTCGGCTTTGTCAAAGTGCCGCAGGCACCGGTCGAAGCCGTG
>CAMYJB010000047.1 GCA_947258565.1 uncultured Woeseiaceae bacterium
ATCGAGGACGGCATTCATCCGGCCGGTCTCGCCTTCACGGACGACACCCAGTGCGTCAACTGTCACGGGCCGGATGCGACGATCGCCGGCGGCAGCCTGCAGGTCGCCGAGGTGCACCGGATTCCCGAACAGGAAGCGAGTTTGGCCTTCCAGTTCAATATCCTCAGTGTTACCGGCACAGGCGTGGGTGAAACCCCCGTGGTGCAGTTCTCGGTGACCGATCCGACCAATGGCGATGCGCCCTACAATATCCAGACAGACGCACCGTTCACCGTCTGCGCCGGTGGCGCGAGCCGCCTGGCCGTCAGCATCGGCTGGAGCAGCCAACCGGACTACACCAACACCGGTAACGGCAACGATCCCGCGGCTGCCGGTCCGGCGCAGCCGATCGGCATGAACCCGCTGACTGCCTGTGGCGGCACCTCGACCGACAATGGCGACGGTACCTTCACGGTAACGTCACCTGTCGCGGTACCCGCCAACGTGACCGGCACGCTGGCCGTGACGATCGACGGTCACCCGGCCGTGGACATCGATGGCACCGTCGAGCGCATCTCGGTGACCAACGCCGTTGCCTATGCGGCAGTGACCGACGCAACACCTGTGCCGCGGCGCAACGCTATCGCGATCGAACGCTGCGATCAGTGCCACAACGTGTTGTCCATACACGGCAACAACCGCACCGACGAGCCGGAAGTCTGCGTCGTCTGCCACAACCCGAATGCGACCGACGCACGGCAGCGTGTGCCGGTGGCGAATCCGAATGATCCGCCGACCGACTGCCTGAACGTGCTCGGTGCTGATGACGAGACGATCGACTTCAAGCGCATGATCCACAGGATCCACGCGAGCGGCGCAACCGGCGTGCCGTACGAGGTCTGCGGCTTCCGCAACAGCGTGCACATCTATGACGTGACCTATCCGGGCCATCTCAACAACTGCGAGGGCTGTCACGAGCCTACCGAGGAGAATCCGTTCCCGTATCACCCGGTCGAGGCCGGCGCGATTCTGGGTACGACGATCTCGGTGGGTGCGGATGCGACTTCTCCGACGGATGACGTCGTGATTTCGCCGAACTCGTCAGTGTGCTCGAGCTGCCACGTATCGGATCTCGCGAAGACGCACATGGAGCAGAACGGCGGCGACTTTGCGGCCACCAAGGCCGCGGACAGCACGCTGATCTCGTCCGGCGTCGAGAGCTGTGCGCTCTGCCACGGCCCCGGCCGCTCGGCGGACGTAGCCGAGGTACATGACGTAGCCAGCTTCCAGTTCAACTGATTGCGGAATAGGAGGCTGCCATGAGGCTGCTCTCACTAGCACTCGCAGGAACCCTGCTGGCCTGCCTGGCCGTCGGCACCGCCGGCGGCCAGGAGGGGCCCGATTACAGTCGCGAAGGCGCGGATACCTGCTTGTCGTGCCACGAAGACGCGTCGACACTCGCGATATTCCGCACCAAGCACGCCGTGCCGTCGGACCCGCGCGGCCCGTTCGGCCACGGCCAGCTGCAGTGCGAGGCGTGCCATGGCCCCGGCGGTGAGCACGCTGGTCGCGTCCGCCGCGGCCAGGAACGGCCGGCGATCCCGTATTTCCACCCGGCCGGCACGGCCACGGTGGAGGAAGAGAATGGCCAGTGCCTCGGCTGTCACAACAGTGGCGTCGGCTTCGGCTGGCATGCGGGCGAGCACCCGGTCGACGAGGTCGCCTGCGCCGATTGTCATCAGATGCACATCGCCCGCGACCCCGTCCTGCAGACGGCGACGCAACCCGCTGTCTGTTTCGACTGCCACCAGGCGCAGCGCACCGAGACGCGGAAGGCGTTCGCCCATCCGTTCTCCCAGGGCAAGATGGACTGCACCGGCTGTCACAGCCCGCACGGCGACCAGGTTGCGACGAGCCTGGTCAGGCAGACCGTCAACGACACCTGCCAGCAGTGCCACGCCGAACAGCGCGGCCCGTACCTCTGGGAGCACGCGCCGGTCAGCGAGGACTGCACGCTCTGCCACTCGCCGCACGGCTCGAATCACCCCGGCATGCTTGCGAAACGGGCGCCGCTCCTGTGCCAGAGCTGCCACTCGCAGTTCGGCCACCCGAGTATCCCGTACGGGCCTGACGAACTCGTGACCGGCACGCCGTCGCGGTTCCTGCTCGGACAGAGCTGCCTGAATTGTCATTCCCAGGTGCACGGATCGAACCATCCCTCCGGCTCCAAGTTGATGCGGTGACGACGATGAACAACACACAATCGAAACTGTTACTCGCTCTCGGCGCGATCGCACTTGCGCCGGCCATTGGGGCGCAGGAGGTCGATACCAGCGACTGGGCCTGCGAGTATTGCCCGTTCCAGCAGGGCCACGAGGGAGACTACGAGGTTGGCGCCAGCAGCGTGAGCGACGACTCGGCCTATTTCGGCAATGCGACGGGTTACGACGAAGAAGGGGCTTACGGCAACCTCGACGGCGAAGGCTCGTATGCCAGCGGCGCCTACCGCATGGTCTGGACCGTCGAAGATCTCGGCCTCGACTCGCGCGTTGCGGAACTCGAAGGCAGCCACGCGGGCAAATTCGACTACAACATCGGTTTTCGCCAGTTACCGTACCGGCAGTTCATCACGACGTCGTCGATCTTTGCGGAAGCGGCCGACGCGCTGTTCCTGCCCAACGGCTGGGTGCGTGCGCCGACGACTGACGGCTTCACGCAGCTCGGCTCGAGCCTCGTGAGCCGTAACATCGAGAGCGACAGGAACATTTACACGATCGGCGGGCGTTATCTCGCCGGATCGCGGTTCAGCTTTTCCCTGGATTACAGGCGCCAGGAGAACGACGGCACGAAGATCCAGGGCGGCTCGACGTTCACGAACGCAAGCCTGCTGCCGATGCCGTTCGAATACGTCACCGACGAAGTGGATTTCGCCGTGCGTTACGGGGCCGACAACGCTTTCGTGGCGCTGAGCTGGTACCTGTCCGATTTCCAGAATGACAATACCGCGTTGTTCTGGGAGCAGCCGTTCACGGGCGCACCGGGCGCAGATACGCTTGCCCAGGCACAGGCACCCGAGAGCCGCTTCCAGCAGGTAACGCTCGCAGGCGGCTACTCGCTCCCCGAACTGCGCACGGTTATGAACCTGTCTGCATCGATGGGGCAGATCACCCAGGACACGGAACTCCTGCCGTACACGATCAACCCGAATCTCGCCACAGACCCGCTGCCGCGCTCTTCGCTGGATGCCGAGGTCGACACGACCAATTTCGCCGCGAGCATCACGTCGCGGATCTTCAGGAAAGGCCGCATCAAGTTCAGCTACCGCTACGACAAGCGCGACAACAAGACGACGCAGGACACGTGGAACCGCGTTATCGTCGACACCTTCCCGGACGCCGGCGAGGAACTCAACGTGCCGTACAGCTTCGAGCGGTCTTACCTCAGCTTGAGCGGCGACTACGACCTGTTCGACATGCTGCGGGTATCCGCGGGCTACGACCGCAGGGACGTCGACCGCGACTTCCAGGAAGTCGCCTCGCAATCCGAAGATACCGGTTGGGGCCGGCTGCGGATTCGCCCGGGCAGCGGCTTCGACATCGACCTGCGCGGCGGCGCTTCCAAACGTGACGTCGACAACTACGACGAAGCGTTCGCGATCGCCACGGGCCAGAACCCGCTGATGCGCAAGTATCACCTCGCCTATCGCTACAGGGAGTTTGGCGAGGCTACGGTGAGCTGGTCACCGGCGGCCACGCCGATTTCGGTCTCACTGACAGGCTTGTTCGCTGATGACGAGTACACGCGATCCGAACTCGGGCTTACCGACGCCGACGAAGTCAGCGTCGCGCTGGACCTCGGCTGGTCCGTAACGGAAAGCACCTCGGTCTACCTGAACACCGCTTACGACACGCTGGAGTCCACCCAGCTAGGTAGCGAGTCATTCGCCGAGCCCGACTGGCGCGCGGACAACGAGGACGAGTTCACGACGATCGGCGCAGGCTTCAATATTCGCGAGATTGGCGAGCGATTCGATTTACAGCTCGATTACATGCGCTCCGAGGGCACATCAAAGATCAATCTCGATTCGGCGGCCGATGCGCCGGCGCAGTTCCCGGACCTCGAAACGACGCTCGATTACCTGCGGGTCCGTCTCGGCTTCCGGCAGTCGGAGCGTATCGAGTGGAACCTGTATGCGCTGTACCAGACTTTCGAAACCGAGGACTGGGCGCTCGAGGGTGTCACGCCGGATGCACTGCCGCTGCTGTTGTCGCTGGGCGCGACGCCCTATGACGAAGAACAGGTCATCGTCGGCATCGGGTTCCGCTATCAAATGGGCGCAAAGTCCGGAGAATGATTTGTGCTGACGGGCGGCCGGGGCATTTGCCTCCCTCATGGCTCGCTACGCTGCGCTTTACTTCGGTCGGCAAACGCCCCGGTCCGCCCTGACCCGTCCGAACGACGCTGCGACCGGACTTTGCGGGCGGGCCGCGAGGATTGCCTTTTCGAGGAAGTAAAGCGCAGCCGCGCGCAGCGCGGCGAGCCATGACGAGAAAAGGTATCGGAGCGGCACGCCTCAAGGCCGAGGCCCGCTACTACGGCCGCGATTACGGCTAAAAGCGGACGGTGACCCCTGCGAACGTCTCGAACTGGCTCAGCATCTTGCCTTCCAGCCGGATGGCGCAGATGTTCGCATCCGGCCCCGTGCTGCAAAACAGGTCGGTGCTGCTGCTGACCAGCGTTCCATAGGCCCTTGCCTCAACACGGATACCGACACGTGAGGTCGGCAGGAACTTCATCCCGAGGCCGATCGAACCCGAGAAGAAGGTGTCGCTCCGCGACTCCGCCGAACTGGTCCGTACGTGCGTGCCGCCCAGCGTAAACGCGAGATACGGGCGAGCCACTTCCCCATCAAACTGGTAGGTGCCACCCAGCTGCAGCACGTGCAGGTCGATGTCCACCTCGGGGTCATTAGCCGTCGCGCCCGTGAACTCGGCCTCGGTCTGCTGCTGTGAATAGAAGATCTCCCACTGCGTGGGATCCTGGTGGCGGATATTGAGAATCAGCCCGAAGCTTGGCGAGTCCTTCAGCTCGTACTTTGCCTCCGTCTCTTCCTCCTCGAACGTGCCGCCGAAGCGATAGGCACCGAAAGCGGTGATCTCGGTGGTTGCGTACCGGAAAAGCGAACGGCCCCACGAGGGGGCCGTTCTCTGTTGCGGTCTGATTACCGCGATTATTGCTGGTAGCTGAACCTCAGGTAACCAACGCGGCCCGGAATGTCGTGCACGACCGGATTGAAGCCGATTACGCCGCAGTTCTGGCACACGGGCGGATCTTCGTCCAGCACGTTGTTGAAGCCGAGCGTGAACGTCATCGAGTCATTCGCGAAGCTCGGGTTCCAGCTCAGGCGCAGGTCCGTGAACATCGCCGAATCCAGCTGGCTGCCGTCATTGTCCATCTCGTCGAACCAGCGGAACCTGAGCGAACCGGTGAACCGGTTCATCGTCCAGCCGACAGAGGTGACAGCACGCCATTCGGGGAATGCGCGGAAGAAGGTCTCGTCCGGCGCGGTACCCGTCAGGTCGTTGACCGACTGTGTTCCGTCCGGGTTGTTCGTGGTCTCCTTGTACTCGGCCAGGTGCGTCGCATCGACGTCAAGCGTAAATGTGCCGATGCTCGTCTCGGGGCTCAGATAGCTGAACGCGATGTCGACACCGGACGCATCGATCGCGCCTAGGTTTTGCAGCTCGTTCTGTACGGTATCGAGCTGCCCCGAACTGGTGCGCGGGGTATTAGCACAGAACGTGGGATCGAGCGTCTCGACACAAGCGTCGATGAGCTCGCCCGGGCTCAGGCCCTGCACGGCGTCCGTGATCTCGACACTGTAGTAATCGACCGACAGCGTAATACCGTCCGACCACGCCTGCCCTTCGGACCACGCGGGGCTGTAAACGAATCCGGCCGTGATGTTGTCCGACTCCTCCGGCTGCAGCTGGTCGTTGCCAACCGACAATGCTGACA
>CAMYJB010000048.1 GCA_947258565.1 uncultured Woeseiaceae bacterium
GGTGACTTCAACCGGTTGCTGCAACACACTTGTTAAATACATTTGCGGGGGTGTCAAACCCCAACGTTTTGCGAGGCCGCTGATTCAATCGTAGTGCGATTTTATTCAGGTGTGCCTGTGAATGCACAGACAGGTCGGTCCCTTTTGGGAAGTACTGTCGCAACAGGCGATTGGTGTTTTCGTTACTGCCACGCTGCCATGGGCTTCGTGGGTCGCAAAAATAGATGTCTATATCAGCAGCGAGTGTCAGCTGCTTGTGCTGTGCCATCTCCGAACCGCGGTCCCAGGTTAACGAACGACGCAACTGACTGGGCAGTCTCTTGATTTGCCTGGCTAACGCTCTGGCGATGGTGTCCGCATCTCTCCTCTCGAGTTTAACCAGCATCACAAAGCGAGATTGGCGCTCAACCATCGTGGCGATGTGGGTGTTCTTCGAACCCGAGATGAGGTCACCCTCCCAATGACCGGGGATGGCGCGGTCTTCGACCTCTGGGGGACGTTCACTGATGGAAATCGAATCAATGATGTGTCCTCGAGGCTGCCCCTTGTTATTCGCCCGCAAAGAACGACGCATGAGCCGATGCGAGCGCAAGTGGGCGATAAGCTCTTTTTTCAAGGCACCGCGAGCCTGAAGATACAGCGTGCGATAAATCGTTTCGTGAGACACCTGCAATGATTCGTCGTGCGGATATGTGCGCTCAAGCCAGTTCGAGATTTGCTCCGGCGACCATTGCAATGACAATTTGCCGGCCACGATGCGCCGAAGCCGGGGGCATCCGGACAGCTTACACCGCTTGGGCCGAGCCGCTCGACGCCAGGCCGCGGTCTCCGCATCCACCGCCCTGTAGCTCCCCCGCCCTCCGTTGCGCGCAATCTCTCGACTCACCGTCGATACGTTGCGACCCAGCACCCTCGCCATCCCCCTCATCGACGCGCCCATCGCCAGTCCCCGGGAAATCGCTTCGCGTTCCGCTAGGCTTAGCTGCTGCTCAGCACGTCGACGCGGTGACCGATAAATCCCGCCACCCCGGTGCAGAACGTTAAACACCGTCGCGGGTCTCTTACCCAAACTCCGCGCGATATCGCTTTGCGATTCTCCACGTTTCCACCGCCTCCAAAGCTCGCGAACTTGCTCCGCCGTCAACCCACCACGTGACCTTGATTCCATTGTTCACACCCTCAGCCGAAAATGACATGATATCGAGTGTGTTGCAGCGACCGGTTGAAGTCACCGTCCCCTTTTTCCTACTTCTTGCCCTTGGCCCGTTGCACCGAGAGCGTGTACTCGGCGCCGGCTCCGCGCTGCTTGCCGAGGATCTGCAGGTAGTAGGTGCCCGCGGCGAAGTCGTAGGTGATTCTCGAGGCCGGGTTGTTCCGCGAGCGGTTGTCGTTGTACGCGAGCGGCGCGCTCGAGCCGGCGTTGTGGATCTCCAGCACCGTGTCGGCATCCGGGCCAAGGTCACCGGTCTCGACCGTGTAGCGTCCGGCCGTCGAGATCGTCAGCTCGGCCCAGTCGATACCGTCGTCGCAATGGTTGCGCGCCTGGCTCGCGCCGACCGCGATGGGACTTGCGGCGGTGCGTTCGGCGTCGTCCTCCTCGAAGGCGTCGGGCTGGCAGGTGCTCGCGCGCAGGGTGTAGTTCATGTTCGTGCCATAACGGGTGCGATACTCATATGAGTCAAGCGTGTTGGCGAGAATGTAGTAGCGGCCGGTAGCCGGCGCGGTGATCGCCGCCCACGCGTAGGCCGCGTTGTTGAAGCCGGTCTCGCCGTCCACCAGCAGGTTCCTGCCCTCGGTGTCGTAGATCATGAGCCGCACGTCGCTTGCTGGATCGCCGCGCGCCTCGAACGCGTAGGTTTCACCGGCCTGCAGGTCGACGCTTGCCCAGTCGTAGCCGTCCTCGCAGAAATTGCGGCTCTGCGCTTCGTCGATCGCCAGCAGCTTCGCCTGGCCGGGAAGGTCATCGTCGTCGTAGGCGTCTGCAGCGCAGGGCGGCGCCACCACCTGGAGCTGCCGGATGGCAAAGCCGTTGTTGCTTTCGTCGAATTCGACGACCGCGTTGTCGATGTCCGCGAAGGCGCCGAACTGATAAGTGCCGAGCGGCTGGCTGCCCGGCACCGGCACGCGCACGAAGGTCTGCGAGGTTTCGCCATCCGGTGCGATGCTCGGCAGCGCGATGGCGAGCAGCAGCTGGTCGGTGGACGTGATGGTCGTGTCGGCGGAGAAGTACAGGCCGACGTTGCTCGGCGGCGAGTCGGCGAAGCCGAAGTTGCGCACCGTCCAGGTGCCGTCGTCGATGACGCCGCCGGACGGCACGCCCAAGGTGTCCATGGCCCATTTCGGCGCGGCCGCGAGATCGGGCAGCTCGTCGAGCACGCCGAAGAAATAGTCGTTGACGCTCGAGGCGCCGCGCACCAGCGCCTCGTAGACGCCGCTCTGCGGGGCGGTCCAGGAGAGCACGCCGTTCGCTTGCGCGAGCATTTGGCCACCGGCATCGTAGACCTCGACAGTACCGGCTGGCGCGGTGGGGCCGCCCGGGTACGGCGCCGGGTATATGGCCCGCAGGTAGTAGGTGGTGCCCGCGACCGCGTCGAAGCTGAACCAGTCGAAGCCGTCCTCGCAGAAGTTGTGCGCCTGCTGCTCGTTGATCGCGATCGGCAGCGCCATCCACTGCAAATCGTCGTCCTCGTAGACGTCCGGGGTGCAGCTGGGCCCGCTGATGCTCACCGGCGTGACCTCGCTGGCGTTATTGTCCTCCTCGTACTCGGCGACGCCGTCGCGATCGTCGGCGAAGGCGGCCAGGTAGTAATCGCCGGCCGGCAGGTCGGCCGGGAACGCGATCTGCACGGTGCGAATGTCCGCGGAGCGGGCCGGCGGCAGGTTCTCGATGCGCCGGAAGCCGATACGGCGGTCCGCGCGCGTTACGTTCGGGCTGGCGGAAATGTACACGCCAACCTCGAATGGCCCGCTGTCGGTAAAGCCGTAGTTGGCGACGTAGGTGTAGAACCAGTCGGTTCCCCCGGTAACACCCTGCAGCGGGTAGGTGTCGGATTCCGGCATCACCAGATCGGCCAGCACGTCGGCGATCACGAAGCTGTACTCCGTGCCGACGCCAACCTGGAACCACTGGGCCAGGGGCCGCGAGCGCACGAAGTAGGTGCCCGTTTCCGGCGCCGTCCAGATGAGCTTTGGATTGTCCGAGGGCTGGGAGGGCGGCGTTTCGGCGAGCAGGGCGCCGTCGGCCGCATATACCGCGAGCGTCAGCCAGCCGCTGCTGTAGCCCAGCCGGGCGCTCTGAATCCCGTAGCGCGTTCCGCCGATAGCCTGGAACGACACCCAGTCGTCCGGATCGTCGCAATGATTGCGCTGTTGGATGTCATTAACCTCGACCGGGCGCGCGCCGGCGCGGGTGTCGTCCTGCTCGAACGCGTCCGGCGTGCAGGTCGCGCCGATCACTCTAAGGGGGGCGACGCCCACGTTGTCGCTCGGGTCCACGTCCTCGTACCAGCCGCCGACGATGGTGCCGAGGAAGTAGTCGCCGGTCGCCATCTTCGCGGGCAAGGTCACGCTCTGCGTCACGGTCGCCGACTGCCCGGGATTGAGGAGCGGCGAGTAGGCGAAGGTGATTATCTGATC
>CAMYJB010000049.1:0-1210 GCA_947258565.1 uncultured Woeseiaceae bacterium
CGCCATATGCACGAGAGTTCGTGCCAGCGCACACCGGCGAGCGCACTCATCTCCGTTCGGGGATTGGGGTCTCGCGCAGAGGGAGGATAGTCTCGTGACCACACTAAAACTGTTGGACAACTTCAGCCGCAAGACTGACGTTTTGCCCAAACTGGGCTACGGCCTTTTCTGGCTCGTCCTGTTCGTCGCCTCGCTGGGCGCGGGCAAGAGTGCTTACGCGCAGGTCGCTTGCGACCAGACGATCACGGCTAACGTTGTCGTCCTCGACAACCCGACCGTGTTCAATCGCCTCGGCGCGCAGAACCCGAACTGGATCACGTATGCGCTGGAGCGCGACGTGGTGCACTGGGACGACGGAAACCCGAACGATTCGGACAACGGGAAGCCCTGTACGAAGATTACCGGAGGGTGCATAGAAGGTAAGGTCCAGCTCCGCCCCGACAAGCGGCCCCGACCGCTCGTGGTGCGTTCGGTTGCCGGCAGCTGCCTGACGGTTAACTTCAAAAACCTGTTGGATCCAAGGCCTAATCCGAACGATGCGCAACTGAACACCTTGTGCAGACCCCGCGAATGCGGATAACCGTGTATGCGTTCTCAATAACAACGACCAGGTCGCAGGCCGCTGCGCCGGCTTCCACGCGTCGGGCACCGAGCTCGTCAACGACATGGCAGACGACGCGAGCATGGTCGGCCAAAACCCTGGCGCCAACATCGGCCCGACCGACATGGGCCAGCCGAACTGTGGCGACGGCCTCGCAGCGCCTGGAGAATCACGGACCTACAATCTGTACACGCCGCACGAAGGCGCGTACGTGGTCAACAGCTACGGCGCGACCATCGGCAGCGAGCAGAGCTCCGGCAACCTCGGCGTGGGCATGTTCGGTGCGCTGAACGTACAGCCCGTCGGTGCGAAGATGTATCGCAGCCAGGTGACCGAAGAGGAACTTCGCCTGGCGACCATGGATTACACCGATCTCGGCCAGCCGATTATCGATTACGGAGCGCTGTATCCGAATGAAGAACCCTGGATCTCCGAGGGCAAGGCCAACCTGCCGGTCCTGAACATGCTGACGGCCGCTAACGAGCTGGTCCACAGCGACATCAACGCGATCATCGTCGGCCCGAATGCCGACGGCAGCTTCCCGGCAAGCACCTACCCGCTCGAGAGCAAGGGGGCAAACGTTCCGTCGCTGCCGAACCGCCTCGAGCC
>CAMYJB010000049.1:1281-4061 GCA_947258565.1 uncultured Woeseiaceae bacterium
GCCTACGAGGAATTCTTCCTCGCCTCGCAGACGGTCGGCGACCCGGGCGGCCTGGTGAACTACCCGGCCAATTCCCTCATCGAGAGTTGCGACCCGTCGAACATCCTGAGCGCGGACTGCTGGCGGCAGTTTTTGATCGATGCCGACGTCAATGGCGACGGCATGATCGACGCCGGTGGCGAGGCTGTCGGCGCGAACCCGCCGATCCCCGGCAACTACGCGCTCTACCAGGAAGACCCGTCGAACGTTCACCATGCGTACACGGGCGACTTCACGAAGATCCGCAACACCCACGCCGGTGCGTTCGAGCAGCACATTTTCCACCTGCACAACCACCAGTGGCTGTTCAACCCGAACGACGACAACGCGAACTACCTGGACGCCCAGGAAATCATGCCGGGTTCGGGTCACACCTACGAACTCGTCAATGGCGGCGTCGGTAACCGCAACAAGACCGCCGGTGACGCGATCTTCCACTGCCACTTCTACCCGCACTTTGCGCAGGGCATGTGGTACCACATCCGCATCCAGGACGTGTTCGAGCGCGGTACCGTGCTCGCGGTCTCGGAAGCAGCCGATGCGCAAAACCCGCCTCTGTTCCACGAGTCACCGATTGGTGCTGATGGATTCAGGGAGAATTTCCACAAGAGCAGATTCGACCTCCGCAGCGGCCAGCCGGCTGCCGGCTCGCGCGCGCTGCCCGACGGCGAACTGGCCGACGGCTGGCCGATCCCGGCGATCGTGCCGCTGCCCGGCAAGGCCATGCCGCATATGCCGGGCAAGGTGACCGTCGCAGCGGTCGACCGCGGCGATTTCGGCGTCCTTTCCGGTCGTCGCCCGGCCAACGGTGTGTTAGCCCAGGGTCCGGACTCCTCGCAGGCGATCGTCGATTTCGCCGATGTTGACGCGGGCAAATTCCCCGGATACCCGTTCTGGCTCGCCGGCAATTCCTGCGGCGAGGGAGCGGTCGACACCGGCGATCCCGCAACGGTCGTCTGCCCCGAAGGCACGGTCGGCCAGCGCATGATGACGCCCGTCCTCGACATGCTGACCGAAGCCGGCGCTTCCGCCGGTAGCTACAACCCGGCCCAGGCCGGCGGTTGGGACGGCGGCCTGCCGCGCCACAACCTGCGCGGCTACACCTCGGGCGGCCTGTCGCTCGACACGCAGAACCGTCTCGACTTCCGCAAGGTCGTCAAGGCGGCGCAGCCGGTGTTTTTCCCCGAGTACGGCACGACACTCGAGCAGCAGGCCATGGCCTATCACGCCGTGCGTGAACGGGGAAGCTATGCCAACAACCTGAGTGGCGCTACGACCGGTGATGGCACCGGTGCCGGTGGCGTCAGCTTCGTCCTGAACGGCTCGGATCCCGTACCGGGTGGTCCTTTCAACGATCCCTGCGTGGATGACGCGGGCACGTACCTGGGCGATGGTGTCGTCGGCGAGTGGTTCGACGGCGATAATAGTCAGAGTACGCTGGGAGTCAGGGGTGGCTCCACATTCCATGGCGACAACCCGCGGACCTACAAGCTCGCCAACGTGCAGATCGACGCCGTGTTCAACAAGGTCGGTCATCACTACTCGCAGGAGCGCATCATCGCGCTGTGGGAAGACGTGGCGCCGACGATCAACAAGCAGCGTCCGCCCGAGCCGCTCGTCATGCGTTTCAACACGTTCGACTGCGGCAAGCTGCTGCATGCGAACCTCGTCCCCGCGGAATTCGAAGTGGACGACTTCCAGGTGCGCACGCCGACCGACATCATCGGCCAGCACATTCACCTGCCGAAGTGGGACCTGACGACGAACGACGGCGCGGCCAACGGCTGGAACTACGAAGACGGTACGCTGTCGCCGCTGATGGTCCAGGAGCGCATCGAGGCGATCAACAACTTCAATGATCTCGCAGCGTTGCAGGCGGGCGGAGCTGCTCCCCTTACACTGACGCAGATACTTGTCGACGTTTTGAAGCTCGACCCCGCTCAGTTCCAGCCAGACCTGCTTGCCGCGATTGCGAATCATACGGTTGACCTGACGGGGCTGGCCCCCGTGCCGACGCTGACGGTGGCCCAGGGGGCCGACCCCGGATCGCCGTCGCTGATTGGCCGCAATCCGGGAGACCATCTGGTGGCAGCTGAGCACCCGTTCTTTGGTCCGGGCGTCGAGGTCAACGGGCACCCTGAGTACCTCGGTGCGCGCACGACAATCCAGCGCATCCTGGTCGACCCGGTCGTCAACGCCGAGGGCGTCGATCGCGGCCTCGGCCTGACGTTCTCGCACGACCATTACGGTCCGTCGACATTCCAGCAGATCGGTCTTTACTCGACGATCCTCGCCGAGCCGGCAGGCTCGACCTGGAAGCACAACGAGTCCGGCGTGCTTCTCGGCACGCGTGAGGACGGAGGCCCGACCACGTGGCAGGCGGTCATCGAACCGCCGGCGAGCGCGCCGAACGGCAGCAACGTCGGCGCCGAGACTCTCCCGGATCATCGCGAGTTCTACTTCGAGATGAGCGACTTCCAGCACGCCTACAACGCGGGTACCTTCGTCGCGGCCGGTGCCGATGGCCGTCCGCTGCCTGCGGAATTCGCGACGCCGGGAGCAGAAGCAAACAAGTTGATTACGCAAATCCACAAGGTGGACCAGCCTAATTACTTCGATGCGACGGTCGCGTTCGCGCCGACCATCGACGACACGTGGCAGAACGTGGTCAATCCGCCGCTCAAGCTCGAAGCGCACGTGTTCCCGGACGTCGTAACGGCCGAAGGCGCCTGCCCCGGTGC
>CAMYJB010000050.1 GCA_947258565.1 uncultured Woeseiaceae bacterium
CTTGTTCGACAATGGCGGCTATCACATTCAGTTCAATGTGCTGGATACCGAGAAGCTGAGAGACGCGCAGAAACACCCGGAGAATTACCGTGACCTCGTAGTCCGTGTAGCCGGATTCAGTGCTTTCTTCTGTCAACTGAATAAGGGAGTTCAGGACGAGATCATCGAGCGTACTCTGCAGAGTTGCTAGTAAGGAACAGCAGGACCGGTTCGGCGCGGCATACCGCCGCGCCGGCCCGACTGTCACCAGGAGACGTGCAGGACTATCACGATGTCGAAACCTAACGCCCGCCTGCCAACGGCCCTGGCCGCACTCGCCGCGTTGAGCGTCCTCCTGGCGGCGCCACCGATCGTGTCTGCAGACGACACCGGCGAGCCTGCCAAAACGGCTTCGGGCAACGAGCTTTCGGAGCGCAAGCGAACCACCCTCGGCCTCTATGTCACCGCCGCCGAGGCCTATGAAATGTGGCTATCCGCGGCGGACAAGGTGAAGGTCATCGACGTGCGCACACCCGAGGAATACGCCTTCGTCGGCCACCCCGAGATGTCCTGGAACATCCCGATCGCCTTCGTGACTTACCAGCGTAAGGACGGCAGGTTCGAGTATGGCTCGAGGATGAACCCGGACTTCGTCGCCCATGTCCTGGAGGTCGCCGCGCCGACCGACGTCTTGCTGGTTACGTGCCGATCGGGGGCGCGCAGTGCCATGGCGGTGAACGCGCTGGCGGCCGCCGGGTTCAATAACGCCTACAACATCGTCGACGGGGTGGAGGGAGACAAGGTGCACGACCCCAACAGCGTCTTTGACGGCAAGCGGATGAGAAACGGCTGGAAGAACTCGGCGCCCTGGGTGTACAGCATCGATCCCGAGAAGGTCATCCTCGAACAGGGCACTGCCAGGCAGACGCAATGACAACGGAGAATTCCATGAACGATAAGCCACGACGTATCGCCATCAACGTGGGCGGCGGGTTCGTCCCGGGGATGAACGCGGTGGTAATGGGCGTGACATTGGCCGCGGCGGAACTGGGCTGGGAGGCGGTCGGCATCCGGGACGGCTTCGCCGGCCTGCTCGAACCCGGTAATTATCCCGACGGCGGCCTGGTACCCCTGTCGCCGCAGTCGGCTGAGCTCATGGATCCGGCCGCCTCCGGCGTGCTGGGTCAGTCGCCCTGGGTGGATCCGTTCCATGTGCGCCGTGTGAACGACGGGATGGCCGAAGAGGTTGACTGTTCCGACGAGCTGCTGGCGGCACTACAGGAACAGCGCATCGATGCACTGGTTTCGGTCGTTGGTGGCCGTGGGCTGAGTGTCCTCTACAAACTGCATCGCAAGGGCCTGAACGCGGTGTGTGTTCCGCGGTCGATCGAGAATGACATCGCCACGACCATGGTGTCTTTCGGTTTCAACAGCGCGCTCAGTTTCACGATCGAGATGCTGGACCGGGCACGCGAAGCCGCGAGGTCTTCCAGGCAGATCGCCGTCGTCGAGGTGCAGGGCGAACAAGCCGGTTGGTTGGCATTGCAGGCCGGTATTGCCGCCGGCGCTGACGTCATACTGATCCCGGAATTGGCCGTAGATCTCGACGCGGTTGCCGATTACCTGGACGGGAAGATAAGTGTCGCAAGGTCGTTCGGCCTGGTGGTCGTGGCCGAGGGCATCGAGCTGGAGGAAGATTCGGCCGGCGCCGATAAGCCGTCGCCGATGCAAGCGTCCTTGTCGCCGCTCGCGACGGGCGAGGCGACCGGCTATGCCATACACAGGTCCGGCAGTGCAGCGAAGACCGTCGCCAATCGGCTGCAGCTCAAGCTCGCAGAAAAGACTTATCCGCTGGTACTCGGGCCCTGGGCGCGCGGCGGCCGGCCGACCGCGGTCGACCGGCAGCTCGGCCTCGCCTACGGTGCCGGGGCGATTCGCGCACTTGACGCCGGGGAGGAAGGCGTGATGGTTGCCTTCCAGCCGCCGGATGTTGCCTTCGTGCCACTGCTCGAGGCAATCAACAAGGTACGCACCGTGCCTGCAGACAGCGAGATGATGCTGATTGCCCGAACGCTCGGCATCTGCCTGGGAGGTGCGCAATGAATTCGACAGCTTCGCAGGTGACCGGCAATGTCCTCAACATCCAGCGCTACTGTAGCCACGACGGTCCGGGAATACGCACGACGGTATTCCTGAAGGGGTGCCCGCTGCGCTGCAAATGGTGCAGCAACCCGGAGAGCATCAACCCGAAGCCGGAGCTTGCCTACGACGCCAGGTTATGCAGCGGCGCTGAGGAATGTGGCCTGTGCCTGAAGGCGCCGTTTCCGGAAGGCGCGTTCTTCACGGTGCCCGGTCCGGACGACAAAATCCGAGTCAACTGGGACCTGGCGTCTGACAGCGATCAGGAGACGATCTCCCTGTGTCCCACCAAGGCGCTGTATTTCTTCGGCG
>CAMYJB010000051.1 GCA_947258565.1 uncultured Woeseiaceae bacterium
GTGCGACTTCGCTCGCCGTCGGTTGCAAAACACGTCAAGCAATCGAAAGGTAACGGGGCAGCGCACAAACAGCGCCTCGTCAGCGAACAGTCGGCCTTCGTCAAGCGTGCCGGCAAGATGGCACCAGGCGCGAAAAAACTGGCGGACGCGCAGATGGTACTGAACGCCGTGGTCATGGAAGTCGATGCTGCGGCGATCGAGGAACTCGCAAAGGATCCTGACGTCTATCGCATCTCGAGAGTCAAGGACTACGAGCTGGACCTGTCCGAGACCGTGCCCTATATCGGAGCGCTCACTCCTCCCGCATCGGGATTCGACGGCAGCGGAGTTAGTGTTGCCGTTCTCGATAGTGGCATTGACTACTACCACGCCGATCTCGGCGGAACGGGCAATCCGGCGGATTATATTGCTGATGATCCGACAATTATTGAACCCGGCACGTTCCCCACCGCAGACGTTGTGGGCGGCTTTGATTTTACGGGCAGTATCTGGCCAGCAGGTCCGGAAAGTCCCGATCCCGATCCACTGGATGATGGCCCTGCAGCTGGCCACGGCACGCACGTTGCGGACATTATCGGCGGCAACCTCGGTGTTGCGCCGGGCGTCGACCTGTATGCCGTCAAGGTCTGCTCGTCCATATCGTCATCCTGTTCCGGTATCGCGCTGATCCAGGGCATGGATTTCTCCGTCGATCCGAATGGCGATGGCGACGTGTCGGATGCGGTTGACATCATCAACATGTCGCTCGGCTCAGGCTACGGTCAGCCGTTCGATGACGATCTGTCGCAGGCGGTCGAGAACGCCAGCGCAATCGGCGTACTGACCGTTTCGTCTGCCGGTAACTGCGGCGACAAGCCGTACTGCACGGGCACTCCGTCATCGGCGCCGAGCGCGCTGTCGGTCGCACAGACGCAGGTACCGTCTGCGTCTCTGCAAAACATTACCGTTGCTGGCACGGATTATCCCGCCGTATTTCAGGCATGGTCTGCGCCGCTTCCGGGTGTTCTGTCCGGGCCCGTACAATATGCTGACGGTGTCGGCGGGAACCTCGATGGCTGTTTGCCATTTGCGCCGGGATCACTGACCGGCCTGATCGTACTCGTCGACCGCGGCGGTTGCTTCTTCACGACTAAGATATTCAACATCGGTAATGCGGGCGGCATCGTCGGCATCATCGGCTTGGTCGCGCCGGGCGCGCCGTTCTCTGGTGGCTTCGCTGATCCGGGCGGTCCGATCACGATACCGGGTTATATGATCAGCCAGGCTGATTCCAACGCCATAAAGGGCGCGTTACCGGCCGCTGGTTCTGTGGATCCGGCGAACCAGCTCGCGCTGGCAGGCCAAATGGTCGGCAGCTCGGCGCGCGGTCCACAGCACGAGGCGGAGAACCTGATCAAGCCTGAAATCGGCGCGCCCGGCGCGTCGGTATCTGCTCAAGCGGGTACCGGAACCGTCCGCACGCCGTTCGGCGGTACCTCAGGTGCATCGCCGATGGTTGCGGGTTCCGCAGCCCTGCTGCTCGAAGCGCAACCCGGTCTGACGCCGGCGGAGTCCAAGGCGAAGCTGATGAACACGGGCGATACGAACATCGACATCGATCCGTTCAGCGGCCTGGCCGAAATCACCCGCATCGGCGGCGGCGAAGTCCGCGCAGACCAGGCGGTGGGCGCTCCGGCGGCTGCGTGGGACGAGGATACGCTACAGGGCGGCCTGAGCTTTGGTTTCGTCGATGCGGACAAGAGCGTCCAGACCTTGCACAAGAAGGTCCGCGTGCGGAACTACTCCGATAAGGCCATCACCTTCAGCATCACGCCGACTTTCCGATTCGCCGGCGATGCCGCCAGCGGCGCGGTCTCGGTCGACGCTCCGCAGAAGGTCAAGGTCCGCGCAAACAGCGACAAGCTCTTCAACGTCAAGATGACGATCAACGGCCTGAACCTGCCCGGCAACTTCATGAACTCGGGCTCTCAGGGCGCCAATCCGGCTGCGTTGACGGCAAACGAGTTCGACGGCTACCTGCAGCTTGAAGGCAGTGACGGCTCGTCGTTGCACCTGCCGTGGCATGTGCTGCCGCGCCAGTCGGCCAACGTGGTTGGCCGGTCGGTGCTGACGTTCAGTGGCGGCGTGGACAACGTGTCGCTGACGAACAACGGTGT
>CAMYJB010000052.1 GCA_947258565.1 uncultured Woeseiaceae bacterium
ATGGCCGTAGGCTCGAACCCGACGGTCGAATTTTCGGTCACGAACCCGAATGACGGTTCGTACTACGACATCCTGAACGATACGGAATTCACGACCTGCGACGGTGGCGCAAGCCGGCTCCAGATCGGTATCGCCTGGAACACCGACGACTACACGAACACGAACAGCGGATCTGATCCGGCGCAGCCGATGTCTGCCGGCCTGAACGCGCTGGCGTGCTTCGGCAACCCGGGCGCAACGCCCGTTGCGGGCAGCCCCGGCTGGTTCAGCGTTACTACAACAGATCCGCTGCCGGCGGATGCGACCGGCACGGCTGCCGTCACGATCGACGGCCACCCGGCCGTCGAACTCGACGTCAACCGCGACGGCAACCTGACGACCGAGAGAATCCCGGTCAAGAACGTTGTCCAATACGTCGGTATCGACGGCGCCGAGGCTGTGGACCGGCGCCCAGTGGTCGATATCGCGAACTGCGACAACTGCCACAAAGAGCTGTCGCTGCACGGCAATAACCGCACCGACGAGCCGCAAGTTTGCGTGACCTGCCACAACCCGAATGCGACGGACAACAGGCAGCGTGGCGCCGATCCCTGCTTGGCGACGCTCGGGCCGGACGACGTGCCGGTCGACTTCAAGTACATGATCCACAGGATCCACTCATCTCCCGAGACGGGTGTCCCGTACCAGGTCTGCGGATTCCGCAACTCGGTGCACGAGTACAGTGAAGTCAACGTCCACTACCCAGGGCATATCGAGAACTGCGAAGCCTGCCACATCAAGCGGGCAGACCTGGCGCGAGGACAGGGCCCGACGTACTTCCCGGTCGATCCGGGTGAGGTGCTCGGTACGACGGTCAGCGTTGGCGCGGACCCGACACCGATAGACGATGTCGTCGTCTCGCCGAATACGTCGGCTTGCTCCGGCTGCCACGTCTCCGACCTGGCCAGGAACCACATGGTCCAGAACGGTGGCGACTTCGACGCGCGCAAGGCTGCAGACAGCACGCTGATCTCGTCCGGCGTCGAAACCTGCGAACTTTGCCACGGCGCAGGACGCACGGCTGACGTCGAGGCGGTTCATGGCGTACGCGACTTCCCACTGAACTAACGAGAAGGTAGGTTGCTGCCATGAGGCTGCTGATACAGATCATCGCGATCGCGATGCTAACGACCCTGGCTGCCGGCTCCGCCGGCGGCCAGGAAGCCAACTACAGCCGTGAGGGCGCCGACACTTGTCTGTCCTGTCATGAGGACGAGGTCACGCTCGCGCTGTTTCGTGGCGCACATGCCGTACCGACAGATCCAAACGGCCCGTTTGGCCACGGCCAGCTACAGTGCGAAGCGTGCCACGGACCGGGCGGCGATCATGCTGCTCGCGTCCGGCGCGGGCAGGAACGACCGCCCATTACCGTTCGGTTCGGAGCCGATTCGGCGACGTCGGTAGAGATGCAAAACGACGCCTGCCTGGGCTGTCATACACCCGACATGGGCTTCGGCTGGCACGGTAACGACCATGACATGAACGAGGTCGCCTGCGCTGACTGCCACACGAGTCATGCAGCTTCCGATCCGGTGTTGGCAACGGCTACGCAACCTGAGGTGTGCTTTGACTGCCACCAGCAGCAGCGCACCCAGATGCTGAAGCCGTATGCGCACCCGGTGCGGCAAGGCAAGATGGACTGCAGTGGCTGCCACAGCCCGCACGGCGCAACGAGCGAGTGGCAGTTCGCACGGCAAACGCTCAACCAGACCTGCTTCGATTGCCACGCTGAGAAGCGCGGTCCGTATTTGTGGGAGCATGCGCCGGTCGCCGAAGACTGCGGCAACTGCCATGATCCGCACGGCTCGAACTATCCGGGCATGCTGAGCATGCGCGGCCCGATGCTTTGCCAAAGCTGCCATTCCCAGGAAGGCCACCCGAGCGTACCGGCAAGCAGCGACGGCCTGCCATCAGGCACCCCGTCGGGCTTCATGCTCGGCCAGAACTGCATGAATTGTCACAGCCAGGTACATGGCTCTAACCATCCGTCCGGATCGAGGTTAATGCGATGAGACGGAAAACACTGTTAACGACCGCCCTT
>CAMYJB010000053.1 GCA_947258565.1 uncultured Woeseiaceae bacterium
TTCGAACAGGTCTTCGAGCTCCTTGTCGACCTGCACGCGAATGTGGTGTTCGATCTTGACGTTCAGGTTGATCTCGATCGGCTCCTTCGGCGCTTCCACTTTGACGGTTGGACTGCAGCCTGCGAGCAGGACCAGGAGAACGCTTGCCAGCAAATATTTGGACATGGTCAGTACCTTGAGAGCGCCTGCGCGCAGCTTAACGTATGCCTTGCGGCGCCGGAAGCGTCATTTCGAAAGTTTCCTCGCGAGAACATCCTCGATGGATCGCGTAGCCTGCAGGCTGCGCAGCATCTGCGGCACGTTATTCTCGACATTCAGCTTAAGGATGACGGGCTGAGTGGGATCGACGTCGGGATTGATCCCCTTGAGCCGCATCTTCAACACCAGGTCGCCTTCCTCGGAATAGTTGACCGCAGAGGTCAGCGAGTCGAACTCGAGATTGCGGAGCGTCCGGGTAACGATGCCCAGCTGTGATCCGTCGCTCACGACGCCCTCAGCGGCACCGCCACGATACTGGATGACGCCGCCCGGCGGGTCGTTCTCCAGGAAGCCTTCGTCGATGATCACGTTGTTGCCTCGGATGGTCACAGGGATCTCCCCCGACACGCTGCCGCTGATGGTCACGGCTTCCAAGTCTGCAAGGCCGACCATTAATGGCAGCTGAACGTTGCTGGCCCTGAGCATCAACTCATTGCTGTCGGCGTCCAGGTCGTAACGAAACGGATCCGCGGTCACCGTCCCGCCGAGAACCGTCATCGACAAGGAACTCACCTCGACGGCCGACTCGTCGATGTAGGGCGTTGCCGTGCCGCTGATAGCCTCGACGGGAAAGCCGATGTCGACCAGCGCAACATCGAACCGTGCTGGTTCCAGCGCGAGCGGGGCTGCCGAGTCCACGTCAATCTCCAGCCGGCTGCTGGCCCCGAGGAAGCCGATATCGGCATAGCGGCCGGCGAGGGAATCCGCCGAACCCGCGTACGCGAAGCCCGTGTCCGACGCGGTCCAGCGAATGTCGGCTTCTGCTTTGCCGCGGCCGGCCGTTATGTCCCAGTCGTATGGCCAGTCGGTGAACATCGCGGACAGGTGGAGCAGGTCGAATTCGATGGCCGCCGACTCCAGCGTGAACTCGCCGCTCCCGGTCGCCAGGTCGTGCGACAGCGCAGCACGTCCCGCAAGGCCGGCTCCGGGCGTGCTGAAGTCCACCGTCGCGGATGCGCGTTCGTTCGAGGCTGTCACATCCGCTTCAATTGACGGAGCCACGACATGGCGCCCGGCAAGCGCCGGGTCGTGCAGCGTGATCTGCGCATCCGTCGACGAGACGGTCCAATTATCGTCGCGGCTCTCGAACCGCACGGCCCCGGCATTTACCGTCACCGCGTCGATGCTCAGGTTGCCGATGGCCAGCTCGTCGTAGGAAAAGTGGAGATCGGTGCGGCAGGCGATGCCCGCGCGGCACTCGCTGTCGCGCATGTGAAGAATCGGCAGGTCGAGTCCGGCTCCCGCAACCGACACGGCAGACCGCGCGACCCGGGCGGTCCAGTCGAATGTCGGGTACTGGAACCCGGCATTCACCGGGGCCGTCTCGATGACCGACAATTCGATACCGGTATCGCCGGCCTGGTAAGCTACCCTCGTGCCGGCTGCCGTGTCGAAGATTGCCCGGATATCGACCGGCAGCGTCTCGTCGGCTTCCAGCCGAATCTCGAACGTGCCCTTCAATGTGGAGCTCAGAGCCTTCACCTCGGCCGGCACTGCGCCGATCGCGTGCAGTACCGGCAACAGCGGTTCGAGCACCAGGTTCATAGTGCCGCGAACCAGGAAGCCCGACTGGTCAGGCACCAGCTGGTAGCCGAGCATGACGGCTTCGGTATCGTCCGGCAGCAGCGTGCGTAATGATCCCCGATACGCACCGTCACTGTCCGGCGTAGTGGTTACGAATACCTCGAAGTTGTCGATCGTTGCGCGCAACGTCGGGTTCACGGGGTCGGCGTGCCAGGCTACGTTCCGGATAACGGGTACGTCCGGCAGCAGCACCTCGTCGATCCGAATCGTGGCGCCGGGCGTCGC